>CAWJIL010000018.1:0-20167 GCA_963842925.1 uncultured delta proteobacterium
GACTGAGCTACCTCGGCATGACCTCAATTAGACTGGTATAGATATTAAAGGGGCTATTAATTGTCAAGATATTTCTGAGGTGGGTTTAAAACATTCCTTCAGACTCAATCCCTGTGTTGAGGCAACATGTTCATCCCCCCCATATCCCCAAAAAGGTACTGCATTAGGGTACAAACGGAAAGGGCAGCGGTCTCGGCTTTCAATATCCTGGAGCCCAGACTGACACTTTGATAACCAAAAGAGACGGCCTTTTCTACTTCGGTCTCTGAAAAACCACCCTCCGGGCCTATAATGGCAAAAATCCTTTCACAACTATCCGGTACAGAGCTCAAAACCTCATACAGGGCACGGGTTTCTTCTTCCCAGAAAATCAATTTCACATCATCCGATTTTCCCATCTCCAAGACCTCTTCAAATGATACGATATCGTCCAGTTCGGTCAACCAGCTCCGCTGACACTGTTTAACGGATTCTATGATAATGGTTCGCCACCGTTCCAGCCGTGCGGGCAGTTTTGCCCTGGACGCCACCGGGATGGAACGCTCGGAAAAAAACGGGACCCATCGCGTGATGCCAAGCTCGGTAATCTGCCGGGCCAGCACATCCATTTTTTTGCCCTTCAGCATGGCCTGGGCAAAAGTGATCGATCTGGGGGAGTCCATGGTGGTATGAATTCTTTTGACCGGTGAAACCATCACCTGATCCGATGAGATGGTCTTGATTTTTGCTTCATAATCATGACCCGCACCATCAAAAACCACCAGGGTGTCACCAGGCTTCATGCGCAATACCTTACGGATATGCCGTGCATCTGTACCGCTGATCATACCTTCCTGACCAATGCCTGCCTTGTCCTGCCAAAAAAAACGTCTCATAAGCATGCCCCAATTAAATGGTTCTTCTCCCAATTATTTGGGAGAAAGGGTTCAAGGAATCCTTGAATCCTTAATTTGGATCAACTTTTTTGGAGATGATCCAATTAAATTAAAAACTCAAGACGACAGTGCTTGAAAACTCCAAATTACAAGCACCAAACAATATCCAAATCTCAAAATACAATGATAAAAACGAAACAATTAATTGCCTGAGTCAGGCTTCTGCACTCTCTTTAAACCCGCATGCATACTGACTTATCATAACTGTCCAAAATATCAAATATATTGACACCCTATATGCCTTATGATACGTTCCTTGGGAAAAATTTATCAAAATCCTGCACCATGGGTGACCGTCCAAGCGGCCTATTTTTCGATCCAAACACGGGGGATGACATGGTAGATAAAAACGATCTCTTTCCGGAAGAAGATGGCATCAATCCTCAAGACCAAGACAGAGAGGAACTTTCTTCTGACGAAGACGATGATATCATCGAACTTTTAGATACGGTTGAAATACCCGCGGAAAATATTGAGGAAGAAATCATCGAACTCGAGGACATGGTCGAGGTATCTGATGACGGAATTATAGAACTTACAGAAGAAGCCCAGGAGTCCCTGGCCGACGAGGACGTTCTGGAATTAACCGAGGTGGTGACCGACGAGGACGAACTGGAAGACGATGTTCTGGAACTCACCGATATTGTCGCTGCAGATGATGCAGAGGCGGATGGGGCCCTGGATCTCACCCAAAAGGCAGAATCGTCCGACATCGACGACGATATCATCGATCTGACAGAACCCGTGACCGAAGACGAGGTTTTCGAACTTGTAGATACGGTTGAAGTGCCCTTCAAGGAAATGGTAGAAGACAGCGTCGAACCGGCGGATTTTCCCTGGGGCCCTGACCCTGACACCGTTGATGACGCTAGCGATCAGACAGAACACCTTGCCGAAGACGAGGTCGCGGACTTTTTAGACACGATTGAGATACCCGCTCAGGATACGGGGGAAGATAATGTCGAAACGGCGGATACTTTCCTGGAGCCCGACGCTGACACCGGCGATGACGTTATTGATCTGACAGAACCCATGGCCAAAGACGAGGGCATGGGCCTATTAGATACTGTTGAAATTCCTGCCCAGGATATGGAGGAAGACAGCATCGAAGCAGCAGACACTGCCCAGGAGCTTGACCCGGACACCGGCGATGATATTTTTGATGCCGCCGAAGCTGTGGACGATTTCGATATTGATGAGGCAGACATGGATCTGACAGAAACTGTTGAGGACATGGAAACGGATCAGGAAGAACGCTTTCAGGAAACCGTCGCATTGCCATCCGCGGGATATGAAGAAGACAAGGAACTTTTGGAGCTTATCGATGATATCCAGGCAACCCTCAACGATGAACCCGTCGCCGAACGTGCCAGTGACCAGGAGGGCACACCACAAGCGGATGAATCCATCGAGGCGGACGCCCTTGATAACGATGCCGACGCATACACCTTTTTAGACAATGATGAATTCATCGAAGAGGGGGAAGTACCGGAATCTGAAACCGAATTTGTCGATCATCTTGGTATCGACCTCACTTCGGAGATAGAAAGAGAAACCCTGGAAAAGAGCCAGGAAGCCGTCTCGGAAGATGTAATACCAACCGAAAACCTTGCATCGGGCATTGCTCCGGGCGTCTTAGAGACAGCCGTAAAACAAGCCCTTACCGAAATGCTGGCGGAAGAGAACAATCCCCTGGCCAAGGCCATTGAAAATGCGGTTAAAAAAGCATTGGGTCAAGGGACAGATACATAGGAAAACAAACAACGATGTAATCGAGTTCTCTCGTTGCGAACGAAGAACTCCTATGAACATACACTTTGGGGATTATTACTACCTGAAAGTTGCATGAAATTTGATGAGAATTACTTGACTCTTTATCAAATTTCACTCGAGGGGTGAGTCGGAGGCATCCATATGCAACGTTAATAGGGTTTGGAGTAAAAGAATACGCCTTTACCCTTAAATGCCTTGCCTATGAAAGCCTCCAACCCGTGCAACAATTGAGGTATAAATCCCCTTTTCACTTTTGAAAAGGAATCTTACATGAGTTCGCGTTTAATCGACAAAGGTTATGAACCCCGTGAGGTGGAAAAACGCTGGTACCGCTACTGGGAGGAAAATCATCTTTTTGCAGCTGACGAAACCAGTGACAAACAGAGTTATTCCATTGTCATCCCGCCCCCCAATGTCACCGGTGTACTCCACATGGGACACGCATTGAACAATACCATGCAGGATATTCTCTGCCGCTACAGACGCCTGAGAGGTGACAATGTTTTATGGATGCCCGGAACGGATCATGCCGGTATTGCCACTCAGAATGTGGTCGAAAAAAAACTGGCCGCCGAAGGTCTGGATCGCCACCAGGTGGGCAGGGAAAAATTCATAGAATCCGTATGGGAATGGCGCAAGGAGTACGGTAGCGCCATCATCAACCAGCTCAAACGTCTGGGTGCTTCATGCGATTGGCAGAGGGAGCGCTTTACCATGGACGAAGGATTGTCCCTTGCCGTGCGTAAGGTCTTTGTACAACTGTACGAAGAAGGGCTCATTTATCGTGGTGACTACATCATCAACTGGTGTCATCGCTGCCACACCGCCCTGAGTGATCTCGAGGTGGAACATGAAGACATCGACGGGCACCTTTACCACTTCCGCTATCCATATGAAAAAGGGAGTGGCAGCATCATCATTGCCACCACCCGGCCGGAAACCATGCTGGGGGACACGGCCGTAGCCGTAAACCCTGAAGACGATCGTTATCAAAACATCGAAGATGAAAATGTGATCCTACCTCTCATGGACCGGATCATTCCGATTATCAAGGATCCTTATGTGGACATGTCCTTTGGAACCGGTGCCCTCAAAATTACGCCGGCACACGATCCCAATGACTTTGACATCGGTGAAAAACACAAGCTGCCGAGTGTCAAAGTCATCGGTGATGACGGTTTCATGACAGCCGATGCCGGCCGTTTCCAGGGTATGGACCGTTTTGAATGCCGGGATGCCGTTGTAAAGGCACTCCAGGCAGAAGGCCTGGTAGAAAAAATAGAAGCCCACCCACACAGTGTCGGGCACTGCTACCGCTGCAAGACCATTGTCGAACCGAATCTGTCCCGCCAGTGGTTTGTCAAAGCAAAACCTTTGGCTGAAAAAGCCATTCTTGCCGTGGACACCGGTAAAACCCGGATCATTCCTGAGATATGGAAGAAAACCTATTACGAATGGATGTACAACATCAAGGACTGGTGTATCTCAAGGCAGATCTGGTGGGGCCACCAGATCCCTGCCTGGACCTGCAAAAATTGCGAAAAGGTGGTGGTTGCCATGGAAGCACCGGAAACCTGCCCCGCCTGCGGGAGTAAAGAACTGATCAGGGAAACAGATGTCCTGGACACCTGGTTCAGCTCGGCGCTCTGGCCCTTCTCTACCATGGGATGGCCGGAACAGACCCCCCTGTTGAAAACATTTTATCCCACCTCGGTGCTGATAACGGGCTTTGATATCCTCTTTTTCTGGGTGGCCAGAATGATGATGATGGGAATCCATTTCATGAAAGATATCCCCTTTACGGATGTGTATGTTCATGCGCTGGTTCGGGACGAACATGGCAAAAAAATGAGCAAGTCAAAGGGCAACGTCATCGATCCCTTGAATATCATCGACCAATATGGCACCGATGCCTTCAGGTTTACCCTGGCGGCCTTTGCCGCCCAGGGACGCGATGTCAAGATGTCTGAAAAGCGTGTAGAAGGATATCGGCATTTTGTGAACAAACTCTGGAATGCGGCCCGGTTCTCCCTGATGCACCTGGACAAAAGTCACACAGACATGCCCAGTCAAGCCCTTTCCCTCCCGGATCGATGGATCCTTTCGAGACTCAGCCTGGTAACAGACACGGTGGCGGAGGCCCTGGATCAGTATCGGTTCAATGATGCGGCCAGTGTGGTTTATCAGTTTGTCTGGCACGAACTCTGTGACTGGTACCTGGAAACCATCAAGCCTACGCTCTATGGGAAAAAAGGCGAAGAAAGCAAGCAGACCACCTTGACTGTTCTGTGGCGTGTCTTTCATGACACCCTGATCCTGCTTCACCCTTTTATGCCCTTTGTTACCGAGGAAATCTGGCACAAATTTCCAGGAACAGATGGCTCCATCATGAAAGCCGTCTACCCGTCCGACGCGGACGAAAAGACAACAATCAAACGTGACCCAGACGCCGAGAATGCCATGGCCGTGATTACGGACATCATTACCGCCGTTCGAAATATCCGCGGGGAAATGAATATTTCACCATCGAAATCCCTGGCCGTGGTGCTTCAGTCCCCGGATGAGGCCATGCGCGCTATGATCCAACAGCAACAGGACGTGATTATAGATCTTGCCAGACTCCACGCCTTGTCTATTGAAGCACCCGGTGACAAACCCAGAGCATCTGCAACCGCCATTGTGGGCGATGCCACCATTTTTGTCTCCCTTGAAGGCATTGTCGATTTTGAAAATGAGGCGCAACGCCTGGAAAAAGAGATTGCCAAATTGAATAAGGAGTTGTCGGCCGTATCCAACAAATTGGGCAATAAAAGTTTTTTGAGCAAAGCTCCCGGGGAGATCGTCGCAAAGGTTCGTGAAAAACACGACACGCTTCAGGAAAGAAAAACCCGGCTGCATTCAAATCTTGAAAGGATCAAGACTTACACCTGAGGGTAAAGCATGTTAACACAAAGCGTCAACGCACTGATTCAAACGGCCCTGAACGAGGACATCGGTTCCGGCGACATCACCACGGACAATCTGATCGATCCAAAACTGACCGGCAGAGGCATACTCATGGCCAAGGAACCGATGGTGCTGGCAGGGATGGATATCGCCAGACAGGTTTTTCAGCATCTTGACACCAACATGGAATTTCAGGCCCTGTTGTCAGATGGAGACTCAGCAGATACCGGTACATCCCTGGCGCAGGTCCAGGGAAACCTGGCAGCCCTTCTAAAAGGCGAAAGAACTGCCTTGAATTTTTTACAGCGTCTTTCAGGCATCGCTACCAATGTCGCCGCCCATGTGCGATTGCTTGAGGGCTCCCCGGTTCAGCTGGTGGACACACGTAAGACAACACCTGGGTGGCGTGTTCTGGAAAAATATGCGGTTCGTGTGGGTGGAGCGCACAACCACAGAATGGGTCTCTATGACGGTGTCCTCATCAAAGATAACCACATTGCCGCCTTCGGCGGTGTGGCCACATCGATATCCCATATCCGGAAACTTGTTTCCCACCTGGTCAAAATCGAAGTGGAAGTCTCTACCCTGGCCCAGGTCGAGGAAGCCCTAAAGGTGGGCGTCGATGTTATCATGCTGGACAACATGACCCTGGCGGATATCAAGAAGGCGGTAGCGGTGATCCAGCATGCAGCCCTTGTGGAGGTATCTGGCAATGTTACCAAGGCCAAGTTGCCGGACCTGGCCGGCACCGGTGTGGACATTATCTCCATCGGTGCCCTGACGCATGGGGCACGGTCGGTCGACATCAGTATGCGAATCACATAAAACTAAGGGTCCAAGGGTCCGAGGGTGATACAAGGGTTCGAGGGTAGCCAACAGCTATTAGCGAGCAGCAGCACAACTTCCAAGCACCCTAGCAACCCAGCATACAAACATACAGAGGGCCGAGGAATATGCCCTTAGCCCTTGGTTTTTTAGTCTGCCGTAGAAACCCCCGGCAAGACATTTAGTTAGGCACGCTGTTGCGGCTCAATACCGACATCGGTTTCTTCCAGTGTCAAATTCAGCATTCGATGTTGACGGTCTCGTAAAAAGTCCAACTCCTGCGTTGCGCTGCATTTCGTAATCATTCAACGTACGATAAGTACGCCTCATGATTACAAAATTTGCGCGCCTTGAATTTGAACTTTTTACGAGACCGTCCAAACTCGACTTTTTACGCGTCCATCGATGTTGGACGTTCGATGTTCGATGTTCATTCTTTTTTTTGGGGCTTTCCACCTTCGGTAACCCACCTAAAACCTAAAACGTAAAACCTAAAACCAGTTAGCGAACACCGAATCCATGATCCCTTTACGAGACATCAACCCTTCCAGAAACTTCCCGGTGGTCAACACACTCCTTATCGGTATCAATGTGGTGGTGTTTTTCCTCCAGATGTCCCAGGGAAATGAAATGGATCGTTTTGTCTATACCTACGGTCTGGTTCCGGCCCGTTATTCTGTCTCGCATGTCAGCGCCTATTTCACACCATTCCAGCAGGTCTTTTCTTTTCTCTCCTTTATGTTTCTTCACGGGGGTTTTCTGCACCTTTTAGGAAATATGTGGTCTCTCTACATATTTGGCGATAATGTCGAAGACCGCCTGGGACCGTTTCGCTACCTATTGTTCTATCTCCTGTGCGGTCTCGCTTCGGGATTATCTCATCTACTGCTGAACATGAATTCCACAATTCCCACCATCGGGGCCAGTGGTGCCATCTCCGGTGTCATGGGGGCCTATCTTGTCCTCCATCCGCGATCCAGGATCCTGACCCTGATTCCCATTCTCATTTTTCCCTGGTTCGTGGAAATTCCGGCCTTTTTCTTTATCGGCTTCTGGTTTGTGATGCAGTTGTTGAATGCGGCCGGCAGTCATGGCGGGGGTGCGGGCATCGCATGGTGGGCCCATATCGGTGGATTCTTGTTCGGTATCGTCTTTTTGAAACTGGCTCTGAAGCTGCCCTCCACGGGCGTTTCCAGAAAAATTAGCCCCATGACCGCCAGAAAGAAAACTTCCCGACTGCAGGTCATTCGGCCCGGTGGCCCGGCCGACGATCCCAATCTTTACGGAAACCTTGAAATCTCACCCTTTGAGGCCCGTCTCGGTTCAAGAAAAATTGTGAATATCCCCTGGGGCTTTCAGAAACGTCTCATCAATGTAACAGTGCCGGCCGGTATTACGGAAGGTAAACAGCTCAAACTCAAATCACTGGGAAAACTGACGCCCAAAGGCGGGCGGGGGGATTTATTTCTTCGGGTTACTATTAAATAAACTGAGCATTAAGCCATAAGCGGTAAGCCTTAGGCTGCTTAGAGCTTATGACTTATGGCTTACAGCTTAGGAGTCTTCGGTGGTCTGTGCCAAAAATGCCGACACCTTGTCCCGGCCGCCTTCTTTTGAACCATACAAGGCCCTGTCTGCCCTTTGAATAAAGGTGGCCAGGTCTTCAGGCGGGTTGTAGGCAGTCATACCGATACTGATGGTAATGGATGCATTCTTTCCCGGCTCGGGGGTAAAGACAATTTCCTTGACGGCTTTTCGAATCCTTTGGGCAACGGTAAGCGCCTCTTCGCTATCGGTCTCGGGAAGGATGATGGTAAATTCCTCCCCCCCGTAACGGTAAGCCGAGTCCATCTTCCGCAACAGGAGCTTGATCACCTGCCCGAGTCGTAACAGGACCTTGTCTCCTTCCAGATGCCCGTACTGGTCATTGTAGTCCTTGAAATGATCGATATCCAGAAGCAGCATGGTAAGCGGGTGGCTGTAACGTGTGGATCTGTCGACTTCCCCCTTGAGCTGGTTGTAGAAATGCCTTGAATTATATAGGCTGGTGAGGCCGTCTGTAATGGACAGCTTCTTCAGTTTCTCGAGCATCTGTAAGCGTTCGTTTGTCAGCTTGCGCTCTTTCAGCACCCTTTTCAATCTGAGAATCAGTTCTTCGAATCGGACCGGCTTGAATACCAGGTCACTGGCGCCCTTGCTGATGGCTTCTTCATACGAATAGTCACCCGAGTATCCTGTTAGTACGATAACATCGATATCGTAATCTTTCTTGATCACGTCCGTGAGTTCAAGGCCATCCATTCCCGGAAGCATGATATCCGTAATAACAACATCGACTCGACGTTCCGCAAGCAGCGCCAAGGCTTCTTCTGCGCTTTCAGCCGTCATGGTCCTGAAGCCGGACACAGTCACGAATTCCTGCATGGACAGGCGGATGCCTTCTTCATCATCAACGATCAGTATGTCCGCTTCCACGAGAACCCTTTCCTTTTTGCTGTCGAACCAGGCAATGGAACGCCTGGTTGACATGGGTACAATAAAATTGGTAAGTAGTCTGCTTCCGGATAACCCTCTTATTAACCTGGTATAATATCTGGATACAAATTGGCTGTCAACCGACAAAAATCGTATAGCACTTTTATTGTGACATGAAAAATATTAGAAATTTCAGTATTATCGCGCATATCGACCATGGCAAATCCACGCTGTCCGACCGATTCATTCAATTTACAGACATGATTTCGGACCGGGACTTCAAGGATCAAATCCTGGACACCATGGATATCGAAAGAGAGCGGGGAATTACCATAAAAAGCCAGACCATCTGTCTGCCTTACACCGCCAAAGACGGCATGACCTATCATCTCAATCTCATCGACACACCCGGTCACGTAGATTTCACATATGAAGTTTCCAGAGCACTGGCATCCTGTGAGGGGGCCTTGCTGCTCATCGACGCAAGCCAGGGCGTCGAAGCCCAAACCCTTGCAAATCTGTATCTTGCCATGGAACACAATCTGAATATCATTCCCGTTATCAACAAAATAGACCTGCCGTCTGCCGATGTCGGCAGGGTTATGGTGCAAATAGAAGAAGACCTCGGTCTTGATCCCGATACCGCGATACAGGCCTCGGCAAAAGAAGGCCTTGGCATCGATGTCTTGCTCGAGAGCATCGTCCATAAACTGCCGCATCCCACCGGAGATGCCGAGGCACCCTTAAAGGGTCTTATCTTTGACTCTCACTATGATCCTTTCAGGGGAACCATTGTTCATTTTCGACTATTCCAGGGGACCATCAAACCGGGAGACCGCATCAAGTTCATGTCCAACAATGTCGTCTACAAGGTCGAGGAGATTGGAGTATTCCAGATTGTTCGTGTTCCCCAAAAGACGCTGTCTGCCGGTCAGGTGGGATATCTGATTGCCGGCATCAAAACAGTCAGTGACACCCGTTGCGGGGATACCATTACGCTGAGAGACCATCCCTGCGATGCAGCCCTTCCCGGATTCAAAGAAGCCAAACCAGTTGTCTTTTCATCCATCTATCCGGTGGCGTCGGACGGGTATGGGGATCTGGCCATAGCACTCGAAAAATTGAAACTCAACGATGCCGCTCTGATCTACGAAAAAGATTCATCCGTGGCGCTTGGCTTCGGATTCCGGTGCGGATTTCTGGGACTGCTCCATCTGGAGGTTGTCCAGGAACGACTGGAACGTGAATATGACCTGTCCCTGATTTTGACAGCGCCATCGGTTCGTTACATCATTATCCTGAACGATGGAAGCGAGCTTGTCATCGACAACCCGGCCCTTTACCCTGACCCCACGACCATCGAAAAAACCAAAGAGCCGTTTATCCGGGCATCCATCATGGTACCGGACAGATATATGGGCGCTGTCATGAAGCTCTGTCTTGACCGCCGGGGTATCAACAAAAACTACCAGTACCTGACAAACAACCGACTGGAAATGGTATTCGAGCTTCCCCTGTCGGAAGTGATCTATGATTTTTATGACAAGCTGAAAACCGTAACCCAGGGGTATGGATCCTTTGATTACGATATCATCGATTATCGCGAGACCCGCATGGTCAAACTGGATATCCTCATCAACGGCGAACGGGTAGATGCCCTGTCGCAGCTGGTTCACAGGGACAGGGCCGAAGAACGCGGCCGGCACGCCTGTACCCAGCTTCGGGAGGAAATACCGCGACAGATGTTTAAAATCGCCATTCAGGGCGCCATCGGTGGAAAAATTGTGGCCCGCAAGACCGTCTCCCCCTTTCGTAAAGACGTGACAGCCAAGTGTTATGGCGGGGATATTTCCCGAAAACGAAAACTTCTGGAAAAACAGAAAAAAGGCAAAAAGCGCATGAAAATGGTCGGGAAAGTCATGATTCCGCAATCAGCCTTTTTGTCGGTGCTAAAGACGGATAGCGATTAAAAACGGTTTTAGGTGTTAGGTTTTAAGTTTTAGGTAAGCTTCAAGCGATACGCTATAAGCAACCATAAATGACACCCGCAGGGTTAGTGTCGGCCGTAAGGCCAAATGACGCGCAAAGCGCTAATGACACCCGCAGCGGTTAATGCAGGTGTAAAGTCTCAGGTTTAATGTAAGCCGTAAGCAATACGCTGCGAAGCGCAATAATGACACCCGAAGGGTTAATGTCGGCCGTAAGGCCTAATGACGCGCGAAGCGCTAATGACACCCGAAGGGTTAAATGTCGGCCGCAGGCCTAATGACGCGCGAAGCGCTAATGACGCCAAATGCACATGGAGGCTCTATGGGAAAAACCATTGCCGAAAAAATTTTTGATTCACATTTGATCGACAACCCGCATGGCGATATGCACATCATCCGTCTCGATGCCGTCTTCTGCCATGAGATTACCACACCCATGGCCATCAACGACCTGGTCCAGAGAGGCAAAGACAAGGTCTTTGATCCAGACAAAATCAAGGTGGTCATCGATCATGTTTCCCCGGCTAAAGATTCAAAAACAGCCCAGCAGGGAAAAATTCTCAGGGACTGGGCACGCCGACAGCAGATACCCGATTTTTTCGATATCGGCCGCAACGGTGTCTGCCATGCCTTGTTTCCGGAAAAAGGTTTTGTTCGGCCCGGATTCACCATCACCATGGGAGATTCCCACACCTGCACCTATGGCGCGTTTGGCGCATTTTCACCCGGTGTCGGCACAACGGATACGGAAGTCGCTATCCTCAAGGGGATCTGTGCCTTTCGTTATCCCAAAACCATCAAAATAGACATATCCGGCAGGCTGAAAGCAGGGGTCTTTGCCAAAGATGTGATTCTTCACATTATCGGGCAGATCGGTGTCAATGGCGCTACGGATAAGGTTATCGAGTTTGCCGGACCGGTTGTGGACGAAATGAATATGGCCGCCAGAATGACCCTGTGTAACATGGCGGTTGAAGCAGGAGGCACCTGCGGCATCTGTTATCCGGACATGCATACCGTCGACTATCTCTGGCCCTATATTCAGGCAGAGTACAGCTCCAAGGCAGCTGCCCTTGCAGCGTTTCAGCCCCTGGCATCGGATCCGGATGCTGATTATGAGGCTGTCATCACCATAGATGTCAGCAAACTGAGCCCCATGGTGACCCATGGAAATCAGCCCGACCGTGTCAAGCCGGTTGAAGAAATGCAGGGCACTGTGGTGGATCAGGTTTATATCGGCTCCTGTACCAATGGGCGCATCGAAGATCTTCAGGCCGCGGCAAGTGCCCTGGGAAATAACAAAATCAGCCCCCGGGTTCGCGCCATCCTCTCCCCGGCAACCCCGGAAACCTATCAAAAAGCGCTGGATCAGGGACTCATCAAGACATTTATGGATGCCGGGTTTTGCGTCACCAACCCAACGTGCGGGGCTTGTCTGGGCATGAGCAACGGCGTGCTGGCGGAAGGGGAGGTCTGTGCATCCACCACAAATCGAAACTTTAACGGCAGAATGGGCAAAGGGGGCCAGATCCACCTGATGAGCCCCGCCACCGCCGCTGCTACGGCAGTTGCCGGTCACATCGCCAATTCAACCCTCTATAGGAAAGATAAATAATGAAATCGTTTAATGGAAAGGTTCTTTTTCTGGATCGACCAGATATCAACACGGATGAAATCATCCCGGCAAAATATCTAACGGAGATTTCCAAGGAGGCTCTCAAACCTCATTTGCTGGAGGATTTAAATCTTGAAGAATTCGACCCCCAAACAGACCATGCAGACAAAAACGTTATCCTTTCCCGGTCTAATTTTGGCTGTGGTTCCTCCCGGGAGCATGCACCCTGGGCACTGGAGGTTAACGACATCAACCTGGTCATTGCCGCAAGCTTTGCCCGGATTTTCCGGCAAAACATGTATAATAACGGCATGATGGCCATGGAGCTTCCCCCAGAAACCATTGACAGGCTCTTTTCCCGTTTTTCAGATGGGGAAACCACCCTTGAAACCGACCTCCATGAACAGGTTTTTATTTTTCGAACCGCCGACCGTGAAGAACGTGTACCCTTTGACCTGTCCGGATTCGACCGAGAACTGGTTGAGGCAGGTGGCTGGGTGGAGTATGCGGATAGTAATTATTAGGGTCCGAGGGTGATACAAGGGTCCGAGGGTTCGAGGGTGATACAGGGGGTGGAGGGTGGCTGATCGCCGGTAGCGAAAGGCACCTAACAGTCTTCAGCCTAAACCCCTAAAAGGCTATGGCAGGGTCCGAGGGTTCGAGGGTGATACAGGGGGTGGAGGGTGGCTGATCGCCGGTAGCGAAAGGCACCTAACAGTCTTCAGCCTAAACCCCTAAAAGGCTATGGCAGGGTCCGAGGGTTCGAGGGTGATACAGGGGGTGGAGGGTGGCTGATCGCCGGTAGCGAAAGGCACCTAACAGTCTTCAGCCTAAACCCCTAAAAGGCTATGGCAGGGTCCGAGGGTTCGAGGGTGATACAGGGGGTGGAGGGTGGCTGATCGCCGGTAGCGAAAAGCACCTAACAGTCTTCAGCCTAAACCCCTAAAAGGCTATGGCAGGGTCCGAGGGTTCGAGGGTGATACAGGGGGTGGAGGGTGGCTGATCGCCGGTAGCGAAAAGCACCTAACAGTCTTCAGCCTAAACCCCTAAAAGGCTATGGCAGGGTCCGAGGGTTCGAGGGTGATACAGGGGGTGGAGGGTGGCTGATCGCCGGTAGCGAAAAGCACCTAACAGTCTTCAGCCTAAACCCCTAAAAGGCTATGGCAGGGTCCGAGGGTTCGAGGGTGATACAGGGGGTGGAGGGTGGCTGATCGCCGGTAGCGAAAAGCACCTAACAGTCTTCAGCCTAAACCCCTAAAAGGCTATGGCAGGGTCCGAGGGTTCGAGGGTGATACAGGGGGTGGAGGGTGGCTGATCGCCGGTAGCGAAAAGCACCTAACAGTCTTCAGCCTAAACCCCTAAAAGGCTATGGCAGGGTTCGAGGGTACAAGCTGTAAGCTTTAAGCCGCTTACAGCTTACAGCTTAAGGCTTATTGCTTATCGCTTATAGCTCCCCAATTACTTCATTCTCGATATATCCGATTTTCTCGACTTCGCATTTTATGACACTGCCTGGTTGAAGCAGGATGGGGGGATCCCTGTAAATACCCACACCTGAAGGGGTGCCGGTGGATATGATATCACCGGGCAATAGCGTAATGTCCCTGGAAATATATTCGATGATAAAGGGGATATTGAAAATCAAGTCACCGGTGTTGCCTTCCTGCATGCATTTGCCATCCAGATGGGCTGTAATCCGCAGGTTTTCTACATCGACCAGCTCATCGCGGGTCACCAGGCAGGGCCCCAAGGGCGCAAACGTGTCAAAGGACTTACCCCGGAAAAATTGTCCATCTCCATACTGCGCATCACGGCCCGACACATCGTTCATGACACAAAACCCGGCCACATGCCCATAGGCGTCTGCCGCCGGAATCCTTTTGCCTTGCCGACCCATCACGACTGCCAGTTCCACCTCCCAGTCCACCTGACTGGCGCTTTCAGGCAGCAGAATGGGGTCGAAAGGCCCGTTGAGCGTGTTCATGGCTTTTGAAAAAAGGATCGGTTTTTCAGGGCTCTTGAAACCTCCTTCCCTGGCGTGTTCGGCATAGTTCTTCCCAAGACAGATAATCTTGGACGGCCAGTTCACGGGGCATCCCAGACGTACATCCATTTCCACACCCTGATCCGTCACCTGGCGAACCTTTGTCAGCCAGTCATCACGAAAAAAAGGCTCACTAATATCGGGAATATCAGGAAAATGCTTCCGCAAATCCACAATACGACCCTCTTTCAAGAGACCCGGACGCTCGCTCCCTTTTTCACCAAACCGAATGAGACGCATGGGTAGTTCCTTTCATATTCCTTAGTTTAAATCTACATGAGCATTATTTTACCGGCGTTTCTAACTATAATTTGAAAAGGGTCCGAGGGGCCAAGGATTCAAGGGTTCAAGGGGGATAACAGGCAAAAAGTAATTGGCTATTAGCTAATTACTGAACGTGTATATTGGAAAGCTATTATGCCTATAAGCTGGATGCTGCTATCTGCCATTACCTGTCAGCTATCCTCGAACCCTTGACCCCTCGAACCCTCGGATCCTAATCTTCTCCGTCCATCCTGATAACGCTTCTCACCATACCAGTTTACCTGACGGATGATACCCCGGATCATACTGACGTCCCTGGCACGTAATTGCAGACGGGTGAAAAACCGTCGCAGACTGCTGATGAAGTGATCCGGATTATCAGCATTGATATAGCTGATCCGAACCAGGATTTCCTTGAGTTGCTGGTACATGCCGTCGAGTTCGTGCCGGTTGGCAAGCCTGGGTGTAAAAGGCATGGGTTGATCCATTTGGGACGTAAACAGTGTGTAGGATACAACCATGACAGCCTGGGCCAGATTCAAAGATGAAAAATCAGCCGTGGGAATATTCACCAGTGCGTGGCAAAGCCGGGTATCCTCATTGGAAAGCCCCTTGTCCTCCGGTCCAAATAAGATGGCTACTCGGTTCTCTTGAGAAATGGGTATCAGCTGACTGGCCAGTCTTTCAGGTGACTGGATAACCTGGCGATGTTTGCCCAGACGGGCAGTCGTACCCACCACATATTGACAGGAGGCAAGGGCTTCCTTCAGATCCTCATATGTCCGACTTCGTTCGATAACATCCGCAGCTGCATGGGTGGCCAGTTTAAAGGCCCGGGAAAGATCGTAATTTTCCGGAGCCACCACCGAAAGATGGCGCAAACCCATATTTCGCATGGCCCTGGCTGTTGATCCGATATTCTCGGGATACCGGGGCTGTACAAGTACGATATGAATGTTATCGAGATTGATCGTTTCCATCACGTCTGAGTATATAATAGGATGTGTCTTTTAATAGAAAAGAATTGAATCACGAAAACACGAAACCTGGAAACCACGAAATTGAAGAACCTCGAAGCAAACTGCGAGGAATCTTCTGCCATACGGCAGCGCTTCGCATCGACCGTAAGGGATTCTGTCTAATTTAGATTCGCTCGCTTCTGCGGTTCAATTTGCCTTTCGTGATTTCGTCTTTTCGTGATTTCGTGATGAAAAATATGCCTTTCCCGGCATTCCATTGTCAGGAAACAATCTCGAAACTATTGAAGAAATAATTGATTTCAACAGCGGCAGTTTCGGGTGCATCCGATCCATGCACGACGTTTTTCTCGATGTCGGTGGCAAAATCCCTGCGGATGGTTCCCTCTTCCGCATCTTTATAATTGGTGGCACCCATGAGGGTCCGATAGCGTTTGATGACATCTTCACCTTCCAGCACCATGACAACTGCTGGTCCTGAAGACATAAAGTCGCACAGGCTTGAAAAAAACGGCCTTTCCCTGTGAACAGCATAAAATCCTTCCGCCTGAGACCTGGTCATGTGCAGCATTTTCATGGCTATGATGTGAATCTCATTACTTTCGAGCCGTTTAATCACTTCACCCATCAGCCCACGACCGACGGCATCCGGTTTAATAATTGACAATGTTCTTTCCATGCTGTGGTTCCTTTCTGCTTGGTTGATGCTTGAAATATCTCTTTTATTGACCGTCTCCTGGTGAATACACCTGTATCCGGACGGCAAGTTCCTATAACCCATAGTCAGGGTTTATGGCAATAGATTTCGTTTCGCCTTTATATTGACATTGCAGGACTGTGTATTAGTCTTCTTGTTTTAAATTGAAGGACCTCACAGTCCCGATAAACTATGAATTACGACAAACTCAATCGCATCACCACAGGAAATACACTTGCTGTTACGGCTTACTTTGCCTATGCAGTACACGATAAAAACCCTCTATAAACAAGTAAAGGAAAATCACTATGAATACCATTGCGTTGTCGGTTAAGGACTTCATCACCGAGCAGCAGGCAATCAGCATAGATCAAGTGCCGGCCTCCCGGTTGAAAGAAAGCGCCTCTGTTCCCGTCATCACCCTATGTACAGAGCCGGGAAGCGGTGGCCGCCTGATTGCTGACGAATTAGCTAAACGACTGAATTTCAAGCTTTTCGACAAGAACATTCTTGTTGCAATGGCCAATGCTGCTACCGTGCAAAGTCAGTCCTTGGACACCATAGAACAGGAAAGGCCCTCCGGAGTTCAGGATTTTATTACCTCGCTGCTGGACAAGAATTATGTCTACACGGGGGACTATGTGAGCTTTCTCAAACAGCAAGTCGAAATTATTGGGAAACTTGGGAAAAGCGTCATCGTCGGGCGCGGTGCCAATTTTATTCTCCCAACCAAAGACAGATTAAGCGTCCGTGTCATAGCCCCTCTGGATATCCGCATCAGGAATATTTCGTTTAAAAATAGCGTTCCCCTGGCTGAGGCAAAAAAACGAATCCGAACCCGCGAACAGCGGCGCAAGACATTTATCCGTGAAACATTTCATGAGGACATTGCAGATATCATGCATTACGACTTGATCATCAACACGGCACGCATGGATCTTGACACAGCCGTGGAATCCATTATCGGTACCCTCATCGGCTCCCAGACCAATAAAACCTTTGAAAAAGAAACGTCTTACATTCTCAAGAACAAAAGGTAAGTCATTGAAATTTTATCGTTTACTGGCATTTATTTTGTTTGTGCCCACGGTGGCATGGGCATCTGAGGCTTCCTCGGTAACAGTCGTTACCGACTTTACAACTTCTATTTACGGGTATCTGGGGCTGCTGTTGTTCATCCTGGCCTACACCCTGGTCACCATGGAAAACAAACTGCATTTAAGAAAGAGCAAGCCCGTACTTTTTGCGGCGGGTCTCATCTGGGTGCTGGTTGCACTGGCCTATGCGGGCATCGGTGACACGCATACGGCCCACGATGCCATAAAAGCCAGCCTCCTGGAATACGCGGAACTGTTTCTGTTTCTCCTGGCGGCCATGACCTACATCAATGCCCTCGAGGAAAGAAATGTCTTTCAATCGCTTCGTGCACACCTGGTTTCCCGAGCTTACTCTCTTAAAAAGATCTTCTGGATCACCGGTATCCTTTCATTCTGCATCTCGCCCATAGCCGACAACTTGACAACGGCCTTGCTCATGGGAGCCGTGATCATGGCAGTAGGAGGAAGTAACAGACCCTTTATCGCCATCGCATGCGTTAATGTCATCGTGGCTGCCAACGCAGGTGGCGCCTTCTCACCTTTTGGCGACATCACCACCCTCATGGTATGGCAAAAAGGAAAAATCGAATTTACCCGTTTTATCCTCTTGTTGCTGCCTTCGCTCATCAACTGGCTGATACCGGCATTTCTTATGAGCTTTGCCGTGGAATCTTCCACACCGGCCGTTTCCGACGAACAGGTCTCCATGAAACAAGGCGCCCGCCGGATCATGATTCTCTTCCTTTTGACCATCGTCACGGCAGTCAGTTTTCACAATTTCCTGAATCTGCCGCCGGCCGCCGGTATGATGCTGGGTCTCGGTTACCTGGGTATATTTTCATTTTTCCTAAAAAAAATGGAAGGTGTCGAAGAGCGGTATGACAGTATTCTCGGACAACGACCCCATGAGGCACTGCACCCCATTTACAATCTGGTAAGACAGGGAAATAACCTGTCGACCTATGTCAAGCATTTCCCGGATCCCACATTTGTGATCGACAAAGACCATCTGGTGACGGACTGGAATCCGGCCATGGAAAAACTGTCTGGTGTCAAGGCAAGAGACGTGATCGGAACAAGCCGCCATTGGTACCCTTTTTATCGACGGGAGCGACTGATACTGGCAGACCTCGTCCTTGAAAATTTTTCTAAAAAAGAGATCGGACGCCACTATCATGGTCATCACAAACCCATCGCACACATGAAACATGCCTATGAAGCTGCAGCTTTTTTCCCTGCCATTTCAGAAGGGGGCAAATGGCTGTCAATTGCAGCCTCGGTGATAAAAGATGACAACGAATCCGTCATCGGTGTCGTCGAAACCTTGCGAGACCATACCGAACAGAAGGCAAAAACCTCCCATTTTGATATCATGAAACGAATTGCACGGGCTGAATGGGATACACTCCTCTTTTTTTACGGTGTGATTCTGTGTGTGGGCGGCTTGTCTCAATTTGGTTATCTGGGTCTGGTTTCCGGCTATCTCTATACCGACCTGGGCGCTAGCCTTGCCAACACACTCCTGGGACTGATTTCAGCTGTCATCGATAATATTCCGGTAATGCTTGCCGTATTGATGATGGACCCATCCATGTCCGAGGGCCAATGGCTGCTGATAACCCTAACAGCCGGAACCGGCGGGAGCCTGCTCGCAATAGGTTCCGCGGCCGGTGTTGCCCTGATGGGATCTGCACGGGGAATTTACACCTTTGGGAGCCATTTGAAATGGACCCCGGCCATTGCCGCCGGTTATGCAGCCAGTATTGCCTTGCATATGTTCATCAACGGCAAACTTTTTTAAGCTGGATATTTTGAAACTTGACAAAAACCAGTGAACTCTTTATTTGAGAAATTAGAAGCGTACCCTGTAACATGCGAAGCACTGCCGAACGGCAAAACCTACGGGGAATGCGCACGCTATTTCCGTTCAATTTATTTGAACGAAACGGGATGGGTTTGAAAGATGCCGATATACGAATTTTTTTGCCATGACTGCAACACGATTTTCAATTTTTTTTCCCGCAAGATTAACACAACCAAGATACCCAAGTGCCCCAGGTGTAAGAACAAACTGTCCAGGCAGGTATCGCAATTCGCGTTCACCGGCAAGGCCAAGGAAACCGGAGACATGGATGACCTCCCCATCGATGAGAGCAAGATGGAAAAAGCCATGGGCATGCTGGCCAGGGAAGCCGAAGGATTGAATGAAGAAGATCCCAAGCAGGCAGCAAACCTGATGCGCAAGTTGTCTGACATGACCGGCCTGAAACTCGGGCCTGGCATGGACGAAGCCCTCCAACGCATGGAAAAAGGTGAGGATCCCGAACAGCTCGAAGCAGAAATGGGTGATCTTCTGGAAAATGAAGACCCCTTTATCCTGCCCGGGAAAAAGGGTGGTCGTACAAAAGCCGGTCAAAGAAAACCTTTTAAAGATGAAACGCTTTATGATTTATAGCTGTATGCAATAAGCCGAAAGCTTTAAGCCATAAGCTTTAAGCTGCTTACTGTCTTCAGCTAACCGGTTTCTGCTT
>CAWJIL010000019.1:0-340186 GCA_963842925.1 uncultured delta proteobacterium
GGTATCGAGCTATAATTGTAATCGTATCCATTTAAGGGATAGAATTGTTTTTCATGGGGTTATTCATTTTAAAAGCCGCGCCGAGCGGCGTCTAATCAGGTTGCCGGGAATAATCTTGATGACACGTTCATTGTTGGTGGATTCGATTGCGTTTACCAGCACATCCACGGTTGATTCTACCAACCGATCCACTGGTTGGCGGATGGTTGTCAGTGCATATTGCGTCCAGGCTGCGATGGGAATGTCGTCAAATCCAACCACCGACAGATCGCCGGGCACCTGCACACCCATTTCCCGGGCCCGATCGATGGCACCCATGGCCATTAAATCATTGGCGCAAAACAGTGCATCCGGCCGTTTTTTCGCCCCAAGCAACCGTTTGGCAGCGACATAACCGGATTCATAACTGTAATCACCGCTTTCCCGGGCGAAGAGCTCTTGACCGTCATCGCCCAGCCTTTCGGTGAACCCTTTTTCGCGCTCCCGATTGGTTGAACTGTCTTCTTCCCCGGATAGATAGGCGTACCTCTCATGTCCGGCTTTGATCAGCAGGTCAGCCAACATTCGCGCACCCCCGGCATGATCGCATCCAACCGCATTGACATCCAGTTCCCATGAGAAACGATTGAACATGACCACCGGCACGTTCAAATTCTTACAATGGGAGACCATTGTAGAAGAGAGGGTTGCCGAGGTGATCACGACGCCTTCGACTTGATATTGCAAGGCTTGTGGCAGGGCATCGTCAAGGGCCAGATCGTCATTGACGTTCAGTAGAAGGCTCCAATAACCCTTCTCCTGCAATTTCCGTGAAAAAGTAGCCAGAATCTTGGCATAAAAGGGATCGCCGATCTTGGCCATGACAATGCCGATTAAACGCGTGGATCTACGTGAAAGACTGCGTGCAATGATGTTGGGTTGGTAACCGAGTTGTTTAGCGGCGGATATCACCTTTTGACGTGTTTTTTCCGAGACACTCGCACCGGGAGTGTATGTCCGTGAAACAGCGGCCTGAGACACACCGGCTAATCGGGCGACATCAATAGATGAAACACTATTGGAGGATTTCTTTTTCAATTGCTTGCTCTGGTGAGGGATGATTAAAAGCCGAATATAAATATACCAGAACATACGTAAAAAGTGTTGTCAAGAAAAATGCAACCGCATTCAAAATAATTTTATTAATAATATAAACCAACCTTTTATCAAATATTTATTTCTGTACGGCTGTCGTTTTAGCGGGATTTATTACGCCATCAATATTCCATAGCGATAAAGCTAAAATATAATATAAGCAAATATAAATAGATAGTTATATGATTTATTGATCGACATTAACGGCTATAATAAAATGGAAAGGAATCCTTTATGTGAAAGCGTATACAAATGTGATGGGTTTGATATAACCAACTCTGAGCATTTTACAGACATCGCAACCTATGCGGACGGTGTTATCTGGTCTAACGATCAGATACTCGAAAATCGCTATAAAAAGGTACAAAATCAACTGGAATAAGAGTCATCGAAGACTACAAACGCTAATGGCAATCAGTCAACCAATAGCTTGATGGAGACTTGTACAATTTCAGAGAGTTGCTGTGGCTATTGATTGTATGATTGAGTCTTCAACCGCTTAAAAGTCTGTGGGCACTACCAAGTCTTCACCGATCCGCTGCCTTCTACGGGAAAAGACTTCTTTATCGCGATATCATGTAGAATGGAGCCGATTTAAATATAATATCAATTTACCGGCTTTCATTTGTTGACAAACAAAATAGTTGTACAGGAGTTGTACAATTCCGAATTATAGATTGTATCAAAGAAAAAGGGGCAACCAAATAAATGACTAACTCCTTTTTTTCATTGAGATTTTATGGTGCCGAGGGGCAGAATCGAACTACTGACACGGAGGTTTTCAGTCACATTTCCCAGATTAAATTACATGCGTTGCTGATTGCAAATTTAATCTATCGGAGAGAGCAAGATTACGTTTTTTAGGTAGCAATAGGGTAGCAAACTATAAAAGGGCCACAGCTTTATGTCTGCAACCCTTTGATATTGTTGGTAGCGGGGACCGGATTTGAACCGATGACCTTCGGGTTATGAGCCCGACGAGCTACCAGACTGCTCCACCCCGCATCATTTGTAAGAAGGGAATATATTACTGAAAGATACCAGTGTCAAGGCAATTCCAAGAAAATCGTTATCATGATTTTTTATTTTAACAAAAGGACTGGACAAGCTTGATAATGCGCTCAATCTCTTCACGGGAATCTCTGTCTTTCTCCCACCGAATCTGCACGCGTTTGGTCCTTGAGGCATGTCCAGAAAGAATCTCGATGGCAGATTTGGGAACGTTCAGGATCTTTGCCAGAACAGCGATGCACATTTTATTGGCAGCTCCTTCCACAGGAGGTGCCTTTATTTTCACCTTCAGGGCATCTCCGTGCAGCCCCACAACCTGGTTCCGGCTGGACCTGGGCTGTACATAAATGTTAAATTTCAGACCGGTCTTGTCCTCGTCGATCTTCAGCATAAATCACCAATAAGCCTTAAGCGATAGGCTATGAGCAGGCAACCAGCTTAATGCTTACAGCTTATCGCTTAAAGCCAGTGCTTAGTCGTCAATTTTTAAACCGAGGTTGGTGCAGCCGTAAGGCGTCGGATCATGAAGCTGTAGTATGCTACCGCGAATGATCCGCAACACAGCGGGTGCGGTAAGATCGCTTATAAAAAATCGTGCTGCTTCAGGATATCGGTAATAAACCGGGGTGGACGGATCACACGGCCGCTGCGGTCCACGTAGGCGTGCTTAGTGAAACCCTGAACCAGTTCGGTTTCATCTTCTCGGCGCAGAATCCGATAATTGAATTTCATCCCCGCCCGCAAACTGCTGTCCACGGCAGCTTCAATGACGATCAAATCGTCATACCGGGCTGAATCGACGAATTTGCAGTAGACCTCGGAAACCGGCAGGAAATAGCCCTTCTCTTCGATGGATTTATAGGTCATTCCAAGAGATCTGAACAGCTCGGCCCTGCCTATCTCAAACCAGCGCAGGTAATTGGCATGGTATGCCACCCCCATGTTGTCCGTGTCACCGTAGATGACGCGGTATTCCGTTCGATGGGTTTTCACGATAGCGTTCCCGTTACCATCAGGTCTCAGAGCCATTGGTCAGCAGTGGTCCCATGACCCCTTTCAGTTCATCATAATTGTAAGTTGCGGGCAGTTCCGGATACTCGCTCCTAACATTTTCGGGCGGATTGAAGAGCACGCCCGCATCCGCTTCCTTGAGCATGGTGATATCATTGTAGGAGTCTCCTACGGCCAGGATGTGGTAGTTGAGTCGTTTCAGGCTTTGCACCGTCTTACGCTTACCGTCCTGCTGACGCAGGTTGTAACCGGCGATGGACCCATCCGGAGCAATGGTCAAAGTGTTGCAAAAAAGCGTGGGCCAACCCAGCTTCTGCAACAGGGGCCGGGCAAATTCAACATAGGTGTCGGACACGACAATAATCTGGGTCTGTTCTCGGACCCAGTTTAGAAAATCCAGAGCTCCCTCGAGGGGCTCCATGGTTTCAATGACATCCGTGATATCTTTCAGCTTGAGACCGTTTTCAGCCAGAATCCCCAGACGTTTTTTCATCAGGACATCGTAATCGGATATATCCCGGGTGGTCAGTCTCAGTTCCTCGATACCGGTTTTTTTGGCAACCCGAATCCATATTTCGGGTGTAAAAATACCTTCCATATCCGCACAAATGATTTTCATCATTCAGTTCAATCCCTTTCTGTTATATCTATTCTCAACAAAAAGCTGTAGGCTGTTAGGTGCTAATCGCTGAAAGCCCTCAGCCGCCCTCGAACCCTATAAACTTAGTTGCTTTGTTCATGGTGTTCTTTGTGTTTATTGTGTTGTTTAGGGCCGTTTGTATAGAGCCTTCAACTTGTTTCCATTTCATCAACCCAAGGATCCCAAGGGACGCTACAAACTCAAGAAACCCTATTCCCCTTGGACCTTGCATGCTGGAATGCTAGGAGGCTGGAAGCTGGGATGCTGCTGTCCGCTTGTAGCTGTCAGCCACCCTCGAACCCTTGTATCACCCTTGGACCCTTGAACCCTTTTTTTACTCCTCGTAGTTGTCATCCTCGATACGAATAAGCATGGGTGCCCGGCTCACAACATCGAGAACCCGTATCTCTGCCAGGGCATTCTGGACATCCTCTTCTTTTGCCAGATGGGACAGCATCACTACCGGCACGGATCCTTCTGTCTTACGACCTTTTTGATTTACCGATTTGATACTGATGCCATGTTGGCCGAGAACCCCGGAGATGGTGGATAAAACCCCGGGTTTGTCCTGGACGAAAAAACGAAAATAGTAATGGGTGGAAATATCTTGGATGGGTGTTACAGGCACCTGCTTCACATGATCCATTTGATAAGACATCAGGGGCACACGCCCGCTTGCATTCATCAGAAGATTCCGGGCAATGTCCACGATATCACCGATAACGGCACTGGCCGTCGGCATCATGCCGGCACCATGACCGTAAAGGAGGATATCACCCACGGCATCGGCCGTGACGGTGATGGCATTCAAGGTGCTGTTGACATTCGACAAAAGATTGTCAAAGGGTATCATGGCCGGGTGCACGCGCGCTTCCACCGCGTTATCGCCGGCCTTGGTAATGGCCAAAAGCTTGATGCGGTAGCCGAACTGTCCCGCAAAGGCAATGTCCAACGGTGTGATCTTGGAAATACCCTCGATATAGATATCATCGAAATTGATCTCCATGCCATATCCCAGGGAGGTCAATATCGCCAGTTTATGGGCGGTGTCGAATCCTTCCACATCCAAGGTCGGATCAGCTTCGGCATAACCATTGGCTTTGGCCTTGGCCAGTGCAGCATCAAATTCGATACCCTCGTCGGTAATCTTGGACAAGATGTAGTTGCAGGTGCCGTTCAAAATGCCTGTCATGGACTGGATACGGTTTCCCACCAGCGACTCCCGCAAGGTTTTGATAATGGGCATACAGCCACCCACGCTTGCCTCATAAGCCAGGTCCACACCACTGTCCATGGCGTTTTTGAACAACTGGTTGCCATGCTTTGCAAGAAGAGCCTTGTTTGCGGTAACAACCTGCTTCCCATTTTCCAAGGCCTTCAGAATCAATGTCCTGGCAATACCCTCCCCACCGATCATCTCCACAACAATATCCACTTCCGGGTCATCGACTACTTCAAAGGCATTCGATGTCAGTAGGGAGTCATCCAGTTGAAGTCCCCGATCCGTTTCCAGATCGATATCGGCAATCGTTTTTAACTTCAGTGGCACACCCACACGCGCCTCCAGGATCTCCATGTTTTCCATCAACATCCTGGCGACACCCGTGCCCACCGTTCCCAAGCCCAGCAAACCAATTTGAATAGATTTTTTCATTTGCGACACCCTACCCGGGCAGACCGGAGACCCGGTTTCATTATCCACTGCGTTTCAGAATAGCTACTTTCTTAGCTTTTCAGTCACAAGTCAAGATTTAAAATCCCAATAAGGGCTCCAGAACAATATCAAAAAATTGTTTTGACTTTTAGACGGGTGAAGATTAAATTTCATATTTATCACCATGCAGTAAATGGCAAACCGACCATCCATGAAACGACCCTATCCACAGATCAGCCCGAGAATGGCGGAGGTCACAACAGGGTAATTTATCAGGTGTGCAAACACCCGTATCCTGACTGGCAGGATGAGGAGAAAACGATATCACTATGAAAAAGCCACTGACATACGCCGATGCCGGCGTTGACATCGACAAAGGCAACGCTTTGGTCGACCAGATAAAAGCAATTGCTAAAAGTACTTTCAAATCCAATGTTCTCAGTGACATCGGCGGATTCGGGAGCATGTATTCCCTGAACCTGGAAAGGTTGAAGAGACCTGTACTGGTAAGCTCCACCGACGGCGTGGGTACCAAGCTCAAAATCGCCTTTCTTACAGGAAAGCACGACACCATCGGCATCGACCTGGTGGCCATGTGCGTCAACGACATTGCCGTTCAGGGGGCAAAGCCATTATTCTTCCTCGATTACATCTCCATGGGCAAGCTCGACAACAACACGGCAATGGCGATCATTTCCGGTATCGGTGATGGCTGTAAACTTGCCGGCTGCGCCCTCATTGGTGGTGAAACAGCGGAAATGCCCGGGATATACCAGGAGAACGAATATGATCTGGCCGGGTTCACCGTCGGCATTGTTGACAACGATAAAATCATCGACGGTTCTGATATACGGGTTGGAAACCAGATTATCGGCATCGCTTCCAGCGGTCTGCACAGCAATGGGTATTCCCTGGTACGTAAAATCTGTTTCGACATACTCAAGATGGATCTGAGTGAGCACCTGCCCGAGTTGGGCAAAACCCTGGCGGAAGAATTGTTGACGCCAACCAAGATATATACGGAAACCCTCCTGAGCTTGACGCGGGATCTGCCGATTAACGGTCTCTGCCATATCACGGGCGGCGGCTTCGAGGACAATCTGGTCCGAATCATTCCCGAAGCCTGCGGTATCGTCATCAAGGAAAATAGCTGGGAAGTTCCCCCGATCTTTACCTTCCTGAAAGAAGCCGGCGGCATCGAAAACATGGAAATGAAACGCACGTTCAACAACGGTCTGGGGATGATCGCCATTGTGCCGGAAAACGCAGCCCAGGATGTTTTTGAGCGTATCAACGCCATGGATGAAAGGGCATATTTCATTGGAGAAATCGTCGATCGAAAAGCCGCTAAAAACCGAATCGTATGGGCATAAGCCCCTTAATCACGCCTTTCACCCAGGGTGGCTCTGGCGCCGTGTCTTTAAGACCCCATACCAGAAATTATTGGCATGGCTGGTAAACGGTCAGCGTTGGCGTGCTGTTTGCCGCAGTTGACATGCAAAGACACCGGGCACCGGGCAGGTGACCAGCATAAAGAAACAGGATCACAGGAAAAAACACTAACCCGACTATTTTAGATAGACGCCCTTACACAATTTTATCATTATGATCACACTCGGTATTGAATCATCCTGTGATGAAACGGCAGCGGCAATTCTTGAGAACGGCACCCGGATCCTTTCCTCCATTGTGGCATCCCAGATCGAGGTTCACAGCCCCTACGGCGGCGTCGTACCCGAACTGGCTTCCCGCAAACACATCGAGGCTATCGCACCGGTGGTGGACGAGGCCATCCAGTCGGCCGGAATCAGGGCCCCCATGCTGGATGGCGTGGCTGTCACCCAGGGGCCCGGTCTGGTGGGATCCCTTTTGGTCGGCTTCTCCTTTGCCAAAGCATTTGCCTATGCCATGGATATACCATGGATCGGCGTCAATCACCTGGAAGGTCACATCAACTCTGTTTTTCTCACCCGGACACCTCCTGCTTTTCCCTTTATCGCACTCCTGGCATCAGGCGGGCACACGGCCATTTACCACGTCACCTCGCACACGACATCCACATTGATGGGCCAGACAAGAGATGACGCCGCCGGTGAAGCCTTTGACAAGGTTTCCAAAATGCTTGATCTCGGCTACCCGGGAGGAAAAATCATCAGTGACATGGCCCGGAAGGGAGATCCAAAAAAAATATTCTTCAAGCGAGCCTACCTCGACAAAAATAAATTCGACTTCAGCTTCAGTGGGTTAAAGACGGGTGTGCGCCGGTATATCGAAAAAAACCTGCGGCACCTGAACAGGGAAGTCCCGGACATCGCGGCCGGGTTCCAGGCTTCCGTGGTGGATGTCCTCTCCTTCAAACTTTTTGCTGCAGCTGAAAAAATGGATTGCCGGCATGTGGCTGTTGTGGGGGGGGTAGCCGCCAACTCAAGTCTGAGAAAAAAAATTGAAACAACGGCAAAAAGAAAAGGAATGACTGTTCATATCCCTCCCTTGAGCCTCTGTGGTGACAATGCAGCCATGATTGCCGCAGCGGGTTATCACCATTTAGTCCAGGGTCAAACCTCCCACCTGGACAGCGATGTGTATTCACGAATAAAATCGTGAAACGATTTTATCGGACGCGACATTCGTCGCTATTTTAAAATCACATATTCTTAAAATTTAAACGCTCATTTTAGGCCAGATAATCTTTCTTCAGGGCCATGATCCGACGCACGGATTGCTCACCCAGTTTTTTATTCGCTGGTGACAAGGACTGAAACGAGCGGATGGTTTCAAAAGCCGCTTCCATATCCGGGCTGCGGTGGCAAATCAAGGCAATGTCAATGTCGGCAGATAGAATCTCCTGCATGGATGTTTGCACATCATGGTGCTTTTTGATGGCACCCATGTCCAGGTCATCAGTCATGACCACACCATCATACCCCAGACGATGCCTCAGGAGATCCCGGGCAATCTTCTTCGAAAGGCTGGCCGGCCTCTGATCGTCCAGAGATCGGTAGCAGATGTGGGAAAGCATCATGCCGGCCACATTATTTTTAATGGCCTCCTGAAACGGAGCAAGATCAATGGCGGTCAGATCCTCGGCATTGGTTTCCAGAAAGGGAAGGTCCAGGTGGGAATCGAGCGTGGTCCTGCCAATCCCGGGAAAGTGCTTGGCCACCGACATAATCCCCCCCTCCTGGAGGTGGTGAATCACGGCCATTCCAAGCCGGGACACCCATTCCGGGTCAGAGCCGAAAGCACGCTCCTTCATGATACTCGCCCGGGGATCCACGGCCACATCCAGGACCGGGGCCATGTTCATGTTGATACCCACATCCCGAAGCTCCCGGGCCGATATCCTGGCAAAATCAACAGCGTCCTGGGGTCCCTTCATGTGCACATTGCCGGGGAATTCCGTAAAGGGGCTCTTCAACCTGGCAACGGTTCCCCCCTCCTGGTCAATGGCAATAAACAGGGCCGGCTCTCCGCACGATCTGGCATATTCCTGGGAAGAAAGGCACAGTTGCCGAACCTGTTCCGGTGCTGCAATGTTGCGTCTGAAGAGAATGAGACCTCCCACATGCAGGTTTTTAATAAGATATTTTACATCTGTACTCAGGTCGGTGCCTTCAAATCCAACCATCAACCGCTGCCCGGCCATCTGTTCGTTTGTCAATGTCATCATATGCGTTTTTCTCTGCGTCGCTTTTTTATTTAGCTTGAAATACGATGAGCCATAAGCTTTTAGCCGCTTACGACTTATGGCTTATCGCTTTCTCAACTGATACTTTCTCACTGCCTGGTTGTGTTCTTTGAATGTGGTGGAAAACTGGTGGGTACTGTCTTTTTTGGAAACAAAAAACAAATAATCGGTTTCGGCAGGATACAATGCCGCTTCCAGGGATGCGAGACCGGGGTTGGCGATGGGTCCCGGCGGCAGGCCCTTATTCAGATAAGTATTATAGGGTGTTGCCGTTGTTAAATGCTTTCTGGTCAGGTTTCCATCAAAATTTTTAATACCGTATATCACTGTCGGATCACTCGACAGACGCATGCCCTTTGCCAGTCGGTTGTGAAAAACCGAGGCAATCAATGGACGCTCAAATGCCGCACCGGTCTCTTTTTCTATAATAGACGCCAGGGTAACCACCTGATGCACGCTCATATCCATCTGCCGGGCCCGCTCCTGCCACTCCGTTGAAAATATCTCCAGAAATCGATTCACCATGGTGCCCATGATCTCATCCAGGGGCAAGCCTTTGGGGAAATGATAGGTGTCCGGAAACAGGTATCCTTCCAGGGAGTCGGCTTCCACCCCCAGTGCATTGACAATTGCGGGATCCGTGGCAGACTTGATGAACACCGGTGCTTCCGCCAGACCCATTTTCGAGACAATACCGGCGATCTGGACCAGGTTGTAACCTTCCGGGATGGTAATTTTGTAGAGGGCTACCTTTCCGCTGACCATGATCTCCAGGACCTGCTTCGGGGAAAGGGCGGCAGAAAGCCTGTATTCGCCGGCCTTGATGCGCTTGTCATATCCCTTGAATCGGGCAAACAGTTTGAACCTGAGAGAATCCCTGATAATTCCAGCCCCCTCAAGCTGGCTCGCAATCATCTTGAAATGCTGCCCCGGTAATACAGTGATTACTTTTTCAGAAATATCCTTCCCAGAAGACTGGGCAGCATAATCAAAGACATTCCATGCCAATATCCCCAACAGTGCTGCGGAGCCGATAACGAGAATACCTATAATCGCGATGGTCTTTTTCATATTTGCGGGAAAAGGGATGGTAGCCAATGGGGATCCTGTCCTTATTTACTTTTACCTAAGCTAAGTGTTTCAAATTTTAAGAATATGGGATTTAAAAATAATCTCAAAGGATTTGATTCATTTGAATTCTTAAAATTTAAAACCTGTTAGGATTACCGATCTTACCGCATCTACGGCGTCAGATGCCATACCGCATAGTTCACTATTGCGGAACAGCATCTTCCTTGTAGATACGGCAACCTCGACAATCGCTCAACTTAGATTTAATTTTCTATCATATTGACAATCCCTCTCAAAATCAATATTCAAATAGAAACGTGGATCCTGAATCACAAGGATTCAGAACCCATATTTCTATCTGGCGCGGTCTCACCGATTAACATGCTGATATAAAACATAAAATCAAGCTGTGGCACTGTCTGGTTACTGTTTGAATCGAAACGTCGAAGGAACCTACATGGCAAAACCCAAACTCAAAGAGCACATCATCAACAGGGAATGGTGCAAGGGATGCGGCATCTGTGTTCATTTCTGCCCAAAAAAGGTCCTTGAACTCGATGATACCGACAAAGTTGTGGCTGCCCGTCCTCAAGACTGCATCTGCTGTAAACTCTGTGAACTACGGTGTCCGGACCTTGCCATCGAGGTGATTACCGAATAGCCGCGTGTTTACTAACCTGGCCCATAGACCAGATATTTCATGACGCAAACAAAAAGGGACAACCATGGACCCAAATATAAAGTTCATTCAGGGCAATGAGGTATGTGTAGAGGCAGCCCTTTACGCGGGGCTGAATTTCTTTGCCGGCTATCCCATCACCCCTTCCACTGAGATTGCGGAACACTTATCCAGCAGACTTCCCCAACAGGGGGACAAGTTTATTCAGATGGAGGATGAAATCGCATCCATGGGTGCCATCATCGGTGCTTCCCTGACCGGCAAAAAAGTCATGACCGCCACCAGCGGCCCAGGTTTTTCACTGATGCAGGAGGCCCTGGGTTATGCCATCATGACAGAAATCCCCTGTGTAATTGTTAACGTGATGCGAGGAGGACCCTCTACGGGTCTGCCCACCAGTGTGGGCCAGGGAGATGTCATGCAGGCGCGTTGGGGAACCCACGGCGATCACGGTATTATCGCCCTCACGGCATCCAATCACCAGGATGTCTTTTCCATTACCGTGGAAGCATTCAATCTTGCAGAAACCTATCGAACCCCCGTCATCCTACTCTTTGACGAAGTGGTGGGGCACATGCGGGAAAAGCTGGTCATTCCAGAACCGGGCGAAATCCCCATCGTCGAAAGACTTCGAACCTCGGTCAAGGGGGGTATCGACTACCACCCCTACCTTCCCAGGGAGGACGGACGCTTACCCATGTCCGATTTCGGCGGCGTCCACCGCTATAATGTTACGGGTCTCTATCATGATATGTGGGGTTTTCCATCCACCAACCCCTCTGTCGTCCAGGGGCTCCACCGGCATTTGAATGACAAAATAACCAACAATATAAACCAGATTTCACGCTATAAGGAATATTACCTGGAGGATGCCGAATGCATCCTGATTTCCTATGGTTCGGCGGCCCGTTCGGCACTCCACGTGGTGCAGCAAAGACGCCCGCGAGGCGAGAAGCTCGGTCTGTTGGAACTCCAGACCCTCTGGCCGTTCCCCTACCAGATGATCAAGGAGAAATGTGAAAACGCCAAGTCCATCGCCGTTGTTGAACTTAATGCCGGCCAGGTGCTGAGAGCCGTGAAACGAGCCGTTAACGACCCGGAAAAAGTGTTCCTGGCCAACCGCATCGACGGTGTTTTCATCACCCCGATGGATATTCGTAACATGCTTAGATTCATACAGGGGAGGGGGGCATAAGCCATGGCGATTAAAGATTATCTACGGGAACGATTTTTCCCGCACATGTGGTGCCCGGGCTGCGGCCATGGCATCATCTTGAACAGTATGCTCAGATCCATTGAACAGCTGGGTCTGAGTAAAAACGAAATCGTGATGGTTTCCGGTATTGGGTGCTCATCCAGAATATCCGGATATGTCGATTTTCACACCCTGCACACTATCCATGGACGCGCCCTGGCTTTTGCAACGGGCGTCAAACTGGGGCTCCCGGAACTGAATGTGATCGTGCCCATGGGCGATGGCGATGCCCTGGCCATTGGTGGGAATCACTTTATTCATGCCGCCCGCCGCAATATCGATATCACGGCCATCGTCATGAACAACCGGATTTACGGTATGACCGGTGGTCAATTTTCCCCATTGTCGGGAATCGGCACCATGGCCACCACAGCCCCTTTCAGCAATATCGACCATGATTTCGATGTGGCCGAGCTGTCCAAGGCCGCAGGGGCCACCTTTGTGGCCAGAACAACCACTTTCCACGCCAAGCAGATAACGGATATCATCAAGCAGGCCATCCTGCACGAAGGGTTTTCCGTGGTAGAAATTCTAACCCAGTGTCCAACCTATTTCGGTCGAAAAAATCGGGTGGGGTCTGCCTCGGACATGATGGAGCTGTACAAAAAAAACACCACATCCATCGGATCCAAGGCCAAACAGGAAAACCCCGACCTCATCGAACGTGGCATTCTTCATGAGGTGGAAGCGCCCGAGTACTGTAACGAATACGATAAAATCATCGCAGCGGCGATGAAAGGAAAATAGCATGGAACGATGCAGGATGGTTTTTTCAGGTTCTGGTGGCCAGGGCGTTATTACAGCCGCCATTATTCTGGCCGAAGCCGCGGTGCTTCATGACAACCTGACCGCTATTCAGTCTCAGGTTTACGGACCAGAGGCCCGTGGCGGGGCAACCCGTAGCGATGTCATTATTTCGGACACCACCATCAATTATCCCAAGGTTGTACAACCGAATGTGCTGGTCTGCCTGACCCAGGAAGCATACAACAAGTTTTACACCATTATCAGACCCGGAGGCATGCTGATTACCGACTCACGCTTTGTGAAAACACAACGCAAGGCCGATGCCAAACAACTGGAATTACCCATCTATGCCACGGTCATGGAAAAAATCGGCAAGCCCATCGTATTCAACATCTGCATGTTGGGGACCTTGCTGGCTTTGACAGACCTGGTCCAGCCCGAATCGGTTATGAAAGTGATTAAAACCCGCATACCCAAAGATTTTCTGGAACTCAATCAGAAAGCACTGGACATCGGACTGAAGCTCGGTAAGGAATACAAAACCCAATAGTCCGTACAGTCATGAAAATATCAGATGGCGGCAAGCCCAATCCTTTTGAAACAGCTTCTAACCCAAAGCACGGCATCTATGTCCACATCCCCTTCTGCCAGAGAAAATGCGCTTACTGTGACTTCTACTCCCTGACAGACCTGACACTGCAACAACCCTTTGTGGCGTCCCTCCTGCAGGAGATGGCTCTGGTCAATTCTCATGAGATTCTCAGTGATACTCTGTATTTCGGCGGAGGGACCCCCTCTGTCCTTACACAGCAGCAGATCGAAACAATCATGCAACAGGCCCGCGACCTGTTCACCCTCACACCCGATGCCGAGATCACCATGGAAGTGAATCCGGGAACCGTTACCCAAAATTACCTGAACTTTCTGAGGCAAATCGGGATCAACCGTATCAATATCGGTGTGCAGTCGTTTTCACGGGACATCCTGGAATTCCTTGGACGAATCCATTCACCGGGTCATGCCACCCAGGCCATAGAGCAAGCCCGGAAAGCGGGCTTTGACAATGTGGGTCTCGATTTGATTTTCGGTATCCCCGGTCAGGATGCCTCCTCGTGGCAGGATGATCTGAAAACAGCCCTGGTCTTTGCGCCCGAACATCTCTCTTGTTACATACTCTCCTTTGAGAAAGGAACACCCCTGGACCAGATGAGGAAAACCAAGGCATTCAAGCTTGCCCCAGAACAACACATTGCAGACCTCTTCCGCATCACCCAGCAAATTTTAAAAGATGCCGGCTATGAGCAATATGAAATTTCCAATTATGCCAGAATCGACAACAGCGGGAAAACCTGGCGATCCCGGCATAACCGGAAATACTGGTCTTTTGCACCTTACACGGGTCTGGGGCCTGCAGCCCATTCCTATACGGCGCCTTTCCGGTACTGGAATGTGCGCGACGTGGGGCTTTACTCAGCCGCCCTCGCCCAGGGGCGACTGCCCATCCAGGAAAGGGAAAAGACCACGACTGAGCAGCAGATAACCGAAGCCATATACCTGGGGCTGCGCACCTCAGACGGCATGAACATCGCCCATTTTGAAAAATCATTTCAAATGGATTTCAATCAGCAATACGGGGATACCCTGAAAGCGCTTTACCAAGAGAATTTGGTGATTGTCGAAAATGGCCGCTGTGCCCTGACACCCGAGGGAATGCTGTTTCACGACGGCATTGTGGATAGGTTGATATCGATATAATCCTTTGAACAATAAGCCCAACTTTTATATTCTTAAAAATTGATTCACTTAACATAGGTCATTGGAAACAATACTTGATGGCCATGAAAAAAGTTCAAGTTCAAGGCGTCGCGAGTTTTGTGCCGCGAGTCGTACTCCCTGTACGTCAAGCGGTAGCAAAATGAAGCGCAACGCAGAAATTGGGCTTTTTACATGGCCATCTCGTTTAAGTGGATAAAGCTTTGATCAGCACATCAATATAAAATCTAGCATGACTGACGGGGGCTGCCATGTTCAGGCGATGGTTGGCAAAGAGACTGCTTCCATCGCTGTTAAGAATAATCCAGGGGTCGAGTTCCATGGCATGGTGGCACGCCTCGATGGCGTGGTGTAACTCCTCCATCCCCCCCCTACGGATCACCATGACACTAAAATCCTTTGTGATGCCCTCTAACATGGTGGCCATGGCACTGACGACTCCTTGGGCATAGAAAAAATAATCATCACTCTTGAAATAGCTCACCGGGCTCCCGTCGTCTTCGTATGACTTGACCAAATTGTCATCACAGCTTCCCAAAAGATCCTGATAGGCCATCAACAGCGGAATAAGATTGTCCGTCCGGGAATAAAACTGCGCCTCTCCTTTTTCAAGCCGATGAAAGTAGGTTCGAAGCTCCGTTAGACTGGCTTTGTATTTAGACTCTGCCGAAGGGAACCAGTAACGATCCGCTTTGATCATGAACCAGTTCATGGCATTTTGGAGATTCCCATCAAAGGAGGCCGTGCTGCCAGTCCTGGAAATACGTTCGGATAGAATAACAGCCGTTCTGCGGGTTACTTCCAAAACCCCCAGTTGAAAATTATTCACGTTGTCGGTAAAATCAAGAATGTCATTGGGACGCCACCCGTAAAACCTTTGATTCAGTTCATAGTCAAGGGGCTGGATCACCGCATCCACAAAGGCCATGCCTTCCACCGGAAAAGACGGTATCTCCGGTTCCCCGGCGCCATGCGTTTCTGTGACATGTGCTGTCGCACCGTCATTTTCCGAAGCGTTCTCCAGGGTTGTTTTCTGCTTCGTGGCTTTTACGACACCTGTGGTTTGATGTTCTGTTTTAGGCGGAGAGCTTACCGCGCTTGCATGAACATCCATTTTCTTGGCCACGCCATGGTCTTGGCTCGTGTCGCTCCCGTGGGTCGGCATTTCCTGATTGGTCGGTCCGGTGTCCTGTGATAATATCGGGTCGGAACCTGCCGGTGAAGGTGTTTCCTGATCTGCCGGTCCGGTGTGCTGTGACAATATCGGGCCGGAACCTGCCGGTGAAGGTGTTTCCTGATCTGCCGGCAAAGCCGTGCCACCGGATGTCTCGTGGGGCGCCTGGGGCTGGGCAACATTCGCCCCAACCCGGTCATTTCCCGCGACGCCGGGTGTGTCTGTCTGCATCTGATCAGACGGTTCAAAGAAACCGAAAACAATTTTGAATGCGATGATTACAACAACGACCAGGACAACCCCCATAAGCATGTGCTTGATGATATAACGCTTGAGGACTCCACCATCACCCGTGCTGTTTTGGTTTTCTCCCATGATACATCGTCTCCTTTTAACATTGACGGTCTCGTAAAAAATCCAACTTCTGCGTTGTGCTGCATTTCGTAATCATTCAACGTACGATAAGTACTTCTCATGATTACAAAACTTGCAAGCCTTGAATTTGAATTTTTTACAAAACCGTCTAATTCGGACTTTTTACGAGTTCATCAACGCTGTTGTCTCAATTTTCGACTGTCACCCACCCGAAGCGTCACATGATTGGCATCAAAATATTCAAGCAGCGGGATGACGTATTTCCGTGATGCCTGGGTCATTTCCTTGAACTGGGGTGTGGTGATCTCACCATGCGTCTGAAGGTAGGCAATCAACTTCTCCTTCAATCCACGCATGGGTTCACCATGAAAATAGAGATCTTCCTTGGCCTTGATAAGAACCCCTTCCGTCACCAAAAGCATCAGGACATCCTTTGCGTGGGATGGATCCAGGTCAAGGGTGTTCACGACTTCTTTGAAATAGGGCGGCTGCAGGCCATTTTCCAGGTAGATACCCGATATTTTCTTCTTCATGCCGGCCTGGTCTTCTCCCAGTGAGACCTTATGTGTTGTCAGTTTGACAGAATCCCCCTCCTGAACGACCGTCTTGTCTGTCGTCATCTGATTCAGTGCCATTGTAAAGATTCTGGTTCCAGCGATCGTCGGGAGTTTTGACTTTAGCTCTTCCCTGGGCATACCTTCCTTTAAAGGGTTTTTATCGTGATATGCCTGGAGATGCGCAGCCATGTCTTTCTGGAGACTCCCAAAACCTGTTTTATGTACAAACAGCCGCTGCTCCTTATCTATCTGAATGACATCCTTTCTCGAGAGCATTCCCTGGAGATATTTCTCCAACAGCTTTTCAGACAGGTTGGTCATGATCATAAGCGCTGAAAAAGAGACACCCCTGACCCCCGCTGCCATAACATGATAGGCGATGATACCTTCCGGATCACGGGTTAGGAGGCCTTTCAGTCCCTCGACAACCTCCGACCGGAAGCGCTTGTGCTTTTCCGGAACTGGATTGAGCACTTGGCCCCCACCGATGGTTCTGACAGGTGAATAACTCCGCAATACAAACCGATCGTCCCGTACCACGGCCACGGGTTCATCCAGTCGTATCTGTGCTACCGTGTCTTCACCAGGCCGTAGGCCCTCCTGTTCCAGCAAAATCAGGTTTCCCATGATCTCACTGGTGCCCGTGTGAAATCTGACACGGCTGCGGTTCTTGATCTTTTTTTTGTTGCTCTCAAGATAATGCAGGGAGACATCCACCATGTAACTTGGCAGCAGGACATTGGCCGTTGAAAGAACCTGTCCCCTCTCGATGGACGCCTTTTCAAGACCCTGAAAATTAATGGCCGTCCGCATACCAGAATGGGCTGCTTCCACGGATTCTCCATGAACCTGGATACCCCGCACTTTGGACGGAATCCCGGAGGGGTAAATCATGACGTTGTCCCCGATCTTGACCTTGCCGGACATGAGAGAACCGGTGATAACGGTACCAAATCCCTTCATGGTAAAAACCCTGTCCACCGGCAGACGGAACAGGTTGGACGATGTACGTTCCGGAATCCTGCCACTCAGATCATCCAGGGCTGCAACAAAAGCATCGATCCCCTCCCCGCTGGCCGAAGACACAGGGACAATGGCCTTGTCTTCCAGAAAGGTTCCCGCTACAAAATCGCGTATATCCTCTTCCACAAGTTCCAGCCACTCCGCGTCGATCATATCGATCTTGGTAAGCGCAACAAGACCATGCTCGATCCCCAGGAGCGAACATATCTCCATGTGCTCCCGGGTTTGGGGCATGACCCCTTCGTCAGCCGCAATTACCATGGCTACCATATCGATGCCCGTGGCACCGGCGACCATGTTTTTTACAAATTTTTCATGACCGGGGACATCCACAATCCCCAGATGCCTGCCGCTGGGCAGATCCAGGGAGGCAAAGCCGAGTTCGATGGTAATGCCCCGCAGCTGCTCTTCCTTGAGCCGATCCGTATTGGTGCCGGTAACAGCCTTGATAAGGCTGGTTTTGCCGTGATCGATGTGTCCGGCGGTCCCGAGAATAATCTGTTTCATAATAAAAAACCGTATTAAGTTTTAGGTTTAAAGTTTTAAGTTTGTTACCTGCTTGTTATTTAGACACAATATGCCACACTTAACACCTAAAACCTAATACCTAACACATTTTCCTTTTATCTATTTCTTTTGTTTCTTACGCCTATAGTACTCTGTGACATACGACATACCCATCAGAAAAATCCCCAACCCGATGACATAAAGCAACTCCACCCGACCATAAAAAAGCCGGGTAAGAACCACAGCAAAAAATGCCGATAGAATGGCGCGCATGATGAAAACATTGAATCGATTCATAATATTTATTTGTATAGTAGTCGGATTAGGTGGTCAATAGCCAGATAAAAATCATGACCCATTTTTTTGGGGGTATTTTTGCCTATCTGCTTTTTGTTCTTGAAAAGCGAATATCGGTCTGATATTTAATTTGTTTCGCCAATGGTGAAGGTAAAATGTTCGCCCAAGGTATGGTGGGTGTAGCTCAGTTGGTAGAGCGCCGGGTTGTGGCCTCGGTTGTCGTGGGTTCAAGTCCCATCACTCACCCCACAAAAAAAGATTAGGCCGTGGAAACTGAATTTTCAGTCCTCACGGCCCAAATTCTGCGCCCGTAGCTCAGCTGGATAGAGCGCCGGACTTCGAATCCGTAGGCCGCAGGTTCGAATCCTGCCGGGCGTACCATGAAAAATCAAGGACTTGGGTGGTAACGCCAAGTCCTTTTTTATTTTATCCAGATGAGCGCAGCTCAGCGACTTTTCCAATCCAGGGAGTCATTTTTCAACAAGGTCAAGGATATCAAAAAAGTGCGCGGAGGCGACCAAGCGGTCGCCGCACAAGTAATTTTGCAGATAGACGCAGAAATTGTTGAAAAAGGGCGTCCTGGATGGAAAAGGGATAGAGCGCCGGGCTTCGAATCCAGGGCCGCAGGTTCGAATCCTGCCGGGCGTACCAATTAAAACAATGGGTTATGGGAACATTCTCGTATCCCATTGTTGCTTTTATCAAATGCTGTCCCCACTTTATCCATGACATCATGTGAAAATGAGAATCTCAAGCAATATGCTTTCGTATTCTTGACTCCATTGAAATTCACGGTACGGTGGGTGAATCGTGGTATTGCACCCTGAAAAATATAGACATCGTATACATAGGAAAGTGACTGAAAATCCCCGTGTCGGCAGTTCGATTCTGCCCCTCGGAATCATAAATCTAAACGAGATCAAGTGGTTAGCAAGTAAAATTCTTTAACCCCTTTTTCTTTTGCCTACCAGGCTTGTCGTTTGTCCAACTCATATCAAGCTTTTTATGTCCAGCATTGCTTTGGTCGAGACTGATCAAAAAAATCTTCGCGATGGTGATCTAAACAGATGTCAGACGTATCGAAGGTTTTCAAATTGGATGATATTTTTACTTTTTGGCTGACTATCACAGGGAGAATTAGCTGTTAAACGCCAGAATTGTACCTTGAAGATTTATTGGATTATGTAAACCAATTTTATCGATTTCAGATTCTACCTTGTGTTACATAATCTTCAATCTGAAGGAATCTCCGGGGATGACGTAATCACCTATATTTCGGTAGTGTTCGAATTAAGGAGATTTCTTCCGGTAATCCTAATGGGCGGTCATTTCAATTTCTGGTAACTTCCGAAGGGTTGATAACACGGGTACACAACTTTTCTAAAATAGGATTCGCTTACCGTGCAATGGTGATATCACAGTTTTGCCTAAACCGATGATGAGTTGGAGAGATATCCACGGCGCAAGGCAAATGATTTATGTCAGAAATCAAGTATTTTGCTGCCAATGAGCTGATACCATATCTTGTATACGCGCAATTCAAGAATTGTTAAATTTTAGGTCAGTATGTAAATATCTACCGAATCCTTGATAGGTCTGTATTTGAAGCTTCCCCTAAATATACAGATACTATTGACGTGAGGTGAAAATCAACACCCCTGAAAGGTACTATCCAGCAGTTGATTTGAACTTTTTTGTCTTTAATATCATTCAGTTAGACTGAATCATACAATCAACAGCCACAACGCCACTCTGAATTTTTACAAATCTTCATTCCCGCCTCCGATTGACAGGTTGTCATTCACAACTGAAGTCTTCGGAACAGACCAAACCGCTATCTGCGGCCTGGCCGATATAAATTTTGAGTCCGAACAAATCAATAGCTTCATAAAGGAACCTCCAAAAATAATAAAAAACTAAAGATATAGAAAGCTTGGTTTGCAAATCATAAGTAGACAAAGTGAATATATAGGGCCGATCGGTCAGATTAAGGTTTTACTCCATTTTCGAAATTTGTCGATGATGTCTCCTCCGCCGGTTTTGGGAACTCTTTTTTGGGCGGTGATTTTTTCAGTTTCAAAGGGATTCGCGGCGCCCATCGGAGCCACGACCCCTTGGCTTCCTCATGCAGTTGGAAAATCCGGCCCTTATGGGCCTGCTTGCCCATGGCGTCCCCTTCAGGTGTCGCAAAGGCTACGCCTCCTGAAACCAGGGCTTCCAAAGATTCGGTTTTCAACCCGGAGAATAGCCCGAAGTCCATACCGCTGACATTAAAAAAGACGCTGTTTTCACGTACCAAAGGCACATATTTTTTGTAGATAATCACGAATATATTGACTGCATCACCGGTCGAGGACAGTTCGTAATCGGAGACTTCACCCACCTGAACCTGCCGGAAGTAGACCGGAGACTCGGCTTTAAGCGATCCTCGACTGTCTCCCTGAAGGACTATCTCAAGCTGGTCCGTGTCGGCGGTTTCCCCCGGCGCTTTTTTCAGTGCTGTAAAGTGTCGGACGGGTTTTCCTTTGAGGTCGGGCTTCACATTGATATAGCTGCCGCCCAAAAGGGTTTCGAGCCCGGATACTTCGGAGAGGCTAACCTTGGGAGATACCTGCCAGAACTGTGTGCCTTCCCTGAGAGCCCGGTTGGCGCGCGGATCCATCATGACCGTAGCGATGACGCCGGAGAGATCGGGCAGCACATCTACCGCCTCCACCAATCCGATGTCTATCCCCTTAAAGCGGATTCTGGTGCTTTTAGGCGTCAAGCCTAATCCGGTAGCGAAGCGGATAAAAATTTCAATGCCACTCTGAGCCTCTTTATAATCTTTGTAGAGCTTGAATTTCTCCATATCTTCGGCGGGCGCCGATGTTTCATCCATATTCGGATTGTCAAAGGCAATGCCGCCTCTGAGCAGGGCGGAAAACGATTCTATTCGGATATCCAGATCCGAAATACTTCCTGAAACATGAATGCCGCTGGCGTCCCAGAATCGGGATTCCTTGGTCACCAGGTTTTGATACTCCGGCTGGATATGGATGCCAATATTGAACGATTGATTATCTTCGGAAATCGCGAGGGTTTGTACCGTGCCTACTTTGTACCGACGATAGTAAACAGGGCTGCCGTTTTGAACCGACGGCTGCTCCAGCGACATCAGAATCAGGCGTAACCCGGGGGCGCTTTCATCCACCGGCGGTGTCCATCCAGCGCCTTGAACGTGGATGCCGGTGGTCCGTCCCCTGGCAGCATGGCAATATAGTTGCCCGAAACAATGGTTCCCAGACCCCTAACGCCGGTCATGTTCACCGTGGGCGTCACTATCCAGAACTTGGTGTTTTGACGAATCAGGTGTTTAAGAGAAGGATCAAAATCAACTGTCACGTTAACAGCATCGCCTTTTCGGCTCAATCCGACGTTGCTGACCTTGCCGGCGGGGAGCCCCTTGTACAGCACCTTTGTTTTATCAACCGTAATTCCCTGGACGTTGTTGAATTCAATCACAACTTTTACCGGAGCAGTGATAATGCTTTTGTAAAACAGCCATCCCCCGATTGCCACCGCGATGATGGGCAGCAGCCAAATGATGGAAATACGACGTTTGGTTTCGGGAATGGCTTCCGGAAATTCCTGGGGGTTGATGTTGACTTTTTCACTCATCCAATCTCTCCATGTTTTTATTCCGGTTTTTTGGGGGGTCCCATATTAACCTTTGATCAAACGCGATAGCGGCCAGCATGGTCAACACCACGGCCAGTCCGAAATAGACGGCCGCGACATTGCCATCGATAGAGGCAATTTTACCCATGGCCACCAGTTTGGCGGTAATGGCGATGACGAAAATATCCAGCATGGACCATTTGCCGATGTACTCCACCATACGGTACATCAACGTTTGCTGGCGGCGGCTGATCCGTCAATTAAACTGAACCGACAGAAGTAGCAAAATGATGCCGATGATTTTCAAAAACGGCACGACACAACTGGCGATAAACATAATCATGGCAATGGGGATCATACCATGATGCAACAACAGAACAACACCGCCCATGATGGTGGATGGCTGCCTTTGGGCGGCCTCAAGATTAGACCGGTGCATGTCGCCCATGATTTGCATGTTGTTTGCTGTATCCACCAGGTGGACGGCCACTTTGATTCCTGCCCTGTCTTTTCGAACGCTCCCGTCGATAACAAAACGGGCCCCGGTATCCGAAGCCCTCTTTCCATGTCCCTCCGGAGCATACATCAAAACCCTGATATCCTGGTACCGGGTTATTTCCATGGCAAGCTCCGTTGCCAAACCCACCGTTAAATAATTCAATTCCGGATCGCCTGTTAGATTCTTAAACGTACGGACCAGTACCGAAGGCCACGAAACCTCAAAGCGGATTTTGGAGCCTTTATTGCCGCTGAAGGTCCTCTCCGATCCGAATCTTCATTGTATGTCCCCTATTCATTTTATCGAAATTTCTTATTCAAAAAACTTAATATCACCCTGATTGGGAAAAAAACATTTTCTATCAGCAACAAAATTTGTTTCAGAATATTTGAATAATTTATTGCGCGTACCGATACATGGAGAGATGTCCAGTTATCAAACTTAACAAAATTATTGTCGATACCATCTGAATATATGCAGTCTATCGTAATTTTAAAACACGTGTCAAACGGTAGGCCCTAATAACGCTGCTTTGTGCCAATAAACAAGGGACAAATCCATGGCTCGGATTCACCCTTTTAATTTGTGATTATTTTCGCCCATCGGCAATTTTTCAGGTGTCTGATATCTACAGTTTTGTTGGAGAGTACCAGAATTTTGAATTGAATTTATTTTGGGATTTAAAGGAATCTCATAATTTTACAGTAAACCAACTCACACATTATCTTGTGAAACTTGATGCATATTTCTGGCAATAGCAGGCCAACATTTAATTCTCGTTTTGAAGATGCTGGTCATTTGAGTTTTTTAGGCGTCTCCTCTTGTTGTTGGTTGGCGGCTGCCACAGCTCCTCCTGCTTTCATTAATTTATCCTTGGTTTCCTGATCAGCCGCCTTGCTGTTGTCTTCCGAAACGTCTACAATAAATTTGCGAACAGCATACTGGATGCCTTTCTCGTTGAGTCCTTTGGTTATACGGCCATAGGCTTCACGTCGGATGACAAAGTGAGTCCCGGGTTTTGCAGTGAATTTGACCCGGATAGTTATAACAGAATCTCCCACTTCACGTATTCCCTGTGATTTTAACTGTTTGATGAAGTTTTCCCCAAACTCAGGATCCTTGAGCATCTCCTTGCCAACACGCTTAATTACCTTTCGTACCATATCGACATTGGTGTCATACGGAAACTGTAGGTTGAACTTTACGACGATACCTCCGCGCATAAAGTTGGTGATCGCACCCAGATCGCTATAAGGGACAATTTGCAACATGCCTCGGTGATGGCGCAGCATTATGTTTCTTAAGGTTATCTTCTCCACCATCCCTTTGATACTACTGGTTTCGATGTACTCCCCGACTCGGAAGGCATCATCGACGAGAAAAAAGAATCCCGAGAGTAGATCACTAACAAGCTTTTGTGCTCCGAATCCGATGGCAATGCCCATTACTCCCGCACCTGCAAGCAACGGCCCGATATTTACTCCCAACGATGAAAGCGTAAACAGTACCACCAGCACCAGCATTGCAATCCCTAAAAATTTTCGGGCAATGGGAAGCAAGGTCTGGCTGCGATCGAGCATCTGTCCTCCACCCCATTCACTTTCTCTATCGTCATCTTCTTCGTAGTCAGATTCTTCCTTTCTATTCAGATAGCTGCTAATTGACTTATTGATAAGCTGCCAGAGAAAGAAAAAAATTATGAAAAGAAAGATCACTTTTCTAATGCTTGATATTATTAGGTGATAATTGCCAAAACTAATACCCCAGAGATGCAGTATCCACAGCAGGAGGAACCCGATCAGCAGTAATCGGCTTAGGGTGCGCAGATAGGTAAACAGTAAGCCCGGTTTTTTATTATCATCGGCGATAGCCACTTCAGCTTGAGCGAGTTCGTCATCGCCGGATAGTGAATGTCCCACAAATCTGAACAACCATCCAATCAAACCATCCATTATCAAAAAAGCAGGTATTATCAATATGCTCGCTGAAAAAGCAAGAGAAGGTTGAGTCTCGGACATCGCGAGGTTTCCAGCCAAGATCAGCCAAATAAGAAAAAGGTACGATATCAACATCACGAACCAGGTATTTGGAGCAGGCTGCACCGTTGTCTGATGAGCCCCCTCTACCGGAAAACTATTTATTACCCTTCGTGTAATCATTTCCCTATTCAGGTAGAAGACAACCCCCGTAATACTAATAAATATTGTATCGAAAAACAGTTTCACCAGGAGTAGGCTGTCCCCTTTCAGTCCGCTATATTTCATTAGGCTGGTAGTCATCACACCTATGATCAGCACCGAAATGAATATAATCATACTTCGAAAAGATATTCTTGCTGCTTCGTTGATAAAGGGGACCAGTCGGATTGACTCATTAGCGGGGGAGAGAATCAGCTTTGAGGTGATGGTGACAGCTCGTATCACGATTATCGCAACCAGGATGGAGAGGTAAAAGGGGCAGATGATGGAAAAATAGGTTGGATAAAGTAATATATAGAAAACATAGGAGGCTATGGCAAAAAAGACCAGTGATAAAAATTCTGGCGCAGCATGCCCAAATGCCATCCGGATGCGGTGGGACCATACCAGTGGGCATGACGGAGGTTCTCTCAGGTACTTTCGTAATACCAAATATCGGAACAGCCACTCAAGAAGAGCGGTAAGGGCGAAAACTGCTGTCAGATGGCCCAACATCACGATGATACCAGAGAAATTACTATACCTTGCCAGATTGTTGAATGCGGTTTTTAGATCGTAAAAAAACCGTGCCTTGTTAATGTTGATAATGGACAGTCGCCAATAGGCTTGGATCGTAAAATTCTCGAATATTAACTGCAGATTAGCCAGAGATTTCATTGAGATAAAAGAGGAGCGTGAAGTGTCATCGTTATATTCCTGTATGTTTGAGTCTGGATCGGAATCACCCGTGGACCCGACCCTATTGTCTGCGACCTGGGCCGCTGTACCAGGTGCTGCCAGTAAAGCAGGTGCCGAAGCTGCAAAAACCGGAAAGCTACAGCATAAATGAAATGCAAACCAGACACTTGAGAAAGCTAATGCAAATGGGAAAGAATTCTTTACTTTCATTCCACCTCCTATGAGAATTTGAGTTTCATGTCCTTAATTTGGGCAGCCTTTCAAGGTGGAGTCGGAGATCCGAAACGCGTCATCTATTCAATCGTTACAGAAAGTCGGTCACCGCAAAACCGATACCGATGCTGGTTTCTTTGGAGTCATAATCAATCAAGCTCTGACCGTAGCCGGTAAACCCCTGGATATATCCCTTGAGATACTTGTAATTCCTGAGGGGAAAACTCCAGGATGCCTCAACCGACCCCTTTTTGAAACCAGACTCCAGGTTATTGCGCGATATAACTGCGAAAGTATTACGATGCCACTTATAGGCGGCTGCTATCTCGCCATGCCCCATATAATCTGTGATGTCTGAATTGTCATCGTCTTCGTCATCCTCCGGAATCCGGTACCACGGCTTGATGCTGAATGCCAGGTTGCCCTTTTCAAAAATAAAAGTGGCAAAGACCCGGTTCCAGCTTCTGGATATGGGATCGGCTCTGCCGTTGGATTGATGCACAAATCCAAACCCATACATTTTGTTCTTAATTCCCCAAAAAGACCAGTCGTTGTGGATCTGCATCCAGACTTCCGGAGAGTAATTGGTCTCCCGGAAGAAGGCGGAAAGATCTTTGTTGTATGTCTGCCAGTATGACCGCACCGTATAGCCGCTAAAGATGTCCACCTTGTTGTTGAACAGATCAGTGGCCAAGGGGATCTTGATGCTGACCTGGAACTGGGTCTCGACATTATCCAATTCAGGTTCAGAATCCTTGAATCCTTCACGCCACGGGCTATTGTTCGGGGAGTTGTTGTAGCAGGCCACCAGGATATAATTGGGTTTGTGGGCCATGAGGGTAAACGGCCGCAATTTGTTGTCGGCATCGGTGTAGCGCCTGGTCGCTAAAAGACCTTTATCTTCTATCTTGGTATCGGATAGATTTTCCGCCTGGCACTTTGCCCGCAGTTCATCGATTGTAGTTCCGTCCGGGGCGCTCTCCAGCGCCATAAACAGACATTCCTGCTCAGCTGTCCTATCCGGCTCACTGTCTGCAGCAGCGGCTACGCCGTGACAGACAAGCCCCCCAAAAAAGGCTGCCAGAAATATTCCCGCCCCCAGTGTTCCACAATAATTTATTCTGCTTCTGAGATTCATTTCTTGCCTCCTGTAAGCTCATGGTCGATTTCCATCACGACCCGCTGTTCTAAATACCCATAGAACGGGTTGTAGCGAAGACGCATGAGCTGACGCAGCGGTGCTGTTAATAAATGGGTTTCGCCGCGCGGTTGAAGTCTACCCAGGGACAGTCCCTAGTAGCGAGGCCGTGTGCCAGGTTTTCAATGCCGGCATGCTTCGCGACGTAAATGCCCAGACAAATAGCACGGTGAAGACAAGAAACCCCGTGAGTAGAACAGCGCTCAAAATCCAGACGAGCGCGCGCTTGATACTGTTCCGGTGGCCTCTTATGGGCGCAGAGGATCGTTCGTATCGAGAACCATTTCTATGTGATTTTGTTTTAATATCCGATTCGAACTTTGCAATTTCAGTAATTAATACGGCTCTATCTTTCATTGATTATCTACTCACTGGGATGGTTAGTATGGGGTCCTCCTTTAAATCGATTGAGCCGGCAATGCTGATGGCCCAGAGCATACGCAGATTTCTGAAAAAAGCCTTCGTCTCATGGTCGGTTTCATCAATATAAAACCAGTATTCACGGTACTTCACAGCCAATGACATGTTCTCCGGTTTCTCTTTGGACGAAATGATCTGGACACCTTTTCCCGGCAAACCCATCGTTGGATATTTGATGGTCAGTCCCGCGTGGGCGTGTTCCGGCGGCACCATGACGGATGCTCTTAAAATCTCAATCAAGTCAAATGTTGAACGCGTGGTGATTGCAATTCCCCGCAAATTTCCTGATTTGATAGCAAAATAGACAGGGATGACGATATCTTCGGCTTCACCTTCCTGCATCGGCAAGCCAAGTAAGCCCATTAATTCAATGACCTTGTGCAAATATTGGGGGGCATAACCGTAGATGAGGACATGGAAGGCAACTTCTTTTTGCCTGTCGCCGATCAGTTCAATTACACCCACTTTACTCAACTCTGTGAGCAGTTCAACCACACGCACAAAATGAGGGTTGGGTTCAGCCAGCGCCCCTTCAAAAAAGTTTGGATTTCGCAGGTCATTGACCTTGCTCACTAAAAGGGAAAACAGGTGGTTCCTATTTGTTGTTGAACGTACGACCAGGAACAGGAAGTCCAACGGGATCGGTGTCATTAATTGCCGGACATATTTTTCACCTTGAACCGGTGTATAGGTTATCGTGGGATTCTCCTCATAGGCCAAACCGCCGATCAGAAGATTTTCGCCACTGATATCATTAGAGCCGAATCCGGCCTCAATCCCGGCGCTTGAACTGAATCGAACGTTTGCAGCTACACCGCTTACAGCAAGCAGAGAAGATGTTTCGCCATAGCGACCTTTAACAATCGATAGCAACATCTGTTCGTCATCGGTTCGGTTTATGACTTCATTATAATCCTGCCGCCCCATACTGATAGACCTCGGTCCCACCACCGCACAGCCGAACAACACACACAGAACCAAGCAAAAAGCTGTAAGTGACAAAAGTCTTCGGTACCAAGGGTAATAGAATTGCATAATCACCATCTTGATAAATAAATTAGGGTTTTGACGAGAGCAGGGTTTCCCCTGAACATTTTCAGCAACATTTGGTCTAAATCTCTGTTCCGATCGTTAAATCTAAACTCACATTTTTTCAAATGTAAATAAAAATAGCTATTTGTTGCTATCCTGCTGCTCAGGTGCGAACTGGCGCGCTGATAGAATCGGAAAGACGCGCACAACCGGCTGATCGCCGCGCGTCTTGTGTATGATGCTTATGAGGTTCTCTTCAAACTCGAAAGATAGACTCTTCTCACTCAATAGGATTATGGTAATGCCGGCTTTGGGCTCCACGCTGTTTCGACCCTGGGTAATTAGCTCTACCCCCGGCCATTTGTCGATATATTGCTGCACGGCCTGCCGCACTTTTGGCGCCACCGGATATTCCAATGGCCGATTCTGCCCAGTACGTCTTCCTTCGATCATATGAATCACCAGCGGAGCAGTTAAAAAGGCTATCGCAACAAACAATAATATGGTGACCCTACGCACCCAAACCGGCATGCCAAAACCATGAAGGGAAATATGCACTTTTAACATTCGGAACACGATTGCAGCGCCGAGTATGATGGCGACAAGGTTGGTGATCAGCAAGATTAGGGCATTAAGGGAGATCAGGGGCTTTCCATGTGTTAGCGCAAGACCCACAACCGCAAGCGGAGGAACAAGTGCGGCTGCGATGGCAACACCTGCGAGGGTTGTCATCACATTGAATCTTCCCACAGCATAAGCCGCTGTCATTCCGGAAAAAAGTGCTATGCCGAGGTCCAGCAAATCAGGCTTGCCACGGGCTTCGATTTCAAGCGTTGGTTCAAACCCAGGGTTTAACGCTCCAAAAAACAATGAAGCTGTAAAACCTATCCCGAGACCGATAAGGGTAACTACCATGCTCCTTTTGAACATGCTCAAATTCCCTTGAACGAGCGCATGACCTGCGGCAACAAGTGGTCCCATCAGCGGTGCTACAAGCATAGCACCGATAACTACGGCGGTTGAGTCCGCCAGCAATCCTAGTGATGCCAGGGAAGTGGATAACACCATCATAATGATGAAGTCTATGTTTGCTTGTGCGTTTTCCTCCAGCTTTTGGAGAAGAGCGAGTCTTTCATCGCGCTCCAAAAATGGAAAAACGCCACGGAGTTTATTGAACTCTATCTTGCCAAAAGACATATTTTCCACCTTTAAACACTTTAGGATCTTCTCCCAATTATTTGGGAGAAAGGGTTCAAGGAGTCCAGGATTCAAGGATTCAAGTGTTTGTTTTCCAGGAATTTGATCATCGCTTTTAGCATTCTCTCTAAATCTCCAAGCTCCTTTCTTAATTCCTGAAGCTTTTCCTTGTTCATAACTGAATATATATCCAAACAAAGTTTATACGCTTTTTCCCAGACTTTTAACTCTTTATAATTCTTAAGCAGTTAGCTGACGCCGCACCTCATCTCACTCGAACCCTTATCTGGACCCCTGGAATCCTTGAATCCTTAATTTGGATCAACTCTTTGGGAGAAAATCCTCACTTCTTAATAAAAGAGAAAACATCTGTAAAGCCTAAGATATCCGTAACCACCAAAACAATAATTATAACCACTGCGGCACCTACGATGACCCCTATGGCACCCCCACCTGCAGGGGCTTTTTCGATCTGATCTGCCAGGCTTACTATTTCCGAGTCGGTTAAATTGTCGAGGCGTGCTTTTGCCTCTGTCATATCGATTCCCTGGGATATTAGAGAAGCCATTACATCCTCACGCGCTAAAACACTATTGACGTACATACGGGCTTCATGTGCTCTGCCAGCCTCTATGACTGTCTCAGTTGAAATAATTTTTGCCAAGGCTGTCTGATTAGGTATAAAAACAGTTAGCATGAGAATTGTCAGAAAAAGACTACCCGGTTTTACTATTCTTCTTATTCTTTTCATCATTCGTCTCCTTTTTATAAATAGTTTATCTATTGAAGATTCCCTGCAGCAAGTTGCAGTGAATCTCCTGCTATTGTGTTTTCAGATTCTTTATTGATCCAGCACCTCGCTTAACGGGCTTCCGGTTGCGCCGGAAGGGGCTTTGATCTTCAGATACTTTGAAAGCGTCAATGCAATGTCCACGGTCTGGACTTCTTTGAAAACAGTTTTGGCGGACAAGCCATTTCCGGCAAAAATGATGGGAACAAATGTATCATACCGCCAGGGGGAACCATGCGAGCTGGCTACCGTCAAGCCGTCAAAATCGTTTACAAACCAGTGAGGTTCGAGGACCAGGTAAATATCACCGGATCGTTTCGGATTGAAGTTGCGAAGGATCTGCTGATACAAACGGGTATCCGGAATTTTTCCTTCCACCAGATCAATGCTTGGCACTGCATAGGCAACCCCTTTGAACTTAACCAGTTCTTCTGCAATGGCCCGGGACACTTCATCCACATCAAGCTTGTGTTTCCGGATGATTTCATTATTTAAATAAATGTAGGGATGATTGAACCCTGAAATAAGTTCTTCCGCGATTCCGTATTTTGATTTTAGATTTTCAATTGCCTTTTCTTTATCCAGCGTGTCCGGCGCAAAATATTGCGCATCAATACCAAATTCATTTAGCTGGGCCGGGACCGCAGCTGCGCCATGGTCAGAGGAAAGCACGATGAGCGTATTTTTCAGGCCGACGTGTTTATCAATAAAAGCGAACAATTCAGACAGGGTTTTATCAAGGCGCAGCAGGTTGTCTTCACTCTCCAGACTGGACGGGCCGAAAATATGCCCCACATAATCGGTGGATGAAAAACTGATGGACAAGTAGTCGGGGATATCGTCTTTTCCCAGATCTTCCTTAACCACCAGTTCCTCAGCGAATTTAAGGCATAACTCATCGCCGGCGGGACTGCAGGTGAGCAGCGAGGTAAACATTTTGCCATCCGCTTTGCCAAACGGATGCGGAAACACGACCCCATAACCGGGCAGGTTGGTTTCATAGGGCATATCATCAAAATCGCCGTAGGTGTATTTTGATTTGTCATGCATCAGATCCCAGTTTGTATCGGCATACGTTAGGGGAAGCTTTTTCTGGTTCCATTCATTTACCCATTGGGGATAGTCATCATAATAATAAGTGCTTGAAATAAATTCTCCTTTTGCCTTGGAAAACCAGAATGCTTTTCCCGCATGACCTGCCATGGTGACCGCCCCGCGATCTTTCACCGACACACCGAATATTTTTGCCTGTCCGTTGCTTCTTAACGCCAGTTCATCGCTGAATGTCGTGGTCAACATCGCTGCAGGGGACCGGCCGTCTGTTCCCGCCAGTTTCTGGGTGGGATCCATTTCAGCGCTTTTATCCACACCACTGCCTTCGCCGATAAGCGGATACCGATCGTCTTCTATGTTATAAACCACCCGGTTGAGTTCCTTATCAAACCAGATATTGCCGATCATGCCGTGATCCGACGGATCCGCACCGGTTGCCAGCGTCGCATGCCCCACCACGGTTTCGGTATTGGCATGGCGGTGATGCGCGTTTTCATAGACGATCCCCTTCTCGTACAAATAACGGAAACCGCCTTTACCCAATAGGTCATAAACGGAGCCGGGCATGTCGCCCCTTAACTGATCGACAGTAATTTGAAGAATCAGCTTTGGTGGTTTTGTAGGGTCGCTCTGACTGTAACCGTTTGCTGCGGGCAATAAAAGAATAAGTACCGATAATACAGCCCATAGTTTTAATTTTCTTTTTATTGATCTCATAAATTCCTCCATATTTCTGATCTAAAACCTCCACCTCAGGTGGAGGATCCGGAAAGGTTCTACCGATCCGGTAAAAAAAAATAATGAAGATCGAACAAGGAATGTAGAATATTGAAGTCAGGTATTTAGAAGCCGACAGTTACAAAAAAAACCGGCCCTGGAAGTTCAACGTCGTACGTTTCTTTCTTATGCCCGGGTTTATAGTCAACATCTGCGGAAAGATATCTGTAACCTGCCCCGAGCCCGCCGTATCGAAGCGGCCAGTATTCAACAAAGGCGTTAGCAAAATACAGTGTTCCTTCCCAGTCACCGTAATTCAAGCTCATCCCCCCGCCCCCGGCTCTTACTAATAACCTGTCTGTAAAACAATAGGCACCCATAACATAAACATTTGGAAGCGGTGCCAGCAATTCTTCATTGCCACTGCCCAGATCTTTCTTTAAATTACCCGCGTACACCTTGCCGGAGACTTCTAACTTGATGTCGGCAGCATGCACGCCAAACCCCACACCCAATCTGCCCCGCTCGGTACGAATAAAGTTGTAGGACAGATTGGCCACATACAGATCTATGTCAAGACTGCTGTCAAGACGAGCACCGACGGGATAGGTATTACCATCGAAGTCGAATTCATAATCTGCTGTTCTTTTTCCTTTGTCATGGTACCCAAAGTAATCAAGACGCAGGGTCAATCTCCTTCCAAAATTAATAACTGCGCCTGCGACGGGGCTAGACTCAGTTTCATCCAGACCAAGATCTTTCATGTCAAGCGTGACATTTCGGCTGCCTTCCTTGGCATAACCGAATTGTCCATCAGCCTGGTAAAATTGGATGCCGCCGAATAAAGTGATGCTTTTGTTCAGCGCGTTTTTTGAAGCTTTCTCCTCCGCCCATACGTTCGTAAAACCCAACAAACAAACCATTACCATGCAAATGCTTATTGTTTTCAAATTACTGTTCTCCTGCCGGCAATGAATAACCTATTTATTTTATCAGAGTAACTTCACCGGGTTTCCATGTTTTTTCAATCCAAGGTTTTAACGGACCATATACACGGAGAATCACAAACCAACTTTTCCCAGGAATGGTTTGCAACCAATTTTTTTCATAACCTTCAGGAGCATTTGGTGATAAATACAAATCGAAAGAACCATCTTCATTTTGCTTAAACCCTTCCGTTTGACTTCCGATGGTTGGGAATTGCTGATCGGTTTGCAATAAAGAGCGGGTTTGAGAATCGTAGATGGTTACCGCCCAGAAATCGTTAACAGGTACATTTGCCGGGATATGCAATTTGTATTCTTTACTACCATCAAAGCGGTTTTTATCCGCATCTAAAAAGGCGATGGCATAATCGGAGCCGGCTCCCTCAATAGTAACAGCCATAGCAGGCGTAACAGCAGTATAAGGGTAATGAAACATAACTCTGGCATCTGAATTCATACCGCCAGTTTCACTTGTAAAGAATACATTTTTATTTGCAAAAGCCATTATCCACGAGCTTTCGGTATCAGGATAAATCGAAACACCAGCCATATTCATATCAGTACGTGGGTACCATACAATTGAACGTCCAGCAGCGTTTCCTATAGCAACGGCTTCGGTAAGAATCTTTTTCATTCTTTGATCAGGCGCAAAAGCCTTTCCTTTTTCAATACCAATGGAGGCAAAAAGTCCTCTTGTTTCCACATCCAACATATCCACATTTTCTTCATTGATCCATTCCGCTAAATGCTCATAAAAAGAAAAGTCGTTGGTGTGTACTGTGTTGAAATCTCTGCCTGATATATCTACTAATTCCATTTTTTTAGTATTATCTTTCTCAGCCAATGGATACACCTTTAAATTATCTCCAACCATTTTAACAACTGATTCAAGACCATCTGCTATGGATGTACGCATAAAAACAAACACCTTGTTGGTTGGCGACTTTACAACAAAATAACCTTCGGGTATTTCGCCCTCATACTCTGGAGGTAATATCAAATACTTCCCGCCTTTACCTTTGTCTTCACCAAATGGTCCAATGTCAGCAATGTAATGAAACCACGCATCGTTAAAAGCGCCCAGCATACCGGGAGGCGTTTCCATTACCATAGGGCCATTTTTCTTCACATCTAAATAGGGAGTAATGTAAATGGTAGACGTGTTTGCCGTTAAGAATATGGATTTAGAATCTAACAGCGATTTTGTTATCCCTACTTTATTGTATTGATCTACACCAGCTTCTTTTAAACCTATAATTATGCCTCTTACCGAAGCACCAGGCATCCCTTTCAGAAAGGCATCAACGCCACGCATTCTGTCCAAATAATCGTACACATTTTCGGCAGTTGCTTTAGAGGGCACACCGTCGAAAAACTCCAATGTTCCAATACTTGTTTCCACCTTATCGGGGGTTTGAATACCTGCCGGAATGTCTGTGGTTTGTTTGAATGTTTGTACAACTGCCTCCGCACTTGCCTTTTGATTCCAAGAGGAAAAGGCAAAAATGCCTATGGCTAATGCGATAAAAAATTTAATTTTCATTTCTCTTTTCTCCTTAATTAAATCTTTACGATTCGTTAATGACTCACACGGTATCGTGTGCTGTTTATTCCACTAATTCAAAATCACCCGGTTTCCATGTTTTGTCGAACCACGGTTCCAGTGGGCCATAGAGGCGTAGTATGGTAAAGTAGCTTTTTCCGGGCATAGTTTGAATCCAATTATCCTCGTGTCCTTTTGGTGCTTCAGGACCGAACCAGACTGTATACGAACCATCCTTGTTGGGTTTAACGGATGGACTGTTGCTGTCGAGGCCAGCTGACTCTTGGTCGGTCTCCAGCATTGAGCGATGTTGACCCGAATACACCATGTATGACCAAAAATTATTGACTGGAATCGGTGTGGGCAGCGTCACTTTATATATTTTACCACCATCGAGGTACTGGCCTTTAGCGTCCTTAGCAGTAGCCGCATAGGCCGATCCTGTTCCTACTTTCGGTGTGGCCATGGCAGGTGTAATGCCGGTAGCCCCATAGTGAAACATAATGCGATCATCGAGAACCAGCTCACCGTTGTCCATGAAGTCATGGCCACCGACAAAAGGGGTGAACCATTGACGATCCGGGTAGAAATAGACCGCTTTATTTCGTGAACTAAACGTTATGGATCGTGCCGTGGCGTTGCCGATTGCTGCAGCTTCCTTCAGGATTTTCTTCATGCGTGCATCCGGTGCAAATGGCTCTCCTTTCTTGATGCCGATTGAGGCAAAGAGCCCAACAAGTTCAGGATTAAATGCATCCGCAGGCTCATATTGAATTACTGCGTTCAGCTCTTCATAAAAGTGTTCATCGTTGGCATGAATCGTATTGAACTTTTTGCCGGAAAGGTTGTAGACTTTTTGTTCTGGCGGCTTGTTTACTTGCGCAAGCGGATAGCAGCGAAAGCCTTCTTTTAGCGCTTTTGTAGACCCCTCCAAGTCGCCGTCTTTCACAAAAACGCGCATGATTAGCCAGTGACGGTAGGTCGTGGATTTTGCGACAAAGTAGTCTTCGGGGATATCCCCCTCGTAGTCCGGGCCCTATAAATAGATATTTACCCCCCTTGCCCTGATCGGGGCCGGCCAGCCCAATGTCACTAACGTAACGCATAAATGCGTCATCAAGGATTCCCAGCACAGGCCCGGGGATCTCTACGACTACCGGACCATTTTTTAAGTCAATCTCTGCCAGGGCATACGGAGTCGTTGATTGAGCAGTCAATAATAGACCGCGGGCATCCAGTAAGCTTTCAGTAATTCCCAGGTCGCCTGGTTTTAAACCAGCGTCTTTGAGTCCCTCCAGAAAGGCATAGGTGGAGGTTGCCGGCATTCCGTTAAGAAACGCATCTACGCCGCGTGACAGGTCAAGAAAATCATAGGTTTTTTTGAACCGTAGCTTCACTGGGCATACCATCGAAAAATTCGAGGCTCCCGAGAAGATCGGTATCCACCTTGTCCGGGGTAAGCAGAAATTCCGGTACATCAGCAGCGTATTTCGGCGTTTGAGCGTCTTTTGCCCATGCTGAAAAAGTGAGTAACAGGGTTATCGATGTAAACAGCACTATATAAATTATTTTTTTTGCACTCATAAGGTCTTTCCTTTTCAGAAAAAATGTTAAATTTGATTATTTCACCTTCTCAGCATCACCCGGAATCCAGGTTTTATCGAAATAGGCTTTCTCCGGGCCATACAGGCGAATATAAGCGAACCATCCCATGCCCGGTTTGGTCTGTACCCAGTTCTTCTCGGGTACGTTTTCAGGAAGTTTGGGACCAAAGTAAAGATCGAATGATCCGTCTTTGTTGGGCTTTGCCCCATGAACCGACCCCACGAGCGGACGCCCCAGGTCATTCTGGATCAGGGACCGGGTTTCGTTGTCGTAGAGCGGTCAGGGACCAGAACATGTTCGCCGGCACATCTTTGGGGAAATGGATTTTGTAGGTGTGCTCGCCGCTGAGCCATTCACCGCTATCATCCATATAGAGACCGATATATTGGGACCCCTGTCCCGGCACGGCTACAACCATGGATTTTGCAGTACCGATCGCCTCAAAGGCGTATTTGCTGCGCTGATCAATAGCCATGTAATCCGGTGTCTGGAATGCCGGATCACCGAAAAATATATATTTCCAATACCTTTTCCCCGGGTAGGCATACAGGACATCCTTTGGTATCCGTGATTGCCAGGCAAGGGTCTTGGCCATGGCCCGTCCCACTTCTGCCGCTTGGGTCAGGATCTCCCGCAACCGCTGATCCGGCTCGAAAGGACGCCCATGGGCGATACCGAGGGTTTCCAGCATGCCCAGCATGGCCATGTCCTGGGAGCGGGGCGGGTTTTCATTGATGTATCGGGCCAGACTTTCAAAATAGGCAAAACCCTCATTGGTCAGCATGTCGGCTTCTTTCCCGGATAAGGAAATAAACGTCATCTGTGGCGGCTCTTTTGCTTCGGAAAGCTTGTATTGTTTGTATGTATGGATGAGCTCGACGAGCTTGGGGAAGTCATCGCGGGTTTGCGGAATGGCCCGCAGGTAAAACACCACGATGTTCGAGTCCGACGCTACAATATGAAAATGGAAGTCCGGCATGGGTCCGTCATAGCCGGGCGGCAGGATGAGGAATTTTCCGCCGCGGTTTTGTTCCGGGGAAAACGGGCCGCCCAAATCGCACAGGGGCTGCTGCCAGATATTGTTCAGCGTTCCGAGAAGTCCGGGCGGCAGTTCCATCACCATGGGGCCATTGCGCAGATCCAGGACGCCCGACATGTAGACGGTATCCTGGTTGGCGGTAAGAACAAGATGCTGCTGCTCCGCGGATTTATCCGCGACAACGACCGCGCTGCTGCCGCAGCCCAGCCGGATTTTCTCTTCGGCCATTGCCCCATAGGACGCCATGGGCAAAGCCCAGAGATAGGCCTGCACAGCACGCTGAAAATCAAGTTCGTCATAGAGTTTCTGTACCGTTTCTTCTGTGGGATAGCCGCTTGTAAACTGCAGCTCTCCGATTCGGGTGTTCATGGTTTCCGCTTGCAGCGGTAATGCAAAAAACAAAGATAAGGAGATAACTATCAAGCTGATCTTTACTTTTCTTTTCATGATTATTTTCCTCCCTCAAAGTTCTGTGTCTGGTGAAAATTTATATTTGGAAGATGACTACTCCACAAGCTCAAAATCACCCGGTTTCCAGGTTTTGTCGAACCACGGCTCCAGTGTGCCATAGAGCCGTGGTATGACATTGTAGTTTTCCCCGGTCATCTTAACAATCAGCCTTCTATCGGCGGCACCATATAATTTTTTTCCGGGTTGAACTTATCAAACATATCAAAGATCACCACTACCTCTTTTTGTTCGCCCTCAACTTTCACTTTACCACTGGAAATAGCCTCACCTAAAGTGGTGGAATTTAAATAGAGTTCCGCCCATGTTTTTCCATCCAATTTCAAGACAAAATCAGCTTTTTTCAGATAGGTTGAAGGCTCTGGGACAAATTCTACGATACCCCTTCTGATGTGAAGGGCAACGCTCTGCTCTTTGTGATCAGTAAATACAAACTCAATAACCTTATCGGTGTTTTTACTTTTATCCGGATCGATATAAATGCGGTAATAATCCACAAAGGTCGCTGGAGATCCGGCGATAATTTCAGGAGAAGGAAGAATGAACAACGGCGCTTTGATTTTCCCTTCAAGTGCCTGGGCTTCGCTGGAGAGAAAACCCCTTGAAATAGAGCCGGTTGTTCGGTAGGCCAGTTGCCGCAAGATATCAGCTTTAAGTTGGCGGACTTCTTTATCATTCATATCTATCAAATAAAGATTTTGAACGAGCTCAGCCGCCCAGGCGAATTCCTTTTTATCAAATGCTGCTCGAGTCGCTTTGATCACTTTCTTTTTGCCTCCCATCAGTTCAACGGTACGCAAAGCAGCCTCTTTAGGGGCAATTTTAAACAGCTTGGTACTGTCCCAATCAAACCAGCCAATAACATACTGATAGATTGCTTCTGGAAAGTGGACTGATTCCCCGTATATCTGAAAATTCTCAGGTAATTCATTAAAATATGATGGGATATTTACAAAATGGCGCAACTCGTCAGGTCCCATTCCTTGCATAATCCCACGCAAGGTTTGATCGTAAGTAAACGTAATCATATCCATATAGAGAGTTAATGTTTCCATTACTTTCTCTTTGCCCACAACAGCGCGTGCGTGTGTAGTGAGCAGCATCTCAGGCTGTAAATCTCGAATTACCTTTAACCCATCACGCCAAACCAATGGTGATCGGTAAACACCGCCACGAAGGGTGTACAGGTTAGGGGTGCCAGGCCATAAGAAATTATTCAAAACAGCTTTCTTTTCAGGAACCCAAACCGTCAGGTTATAATCATCGGACATATATTCTGTGAAAAATTGCAGCTTAACTCCGAGAACCTCGAGCTCTTCACCATCTTCGACCGTCTTAGTCGCAGGTAAAAAGGCAGTAGGCTTCCCCATATCAAGTTTGGGAGTTACACCGGCATCGGGTCCTTCTTCTGGCAAGAGCAACCCAAATTGAGACATTGTACGGGCTGTTAGTATAGGGCCGACCTCTGGAATGGCAGAGGGTATTCCTCCACTCTTGAGGGCACTATCAACTGTTTCATTGACTTTTGGATGACCGATAACAAGTACATCCTCTGGATTGTCGACCAAACCTCCGGCACCCATGGCATAATGAGAGTGACTATAGATAATCACTTTTACCGGCTTGTCGCTGATTGTCTCGATGGCTTTACGTATATGCTCTGCTTCTTCTAGGGTGTCCCCGGTATCATAGACGATTAACCCGTCATCCCCCTCAATGACCGTTGCATTAGCAAGAGAGTATCCGCCGATACACCAGACACCTTCGGTAACTTTTTCGACGGTGGGTTCCGCATAGACGATTTGAGGACCTATCGTTAAAACGTCTTCTCTGGCGATGGCACCATTTGGCGCTTTTATCAGTTTTACATCTCCCCCCATATACGGAGATTTTTCAGCCGCCTGGACAGGGCCGGCAAGTCCAATACAAAACAACAGGGCCACTGTCGCGGTTAAACCAATAATATGTTTTCTCTTCATTGTGTCTCCTCCATTTTTTCAATTGATGCTTTCGTAAAAATTTTCTAAAGGCTGTGCTGGCCTATCTTAATAATTCTATTTTAACAGTGTTCGCTGTTTCGCGGCTGGAAGCCGCTCCCACTCCCTCTTAAAAGTACTGCTCCCACAGGAACCATATCCCTTTTTTTGGATGAGAGACCTTTTGTGGGACGGCTTCCAGCCGTGAAAAATGTGCCCCTGCTTCAAACTAAAAAACCGCATAATAATCGGAGAAAGCGAGGAAAAGAAGCACAGCAAAACAATTTGTTTTGCTGTGATTTATCCTCATTAATCCGCTAAAAGCCCGGCTATTTGACGTCTATATAAGCGATATGAATCTTTTCAATCTTGCCGTTGAACTTAAAGGGCGCTCTATCAAAGTAATCCAGTGAAACCGGTGAATTTGCATCCATGCCAATATCAAAGGTATCTGATACTGTGTGAGCCCCGGGAACCGAGCGTTCGATACGTCCCTGAGCAACCTGTTTCCCGTTGACCTTCATTGTAAGCGTTGCCGGAGCCTCGCGTTCCTTGCTGTCATATTTTGTTTCTACTTCAATTTTTACGTTACCGGTTGGTATCGGTGTTTTGGAAGAGAATTTATAACGGTTCAATGTCATACAATTATACTCTGCATGTAAGACACCTTTATCCATATACACCGTGAATCCCGATGAGGTTCCTCCCAAAACAAAGAGCACCCCTTCTGCATCTTTAGGCATCTCTGCATCAATCACAGCCAGGGTCGAGCGTCCGCTTGTGAATTTGGGCGCCATCCCTTCAGGAATCCGGGTCTGCCCTTCATAAAACGACCATTCCGTATGTGGAAAAGAGGGCATTGCGGTGGTGTCGTAATACATTCCGTACAATCCTGCACCAATGGGATATACCTTGTTCTCTTTTGCTTCTTTATCAAACACGGCTTTTAATTCAGCTAGTTTTTCCGGGTTCTCTTTGGCTAAGTCTTTCGATTGCGAATAGTCCTCTTCCAGGTTGTATAATTCCCATACATCTTTCTCAGGTTCCCAATCCAAAATACCGGACATATCAGTTGACCATGGTGCTCTGGGACCAAAGGTTCCTGCAAACCAACCCTCATGGTAGACACCACGGCTGCCGATGACTTCAAAATACTGGGTCGTTTTTGTGGTCTTAGCTTCGGGATGATCGAAGGTGTAGACCATTGAGGTACCGTCCAGCGGCTGCTGTTCTATACCATTTACAACCTTAGGTGGTGTGATATCCAAAATGTCATAGATGGTCGCTGCTATGTCGTTCACATGGTGAAACTGTGAACGGACCTTCCCGTCATGTTTGATCTTTGCTGGCCAGGATATAACCAACGGAGTTCGTGTTCCTCCAAGATAGGCCGCAACCAGTTTTGTTCCCTGGAATGGTGTTGCTCCACCATTAGCCCATGAAGAATGATACATATTCTCCATCTTTGGTCCACCCAGTGAATCTATCCCACCATAATCTTTGTTGAGGACATCAATTTGCTGATCAATAGTGGATGACATTGAATTTAGGGACAGCATTTCAGAAATAGTCCCGTTAATTCCTTCAGCCGAAGGGCCATTGTCGGAATGAATGTAGATGATCAGGGTATTGCCCAGTAGTCCCTGATGCTCGAGCTCATCAACAATCTTACCGTACTGCACATCGGTATGCTCCAGGAATCCTGCAAATATTTCCATCAAGCGGATTTGAAACTCGCGTTGGGATTCCGGGATGTCATCCCATTTTTCCATACTTTCCGCCAATGGATTCAAGACAGCATCCTGAGGAATCCATCCCAGTTCCTTTTGTTTCTTGATGGTCATGCTTCTCAGCACTTCCCAACCTTCATCAAATTTGCCGTCATATTTATCAGCCCACTCTTTGAAAATATGGTGGGGGCCATGAACGGCACCAGGCGCAAAATACATTAAGAAAGGTTTACCAGGGGTGAAGGTTTGGCTGGTGCGTATCCACTTGATGGCTTTTTCCGTAAGATCCTCGGTCAGATGGTACTTTGGATCGTCATGGGGCGCCTCGATGGTATTGGTATTGTGGATTAGTCCTGGTTCATACTGTGATGTTTCTCCTCCAAAAAAACCATAAAAGTGGTCAAAACCCAATCCTGTTGGCCAGTTGTCGAACGGTCCGATTTCAGATGAATTCAGTCACTGGTGTGTTATGCCACTTACCAAATGCTGCCGTATTGTAACCGTAGTAATTGAGTACCTCTGCGAAGGTTACTGTGGACTTTGGTATTTTTCCCACATAGCCATCCCAGTCAGTAGCCAGTTCAGCAACCTGTCCATTACCAACTCGATGGTGGTTACGACCGGTTAATAATGATGCTCTCGTAGGAGAACACATTGCAGTCGTGTGAAACGCATTGTAGCTGATACCTGATTCAGCCAAACGAGCCATAGTCGGCATATGTACCGGACCACCAAATACCTCGGGATGTGAAAACCCTGCATCATCAGTCATAAAAATGACGATGTTGGGGGCATCTTTTGGTAGGTGATTCTCAGTTTTACGCGACTGGTGTTTAGAGTCCGCAAGGGTTTTGCCTGCCGTACTTGCTGACGGTGGTTCTGGAAACGGTAAGACTTCCTGTGCTGCAAGTTGTGTTATGGTGAACAGTACAAAAATCGCCAGGATGGCAATGATGATAGTCGTGCGTGTCTTCATTTGTTTGTTTCCTTTCTTTAAATTCGGATTAGGGAATACGGAATGCGATTTTCATTTTTGATTCCGCATTCCGAAATTGCCTTTCCATCATTTGCCGAAAAAGGGCACCCTTGACCATTCCGGGGACGGAAGAACCGGGGTAATAAAGACACGAAGCTGATGCTCCGGACCGAAGGTATCCGGGGTTTCGACCATGTAGTAATACTCGACGCCGATACCTAGCGGCAAAGGGCCAAGCATAACCACTGTGGAGATTCCACCGCCTAACGGAATCCTCAGTCTATCATCGCTATCATCTACATCCCAGTTGTATTGAATATTTGGAGCCGTCCCGATATTTGTCTGGGCTGAGAGCCGATATCGAATGATGGGCTGGAAATCCGTCAGGTTCACCCTGTCTCGATCGCTGTCTCCGGCATAGGACCACCAGTGCTGGGCTACACCGCCAAAGATCCACTTAGGTGTTATATAGACCGCAAGCCCCATGGGCCCGGCACTCCACTTGCCCGTGCCCAATTCGTCTTTTGTGGCTGTATCCATCATGACGGTCGGGCCGAATCCCCAGACAAAAGGCGGCTTGTAATGGTTGGTAAAAGCAGACCACAAGAGGACATCACCCATGCCTGTCTTGCGATCAAAGTCCGCGTCACCCCCTATGCTTCCGTCTTGATCATCTGTTGTGATGGTAAAGTTTTTAATGGTATCAAAACTGTGAATCGGGATGACCGGCCGAAAAATCGCCTTCCAGGTTTCTGTTAGCTGCACAGACATGACCGGCTGGAGCAGTGTGGTATTCATCACTTTACTGTCATCCTCGTCCAGGAAATCGAGAAGGTCGCCGTCATACCAATAAGTGTCATTTTGGATCATCCCAAACCAGAGATATGAAAAGGGATTGGCCATCAATTCGCCAATCTCCGCCGCGGTCATTTGCCCCTCTTTTTCCTCGGCAATAGTCTCTCCAGCCGCAGCCGTAACACTGGCTTGGGCCAGCAAGGTACTGTTCTCAAAATCCACGGCCGGATCTGAAATGTGTGTAAACGATTTTACATCATCATAGGTGCTGTAGATGCTGCTTTCCGCATGATAACCGGTCTTCAAATCGGACGTTGCGAGCAAACTGTACCGGTCTATCTTCCAGGTTTCGTCAGATGTCCCTTGAGATCCGGCAAAAACGGGAATTGATGCCATGGTCAACACCAAAACAACTGAAAGAACAGCTAAAAAATTTGATTTCATCTTGATCCTCCTTTTTAATTTTTAATTGATGATGTCATCGCTTTTTAGAAGCCGACGGTTACATAAAAAACCGGCCCTGGAAGGTCAACATCGTACGTTTCCTTCTTATGCCCGGGTTCATAGGTTACATCTACGGAAATATACCTGTATCCTGCCCCTAAACCAGCGTATCGAAACGGCCAGTATTCAACAAAGGCGTTAGCAAAGTACAATGATCCTTCCCAGTCACCGTAATTCAAGCGGATCAGCAGTACTAACTCTGAGAAAGACCTCCGAATCTTGTTCGTGGAAGCGAACATGAAGCTAAAACATGTCTCTTTTAATCAAAATGAAGGGCATCTTTAATGGAATGTATTTTCAGTTTTTTTCCATCGGGGTAAAATGTTTACCCCGTGAAATGCGGAGCCTATTCCTCCGAGGCGGAGCCTGTTCCTCTCGGGTGCCTTTTTGTGGTATATCTAAATTCATCTAAACTCTGCGATATTTCCGCTTCCAGGTCCCGCAGAAGCCCCGCATATTCCTCCCTGCGTGCAGGCGCCTCTTCTGTGGCAGACTCTTTCCAGTACCGTAGTGCTTCGGCACATTGCCGATAATCTTCACACATGTTATGGAAGGCCTCACTTTCTTTGAAAAGCTGTTTGACGGTGTCCTTACAGTCGGGAAACCGTTTTACAACGGTAAATACACTTGTTTGGATGACGGGCATAAAATTTCCCTATCAAAATCCTAACAATGATGGATTAAAGAACAGTTCGTACGACCCAAAAGATAGTATTAAACAAGAAGCCGTACGGAATATATATTTTGCTTATAATACAACTTAATGATTTTATAATGAATTAAAAACAATTTGTATACTAATTTAGGATATGTTATATATATATTATATTTATCAACCTACCGGTTTTATAGATAGTTTTGATTTGAAACTGTAGCTTTTGAATACATAAAAGATGGTCAAAAAGAATAAATCACCATTGCAACCCCCAGCCGAGCAAAATCCGGCTCCGGCAGCAGAAAAAATCCAACAGCAACTGCAACGGATTCTTGCCAGTCCGGAGTTCCAGACTACGGAAAGGCAGCGGGAATTTCTGAAATTTGTCGTCGCAGAGACGGTCGCCGGAAGAGATCAAGAAATAAAAGGCTACACGGTGGCCACCCGGGTGTTCGACAGGAAAGAGGACTTTGACCAGGCTACAGATCCCATCGTCAGCATTCAGGCCAACAAGCTCCGCCGGTCCCTTGAGCGCTATTATCTGGTTGCAGGCCAACAGGATCCGGTGCGCATCGACATTCCAAAGGGCACCTATGTGCCGACTTTCTGTGAACAAACCGGTGTCGAATCGGAGAGGACCTTCAGCGGCAGTAAAGGCTCCAAAATCCGCTTTGCGGGTTCGTGGCCTTCGGTTTTAATACGACCGTTTCAGAATCTCACGGGAGATCCGGACCTGGATTATATGGCCATTGGGGTGGCCACCGAACTGGCCACAGAGGTCACCCGCTACCAGGAAATCCGGGTACTGCTGATGCAGCATCGGGAGGGAGGGCAAAAACATGCTGAGGATACGGATACCCGGTTTGTGCTGGACGGCAGCATTCAACGCGGTGCCTCAGGACTGAAGGTCAATGTGAACCTCAATCGACGTGTCGACAGGACATCCAAATTTGGGGGGATTTCTATAAAACCGATTGTAGTCCATCACAGTTGATTGTTTTTCAGGAGGAAGTTGCCAATACGATTGCCGGTAAAATATCGAGCGAATATGGCATTATTGCTAAAACATTGTCTCATGAATCGAAACAGCATCCGCCCTCGACATTAAAAACATACGATGCAATGCTGCGGTATTACCAATTCAACGCCCAATACACTGCTGAAACATTTTTCGGCGCGTTTGAAGCTCTCCAGCATGCGTCTCGAAAGGAACCAGATTGCGGGCTGGTATGGAGCATGCTCGCACGCCTGTTCGCGGGCAATTACAGCATGGAACTGTTCGATCTGGAAACGCCATTAGAAAAAGCGGTGGCGTTTGCCGAAAAAGGTGTGCAGCTTGAACCGGCTGACCAGCGCACCAGAATGATCATGGCATTCACTCGGCTTTTTGAAAACGAACTCTCAGCTGGATTGGCTGAAACCGATCGCGCATTGGCTTTGAATCCGACTTCACTGATATCTCTTGATAATATCGGCCACCTGTTGACCCTTTTCGGTGACTGGCAGCGAGGCCCCGCCCTGATAAGAAAAGCGATAGACGCCAATCCCTACTACAGCGACATCGCCCATTATTCGCTGTGGCTGGATTGGGTCCGGCAGAAAGAATATCAACAGGCATTATTGGAAACACTGAACTTCAGAACACCCACGCTTTTTTGGGACCCGCTGATGAAGGCCGCTAGCCTCGGCCTATTGGGAAGATATGAGGAGGGCAAGCGGGCTGCCGAAGAACTGCTCAAACTCAAACCCGATTTTTCAACCCGCGGCCGGATGCTGATCAAGCACTACATCAAATTCGACGATATTCTCAGCCGCACGATTGAAGGCTTAAAGAAGGTTGGGCTAAACATAGAATAATGATAAAAAAGAAGAGAGTAACGCTTTGAATTGATTGTATATCATCAGCTATTAGAACAAATTTTGGCTTACCTAAAAATGTATACAGCGTGCCTGAATACACAATTTCAAAACATTACACATTTCACGTTCCAATCCAAATTTATCTGATTATTGTCTTTTCCGTAACAAAGACTTCAAATGCAAGTTGCAGGCGGGCAATCAACATTGGGAGTGAAGACTTGAACAATCTGGCAGATTTGTAATGCAGCATAATATGATTAAATCATTGGTTGGCAGAAAAATTATTTTTCGCCGATCGATTGAAAAGATTGTGTTACAGTCTTCTGTTGGGAGGGGTCGCCAGAGATGATGTAATCACCGCTTTTCGGCAGTGGTCAATAATCGAAGGCTTCTTTCGTCAATCCTAATAGTGGGCCTTTTCAATTTCGGGTCAATTGTGGATGAGATGATAACATAAAATTGCAACTTTCTCAAAATAGCGTTCGCTGCCTGTGCAGCGATGGTATCAGGTTTAGCAGACCTGGTGATAAGTTGGCTATTGCAGATTTTCGATAGCATCATTTTCTAATGATAACCATTATGTATCACAGAGTTAAGTCAAGCCGCTTGGCTGGTGGTATCGCAATGTTAATCTAACTCACTTGATTTCTGATTCTTTGATAAGCATCCTATTTTTTCAAATGTTCTCTAGCTTCTTTCGTCCTTCCGTTGCTGATCCCACCATTTCAGTAGTTCCTCTCGACTTCCTTTAAAGTCCTGACCGGATATTTGCTCGATAATAAATATCCCCTCTTTATGGGAAGACTCCCCGCCATAACCCACTTTTGATTCTTTAATGATTAACTCATCTATTACCATTGGGATCGCAGGCTTTCCTATGTGGATGATCTTTTGCTTTACTGCACTATAATGCAACCTCCTTCCCTACGAAAACCGCAGAGATGGGCGCCTTATACCCGGCGTTTATTCTCATGCAAAAGAAAATTCATCATTGCAGAAGTACCGGCACACAGCGTATGTGCGGACAACATCTTCAGGCGAGTCCCGACGCATCTATACGGCAACGGCGATGACCATAAAAACCGGCGTGTTCTTATTCCCGACTCGTTCGGGTCATCCGCTTCCCGTAAAAGATAGAAGCCAGATACTGCCGTAAATCCGGACGCATCAGAACGATGTGATAGTATTAATACGATATGATCGTGTAGAGCCTTACAAACAATTGCGCAAATGGCCTGCCTCATTGAGGCTTACTATACTGTGAACACCTGAACTGGAAGCCATAAATCGATTGATGCTAGTATACTCCGGTTTGAAGAAGAGGCTTTTTCCCATTCCCAGAATATGAGCGGCCCATATATTAATGATTCCACCGTGGCAAACGACGGCCACTTTCTTCCCCTTATTTTCGGAGATGATTGCTGTGATGGTTTGGATTACTTTCTTACGGAATGTTTCCAGGTCCTGTATGCTGTTGAACATCGCTTCCTCCCCGACCTCCAGCAATTCCTTCCATTTCTCCGGTTCTTTTTCTTTGAGCTCTTCCAGTGGTATATAGGAAGCGGACTGCTCGTCGATTTCCGCCACACCGGGCTCGATTTTGATTTGCATCTGCTTCGCGTCCGCCAGAGGGTGCGCTGTCATCAATGCGCGCCTCATCGGGCTGCTGTATATGACATCCAGTTTTTCGCTTTTCATCCAGCGTGCAAGCTTTTGCGCCTGACCGATGCCTTCATCCGTTAATTCCGGATCGGCTGGAGAACCATCTTCTCTTTCAACGCGAAACGGTAATCCGTGCCTGATTAAGATCAATTCCATTGTACTCCCCTGTATTAACAACCCGCCGGGTTGAAGCACAACCGGCGACAATTTGCCAGGCTTGATAATGAATACAAAAGATATAGTGATTCCATCCCTGGCAAGATAATTTTTACCATTTCTTCACCGTTTCACCAGGTTTCACAGCATTGGCAAGTCGATCGCTTCGATCATGGGTTTCATACGATCGAGAAGTCTGTCGAACAATTCCTTGGCATTGGGATCCTTTTCCACCTCAACCCCCCCCAAAATGATCAACCAGTAACGTATGGCAAGGAGCAGACCATATGGATAATCGGACATACATTCATCGAGACTGTAGTTGGATACGCCGCCTTCCACCAGACCCTGGTGATAAATAGCGATTAACTCTTCCGCCTGCTTTGGGGTGATAGGGTTACTACAATTATTCAGTATAAAAAAAGCCGGATCGAACAGGCCCATACCCGGACAGGTAGCCTGCCAGTCGACAAGGGCGATTTCGTTTTTTCCCCGATCGAAGAAGATGTTATCCAGCCTGAAATCCGTGTGAATCAAGGTATGGGGACGGGTTTTAGTATAGTCGTCCAGTTTTTTATTGTTGTTCTTCAACCAGTTAAAAACCTCTTTTTCCTTTTCACTTACCTTTTCCGGAAACCATTTTTTTATAACAGGTTGCCACCGACTAGAAATAAAACCCAGCATATTGGAAAAATCAGCATGGTCATTGAGCCAATATTTATTGAGCAGGGGACTTTCCCAAAGAGCGGCGTGAGCGATTCCCAAAGGCTTCATAGCCATTTTAACGTCTTCATATGAACAGCCGTCTTTATGGGAAATTTGTTCGAGATTGCTAAAATCCTCAAACAGAAGAATATATCGCCTTTTAAGCATGAGGTTCCGTACCCCAACATAGATAAAGTAAACGACCATAAGCCCCTGGGGCAGCTTCCCATAATTGCCATATACAGTAGTCATCCTTTTTTCGCCGGGTCCCGGATCAAAGTCTGAAAAATAACAGTGCGGTGTCCTGATTGGAACCTGGTCAACAATTTCTTCATATAATCGGATTTCTCTTTCATAGTTCCAAAAAGCCTCCATAAGCATTTTGTTTTTCGCCTCTTTTGTGGGTATTTTGGCGATCATGGTTGACGGCAATGTGTCATCCGGTTTTTCATACTCAATAGACAGTTGCGCCAGGGTGCCCATGTACCCCTGTCCTACTCCGATGATTTTACGGTTTAAGGTCCGAACGGAATTGTTTTTAAGAACTCCGGAACGAGCAAGTGCGCCGGTCAGCCACTCGGTCGTAATCTCTCAATAGTAGTGGGGATAAGTCTGTTTTTCATGAATCCTCCTCTTGATTTTGTTTCCAGCTAAAACGCTTGAAGGAAACGACTACTGATAGTTACATTTACAAATCCGCCGCGCCCATCAGGGATAAAATATTGTTTTCGCCATCCTCGATCATGGCCGCCCTGGCATCTCTGAACATTTTTTCAATGGAGTATTCCCTGGCCAGGCCGTTTCCGCCGAATATGGAAATGGCTTCACTGGCAACTTCAAAAGCGGTCTTCGTGCTAAGGACCTTGGAAGCGATGGCATGATGCGCGGATCCCGGAGGGTTCAGCACATTATAGGCGGCCATTCGTCTGGCATAGGCCCGGGCCGCTTCCACTTTGGTGAACATATCGAAAAGCTGCAGTTTAATATTTTTATGTTCGAAAATCGGGACACCGCCCTGGATGCGTTGCTTGGCATAATTCAAAGCTTCATCAAAAGCCGCCTGGGCCAATCCCACAAATAACTGCCCCATACCGGCGTTGGCACCAGTCAGTATGGCTTTCATCATCACCTGCATCTGTTTACTATCATCAACCACCATGAACGCTTTGGGAATCTTCACTTCCTCAAAAAAGATCTCTCCCTGGTTCAGCGGGCGCTGCCCGATCTTGTCCAGGGGCTTCCCGCGCCTGACTCCCGGAAGATCCAGGGGTACGACGGCCAGTCCATTACCCTGCATTCCTTTGGAAGGATCGATACACACATGAAGTGTGGCATGGGTAGCAATAGTGCCATTGGAAACCCAGGCTGCTTTCTGACCGTTCAGGACATATTCATCTCCCTTGAGTTCGGCCCGAAGATCCGATACACACCTGGGATCATCAAAATCAGGTTGAGCACTCATCACCCAGTCTGAACCGTGCGCCGGTTCGGTGATGGCCCAGCAGCCGATCAGATTTGCTTCCATATCGTTGGCAAAATCCCTGGCCAGCTGCTGCAATCTGGGATCTGGAGACAGGGCCGCCAGGCGAAAAGGATTGGAACCACTCAGGCTGATGGCCAGGCCCGCATCACCGTATCCCAGTTCTTCATATAAAACCCCGGAGGCCTTTGGGTCTGATGTATCACCCGCCAATCCACCCAATGCTTTGGGAATGCCTAAAGCATGAAGATGTAGTTCTCTGAAGGTTTTCATAACGTCCCACAGCACCGATCCCTTGGCAATCACATCCGCCGGATCCTGAAGTTTGTCCAGTTCGATACCGGCCGGGCGCATCACTTTTCTCGCAAAGTTGGCGATTTCCTTTTGCATGGCCTTTAATTCTTTACTCAAGGTTGTATCCAATTCAAAATATGCCATTGTTTCCGCCTCCTTACTAATTGGTGAGTAAATGTGTTCGTACCCGGAATATTGACTGCGTATCCATCATTTGCTGCTGATCTTGATTCATTCTTCTTTCATTTGTTTTATGAACTCTCATAGCACCAATTTTTTCGACTGAGCAATCTTCGCTCATCTTTTTCCCCCTCCGGTGGGAACTCCTTCGTCCTTATTCTTGTATAAACGCTTCTGTCTCGTTTTCACGGAACCAGGTGACGGGTCTGAATTCCCTTGGAACGATCCCTTCCTGTTTGAACGACGGATATCCCAAAACCGCAGCCGTGGTAATTTTCCAGGGATACCGGAGCCCCAATTTCTTTTTCAGCTCCGGATCTCTTTCAATGAGTGTGCTGAAGCCGATCCAGCAAAATCCCAATCCCAGGGACTTGGCGACCATATTCATATTCTGCACACAAATACCGGTTGCCATCTGTGGGCTTCCGATGGCCCGTTCATCACATGCAACCAGGATGACTGCCGGCGCACCGAGGAAAACCGGGGCAACTTTCCGGGCAACAGCTGCGGCGCCACCCGTAATCATGCGAGGGTCAAACATTCCAGGATTTCTTGACTCTTCATACATGGGAATCAACCCCGCCACCGTAGCATCGTCATTATAGACGCCCGTGATGAAACTCAGTAATTTAAAGCAAGCGTTGTTCATCTCTTCAATCAACCCCTTATTGGTAACGACAATAAACTTCCAAGGCTGGCAGTTTCCCGCGCTGGGAGCAAACCGACCTGCCTCCAGTACCCGCTGTATCAGATGTTCCGATACAGGTTCCGGCAGGAAATTTCTAACGCTTCTACGCTCGAAAATATGCTTCTCTACCTCATTCCACGTGTCCGGTTTGCCTTCGGCATCCATGGGAGGCAATGGATTTTTATTTTTAAGCGGATAGGGATCGGTAGCAAAAAATCCGCCTTTGACATGATACGTCTCTACGGCAGAAACAGCTTCACTCGGACAGGCCACTATGCAGTTGTAGCAGCTTAAACACCCGTTTTGTGCTGTCATTTGCGGGATGCCGTTTTTATCTGCTTCCCAGGCACCTAAAGGGCAATTTTCAATACACTGCCCGCATTGGACACAAAGCTCCTCATCGACTTTCATGATACCCATTTGGACCCCGACAGGACGAAGCATGGGTTTCATTTCTTCGAATGCAGATCCCCCTTGCTTTCCGGAGGTGGAGTTCTCTTCTTGATCTTCTTTTTTGCTTGCATCTGTACTCTGTTTTTTTGACTCCATGACGCCTCCTTTTAACGGGTATTTATTTTTTCTGTTTTAATAGCTTCTGTTTTTTGCCTGTCAGCTTTTTTTCAAGTTCGGCATCTCTTTTTCTCTATCCCAGGTCCGATCCGTCACGCCCTGCTTTTTCATCCCGGTCTTTTGTGAGCGCAGAGTGCCGGTTCTGGGAATATCATCCACAATATCGATGAAGCGCGGCACCATGAAAAATGCCATATTGTGCACACAGTGGCGGATAAGATCTTCAGGGTCTATGGTTCTGTTTCCAACCGGTTTTACCCAGATCATCACCTCGTCTTCCCCCAGTTCAGAAGGAACGCCGAAAGCGGCGCAGGTCATCACATCCAGGTGTTTTTCAACAATGCTTTCCACTTCGAAAGAAGAGATGTTTTCCCCCCGGCGTCGCATAGAATCGCTGGCACGGTCAACGAAATAAAGATTGCCCTCCTTATCGGCAAAAAACAGATCACCGGAACGAATCCACCCGCCCTTGGCTTTTTTTCCTGAGGCGTCCTCATTTTTGTAGTACTCGACTGTACGGATCGCCCCCTCTTCGACCTTGTTGATCATCTCGCCAATCTCTCCCGGGGGCACTTCTTTACCCTTTTCGTCCACCAGCTTCCATTCGCCACGAATCGGTTTTCCTACTGACCCCACCGGCGCATTGCCCATGTTCATCGTTAAAACACCGCCACCGTCGACGGCGCCATAGAGTTCCCAGATTTTCAGGCCAAAGCGCTTTTCAAAGGCTTCCCACAGATTGACCGGGCAGGCCGCGGACAAGACCATCCGGACCGGGTTATCGGCATCATTTGGCTGCTCCGGTTGTTTCATCAAAATGGGAATCATGGCACCGATGCCGTTGAACTGCGTAGCCCCGTATCGCCGGATATTGCTCCCAAAAACGGGATGCGGAAAATTTTTTATCCAGGCCAAAGGGCACACCGCCTGCCATGGAAAGCGAGGCGGTCATCACTAATGCGTTGGCATGAAACAAGGGCAGGGCGGTATACAGAACATCGTCCGGTTTTACCAGCAAACTGGCCAACGTCATTGTACCTGCACATTATCTGATCGATTGCGATTGACGACCCCTTTGGGAAAACCGGTAGTCCCTGAAGTATACATGAGATACTTAATTGCATCCGGATCGATTTGACACATCGGCTTTTCCGGCGATGCTTGAAATAATTCCATGAAGTCTTGAGTGTTCGGTGGCAATTCGGCATCTGTTGTTCGTCGAACAAATATCTTCTCTATTCTTTTGACCTCAGTACCCAATTCAGAAATTTTTGAATAAAGGTCTTCGTCTACCGCTAAATACTTGATGTCGGAATGATTTAAAATATACTTTAACCCCTCCCCTTTTAGGGCGGTGTTGATAGGCACTGAATACAGTCCGCCCTTTGGCAGGCCATAAAAAAGAAAGCAATATTCAACACAGTTGGCCATCAATATGCCCAATCCGTCACCAGCTACTGCCCCTTGATCATATAAGCCATTGGCCATTCTGCATGTTTGACGATTAAAATCAGCAAAACTGACTGTTTGGTCCTCGTGCAAAATATAGGGTTTTCTCCCCTGAATTTTTGCCTGATATTCTATTAATTCTGAATAATGGATTAATTGTGATGGATCAGTCACGTTCAATTCCTCAATTTTAACCTTCTCTTTTGAAGAGAATTTATTACAAATATGGTTCTGGTTTCCAGGCCAAACCCTGAATGTCAACAGATACCCCGCAACTCAACGGGAAAAAAGCAGAATATTCAGTTTCAGGCATTCAGTTTTTTTAATACCTCTTTAAACTTGTTCTCTCGTTCTGCTCTTTCCGTTGCTTTGCGAGCAATTAAACCCTCTACATTATCAGCACGTTCTTGTATCAATTCTTTGGAATCCGGATGGGTGGTGACCAAAAATCGATTTTCCTTTATCGCTTGAATTGTCAGATTCGCCACCGCATCCGCCATGATTACCTTACCTTCCAGCCCTGGGATTTCATTCCAATTCTTATCTTTAAATGATTCCATCAACATTTTCCTGACCTTCATTGATTCACTCTGCGCATCGATCACACGCTCATCATCCATTATCCTGGTTTGTACCACGCCGGGACAGAGCACCGACACTCCGACCCCTTTGTCGTGAAGATAAAGAGCGAGTCCCTCCGACATACCGACAACGCCAAATTTAGTCGTTGTATAAGGAATATTGCTGTCTTCCACGCCGATTTGCCCTGCGATGGATGCAGTATTAACAATATATCCGCTTCCCCGTTTCTCGAAATGGGGAAAAAGGTATGAACGCCATATATAACGCTCCACAGGTTGGTATCGACGATCTCTTTCCAATCTTCAAGTGTCGTCAGGTTAATGGGGCCTATCATATGGATTCCCGCATTGTTTACGAGTATGTCCACACGACCCATTGCTTGTATGGATTTATTGTACAAATTCTGAATATCCGCATATTTCGAAACATCTGTGTGAACACCGAGCGTTTTTCTACCCAATGCCTCAATTTCATGGCAAACGTTGTCTATCCAATCATCATTTATATCGGCGACAACCACATCTGCCCCTTCGTTTGCGAGAGCCAGGGCAATCGCTTTTCCAATCCCACTTCCGCTACCTGTAACAACTGCAATGCACCCATTAATATCCATCGTCCTCCCCCTTGTTTAAGAATTTTCTATTAAAAAGGACTCATTATTTTAGAAGCATGTTGATTGTTAAATTTTCTCTAATATGTGAATACACATGGCTGCCTCGCCCTGTCCGATTGTTCCGCCACCGTTTTCAGTCATTGCGATGCGGGGATTGTTCACTTGTCGTTTGCCGGCTTCCCCCCGCAGTTGGGTAACTAATTCATAAACCTGGGCCAGACCGGAGGCTCCGATCGGATGGCCTCTTGATATTAATCCACCACTGGGGTTTACCGGAATCGTACCGTCCAATGCCGTGGCACCGCTTTCGGCAAAAGGCCCGCCCTCTCCAATACTGCAAAATCCAATCTGCTCCGTCTGGTGCAGTTCCCCAAAGGATGTCGCGTCGTGGACCTCCACCACATGAATATCCTTCGGCCCCAGCCCCGCCATTTCGTATGCCTTATGTGATGCCCTGGCGCAGATGCTGTCTTCAATATCCCAAGATCCTGCCGAAAGTATGGATGCTCGAATCAGGGCGACACGAGAACTGGGATGTTGTTTGAGAAATCTCTCCGAACAGATGATAACGGCGGCAGCCCCATCGCCGGTCGGGGCACACATGGATCGTGTCAGCGGATAGGCCACCTCATAGTCTTCGATAACCTGTTCCACAGTCAGGGGAAATGTATATTGCGCCAGCGGATTACGGGTGGAATTGTTATGCGCCTTGGCGGCAATGGCAGCCAGCTGCCGTTGGGTCGTGCCATAGGTTTTCATGTGGCGTCGAGCACCTGCCGCATAAAAATCCATAAAAACCGAATGGCCGCCTTTTTTCTTCTCTTTCGTGTCGAGTTCTTCCCGGCCGCTTTTTTGCTTACGCTCCGCCTCTTCTTTTTTTAATTGATTGATAAGCTGCATGGAAACCTCAACATCTGTGCCTGCCATGAAGCTCTCCATCATTTTTTTTCGATCATCGTTGTATACTTTTTCAACGCCGATCGCCAAAACGCATTCATATAGCCCTGCTTTCACAGCCGTCCAGGCCCCATGTAAAGCGGAACTTCCGGCGGCACAAGCGTTCTCGACGTTGGTATTGGGGATCTTATCCACCCCATTGGCCGACAAAGCGACCTGCCCCCGAATACAATGTTGATAATCACTCAATCCCCAAAAGCAGTTGGAAAACCAGGTCGCCTCCAGATGTTGTCTCTCCAGGTTGCAGTCCTGTAGGACCTTCTCCAACACCTCTCCGGTCAGATTTTTTATACTACGATCCAAAAATTTGCCGAATTTGATCATGCCGACCCCATATACATAGACATTGTTGCTCATTGCGCCTTCCTTTGTTTTCGTTATTGACCCCTGGTTCTTTTGCCAGGGCAAAAAATATGCCTGTCCATATCTAATTCATGGGCAGATCGTATTTCCTGCAATACGCCGGGTATGCCTCCTGGACGAGTTTCAATAGCGGCAGGAGACGCAGCAGTTTCGTGGCCGATCCTCTGGCCCTGATCTGTTTTGTCGCCAATGCGTTGGTCATATCGAGCTTTTCAAGCCAGAACCTGTGCGCCGTGTCACCGCTCAAGCTTGCGATAATCGCCGGTGTTCTGGCTTCGGCCGCTTTATCGAAGATCGCCCCATCCCCATCAACGTACATGGTCATGTCGGGATCGGTGATCATGTATAGGATACTGATGTCATTGTCCCTCAATTCCGAGCTCAACGCTGTTTCAAGAATCAACCCATTCCATATTTCTCTGAATATCTTTTTCATTATTTCTTTATTTTTAAATACGGCCATTTTCACGTCATCCACCGTGAATTTGTTGCCAATTGAACTTTTGATAAAACATTGAGGGCAACATGTAGAGCAAATGACGTGCCAACAATGAATTTATTTTTTTACATCGCAATAACAGGTAATTATATCTTTTGTCCAATTAGCCCGATCCAAGAAAGACTCAATTCAGACGCCATGTGTCTTAATAAGATCACATTCTTGACTTGGTTACGCCGGTGCGCTAAAGAGATGGATGACAAGATTCCAGAGTTTATCCCTACTGGAGGACCTATGCAGGATTCAAATATTGAATTTTCAGATGACCAGTTACATTTTTTAGCTGTCCTCGATGCCTTTAGCGGACCGGTTTCCGTCGAGATTGTTGGCGTTTTGGCACCGCTTCTACCCGGGCCTCTGTTTGACCTGATGGACAAAGGCCGATCCGCCGGATGGTTTCATCGGGATGGTGAGAATCAATTTTCTCTGACAGGCAACCTACCGGATTTCCTGAAAGAGAAACTGACGGACCTGACTTGTCAGCGTGCTCTGGATCAAATGGTTGAGCGGGTTTACGCAAACCAGTTGGCTGAAAAACTCGGGCCCGAGCAGATGCTGTCGCTGCTCAAAAAGACGGAGCGCAAACGTGAAGCCGGGGAATATGAAATTCGCCTGGCCCATGATGCGTTCATCTGCAAAGACTATGAAAACACTCGCATCTACCTTCAGGCTGCATCAGAGCGTCTGTATCCGATCTGTTTTGATCCGGGTGTGGGCAGGATGTTTGTTTCCAGCGTGCTGGAGTTTTCCAATATTCTTTTTTCCCTGGGATACGGATTCAGTGGAATTGAAAAATTTTTAATAAAGGCAAATGATGTCACAGAAAATATAGGCGACCAGCGTTCACATGCTCTTATCAACTTACATTTGGGCCGACTTTATTATTTTTCCAACCGGCGGGATGAAGCACTGGTTGCCTTGTCTATGGGCTTTGAAGAAATTCATGCGCTCGGCGACGACGACATTCTGGGTCAATCGGCAGTTTTTCTCGGCCTTTTGCATTTTACCAAAGGCTTGCATAAACAGGCGATTGAACATTTTGAAAATGCCGAGCAGGCATTTGAAAAGGCAAAATGGGGTGTATTGACCCACCCGACGGCACCGTTTATCACCGGCTACTGCGCTATTTATCTTGGGCAGTTTCACCGGGCCATTGGAAATCTCGACTACCAGCTGCGCCTGGCAAGGGATCGGTCTGACATGGCATTGACTGCCACCATTCGTGCCACACTGGGAACCGTGCTAACTTTGTTGCGCAAAAAGAAAGAGGGCTTGGCCTGCCTCACGCAAGCCCTTGAGGAGGCCACAACATACAAGAGTGCGATGGGTATGTATTTTGCCCGGGGAGGACTTAGCTTATATCATTATCTCGAGGGACGATTGGAAAAAGCCTCGAAAATCGGGATTATCTCAAGCAAGGAGGCTGCCCAGGCCGGAATTATCCACCAATATGCTTCCCCATGGGTATTGGAAATGAACGATGAGTTTTTCCGTTTGGGTTATCGGACGCCTGCCCAATTTAACTTTCCGGTTGAAATGGAGCGTGTGTTAAACGGCGCCAATATTCATTTAAAGGGCGTTGCCTTTAGGATCAGAGCGAGAGAAAAATCTCTTCGTGGTGAAAAGGCAGACGCGATAGAAAACGATCTGGACCAGAGCGTGCAATGCCTGGAGCAATCCGGAGATTCTGTCGAACTTTCAAAGACAATTCTCGAAAAAGCCCGAATTGAACTACGGAGCGGCAACCGGGAAGAGGCCATACATCTTGCCGGAAAAGCCCGGCGCCTGCTCGGAGGGTATGCCGAAGAATTTTTCCCGGATGAATTTCGTCATCTGCTCGAAAACCAAAAGAGCCTGATGGACCCGGAGCACCAGGGAAGGGATTTCCTGCAACGCTACCTTGAGATGATTGAATCCTTGTACCCGGTTGAAACCAGGCAGGAAATTCTCACCCGCATGCTCTCTCAGACAATCCGCATGCTCGGGGCTGAACGCAGCGCTCTCTTCTGGTTCCCCTCGGGAAAATACACTGCCAAGCCAAATCTACGGGCCACCTGCAACCTTTCAAGGTCTGAAATAGCGACGGAGGCGTTTCAAACAAACCTGGCCATGGTGCGTAAAGCCTTTCGGGCAAATCAGCCCCAAGTGGGCAGGTCTTCGGAGAATTACAGTCCGGCAGGATTCTCGGGGGTTCTTTCCGTATTGTGCATACCGGTTGAAGTCGACGGAGCGGTTCACGGCGTCATGTATTTTGACAACTCATACCTGCCGGATGCCTTCGATTTTCTGGATCCGGAAATCATGAGGGGTATCGCACGCCACACCAACCTGGTGATCGAGCGCCGATTCCATCACCTCCAGGTCGAGGAAGAAAGAAATATCCTCGTTTCTCTGAAAACCCTTGATGATGATCGCGATAGAAGCAAACTCATAGCAAATTCAAAGAACATGACCAGGTTACTGCACTTGTCAGATCAGGTGGCAGGCACCGAATCCACGGTTTTGATCACGGGAGAAACCGGTACCGGTAAGGAGTTGCTGGCCAACCGTATCCACAAACAAAGTCAACGTCCCCAAAAGCCTTTTATTATAGTGGATTCTACCTCCATACCTGAAAACCTGGTGGAAAGTGAATTGTTCGGCCACGAACAAGGCGCTTTCACCGGAGCCGACAAGCGTAAACTGGGACAGATAGAAATGGCCCATGAGGGTACACTGTTTTTCGACGAGATCGGCGAACTGCCATTATCGTCTCAGGTGAAACTGTTGCGCGCCCTCCAGGAAAAAGAGTTCAATCGTGTCGGCGGGACGCGTACGATTCACTCCGATTTCCGACTGATCGCCGCCACAAATCGTGATCTGGAGGAGGAGGTCGCGCAAGGCCGTTTTCGTGAAGATCTGTATTATCGGCTGAACGTCATTCCCATTCATCTGCCGCCTTTGCGAGAACGGCAGACGGACATTGTCTTGCTGGCCGAACACTTCATCAGGCACCATGCGAGGAAATACAACCGGCACAATCTGGAATTGACGACTGCGCAGGAGACCCTGTTATGCGCGTATCAGTGGCCCGGAAATGTGAGAGAATTGCAAAACATTATTGAAAGAGCCGTTTTATTGTCAGCGGACAACCAACTGGAGTTCTCGCTTCCGATTGACATTCAGCGGCAGCCCAACAATCCATTTGAAGATCTGCCCACCCTGGAAGATGTCCAACGCAGATATATTGAATTTGTGATCAAGAAAACCGGGGGTCAGATTGGAGGGGTCGGCGGCGCAGCCGAAATACTCGGAATGAACCGAACCAGTGTCTACAGCAGAATGCGCCAGCTCAAATTGGACATCAATTCGTTACGATCCTAAAAGCACGAAATGCACCCGAAGCGGCATCTTTCGTATTACAAACTGATTCTTCGCTTCTTTCCCATCATCGTGCGCCGATGTCCAAGACAGCTTTGATAACGGTTTCGCGCCCTTTTTTGATGGTCTGAAACGCCTCTTGGTATCGATCCAGCGGGAATCGGTGTGTGATGAATCCATCCAGTCGGATATCACCGGACCGGATCATCTCCATGGCCAGCTCGAAGCTGCTGATCGACCGCCCTTCCCACTGTTCGACACCATGAGAATTGACGCCCTGCAAAGCGCTAATTAAGCACTACTTCAAATTCCGTGACATTTCCGACCGTGTACTGGAAGGTCTGAAAAGGGCCGGATTGAATATTGAATGAACAAATATTTTGCAACTCGTGTTACTGAGAATTTTTCCAGTGCAGGCTCGGCTTTCAATGGTTATAACTGGAAGCCTCATGCTTACAATGAGTGTTCCCAATTGAGATTACATCAAAATTGGAGATTTTCTGCTTTTAAAGGCATATGATTAAATCTATTAAATAAATATGATACGGTTCAGTGGTTCTAATCTTCACTTATAAGGACGCATTTCTGGTAGGGTATTATGGGACCCATAGAACATCAGGGCTGGCCTTGCATATCAATTGAAGATCACAACAACTGAACCCAGACCCTTGATAAGAGAATAATCACTTGCCTTACAATCCTCAAATTATCTGAACAACGGGGGGGGGTGCGAGGGTCAAAGATACGCACGTCGCTGTTATGTGACACCTAAATTTCCCCAGAGGAATATTTTGGGATTCATTCAAATAAATTAGTATCGTTAAAAGTGTTGGCATTTGAAATTTTGCGTTTCTGTTATAAAAGGCTGACGTCACGAATACCAAAACAGTGATCAGCAATAGGTCCTTATCCATAACCGAGCCTCGAATCACGGCAGGCAGTGTTCCAGGCCTTCCTGAAATTGATTATCATCCCAGAACCTTTGTTTGGAAATACAAACGGCATCAACTTGCCATCTCCCCACTTATCTGTTCCAATTGATAGGCTGCTTCTATAAGCTTCCCGGCTCCGGGGATAGGGTGATAAAAAACCTCCACAATGTGCATCTGGCCCCCAATAATTTCGTTTGACAGATAAAAAATATGTGAATACTATATGACTATAATTTAGATCAACTAAAATAGAGGTCATATTATGGAGACACTATCGTTGTCAGAGGCAAAAATGAAACTCAGTGAGCTGATCGAACGAGTTCAGTCTACCGATACGGAGGTCATCATCACCAAAAACGGAAGGCCGGCAGCGGTGCTAGTGAGTCCGGACGAATTCGACGGCTGGAGAGAAACTCTTTCGATTCAATCGGATCCGGATTTGATGATCGAGATTAAAAGAGGTCTTTCCGTGCTGAAGAAAAAGACCAAAGTGTATAATCTGGAAGAACTTTTTGAATAGACGATGCCATCCAAGGGACGAATTCAAATAAAGCTTAGGGTTCCAAAAGAGATCGTTACGTTGATTCGAGGCTGTCACCCTCAGTTGAAAAGAAAAATCCGGGCGGGTTTGCAACATATTATGGCGGAGCCCCAATTCGGCAAATGCTTAAAAGATGAGTTGGAGGGATTGCGAAGCTATCGAATTAGCAGATTTCGGATCATTTACCGCAGATCTTCTCCACGGATCATCGACATCGTTGCCATCGGACCAAGGAAAACCATTTATCAGGAAACCTACCGAATCATAAAGAAAGAATCACATCATCCTTTGTGATGAAGTGTGCCCAAATTGTGCCCGTCTAGGTCAAATGGTTACAAACAATTCCAAACGAAACCAAAATAGAACAAATTGTCTCATTTTATCAACTATCTATAAATACAGTAAAAATTATTAGAAATATGCTCTTCGAATCCAGGGCCGCAGGTTCGAATCCTGCCAGGCGTACCATAGTATTAAGGACTTGGGTGGTATAACGATGCCAAATATTATCTATATCCCCGACACCACCTGGACCGACCTTGATCAGAAGCCGATATTTCAAAAATTCATGCAGGAATATATCGACCTGCTGAAAAATAGTCTGAAAAAGATCAGAATAAAAAGGGATTCTTCCAGCATCATTCAATACACATGCGGGCAGGTTCACGATATGCGAAACCCGTCTTGGCAACCCTTCAGGATATTGTCATTGATCTGCAAGAAGTATAATTATGATCCCCTTATTGCCAGGGAAATAATCGAGGAAAGAATCCGAAAAAAATTAGAGTGTGAATGCCAGATCCTTGGCAATCAATCTGATGGCTGATTTAGAGCTTATCACATTGTCCAATTTTAGGGGATCACCATCCTTTTCTGTCCGTTTTCGTCCACCAACGGGGGGCTAACATTAACTGTTTTGTCATCAATCATTTTCACCGTTGCCCGGTCCTTCCAGTTTTTGACCGCATACCAGATACCAATTTGTCTACCGTCAGGGGTGAGTAGTGCTGCACCGTTTTTATTCGGATAATAGTCATCCCTCGAACGGCCTCCCATTTCTAACCAATTTTTCAGTTGGGTTTGTGTAAGATCGACCGGTTTCCAATATTTTGATTCGAGGTGATACTCATTTCGAATCCCGATAATAGCTCTCGGAAAAGCATCCGGTCCACTATAAAAGTAAGTGTGATTCGGCGGTAACTGGTAAGTTTCAAATGCCTTTTTTACATTATCATTAAGAATAAACTGTCCGTAGTTTGCTGTTCCAGCACAGCTTGCCATAAAAAAAAACCGCAACCAATAACAAAAATAACCTTGTTGTGCAAGTTAACTGAAATCGATTTAACATATCCATATCTATCTCCTTTTATAAAAGTTGAACCAAAATAGCTTACATGGGACATCTTAACATCTCACTTTTAGGCCAGTCGCAATAGGTTGCTCATATCAGCTCCTTTCGTTTTATTGAGAATAGGATGATTAATTGTAATTGGGCTAACATGGAATATTGAACACTCCTATTGTGAATTTATATCCGATTAATACAATGCTTCAGATATATATGACGTTAACTAATCTTAAACAGCTCCATACCCACTGTGTAATTCCAATCACAACGATGGCGATCATAAGGTGTTCCCCAACAATTTTCCAAGCTGGTTCATTCTGGGATTTTGCGATAAAATAGCTCAGTAGCGAAAGAATTGACAACCCCCATATCAAACTAATAATAACTGCAGTGGATATGCATCATTAATATGCCAGGCCACGCAAGCAAGAGCGAAATATTTTCCTGACTAATGGGATCCGACGATTTTTTTACGATATTATCACCTTCCCATTTACAGTTTAGTGCCAAATGGAATAATTTTTCAAAGATATCAAGGGCAGGTAAATCGTTGGCGTCCTCATATATAGACACGGCGGCGGCTGGAGATATGGATTGTGGCTAAGTTGATTTGTATATATTGAATATCTCATCTTGCAATGGGTTGCAATAGATGCGGATAGGTTGCAGAGAGAGGTACGTTCGACATAAATTTTACAAACTAAGACTGAATAATTTCAATAGGTTAGAAACGTTGGTTCAACTTCGAATCCGTAGGCCGCAGGTTCGAATCCTGCCGGGCGTACCATGAAAAATCAAGGACTTGGGTGGTAACGCCAAGTCCTTTTTTATTTTATCCAGATGAGCGTAGCTCAGCAACTTTTCCAATCCAGGGAGTCATTTTTCAACAAGGTCAAGGATATCAAAAAATTGTGCGGAGGCGACCAAGCGGTCGTCGCACAAATGATTTTGCAGATAGACGTAGAGATTGTTGAAAAAGGGTACTCTTCGATCACAGATATTTCCAACAATCTTTCAGATATCAAGACCCTGGAAAACCACCGACGTTCGATTCTTTTCACAATGCGTCAAATCTTGCATCCATAGATTCTTCCATGTTACCCTGGTGATGACCAACACATATCTTTATAATTTCCATAAAATTTAATTATTAAGATACGTCGTTCATTCAGCTCAAGCAAATCGTCCGAAGGAGATATCTCATGTTTATACCTGATTTCGCTTTTAATCTAACGACAATGGTGGGAATCGCCATAAAAATACTAATCATTCTTGCCATCGCAATTGCAATCAATATTATTCAGAAAAAATTGATTCCGAGGGTCATAATCGCGAGTATCCCGAATGACCTGGGAGAATCACAGGACCAGTTAGCCACCCGCACCAAAACAATGGCGCATGTTTTTATAAAAGTTATCGCCCTTATTGTCTGGATTATTGCCATTGTGATGCTTCTGGGTGTTATTGGAGTAAATATTTCCCCCTTGCTGGCGACACTCGGTGTTGCCAGTCTGGGACTTGGTTTTGCTGTTCAAAACATCATTCGCGATTATCTTCAGGGCTTCTTTATCGTAATTGAAGACTGGTACCGGATTGGTGATTGGGTTACCATTGCGGGAATGGAAGGCGAAGTTGAGAAAGTAAGTCCGAGGCGTACTGTTTTACGAGATATAAATGGCACAATGCATGTAATACCCAATAGTCAGATACCATTTGTCAGCAATCAGACCAGAGACTGGGCAAGGATCGATCTATACGTTACGGTGGCTTATAAAGAGAATATCAGCCATGTCTATCAAGTTATTAACGGGGTTTGCCAGGAACTGAAAGATGATCCCGATTTTGGAACCAATTTAACGACGACTCCGACTGCGATGCGTGTTAGCGATCTTGGTGACCATGGCGTCGTCATTTGTATTCGGGGCAATACCAAGCCTGGAGAACAGTGGGGGCTGACCGGGGAGTTACGCAAGCGGATCAAAAACCGCTTTGACCAGGAAGGTATCGAGATTCCCTGGCCTCACACGAAGGTCTATTTTGGAAACACGGCAGAAATTGAAAAAAGCACTGTTAGCTGAACCGGCTTCTCATATTGATTTCCATAGAATCCAATTTGTAAGATTATCTCTATCAAGGTCCACGCTTTTTTTATTTGAAGAATCCGTATCCCGAATCAATATAAAAATGGATCATCTCCAAAAGGGTTGATCCATTTTAAGGATTCAAGGTTCGAATCCTGCCGTGCGCATCACAGATTAAAACAGGATATCAGGTAGTTATGCTTAGCATCCTGTTTGTTTTCTTGTATATTCTCTATAACGGCGGGCCATCAGGGCCTGCTGGTACTATCTGCTACCAACTATCTATATTTATAGCGTATATCTATCAGATAGTGCCAGATCGTTGCTGTCTTCTAAAAATTACAAAATGCACACTATTTACATTCCCAATCATTAGACCCATGCTCCTAAATTCCATATATAGAAAATGTTGTTGACAGATAGTCCTCTGTTTTATTAAAATATCCTTAAATTGATAGATCGAAAAGGCAAATCCGTTGAAAGGCGGGGACGCAAAGCCACGGGTCTAAAGCATATAATGCTATGACAGCCGGGTTGCCGAAACGAGACGTTCCGGCCTTTGGGTTTGCATACCCAAAGGTTTTTTTATTTATATGGATCACTTACGAAAAAAAAATGTCCTGAATCCTTTCAAGGAGATTTCTTCCTGGGTTTCATCTGTACAGGATCTGGACAACCTATTGGAGCTGATTTTAGAATCTGCCGCCCAGATGATTAACGCCAAAGCCAGCTCGCTCCTTCTTCTGGACCATGACACCAATACCCTCTATTTCAAGGCGGCCACCGGTGCAAAGAAAAAAGAGATCAAAAAGTACCATGTTAAACTTGGCCAGGGTATTGCCGGATCAGTAGCCAAAGCCGGAGAGCCGCTCCTCATATCGGATGTGAGAAAAGACAAGCGGTGGTATTCTGAAATCAGCGAATACATTGCTTTTGAAACCCGTTCCATCGCATGTGTGCCCCTGAAAATGGCGGACAAAATTATCGGTGTCGTGCAGGTGGTGGACAAGATTGACACTAGCCCCATGACGAAAAAAGATCTTCATCTTTTGGGAGAATTCGCCGGTCTGGCGGCTCTGGCCATTGCCAATGCCCGCATGATTAAACAGGTAAAAAATGAAAACCTGCAACTCAAAGCGGTTCTCAGCGATCAGAATAAAATTGTGGGTAACAGTCCGGCGCTACAGGTCGCTATCTCCGATGCCAACAAGGTGGCCAATTCAAACGCAACCACACTGATACTGGGGGAAAGCGGTACGGGCAAAGAACTCCTGGCGCGACTAATCCATCGGTCCAGTCCCAGGAAAGACAAGCTGCTTGTGACGCTAAACTGTGCAGCCATGCCCGAATCGCTGCTCGAAGATGAGCTTTTTGGTCATGAAAAAGGGGCCTTTACCGGTGCCTCGAGCCGTAAAATCGGTCAATTTGAACTGGCCCATGAAGGCACCATCTTCCTAGATGAAATCGGAGAGATGACCCCTGGTATGCAGGCCAAGCTGTTGCGGGTGGTCCAGGAGGGGATGTTTTATCGAATCGGTGACAACACGCCTATTTTTGTGGATGTGCGCGTGCTGTCTGCAACCAACAAGAACCTTGCCCAGGAGGTTAGCGAGGGAAAATTCCGTGAAGATCTGTTTTACCGTCTCAATGTCGTACAGATCAGTATGCCTTCGCTTAGAGAGAGAAAAGAAGACATCGCTCCCCTGGCCAATCATTTTCTGGCGCTGTTTAAAAAAGATACCGGACTGACCGAATTAGCAATTTCCGAGGCGGCCTTAAAGAAGATAGCCGACCATGACTGGCCAGGCAATATCCGCGAACTGCGCAATGCCATTGAACGAGCCGTGGTCATGGGCAACGGAAAAGCCATTCTTCCGGAAGATCTTCCCATCATCGGTATCAGACATGGTCGACCGGACTTCCTGCCGGGATTAACCTTGAAGGAGTCTGTGGACCGTTTTAAAAAAGAATACATATTATTCAACTTGAAACAGACCCATGGCAACCGTAGTAAGGCAGCTAAATTGATGAATATTCAGAGGACGTATCTTTCGCGGCTCATCTCACAGTATGACATTACCTATTAAAGGGTTCGAGGTTTCGAGGGTTCAAGGCTCCAGGTTCCGAGTGGTTTTTGCCTAACATCTTTGTCACTAAGCATCCTTTCACTCGAACCCTCGAACCCTTGGATCCTTGAACCCTTTTTTTCATCAAGGATATGACTGGCCGGGATGATAAACCAGTGTTACCCGGATATAATAGGGTTTTCCCTCATAACCCCAGTCATCATCCGGTGCTTCCGATCCCACAAAATTAAAGTCACCGACACTTAAATAGAATCGTCCCTCCCATTCATCCCCTACCCAGAAGGCGTCTTCACCTGAGGGTCCTGGTGTGACGATATCCATCGACTGCTGGTCCGTATCCCCATCCCCGTCACTGGCAAAAAATCCGTCCGAATCTTGGGGTCGATCCACGAGGATCTGGTTGCCGTTCATGTCACGAAAGAATTTCCAGACATATTCAACATTCGAACCCGGCGTATCCACATGCATTTCGATTTGAATGTCATAATACCAGCTGGTGTCAAGAGCTATACCTGCTTCCACCCAGGGTCCCAGATCGACGGCATACCAATCCTGATCCCCCTGATAGTCGATATAGCCTGCGATCCAGGGGAAGACGATGGTGCGGGTCTGATCCGCGTTTTCAGTGATGGTCACCCCCTGGGCAGGTGCTTCATTATTGAATGCAAGCAGGGCTGTGTCCGCAAAATACGTTTTCTGGGTCAGGGAATCGACCTCCACGCGAATAGTCTCTGCAGTGCTGACCTCTCTTTCCACAATCTCGTTGACATAGGTCCGTATATCTGACGCCAGAACGCCATCTACAGGAAGTGTCTCCGGAATATCCAATAAATTGACCCGCAGGTTATAGGGCACCTGTCCGTCGCCATCATCTCCCTGGTAGTCACTAACCTTAAAATAATAGGACAACTGATCAGATGACTGGAACGCAGGGATATAAATACTGCCTTTGAGATTCGTACCGCCGTCTTGACCATTGGTGTCAACCATTTTTTTGATAACACCATCGCGGATGAAACTCACACTATACTCGACCAAAGAAGGTTCGGTATCGGTATCCAGATAGAGCTCCAGAATACGTGGGGTTATGGGATTTGGTATAACGACATAATACCAGTCATCGTCCCCGCGGAAACTGATCTTACCGGTGGTGGCAAATGCAGGATCTGTTGTGGGTGTCAACATCATTGCCGTATCGATGGTGTCGTTGCCACTGACAGTCTCTCCGGAGTCAGGACCGGTGTGAAGGGCGGTTTCGGCCGGGTCATCGATATCGAGTACTTGAACGGATATCTGATAAGGCGCTTTTTGGATCAAGCCCTGATGGGTCAAGGGCTGAACATACAAAAAGTGATCGCCCGCACCGGCCCGGATCTGGGTAACATAGGCAGAGGAGCCTCCGGTAAATATATGCGAAAACCGGATGACCTGGTTTTCGTCCTCCAAATTTAACTGGTAGTTGGACTGCACATCCGGGTTCAAATCATCAAACTGTATCTGCAGGATTTTGAAGCCCGTTGTATCCACGTCATTTAATGGCAGATAATACCAGTCCTGGTCCTCAAGGTAATCAAGGGACCCGTCGGCACTGAAGGTCCGGGTGACGTCATCATATGCCATGCTAAAGGCATGTGCTTGGCTGTCGTTTTCCAGGGCTTCTTCGCTGTCAACGGTGTCAACACGCACGGAGTAGGATGACGCCATATCAAAATCGTTTTTACCATAATCATCGATGAGGATATAATAATCGCCAGCCTCTATATAGGAAATGATATGATAATCAAGACGCTGGGTCTGATTCAGGGTGGAAACCAAAGCGCCTTGGCTGTTGTACAGATCCATGGACAGCTCTACATCGGTTCCACCGGCAAAGGGTGAAAAGACGACATGTACATCGTAAATCCCGGATTCGGCGGCAGTAAAGCGAAAACAATCCACATCACCGATATATCCGATGGTGTCTGTTGTATAGGGTTCGGTATCGTCGACCCCGATAACGGTGGCCTGCGAAAAATCACCGTTTTCATCACCACCCTCGGCAAAATCGATGCTAAGATAGTAAGGATGATCAGAACTGTCATCATCCATAAGATCCCTGACCGATATATAAATGTCCTTAGGGACATCCATATACACGTTCATTTTAATGTCCGCCGGCAGCTGACTATCCTCCGGTGCATGATCTGCATAAAGCCGGACTTTGTTTCCGGATGCGTCCTCAGTGTAGATGGTTGTCAACAGCGTCACATCGGGCCGAAACGTATTGCTGGTACATTGCACCTGAAGGACCGCATTGGCCTGAACAACACGGTAATGGTACCAGTCTACTTCTCCTGCCTGGGAGATTTTTCCTGTGGACGTTTGTCGAAGGGAAAGCTCCCGAACACTGCTTTCATCGTTTCCCGAATCTTCGGACCCGCCACAAGAGACCAATAAAAGGCCACATATTGCGATCATAAATATTTTTTTCATGATATCACCTCTTTTAATTTCGTTAAAAAACCTGATCCTTTGGGCCAGGATTTATTTATTCTAACAACATGAAATCATTGGGTGTCAGCACAATGGTATCATCATGGTCCTCCACATTGACCAGCACTTCCGCCAGTCTGAATATGGGCGGGTTGTCAGGGGTGTCTTCGGGGACCTGCGCAATATAAAAACGGATGAGATTGTCACCCTGGTGCCATAGGTCGCCACTGGCAGTGGTGTGCTCGCGTGTGTTCATGACATCGATATTGGAAATATCAAATCGGTACTGCCGTACATACGATGGTTGTTCAACACCTTGCTCGATGGGAACCAATCCCCGGTCTTGGATATGATAGTCGTAACTGTATCTCTGTCTGATTTTCGGGTCGTTGGATGTGACATTGGTGTGCTTCTGCACTTCAAGCCAATCCACCACACCGTCAAAGTCGCTGTCGTTTGTATCCTGTATCTCCAGGGGGTTGGTACCCATAACAAATTCGATACCGTCCGGAATACCGTCGGCATCCGTATCCACCATGCGTCGGTTGGTACCCTTTACATATTCCTCGCAATCCGTTAATCCGTCGAGGTCGGTATCGGGCCAGGGACCTTCGGTGACGGAGTCGCAAGGACTGTCCTGAAGCAGCGGATCCAACGCGTATCCCGGTGAGCTGACGGCTATTTCAAAATAGTCACTTAAACCGTCGCCGTCGGTATCGGCTGCCAAGGCATTTGTGCCATAAGCGGCTTCATCCGCATCGATGAGACCGTCCCCATCGCTGTCCACATAAACCAGTTCAATCCCGGCCTGTACATTGGTGTTGTAGGCCACCAGATACTTTATTTTATACTCCACTGTCAGACGCATATCGATGATGTTGACAAAATCGATGGCCTCGGCAGTTTCAAAGAGTCGAAACTGACCATTGCCGCGATCCGCCATTCCCTGCAGCGTATTTTCCGCATATGCACGGGCAGCCTGCCCACTTGCGGTTTCGTCGAACATACCCAGCAGTAGAAATGTGTGGAAATTGAATCCGCCCACACCGTTATCTTCAGCCATTTCATAAAGTTCGCTGACACTGTTCCAGATATCGGCATTCGGCTGACTGCCGCCCTGTACATTGGACATGCCGTCACTCAAGAAGATGACCACATATTTACTCCGGATCAAACTGTCCTCGTCCGAACGGTTGATATCCCTCTGGATATCCGTATGAATGGCATCCAGCGTACCAAGATAATCGGTCATGGTATCGTTGCGGACTGCATCCAGAACACGATTCAACTCATCCGGGTCTTTGGTGAATCCGCCACTTCCATCGATGGTACGCGTCCTTTCAAAAACATCATTGTTCCAGAGCATGATCTCAAAGGAGGCATTTTCATTGCTGTTGTAGGTATCGATAAAGTTGCGGACAGCTTCTATCCTTAAAAAATACGGGTCCGCACCGGCCACGACACCATCAACTTCGTCCCCCATACTCAAAGAGCAGTCGATGGCAAAGAGCACTTTTACAGGAAAATTGATTTCATCCGGGCTCTCGGTCATAAAGGAACCCTTCAAACTCACGATGCTTCGCAACTGGGTCCGCTCCAGCTCAGGCCCCTCACAGGCACTCAAGACCAAAAGACCCGCCGCTATCACGATTGCCAGTTTTGTTTTTTTAAGATACATCACACACCTCTCCTATCCCGTCTTGATCGGAATCGATCTGCTCAGGGTTTGCTTCATAAGGACAGTTGTCACAGGCGTCACCGATGCCATCACTGTCCACATCGCTGTTTTCATACGTATGGCAGTTGGGACAGAGGTCTTCGCCGCCCTCAGCGCTTTCCAGAAAGCCGTCATTGTCCAGATCCGCATCACACAGATCTCCGGCTGTATCGTCTACCATAAAAAAATCACTGTTTTCCTGGCCGGGGTTGTACATTAGACTGCAATTGTCGATGCTGTCCGGAATACCGTCATTGTCATCATCATCGTCACAGAGATCCCCCACGCCGTCATTATCATAGTCCAACTGCAGGGGGTTGCTAATAAGGGAACAATTATCCAGGTCATTCAATACCTCATCGGCATCGATATCACTGTCACATACATCGCCCCATCCGTCACCGTCTGTGTCAATCTGAAGATTGTTGGCTGCCATGGGGCAATTGTCACACGCATCTCCATGATCGTCTCCGTCACTGTTTTCGCTTTGATCGTTGGGTACGTATGTGCAGTTATCCCGGGTATCCACGGCTCCGTCCGCATCGATATCTTCGTCCAGGGAAAAGAGCGGCCCCAGATCATAATTAACAACGATGGGCCCACCACCCCCGCCACCGTCACCACCGGCAGGAGGCGCACCGCACAAATCATCTGGGCATTCATCAAAATAATCATTGGGATCGAATTCTTGCGCATGCAGTTCATGCCCGACAAAGACGACCTGACACAAGATCAAAAAGACGATTGCAATATGCTGATATACTTTCATGAGACACCTCACTCTATTTTACGGTTTTCTCCAAAGCGGAGATTATTCTTTGATGAATAAATAAATGCTTTGATCTGAACGGGAATAAGAACAGACAACAGGGGTGTCATCCGGCTGAAACCACAGGGTATTGTAAAGACCGATGTTTCCTTCCGTCGAAACAACTTCCTTTGACCACCCGGCATTGTTGTTTACGGCGAGGTTGAGGTTTTCAAGGGCATAGCCGCTATAGCTTTCGGATGTGTAATAGGCAATGGCCGGATTCCCTTGAGAATCAAAAGCCAGGCTGGGGTACTTCCCGCAAAGAGACGCATCATCGACCATCATGACGGGCCAATCCGTATTTGCTGTCCGGGGCTCGGAGGCATACCGCAGACAGGCCGGTGATATCTCACCTGTGGATGCCTCGACATAGTCGAGAACATAATAGGCAACACCGATGTAGCCATCACCATCTGCAGCGCTGCTGATATGGGCGACCCGGATATCGGTTTCAACCCAGCTTGCTTCCCAGACACCATTTTGTCTTATGGCTGTACGCAGGCCAAATTCCCCATCGGGTAGTTCGGCATAGTAGAACACCCTTGGATTTCCATTTCTGTCCAAGACGAGGGAACAGGCTTTACCAACATTGTTTTGGGTGCCGCCCCCGTCATAATAAATATTGCCTTCAATGGCTTCCTCTTCAACATCAGCGCCGGGTGCGTTGCTGTATTTTTTAACGTAATGCAGATCTGGATAGGCAAAATTCATGGCATCACAGCCCTCATAAAAGAACTGGTAACAGAGATGAATATCCCCATTGGCGTCAATTGCCATGGCCATATCCCCACCGGCCAGACCATCGGTAAATACGGGATTACGTTCTACAAAACCGATGGCACCGGTGTACTCGACCCAGTTGTCATTTAAAGACAGATTGATCATGGCATCGGCCTGATCTGGGCCACCACAATCCTTGACTTGTCCACCCTGGTAGGAAACCGCAGGATTCCCATCTATATCCATGGCCAGATCAAGACTGCTGCAGTTATCAACGGTGGCGATTGTCGCCGGTGTTAGATCCTGGGCAAAAAGAGCGCCTTGCATGGACAGTGACACCAGTTGAATGTCGTACTGGCCGGGAGCCGTATTTTCATCGTCAAAATAGGCCAGGTGAACCATGCCGTCGCCCATGGTGTATGCTTTTATCTGGGGGGTAAGCAAACCACCGGGCTGAAGCTGCCGAACGATTTCCCGTTGCCAGGTATCAAGGTGTACGGGTGGTGGATCTGTGTTGCCGTCACTGTCGGCGCCCCCACTGCCGCCGCCGCAACCTAAAAACAGGCTGAATAGAAGAAAACCGGTGATTAAAAGCCACAATGAACATGGATTAATTTTTTGCCAGTTTATTGTTTTCATAATAGAGCTCCCTTGCCCGAGGATGAATCAAGGCCTGGGTTTTGTCTCCCAGGCTTACACGTGTTAATGTCTGATATATTTTCCGGGCATTTTCACGATACCCATAATGCGTGTAGAGCCCGGCCAGATTGATTTTGGCATCCACCTGTGACGGCGCTTCTGCCAGGGCTTTTTTAAATGCGTCTTTAGCGGCTGGATCGTTTTGATCGAATAGGTAAGCCATACCCAATAGGTTATAAGCGGCCGCCTTGATCTGTTTTTGGTCCGGCTTTGCGCTCTGGAGAATTTTTCTGGAGACAAGAACAGCATGTTTGAAATCGAGAGCCTCCACATAGCCGGCAGCCAGTAACAACAGGGTCTGCATATCTTCAGGCTTCCGCATCAATTTTTCATGCAGTGTTTTCAATGATGGATTCTTGAGAAAGCCATCCGCAATGGCGGTGGTTTTGGTCGATCTTGAAAAGGATACAGCTTGTTTTAAGCGTTGGCCTGTACTCTCGTCATCAAATAGATATTGGGCTAGTTCAGGGTCACATGTTTCCCATTTATTGGCCCGGGTCACACAGGCGGATTTATATTGCTGGGCCTTGTCCATATAGGACTTGATCTTTTGGGCCAGCAGATCTCGATACTGTTTTTTCTGCTCCTTTGAGAGATCCGGCAGGGGTGCCTTTTCCAGAAAGGCGGCAAATTCCAGGTTGATGTCAAAGGATCGATGACAGGCGGCAAGAGCCCATTGGGGTGATTGATACTCGATGACTTCATGGTAGCCTTTTTCCAATTTCTCGAGTAGTTTGGCTTTGGCCTGAACCATGGCATTATCGATTCGATTCCCCAATTTCATCTGCATAAATTGCGTGTAGTACCGATCCACCGAATTGAACACCATTCGGGCAATCGCCGACCGCATGGCATCGTCTTTTTTTGCCAAGGCCGGTGAATAGGCCTGATAGGCTCTTTTTCTGTATGTTGTCGCTTTTTTACTGTTTCCGGCCGATAAATAAAGATCGGCCACCCTTGCATCGGCTCGTATCCGACCGGTTGAGGATAAATGTTTTCTGTATCGGGTTAAAAGGCTTATGGCCTTGTCTGGAGCGTTCATGGATTCGGCATTATCCGCCATGGAAAAGATGATGGCATCCTGTGATTTTCCATTTTTTAAAGCCACGTTCAGATAGCGACCATAATCGTCGTTGGCATGATTATGATGGCCCAGCAGTTCTCGAATTTGGCCGGCCTGATAGAGAAATGAAGCACTGTTTTTGTTCTCAGGATATTTGCGGGCATATTGCTCAAGAGAAGCGGCCAGCAATCTGAACTGGGAAACATTGAGGAGGGAATCGATCATAACCCCCATGGCGCTCTCAATATTGGCATATTCGGGATACTGCTGGATGAGTTGGGAACCGGTGGTATAGACAGTTTCGATGTCATTGCGCTCTTTACCGGAAATAAGCAGTGCATTCAGTGCCTGTTCACCCAGTTGACTCTGCTGATTCTTCTCGGCAAAGGCCATAAGCTTTGAACGTCCCGTATCCCAGTCATTCGCTGCTGCCACGGTGAGGGAAGAGATGATCTTTGATTCCGATGCCCCCACGATCTGAGCAATTTCCGTCGTGAATTTTTTGTCTTTGACGGGGGGGTGAGCAAGCGCCTTGTTTCCAAAGGCCACCAATCCTTTATAGTCTTCTTTTTGATGGTAGGCATTCAAGGTCAGATGGATGGCGGCGGCAGTTGTCTCACCGGATGGATAGCGGTCGATAAATTCGGTGAACTCGGTAATGGCACGGTCCCAATGCCCTTCATCATAGGCAATCCAGGCGATGTTAAACAGCACATGGGGAATTTGGTCCGCTTTAGGATAGAAAGATGCATATTGACTGCCGGTGGTCCTCAGACCATCGCGTGTAAAAGAGGTCTGGTAGTAGGTCATTTTCTTGTCTTCTTTGAGTGCCTGATAATAGGAGATCACAGCACTGTATAGGAGTTTTTTGTTGGGTTTATGATCCAGTACGGTTGCGTGGGCCACTTTTTCATATTGTCTGCCGGCCTCGAAATATTGATTGGAAGAGAATAATGTCTCGGCATAATTGACGGCCATTTCACCGTGTACCGGACTGTCATCAAAAAAATCGAGATAGTGGGCATAGCCGTCCGCTGCCCGTTTGAAGCTTTCAATGGATTTATTCTTACGGGCGTTTTCATGTAAAAGGGTTACAATATTCCTCGCATACAACTCGTAGTCGGTATAATTTTTACTCTTTTCATTCTCCGAAATGTGAACAGAGTATTTCTGAAGCTTCAAGGCCTTTATAATGTTGGCCATATCCCTATCCGCATCTTTGAAGGTGCCTAGTTCCTGAACACACTCGAAGGTGTTGCGGGCATACTCGAGCAGTTTTTCAGAATCATATTGAAGATCGGAAAGCTCTCGGTATACAACGGCTGCATGATGCCAGCGTTTCTTGATATAGTACCGGTAGGCCAGCTTTTCCAATACAACCGTATAGACGGATCGCGACCATGCAAATTCTTTAAAATAGCGGATGGCCTCCAAAGGGGCGGTATCTGTATAAGAGTCCGGATAGCAATATGCGATATCGATCAGTGCTTCACGCTTGAGGTCAACCCGTCTGTAGGTATCGACATCCAATTCCCCCGTGGTTTCGCTCAACACACACGCTTCGAAAAGCTTGATGGCATCCTGAAATCCCTTTTCATTGATGTGGCACCAGGCCAGTTTATACCTTGCAATGGTAACTGCCGGGCTTTGGGGATAATTCAATACGGCTGTGTAGTGTCTTTTTGCCAGGTCAAGATCTCCTTTATTGTTGAAGTCATCCCCGATTAATAGATAGCACTCCGGCACATACTGGCTTTTTTTATGCTTCTGGATGATGGCCCGGTAGTTTTTTATCATATCGTCCATCATACCCAGTTCTCTGTATTCGTGGGCCATGTAGAAAAGAGCCTTGTCACGATGTTCGAAAAGAGGAAATTCGTCCAGAATATGCTGGTAAATCTCAATGGCACGAATTTTGTGATTCTTGGATTCAAGTTGCTTTAATGAATCGAGATTGTCGGAAATCTGGATTTTTCGGATAAAAAAGATCAGACGTGACTTTTCGATATAGAGTTCGGCCAGACGCAGATACAGTTCCGCCAGGTAAGGACGTCCCTTGGACTGGTCTATAAGGGTCCGGGTACTTTGAATCGCCAGGGCCACTTTGCGCTCGTCATCCGAAAGTTTGGCCATATACTTTTTCTGCTCGGCCTTTTGGTCTGTCTTCTCATAAGCATATTTGGGGTCACAGTCTCCATCACTTATAAAAAAGAACAGCGATGCCAAACATACGGCCAGAACGATGCCAGCTTTTTTGTTTTTTTGTTTTGGTATCATTTGAAAAATACATCCCATTCTTCTGCACCTTGACATTTATCGATCAGGGTGACGTGATAGTCATCCAGCTCATACGACCAGAATTCTCCCTGGAAAGGATAGGCGATTTTACGATCCAGACTTTGTGTCGCATCCGTGCCATCCTTTTCTTGATAGTGGTACTGCTGTACACGCTCAACCATATCGAGCCCGACTTCATAAGCGATCAGGTGTGATTCTTCTTCATATTTTAAAAGGTCATCGGCCATTTCTTCATACGCATCTCTAATTAGCTTTCTGAAATCTATCCTGGTTTTCTCCAATTGCAGGGTATAGATCCGTTCCAGATAATCCTGCACTTGTGGATCTGAAATCAGAGCCGTTTCCGTATACTCCTTTTCCAGGAGCATAAGGAAATTCCAGACCATCTTGATCTGTTCTTGATTGAGAATGACCCTTAACAAGGCCGGGTTGTCTTTAATATTGGCGCGATCATGAATAGCAGCCAGCGCGGTACCATAGTGATGATCGAACTCCTTGATAACAGCCAACGCCTTTTCGTAGTGGCATACCGACTTGTAGATAAAAGACTTGAGAATATAGTATTCAGGGGTAAAAAAATTCTGAAAACTGGGTGCACGAAATGCATACAGATATCCCATGGCTGTTTCAGGGCTGCCCATACGATAGTCAACCCATGCGCGTTCCAGGAGATGGTGCGCTTGCTTTAAAATAGGCGTCTCGGTTTTTCGATACATACTGTCTGCTGCCTCAAAATTTCCCACCTCATAGTAAAGACGTGCCAGGGTTTGCTGAACTTCGTTCTTGAACCTCAGGTCATCTACGGTCATGGCCAGTATACTCTCCAGTATTTTAATGGCCTCCTGGGGCTCATTTTTATAAACCCGGTAAAGGGCCAGCTGATAACGGTACCGGTTGAAATAGTAGGTATCAGGGGTGATACTGTTAAAATGGGTATTGCCCCAATCAATGAAACCGTGTTGCCAGTCAAAAACACCTTGGTGAAAGTTCACAAAATCACTGAGATGTTTATCGACAAAGCCATAGGTCTGATCGCTTAGAACTTGAAAAATTATCTTTTCACGGTCAAAAGGGAGCGTCCGGGTAACTTCTTCCAAAAATTCGAGACTATAGGAAACGATCTTCGAATTGGGTTTGCGGGTCACAAGATCCGACAAAATATCCACCGCTGCATGGGAGAAGCCGGTTCTTATCAAGGAAATACCAAAGAAAAATTGTGCCCATTCATAATCCGTGTCATCCGGTGTATGGGTGTCCAAATAACGGTATAGATGATCGCGCGCTTTGGCATACTTTTTCTTTTCAAAGGCCAGGTATCCCAATTCAAAGTCAACACGATCAGAGGGCGAGGTATCCTGCACGGATGTGTTGATTACAGATACCTGATCCTGTACGCTCACCGGTTGGATGACAGCAGCGCACCCTATTAGATTGATAGCTAAAATAATGATAATGAACCATTTCATAAGCTTCACTTACTCCAGATACTGACTGACTTTTTCCACTGTCTTATCCCGGTCCGAATGTCTCGGAGAAAGATTGAATCGATACCCCACGGTAATGCCAACCCAGAAATAATTGTCTATATCGTTATCGTCGAAATTGACCCAATCTCTCAGTTCCACGTTGAGACATATGTTTTGACCGATAAAAAACTTTTTCCCTACACCCATACTGATGGAAGGCCTCATGTCCGTTTCGGAATCACCGTCACTTTGCTCAGTTTTGTAATTTACCACCCCGCCACCGGCAAAAAAATAAGTCTCATGGTTGATCACCTTGCTGTTGCGAAATACGCTTTTTCCATAAAAAGACTTGATAACCAGGTTGCTATGGATTGCGGAAGTCATATGATCAAAATTGTCAGGGGTAACGCCAAAATCTTTCTCCAGATCATCTTTTAGATCTTTTTCGTGATCGTATATCCAATGGACATCAAACACATTCCAGGCAAAGTGATCGTTGAAACTGAAGGTGTAACCGATTTCAATGGGGAACAATTCATAGAAATCGTCATCCGGGATGTACCCGACACCCAGGTCGATCTCGTGATAGCGGAAAAAAACTCTGTCCTGCACCGCCGCCACCGATTCGCCATCCAGGGTGTCCGCACCAATAGCATGCGGTATGTGCAAGAAAACAAAGGCAAAAATGATGCTGATAATTTTCAAAGTCTTCATTTAAGTATGCTCCTTAAAACCCCACGATGTCGAAAACAAATGGATATGAAACCATCACTTCCGCGTTTTGGGGTTTGGGAAACTGCCATGATTTGATGGCAGCCTGAATACAGCTGTGAATTTGGCTCGAACGAATGGTGGAGGACTTGATTCGAACCGCCCCCACCTTTCCGGACATTAAAATTTTCCACTCAAACACAATATTGCCCATCAAGGATGGTGCATCCATGAGGGCATTTTCATAACAAAAACTGATTTCGTCTAAATGTTGATCGATGATTCTTTTAACTTCTTCCCGGGACATCCCCCCCTGGACACGAACCGATTTATCCAGATCCACGGATACCATGGCCATGACCTTGTTTTGACCGGTCTGGCCTTTACTGAGAGCAGCCACCTCTCCCTTGCCCTCAATACCTGCACTTCTCAGTACCTGTCGGGTTCCCTTGGAGCGAACGACATTTCCTGTGATGAGTTCCACCTTGGATCCGGGAATTTTTCCGGCAATACCGCCGATCTTGAAATTTTTATCCGTGGCGCCCGGAGAAGAGACGATATCCATATTGGTTACGGATGCCAGGGCTTCCTTGGTTGTCAGACCAATGCCATCTCCGATAAGTCCCAGGATACCGGTTTCTTTCACATTACGTGTCTTCACGTTGCCTGTTTTTCCGCTTCCGCCACCCGCTTTGGGTGAACGGGTCGGTTTTGCGTTTTTCGCGATCTTGGGTAGTTTCTTTTTGGGTGCCGGCTTCACTTTTTTTTGTGCTACGGGTTGCTTGGTTTCTATGGGTTTTACGACCTTGGGCGGGAGGGGTTTTGGTTCGGGCTTTACCGGTTCCGGCTTTTGAAGTTGACGGGTGTCAATTTTTACAAAATGGGATTCCGGCTCCTTGGGACCCGGCATTTCAGGCAGCGACAGAAACAGACTCATAAGGACCATGAGGAACACGTGTAGACCACTTGATTTCAGTATGCTCTTGTAAAATGGCACACTGTGTGTCGCCGGTATGGACACCTTAGGACTTTCCTGCTTGGGGACCAGCCGAAGGTGATATTGATATCCGTCTTCCTCGAGACGACATGTCTGCTCGGTTGAGATCGCCGTGGAGAAAATTCTTTTCTTTTTTTGATGCAGATTCTCCTGGGTACACAGCTCCGCTAAACGCTTATCCGGTTTACCCGGATCTGTTATTAGACCTGTTTGTTTTCCGCTGAAAAACACATGACATGCTTGTACGGATGTGTATTTTGCCATGCAAAAACGTTTTCCATCTATATCAAGGTTGTATTTCTCCTTGGGCGACAGATATTGCAGATCGACAATGCTGTTGCCCTTGAACTTGATGATTTCCAGAACACAGGCTTTACCGGCTGCAGATGATCGGGTATAAGCGGTTTCCAGCAGGTCTGTTTTTAAAAACGGTCGGATAACTTCCTCTTCCTCCAGGTCGTCATCTTCATCCGGATCCATCTGTTGGGTTGGTTGGGGTGAGGGCACCTTTTTGCTGGCGACGGTATTGTCCTGGATGGGTGCCGCTTTCTCTTTATCTTCCCCGGGATTCAATTCAATCGTCGTATCCCTTTTTAAAGGGAAAACCACGGGGATTTTTTCCACATTTGCGGATCGAGTCTTCGTATCGCCTGACACGGCTTCGATGGTGCAGCGGGCCCCTGCTTTTTTAAAAGCCAGACAATATTTTTTAGCCGCTTCCATGGAAATATTGTGGGTCACCAAGGTGCGTCGTTTTTCAAGACAAGAGGTTATGGTATTGGGATCGGAAGGCAGCAGGGCGCATAGATTGGCTTTGACCGTTTCCAATTGAAAGCCCTCCACCAGATCCCCCCTGAAGATGACGCGATAATCACGTGCATTCGCATTTGAGGGTTCCTGCGTTTTCTCCTTGGGGCTCTTTCTCCACTTTTCTATGATCTTGGGTCTCGTTGAAAGGCGGGGGGCTTTCTGAGCCTCTTTACTGTTTAGAGAAGGGCGGTCTTTTATATCCGGAATTTTAATCTTGAGTGTGAAAGGACCCATGTTTATAAAATCCAGGGGTCTTAGAATGGCGGACTTCACTTGTTTGTGGTTCACCCGTAGATCAGCCGCATGGGCTTTTGCCGACACAACAATGTTGTCTCCTTTGATATAAAGAACAGCGTGTTTGTCGTCAATGGATGGGTCATCCAAGAAAAGATCGGATTCCAAATGGCTGCCGATATGAATGGTATGCTTATAAAAGTAGTCCCATCCCATACATTTCTCATCTCTGAACACGAAAACCTGGGCAATAGGGATCTTTTTGTCTCTATATTCATATTCGCTGGTACTTTTATTTGATCTCAACATTCTGGCTTCCCCTGTTTTTAGTTGAGCCATTTCCAATGGGGTTTAATCTTTCACTTTTGTGGGTTGCGCATTTTCTTCCTGTACATGAAAATCTTTCAGAATTTCTTCGCGATAGTTTTCGCGTGGTTTTAGCAGGCTTTCGATATCGCTTTTTTTGCGTTGCAAAAGATATACAGCTCCGGATTGAATGGTTTGGCCGCGAATATAGGCGTTGCCAAAGTCAATCCGTTCTAGCAGACGACCCTCAGATCCATTGTCCATGGAAAGTTGCGATTTTTTATCCAGGGACCAGACTGTCGGACAGTATATTGCCTGAACTGCAAGCATCACCAGGAGATGGGAATAAAGCCATCGCTTCATGGCAGCAGGCCTGAGACATGAAATGTGTTGCATGGACATCACCTTTTCAAAACAGCCAATTGGAAATTGGGAAATCCAGCCAAGGCCGCTGTTTTGGTTATATGGTTGATGGTTTTAAAGGGCAGCCGCCGGTCACACAAAAGCAAGATGGGCAATGGATCCGTTTGCTCGTCTTCCATCTCTGCCGGTGTTTTGGCAAACGTGGACAGCTCCCTGTAAAGATCAGATGACTTGAGATTTTTTGGATCTAGGCCGACAATGCTGTCATGGTCAATTCTGGCAAGGATTCTATCCCCCATTTTTAATGTGGATCTGGACAAGATCAGTTTGATGGTTTCCTGAAAATCCGTTTCTGATGTGGATTGCGGCAGTTCCATGTTCTTTTCCAAACCCACTAATTCAGGCTTGCTGGAAAATGAGAACAGTAGAAAGATCAAGATAATGGTGAACATATCCATCATCGAGGTAATATTCAGTTTCGGCGGCTTAAATGTTCTGCCAGCACGTCTGCTTGTATATGATCGCATGGACGACTCCTATCCAATTTTTCCTGAGATAACGACGTTGGGAAAAAGTTTGTTCTCTGTTTCCCGGTAACGGGCCACATCCATGGTCTGGATGATGGTGTCGTAGAGAACGTCGCCATTGGGTACAATAATGAGCGTATCGCTGGCTGGGTACGCATTTTTTATCTGTTCCAGGTGTTCCGCCAAAACTTGGAACGGGAAAGGCTCATCGCCATTTTTTGGAAATGCCCGGCTCCATCCGGCCAATACCTTAGGTTCCAATGCATCGGCATTCAAAGATAGGTCGATGGCCGCTTTCCTCAACTCAAGCACCACAGTGGCTTTAATGTTTAGATCTACTGCCGGTTTATTGGTCGTCGAACCCAGGACCGGTACGGATGTGTTGATGGCCTTGATGTGTAAAAAGGAAGCCGACATCAATAGAAAGGGGACCAGGACAAGAAACATATTCATGATCGGTACCATATCCACGTCCACCTCGGTTTCTCCTCTATGTCTTCTTTTCCTTAGACCTGGCATTGGGCTTCCCTCTCTCGTTTCATGGCCGAAAGTGTATTGAACAGACGCAGGGCTTTCTCCTCTAATTGATCCACCAGAAAATCACTCCGGTTGTTTAAAACATAAAAACCCGCCAGACAGGGTATGGCTACCATCAAACCAAAGGCAGTGGTAAACATGGCTACGGAAATACCGTGCGCCAGAATTTCCTGCTTCATAGCGGCACTGGCTTCACTCACACCCTGGAAGGCGGTAATCAATCCGATGATGGTACCCAAAAGTCCCAACAGGGTTGAGATGTTGGCCAGGAGTGTCAGATAGTTAATCCTGGCTTTGACATAAGGAATCTCTTTGAGAATATTTTCCTCTATGGTCATTTCAATTTCTCTGTCCCGTTTGTCTGACTTGAGTAGACCGGCTTTTAAAATTCGACCCAAGGGATGACTTTCAATCCGGGTACATTCATCGATGGCGCCCCGATAGTTCTTTTTTTCAAGATGAACCATTATTTTTTGGAAGGCTTTGTCTGTATTCAGTTTGAGACGGAAATAGAGAAATCCGGCGCGCTCGCAAAAAAGAGCCAGACCCACAATGGAAACCGAAAGGATCACATACATGAATGTACCGCCGTTTTGAAAAAATGAGAACATACGCGTACCTCCTGGTAATTTTATTGATTTATTCCATGAGCGGATATATTTGTTCGCGTCGACCGCTTGGTTTCGGAAGATAGGATTGAGCAGGAACCATACCAACTGCAAAAAAAATCGAGATGTCAGTGCAGATGCAATGCACTGATTTAGGATCCCATGAAGTCGAATCCATTTTTATCGTTGGAGAGGAAAACCCGGTTAAAATGGATATTAACCAAAAGAAAATATTGAATATGTATCGTAAGCAAAAAGTGATTCAGGCATGTTTTGGCCGGGCATGTGTTCCCGCTAAAGCGTTATGAAAAAAAATGGAAAGCAGTGTTTAGAATTCACCCAAGCCCGACAGGCGAGCCCATGCGAATAGAAGGGCAACTGTTCAAAATAAGATACAAACCGTATGAAAAAGTATACAGATACCTGTCCGTGTGTCTTCCCTAACCGTTGCGGCAAGTTAAGGGCAATGATCGGCAACACATGGACACATATCAAGAAATCTGCTAAACTCCCTCTAAATTTCCTGCTTCATGGTCTCAGGTATACGTTTGCAAACGTTTTAGCCTCACCTGGCAAGGTATCACAATGGGTAACCATCTCTGGATATTAGGAAGCATATTGTGAACCACTGGTCACAAGACATTTACATCAGTGCATACAGATTCGCAGCGAATGCCCACAATGGGCAGCTCGTACCCGGCACTACCCTCCCATACATCATGCACATCAGCTTTGTAGCCATGGAGATTACCGCTGCTCTCTCTGTTGAACAGGTCAACAACCCCGACCTTGCTGTACAATGTGCGGTGTTACATGACACTATCGAAGATACCGATGTTACGTATGATGATGTTAAGGCACGATTCGGTACTGATGTTGCCGATGGCGTGATGGCGCTAACCATAGATGAAAGCATTGAACCTGATTTTGGTAAGTTTGAAAGACGATGGCTGCAGCTGGAGGACTATCTCAGTAGGATCAAACAGCAGCCAAGAGAAATCTGGATGGTTAAGCTGGCTGACCGAATTACCAACTTGCAGCCACCTCCAACGCATTGGGATGATAGGATGATAAAGCGATACAGGAAGGGTGCTAAGCTGATACATAAGGAGTTGGGAGAAGCAAGTGGGTTTCTGGGAGAGAGGTTGAGGGTGAAGATTGATATTTATAATCAAGGATAGATATGAAACCAACAACATTCTACGAAAGAGCAGAGTACATAAGAAAAAAATCCGATAGATACTTGACACGCTACTTTGATAGACTGTTGCTGGAAGGTGGGAAGGTTCAAAATATCTACCTCAAGCTTAACAAGAAACAAGATGAGATAGGTGGAAACAGATATAGAAAATATGGCTGTTTTACTAAAGATTATACCTTTTGGGGTCATATTGGCCTTAGGATTAAAATGGAGGGCTTTGTGATCTGCGTTAACAAGCGATCCGTTCTTGATCTCAATACCCCACAAGAAGAACTTGAAAACATCTTTAAAGAAAACGCATATATCAAGCTAATGGGTGTATATGATGACCTTATGGGAAAGTGCTAATCCATTTTAACTCGTGCAGGAGGTGCCGTGACACGATCAGAAAGAGCATGCCAAATATGGAGTATCCTTGCTTGGGCTGCAAGAAATAGACAATCGCTGACATATACAAATTTATCAAAATTGATCGGGGTGCCATCTGCAGGACTGGGAAAACTTTTAGAACCTATTCAGTCTTTCTGCCTCTTGAATAAATTACCACCACTGACGATCCTTGTAGTACAATCAACGACAGGCCTACCCGGTCAGGGGTTTACCGCAGCCAGTGCATCAGACTATGCCAAGGCACACATGAAGGTGTTTAGATTCGACTGGCTTGATTATGGTAACCCGGGACCAGAGCCACTTGAGAAGGCTGTTCTAAGACTTCCATCTAATGGGTAACAGGCAACCTCCCTTTTTTAATTCACAGATGCAAGTACGACGTTGAAAGAATTGTTCTCTCGGTTTATCTTCAACTTTCTGTCTGGATTACTATGTTTTCCCGAGTGCGATACCTCTCTGAAAATATTCCAACATCGTGGACATAGCAGTGGTTTCGTCCAGGGGCGAGAGCAGCCCGCGAATCCTGGTTACCTCCTGATATGTCTCGTCGTCCAGCAAAAGTTCTTCCCGACGTGTGCCTGATGCGTTGAGGTTTACGGCAGGCCAGATCCGTTTTTCAGCACATTTACGGCTGAGTACGATATCGGAATTGCCGGTGCCCTTGAATTCCTGGTAGATGATTTCGTCCATTCTCGATCCGGTATCCACCAGAATGGTGGCCATGATGGTCAACGAGCCGCCGTCTTCTACATTGCGGGCGGCCCCGAATATTTTTCTCGGTATGGCCAGTGCACCGGCTCCCAGACCACCGGTCATAGTACGCCCATGACTATTTGTTTTTACATTGAATGCCCGTGACATCCTGGTCAACGAATCGATCAGCACCACACTGTCCCGGCCTGTTTCAGCGCAGTTGATGGCAGTGTGCAGAGCCAGCCGTGTCATACGCATGTGCGTGTCGATGCTCTGATCCGCAGAAGAATAGATTACATGTGCCCCTTTGAGACCTCTTTTGAAATCCGTTACCTCCTCGGGACGTTCATCCACCAGGAGAATAAACACGTCCACATCCGGGTGATTGGCGACAATGGACGCGGCTATGTGCTTCAAGATGGTGGTTTTACCCGACTTGGGCGGTGAAATGATCAACCCGCGCTGCCCCTTACCAATGGGGGTGATCATGTCGAGGGTTTTACCGATAAAATCGTCGTCCGCCTGGGTCATGATCAATTGTTCCGTGGGGTTGATACTGGTTTGATCCTGAAGCGGTTTAAATCCAGAAAACGTGCTCAACGGAATCTGATTGATGGTTTCCACAGAATGCAGTTGTGCGTTCGGACTCCCGGCATCCTGTTTCTTCCCATATCCTTCAATATACCCCCCTTCCGGAAGGTTGTGGCTTTTTATCAACGCCACGGGTACAAATGTGTCATTCGTGCCTGGCGAAAAGTTATTCTCAAGGGACCGTAAAAAGCCGAAGCCCCTGTCCAAAATTTCCAGATGTCCTTTTAACGGTTTCAACAATCAGCTCCTGTGTAAAAGATGGGAAGATAATGTGGATTTGACGAGATGGTGATAATTTTTTTGATTAAAACCCATCTCAAAATTCGGGTTTTGTTCCAAGATCAAGGCGATAACGAGTTTCAACCCGCAGGAATACTTATGTATTTTGAGGAGTTGGAACGAGAGAGCAACACAGAAATTGGGACGTATGACATTTTTGAGACAGGCTATAGGTAGTATTCTGGAAATAGCTTGTCAATGGTTATTCCTTCAGGTGTAACGCTCTCTCGATTAGAACCGCAACAACGAGCACATTCCCCGCGGGTTCTGCCGTGCGGCATGTATGACATTTCCTTCATCCAGTTGCGGGCTTTTAATATAGGATGTTGCAAAATATCAAAATATTGCGTATGCACGTTACGCTTAAGAAAGATCTTTATCCATAATTTGAATTCATCCCGCGCTGCAAGCAGCGGGGAATTCAAATTTAAAAGACACAAACAGGAGAACCCAAACATGCGCATCACCACACTTTTGGGCAGTGCCAGGAAAAAAGGAAATACAGCAACCGTTCTGGGATGGATTGAGGAGGAACTCGAATCCATGGGACATGATGTGGAACGAATCTATCTAAACAAAAAATCTATCCAGGGTTGCTTAGGATGTGCCAAATGCAGGGAAAAAGCCCATGAGATAGCCTGTGTCCAAAAAGACGACGCCATTGACATCATGGAAAAAATGATCTCGTCCGATGCTACCCTGTTTACATCACCGGTTTATTTCTGGGGTTTTTCTGCCCAGATAAAAGCGCTCATCGACCGTGGTTTTTCCCTGGTTACCAACTACCACAGACCCGGACACACATCTCTTATGGAAGGAAAACGCGTGGGCATGCTGGTTACGGGTGCAGGCACCTATGAGGATAACGCCGAAGGTCTTTTTACCTCCTTTGATCGAATTGTGGAATTCTTGCTGGCCAGAAAATCGGGTGAATTGTATGTGGGGGGGTGCACCACGCCTGACGCGTTGCCGGAAGATATCAGAAACAAGGCCCTTGATCTGGCCCGCTCTCTGGTCGAAAAATAGATGAAACGCATCAAAAGGGTTTCATGAGTGGAATAATATTTTTAGCCCTGTCTGTCATCTTTTCCAGTGGTGTTGCCATTACCATGAAGGTTGCCAATGCCAGAAAGCTGAGACTGGGGCAATTTCTGGCCGTCAACTATGTCGTGTGTCTACTGGCCCTTATTACATGGGGCTTCTGGCAAAAACCTGTTTCAAATTCGCTCTTTATCTGGTCCCTGGGCATCTTTGTCGGTGTCATGTATGTACTCTCTCTCTGGCTCTTCAACCGATCCATCTCGGTTACAGGGCTGGCCCTTTCCACAACATTGATGCGTTTGTCGTCAGCACTTCCCACCCTGGGTTCCTTGATATTCTTTGCTGAACACACAAGTTTCTATCAGGTTCTGGGACTTATTCTGGCCTTTGCCTGTCTGCCCCTGGCAAGTAAAGAGCCCATACGTTTCGGCCAGACCGGCAAGGAAGTCTGGAAGGGCATGCTCTGGGGAATACTGCTCTTTGCAGTATACGGTTTGACTGATTTCACTTTTAAAATTCAGGCAGAACTGGAGCCCCTGACCAACCCCGGCAGCTTTATGGCCACTATTTTCGGTACGGCCCTGCTCCTCACCTTTTCCCAGCTCTTCAAAGGAGCCCGGCCCAGTAAACAGTGTCTTTTCTGGGGTGTTGTTCTGGGAACAACGAATGTCCTGACCACTTTTTTCTGGATCCGGACCCTGACCCATCTACCCGGCTCGGTGGCTTATCCCATGTTGGGTCTGGGGGTCATTGCCCTCACGACCCTGGCAAGTCTGCTGATTTGGCAGGAGAAACTGCGTCCGGCCAACTATGCGTTTCTGGCCCTGGCAAGTATTTCGGTTTTTCTAATCAATCTGGGTTAAATATTAACGACCTTGTCCGCCAACTGCATGGCCGTGACGATGTCTAGCATATTGGTGGTTACGCCTGCCTTTTTGGCTTCCAGCAAACCAAAATGGGTCAGGCAGGTACCACAGACCAGAATTGTCAGACCCTCTTTTTCATAAGCTCTCAGGTCCGCCAGTACAGGTGAATCTGCAATGGTTAACTTTACGCCGTTGTTGACCAGCACCAGACGCCAGAGTTCATCCCCCATTTCCTTGAGGGTTTTGATGAAGCTGACCACCAGTTTTTTGCCCAATTCATCATCGCCGAATCCCAGGCGGTCGGTGGCGATCAAAACCATGATCTTCTGCCGGTGGTCGGCGACGGTCTTACAGGAGAATCCCGGCTCCTGAAGAACTTCCGAGGCATCACCCTTACGCCGGGCACTGATCTTAAAATCATTTCCTTCCAGCACCTCGTCGACGGAAAACCGTTGGGACCCTAAAAATCGGGATACATTTACCCGAGCGGCCTCATTGTCTACCAGCACATTCACCGCATCCAGATGGTCCTTTTCCACGGCTTCTTTGGCCATCAATACCGGCGCAGGGCAGGACAAACCACGAGCATCTATTGTTTTAGTCATTTGTGCATCCTTTTCTTCTCTATACTTCGCTTCGGCGGTATTTCCGACTTCTTTGCTACGGTCCAATGCCCGCAATAACAACCCGGATCAGTCCGGAAGCTGCCGCAGAAAATCCCGTATGGCATTGTTCACTTCATGCGGTTTTTCCAGGGGCGAAAAATGCCCGGCATCTTCGATGGTATGAACACTTGCCCCGGCGATCTTTTCCGCCATGTGAAGGCCATATTTTAACGGCGTCAGGATGTCATCAGCGGCTGTCAGTACCAGAACAGGCGTCTTGATGAGATGCAGCCTGTCCATGACATCGAAGCGATTGCATGCTTGATAATCACCCAATGCCACTTCAGGCAGACAGGTGGAAGTTTCCCGGATGACTGGCCGAAGTGCGTCCGCATCACTTTTTCCGGATATTGCCACACTCACGATCGATTCTAAAAACTTGTTGAAATCTTTTTGAATGGTCTCGAATATGAAGGGATTGACTTTGAGCCTGGCACCGGTGTTCATGAGAATCCCGGCCGGGAAATGATCACCGTGGTCTATAAGCAGCTCCAAGGTGATGGCGCCTCCCAGACTAAGACCGCACGGAATGGGATGAGGAATTTTTTCCTCATGGATAAACGTCATCACGGCCCTGGCATAGTCGGCCACACGATCATTCCCAGGGCCCGGGCTGGCCCCATGTCCGGGCAGATCGATGGCAATGGTATTCGCGACATCCACCAGATCCTGCACCTGGGCCCGCCAAAAAAGACGATTTTGGGAAGAACCATGGATGAACACCAGCGTGGGTTTGTCGGTATCTAACGGCCAGCTGCCGGTAGCATATTCAAGTAATCCAGATTTTCCGCTTTCCATTTTTTCCTCTGTCAGCTGTGACCAAACGAGACATAGTACTGTTTCCGGCAGGTCGTTTCTTGCCTTGCAATCCTAAAAATAACCGGTGCAAAACTGACAAACAAAACCTGTCCGGTCGGAACCTGTCGACACTATGGGTCAACAGTATGACTATTTTTCACAAACACCGCTTTAGATGTTCATTTGGAACAATCGCATCGGTTTCATTGGTTTTTGTGATCGAGGGATGCTTTGATAAAATCCCTGAAAAGTGGGTGCGGGTCCATGGGACGTGATTTGAACTCAGGGTGGAATTGGCAGCCGAGAAGCCATGGATGCCCTTTTAACTCTATGATTTCGACCAGTTCGCCGCTTGGGGATATCCCACTGACGACCATTCCGTTTTCAATGAACTGATCCTTGTACTGATTGTTGAACTCGTACCGGTGCCGGTGTCTTTCGGATATTTCCTTTACACCGTAGGCGGCGGAAGCCAGCGTGTTTTCATTGAGATTACACGAATAGGCCCCCAGACGCATGGTACCGCCCTTGTCAGAATGTTCGTCCCGTTTCTGAATGGTACCCAGTTGCTCGTCGAACCATTCCAGCATCAGATAAATCACGGGATGAGGTGTTAGTTTGTCAAACTCCTGGCTGTTGGCACCTTCCAGTTTCAGTACATTCCGTGCAAATTCAATGACAGCAATATGCAATCCCAGACAAATACCAAAATAGGGAATTTTATTCTCTCTGGCATACCTTGCCGCACAGATCTTGCCTTCGATACCCCTGGAGCCAAAGCCGCCGGGAACCAGAATTCCGTCAGCTTCACTGAGGATACCACTGCAGGTGTCCGGGTCGATGGTTTCCGAATCGACGAAAATCAGATTTGATCGACAGTCATTGGCCACCCCGCCGTGATAAAGGGCTTCGTTGAGACTCTTATAAGATTCGGTCAGGTCGACATATTTACCCACGATGGCAATATTCACCGAATACCTGGGGGACTTGAATTTTTCGACAAAACCCTCCCATGCGTCCAGGATGGGTGCCCGGGTCCATATCTTAAGCAGCTCCACAATTTTATCGTCAAGGCCTTCCTTGTGAAAAACCAGCGGGACTTCATAGATACAATCCACATCCTTGGCCGTTATGACGGCGTCCTGGCTCACATTGCAGAAAAGAGCTATCTTGGATTTGATCTCCTTGGAAAGATACCTGTCTGTTCGGCAGAGTAAAATATCGGGCTGAATACCAATGCTGCGCAATTCTTTGACACTGTGCTGCGTCGGTTTCGTTTTCAGTTCACCGGCCGTACCAATATAGGGCACCAGTGTCAGGTGAATATAGATCACATTCTCCTTGCCGGCATCTGTCTTGAACTGCCGGATGGCTTCCAGAAACGGAAGGCTTTCAATGTCACCGATGGTGCCGCCGATTTCGACAATAACGACATCCACACCGGTTGCCGCCAGCTTTACGCTGTTCTTGATCTCGTCGGTAATATGGGGAATCACCTGAACGGTTCCTCCGAGGTAGTCACCCCTTCTTTCTTTGTTTATAACGGCGTCATATATTTTCCCGGTGGTAAAATTATTGTCTTTGCCCAGTTTGGCTCTGGTAAACCTTTCATAGTGCCCGAGATCGAGATCGGTTTCAGCACCATCGTCGGTAACAAAGACCTCTCCATGTTGAAACGGATTCATGGTGCCCGGATCCACGTTGAGATAAGGATCCAGCTTCTGAATTGTCACCGAAAGTCCCCGGCTTTCCAGCAGGGCACCGATTGCCGCCGAGGCAAGGCCTTTTCCAAGAGAAGACAGTACGCCACCCGTAACAAAAATATACTTCGTATCATAATCCATTCAGCACCCTCATTCTTTTATCCGTTTTCTGAATTCGTTAATCGTTTTCTCGATTTCGCTCAATTCCCCTTCCACGGACGTATCCGACCTTTCGGGCATTGATTGAAAATATTTGAGTTTCAGACCTTCGACATCGAGCATCCCTTTTGGAAAAGAAGGATTCACCCGCATCGTCTCCACTTTGATTTCCCTCACCATCCCGCCATCTTTGTAAATGGCGATGTGCATGGGGTACCAGGTTTTATTGACCTGCCGCCAATCATTGTATCGAATCTCCGTTGTCATCCCCGGCGCATCTTCAGTCCCTTCCACCAGCACCCAGCGCAGAGGTTGAAATGTTTCTTTGTCCACCCACACCTGAGACACATGCTCGCCCGGTTTTTCGGAACCCAGTACCACAGCGGTCCTGCCTTCGAATCGACCCAGGCAGGTCAGTGCGGTATCGATGCCTGCGGCTGCCAGTCTTTGCCCCAGAGATTCCCTCGACCGGTATAAAAGAATGTCCTTATACAAGTCAAACAAAGTTTCATCATTGGCCACAATTTTTTGGTCGACAACCGTAAGCGTTTTCCCTCCGGATACCAGATGGATCCTGGAAGCATGCTGAGAGATCGAGTCAGACCGGAAGATACCAGGGAAACGATACCGCAGGGTTTCATCGGCCTCCACGATCACTTCACCCGAGGCTGTTTCATAAAACAGGACCTTTTGAACCACCATGATGCTTTTGGGTTTGCCGTACTGTTGGGTCATCAACGTGAGCAGGTGAGGTCCCCTCAAGATATAGGCATGCAAACACCGGCCGGGGAATACCATGAACAAAGCGCAGATCAGGATTGTGACAGACCATCGTTTAATTGACATATGAATCATACAAGGCAACATTGAGAACATCTTCATAAACGGGTTCCCATACAGATAAAGGAAGTCAGCATTTGCAGACACGAACCAAAACTGAACAAGGCGATTTTCCGCCAAATGCCATGCATTTTCGGTCGTACACGATGCGCCGTGCCTATGCGCGAAGCCGCTTTATTGAGCGATAAATATTTCGTCCGAAAACAATGCAGCACTGCCGAGCTCTTCTTCAATTCTCATGAGCTGATTGTATTTGGCAACCCGATCGCTTCGTGAGAGGGATCCGGTTTTGATCTGGCCTCCATTTACACCCACCACCAGATCAGATATGAAAGTATCCTCTGTTTCACCGGAACGGTGAGATATGACAGTGGTGTATCCCGCCTGCTTAGCCATCTCTATAGCATCGAGCGTTTCCGTAAGCGTACCGATCTGGTTCAGTTTAATCAATATGGAATTGGCGATGCCTTCCTGAATCCCCTTGTTGAAAATTTTTGGATTGGTCACAAATATATCGTCACCCACAATCTGGATCATGCCCTCCAGGCGGTCGGTCATAATTTCCCAACCTGCCCAATCCTGCTCTGCCAGTCCGTCCTCGATTGACAAAATGGGATAGGTGTCGACCAGTTGCTCATAGTAGGTGATCATCTCATCGGCGGTCAGTTTCTTATTCTCTGATGCCAGAACATATTTTTTCTTAACATAAAACTCGCTTGCAGCCGCATCCAGCGCCAGGCCAATGTCTTTTCCCGGTTGATATCCGGCAGCCTTTACGGCATCGACAATGTATTGCAGTGCCTCCTCATTCGAAGCAAGATCCGGCGCAAAACCGCCCTCATCCCCGACTGCCGTGTTCAGACCTTTGTCTTTCAAAATCTTTTTCAGCGCATGAAAGGTTTCGGCCCCCATCTGGACAGCCTGCGCCATATTTTTGGCACCAATGGGAACGATCATGAATTCCTGTATATCCAGGTTGTTAGCAGCATGAGCACCGCCATTGACGATATTCATCATGGGCATGGGCAGATACCGGGCATTGATACCACCCAGATGACGATAGAGGGGCAGCCCGTATGCCATGGCCGCTGCCCGTGCAGCCGCCATGGATACACCCAGAATGGCGTTGGCGCCCAGTTTCGATTTATTGGTGGTACCATCCAGTGCGATCATGGTAAAATCGAGCGCCACCTGGTCCGCGGCATCCATACCATGAACCGCCGGTGCAATCGTTTTCATGACATTTTTTACAGCACTGGTCACACCTTTTCCATTGTAGCGTTTCGAACGTTTGTTACGCAGCTCCAGTGCTTCCCGTTTGCCCGTTGATGCACCGGATGGAACGGCTGCCCGCCCCATAGCACCACAGGCTAGGGCAACATCTACCTCCACTGTGGGATTCCCTCTTGAATCCAGAATCTCTCTGGCAATTACATCAATAATTTCAGTCATGAGGCCTCTCTTTCCATTTGAATGATTGGTTGATGCGTGCTTGACTATTTAGAAATAAATGTTACGCTTATTACATTTCTATGTCAAGAAAAGGCATGCAATGAAAACCATAAAAACCTATCATGATTCTCATCTGTTTGTTTCGGCAATCCGGGTTCTGGATCATCAAAAATCCGCACCCCCGGCCATTGAAGACGTTTGCAGTCTCTTGGGTTTTTCTCTGGAAAGAGGCCATTTCATCTGCAACAAGCTCGTGGAAATGGGGATTGTCGAGATCGTTGAAGGGGCGTATGGAATGCGTCTCTTTATCAAGGACCATACCCTTATCGAAAAAATCCCCACGTCAGATCAGGAAAGCAAACTTGACGAAGCCTTGAAGCAGTTCAAATCCACCCGTAAAGGCTACGCAGAGAAAGTAGCCTCTATTCAGGCCGACCAGAAAGAAAAACGCAAAAACCTCTTTGCCGATCTCGAAAAAAAACTGAAATCCGGTCTAAAGGATAAATAATTTTTGTGGTTTGTGGTTAGTATTTGGTGGTTTGGTGTTTGGTGTTTTGTATTTGGTGGTTGGTATTTTGAACGACAATCGTGACGCATTTCCCATGGCGACTCGACGGAGCTCACCGAAATCTTGCGGCAATATACGCCATTCTTTCGGGTCAGGTGCCGGTGATGGTTATTTCGATAGATCGGTTTCTGGCGTGGTTGTCGTGGTTGCGGGCTTCACTTTTTTCTCCTATTTCATTCCCAGTTTCCAGTTCCAGAGACCGGGCCGCTGCTTGATTTCGATGGTTTTCGGGACCGGTTCAGACAAGTGAACAAAAAGAGTGTAGCCCGCCTTAGCCAGCAATTCTCTTTTTCTTCGAATATCCACTTTCCAGTTCGGAAACAGCCAGAAATCATCCCCATATTTTGCAACCCAGGATGTTTCGCCCTTTGGGCTGGTAAAAGGCGTGCCAACCTTAAACGGTTCTGACAGTGTTCTCGAAATACACAACGGCCAGTTGGCAGATATAACAATACCCAGGGGGAGTATGCTCTGACCGGGAAGCGCCATAAAATCCTTTTGCCCCAGCTCGGGGCTGACAATGGCACCGGAAAATCCCAGTCGTTCCAGGGATCCAATGGCAAAACCATTGGCAATATTGCAGAAAGGCCCCGCCCAGAGGGTCACTCGGCTATCCTTTTTGAAAAAAGCGGATTGCCAGGGCATGTTCAAGACAAAACGCCTGGCACCTAATCGTCCGGCCATATCAACCCATTCATGAAGCTTTTTTGCCTGCCCCGGCCAAAGCACGGGTGGCAGCCACCACCAATTATTTTTCACGAGATTCTTTTTACATGCACCAAGAGATTCGGATGTCAGCCAAAAACCCATCTCACCCGAAGGGTTTTTGGAAAACGATTTCCTCTCCACCCACATATCCACAGTCAACGGTTTTTTGTGGACCGGCGGGCGTGTCATTTCCAGGGGCTTGCTTACCCTCTCAGTATGTCGTACCAATGGTTCCCCGACGACCAATTCCTTCTCAAGCTGCAACATCATTTCACGAAGATGGTCTTCCTCGCGATCCACCAGAAAAACAGGCGCGCCTTTTATCCGGCGATCCCGGGAAAATGCCTTCAGATTGTAATGGCCCCTGGCAGGCACGGATTGCTTCATCCGTTTGACCACATGCCAGGCATCGTCTTCATACCCAATCCTGAGGGCATCACCTTTTAAAAGCGCTTCCCGGGGAACCAGGTAGGGTTGGTGTTTTGAACCACGTACATGACCCAGCAATAAACCAGATCCGGTTTGGGCGGATACATCCACAGGATTCTGAGGCCGCTGGGGCAAAAACCCGTAATGTGTGGACACGCGCCCCAGGGCCATGTCAAGAAGTCCGAGTGCAGCACGCTTCTTTTGGGGGTCGCTGCCTTCATCTCGAAGCATTTTGTAAGCGCTTACAGTATAATAAACATAGTGAGGGCCCTTTTTCCGCCCTTCTATTTTCCAGGTACGTATCTGTGGAATGGTGAGAAGTACCTTTACCAGAACATCCAGGCTCAGGTCCTGGCATGAAAAAAATCTTTCATCCCCACCGCCACCACGGTATCGCCGTCTGCAGGGTTGCACACATCTACCTCTGAGACCACTTTTTCCACCAAAATAGCTGCTCCAGTAACACCTTCCAGAGACAGCATAACAAAGGGCGCCATGAACAAAAACCTCCAGGCCTAAACCATCCGGGCAGGCTTCTGCCATCATTCTGATCTCGTCGATGTTCAACTCTCGTGGCAATACCACCCGGTCAGCGGAAAGCTTTTGCTTTACAAGCGTGAGGGCTTGCGGAAAACTCACATTTGCGAGGGTAGAAAGGTGCAGTTCTTTTTTTAGACCCATCTTTTGTGCCAGGGCCATCAGGGACAGGTCCTGAACAATCAGGGCGTCTGGATTGACCTCATGTTGCAAGCGATGCAGAAACACTTCGGCTTGATCCAGTTCTCCCGGCTTTACCAGCGTGTTAAAGGCCACATACACCTTGATTCCCCTGGCATGGGCAAGACGTGTCAAGGCTGCCAACTCTTCAAATGTAAAGTTGGGCGCAGCCATGCGGGCAGAAAATTGTTTCAAGCCGCAATAGACAGCGTCCGCACCGGCAGCTATGGCAGATAAAAAAGAAGCCCTGTTACCTGCCGGGGCTAAAATCTCGGGCTTTGGTACGGCATCACTTTGAATTGATTTCATGATCCTGTTTCCATTCATGCATGTATTTTGAGGAAGTCCACAATCCTACTTTGACTGGAAAATAAAGTGTTGGATGAGGCTTTATCACCACTTGTAATGGGTTGACTTCAAATGCTTTCTAATATATTTTACGCTCACAATTAGAGAAAGTTCAACACAATTATTAATCATATCCGGGAGAGATATGAATACCAGTGCGGCTTCAATTTCTGATTCTGCAAAAGAAAGGGTTTATCTCGATTTCTACAATTTAGACGAAGCACCCTTTTCCATTACACCTGATCCTGAGTATCTTTTTTATTCCCTTACCCATCAAAAGGCTATCAACAAACTGCTGTACGGGATCAACAGCCGTATGGGTTTTCTCCTTCTGGTGGGAGAAGTCGGCACCGGTAAAACAACCATCTGTCGATCCCTGCTGGACAAGCTGGCGGACAAGGCCTATACGGTCTATATCATCAACCCGTCACTGTCAGGCACCGAACTCATTTCCAGTATTCTGGACGATCTGGAAATATCCTATTCTAAAGAAGCCTCCAAAAAAGAACTGATCGATGCCCTCAACACCTTTTTTCTGTCTGCTGACAACGACAAACCAGTGGTCATCATTATCGACGATGCCCAGACCATGCATATTGATTCCCTGGAGGATATGCGGCTCCTGTCCAACCTGGAAACAGACAAGCAAAAACTGCTTCAAATCCTTCTGGTGGGTCAGCCGGAGTTGTTGACACAGCTTTCACGACCTGAACTCAGACAGCTCAAACAACGTGTCGCCCTAACCTGCCGACTCGAATGTCTCACCAGAACCGAAGTGGAAGGATACATTTCCCGGCGGCTGTTTGTGGCCGGAGACAAGGGACATATCCGTTTCAAGTCGGATGCCATTCGCCGTATCTTCTCCATATCCAAAGGGACCCCCAGACTGATCAACCGTATCTGTGACTATGCCCTCACGGCGGGCTATGTGGCCGACACACATGAAATCAGCCAGGGGCATGTAAAAAAAGCCGCCAAAGAACTCAAAGGACTCTGGAGAGGTGATACAAGTGCCATATCCTCTAATTCAGGCAAACGAAAGTGGCTACTCATCATCGCCTTGATGAGCCTGGTCTATTCAGGTATTGTCGTCACTGTCTGGTATCTGGCACCCAGAAATTTTTTTTCGACCCCGGTGGTTGAATCCGTCACCAGAACCGAGCCCAAGCCGATACCCATAGCGATGGCCAAGCTACAGGCATCCCAACTGGGTGCATCCCTGGAAAACAACATGCCCCAGATAAAACTCGAAAGCCAAGCACCACCACCCCTGGAGACAGCGACAATACCCTTAAACGCGCGAAAAAAGATCTATATTATACGGGTAGCGTCTTTCAGAACCTTGCAGCGTATCGAAAATGCCACCGCCCAGCTTCGTAGAAATGGTATTCAATCCTATTCAAAACTTGTTGATCTTGGAGAAAAAGGCCAATGGTTCGGGCTATACACCGGAAGTTTCAAGACCCTGGAAGAGGCCAAGCAGTTCAAAACCGACCATGATCTATATGACTCGGTTATTGAGCACCGCTATGTCGAACAGTAGATACCCGTGTTCAAGGAGACCGGCACGAACTCAACCCTATAAGATATTGATATAATGAACGTTCAGCGTATGATAAATTCTAAATCCTAATATCGAAATACGAAACCTGGATAAACCGGAAAAGAAAAAGATTTCTTATCACGAAATCACGAAAGGTCGAAACCACGAAAAAGATCATGAAACATTTCGTGTTTTTCAGATTTCGTGTTTTCGTGATTCGAATTTAAGCAACTACCGCCATCAGCATAACCAAATACCCCTGACCTGACCCAAAGGGCCAGGTTGTAAATGACGGGGAATCCCGCTATTATCCACAGGTGAATCATATGAGTCTTATGAACGATGCTTTACGGAAAAAGAAAAATGAAAACAAGCATCCTCCCGGCACGGAACTTTTTAAAGATGATTCCGAGCGCAAAACAAAAAGTAAGGTCAGGATTTATGGCATTGCAGTCATTGTTCTGCTCGTCTGTGCCATGGCTGGTTTTTATCTTTATGAAATGGCATCGCTTTCAAAACCCATGTCACCCGCTTTACAGCCACCCATGGTGGCAGACCCCCGTGTCATCCCCCCCGAAGAACCTGTTTCTGCGGGTCAGGATAGCAATATGCCGGCATCCTCCGAAACAGTTGCGTCAAAAGAGCCCCTGCCGGAAAAGCAGGATAGCCCATCCAAAACAACGGTCATGGAACCGGCCATGCCTGTGGTGGAACCTGAGGTACAAAAAGCGGTTCCGGTGGCAGCCCCTCTGAAAACAGTTTCCCAGCCACCGCCCAAAAAAAAGCAGCAACCAACATTTTCAGAAAAAACAGTTCCTCCCCCTGTTATCGAACCCGAAGTACTTAGCCCCCAGCCTGAACCGGATGGGAATACAAATCCAAAGCAGACAGAAAAGACGGTCACTCCCATCGACACGGGAACAGCCCCTGTGGAAGAACTCTTTTACCAAAAAGGATTAAGTTACCATCGCCAGAACAAGCTTGAAATGGCTATCCAGATGTACCAGGCAGTCCTGAAAAGAAATCCCGATCATCGCTCAACCCGCTTTAACCTCGCATCTGCCTATATCCAGGTGGCCTCGTTTACGGAAGCCCGCAACATTCTGGAAGACCTTAATCGACAGGAACCTGGCAATCCGGAAATATTATTGAACCTGGCCGTGGTGGAGATCGGTCTGGACAGACCCCAAGAGGCTCTCGTCTTTCTGGACAGCGCTGAAAAAAGTGTGGTGGCACCAACGTTCGAAATTCTGTTTCACAAAGGGACTGCTCACAGTCGCATAGGGGACTATGAAACGGCTCTTGAAATGTACCGCAAAGCGGAAAGAGTGGCGCCCGGAAACCCCAGACTCTGGCTGAACATGGCCATCGCTTACGACAGCCTGGCACAATACAACCAGGCCATCGACCACTACCAGCTTTTTCTGGACAGCAATACTACCCTGGCAACAACGGAAAGACGTGAAATCCAAACACGCATGAGAGAACTGAAAACGTATCTGACACAGACGGCTGCCCAGTCTGCGAAAAAGCCGAAGGTAGAATCCGGGCAATGAGCGGATTTATCTCCAAGTGTACCAGCAGAGCGAAAACTCTGCACTGCATGGTTAAGTTATTGACATTTGATCTTCATTGATGAAATCGCCGGGAAATGAACACTCGGCCCCTCGGACCCTGGAACCCTTGAACCCTTTTCACCAATTGGGCAGGGAAAGGGTGAACAATGTTGCTATTGTTGGATTCCGGGACAAGTTTAGAGAAATAATATGAGGTACAGCAAATGAAAAAACGTTTGGGAGATATCCTGCTGGAAATGGGGTTTATCGGTCAGGATCAGCTTGAAATGGCTCTTGCCGAATCAAGGGAAACCGGCAAGATGATGGGTGATGTGCTCTTGCGGCTGGACTGGCTCACCGAAGAGCAGCTACAATTAGGCATTGCCGTTCAGAGCGGTGCCAAACTCCTGGACCGAGCAACGGTCCAGGTGGATCAACAATTACTTTCTGAAATCCCCCAGAAGTTTGTTTTGAAACACAACATCTTCCCCTTTGCCATGGAAAACAACGTCATCAAGGCAGCCACCAACAACCCTTTTGATGTGGTTGCCAGAGATGAGCTTGCACGGCTGACCGGTCACCAGGTTACCACCTATATCGCCCCCAAAGAATGGATCGCCAAGAATATAGAGCTCTACTATCAGACAGCCAAGGCCATTGACGAAGACATCGAAAAAGCCACGCGAACCACCGGTATCCTTGAGGATGAATACGAGGATACCCAGATCATCATACTTGCCGACCGGCTGATCGAAAAAGGGCATGTGATAGGTGCCAGCGATATCCATGTGGTTCCCGATGTCAACCTGGTGCGTGTATACTACCGTATCGATGGTGTTCTGCACCAGAACTACCTCTTTCCCAAAGCTTTCAGTAAAAGCCTGGTGACCCGCTTTAAAATCATGGGTGACATGGATATCTCCAATCCGAATATCCCCCATGATGGCCGCATCAAATACAGAGGCGTTGTGGGCGAGATTGACATCCGGGTCTCGACCTTTCCAACCCATCTTGGCGAAACAGTCGTCATGCGCCTTTTGTCCTACAGCAAGGTGGTGGGAGACATCCAGGTCCTGGGGTTCGAATCCGAAGATCTCGAACGATTTATGAAAAACATCCATCGCCCCTATGGACTGATCATTTCAACCGGACCCACGGGTTCTGGCAAAACAACCACGCTTTATTCGGCTCTCATGGCCATCAATAGTCCGGAAGTCAATGTCATGACCGTCGAAGACCCTATCGAATATGTCATCCCCACCGTCAGACAGACGGCCGTCAACCCCAAAGCAGGTCTGAACTTCAGCAATGCCCTGCGTTCCACCATGCGTCAAGATCCGGATATCGTTCTGGTGGGTGAAATACGGGACAAGGAAACTGCTGATCTGGCCCTACAGGCTTCCATGACCGGCCATCTGGTGCTGTCAACCCTGCACACCAATGATGCAGCATCCGCCATCAACCGTCTTCTCGATCTGGGTGTCAACACCAGTATTTTAGCATCCTCCCTGACCTTGATCGTGGCCCAGCGTCTGATGCGCAAGATCTGCCCGCAATGTTCCGAACTGGTGGACACACCTCCCGAAATGAATGAAGCATTTACCAAAAACGATCTGGAGCCTCCTGAAAAGATACGCAAGGCCGTGGGCTGCGATCATTGCTACAACTCTGGATATTCCGGACGAACCGGCATCTATGAAGTCATCAAAATCGACAAGGAAATAGAACAGCTGATATTTTCCGGGGCACTCAAGAGCACCATCGAATCCGCAGCCATCAATGCCGGAACCAGTCTTATGTTCAGACAGGCATTAAGAAAAGTCATCAGCCATGTCACTTCCATGGATGAAGTCTACCGGGTGGTAGCCGATGCCTAAATACCGTTTCAAGGCTATCGATGCAGCGGGAAAAATGAATCGGGGCACCATCTCTGCTTTTTCGGTAGCCAATGCGGAAGAAAAACTCCTTGAAAAAGGGCTGACCGTCATTCACACGGAAGCGTTCAGGGAAAGCCCGCTGGCCAATTTCTTCGTAAGCAGACGCGTAAAACCAAGAGAATTGGTGGAGTTCTATTACCGCCTGTCCCAAACACTGGAATTGGGTCTGCCCATGCTGTCTGCCCTGGAAGAAAATGAAAAAATCACTCCAACACCTTTTTTTCGAAAAATCATCGAAGAGATTCGCATGGCCATCGAGTCCGGCAGTTCTCTCCATGAGTCCATGGTCCAATATCCCCGGGTCTTCGAACACCTGGATCTGGCTATCGTGAGGCTGGGAGAGGAAACAGGGGTATTACCCGGAAGCCTCAGAGAACTGGCCGAATTCATCGAATGGAAAGATGACATCCGCTCGACCCTTATGCGGGCGGCAATCTATCCGACCTTTATCATCCTGGCCATTGTTGCCGTCATCAGCGTCTGGGTCGGTTACGTTCTCCCACAAATGGCCAATCTACTCACGGAAATGGGTGTGGCCTTGCCCGGCATCACCCGTTTGGTTTTGAACATAAGTCATTTTTTCCAGAATTACTGGCTCTGGTTACTGGGTGGCGCTCTGATATCGGGATTCCTTGCCTATCTCTACACGAAAACGCCCAAGGGACAGATCCTGTTCCACAAGTACATCTTGAAGCTGCCCCTGTTCGGTAGCATTTTTGACAACATCGCCATCGCCCGTTTGAGTCACAATTTCGCAACCATGTATACGGCCGGAATGACCATCAACAATATTTTCGAAATCCTTTCCGACAAGATTCTTGGAAACCGTTACCTGGAACAGCAGTTGTCCATCGCCTTTGAAGATATTCAGCGGGGAGAATCTATTTCAGATGCCATGGAAGCCACCAATGGATTTCCAACACTTCTCATCGGGGCCATCCGCAACGGTGAGACCACCGGCACCATCGACGATGCCTTCCGGCGTCTGGGAACCTACTACGACAAAGAGGTCAAACGAAATGTCGAAACCATGATCAATGCCCTCGAGCCCTTGTCCATCATCGTCCTGGGTGGTATTTTCGGTTTGATCGCTCTTTCAATTATGCTGCCGTTGTACGATATGATTTCTGAGATACAATAAAAAAAAGGGTTCGAGGGTCCGAGGGGGATACGAGAAATCAAGGGTTCGAGGGTCCGAGGGGGATACGAGGGTTCGAGGGTAGCTGATAGCTATGCGCGAATAGTAGCGTCATAGCTTCCCAGCGTCATAGCGTCCCAGCGTATCAGGGTTCGAGGGTCCGAGGGGGATACAAGGGTTCGAGGGTAGCTGACAGCTATTAGCGGACTGCAGCATCCCAGCTTCCAAGCATCCTAGCTTCCCAGCGTATAAGGATTTAAGAGCCGAGGGGAGTAAACAGCTATAAGCTGTAAGCGATAAGCTTGTTTAGAGCTTAGGACTGATAGCAACACAACAAACCCAAAGAACACAATGAACAAAGCAACTAAGTTTGAAGGGTCTATGGGTCGCTGAGAGCTAATAGCGGAAGGCGCCTAACAGCCTAACAGTCTAAACTGCTAAAGGGCTAATAAGGGTTCGAGGGGGATACGAGAAATCAAGGGTTCGAGGGTCCGAGGGGGATACAAGGGTTCGAGGGTAGCTGACAGCTATTAGCGGACTGCAGCATCCCAGCTTCCAAGCATCCTAGCTTCCCAGCGTATAAGGATTTAAGAGCCTGAGGGGAGTAAACAGCTATAAGCTGTAAGCGATAAGCTTGTTTAGAGCTTAGGACTGATAGCAACACAACAAACCCAAAGAACACAATGAACAAAGCAACTAAGTTTGAAGGGTCTATGGGTCGCTGAGAGCTAATAGCGGAAGGCGCCTAACAGCCTAACAGTCTAAACTGCTAAAGGGCTAATAAGGGTTCGAGGGGGATACGAGAAATCAAGGGTTCGAGGGTCCGAGGGGGATACGAGGGTTCGAGGGTAGCTGATAGCTATAGCGGACGCAGAATCAGTAAGCGTCATAGCTTCCCAGCATATAAGGGTTTGAGAGCCTGAGGGGAGTAAACAGCTATAAGCTGTAAGCGATAAGCTTGTTTAGAGCTTAGGACTGATAGCAACACAACAAACCCAAAGAACACAATGAACAAAGCAACTAAGTTTGAAGGGTCTATGGGTCGCTGAGAGCTAATAGCGGAAGGCGCCTAACAGTCTTCAGCCTAAATCCCTAAAAAGCTATACCCCTAAATGCCTACCATAAGGACACGCGACCATGCCCATTGAAATAAAAGATTGTGATGGCGGTATCGGTAATATTATCGATATGTTCGGTCTGGTAACGGATCAAGAACTTATGGACGCTTTCAAGGCGCACCTAACCCAAGACAAAGAAAAATTCAAAAGATACCAATATATTCTTTTTGATAACACTGGATTAACAAAGATGGATATCACCGATAAAACGGTTGAATTCATAGCAGGGATCGGTGCAGACGCCTCGGAAGTCAATCCGGATCTTATCGCTGCTATGGTAGCCAATGTTTCCATAGGGGCCAATATTGACCTTGTCAAAAGAGTCTCAAGAATACATGAACTTTTTATTTATCGCTCTTGTTGGAAAACTATGATATTTAGAACCAGAATGGAAGCCGTGAGATGGATCAAGAAAAAGCTTAGAGAAAAATATGGTGTCCATGATCTGACATTCGGCTGAAACAGGCTGATATAACTATTAATACACCTGTAGAAGGGGCTCTGGTAAACAAATGATGCTTCCCAAAATAATAGGTGTTTTTTTTGGTCTCTTGGCAGTGGGCGTTTTTGCCTGGAAATTTAAAGAAACCTCCTTGTGCCGACCATGAATCATGCTGCCCTTGGGCATAGGCGTCGGGTACGCTGTCTTTTGGGTGGTCAAAATGGTGGCATAGCCGTTTGATAAATTGCTCGGTGATAGACTGAAAGGCAGAAGTGATAAAAACCTTTAAACCGTATATGATGCTGTGCTTACTGATGGTTATCCATGGCTGCTCTACCATAAATGTCAGCCAGGATTACCCACTCAATGCCGATTACTCGGCGTTGAAAACATATGCCTGGCAGTCAGAAAAACAGGAGAAAACCGGCGATATCAGGCTGGACAATCCGCTTCTCGATACACGCATCCGTAGTGCAATTGATATGTTCCTGTTTGAGAAAGGATACCACCAGGTTTCTGATGTTAAGCCTGATTTTTATATGGCTTACCATCAGGAAATTTACAGCGGCATCACTGTAGATCAAACCCGGTCCGGATTTGCATTTGGTATGGGAAATTATGGCTATCACGGAGGCATCGGTTTCAGCACCGGAAACAGCGCTGGCAGCTATGACGACAACATGCTGGTGATCGATGTCATCGATTCAGGAAGTGGTGATATTATTTGGCGGGGAACCGGTACCCGTTCCTTTGTGCCACACGCTGATCCGGAAAAAATAACCAAAGAGGTCAACAATACCGTCAACAAAATATTAATGCAGTTTCCACCACAGGAAGAATAAACCGCTCAAACCCTGATATGCTGGGACGCTAGCTCGAACCTTATTAGCCCTTTAGCGGTTTAGACTGTTAGGCTGTTAGGCGCCTTACGCTATTAGCTCTCAGCTACCCTCCAACCCTTGTATCACCCTCCAACCCTATAAACTTAGTTGCTTTGTTCATTGAGTTCATTGTGTTTATTGCGTTGCTTATAGCCCACGGCATATGGCTTTTAGCTCGTTTCTGTTTCATCAACCCAATGAACCCGAACCCTTCTTTTTAGAATCCATCTAAAAAATAGGATTTTGTTTCAAGATCAAGGCGGTCTCGAGTTTCAACCCGCAGGAATACTATTGTATTTTGAGGCGCTGAAATGAGAGAGCAACACAGAGATTGGGACAAAAGACATTTTTTAGACGGTTTCTTAATAGGTCTCCCGTATCTCCTCGGCATTCAAGGCCTGGTCATAAATACTTACGTCGTCGATGAGGCCTTCGAAGAAATTGCTGCTCCCTTGAAAATCAGCCCCGATACTCAGATCCACTCCCGCCATCGCTGGAAGACTCGTGCTGACCGTAGTCTCGTCCAGAATGCCATCGTAGTATATATGCATACTGTTTGCCGGACTGTCGTAAACAAAGGCAATAAAGTGCCACTGATCCAGGGGCATGTCGATGGATTTTCGGGTAACCGTAAGATTCGATCCGTCACCAATGCCCCCGTAAGGACGGCCATCGTCCACGCCCAGGAAATAGAAATAGTTTCCAGAGCGGCGTGACATGAGTTTGGCGTATGGACGTCTGGTGGTTTCCTTTATCCAGGCCGTTATGGTAAGGTGCTGACTGAATTGCAGGTCCACATGATCACTCACCAGCACATAATCGTTCCCGTCAAAATCCAGCGCACCATCAGGGTTGCCTGATCGGTCCGGTACCCAAACCGCACCGTTGATGCCGCCATGGTGCCCGTTGCCACTCGAATCATCGGCATCACCACTAAAATCGTAACCGGCCACCAGATCTGGATGGGTGTGGTTCTCATACAGCTGCTGGATAGCGGTACTGCTCAATGCGGCATCGTAAACAGCTATATCATCGATAGTACCGATGAAAAAATTGCTGCCCCCCTGAGAATCAGCACCGATGGATACATCGATGCCGGGTGTCAACGGCAGATTTTGTGGTACCGTAGAGGGTCTTTCCGTACCGGTAAAATGCATGTACATGGTGTCCTGGGTATCGTTATATGCAAATGCCAGATGATTCCAGTGATCAAGCGACATGAGCAGCGATTTTCCCGTGACCTCATACACCGTGCCATCTCCGATACCGCCGTAGGGACGACCATTGTCCACACCCAGGAAATAAAAATATCTTCCCAGACGTCTTGAGATAATCTTGGCATACCTGTGTGACACACTTTCCTTGACCCAGGCGGATAATGTCAATTCATCCGTCAAACGAATACTGTCATGGTCCGGTACGATCACCGAATCTCCGTTACCGTCAAAATTGAGGGATGTTCCGCTTCCGTCCGGTGTGTCACTGCTCCAGGATACGTCTCCGTTCAAAGTACCGTCGTTCGAGCCGGTGCCATCCATTACCACGGGTCCGCCCCCTTCATCGAAATCCCATTGGGAAACCGGACCCGGTCCCGTGCCACAGGATATCACATCGAGGGCAAAACTCCGGACAAACATGTTACCGTCTGCATCGCTTACAGTGACATCAAACGTTTCTGTTCCAATGGAGGGCGGTGTCCCCTGCAAGGTGAGATGGGTGTCCGACGGTGTGATACCGGTAATCCAGGCAGCAGAGATGGTATGGGTCCATGTATAAAAAGGGCTTGTACCGGCAGGCACCCCCCCCTCGGCAAAGAGCGCCGCCTCATAGACCTGACCTGCACACGCATCGGGCAGATCCGTGTTCAACAGACTCAACCTGCCCCGGGTGCTGCTGAAGCACCCCATGACATTGCGAAGCTGTTCCAGGGTAAGCACGCTGGATATGTCGGCCGATGAAAGGGTCATGGTTCCGGCATAGGCACCGGAGGCACCCGGCGTGGTGGTATTCACACGATCCTGACCGGGGCTCACGATAGCAAAAGCGATATTGCCGGTACCGACAGCAGAAATGCCCGTACTTGTCTTACCACAGATGCCCCCGCCGGCACTCGAGGTCAATTCGCCGGCGTATATGTATACAAAGTCCTGATGCCATGGATCATCTGTTTTTTTGACGATTTCACAAAACTCATCCACGTTGGCGTCGGATGTGTTGTCTCCCCATATGGGCAGGGCGTTGTTTTCAATGGACCAGCTGAGTATGGACTGCATGGCCGAAGTCATGGTTTCGGCCGCCTTCAAGAGCTGGTTTTTTTGGACACGCTGTTTGACGACCCCCGTGCCGACCCCGATAAGGGCGCCGAAAACCACCACCATGAGGATCAAAGGTAAAAGGGTAATACCCCTGTTGTTGTGAATAGACATTATTAAGGATTGATGAATTCGTAAAAAGTCGAATTCATAAGTTTTAAGTGTTAAGTTTTAGGTGTTAGGCTTAAACAAAACATCACTAAAACAGAGACTTAACGCTTAACACCTAACACTTAAAACACTCATTAAAAGTCAGAGTTAGACGGTTTCGTAAAAAGTTCAAATTCAAGGCGTGCAAGTTTTGTAATCATGAGGCGTACCTATCGTACGTTGAATGATTACGAAATGCAGCACAACGCAGAAGTTGGGCTTTTTACGGAACCGTCAAGGATTAACCGTCAATACAAAGGACTTGCGCACACAGTTATCTTCGTTAGCCGCGCTGTTGCAAGCCGGATCATTGCCGTTCCGGCTGTCGTCTCTAGCACTGACAGTGATCAGAAACGAGCCCGGTTCCGTCAGGCCAGACCCCCTTGAAATGACCAGATCATCAGCTTGATAGGACGACCAGGCTGTTTCGGCCTGGTCCGAGCAGCGGGTGGGAGAGGCATCGTCCGGATAGCGAACAAAACCCGGAGCCATGGTCAATCCGCCCGGGATACCCGCGGATGCACTGCGGTTGCCGATTTCAACGCACCATTTATACTTTCCACCACTGCTGAAAGCCACCCCCCCCTCGGCATAAATCGTTGCAGAATAGGTACTGCTCATGCTGGCCGACGGCAATTCATTGTTTAATATCTTCAGGGGTGCGCCCTGGCACCCGGCTTTCGTGCGCAGTTCACCCAGGGTGACATATTCGGTAATATCGTCATAGGCCTCGGTTCTGTTGATCCTGTCAACAGCGCTGTCGTAGTTGGGACAGTTGGTGCCATTGGTACAGTTGTCGATGCTGGCTGTACCCGGCTCATAAACACCGACACATATTTGCCCGGCCGGGCAGCCGGAGGTCACGATACCGGTCTGGGGGTTATAATCCATGGCCCCGCTCACAACGACAAAGGCGATGTTGGGTATACGATCGTTACAGGCGCTGTCCCGACAGACCGTCAAGGCAGTGGTTTTGCGGCCGCACAGACTCTCGGGCGTCGTCAGTCGACTGTCAAGAAAATAGTATATGGGTTTGGTGGCACTGTCTTTTTTTTTGGTAACGATCTCACAGAACTCATCCAGGGTGCTGTCGACAATGTTATCTCCCCATTGGGGCAGACGTTTTTCAGCCGAAGCAAAACCCACTATCGATTCCACCGCCCCCATGATGATCTCGCTGGTGGCCATTCGTTTAGACCGTTCCGTCAAGGGCCCCACCAGGGTGGCGCCAAACCCCACCAGCAGTCCGACAATCACCATGACGATGGCAACCTCTATGATCGTAAACCCTTTTTTGTCCAAGATTGACAATAGAAACCGCCTCTTGGTTTGCCTGCTGGCGGACAGGAGATGCCTTTCCACACAGGCATCGCCTGAATTTTATTGCACCCCTTTTCGACACAACAACGCAAAACAATGTGTTGCGTTACAGTCTTAAAACCGGGGTCACGCAACACATTATTTCCGAACTGCCTTAGAGATCCACATAAACCGTCACCGGTGCCGTACCCGTGTACGCGGCGCTGGCCCGAATGGATCCCGTGGTATTAACCCCGTCATCGAGACTCGTGTCCATGGCAAGGGCCACATCCACCGGGACCAAGGTATAGGTAATCCAATTGGATGACTTGCCGTTTCGGTTCTGGTACAGCAGATAATAACTTCCTCCGAACGGGTGGCTCGGAAAAGCAGTGGCATAACCGGTGGGAGAACCGGAAATGAGACCCACGGTAGCCAGGTGTATTAAAACGTCTTCGTCCTCGGCCGCAGCTATCTGACCGTTGCCGTTCCCATTGACGACCCCGGCTGCTCCTGCCAGGTGGGTAGTGGCCAAGGGATCGTCACCCGGGTAAAAGCCAAAACGATCCTGGTAAGTAAAGACGGCCGCCCGCATTTCATCCGATGATTTGACCATACGTTTGATCTTGGCATTTTTGATCATCTCCTGCCCTTTCAGGACCCCACCGATCAAAAGACCGATAATCACCATTACAATGGCAATTTCCACGAGGGTAAAACCGGAATTGTCTTTCATTTTTTTTCTAAAGCGATTCATCACCAGACTCCTTTCAGTTGCTATGATCTGTGTTTTGTGTTTGGTGTTTCGTGTTTTGTGTTTGGTATTTGGTGTTTTGTTGTTTGGTCTGAAATATGTGTCGATATACCAAGAACCGGCACGGATCACGTTTATCTATCATAATAAAAGAATATGCATATTTCGTGCCAACAGAGCGTTGTTGGCGGCACCTTGTCGTGAACGGTGTGCTCAATTTTTTATTAATTATATAGAATACTTATAGTTATCAAACCTTGGGTATTCCAGGGCGATGGGGCATCTAACACGCCAATGCCCAAAAAATGCCCTTTTTTGTCACCCTGCCGGCGCATTTTGGCACATCTTTTCACTCGATCTTACGCACATAAGGGGTGATATAAATTACGAGTTCCCTGTTCTCCAAGACATCTTCCACCTGCTCGAAAAAATATCTCAAACCCGGAATATTTCTGAGCCCAGGAAGCCCTTTTTGCTTGGCCTGCCGGATCTGAGTGATAAGTCCTGCCAAAACAATGGAGTTGCCTTCCCGCACCCGAACCGTGGTGGAAAGCTCCTGGAGATCGATAATGGGATTACTAATGGTCTGGGTTCTAGCGGAGTCCGTGGGAATTTCCACATCCTCCTGGCCCTGAATACGGGTAATGGTGGGAATGATATTCAGGGTGACGATACCATCGTTGGAAATGTGAGGCGTAATACCGAGCTGCAACCCTAAAACGACCCGTTTGATAGAGGCGCCGTAGGTGACAACACCGGTCTCGGTATCCCGATCAACCCCGTCCACATCGGCGAACGGGAACTGAAAACCCACCGTGAGCACTGCCGACTGACCGTTCATTACCGAAAGATGCGGGTTCGATACAACGGACACGTCCCCCTGGGTCTCGAGAAAATCCAGGATGGCGGAAAAACCGCTTTGACCGGCCTTAACAATGGAACTGCCGCCGTTGACACTCAGGTTGAACACGTCTGTAAGCGTATCCCCCGAATCGGTGAAGGCGATGTTCACGTTGGACCAGTCGATGCCATAACTGTTGCCCTCCTTGAGGCGTACCTCCATGATCTTGGCTTCGATAAACACCTGGCGGTGGAGCGCCTCCATGAGGGAGTCCAGAAACCGGACCATGGCGGCAACCTTCCCAGGCCTGTCTGCCAGGTAAATAATACCGGCATTTCGGTTGATACGCACGATGCCCTCTTCAGATTTAAACAACTCCAGGGTATCCTGAATATTGATCCACACATCCGTTATCTCGACACTGCGGTTGGCCTTGATCTGGAATTTGCCGCTCACGCCCGACTCTTCGACACTGGATGCAAGCATGTCACCACCGATTTCAATATCGGTCTCACCGGCCATATCCAGATAATCGAACTGGTAAATCCGCTCTTCAAACACCCTGACAAAAAGATTGTCCCCTTCAATTTTCCAGGCATATCCGGCGCCATTGACCACTACCATGTCAAGCGCTTCAGTAAGGGTTGCCTGCTGAAGGTGGACCGTAAGACGGCGATCCAGTTCCACATCCGATTCCACCGACAGGTTCAGACGGCTGTCATGCGTAATCACCTTTAAAACCTCAGCCAGCGCTACATCACTGAATACACCGGAATAGATCCTTGTATCCTGTTGCATATCCTGAACGATGGGAGCCAGCTTTTCCTTTATAACAAGCGACCCGGGCGTTACATCCGGTTTTTCCCTTTGAATCACCTCATTGGGCTGAATGTCATCCATGCTTTCCAATTCGACCGGTCGCGGTTCAAGAACCGAACAGCCCATGACCGTCCCCACCATAAACAAGATGACGGCTAACCAGACGCTTTTTCTTGGGATGCAACGCATTATTCCTCCATACTCGTATCCACCGAAAATTCTACCGTGGGTGCCGGTACAAACCAGCTCTCCTTACCTTGGGCCAGCAGAATACCTTTGGCGTCTATTCTTTCAATGACAAAATCGCCGACCCTGCTTTTTTTCTCCCGGGTCTTTCCGTCGATCACGGCCAGATAGATCACATCCCCGTCCGTACCATATACGGCCAGGACACCGCTCAGAGAAGGCAGCACGATCTTTTTCTTTCTGATGGGTTCCGGCTTTTTGACAGGTCTCGGTCTTGGCTCGCTTTTTTTGGCCGGCAGAACCGCCTTGGTCTTTTCAAAGTCGATTCTGGCAAAAATTTTTTCAATTTCCTGCAGGTCAATAATCTCTTTCATCCGTATGGCAATATCGTTTTCCAGGCGCTGCCACTTGGCAATCGTTGCCCTGGCATCTGACGACAGACCAGGAAGGGGTCTATCAATCAAAGATGTCATGGCGGCGGCGTTATACCAGAGAATCAGCAGAGCCGCCAGCACCCACAATCCAATGATGAGTCGTTTAGGATTTCCTTTGACAACCATGTTCCTGTTTTCTTTTCCTCAAAATGAACGGTTCAAGCCGTCTTATGTGGAACCGTTTTCGTCTTCGGCTATGGTAAAGCGAAAATCGATCCCGACCTGGAAAAGGTACGCCTCTTCATCCCTTTTTTCTGCCATTTTAACATCGGTCACCACCAGAAACGGGGCATCGCTTTCCAGGGCCTGAAGCCAGAAAACCAGATCCCGGTAAGTGCCGGTGACATATAGATCCAAGGGGATCCGATCCCATTGAATGCCAGTTTGATCACTGGCCAGACGTATTTCGGACAGACCTTTCTTTTGCGCAAGCGACTTTATTCTGTTTTCAATAGACAACAGTTCTATCTGTAAGGAATCGATGGATTTATGCAGGGAAGCTCGCCGCTTGAGTACCTGGGTAACTTTTTCAAAGTTATTCTTTAAAAAAGTGTCATCCTTTTGCATGTATTCCATGGATTCCTGTTTCGATTGGATCTGCTGAATCGTCTGCAGATTCAAATAGGTCATGATCAGGGCCCCGGCCCACACAATACCCACGGCAATCCATTTTCGGGTTAATCGATTTTTCATCACAGCCTGAGTTCGAACTGAATCGTATAATCTGTATAGTCCTGCCCGGGCAGTACTTCACCCAATTCGATATCCCGCTTCTCTAATCTGGGACTGGTAATGAAGGTCTTCCCCATATTTTCCAGCAGCAAGGACAGCGTGCTTTTAAATTCCGCCATGCTCTCCGCCCGGACTAAGGCAGGTCAAGTCCAGGTTAGGGTTTTCCGCCACCGACAGCATCATCTCCTTGACCCTGACATTTACGGGTAAGCAGCTGGCCAGATCCACCATGGTTTTCCAGGAAGATGGTCTACGGGTCTCCTGCAGAATGATATCGAGTGCCTCATTGTATTGCTGGATGATCTCTCTGGAAGATTGACTTGCCATAACACCTGCATTCTCTGGTCCCGGGGCCTGTTTAGACCATTTGTGAAGAAAAAAATACTCCCCCCCAAGAAGCAGGAAAAGCAGGATTCCGACAAATACACCGGCCATCTGAACCGGATGCCACTCCCTTTCTCTGGCGTGATTCCTTTGCGAAACAGTCGTATAGTTGCCAGCCGGCAATAGATCGTCAGGTGCAAAAACACCACAAGGTCCCAACATTTCTGTCATTGCCTGAACAGACGCATCAACACCGTCACCCAGCTCCAGGGAATGAATCTCTCTTCCAAGACTTTCGGCCAGATCGGCAGCATCTTCCCTGCGGGATGAATGAATGAAAATATGCTCCAGTTCGGCTTTTTCCTTTTGTGAAAAAAGATAGAACGACTGGTTGATCTCATATGTCAGCGCATCGAGTGCATCTGTGTCTCCCCCTGCAGAATCCGAAAACTGAATACTGCGCGAGAACATAAACTGGCCTTTGTAATAAAAATATAAATAGCATGCCGAAGAAAGTTTCTGGATCAGGCCACTACCGGAATCAACCAGCTCCGGGTGTAGTTTCTCAAGTTTCCTTCCCCAGACATAGGCGGGTATGGTGATGTCCATGGGAGCCAAATCAAAGGTTGTTAGCTTTTGGTAGAGCTGGTAAGATAGGGGGTCTTGAAGAAAGAAGGCATAAATATCCCCGCGTTCCGACGGCTCCTTTGAAAACGCATAGTCGAAAAAAAGACCGATATCGGGTAGATCCGAATGCTCAGAGGCCAGTTTTCTTTCCACAAACGGCGCCACAATGGACTGCTTTTGAGATTGCAGGGCCAGGCTTGTCTGTCCGATCCAGTAATCCGGCACCACCAGTAGTCGATTTTTTCTACCCCGAACGACTGCCGGGATAGAAGATGCCGCGTAATCGTCTTCCAGGAACAGGTCCAGGGGAACCGTATGGTCCACTTGCATGGCTTCGCCGGCATACGAGACAAAAAAGAGTGTATCCCCATGCACGACGGTCATCCCGCTGTTTTTAGTTTTGAGCATCTTTTGAAACCTGCTCCCCTATCCGAAAAATACCTGAAAAGGTCACACGGGTACACGCGTCCCGTTGTCCTTGGCGCATAAAAAAAGGACTTTCAGACCACAAAATAAAACGATCTGCTTCGTACACATAAGATATGATTGATAACCATAACCTACAACAAGTTGTGTGTCAATATAATATCATAACAAAATATGGTAGTTATACTGTTTTTATCTTGGTCGAAAAAGAATCTTTGTAGCGTTTCGATGAAGCAGCTTGTCCCCCAGAAAACCGATCCCCAGGTATCCACGAAAATCCATCAAAAAAACGTCCAACAATGTCGATAAACGGGAAGTTTGAACATGAGTTGTTATTTATCCATTCTGTATTATTATATAAGGATCCAGGCAGATAGGCTGTAGGCTGTTAGACTGTAGGGTGCCTACCGCCTTACAGCCTACAGTCTAAACAACCTATACAGAAAGGAACCCCATGAAAATAGCGGTCAGCGGAAAAGGCGGCGTCGGGAAAACAACATTTTCCTCCCTCCTCATACGAACCCTCAATGACGACGGCCGGCATGTGCTGGCCATCGATGCGGATCCGGATGCCAATCTGGCGTCGGCCATCGGCATCGACAAAGCCGAAACCATTACTCCCATAGCCGAAATGAAAGACCTCATTTTTGAAAGAACCGAAGCCAAGCCCGGCACCATCGGCGGTTTTTTCAAGTTGAACCCAAAGGTCGACGACCTGCCTGACGCCCTGTCCGTCAGGTTCGAAAATATCAAGCTCATGCGTCTTGGGGGAGTCAAAAAAGGTGGTGCCGGATGTATCTGCCCGGAAAGCACACTCCTGAAAGCTCTGGTGACACACATCGTTCTCATAAGGGATGAAGTGGTGGTAATGGACATGGAAGCCGGCATCGAACATTTAGGCAGGGGCACGGCTCAGGCGGTGGACAAACTTCTGGTGGTTGTGGAACCTGGTCGAAGAAGCATCGACACGGCAGAGCATATCAGACACCTTGCAGCAGAAATCCACCTCAAAAACATGGCCGTCGTGGGAAATAAAATCAGGAATCAGAAGGATGAGGATTTTCTGAAAAAACACCTGGCTGATTTCGATTATCTGGGATCCCTGCCCTATGATGATGCACTGATCGAGGCGGATCTGGCGGGAACATCACCCTATGACTCGGCCTCCCTTACCAAGGAAGCGGTAAGAGAAATGATATCTAAGATATAAGTTTTAAGCCATAAGCAATAAGCAGCTTACAGCTCATCGCTTATGGCTTATCGCGCATGATTCATGAAAACACGAAATTTTATGGATCTTTTTTCGTGTTTTCGATCTTTCGTGTTTTCGTGATAAGAAATCGATTCCGTCAGCTTTCCTAAAACCTAAAACGTAACACCTAAAACCCATTTTTACGAAAACACATCCACAATCTCATTCTCGACCCTGAAAAGATAGGCAATCAAGGCAGCCCGGATCCACATGCCGTTGCGTTCCTGCCGCCAATAGGCTGCCCGGGGGTCCTTGTCCACGGCCACATCGATCTCATAGCGCCGGGGAAGCGGGTGCAGAATGACACAGTGCGCCTGGATATTCTCCAGGTGCTCCTTCTTGAAATGAAAAGCGGGATAGGTTTCCGCTTCATGGCCAGGGTCCTCAGAATATTCATTTTGAATTCGGGTCATGTAAATAGCATCCACCAGGGGCATAATGCTTTCGAAGTCCTCGGTCTCATGATACGGAATATGGTGACGCGTCAAAAAAGACGTGATATCGTCTTTCATCTTATAGATTTGCGGAGCAACGAAATATAAGGCCACGTCCTGATAATTTTTCATGAGGTAGCTCAAGGAACGCACCGTTCTACCCCTTTTCAAATCCCCCACCATGGCAATTTTTTTGCCGTCCAATCCACCGCTCTTGCTGAACTCCCGTTCGAGGGTGTAGATATCCAGCAACGCCTGGGTGGGATGCTGGTCAGGCCCTGATCCGCCATTGATGACGGGGATTGCCCGGTCGGTTTGGTTCAGGACCCAGGCCGTCTTTTCAGCAAATCCGGCCTCCGGATGCCGTGAAATAATCAGGTCCACATAGCTGGCAAAGGTCCGTATCGTGTCCTCCTGTGATTCGCCCTTGACCTCTGAACTGGTGCTTGTGCCCCGGATCTCGGAAACACTCAACCCAAGCATGTAACAGGCATTCTGGAATGAAAGAAATGTACGGGTCGATGGTTGAGAAAAATACAGCATGGCCCGTTTGTGGGGCAAGAGATGTCTGAGATGATTCTGTCCCAGCTTGGTTTTTGCCAGCAATCGGATCATATCCCCTAAGCGGCTCATGCGGTCTAAAAATGGCCTGTCAAACTGCTGAGCAAAAATAATGTCTATCAATCTCCCGCCCGACTCAAAAAACCGGTTTTTCTCATCGGCAGGTTTTTTGTAAAATTCTTCCCAGCCTTCGTAGATTTGTCGGGTGGTCTCAGCAAATTTTTTCATCCTGTTCTCCTTGAGTACGTGTTATCCCAACACGTGTCGAGCATTATCAGAAATGTGGTTCGAAAGAAAGCCTGCTTTGACATCAAGATTATATTTGTTTATAAAAAGTGGTAAGGCATAAGCGATAAGCTTTAAGCTGCTTATGGCTTAACGCTTAAAGCTCACACCTAAAGGATCTATTGAGATGAATAAGAGACTCCTGATTAAAATCGGTGGCCGTGCGTTTGAAAAAGAAACGGGTTTTCGCGAACTTGCCCAGGCCATCAGGACCGTTCCCGATATCCAGACGATCATCGTGCATGGAGGGGGTTCCGAAATATCGAAATCCCTGCAGCATCATGGCCGTGAGACCCAGTTTATCGATGGTATCAGGGTCACCCAGGCCGAAGACATGGTCATTATTGAAAAAGTCCTTTCCGAAACCATCAATGCGCGTATTGCGGCCTGGCTGACTGAGAACGGCATAACCTGCCAACGGATGTCCGGAAAAACCGAACAGCTCTTTGTGGTGGAGCCCATGACCCGCAAGGGCAGGCAGTATGGATTTGTGGGGAACATCAAACAGGTCAATGGCGGGGTTGTTCTGCGCGCCCTTAAAAAAGGTCGTGTACCGGTTATCTCACCCATCTCTGCAGATGAAAACCATTGCAGCTTCAATGTCAATGCAGACAACGCAGCAGCAGCCCTGGCTGCTGAAATCGGCTGCATGGGGCTGGTGTTTATCACGGATGTGCCTGGTGTCATAGACAACGGGAGTGTCTGCCGGACGCTTTCCGAACAGGGGGCCCGGGAACGCATCGCTCACGGCACCATCAAGGGCGGCATGGTTGCAAAGATGATGTCGGCATTTGAAGCACTGGCAAACCAGGTTCCTGCCGTTTATATTGTCCAGTGGGAAGGCATTTCCACTTTGCAGGATCTTGCTGCCGGTAGATGTACCACTGGTACCATCCTCTACAAGTAAGTGTTCTAAATCACAACCCGGAGTGACCAGGACAAAATAAGATTTTTATCACGAAATCACGAAAGGTCGAAACCACGAAAAAGACCATTAAACTTTTCGTGGTTTTCGGATTTCGTGTTTTCGTGATTGTTTATATTTTTTTCAACAAAATACACAAATTTTATAGTTTAGGGACTATTTTAGAGTATCGAATGCACAAATAAACCAAACATATCCAATGCGCCGAGTGCTAAAGATCTAGTTTTTAACATTCAATTAATTCCTGCTTGACAGATTTTTTATTTTTTGACATATTGCGCCAGATTTGATCTCTGAATGGAAAAATGCATGATATCTGAAATGACCCAAAACCGCACCCGCCGACGCCGTCGTATCCGTTTACTGCCGGGGTGTCTTTTGTGGAAATACAAATAATGATAAAGATTCAAAAAGTAAAAAAACCCCGGCAATCTGCCGGGGTTTTTTTTTGAAAAGGAGCAGCACACATGGCAACAGTAAAAAAAGTCGTTCTTGCCTACAGCGGAGGGCTGGACACCTCGGTGATCGTACCCTGGCTTAAAAACAACTACGGAAATTGCGAAGTCATCTGCTTTGCTGCCGATCTGGGACAGAATGAGGAGTTGCATGGCCTGGAAGACAAAGCCATTGCATCGGGTGCAAGCAAGCTGATCGTGATGGATCTGCGCGAAGAGTTTCTTGTAGACTATGTGTTTCCGACCATGCAGGCCGGTGCGGTATACGAACGCGAGTACCTGTTGGGCACATCCATTGCCCGGCCGCTGATAGCCAAAAAGCTTGTGGATATCGCCGAGGCCGAAGGAGCTGATGCCGTTTCCCATGGCTGTACCGGAAAAGGCAACGACCAGGTAAGATTTGAGTTGACCATCATGGCCCTGAATCCAAAATTGAAGGTCATCGCCCCGTGGCGGGAGTGGGAAATCAAGAGCCGTGAAGACGCCATCAAATACGCCATCAAGTACAACATTCCCATCCAGCACACTGAAAAAGACATTTACAGTCGCGACCGCAATATTTTTCACCTCTCCCATGAGGGCGGACTTCTGGAAGACCCCTGGAACGAACCCGCCAAAGAGATGTTTCAATTGACGGTCAGCCCTGAAGATGCGCCCGATAAACCCGTCTATTTAGAAATCGGGTTTGAAAAGGGAAATCCGGTTTCCCTCGATGGTGAGCAGCTGAACGCCCTGGAACTTTTCACCCGTTTGAACACCATTGCCGGTCAACACGGTGTCGGTCGGGTGGACATTGTCGAAAACCGCCTGGTGGGGATGAAAAGCCGCGGCATTTACGAAACACCCGCAGGCACCGTCATATACCGGGCACACCAGGCCCTCGAGAGTATCTGTCTGGACAAGTACACCATGCACTACAAGGACTCCGTCTCCGTCAAGTATGCAGAACTGGTTTACAACGGCATGTGGTTCATGCAGCTTCGCGAAGCCCTGGATGCTTTTGTCAAGACAACCCAGCATAAAATTACGGGAACGGTCCGCATGAAACTATACAAGGGCAATGCTACCATTGCAGGCCGCAAAAGCCCGTTCAGCCTGTATCGTGAGGATTATGCCTCCTTTGGGGAAGACAATGTCTACAACCAACAGGACGCCCACGGCTTTATCCAGCTGTTTGGGCTGCCATTGAAAGTGGAGGCCCTTCTGGATATCGAAGGCAGTGGGGAAAGCCGTTATCGTCAGCCGGATTATAGTAAATTTAAGAGAGATTGATCTTTATGCCGTGAAATAAAGATCATCTTCAAATAAAAAGGCGCAGCTTAGTAGAAATCAAGGGTTCAAGGGGCCAAGGGTGATACAAGGGTTCGAGGATGGCTTAGAGCTATCAGCGGATAGCAGTATGTCAGCCTCCGAGCATCAAAGTATCCCAGCATGTAAGGGGTCAAGTGAGATAAAAACGGGAGGCTGCCATTCGCTACCAGCTATAGGCCACCCTCGGACCCTCGAACCCCTGTATCACCCTTGAACCCTCTTATCCCATAAATTGGAAGAAGGACAAAATAGAAAAATCGAGAGTATAACATGACGAACACACGTTTACTGCTATCAGACGGCACCCATTTTGAAGGTCTTTCTCTGGGAGCCGAGGGAACCACCATCGGTGAGGTGGTTTTCAATACGGCCATGATGGGATATCAGGAAATCTTGACGGATCCCTCCTATCATTTTCAGATGGTGGTCATGACCTACCCACAGATTGGAAATTATGGCGTCAACCCCATTGATTTTGAATCCCGGCGTATTTACGCCTCCGGTTTTATCATTCGGGAGTACAGCCCGGTTGTCAGCCACTGGCAGGCCGACAGATCCCTGGACCAGTATTTGACCCACCATGGCGTGGGCGGAATCAGCGAGATAGATACCCGGGCCCTCACACGGCACCTGAGAGACCACGGTTCTCAAATGGGCATGATCACCACCTCTGATGAACCATTGCCGGCCCTTTCCAGACAACTGGCAGACGGCAAACAACTGGTTGGCAGAGATATCGTTCAGGAAATTACATGCAACGAGAGTTATGCTTGGCCCATTGACGCCCCTAAGGCTGATACTGGCCAAAACACCTACCGGGTTGCCGTTTATGACTTCGGCGTCAAGTTTTCGATCCTGCGGGCGCTTCACGACCACGGCTGCAAACTGCGCATCTTTCCGGCCCACACACCCCCGGAAGAAATTCTGGCATGGAAACCGGACGGCATCTTTTTTTCCAACGGGCCCGGTGACCCCGAGCCGGTGACATACGCGGTGGCGGCAGCACGTTATCTCCTGGGACGAATACCCATTTTCGGTATCTGTCTGGGACATCAAATCCTGTCTCTGGCCATGGGGGCTAAGACTACCAAGCTGAAATTCGGTCACCACGGTGCCAATCACCCGGTTAAAAATCTGCAGACCGGAGCGGTGGAGATCACCTCCCAGAACCATGGCTTCAATGTCGATATCGAAAGCCTGCCCCCGGACGAGGTTGAAATCACCCACATCAATTTAAATGACAATACACTTGAAGGTCTCAGACACAAACATCTACCGGCCTTCTCGGTACAATATCACCCCGAGGCATCGCCCGGACCCAACGACAGTCGCTATCTTTTCAAACAATTTGTAGAGGAAATGAAACAATTCCATGCCTAAACGCAAAGATCTAAAAAGAATCTTGGTCATCGGATCCGGCCCCATTGTTATCGGGCAAGCCTGTGAATTTGACTATTCCGGTACCCAGGCCTGTAAAGCCCTCCGGGAAGAAGGGTTTATCGTCATTCTGATCAACAACAATCCCGCCACCATTATGACAGACCCGGAATTCTCGGATCGAACGTATATCGAACCATTACAGGCCGATGTCATCGCCAAAATCATCGAAAAAGAACGCCCCGATGCACTGCTGCCGACAATCGGTGGTCAAACCAGTCTGAACCTGGCCGTGGAGTTGGCCGAAAGCGGGGTCCTGGATAAGTACGGCGTAGAACTCATCGGTGCCAATCTGGAAACCATCCAGCTGGCGGAAGACAGGGACCTTTTTCGTAATGCCATGCAGGAGATCGGTCTGAGCGTTCCCGAGGGGGGTTGCGTACACACCATGGAAGAGGCTGAAAGCCTTTCCGAAACCATTGGTTTTCCTTTGATCATCAGACCCGCCTTCACCCTCGGCGGCATCGGCGGAAGTGTTGTCTACAACAAAGAAGAATTTCCCCAGGCAGCCCAGTGGGGACTGAACGCCAGCCCGGTCAACGAAATTCTCATCGAAGAGTCCATCCTGGGATGGAAAGAATACGAACTGGAAGTCATGCGGGATGTTGCCAACAATTTTGTCATCGTGTGCTCCATTGAAAATTTTGACCCCATGGGCATCCATACCGGTGACAGCATCACCGTTGCCCCGGCCCAGACCCTAACCGATGCTGAATACCAGGCCATGCGGGATGCTGCCAAAATAATCGTTGCCAAAGTCGGTGTTGAAACCGGCGGGGCCAATATTCAGTTCGGTCTCAACCCGGAAACCGGTAAAATGGTCGTCATCGAAATGAACCCACGGGTATCCCGAAGCTCTGCCCTGGCATCCAAAGCCACCGGATTTCCCATCGCTAAAATTGCCGCCAAGCTCGCCATCGGGTATCACCTGGACGAAATCCCCAACGATATTACCCGAAAGACGCCGGCCTGTTTTGAGCCTGCCATCGATTATGTGGTGGTCAAGATCCCCCGATGGGATTTTGAAAAATTCCCCGGGAACGACAACCGCCTGACGTCGCAGATGAAGTCGGTGGGTGAGGCCATGGGAATCGGTCGGACTTTCAAAGAGGCTTTAAATAAGACCCTGCGGTCTCTTGAAAACGGCTGGTCAGGTTTTCATGCCCATGGAAACTTCCCTTACGACCGCCTCTCCCAGGACGACTTGATGGATGACCTGAGATGGGGCACACCGGACCGCATCCTGAAAATCTGGCAAGCCCTCTTCAACGGCATCAGCCCCAACGAAGTATCAAAGGTATCCGGTATCGATATCTGGTTCCTCGAGAACCTTCAACAGCTGATCGATTTTGAAAAGCACCTGTCCAAAAACTATAAACAGCTTCAGACCTTTACACCGGAAACTCTCAGAGAGGCCAAGCGTTTTGGTTTTTCCGACAAGCACCTCTCCCTGTTGGCCGGCAAAACCGAGCTTGAGATTCGCAGCCTGCGCAAGGAAAAGGGCGTGCTGCCCTCCTATAAAATCGTGGACACCTGTGCGGCCGAATTTGAATCCTTTACACCTTATTATTATTCCACCTATGACCCCGAGAATGAGTCTATTCCTTCTGAAAATAAAAAAGTCATCATCCTGGGTGGCGGTCCCAACCGGATCGGTCAGGGGATTGAATTCGATTATTGCTGTGTTCACGGCATCCTTGCCCTGAAAGAGCTGGGAATCGAAGCCATTATGATCAACTGCAATCCGGAGACCGTGAGCACGGACTACGATGTGGCCGACAAGCTCTATTTCGAACCCTTGACCTATGAAGATGTTCTGGATGTGATCGAACTCGAGAAACCCATGGGCGTCATCGTTCAGTTCGGAGGGCAGACACCCTTGAAACTGGCCCTGGCACTGGAAGAGGCGGGCGTGCCCATCTGGGGAACCTCACCGGATTCCATCGACCTGGCGGAAGATCGTGATCGTTTCGGGGCTCTCCTGGATTCCATGGACATACCGCACCCCCAATATGGAACCGCCACCTCCATTGACGCGGCCATGCATGTGGGCCACAAAATTGGCTTCCCCCTGGTTGTCAGACCCTCGTACGTTCTGGGAGGGCGGGCCATGGAAATTGTCTATAACGCCGAATCCCTGGAACAATACATGTTGAATGCCGTCAGTGCTTCTGCAGAACATCCGGTCCTGTTGGATCGATTCCTGGAGGACGCCTACGAATTTGATGTCGACGCCGTCTCCGACGGGAAAAAAACAGACATCTGCGGCATCATGCAGCATATTGAGGAGGCGGGTGTACATTCTGGTGACAGTATGGCTGTCCTGCCGCCCTATCTTTTGAGCATGGACCAGTTGGAGGATATCAAGGAATATACCCGTCTCCTGGCCAAATCCCTGAAGGTAAAGGGCTTGATCAACATTCAGTTTGCGATCCTGTTTGATACACTCTACGTCATCGAGGTCAACCCAAGGGCATCCAGGACCATCCCCTTTGTCAGTAAGGCTACGGGACATCCCATTGCCAAGGTTGCCGTCAAGGTCATGTCCGGTCAACCCTTGTCGCAGTTCAACGTCACCTTTAACGATCGGCCGGCCTATGTCGCCGTCAAGGAATCGGTATTTCCCTTTGAGCGCTTTGACAAAGCCGACATCTACCTGCGTCCGGAAATGCGATCCACCGGTGAGGTCATGGGGATTGCACCGACGTTCAGCGAAGCTGTGATGAAAGCTTTTCTGTCCAGTGGTATTACCGTGCCCGAATCCGGCACCGTTTTCCTGAGCGTCAACGACAATGACAAACCGCGAATCGTTCCCATCGCCGCCGGACTGGAGAAGATGAACTACAAACTGGTGGCCACCAGTGGAACAGCCACCTACATCGCAGACAGGGGCATTGCCGTAACAGAAGTATTGAAAGCCAGCGAAGGACGCCCCAATGTCGTAGATGACATCAAGAACCGCAGCATCGATCTCATCATCAATACCCCTTTGGGGCAGCGGGCCCGCTCCGATGAATTCGCCATCGGATGGGCTGCCACCAAATACCGGGTTCCGGTCATCACCACCCTGTCCGCAGCCGAAGCCATTGTGCGGGGCCTGAAAATGATGCGCCAGCAACCCATGACCTATAACTGTCTGCAGGAATACTACGAGAAGCAATCTTAAAAATGTCTTTTGGCCCAATCTCTGCGTTGGGCTCACATTTCAACGCCTCAAAATACAACAGTATTTCTGCGGGTTAAAACACTCGCCCGCCTTGATCTTGGACCAAAATCCTATTTTTTAGATCACTTCTCAGTCTGAAACGATTAATAAAGCTCTTAACAAGCTATGGGGTTAGAGAACGAATCTAATCACTACAGTCTTTACCGGGAAAATTCCCTGCAGCTTGCTGCGAGGTTCTTCAATCACTAATTTTAGATAGCCATTTATCTTAATCAAGATGTGATTCTGTTGCTACTCGAACGAGCCAAATCGTCATTCCCGCGAGGGCGGGAATCCAGTAAGTATTCTCAGAACATGATTTGACCGAACGGTTTTGGAAGGCTATTCTGAAGAAGTTTTATAGGTAGCGTTTTTCAATAAAGTCCGCCAGGGTTTTGAAATCGTTGATGTCCATATGGGGTACGCCCAGGTCCAGGGGCACGTCAGACACCAGGGCAATAAGGGTTTTGGGTTGGTCCTTTGAATGGATGGGTTGATGGTGGGCCTCCTTGCGAAAGACCTCGATCTGGGGCAATTCCGCTCGTTTGTATCCCTCTGTCAAAACAATATCCACATCCGCAAAGTATTGCTCGACGATCTGCTGCGGTGTCAGTTCTTCCGCAACATCCTTGATGACGGACACCTTCCAGGGACAGGAAATAGCAACCGTATCCGCCCCGGCTGCTTTGTGCCGATAGGTGTCCTTACCTTCGTGATCGATATCAAAACCATGGATATCATGTTTGAGTATGCCCACACGGTATCCCCGCCGCTTTAGTTCCGGGATCAGTTTTTCGAGCAAGGTCGTTTTGCCGCAATTCTTTTTGCTGACAATGGATAAAATGGGTATAGGCATATCTGGCTCCACTTAGTACATCTGCTCAACTTTATGGAAAAAGATCTCTTATCACGAAAACACGAAATCTGAAAAGCAAATGAACGTCGAACATCGAACGCCCAACATCGAATGTTGAATTTGAAATTGGAAGTTCATCTTTAAAAATTAAAGTTATCTAGTGTCCGTCCAGAAATAGGAATTTTCGCGTTCTGACAAGGCGGGTGTCAGATTTAACCCGGAGGAATAGCGAGCTATTTTGAGGAGTTAAATCATGACACCCAACGCCGGCAGGGCGTGAAAAGACCATTTATGGATGGGCACTATCTAAAATCTGGGCCTTGACCACCGTACCGGCCGGCAAATGGCTCTCTCCCTCCGGTATGGCCACAATGGCCTCAGCCATGGCCACTGCCTGCAGTCTGCTGCGGGTCAACAGGGGCTGAAAAACGTGCCGGCTGTTCTGTCTTTCGATGGTTCCGAGAACAAACTGCGTCCAGTCCACATGCCTGCCCTTCAGTTCCCTTGCCAGTTGAACATTCATTTCAGGCAGACCTGTATGGCGATATCCCGCAAGTCTCAGCAGCCCGGGCAGCGCAATCTGCCAAAAGCCCATCACATTGGCTGACGGCCCACCCGGCAGCATGAAAACAGGCTTGTGATGGAGCAAACCAAAACCAACACCCTTTCCCGGGGCCATGCGAATCCAATGGAAAACCTCTTTCCAGCCCAGGTGTTCGAGTGCCTGAACCATCAGGTCTTTGTCACCAGCCCAGGCGCCCCCGCTGCTTACAACTACATCCACCTGATCGATGGTTTGTTCCAGGGTTCGGTATATTTCTTCAAGCGTATCACCAACCACACAAAGCCGTGTCCCAAAACCATGCCTTCGGCACCAGCCATCCAGGGTGATGATATTGCTGGCATACAGCTTCCCCTCTGCCAAGGGTTTCCCGGGTAACATCACTTCGTCACCTGTGCCAACAAGAGCGATCTCGGGCGCCTGAATCACCTCCAAGTCGCTGTACCCGGCTGCACCCAGCATGCCCAGCAGTCCGGGTGTTATCAGACATCCCGCCTTTGCGATCACACGGCCCATTGCCACATCGTTTCCCTTTGGCAATATATTGCAGCCGGATTCCGCAGGCCGGTTGAATAAAATAAGGCCTCCTTGCCGTGTTGTAAACTCTTCAGGAACAACCACATCCGCACCCGACGGGATAGGTGCGCCGGTCATGACCCGCAAGGTCTTTTGTGATTCAACATGCAGGTCAGGAGAACTGCCTGCTGTCGCTGTTCCAGATTGTTCAAGTGCCACCGGTCGATCCTTGGTCGCTTCGGAAAGGTCGAATGCCCTCGCAGCATAACCATCCATCAAGGATGTGTCCACGGAAGGTGAATCGACCCTGGCCGGAACATCGGCGGCGATAACCCGGTTCAGCCCTTGTAACAACGGAACCTGAACAGCTGATAAGGGATGCGTGTGTGCCAGCGTCATCTCCAGGGCTTCTCGCAGTCCAATGGTCTTTTTGGTGTCAGGCACGTGAATTTTCTCCAGCCTATTGCCGAAGCAACTTATTTTTACCAACCCGCCCCGCATCAAGTGCGCGCAGGCAATGAAAATTTGCTTATAACCAATCCATATAACATAAAGATAGAAGTGGCATGCCACAGTATCGCCGCCGGTGCAAGGGCTTTATGTAGACAAGGTGAAGTCAACAAAGTTTATAAGTTAAGAGCGTCCTTGATAATCAGGGACGCTCTTAACTTATAAACTATTTATTGTTGTGTTTCTTGTGGCGGGTGGTACGGCCTTTTAATTTTTATGACATCACCACTGAGCTTTCTACTTTGACAAGATGATCTGTTTCCGGCATGCTAAGCCTATGATCCGATTCAAAAAAAATCTCTCGGCAGGCAGGGCATTTTACCAGTTTTGGGGCAAAACCAGCAACTGCTACCTGCTCGCAGATTTCCACAAGGATGCATGCTATCTGATCGATTGTGGCATGCCATCCGACATACCATCTCTTGTTAAAGTCCTGAAGCACCTGCCACGCTTGAAAAGGGTTGTCTGCACACATTTTCATGTGGATCATGTATCAGGTTGGCTTAGGCTTAAAAAATTCTGCCAAGCGACCGAGATCTGGTTTCATAAAAAGGCCAGACCTTTTATCTCAGGTGAAAAATCGATTCCTTTTCCAGGGTCCCGGGCTTTCAAAGAGATTCTGATCCCCTGCATGCAGGAATACGCCTACCTGCCCCGCCTGGGGGATACTTTTCAAGGCGCGTTGTTTGGAACACCATTCAAAAAAGGATTTCCAGAGGATCGCGTTCGATATTTCGATGGTACGGAGGACGTCCTGCCAGGTTTCATCACCCTGCACACACCCGGTCACCGGCCCGATGAAACCTCTTTTTTGGACCCTGAATCCGGGCTATTTATTTCCGGGGACTTTATCGTTGTTCTCAATGGAGGGGCTTTGCTCAACAGCTTTGTTTCAAACCAAGAGGATCAACATGCATCACTAAAAAAAATCAAACAACGCAAGGAGATATCCGTTGTCTGCCCCGGTCATGGCCAGTGTGTGCCCTTTTCTCCCCATGCGCTTTGATGCATTCGCGTGCTATGATTTGCCCAATTCTCTTTTTCCTATTTTTTCTAAATTTCTGATAGTACCTTCACCTACCACCCTCAAGCAACTTCTGAAATTTTTCTACCGGTAGAGGCGGATTGAAGAACCTCGCAGCAAGCTACGAGGAACCTTCTACCGTAAGGAATTCTGTCTAAATTAGAGCCCCTCGCTAACCCCGCGACATGCGTAGCACGGCTGCACGGCAGAACCTACGGGGAATGCGCTCGCCGTTTCGGTTCAACTCAGATATGCAATGAATATTAGAAACCTATCCCATTTTTAAATTCAGGTGTCAAATTGTAGACCATAAATAAATAGAATGACACAACCTTTTCCAGGCATTTTTAGCTGCAAAGAGACATTCTTCAGCTGCCAACCCAATTAGTGCTATTTAACAACACCCTGATGGGAGCGTGTCCCTAAACATTTCAAAGCATAATCTAATCGCTTTCTTTTCCTGATCGTTCAGAGAAATGAACTGACGCCCTATCCCCCGCTTTGTTTTGTAAACAACTTTGGCTTTGAATCAAATCATGTTTTTTTCAGTATGCCTTCAATACCAAGAACACTTGCATCACAATGTAATTCAAGTCTGGAATTTTCTCTTCTTTCTTTTTCAGCTTTATTTACTGGTACCGCAATTCTAGTAATAATGCAAAAAAAGCAACTCTTGCATTAGAAAATATCCCTATTTTATGTCTTATGTACCAAAGCTTATGCGTTGACACAGATGCCAATCAATCTTAGTATCTAGTTCCGAAATAAAATAATGGTTCCTACTAAAACAATTGATTATCAATTCCTATGAGGTGACCCATGTTAAAATTAAAGTCTATTGATCTGAAAAAGAAAAAGCTGTCCACACTGGCCGTGCCCGTATGTGAAGATAAAGACATCCACCAAGGCCTTCTTTCAAAACTGGCCGGGCAGGCAAAAAAAATAAAAGAATTCAGTGGTAAAATTGACCAGGAGATTACCCTCTATAACCCTGCCGGCATCCAGACGGAGCGTGTGCTATTTATTGGTCTCGGCAAACAAGCGGAAATGAATCCAGAAAAATTGCGTGTTTTTTCCGGCAAAGCGGTCAAGTCAATCATCAAAAACGGTTTCAAGGAAATCGTCATGGGCACGCCGTCTCCGGATAAGCTATCCATTTCTGAAAAGGATCTGGTAACGGCCATGTTAGAGGGCGCCTGCCTTGGAAACCATGTTTTTGATCATTATAAAAAAGATAAAAAGTTAAAACCCCTCAAGCAGATCACCATGGTGGTATCAGCCGGCAGCGCCAAAAAGCTGGCCGGGCTTCCCAAACGGATTGAAGCTATCTGCCAGGGAACCCTTTTGGCCAGGGACTGGGTCAGCACACCCTCCAATGACAAAACACCGGCGCAGTTGAGCAAGGCCATCATCAACCTGGCCAAGAAGGAAAAACTCAAAACAACCCTCTTGAACCCGAAACAACTCCAGCAGGAAAAATTCGGCGCCCTCATGGCCGTGGCTGCCGGCAGTCAGAACACCCCCCGGTTGGCAATTCTGGAATATGCCCCCAAGGGGGCAAAAAAAACCATTGCCCTGGTGGGCAAGGGCGTCACCTTCGATGCCGGCGGCATCAATTTGAAACCCACAGGTGGACTGGAGGACATGAAATGCGACATGTCCGGTGCGGCAGCGGTTGCCGCCACACTCATATCAGTGGCAAAACTGAAACCCGATGTCAGGATCGTGGGTGTTCTTCCCCTCGTGGAAAACATGATTTCCGGCAATGCCACGCGTCCGGGTGACATTATCAAGAGTCATGCCGGAAAAACCATCGAAATCGGCAACACGGATGCAGAGGGCCGCCTGATCCTGGCTGACGCCATGTCCTACACATTGAAACAATACAAGCCGGACATCATGGTCGATGTTGCCACCCTCACCGGCGCATGTATTGTGGCGCTGGGAGAAAAAATTGCCGGTATTTTCACGTCGGATGAAGCCCTGGCCGAAGCCATCCTGGCCTCCGGTCAAAAGACCCATGAACGCACCTGGCGGCTGCCTTTGCCGGAGGATTACAAAGAACTCTTGAAAAGCGATTTTGCCGACACCAACAATATGGGCAGTACCCGCTGGGGCGGCGCCATTACAGCAGCCCTGTTTCTGTCGGGTTTTGCCGAAGGCACCCGCTGGGCGCATATCGACATTGCCGGTCCTGCCTACCAGAAAAAGGCAAGTGATTACTGCGGTGCCGGCGGCACCGGCTTCGGCGTCCGTCTGTTCTGCGATCTCATCGATCGACTCAAATAGGGTTTGTCGGGTTGTCACCAGCTTTTTAGCTGTTTAGGCTGTAGGCTGTTAGGCGCTTAAAGCCAAACGCTTCTTGCTTTTTTGGCGCTGGTGTTCATTTCGAGCGCGTGGTCGCAAGTTCGAGTGGCTGTTTGGTGTTAGTTGCCGGTGCGGTTTCGGAACGTCATTCTGACAAATGCTACAATAGCTATTAGCTACCCTTGTATCTCCCTCGAACCCTTTTATCACCCTCAGACCCTTGTACCCTCAAATCAAAACCCCCGATCGGCATATAAACCAATCGGGGGTTTTTGGTAATTATCCATGCGGCAACGCCGCCCAATTTATAATAATCGCCATGCGATTATTATAAATTTTCGATAGCCTCGGTCAACTCCGGCAGAAAATCCAGGATGTCGGCTTCGATACCCACATCCGCTATCTGGAAAATAGGCGCTTTGGGATTCTTGTTGATGGCCACAACAAAGGGGTTCCCCTTGAGGCCTCCCAGATGCTGAAACGAACCGCTGATGCCACAGGCCAGGTAGACCTTTGGTTTGACGGTCTGTCCGGAGGTTCCCACCTGGCGGGATTTCTCAAGCCATTTGGCATCCACAATCGGTCGCGAACAAGAGACCACGGCACCCATTGCTTTTGCCAGGTCTTCCGCGATTTCTATGTTGTCTTCGTCCTCGATCCCGCGTCCAATGGAAACCAGTACATCTTCTTTGGTAATATCCACATCGCCCACTTCGGCCGCCACGGTTTCAAGATAAACACGTTTGGTGGACAGATCCCCGGCTTCTGCCGATTTATCGACAACCTGACCTGCGGCAGCCTTGCTCTCATCCGGCTGGAATGCCCCGGGACGGATATTGATGATGGTCCCTTTGGTGATATCGCAGGACACATGCGTACTGACGGCCCCACCATATTCCTGTCGAATACATTTCAGCATCGATCCTTCAAGACCCTCAAATCCAACCGTGTCCGGCATAAATACCGTATCCATTTTAATGGAAAGACCCGGTGACAGGTCCATTCCAAAGGTGTCGTGCGGCACCAGGAGAATGCAGTCCTGGGGCAATATGCTGGACAGCACGTTGCGAATGACCTCTGCATTGGGATAGGCAAAAGCCTCGTTATCGATCTTCCATACCTCGGCATAGGAGGCAGCCACCTCGCCACACAAGGCATCGATTCCAGAACCCACAACCACGGCAGTCGGTGATGCGTCGGGCGCTATCTGCTTGGCGGCATTCACCAGCTCGAGAGCTGAATCATCAGGGACCCCATTCTTGAACGTAATATAGGTAAATATATTTGCCATTATTTGATCCCTCCTTTGGCCTTGAGTAATTCGATCAGTTTTTCAACAATCTCTTCGGTACTCCCTTCCAGCATCTCGGCGCCTTCACCCAGTTCGGGGACAAAATAATCCAGGCGTTTGACCCCGGCGCCGGCCTCTCCTACCGCATCAGCGGAAAGCCCCAGGTCGCCGGTACCGTAAACAGGTATTTCAACAGATGCCACTTTGCGAATACCCCGGATGCCGACATAGCGCGGCTCATTGATGCCGGTCTGAATGGAAAGCACGCAGGGCAGCTCTATCTCGCTCATCTCCTGATTGCCACCCTCGACTTCCCTGCCGATCTTCAGTTTCTTGTCATCCAGCACCTCGATGGTATTCACCAGCGAAGCATAAGGCAGGTCGAGCATTGCCGCCAGCATACCACCGACCTGGGCAGCACCATCATCTGCCTGGGCTCCCGTCAGGATGAGATCATAATTGCCCTTTTCGACTGCAGCCTTCAACAAAATCGCCGTACCTTTTCCGTCGGATCCTTCAAACGCATCATCCGTCAAGAGCAGACCATTGTCGGCCCCCATGGCCATTTCCCGTCTCACCACCTCTTCGGACTCTTCGTCCCCCATGGACACGATGGTGACACTTCCGCCAACGTTGTCTCGTATCTGGATCGCCTCTTCCACGGCATAATTGTCCCACTCGTTTACCGAGTAAACCAGGTCGTCTGTTTCGATGCCGGTACCATCTTTATTGACCTCGATTTCATTTTCCGCTGTATCCGGAACTCTTTTGACACATACCAAGATCTCCATAACCGTCCTCCCATTTAATATTGTGTTCCATGATAAAATCGTTGCGCGATTTTATTTGACGCGACCTTGTCGCTATTTACTGATACGTTTGCTTCAATCCTAATAAAATAATTGACCAATAAAGACCTTAGGTCGATGGGTGATGCCTGTACGAGCGTGAAACTGTCTGAGGTCATTAGAGACCGTTATACCGATTCCTGAAACATGTGCTGAGCCACCAGTTCGGCCAGGTCGATGGCTTCCACTTTTCCTTCCATTCCAGCGACCTTGATGGCGTCTTCTATGTTTACGAGACAGAAAGGGCATGCGGTAACAATGACATCGGCACCCGCTTCAACTGCCATTTCAACCCTTAAAACACCCATGCGCTGCTCTTCTTCGGGTTCATAGAAAAGCATCAACCCGCCACCGCCACAGCAGAACGAGCGGTCCCGGCATTTCTTCATGTCAACCCGCTTGATACCGGGAATCGCATCAAGGACCTGCCTGGGTTCCTCATACAGACCGTTATGCCGCCCCAGATAACAGGGGTCATGGTAGGTATAGACCTTGCCGTTGCTGTCGGCCGGCGCAAATTTAAGGTTTCCTGATTCAAGCTGTCGCAGAATATACTGGCTGATATGCTCCACCGGTGGAATATCAACATAATCATTCTTGAGGGCATTGAAGGCGTGCGGATCAGCCGTGACAATTCCCTCCACACCCGAAGCGAGAATTGCTTGTGTATTTTTATCCCGCAGATCCTGAAACAGCATTTCTTCACCAAAGCGCTTAACCTCGTTACCGCTGTCTTTTTCGGCTTTGCCAAGAATACCGAAATCCTCATGGGCTGTCTGCAGGATTCTGGCACTGGCTCTACCGATATCCTGCATCCGGTCATCATAGGAGGTAATGCTGTCTGCAAAATAAAGCGTCCTGGCGGTTTCTTTTTTCCCAAGAACCTTGACCGGGGATTCTTCCGGCAGGTCTTTTGTCCAGTCCGCTCTCTTTTTTTCCATCTTGCCCCATGGGTTGCCCCTTTTTTCCAGGGCACTCAATGGCTTCTGCAGGGACTGGGGTACCGTGCCTTCGTCGATCATGCCCCGACGAAGATCCACGATCTTGTCGATATACTCGATCCCCAGAGGGCACTCCTGTTCACAGGCACCACAGGTTGTACACGACCAGATTTCATCTTCTTGATACACATTTCCCATAAGTGGTTCCCTATCCGGAGCAATGGCACCCACGGGATAGATGGGATAATTTTTAAAGATGGCGTCCCTGCCTTTGATGGAGATAAACCTCGGTGACAGAGGCCGCTTGACGGCATTGGCCGGACATTGATCAGAACACCTGCCGCAATCGGCACAGGAGTAAAAGTCAAGCATGTGTTTCCATGTAAAATCTTCCAGTTTTTTCACACCGAATGACTCCAGGTCATCCAGCTGTTCATCACTGACACCATGCCGCACCGGTTTAATATTTCCCCGGTCGATACGCATGAAAAACACGTTGAAAATAGAGGTGATCACATGAAAATGTTTTCCCAGGGGGAGAAAACAGAGAAAAAAGAAAAAGGTGACATCATGGATATAATACATGATGAGATGCATCCCCTGCAGCGTTCCGATAGCCGTTCCCCCCAGCAGGATCTTGAAAAACCAGGCAAGACTGAGCGGTGCAATGAACTCAGCATGCAAGCCCTTCTGGGATTGGGCCACCGCGGCACTGGCCTCAAAAAGGCTCTCGGAGATCATGAGCGTTGCGATGAGGCAAAGAACAAAAACAGCTTCCATGGTATGATCTTTTCCATAACGTTCCGGTACGGCATATCTTTCAGGCTTAAAGATACCCCTGCGAACCATGGCGATGACACACGCCACCAGAACCATGGTGGCGGCATAGTCCTTGAACAGATTGTAAACGACCCCCAAAGGCCCGCCCAACCCGGGGAAAACAAAATTTTCCGAAATACCAATGACCACCAGGGAAGTGGAACGAATACTCAAAATGAGAAAACCGGCAAAAATTGCAATGTGCAGCAGTCCGGCCAACATATAGCGTGGCTGCCGGTATTGAAACAGCCAAATCTTTATCAGACGCCTGAATCGTTCATCAAAGCGGTTCCAGCGATTGTCCGGCGCCGCTCTCAATAACGGCACCACCCGCATGGCCAGTATGTACGAAAAAATGATGACGCCCGCAATGGGAATCAGAAACGAAAAAACGATGGTCGGTATTCCGAGAAAATATGCATTGGCCGGTGGAATCAAAACAGTTTCCATTGAATTGTATCCTTTCTATACCCGCATAAAATCGTATGCACGATTTTATTGAACCACGGTTCATCCTAAATCTTTTTCGTAACCGCAAAAGTCGATACCATAAAACGGTCACCCGGGCAACCCCATTAGATAGCGTTAGCCCCGGACATATGATGCAAGTAGGTACCCGGTTCCAAAGGGCCCAGTGCTGAATTAGCCTTATAATGAATTAATATTAAGCATATTCAGCATGTGATAAATCCTAAATCCAAATATCGAAATACGAAACCTGGATAAACCGGAAAAGAAAAAGATTTCTTATCACGAAATCACGAAAAAGATCATGAAACATTTCGTGTTTTTCAGATTTCGTGTTTTCGTGATAGCTTCTATTTTTTTGCCATAAACTCGAATGCTCAAAACAAAGAGATAACTTTCAATTCAATGGCTTATGCTGGGGTCATTTTAAATATTTGAATTTTGAATTTGTTTAGAATTTCGAATTTCGTGCTTCGGATTTAAGTAACTACCACCATCGGCAGAGCCAAAGATCTTTAACCTGGCCCAAAGGACCAGATTTTAGATGATGGAATAATAAGACTCATTATTTCCCGCCAAAAGCATCTTCCGAAATCCGGGTAATGGCATCGTTGCAATTCAGAATCGCATTCATTTTACCCATACTGACAGGCAGAATCGAATGGATAAAAAATTCAGCACTCATGGTTTGCCCCTCATAAAACGCCTGATCTTTTTTCTTTGCTCCCTCTTCCAGACGTTTGGCTGCAATGGATGCCCGCCAGAGGAGCATCCATGCCATGGCCACATCGCCCATGACTTCCATGAAAGGATAGGCAAAAGCAAACGCATCCAAGGCCTTTTCAGACATGGCTGTTTTGCCCATGTGCATGGCAACCTCACCCAATTTATTGACGGTCTCGGTGAGCCTGTCTGCAAGACCCGTCAAGGACGGTATGGCCTGGGCCATGGCGATCACCGACTGAACTTCTCCCAGAAGGTCCATAATCGGCTTGCCTTCGTTCATACCCAGTTTTCTACCTAAAAGATCCATGGCCTGGATGCCGTTGGTACCCTCGTATATCATGGTAATTCTACAGTCCCGGACAAGCTGTTCCTGGGGATATTCCCTTATATATCCATACCCACCGTACACCTGCATACCAATGTTACATACATCGTATGCATGATCTGAAACATATCCCTTGGCCAGGGGAATCAGGATATCCACAAGACCTTTGTACTTCGCTATTTCCGCATCGTCGTCTGAAATCTCGATCATGTCGTCGCAATAGGCCACGTAGTAGAGCAGGCTCCGCATGCCCTCCACGTATGCTTTCATGGTCAGCAATTGACGCCGGACATCCGGATGCTGAATAATGGGTACGGAGGGTGCGTTTTTGTCCATGAAGCTCAGAAGATTTTTACCCTGAACACGCTCACGGGCATAATTGAGGGCATACAGATAAGAGGCGCTTGCACAACTCAAGCTCTGAAGTCCCACAAGAAGCCGGGCCTCGTTCATCATGAGAAACATGGCCCGCATGCCCTTGTTTTCTTCACCCAGCAGCATGCCCCGGCAATTTCCCTTGCCACCCAGTGTCAAAGAGCAGGTTGAGTTGCCATGAATCCCCATTTTTTCTTCCGTACCCGTACAGACAACGTCGTTGGGTTCCCCCAGACTACCGTCATCATTGACCCATATTTTAGGCACCAGAAACAGGGAAATGCCCTTGGTACCATCCGGTGCCCCTTCGATACGCGCCAGAACCGGATGAATGATATTCTCAGCCAGATCGTGATCACCAGAGGAGATAAAAATCTTGCTGCCTGAAATATTGTATGTTCCGTCTTCATTTCGGGTGGCCGTCGTCGTCAGGGCCCCCACATCCGAGCCAGCCTCGGGCTCCGTCAGCAGCATGGTGCCGGTCCACTTTCCTGTATACATCTTTTTAAGAAAGGTCTTCTTGAGCTTGTCGGTGCCAAATGCCTCCACGAGCTTTCCAGCACCGTGGGTAAGCCCCGGATACATCATGAAAGCATAATTGGCGGCATTGAAATAGTCTCCGGCCGATAGAGCCACGGTTCTTGGCATTCCCTGCCCACCCCATTCGGGGTCTTCGGTCATGGCCAGCCATTCGCCCTCGATGAAGAGATCATATGCTTTATGAAATTCTTTCGGAACGGTTACCTGGCCGTTTTCGAAACGGGTGCCTTCCCTGTCGCCGATTTCCCGTGTGGGCAGAATCTCTTTGATGGCCAGATTCCGAGCCTCGGTAACAATCAGGTCGATGGTTTTTCTGTTAAATTCCGCAAAGGCTTCATGTTTGCTGACGCGTGCGATATCCAGCTGTTCGTGAAGGACAAAATCGACGTCCCTTCGATCTGCAAGTACTTGTGCCATTTTTTCTCTCCTTGGGTTATTTTTTTGCCGTAAGCGATAAGCCTTAAGCACTAAGCTGCTTATAGCTTACAGCTTAATGCTTATGGCTTGGTATCAGCACTGCCGATACCATGAATAAAGAGCGACAACAGCGGGTCGGTCATGCTTACCAGGTCATATTCCCCACCTGAATGCAGCCAGGTATTGATGACCTCATCCACCGCCCCCAGTATAAACCGTTTCACCAGACTCAAATAAAGATCTTTGCGGATACTCCCCTGGGTCTGGCCCTGTTCCACGATTTCAGTGACGATATCCAGGTACATGTCCGACATTTCCCGAATCTGATCTTCCACCATACGTGTGCGCTGGTGTGTCTCCGACTGGTAGAGAATGGCCATATTCCGGTCTGCCTGAAACTCTTCCAGGTGTCGCCTGATCAGGTTTTGAAGCTTATCAATGGCACCATCGGCCTTATCCACCTCTTCTCTGAAACGTCCGAAAACCTGCTTGGTCTTGTAATTGAAGAACTGAACCAGAATATCATCTTTGTTTTTGAAATAAAGATAGATGGTACCATCAGCTACGCCGGCTTCTTTGGCGACCTGAGCAATAGTCGACTGAAAGAATCCGTTTTCAGCAAAAGTCTTGATCGCCGCCTCGAGTATCCGATGATATTTATCGTTTTCTCTGCGCTTTTTATTGATTGTACACCTCCAAGGCATGAGCCTTAACCTGTAAATTTCATGAAACTTGGCAAAGACGGCTTCAGGCTGCAATGCCTTGTGCCAGAGCCCATCAGGTCCGTGAGCGTTTCGATTTATTATGAATGAGCATTCATTCATAATTAGCCGCTGTAAAAGCACTTGTCAAGGCAAATCTTCTTTTTTGAACACCCCGGCTTTTGTTTTAAATTTATCTTATTTATCAACACGATAAACAAAGGTTACATTGTGGGATATCATGGGGTCAACGTTGATTTACACCCACCATAGAAAAATGAATAAAAATTCATTAATTTTACATATTTTACAAAAAGAAAATATTCATGTAAGATCAAGATCTTTAATTTCGTGTATGGATTTCCATACAATGGGCTGGTTGACCGTTTTTGAATAAGGATGGCTGTTTGACAACGCACACCAAAATTGCCGTTCAGATTTTTTTTATCCTGATCCTGCCGTTGGTGTTGGCATTTACCCTCTCGGCAGAAGAGCCTGAACTCCATTTCAAGAGCGAAACCATTTTATCTGCCTTTGAGTGGGAAACCGACCAAGGCGCATCCAAACAGGTCATTCCCGTTTATGAATACATGCGGCTTGATTATGGACAGATCGAAACAAATGGGCTTTCCCTGCATCTCCACGGATGGGTGCGTGCGGATACGGGCGACGGCGGATATTATGACAAGGATAGCGACGGGGAGCTTCTCTATGGGTATGTGGAGTATATGCCCCCTTCCAAGGGGTTTAATCTTAAAATCGGGCGACAACATATTTTTTCAGGAATCATCAATGACAGCATCGATGGCATCGGAATTCAGGGAATGTTCAATCCCCAGGTGACCGTCGAACTGTTCGGAGGTGTTCCGGTGGCTCTGGAAGATGAAAACGGCCGCTCCGGTGACAGCCTCCTGGGTGGTCGGGCAGCATTCTTTGCCGGCCAGTTCAGTGAAATAGGCCTGTCATACAAAAGAACCACCAATGATGGTGAAACTGTCGAAAACACTATCGGCCTGGATACATCCATGGGGGTTTCCACCCGCATGACACTGCATGGCATCTCCAGCTGGAACATAGAAACCAATCATTGGCGAGAGCACACCTATGAAGCCGCCCTTACCCTGGAATCTCTACTTTTGAAGCCGGTACTCCAGACATATCGGTTCGAAGATTATTTTACGGAAGAGAACACAAAACTCCAGTCTTTTCGTTATCTGCAGAATACCAAAGAAAAACTCGTGGTCATCGGCACCGATGTGATCTGGCAGCAGAATCCAGGATGGGATGCAGGTATCCGAATCAAACAATACGATTATGATCAGCGTAATGAAACCAGCCGATACATGGCTGCAATTTTGAACGTATATGGAAACGATGCAATCCGATATGGTTTCGAAGGCGGCATCATGGATGGCGAGTCGAGTGAAGACCGGTATCGACTGGGGCGGGGCTACCTGTTCTGGAATGGGCCCTTTGGCGCTGCTGAAAGCTGGTTTATGAGCTCCGATATCCTTTATATTAACTACAATGAAGACATATACGGCAAGGACCACTCATGGTTCGTTTCCCTGGGCGGTGGAAAGCAGCTTCTGGAAGACACGCTCCAGTTGTCCGTTTCAGGAGACTACAGCTCGGATCCTTATTTTGATAAAGATACCCGGCTTACAATGGTATTAAAATACGTATATTGACGGGTGGTGTCTCGGTTTGTACCGTGCAAGGACACCTCTGGGAAAGCATATGACCCGACACACATTAATACACATAGGGCTGGCATTTCTTTTGACTGGAATATTTCTGGCTTGTACCGCAGAGGAACGGCCGACGCTCCCCATCCGACATGTCCAGGAAGAAGGCGAAGACCTGCGATTTTGCCTGGACTGCCACGATGAAACCGATGAGAGTTTTCCCTTCAGACGATTTGTTCACACACCGTTCTTTTCAGATGACCATCGACTGGTGGCATATCAGAGCCGGAAAGTCTGCAGCATGTGTCATCAGCCCGATATGTGTGACGCCTGTCATGGGGTGGGGATCGAACTGAAGCCGTCTCGCAGGGATCCAACCGGAACCTATCGTCGTACCCCGCATCGCGGCGACTACCTTTCCCGGCACAGGATCGATGGAAGAATGGACCCTGTATCCTGCCGCCGGTGTCATGGAAACCCGAAAACAGCCGCTACATGCAAGCCCTGCCACGGTTAACCCGGACATTTCACGGCCTGATCAACCCCGGCGCGGTGTTATCCAACCTTCGCGGTTGTACACTACCGCTTCAGGCTGAAATGCCTTGCGCCGGAGCCGATCCGTTTGTGAAATGTCCGGGCTTGGGATAATTTTGGCCGTTGTTACAAGTATGTTTGTTTGACGTTATTTGCCGACGGCCTCATCCAGAATGGAAAGCGCCTTGTCTTTTCCCACCAGTTGAACAAAGGTGCCAAAGCGGGGACCCCGCTCCTGACCGAAAACAACCTCATAAAACATCTTGAAGAAATCCCTGGGTTCCATTTCAAACATTCGTGCAACTGAAAACGGCATGGTCTGGAGTTCGTTATCATCGGCAATATCACACCCAGCCAGGTCCTGACGAAGCTGTCCCAGTATCTCTTTTTCCGAGTCTGTGGGATTACGGTATTGTTTGAGCGGTAATTCAAAATCCCGATAATAGGCCATGGCCTTATCCACCAGGTCGCTAACAATATCCTCGTAGGTCTTCAGCTCGGGATCATAGCGTTTGAGGTATTCCATAATCAACTCCCGGTCATCTGCTCCGACAGCGGAAATCAGATTGTTGATCAGGGAAAAATTGATGGGGGATCCGTAGGCCGGATTGTTACGGCCTTTATCAAAAAGGTGCCAGACAGGCGAATCCGGCTGTTTTTCACTGGAAAGTGTCCTATATTGCTTCAAACCCGTCAGATAGTCGTCCACGGACTTGGGAACAATTCCCCAGTAGAGACGTTTGGCCTGTTTGGGGTTCTGAAACAGATAATAGAGCAGGGACCCCAGGGGCGCATACCTTGTCCAGGTGTCGATGGTCAGACCCTTGCCCACACTTTTTGATATCTTGCGGCCTTCCTCGTCCAGAAAAAGTTCATAAAAAAGCCCGTTGGGTGGTTGTTTGCCCATGACACGGGTGATTTTACCCGAAAGCCTGGCTGAATCAATCAGATCTTTTCCGTACATTTCATAGCCGATGTCATAGGCAAACCAGCGCAGGGCCCAGTCAACCTTCCATCCTACCTTGACCTTACCGTCAAATATCGATGTTGTGCCATGGTGACCACAACACTGCAGGGGTCCGTCTTCCTGGTCACAGGCATAGTCGATGGAATTACTGTCCACATTGTAGGCGGTAACGCGTGTACTGTTGATTCGGCCGCAATCTTCACAGATGGGGAAAAAAGGTGACCAGTTGCCACGCTTCTCCTGGCCCAGGGTTGGCAGAATAACATCTTTGATTGCTGCCACCTTCTGTAAAATGATGCTCAGACCCGTATTGAAATCTCCCCGGGCATAGGCCTCCTGGGAGCTTTGAAATGTATACTCAAAGCCATAGCTGTCCAGAAACTGCTGCAGTTTCTGATTCATGTAGGCACTGTAGCTTTCACATTCGTCAAAGGGATCGGGAATTCGGCATAATGGTTTCCCGATATGCTCTTGAAGCATCTGCTGCCGGGGCATGTTCAGCGGCACTTTGCGCAAGCCATCCATGTCGTCACTGAAAGCGATAAGCTCTGTGGACCAGTCTGTTTGAAGTTCAAAGGCCTTGCGTACCCAAGTGGTGCGGGCCACTTCTGCAAAGGTGCCGATGTGGGGTAGACCGCTGGGCCCGAACCCGGTCTCAAATTTTACCGGCTCCACAGGCGCTTGGGCATACCGTTTTTGCAGTTTGAAGGCCTCTTTGAAGGGCCAGGATTTATAATTGACTGGTGGCATTTGATGCTCGCTTTCTTGCTGCGGAATTGCCCTCTTCCAGACAAATATCCTTTAGAGACAACCCATTATAATCAGATACTGTTTTGCGCAAGGAACATAATCATATAATCTGGATCTTGCAAGCAAAGAATGGGATTGACAGGTGCGGTTGTTTGACCTTATTACGGTTCAATTTCTATTGACAAGGCGCTGTCCGTTATATACACATTCTCCTTGGTTTGCGCTGTGGGCAGGAAAAAATGTGAAAAGCGTGGGCAAGGCCTTCTTGAAACGCCTTCTTACGTCTTGTCCTGACAGCGATTTGAAAAATACCCAAGCAGAACAATCAGGAGAAGCTAACCATGCCTAAGGATATAATAGGTGCGACAATGGTGGTCGGCGGCGGTATCGCAGGGATGCAATCAGCCCTGGATCTTGCCGAATCCGGCTATTATGTTTATCTGGTCGAAAAATCATCTGCCATTGGCGGGCTCATGTCCCAGCTGGACAAGACCTTCCCGACCAATGACTGTGCCATGTGAGTCATTTCACCGAAACTGGTCGAGGTCGGCCGGCATCTCAACATCGAACTGCTCACCAACACGGAACTGATGGACCTGAAGGGAGAACCCGGTAATTTCACGGCCAAGGTTCACCAGGAACCTCGCTATATCGATCTGGACAAATGCACCAGCTGTGGCGAATGTGCCAAGGTGTGCCCCATTACATGCTCAAATGAATATGATGAAGGGCTCTCGGAACGAAAGGCTGCTTTTAAAAAATATCCCCAGGCCATACCCGGTGCCTTTGGTATCGATAAGCGCGGCACCGCACCATGCAAGGCCACCTGCCCCGCACATGTGAGCATCCAGGGCTATATCGCCCTTATCAACCAGGGTAAATACAGGGAAGCCCTTGAACTCTTTAAAGAGGAGCATCCTTTCCCCGGTATCTGCGGCAGAGTCTGTCATCACCCCTGCGAGGAAATCTGTACCCGAAACGACGTGGACCAGCCCCTTGCCATCCGCGAGCTGCATCGCTTTCTGTCAGACTACGAGCGGCAGCAGGGTGACTGGTATATACCGGAAGTGGCCGAAGCCCGGCAAGAAAGGGTGGCCATCATCGGATCCGGACCCGCGGGTTTATCAACCGCCTATTGCCTGGCCAGAGATGGATACCAGGTTACCATTTATGAGAAACTTCCCGTGGCCGGTGGCATGATGGCCGTGGGAATCCCCGAATATCGTCTTCCCAGAGATCTTTTGGCCGAGGAAATTCAGGTCATCCAGAAAATGGGTGTCGAAATAAAGACCAATGTCTCCTTTGGTGAAGACATCACCCTCGACAGCCTTAAACAGGACGGTTTTTCCGCTGTCTTCCTGGCCATCGGTCTACATGGCGGTCGCAACCTGGGTGTCGAAAATGAAAATGCCCAAGGTGTTCTCCAGGGTGTTGATTTTCTGAGAGACAGTGCTCTGGGAAAAGAAGTGGCCATCGGCGAAGATGTGGTTGTGGTGGGGGGCGGAAATGTGGCCATCGATGTGGCCCTGACCGCCAAGCGTAAAGGTGCTAAAAACGTCACCCTGATCTGTCTGGAGTCCCGCGAAGAAATGCCTGCCTGGCAGCATGAAATCGAAGAGGCGCTGGAAGGCGATATTGAGATCGTCAACAGCTTTGGACCCAAATCTTTTTACATCGACAAAACCAATAAGGTTTCCGGAATCGAATTCAAGACATGTACGGCTGTTTTTGATGAATCCGGTCGCTTCAGCCCCCAGTATGACGACAACGCCTGTCAGCCCTTTTTTGGTGACACCGTGATTGTCGCCATCGGTCAGAGTGCCCAGCTCGAACACATAAAGGCCCAGGGAATTCCCGTCACACCCAGAGGCGGACTCGAAGCAGATCCCGTCACCCTGCAGACAGGTATTGATTGGGTGTTTGCAGGCGGTGATGCTTATTATGGCCCCAAATCCGTGGTGGATGCCGTTGCCTGTGGTAAGGAAGCAGCCGAAAGTATTCGCCGGTTTCTGAACGGCCAGGATCTGACCCAAGGTCGTGAAAAAGAATGGAAATTTGAAAAACCCGACGTTGAAAATGAGCCCAAAAAAGATCGCACGACTGTGCGGTGTCTCGACCCCGAAGCCCGGGAATGTAATTTTCTGGAAGTTTCTTTGGGCTACGATGAGTCAGAAGCTAAAACCGAAGCCCAGCGATGCCTGGAATGTGGTATCTGCTCGGAATGCTACCAGTGTGTCAAAGCCTGTCTGGCGGAAGCTGTGGACCACACCCAGACAGCAGTCGACAAAGAAATCAAGGTCGGCTCTGTCATCCTTTCCTCTGGAACGGAGCTGTACGATCCCAGCAGCCTGAAGCAATTCTACCACTACGGCAGCAATCCCAATGTCATGACCAGCCTGGAATTTGAACGCATACTGAGCGCTTCCGGCCCCACCATGGGGCACCTTGTGCGCCCATCGGACGAAAAAGAACCCAAAAAAATTGCCTGGCTGCAGTGCGTGGGATCACGGGATACCAACCGTTGTGGCAATGGTTACTGCAGCTCGGTCTGTTGTATGTACACCATCAAGGATGCCATGATCGCCAAGGAGCACTCCGGGGATGACCTGGACTGCGCTGTTTTCTACATGGATATCCGCTCTTTTGGTAAAGATTACGAGAAATACTACAACCGGGCCAAAGACAATGAGGGGGTACGTTTTGTCAAGGCGCGGGTACACACCATTGCCGATGATCCTGAAACCCGGAATCTGAAAATTACCTTTGCAGACGAGAGCGGGCAGATGCAGGAAGAAATATTTGACATGCTGGTGCTGTCCGTGGGTCTGCAGGTAGGCAAGTCGTCTGTGGATCTGGCGAAAAAATTAGACATCGACCTCAACCATTACAACTTTGTCGCCACCGATCCTTTTGCACCGGTTGCCACATCACGCCCCGGTGTTTATACCTGTGGTATTTTCCAGGGACCCAAAGACATTCCCTCATCCGTTACAGAAGCCAGTGCAGCTGCCAGTGCCGCTGGTGTCGATATTGCCGAAGCCAGGGGAAAGAATATTAAAAAAATTGCCCTGACAGAGGAAATGGATGTCAGTGAGGAAGAACCCAGAATCGGTGTTTTTGTCTGCAACTGCGGCATCAATATCGGTGGCGTGGTGGATGTGCCGGGTGTCCAGGCGTATGCCGCCACCCTACCCAACGTCGTATTCACGGACAACAACCTCTTTACCTGCAGTCAGGATACCCAGGAAGACATCAAGAATAAAATCAAGGAAGAAAAACTGAACCGGGTGGTGGTGGCCTCGTGCAGCCCAAAAACCCACGCCCCCATGTTCATGGAAACCCTGGAAGCCTGCGGTCTCAATAAGTACCTATTTGAAATGGCCAATATTCGCAACCAGAACTCCTGGGTACATGCCAACAATCCCGATATCGCCACCCAGAAGGCCAAGGATCTGGTGCGGATGGCTGTGGCACGCTCCAGTAGTCTGCGACCATTGAAAGAGAAAATTATCGGTGTCAACAAACGCGCCCTGGTGATCGGCGGTGGTATCGCCGGTATGAATGCCGCCCTGAACATCAGCAAACAGGGTCTTCCCGTAACCCTTCTTGAAAAAGGATCTGCGCTGGGAGGCATGGCTCGCAGACTTCATCATACCATTGAAGGTGGGGATATTCAGCAGTATCTGCGGGATCTCATCCAAGAGGTGACCGCCCAGGAGAATATCGACATCCTGACAGATGGGGTGGTGATGTCCTTTGACGGTTTTCAAGGGAACTTTGCCACAGAAATCGGCTTGGGACCCACCCGGGAACCCCGTGTCATTGAACATGGCGTGATCCTGGTGGCCACCGGAGCCAATGAGTATGTGCCCAAAGAATATCTCTATGGAATTGATGAACGTGTCAAAACCCAGGTGGAACTAACAGACCTTCTACATGATGGGGGTGCTGAAAACCTGGATAGCGTCACCATGATTCAGTGTGTGGGATCACGAAATGAAGAAAACCCCAACTGTTCTAGAATCTGCTGCCAGTCGGCTGTAAAAAATGCACTGGCCATCAAGAAGGCCAATCCCGAAACACAGGTATTTATCCTCTATCGCGATATGCGCACATATGGATTGCTGGAGGACTATTACACCCAGGCCAGGAAAGAGGGTGTCATATTCATTCGCTTTGACAAGGAGCATCCTCCGGAAGTTGAAGCCACGGATGAAGGCCTGCTGGTGACCGTTAAGGATCATGTCCTCCAACAGCCGGTCCAGATCCGTTCGGATCTGTTGGCTCTGAGCGCCGGGGTAGCCGCGACGGACACAGAAGATCTGAGTCAGACCATGAAGCTGAACCGGAACCCCGAGGGTTTTTTCATCGAGGCCCATGTGAAACTCAGACCGGTTGACATGGGAAGTGATGCCACCTTCCTTTGTGGTACCGCCCATGCACCGAAATTAATATCTGAAACCATTGCCCAGGCCCAGGCAGCAGCCTCCCGGGCCATGACCTTTCTATCAAAAGATGAAATTAAGCTGTCAGCCATCACGGCTAAGGTGGATGTGGAGCACTGTGTCAAATGCCTGACCTGCGTCCGATCCTGTCCCTTTGACGTGCCCAAGTTCGATATTGAAAAAGGGGAGATCGTCATAGACGAAGCCATGTGTCATGGCTGTGGTGTGTGCGCCTCGGTCTGCCCACGTCAGGCCATCAGCTTGAATTATTATGAAGACGACCAGATTCTCTGCAAAATAGACGCCCTACTGGCAGGAGGCATGTAATGACGGACTTTGAACCGACGATTATCGCATTTTGTTGTGATTATTGAGGATATTCGGCAGCGGACCTGGCAGGTTCCATGCGGCTCGATTATCCGGCAAATATCAAGATTATCCGCGTACCTTGTACCGGAAAAGTAGATGTCATGTACCTTATCAGGGCAATCCAGAAAGGCGCGGATGGTGTCTATGTGGTGGGGTGTCTGGAAGGCACCTGTCACTACAACGAAGGCAATTTCAGGGCCCGTGAAAGGGTGGAGCATGTGCGTATGCTCCTGGAGGAAATAGGCCTTGAAGCCGACAGGGTTAGAATGTATAATCTCTCTTCTGGCGAAGGACCGACCTTTGCGGCCTACGCCAAAGAAATGACAGAACTTATCAAGGCGATGGGACCCAATCCATTAAAGGATAAGGGAATAGCCTAAAACGGAGGAATGAACATGGCTGAAGAAGCAATCAAAATAGGCGGGAAGAAAAAGAGCATCTTCCTGGACAAGGTAAAGGAGCTTCTCCCGGAAGGGGGAAATCTGAATCTTTGCCTGACCTGTGGTGCCTGCTCTTCCGGGTGCCCTGCCACGGGTATCGGGGGTATGGACCCTCGAAAATTCTTACGCATGGCAGCACTCGGAATGGATGAAGAAATCCTGAAATCTGAATGGGTGTGGTGGTGCAGCATGTGCCAGCGCTGTATCTATGTCTGCCCCATGAAAATAGATATCCCCCAGCTTGTTTTCAACGCCCGGGGCTCCTGGCCCAGGGAAGAACGCCCCAAGGGAATCCTGGGCTCCTGCGATATGGCGCTTCGAAACGACACGTGTAGTGCCATGGGTGCCACGGAAGAAGACTTCCAGTTCGTGGTGGAAGATGTGCTGGAAGAATACCAGGAAAGCCAGCCGGAGTTTGCGGAAATGCAGGCCCCCATCAACAAGAAGGGTGCTAAATTTTTCCTGAACCAGAACTCACGCGAGCCGGTAACGGAGCCGGACGAAATGGTGCCGCTCTGGAAAATTCTGCATCTTGTGGGGGCTGACTGGACCTATGGAACCAAAGGTTGGGCAGCCGAAAACTATTGCATGTTCATGGCCGACAACCCAAATTGGAAACACATAGTGGAGGTCAAGGCCAAGGCGGTGAAGGATCTTGAATGCGAGGTCTGGCTCAATACCGAGTGAGGGCACGAACTCTTTGCAGTCCGGGCCGGACTGAAAAAATTCAAGATCGATCACAAATTCGAAATCGGAAGCATCATTCAATACTACGCCCAGTGGATCCGCGAGGGCAAACTCAAGGTCAGTTCTGAATGGAACCGTGAACGCCAGATCAAATTTACCGTACAGGACCCGTGCCAGCTGGTACGAAAATCCTTTGGGGACCCGGTGGCAGAAGAGCTGCGTTATGTGGTCAAGGCTGTGGTGGGTGAAGAAAATTTCGTTGAAATGTACCCCAACCGCTCCAACAATTACTGCTGCGGCGGTGGCGGCGGTTTCCTCCAATCCGGTTATCCGGAAGAGCGTCGCACCTACGGCAAGAGCAAAGCTGACCAGATCCTGGCTACCCAGGCGAGTTACTGTATCACGCCGTGTCACAACTGCCACGCCCAGGTACACGATCTGGCGGATCAACGCGACCATGCCTGGGAAACGGTTCACCTGTGGACCCTGATCTGCCTCTCCCTGGGCATCTTAGGCCCCAACGAACGGGCTTACCTGGGAGAGGATCTAAAGGACGTCGACGTATTTCATCCCGAATCGGAGATGTAGGAGGAAACATGATAGTCGCCAAAAGGAAACCGTTTGACGAAATAAAAGAGATGATCAAAGGGCATAAAAAGGTCCTCATCGCTGGGTGTGGAACCTGTGTGGCCGTCTGTCTTGCGGGTGGTGAAAAGGAAGTCGATGTTCTGAATGCAGAACTCGACATGGCCAGAAGGCTGGAAAACAAGCCTCTGGACACCGGCACCATCACGGTGGAAAGACAGTGTGATATGGAATATCTGGAACCCTTCGACAGCAAGGTCAAGGATTATGATGCCATTCTGTCCATGGCCTGCGGTGTGGGTATCCAGTTTTTAGCGGAACGTTTTCCCGGCACACCCGTCTACCCGGCGGTGGATACCACCGGCATGTCGGCCAACCTGGCGGTGGGCTTGTACGAAGAACGCTGTCGATCCTGTGGTGAATGTGTTCTGGGAATGACAGGGGGTATCTGCCCGGTCACCATGTGTGCCAAGGGTCTTTACAACGGTCCTTGTGGCGGCACCAATGACGGCAACTGTGAAATCAGTGACGACCAACCCTGCGCCTGGTTTAAAATTTACGAACGTCTGGCAACCCAGGACCGACTCGATTGTATTCTCAGTATCAAAGAGCCTGTGGGCTGGAATGACCAGGTTCCAAGAACGCTGGTACAGCCGGGATATAAAAAACCTGAGAAAGCCAAGAACGAAGAATAAGGTGATGCATATGAGCACAGAGGATAACGGTTTCAAATCAGGAAGTAACTTGGAAAAAATCTTGCGGGCCGGTCATTTTGCATTTACAGGCGAATTGGGTCCACCGCGGGGCTCCAATGCCCAGGAGGTCAGGGAAAAAGCAAAACACCTGAAAGGGATGGTGGATGCAGTCAACATCACCGACAACCAGACGGCCATGGTGCGGATGTCCAGTTGGGCGGCCAGTCTTCTGATCATGCAGGAGGGTCTGGAACCCAATTTTCAAATGGTATGCCGCGACCGCAATCGTCTGGCCATGCAGTCCGACATCCTGGGTGCCTATGCCCACGGCATCAAGAACATGCTGTGTCTCTCCGGTGACCATCAAAAATTTGGCGATCATCCCCAGGCAAAAGGTGTCTTTGATATCGACTCCATGCAACTCATCGGTATGGTCAAAAAAATGCGCGATGAAAGCAAGTTTCTGGGAGGTGCCGACCTGGAAGACGCCCCCAAGATGTTTATCGGTGCGGCTGCCAATCCCTTTGCCGATCCGTTTGAATGGCGCGTTCACAGACTTGCCAAGAAAATCAATGCCGGTGTCGATTTCATCCAGACCCAGTGCATCTACAACATGGATAAGTTCAGAGAATTCATCAAGAGAGCCAACGACATGGGGCTGACTGAAAAAGTCTACATCCTGGCGGGTGTCACCCCCATGAAAAGTGTCGGTATGGCCAAGTACATGAAGAGCAAAGTGCCTGGAATGGATGTGCCGGACGAGGTTATCAAACGACTCCAGGGGGCTGAAAAAGGAAAGGTTGCGGCAGAGGGCATCAAGGCCGCCTGCGAGCAGATCGAGGAGTTCAAGGAGATGAAAGGGGTTGCCGGCGTACACCTCATGGCCATCGAGTGGGAGCACAAAGTCCCGGAAATCGCCGAGCAGGCAAAGGTACTGCCACGTCCGCAGGTTTAGCGATAAACCTGATACGGTTTTTTTTAAAAGGAGCATCATGAAAACAACCAAGATAGTATGGGCTTTGATCCTCATATTCGGTATCCTTGCAAGCCCCGTTTATGCTAAAGACTTGAAAGGCAATCTGGGGATCGGTTTTAATTCTCAATTCAGTCCGGAGAACCTGGACTCCCTGTCTGGAAAATACTGGATCAACAATGAGCTTGCCGTACAGGGTCTTTTCGGGTTCAATTTTTCAGATTCATCTGACGATCTGGATATCGGCGGCAAGGTATATTTCAAGATCAAAGATGAAGAGAATCTCCACGTGGATATCATCGCGGGTGTGGGATTTTCCCGTTCCGATCCGGATAAGGGCAACACCAAGAATGGCACCTGGGTCAATGCGGGTCTCGGGCTCGAATATTTCTTCAGCGGTCTGCCCAACCTGGGCTTTTCAACCGAGGTCGGCGTCACCTTTACGGACTATGACCACGACAGCTCCTTTGGATCCACGGCTGATTCCTTTGTGGGTGCCGGAATTCATTACTACTTTGACATTCTGTCACCAACCGTGAAGAGACCCGAGGAGACAGAGTAGGTAGAGCAGGGTTCGAGGGTCCGAGGGTGATACAAGGGTTGGAGGGTAGCTATGAGCGATAAGCCCTAAGCCGTAAGCTTTAAGCAGCTTACAGTTTAGGGCTTTTTGTTTTTTTAAAGTCGGATCTAAAGATTTGCAGGAATTAAAGTCTGCTGCGTTTGGGGCACTGGCACCGAAAGCTATAAACCGCTTATGGCTTACTGCTTACAGCTCAAAGCTAGGCAGCTTTAGAGATCTTCACCGCACACACCTTGTACTCCGGGATACCCGATACAGGATCCAGGGCCGCATTTGTGAGCTTGTTGGCAGCGGCCTGGGCAAAATGAAAGGGAATGAAAACAGTTCCCGCAACTGCCTTTTCCGAAATCTTGATGGCAGCATGAATATCACCCCGTCGGGACTCCACCTTGACCATGGAACCGTCTTCAAGATCATAGGTCTGGGCGTCGTCGGAAGAGATTTCCACAAAACAGGCTGGCGCCCTTTCGTTGAGCCCCTCTGATTTCATGGTCATGGTCCCGGTATGATAGTGATACAGGAGCCGCCCGGTCGTCAGAAACAGGGGGTATTCCGTGTCAACATTTTCGGCCGGCTCCGTAAAATCGATGGCGTGAAAAAGACCTTTGCCCCGCGTAAACTGCTCCCGGTGAAGGATGGGTGTCCCTGGGTGCTCTTTGGTGGGACAGGGCCAGTGAATACCCTCGAGGTCAATCCGATCATAATCGATCCCGGCATAAGACGGTGTCACAGCAGCCAGTTCTTCCATGATCTCCCGACTGTGGTCGTAGGACATGGCAAACCCCATACGCGTGGCAATTTCCGCGGTGATCTTCCAGTCATCCATTGCCTGGCCCGGTGCATCCACGGCCTTGCGTACACGCTGTACCCGCCGCTCAGTATTGCTGAATGTACCGTCTTTTTCGGCAAAACACTTGGACGGTAAAACCACGTCCGCAAGCTGTGCCGTCTCGGTCATGAAGATATCCTGCACCACCAGAAAATCGAGATTGGCAAGACCTTTTTGGGCATGATTCAGATCAGGGTCCGATACCAGCGGATTCTCACCGATGATATACAATCCCTTGAACTCTCCGTCATGTGCCTTGGGAATCATTTTCGTAACCGTCAGACCGGGTTGGGTCGGTAGATCGCTGACACCCCAGGCTTCTGCCATTTTCTTTGAAACAGCCAGGTCAGCCACCGGTTGGTATCCTGAAAAAACATTTGGCAAGCCACCCATGTCACAGGCACCCTGAACATTGTTCTGGCCCCTCAGCGGGTTGACACCGCCACCTTCGACACCCATATGGCCACAGAGCATGGCCAGGTTTGCCAGGGATTTGACATTGTCCGTCCCCGAGATATGCTGGGTGATACCCATACAGTAACAGATACTGCCGGCTCTGGCACCTGCGTACATCCTGGCGGCATCGGCCAGGTCTGCCTGGGGTATGCCGGTGATCTCTTCCACATAGGCCGGTGTGTATTTTTCCACGACCTTTTTGAGTTCTTCAAAACCCTCGGTCCGTTTTTCCACAAACGTGCGGTCATAAAGATTTTCATTGATAATGACGTTCATCATCCCGTTGATCCAAGCCACATCGGTTCCCAGATTTTGCCGCAGCCAATGATCGGCAAACGTGGCAATCCGGATAAATCTTGGATCGACCACGATGAGTTTGGCGCCTCTGAAAGTGACCGCTCTTTTGATAAAGGATGACAAGACCGGGTGATTCTCGGTGGTGTTGGATCCGGTGACAAGAATGACGTCCGCTGTTTCAATGTCGCTGATGGTGTTCGTCATGGCACCGCTTCCAAATGCTGCAGCCAGACCGGCTACGGTCGAGGAATGTCAGAGCCGGGCGCAGTGATCGATGTTGTTGGTTTTCAGTACCGCCCGTGCAAATTTATTGGCGATATAATTCTCTTCGTTCGTTATTCTCGCAGAGGTCAGAACACCCAGACTGTCCGGCCCGCTGCTTTCCTTTATTTCGTTGAATCGCCTGGCTACCGTATCCAGGGCCTCGTCCCAGGTGGCTTCCCTGAATGTACCGTTCTCCTTGATCATGGGAGCGGTCAAACGTTCAGGTGAATGGATGAAATCGTATCCGAACCGACCTTTGACACACAAACTGCCATAGTTCGGGGGAACGTCTTCCACACCGGAAACCTTGACAACCTGGTTGTCCTTGACGTGCAGATAAAGCTGGCACCCCACACCACAGTAGGAACAGGTGGTACGGACTTTTTCGGTTTCCCATTGCCGTACCCGATAGCGAACATCTTTTTCCACCAAAGCACCCACCGGACACACCTGAACACATTCGCCACAAAAAACACAGTCCGAATCTTTCAACGCTTTGTCGTCGGCAGCGATTATTTTAGAATTGCTGCCCGTGTAAGCAAACTGGATGGCATTGTTGACCTGAATGTCGTTACAGGCCTGAACACACCTGCCGCACTTGATGCACCGGGAAAAATCCCTGACGATAAACGGATTGACCGTTTCCATGGGATAGGGTGTTCCCGCATCCGAAAATCGTTTGGGTTCCACCTGGTAACGATAAGCCAGATCTTGCAACCGACAGTCTCCCCAAACCGGGCATAGCTCTGAACTGTCGTCATACTGCTGGACACGCATCTGGAACCGGGTCCAGTCGTCACTGCTGGTACCCCTGATGGCGCAGTTGTGATTACCGGTGGAGAGCATGAGCTGAATGATCAATCGACGGGCTTTTACGACCTCCGGGGATTCCGTATGTACCACCATGCCTGCCTCCGCCAGGGTGGCACAGGAAGGCATGAGATCTTTCTCGTTTTCTATTTTGACCACACATATCCTGCAATTGCCCGTGGGAGAAGCGCCCTTTAGATGACAGAGGGTCGGAATATCGATGTGGTTTTTTCCGGCAACCGCCAGAATGGTTTCTCCGGGTTCGAATGAAAACGCATTTCCATTGATGATAATTTTTTCCTGATCATTCATATGCAAATCCCCTGCATCCAATGGTTATATAAATCGGGTTGATACCATCGCAGTTATGTAACCAAAAGCAATGGTTTTGTCAATGCTGTGTGTTGCTTGATAAAAGTGATTCCAGAAAATAATTCATCTGTCTATACCACCAGGGCCAGTCATGGTTTACATCATGACCCCAGTAGTCGACATGCGCCGGGATGGATTTTTCCCTGAGCAGAAAATCCAGGTGGCGGGTATCTTCAATGGCTTCGTCCTCCCAGGCGCCCTGACCCACGCATACAACAATCTTGCTCTGACGGTACCAATCCAGATACCATCGATCGTTCATGCCTGGCAGATAACTCAAAGGAGAGTTGAAATAGACCTCGGACAATTCGACAGTCGACAATTGAAATTCGGGTCGGTCCAGTCGGTAGAGACCGCTCAGAGCGATGGTTCCCTGAAAGACATGCGGATGCTTTAAAAAAAAGTTTACCGCATGGTAAGCACCCATGCTGCAACCGTTGGTCATCACTCGCACAAGGGGTGATTGGCAATGGTGACGGATAAAGGGAATCACCTCCTCCACGATATAGCGGTCGTAAGCTTCGTGTCGGGTGTTGCGATCCTGGGGAGAAACGGCAAAATTGTACCAGGTCTCTTCATCGACGCTGTCCACACAAAACAGTTTGATCCTGCCGGAATTGATATACCCGGCAATGGCATCGATCATTCCCATGCCCTCATAATCGAAATATCGTCCGCGGGAGCAGGGAAAAACCATCGTTGGCTTTCCCCAATGCCCGTAGATCTTCAGAACCATATCGCGCTTCAGATGTTTGCTCCACCAGCGGTGTTCTTCAATGTGCACGTGAATCCCCTGCTTTTTTTTTGTGAATAAAGTGAACAATCTCCAAAACTTCATCCAGTTGTCTGGATCTGAAAATATAGCCCATGTCGCCCAGGGCGCTGCTGAACACACCGGGAACACTTTCGATCTGGACGATACATGTGCCGTAGCGTGACAGGATATCCTCATGGTTGTATGCATAGCGTTGATTGTTTTTGCGGCTGGCATAACAGCAATGGTAGTCCCGCTTGTAATTCAAATCCGTCCGGTTGTGGACCAGCAGATCGGCCCAGATCCGGTAGATGTCGATATCACAGGCGTAGTTAAACATATCGGTGGTATAACCTCCCGGGGGCCGTATATTGACTTCCAGGGCCACATAGGTATCTTCACCAGCTGTTTTGAAGAACTCCATATGGAAAAACCGTTCCCTCACGTTGAATGTCTTGAGGCATTCGCGACCGATCTTCTCCAGGGTCGGGGGAATATCCCGCAAGGAATAGTAGTAAATGTGACGTGCCTCGTTGACTGTTTCCATGATACCCTGGCTGAAAATGTGGGCCGTGCAGAATACGGGCATGCCGTCACGGTCGGCCAGACCGTCAAAGGAATAAATGGTACCGGCTATGAATTCTTCCATAATGTATTCGGTGTGGGGCCTGGTCCTAAAAAATTCATCCAGATCCTGATCGCTGTCCAGACGATAGGTGGCAATGGCACCCACCCCGTCATCGGGTTTGGCAATTACCGGATAACCGGTTTCCTGAAGCAGGGAGAACGCATCATCCATGGTCCGGACCACCCGCCCCCGGGCAACCGCTACGCCGGCATCACGAAATCGGGTCTTCATGAAGGATTTGCGGCGAATGAAGTCAATCTCTTTACCGCGCAACCCGTAGATATTAAAATCATCCCGTAGGCGGGCCTCGGTGCTCAACCAGTATTCATTGAGGGAGTCAAGACGATCGATTTTTCCGTAGCGGTGGGTAAAAAAACCACAGGCCCGCACCAGGGCATCATAGTCGTGCATGTCATTGACTTGAAAATACTCGGTCAGTGCGCTGCGAACATCCGTTGATAAGTTGTCGTAGGGTTCGTCACCGATACCCAAAACATTGGCGCCGACCGCTTTCAGGTTCAGACAAAACCGAAAGAAATGGGGAGGGAAATGGGGCGACAGAAATACAACGTTCATACATACCCCCTTGATCCAAATTTAATCGCTGTTGCGGTTCAAAAAAAATTGTGCGGCGACGGCACCCAGGAAGCTTCCCGCTGCATCCGCCAGCACATCCATGATATCAGCTGTTCGCGAAGTTACAAAGTGCTGATGTATTTCGTCGCTAATGCCATAAAGCGACGAAGCCAGTGCACTGAGAATCACCAACTGCACAGCACTTTTCCGGGTGCCTGTCGATTGAAAAGCACGGAAAAAAAGAAAGCCGAGCAGGGCATAGGCAGCGGCATGTGCCAGCTTGTCCAGATAGGTAATCGAGGGAAGGCTTTGGCTAACTGAATAAGATGACTGGATAAAGATCAAAAGACAGTAGAGGATCACCGGCAACCAGTAGAAAACAAATATTTTGGTACGAATGTTTGAAGAGACTGCCATGGTTAGATGTCGTGATGCTGCTTTTTCCGGATCAGTAGAACCTTTCCGGGTCCTCCTCCAGAAGTGGCGGTTTTAGATCAAAATCCCGTTGTCGGACGTCTTTTCCCGAATCGTTTTTCACAGGGGGCGTTCTTGGTCACATGTTTCTGCAGCAAATCACACCACAAGGATTGAAATGTGTGGCAGCTGCCATCCATGGCGTCCAGTTTGGCAAAGTCGGCATGGGGGCAGCGGTTGTCACACCATTGAATCCGATGGCTCGTAACACCTGCATTCTCTTTTCTGACTGTTTTGTTTTTTGCCATGCTGTAAAAAATCTTCAATGTTTATAGGATCAAAAACAGAGACCTTGCCACAAAAAATACCCTTTGTTGTCCACCAGAAAATACCTTTTAATCGAACAATGTAAGATCCAGCGCTCTCGTTGCAATGTTTTTGGAGACGGTCTGAATAAATTCATCCCGAAGGACACCCATCTTGACCTTGCCATCCAAGGTACGTACGGAAAGCGTATTGGAAGCCTGCTCCTTGGCACCAATGGTGAGAATCAAGGGAATATTGGAGAGCTGCGCCCCACGAATTTTTTTGTTGAGGCTTTCAGTTCTGCTGTCCACTTCGGTACGCAGTCCGGCCTGTTCCAGAGCGGCCTTTACTTCCTGGGCATAAGAAATAAGCGCATCATTGATGGGAAGGACCACGGCCTGAACCGGCGCCATCCACAAAGGGAATTTCCCTGCAAAGTGTTCTATCAAAATACCCAGGAAGCGCTCGATGGATCCCAAAATGGTGCGATGAATCATGATGGGGCGATGCTTCTCATTATCCTGGGCAATATAACTCAGATCAAACCGTTCCGGAAGGGACATGTCCAACTGGATCGTACCACACTGCCATGTCCGTTTCAGGGCATCCTGAATGTGCAGATCGATTTTTGGGCCATAGAAGGCACCGTCACCTTCATTGAGTCGATATTCACGGCCATAGGCATCCAGAGCGCCCCGCAGTCCTTCTGTGGCCACATCCCATTGCTGGTCGGTCCCAATTGATTTTTCAGGTCTGGTGGAAAGCTCCAGATGAAAATCAAGACCAAAAGTCCCGTATATCCGTTCCGCCAGCTGCAGGGCCCCCAGAATCTCAGCTCGAATCTGATCGGGCGTCATAAAGATATGAGCATCATCCTGATGAAATGCCCTGACCCGGAAAAGACCCGCCAGAACACCGCTCATCTCATGCCGGTGAACAAGACCCACCTCCGCCGCCCGGATGGGAAACTCCCGGTAAGAATGAGGCCGTGTTCCGTATAACAACATGCCCCCCGGGCAATTCATGGGTTTGATAGCATAGTCTTCTTCATCCACCATACTGGTATACATATTTTCACGATAGTTTTCCCAATGACCACTCCGCTCCCACAGGGCACGATTCAGCATGATGGGCGTCTTGGTTTCCACATAACCTGCGGCCTTGTGCTCATAACGCCAGTATTCCAACAAACTATTCCAGAGCTCCATACCCTTGGCATGAAAAAAGGGCATACCCGGTGCCTCATCATGAAAGCTGAACAGATCCAATGCTTCCCCAATTTTGCGGTGATTCCTTTTTTTGGCCTCCTCAAGGAATCTCAAGTGCTCTTTCAACTCTTTTTTATTGAAAAAAGCGGTTCCATACAGTCGCTGCAACTGTGCCTTGGACTGATCGGCCCGCCAGTAGGCACCAGACACCTTGGTCAGTTTGATGGCTTTGACAAATCCGGTGTGAGGCACATGGGGTCCCCGGCAGAGATCGGTAAAATCCCCTTGCTCGTAAAAGGATATCTGCCCGTCTTCCAGAGCTGAAATCATTTCCAGTTTGTAGGGTTCATCCTTGTAAAAATCCAGGGCTTCGGCTTTGGAAACCTCACTTCGCTGGATGGGAATTTTCTCTTTTACCAGTTTTTTGATCTCGGCTTCGATTTTGGGGAAGTCATCCTTTGAAACCGGCTCCATATCGATATCGTAATAAAATCCGTCTTCGATCACCGGACCGATGGTCAGTTTGGCATCTTTGTATACTCTCAGCACGGCCTGGGCCATGACATGGGCGGCACTGTGACGCATGACTTCCAGGGCTTCCTTGTCCCGGGTCGTTATCAGCCGGATGGCGGCATCTTTTTTTACAACCGTGCTCATGTCGACTAGATTGTCATCCAGTTCCATGACCACAGAGTCCCGGGCCAGACCTTCCGATATACTTCCGGCAATGTCAAAACCGGTGGGAAAGTCATCAAAAGACTTTGTGCTTCCGTCTGGAAATGTTATATTGATCATTGTTGGTCACCTTGTCATAAAATCGTTTTTCGATTTTATCTGTTTCAGGAGATTGGAGAGTTTTTTGTCAAACACCTAAGCGCTCAATGTTTTAAGAAAAATTCCCGGGCACCTGTTTAATAACCCATAAACGCTTTTATTTAGGTCAATTGCAGCACCGGGTCAAGAAGAAATTGGTGAGACATGCGGCAAGACGCTGATTTTCAATTTGAATTCGTGGACACGCCATCCGGCTTGGAGGGTGTTTTGAAAGCCCTCCGGGGTGTGGATGCCATGGCTGTGGATCTGGAAGCAGACTCCATGTTCCACTTTCAGGAAAAGGTCTGTCTGATCCAGATAGCTTCGCGCAGTCACCTGTTTATCGTGGACCCCGTACGGGTCAGGGATCTGTCGGCACTTAAACCCCTGTTCGGAAACCATGGGATCAAAAAAGTTTTCCACGGATCCGACTATGATGTTCGCTCCCTTTTCAGAGATTTCCACATCGTTATTCACAACCTTTTCGATACGGAACTGGCTTCTCGATTTCTGGGTTTCCAGCAAAGCGGTCTGGATGCCATGCTTCAGACCTTTTTCAATGTCAAGCTGGAGAAAAAATACCAGAAAAAAGACTGGTCCGTGCGACCACTGCCTGAAGCCATGATAAGCTATGCTGCCAAGGATGTTCACCACCTTCTACCCCTGGCAAAACTTCTGGAGAAAGATCTTTCCGAGAAAAAACGCTTGGCCTGGGTCGAGGAAGAATGTGATCTGCTGAGTAAAGTTCGACCCAACACAACAAAGAACGAACCGTTGTTTCTCAGCTTCAAAGGGGCAGGCAGACTGCCGCCGGAAGATCTGGCCGTCCTCGAAGCACTTCTGATCTGGCGCAAACAGGCTGCCCGAAAAAAAGATCTTCCGCTTTTTAAAATTGTCGGCAACAAAGTCTTGCTGACCCTGGTTCGAACAAAACCCCAGACAAGGGAAGACCTGGAAAAAAGTCGCGCCCTGAGCGCCAAACAGACCAGCATGTATGGCAGTCAGCTTTTGGAAGCTATTGGCAATAGCCTGAAAACACCGGGAGATTGCCTCCCGACCTATCCCAAAACACGTGCTCCCAGGTTGCCGGATTCGAAGATCCGAATAGCCAAAAAGTTGAAAAACTGGAAAGAAAAAAAAGCGGCCGACCTGGCCATTGACCCTGCTCTGGTTTTGAACAAATCCCAGACAATGGACATCGCCAGAATCTCTCCCACTGACACACGTGGTCTGGTTGACATCGCCAGCCTCAAAGCATGGCAGGTGCGTGAATTTGGAGAAGATATTATTCGCTGTATAAATCGGTAAGCATTAAGTTTTAAGTTTTAGACTGCTTCATTGTGATTTTGGCGTTTCTGATTGAAAAATTATATATATCACGAAAACACGAAATTGAAAAAACACGAAATGCTATTAGGTCTTTTTCGTGATTTCGGACTTTCGTGTTTTCGTGATAAATGCTCTTGCTCTTACCTGTCCCATCGGGCGGCATCAGAGCTCCCCTATGGTTAAACAGGAAAGGCTGATAAATGACCATGTTTACATATTGGATAAAACTTCACGCCGACGCGTCCTGAAAAAGAGTTGAAAAATCCCCATAGCCTTCTTTTTCCAGATCTTCCCTGGGAATAAATCTGAGAGATGCGGAATTGATACAGTAGCGCAGTCCTGTGGGTTGGGGTCCATCCTCAAAAACGTGACCCAGGTGAGAGTCGCCACGCCGGCTGCGCACCTCGGTCCGGGTCATGACAAGTTTGCGATCCTTTTTTTCTTGAATATTTTCAGGTGCAATGGGGCGTGTGAAGCTTGGCCAGCCCGTGCCTGAATCAAACTTGTCAATGGAACTGAACAGCGGTTCTCCGCTGACAATATCCACATAGATGCCCGGTTTTTTATTGTCCCAGTATTCGTTTCTAAAGGGGGGTTCGGTTGCGTCTTGCCTGGCGACACTGTATTGCTCGGGTGACAACCGCTCTCGTAGTTCACTGTCCGTTTGTTTTACATATTGGGCTGGGTTCCTTGAGTTATCAATGACTTCTTGCTTTGATTTCCAAGTGGATAACAGAAACTGATCTCTTCCAGACCCCCTGCGGTAATTCTGGTAATGCTGGGAATTCTTTTTGGCGTAGTCCTGATGATACGCCTCTGCTTCATAGAAGACTGAAAAAGGCGTGATCTCAGTAACCACAGGCTTGTCGAAAGTGCCGGAGGATTCCAGTGCCACCTTGGAGGCTTGGGCCACGCGTTTTTGTTCATCCGTGTGATAAAATATAACTGTTCGATATTGTGGGCCCCGATCCATGAACTGGCCACCCGGATCGGTGGGATCAACATGACGCCAGAAAACCTCCAAAAGCGTCTTATAATTCAACTGGTTCGGATCATATTGGACCTGAACCGCTTCCACATGGCCTGTTCTATGCGCTGAAACTTCCTGGTAGCTTGGATTTTTCTCCCGGCCCCCGGTATATCCTGATATGACCTCCACAACACCTTCTAACTTTCTAAAATCCGCTTCAATGCACCAGAAACAGCCGCCCGCAAATGTAGCCACTTCAAATTTATCTTCATTTTGTTTCATATTCATTTCCGCCTTATCTTCCGACTGAACCCTCTACCGTGATGAAAAACCATCTGCCATATGGGTCAATGATATGGTAAGATTGGGTTTCAGGGTTAAAAACAGCCCGTTTGATTTGATTTGTCCGTTTTCGTTTCTATACTACAATGTATTAATCATTATTATCGGCAAGTCAAAAAAAGGAGAAATAACATGCCCAAGGCAATAAAAATCTATACCAATGGAGGGCCGGAAGTTTTGAAGTGGGAGGATTTCGATCCAGGTGCGCCTGGTCCGGGTCAGGTTCGAATCCGACACGAGGCTATCGGTCTTAATTTCATCGACGTCTATCACCGCACCGGACTCTACCCACTCCCGTCGCTGCCCGCCATTCCCGGTCTGGAGGGATCCGGTGTTGTGGAGGATGTGGGAGAGCAGGTGGACAACCTGGTGGTGGGTGACCGTGTGGCTTATGCCGGCGTTCCCCCCGGTGCCTACGCCCAGATTCGCTGTATCCCCGCTCATCGACTGGTAAAGATGCCAGACGAACTGTCATTTGAAACAGCCGCAGCCATGATGCTCAAGGGCATGACCGCCCGCTACCTCATACGGGGCTGCTATCCTGTTTCATCGGAGGACACCATCCTCATCCACGCCGCCTCCGGGGGGGTCGGATCCATTGTCTCACAGTGGGCCCACGACATCGGCGCCACCGTGATCGGTACGGTTGGTTCGGCTGAAAAAGCGGAGAAAGCTCGCGCCAAGGGGTGCGATCACCCGATTCTTTATTCCCAGGAGGATTTTGTCGAAAAGGTCCGGGAAATTACCAACGGCAGAGGCGTCAATGTTGTGTATGATTCCGTGGGCCAAGCCACTTTCATGAAATCATTGGATTGCCTGAATGCTCTTGGCACCATGGTCACTTTTGGACAGTCATCCGGTCCAGTGCCGCCCCTTGAATTAGGCCTGCTGGCAGCCAAGGGTTCCCTGTTCCTGACAAGACCCAGTCTCATGACCTATACCGAGAAGCGGGAAGATCTCCTGGCGCATGCAAACGATCTTATGGATGTTGTTAAGAGAGGTGTCGTAAAAATCACCATCGACCAGACCTATCCCTTGTCAGAGGTCTCCGTTGCACACCGGGACCTGGAGGAAAGAAAGACCACTGGATCAACAATTCTCATCCCTTAACAGCATCGCCTTGCGATCCTGTCTGACGCGGCTGTGCCGCTTTTCTTTGCTTGGGGGACAAGGTTGTGAGGTTCTCCAACTGAAATTTAGATGAAATAAAGAATCCTTGGCCAGAGGACCCGCTTTGGGTTGCCCCAAGAAGGGGCTTTATCACAAAACATATGAGCCAGAGAATTCAGAATACAGAAGTCAGGAGACAGAAGAACTTAGATGTCGCTTCGCTCCTACAATTTTATCTTCTTTTTGACTGAGCCGAAGGGGTCTTCTGAGTTCTGTCTTCTGTATTCTGTATTCTGTATTCTGACTCCTGGATTCCCTTTCGAACTGTTTCAGGCAGAGCCAATCGTCTCTGACCTGGCCCAAAGGACCAGGTTTTTAATAATGGATCAACGCGTCATTCCTGCGCAGGCAGGAAGCCAGGTACTTTTTATCTGGGCTGCCGCCTGTTTGGGAGTGACATTTCTTTTGTAATGGATCCCCACGGGCATGCCCGTGGTATTCTGCGAAGGCGGATAAAACGGTAAGACATATGGTTCAACCGCTCTCGATAATGCTTCGCAACAGCTCACGATAGTAACAATAATTCTCATAGGAAACATCTTCCCGCACACGGCCGTCCGCCAGGGGAATATAGCCACCCTGATCAATCAAGGGGGGTACCTTTGTCTGTATTTCCTGCTTGATGTCGGCCTTGCTGTTGCGCAGCGCATCCAGATCGATACCGCCGATGAGTCTCAGGTCTCTGCCGAATTCCTTGCGAATACCGCGGTAGTCCATGGCCTCGATATTGACCTCACAGGCCCACAGCCCGTTAAATCCCCATTTCAAAATACTGGGGATGAGAATCCTGGCATTGGCAAAGGTTTGAAGAATAATGGTCTGAACATGGTACCGGTGCAGGACATCCAAAACGGGCTGATAGCTTTTCAGGACGATGTTTTCATACATTTCCGGTGATATCAGGGGCCCCTCGTTGCCGCCAATGGGTTCACTGAAAACAACGGCATCCACGTTGACCTCCCTGAGGACTTTTTCGGTAAGGGCTGCGGCAAAACGGCCTTTGTCAAGCATCATATTGCGTACCAGACCCGGGTTGTCCACCACTTGGGTCATGACCTCGTAAAAGCGTTGCCAGCTTCCGACACCCATACTCAAGAAAAAGCCTTCATGGACGTATAGCATCAGTACATGCTCGCGATGCTGCCATTTCCGGACACGTTTTTCCCATTGTTCGGGAAACCGTTTCGAGTCATCCGGATTTAGATGTTGCCTGAATAAAGCCAAATCCTTTTCCGTTGTGGGCCATTTTTTCAATTCAGGACGGGGGTCCAGATCCGGCATTATTCGCTCGCGCTCATCCGAAGGGAAGGTCTTTGCCAATTCGTGCCGGCCGGAAAGACCCTGCTCCTGCCAGACATGGATGACCTCGTCTCGAATGCCCTCTTCAAAATAGGGCACGCGATCCGGCTGCCCCAGCCGCATAACCTCCAGGAACCGCTCACGGCTATTCATGCTGGCTGATGGTTGCGAACGTGACATGTCAATCCTCCTTGAAGCAATTGCAATTGTTCTCGGAATTTATTACATGAATGCAATCAATAGAACAAGGAGGAAGCATGAAGGAAAACAACAATCCCCTGTTATATGATGAAAAGGATGGGATCGCCTTCATCCGCATGAATCGACCGGACATGAAAAATGCCATCAATTCCGATGTGTCAAGCAGATCGTCGCTGCAGCCATGGATATGCCGGAAACCGAAGCCCTGTCACTGGAAACTGAACAGGCTGCCGACAATATTCTTAGCGGCCAGTGTGTCGAGGGAATCGGCGCCTTTCTGGAAAAAAGGGCGCCGGAATGGTCGTCTTTCCTGATTCCACATAAGAAAAGACACGATATCCGATTGAAGGGGTCAGTTTCTGAACTGGGCGATCTCGAGACCTAAACCTACACATCGTTGCCCAAGCATGCAAACATCTGCATCTTCATTTGGCAGAAAATGCTTAACCTGGTTGTTTCCCCTGTTGATGTAAACAACCCAACTCTTTTCCATGTCATCGTAGTCCACGGCCAGGTCGATACCGCAGTGCCCTAATTCAGGGTATAAGGATCTTATTTTTTCACATAATTCATTTTTCTCCTACATCAGAATCCTCCTTGCGCTGCTTTGTGAAGAAGCATCAGGTTCCGCTGGACCTTGCTCGAATGAAAAACACGTTCACTTTTTCCAAAGCATGAATAAAAAATTGCCATCACCTGTTAAAAAACATTATGCCAGCACACATGCATTTCAGTGTTATTAAAAGATTAATCATTTTCTGGGAAGGTGCAACAGTCTTTAATTTTCACTCACAGCTTGTTTTTATATAAGACAATGAATATATTACAAGATAAAGACAAACGGACGCAATGATGAGCAAACCATACACAAGCCCACCAAGGCCATACAATGAGCCCATCAAATGTTGGAGAGGCCTGAACAATGAATGATGATCTGATTTCAAGAGAAGACATGGAATATGAAAACCGGGAATGGTTGGAATCCCTAGATTACGTGTATAAAAATCAGGGCCCTGATCGGGTCGTTTCCCTGTTACAGCGCCTCCAACTCAGCGCCCAGGCCAAAGGGATTCATCTGCCGTTTACAGCCAATACGCCTTATATCAATACCATCCCGCTTGAGGAGCAGCCGGTGTTTCCCGGCGACCGCGACATGGAGCGAAGGATCAAAAGCATTGTCCGCTGGAATGCCATGGCCATGGTGGTGCGGGCCAACCGAAAGCACGACGGTCTGGGCGGGCATATTTCCACCTATGCTTCCAGCGCCACCCTGTACGAAATTTTTTTCAACCATTTTTATCGTGCAAAAACCTATCAGCATGAAGGCGACATTGCCTATTTTCAGGGCCATGCCGCACCGGGCATATATGCCCGTGCCTTTCTGGAAGGCCGCCTCTCCCAAAAACAGATCGAAAATTTCAGACAGGAACTTCAACCCGGGGGCGGGCTGCCTTCCTATCCGCATCCCTATCTGTTACCTGACTTCTGGCAATTCCCCACCGTTTCCATGGGGCTTGGCCCCATCATGGCCATCTATCAGGCCCGCTTTATCCGCTACCTTGAAAACCGGGGCATTAAAAATGCAAGCGACCAGAAAGTATGGGCTTTTTTAGGGGACGGCGAGTTGGATGAGCCCGAATCACTCGGCGCCATCACGCTAGCTTCAAGAGAAAAACTCGACAACCTGATTTTCGTGGTCAACTGCAACCTGCAACGGCTCGATGGACCGGTTCGCGGCAACGGTAAAATCATCCAGGAGCTTGAAGCCGCGTTTCGCGGGGCCGGATGGAACGCCATCAAGGTAATATGGGGTGATGATTGGGATCCCCTGCTGAAAATGGATAAAAACGGGCTGCTGGCAAAAAGGATGCAGGAGGTACCCGACGGTCAGTACCAGCTCTACTCCATTTCAGACGGCGAATTCATTCGCAAAGATTTTTTCGGCAAGCATCCTGAACTCGAGCAGATGGTGGCCCATTACTCGGGTGAGCAGATAAGGAAACTGCGCAGAGGCGGGCACGACCCGCTTAAAGTGTATTCAGCCTATACACGCGCCATGGAAAAGACGGGCTCACCCACCGTTATCCTTGCCAAGACCATCAAAGGCTATGGCCTGGGTGAAGCTGGCGAGGGACGAAACGTAACCCATCAGCAGAAAAAATTGAACGAACATGAATTGCGCCATTTTCGTAGCCGCTTCGATATCCCCATTGCAGATGACGATATCATGGAAGCACCCTTCTACCTGCCCGCCCAGGACAGTCAGGAAATAGCATACCTCAAAGAATGCAGAGCCAAGCTCGGCGGATACATGCCGACCCGGTATGTTTCCGTGCCGGCTTTTCGGCCACCCGGGGATGCCCTGTATGCTGAGTTTCTGGAGGGTAGCGGTGATCGTGAAGTCCCCACCACCATGGTCATGGTTCGCCTCCTGGGAAAACTCCTGGCCGATAAAAAGCTGGGACAATATATTGTACCCATCGTCCCTGACGAGGCCCGTACTTTCGGTATGGAAGCGCTTTTTCGCAAAATCGGCATTTACAGCAGTGTCGGCCAGGTATACGATCCTGTAGATAAAGAAAGCCTGCTGTATTACAAGGAGATCAAGGATGGCCAGATATTGGAAGAAGGCATCACCGAAGCTGGTTCCATGTCTTCGTTCATCGCCGCCGGAACGGCCTACTCCAGTTTTGGTGTGAACATGATACCCTTTTTCCTGTTCTATTCCATGTTCGGTTTTCAGCGTATCGGAGATCTGATATGGGCGGCCGGTGACAGTCAGGCACGCGGCTTTCTGCTGGGTGGAACCGCGGGAAGAACTACCCTGGCCGGTGAAGGACTGCAGCACCAGGACGGTCACAGTCATGTGCTCGCCTATGCCAATCCTTCTGTTGTGGCCTATGATCCTGCCTTTGCTTTTGAAATTGCCGTGATTGTCCGCGAAGGGCTTCGGCGAATGCTCGAAGTCGGTGAAAACATAATATATTATTTGACCATGATGAACGAGTTCTACCAGATGCCGGCCATGCCCGCGCATGCGGAAGAAGGCATTTTAAAAGGCATGTACCGCTTCCGAAAATCCGAACGCAAGACACCCAAAGCAAAGGTGCACCTCCTCGGCAGCGGGTCTATTCTCAACGAGGTCATGAAGGCGCAAACCATATTGGAAAACGATTACGGCCTTGCCACGGATGTCTGGAGCGTGACGAGCTACAAGAACCTCTATATCGATGCCATGGATACGGCACGAAAAAATATGCTCTTTCCTGAAAAAAAACCGCAGCAGCCCTATATTGCCAGATTGTTACAGAATGAAAAGGGCGTGTTTATCGCGGCCTCGGACTATCTCAAGGCACTGCCGGAATCGATCGCCAGCTGGATACCCGGCCGACTGATCAGCCTGGGAACGGATGGCTACGGCCGGAGCGATACGCGTGAGGCCCTGCGGCGTTATTTTGAGGTGGATGCCGGCCATATCGTCTTTGCAGCACTTTCCGCCATGGCCCGGGAAAAAGCCGTCCCCATGTCAGTTGTCAAAAAGGCGCGCCAAGAGCTCGAAATCGATCCCGAAACAAACAACCCCTATTTTTCATAGCGTGAGGTAGGCAGATGATTGTAAAGATAACGGTTCCAGACATCGGTGAAAATGTCGTGTCGGGCAGTGTGGTTGGTATTCTCGTATCCGAAGGCGATCTGGTGGAAAAAGATGACGGCATCATCGAATTTGAAACGGAAAAGGCGGTGGTGGAAATCCCCTCCCCGGCCAAAGGCAAGATCGTCAAAATACGGGTCAAGGAGGGTGATGAGCTGAAAATCGGCGACCTCATTGCAACACTGGAGACCGCAGGTGAGGCTGCGGACACTCCCGAAGAAACATCGCCCGGCCAAGACGATGACGTACGGCTGGCGGGAACGATAGAAAAGGAACAGAAAACAAGTCTGGAACCGCACCTTGAACAAAGTTCTGACCTTGGGAAGACGGTAGCGCTGAACGAGGAACCCATGGACGACCTGACCGACAAGGCATTGCCAAGGGAAATAGCGGTCCGAGAGGGGAAAGACGATTCGCTTCAAACCCAAAAAGAAACCATACCGGCGCCCGCAGCACCTTCGGTGAGACGCCTGGCCCGCGAGCTGGGTGTGGACATCCACGTGGTTAAAGGATCGGGTCCGGGTGGACGAATCTCTGAAAAAGATGTCAAGAACTACATCCAAGCCGCCCGCACAAGCGAGCCGATTCCCCGTGCAGCTTCCTTTACAGATGCCGGCGCAGATCCTGACCTGCCGGATTTCACCCGCTGGGGACCGGTCGAAACAAGGGATATGACCACCGTGCGCCGTATCACTGCCGAAAGTATGGCCCGGTCCTGGAGAACTGTCCCGCAGGTGACCCAGTTCGATAGAACGGATATATCCCAGATGGAAAAATGGATTGAAACGGTCAACCACAAAATGGCAAAATCCGGGGCCAAGCTGACCGTTACTGCCATACTTCTGAAAGTCATTGCCGAGGGTCTGAAGCGATTCCCACACTTCAATGCCAGTCTCGACATGCACAAGCAACAGATTGTTTTGAAGCAATACATCCACGTGGGGATTGCAGTGGATACCGAGAGAGGCCTGCTGGTCCCGGTTATTCGAGATGTCGACCGAAAATCCATCACAGAGATTTCTCTAGAAATCGTTGATCTGGCAGATCGGGCGCGCCGTAAAAGACTGCAACCTGACGAGATGGAGGGCGGAACGTTTACCCTTTCCAATCAAGGTGGAATCGGCGGCACCTATTTTACCCCCATCGTGTACTGGCCCCAGGTGGCCATTCTGGGTGTCGGCCGATCCGCCACTGAAGCCCTCTTGGTCGATGAAAAATGGGTTCCAGGCACGATGCTGCCGCTAGCGCTCTCTTACGACCACCGCATCATTGACGGAGCCGATGCGGCACGGTTTTTAAGATGGATCTGCGAGACGCTGGAGCAGTCACTGAATATGCACCTTTAATATACCACGGGAGAGCTTGTCATGCCTGATAAAAGCTTCAACACAGAGATCGCAGTGGTGGGCGCCGGTCCCGGAGGCTACGCAGCAGCATTTCTGGCGGCTGATCTGGGAATGGATGTTGTCTTGATAGACCCCAATAAGAATCCTGGTGGCGTTTGCCTCTACCGGGGATGTATCCCTTCGAAAACATATCTGAACGCCGCCAGGGTGATACACGAAGCAGCCGAATCCGAGAAATGGGGCGTGCTGTTTTCAAAACCGACCATCGATATCGACAAACTGCGATCCTGGAAAAACAATGTGGTGGACAAACTGACAACCGGGCTCGGCCGCTTATCTTCCCAGCGTAAGATCAATTACATTCAGGGTCTGGCACAGTTCAAAAATGATCGCGAACTCAGCATTCAAACCGATACGGGCAATACCATTGTCTGTACCTTCAAACATGCCATTATCGCCACAGGGTCTGTCCCAATCAAACCAGACGGTCTATGGTTGGACACCCCAAACATTCTTGACTCGAGGCGAGCCCTTGAACTGGCTGATATCCCGGAGCACCTGCTGGTGATCGGTGGGGGTTATATCGGTCTTGAACTGGGGACGGTTTATGCCTCCTTGGGATCGCGGGTGACGATAGCTGAAATCACCCCGAGCCTGCTGCCGGGTGTCGACAAGGACCTGGTAACCGTATTGAAGCGGCGCCTGGTACCATTGTTCGAAACGATCGCCCTGGAAACCCGGGCGCACAGTTTCGACATTGAAAAAAATGGCATCAATGTGACCCTGACCGGACCAGGCAATGAATCAAAAACCCGTCTTTTCAACAAGGTTCTCGTGGCTGTCGGCCGCCGGCCCAATTCCCAAGCCATCGGTCTTGCCAACACCGGTATCGAAACCGGTGACAACGGTTTCATCAAGATCGATGCCCAGTGCCGCACGACAAGCCCGCACATTTTCGCAATCGGGGATGTGGCCAACGAGCCCATGCTGGCCCATAAGGCTTCCCATCAAGGCCGAGCTGCCGTGGAGGCTATCTCCGGCAAGAAAACAGCTTTCGAGCCTGCTGCGATACCGGCTGTGGTGTTTACCGATCCGGAAATCGCGTGGGCCGGCTTGACCGAAAAGGAGGCCCGGGAAAGGGGCATCGATTTCCAGGTAACCCGATTCCCCTGGGCGGCATCCGGCCGCGCCATAGCCATCGGCCGCACAGACGGCCTGACCAAGCTGATCGTTCATCCCCAAACAGAGCGTCTCCTGGGATTGGGTATTGCCGGCCCCGGTGCAAGCGAAATGATCGCCGAGGGCGTACTGGCCATCGAAATGGGAGCCAATGCAACGGATCTCAAACTATCCATACATCCACATCCCACGCTGACGGAAACCGTCATGGAGGCGGCAGACCTCTTTTTTCATACCGCTACCCATTTCTACAAACCCCGGCGCAAAAAATAGGATGCCCCATATGCCTGAAAGTGGAATGCATTTCATCAAACCGTTTGTCTTTACAAGCCTGGCACTGATTGCCTTTGCCGCCAACTCCGTGCTTTGTCGGCTGGCACTGGGGGGAAATGCCATCGATGCAGCCGGTTTTACGTCCATACGTTTGTTGTCCGGCGCCCTTGTTCTGCTATGCATATTAAAATTAGGCGCTAATACAAAAATCACTACAAAAGGCAGCTGGTCCGCAGCCTTTTTGTTGTTTCTATATGCTGCTACTTTTTCATTTGCCTATCTGACACTCAACACGGGAACAGGCGCGTTGATCTTGTTTGGATCCGTGCAGATAACCATGATATTAAGGTCTCTTTTTTCAGGCAACAGACTGCTTCCAATCGAATGGATGGGTGTGGCCACTGCATTCTCCGGCATTGTATATCTCGTCCTGCCCGGTGTCACGGCGCCTTCTTTTACAGGTTTTTCCCTGATGGCATCGGCCGGCGTTGCCTGGGGTCTCTACACACTGAAAGGCAGAGATTCGAAATTTCCTTTGTCTGATACAAGCTATAACTTTCTGCGTTCAATTCCTTTTGTGATTATTCTGGCGCTGTTCTTTCTTAAAAATGCGCACCTCACCCATGAGGGGATACTCCTGGCGGTCATCTCCGGCGGTATTACATCCGGAATGGGTTATACCCTATGGTATATGGCGCTTCGGGGGATAACTGCAACACAGGCCGCTGTCGTTCAACTCTCGGTCCCTGTCATTGCTGGCTTTGGAGGCGTTGTATTTGTTTCCGAACATATCAGTCTGCGTTTGACATTTTCAGCCCTGCTGACACTGGGCGGGATCTTGATGGTCATCCTGGGTCGGAAGGCCAAAAACGCCCAGTCCCGCTAATTGGAGACGGGTATTCATATATAACTATCTTGCCTTTACGACAGAGCTCTCAGGGTCTCCTTGATACGTTCTTTGGTTTCCCGGGAAAGCCTGTTTGGACCCATGGTGTGTGTTGGGTCATCTTCCGTGTGGCGACTCATTTTTCTCAGCATGACGAGTTGGCGATAAAATCGTGCACAGTACCGGCACATCAAGAGATGGAACCGAACTGCCATGTGATGGCGGCGTGGTAGTTGGACATCCATTGAATGGGATATTTTTTGTGAAACATCTTTGCAGCTAAACATCCAGTGTTTCATTTTGTAGACACCTCATACTTTTTACCAAACCCAACCAATTCAAGGCATTTTCGCAACAACATTCTTGCCCGATATAAAATCACCCAGCAGTTAGCGGATGTAATACCAAGAAGTTTGCAGATTTCATCTGTACCCAGTCCATCGATTTCTCTATACACAAACACATCCGCCGTTCTCTGGGGCAAGCCCGACAGGCACTGGTAAAAATGATATCAAAATAAGCCCATATTGCAAGTTGTCTGTATGAATGGTTGAGATCGGTTCTATTTACCATTCAGCGACCAGTCATAGTCCAGATATTTTATTTTAAGAGATGACCTGCGTTGGATGATTTTATTCTTCAGCTGGTCTGATGCGTATTGCTCAAAAAAACCAATGATGTCATCATTGAAATCTTCAAGGAACCACTTAAAAATGCTGCTGACATATAGCACATTTCCATCCAAACGGTTAAAGCCTGGATTGTTGATAAAATACCGGGTTACCTCGTTCAGTTGCATATCCAATTGATTACCGGAAAAAGGCTCTGGATAGAGCGGAGGGCATCCTTTGGATGCGCAATTGATGGCAAAATGAACTCTTGGGTCCTTAAATTCCGGACGCAGAATGTCGTGTTCGATATGATCCAGGGTTGTTATCGTTCCCCCTAATTTAACAATTTTTTTCTTCCATGGGCTTTTAAACAGGCTCCCCAGGTTTTTTATCGACTCAACACCCGGATAATCGGACAGAATGAGTTTAATCGTCCAGGCATTGTAAGCGTTGACATAAAAGGCAAATCGTTCTTTGCCTTGAAGTAAATCCGGATCAATCATGGCAAGACCTTCCAGATAGGCATCAAGAAGGGCCTCTTGCCTTTTGAATCCTGCATAATCAATATGACCCTCCTGGTTGTATTTTGTCAGAAGCTCACCAAAGATTTGATGATCTACCGCTGCCCATGCAGATGCAGGCAACAGGAACATCCATCCAATAAACACAATCCAGCGGCTATATTTTTTTGCATTCAAATATTGTTTCCGGGTATTCATAGTATTTCCTCCCCTAATGCGATTTGAAACATTCTTTTTGAGTTCATCCTGACCTCCTTATGGTATACGCGACATGCGTTTGTTGAACCGTATACCACCAAACGATTGGTCGCGTATTCTCTGGTGAAAGGCCTTGTTTCCATATCCCTATTGAATCTTGCCTTTTGGTTCATTGGTCGCTTCCATTCATAATTCCTTACAATATTTGTAAGTTTTTCTTTTCTTTTGCGACATCAAATTAAGAGTGGTTGATCCGCCAATCAGATGCATTCTAAAGGGAGACAATAATATGCAAAATCTAAAGCAAGAAATCAAGAAAAGCGATGTGCTGCTGGTGGAGGGGCGCTCAAAAATCAGGAATTTATGCTTATTGAAGCTGAAGCCGGAAGGGGTGTGACAGCGGTCCCATTGAATAAATACTTAGTGAAAAAACACACTGACCCATGATATCATTGAAGAATCTCGCAGCATGCGAAGCACTGCCGCACGGCAGAAGTTAGGGGAATGGGCTCACTGTTTCGGTTCAACCACCCGGCTTACCAAAATCCGATTTGAGATAGGATTGGACAACCTGTTGCTGATAGAGGCTCAAACTCTGGAAAGCCACACCGAACCCTTTGGTGTCTCTTCGAACAACCGTACCCTTGATCGTGCAGTGTCTCCAGTCATCTAAAGATGTCAGGGCCAATATAATTTCACTGGCAACCGTTACCGGATGGTGGGTTTCGATATAAACACCACCCAGGCTGATATCCGTAATAACCCCCTCATAAGACCAGTCACTGATATCGAAATCCACCTTGATATGGCAGTCAAACCGTGGATATTGCCGCATCTCGGTCTTTTTAACCTGGCGTTCATCCTCAGCCTTATGGCTTTCCAGTAAAAGACTCATAAGGGGAATATTGATCTCCCGTTCTTTTTCAAACGGTTCAAAATCAATATCGATCAGAATTTTGGACCATCCCAGAATTTCAATGGCCGCTTTTTTTCCTCTCAACTCCCCGATATTTGCTGCAATCAACTCTCCCTCACTGAAGAACAATTCTCCGCTTTCACGACTCCTGCGGATACGCAGAACACAGGAATTTCCTTCCAGCTCAAGCATTTGGGTAAATGATGAAAGACTGATACCGCGGATGCGACCACCATATGCTATCTTAAGCTCAGCCAGCAGCAGCTCGGTGAGCGCATCCATATTGATAGGCTCTTCCACATAGGCAGATACACCCAACTGGTCAATTTTTGTTTTTAAGTTCGGAGAGAGCACATCGGTTAGAACCACTCGAATTGTCTTTGGGTAGGATTCTTTTAGTTTCTCCATGAGACGGATACTGTCTTCTTCTGGTACCCGAAGACCGACAATCACCAGATCGACCGCAACCTTGGTGATAAGCTTCAATGCCTTGGCACTGCTTTCAACTTTTATGATCCGGAAAAAAATACCGTGATCCCTCAACAGGCTTGCTACAATTTCAACCATAATCGGATCATTATCGATAATCATTACCGTTTTCATAAAGACCACGCATTTCTGGTTTTTTTGTTCAAACGACGTCCCTTGGTGCGGCATGTATTAACCATTTGGAATTCATACTAAAATAAGTCCGCATGGGTCAAGTGATAATTTCTTCTTGACAAACATTCTCCGCTTAAATAAGTCTACACGCTCACATGAGAAATTTACTAAACATCGTTGGAGACCATAGTCAATCAAAATGTCATCGTTTTGGACGCTTCTTCTTTTGCTTTAGAAGCGTCCATCCGGTTATCTGACAACCACAGATAGTCAAGTTCCCCGGGTGGACATTGTAGCCGCTCGGGGTTTTTTAGGCCCTGAGAATCGATTTCTCGGGGTTTTTTTATAGAGGAGAGAGCACATCATGAAAAATTTAAAACTTGCTTCGCGGGAACCCGGCAAGCGAACGATTATAGACATCGAAGGCGTCACCATCGGGTCCGGCCTCGTGGTCATTGCCGGTCCCTGCAGTGTAGAAAGTGAAGAACAGATGCTTGAGGCAGCTCACGCGGTAAAACAGGCGGGGGCCAATATGTTACGGGGAGGTGCTTTCAAGCCCCGGACATCGCCTTATGCATTTCAGGGATTGGGTCTTCAGGGGCTGAGAATATTGGAAAAAGCGAAAAAAGAGACCGGCCTACCCATCGTTACAGAGGTTATCGACCCCCGCGATGTCAGCTGGATTGCAGAATTTGCCGATGTTCTGCAAATTGGAACACGCAATATGCAGAATTTTGCATTACTAAAGGAAGTCGGCAAATCAGGGCGACCCGTCTTACTGAAACGGGGTATGTATTCCACACTGGCGGAATGGTTAAACTGTGCCGAATATATTCTGAGTGAAGGGAATCCCAACGTTATTCTTTGTGAACGAGGTATCCGGACATTTGAAAAATATACCCGAAACACCCTCGACCTCAGTGCCGTTCCCGCAATAAAAGAACTGACCCATCTGCCCATTATCATTGATCCGACACACAGCACCGGCCGTCTGAGCCTCATAGAACCCATGAGCATGGCAGCCGTTGCAGCCGGCTGTGACGGTTTGATTGTGGAAGTCCATGCCAAACCGGAGGAAGCGCTCTGTGATGCAGACCAGGCACTGACACCGGCCATGTTCACCCGCTTGATGGATCGCGTCCTCCCCTTGCATTCATTTTTGGAAAGCACTAAAGTACTTTGAGGACTTGAAACAGGAACACAACACAGAAACTGGACAAAAGACCTTTTTGAGATAGCTTGTAACATTATCAACACACATAACCGAGGTGAAACATGAAACTGGAAGAAATTCGCAGCCGGATCGATAAAATTGACAGAGAGCTTCTGGTCATTCTCCAGGAGAGAATGGGACTGGCATTGCGCTCCAATAAATTCAAACAGAACATCAGCGATCCCGAAAGGGAGAAATCCATGCTCGCCCAGATAGAACGGATGAACCTGGATCTCATCCAAGGATCCTTCTCAAGGCAACTTCTGCAGACCATTATAACGGAAAGCAAACGTCTCCAGAAAGAGGATCGCCCCCTGGTGGCCTTTCAAGGCGAACATGGTGCCTACGGGGAGGTGGCAGCCCGTCGGCTGGTTCCGGAAGGTGCATACATTCCCTGCATGGAATTTATGGACGTTTTTCGCGGCGTCGAAGAAGGCTCTCTCGATCTGGGTGTGGTGCCTGTGGAAAACTCCCTTGAAGGCGCTGTAACACAGGTCAATGAACTGCTGACCACTACCCATCTGAAAGTTATCGGCGAAGCCAAAGTGCCGGTAAACCATTGCCTTCTGGCAACCGAAGATACCGATTACCGGGAAATCCGGATGGTCTATTCACATCCCCAGGCCCTGGCACAGTGCCGGGGATTTCTCACCCGGAACAAGCTCGAACCAAGACCGTTCTATGACACGGCAGGCGCGGCAAAAATGCTGGCCAGGGAGAATTTAAAAGCGGCGGCGGTCATTGCCAGTGCCTTGAGTGCAGAACTCTACAATCTTGAAATTATAAAAGAAAAAATTGAAGACGGACCGTCCAACTCAACCCGGTTTCTTCTTTTGTCCAGGGAGGCAAATGCCGGTGGCGGCAACAAGACCTCGATTATCTTTGCCACGTCCCACACGGCCGGCAGTCTTTACAGTGTCCTGCGTCTCTTTGCTGAAGCCAATATCAACCTGACAAGAATTGCGTCAATGCCGCTACGCTCGGAACCGAGCAATTACAGCTTCTTTCTGGATTTTGAAGGCTCGGAATCTGATGAAAAGATCGCCGTCGTTCTGGAGAAAATGGAAAAGCTGACGATTTCAATGAAGAATCTCGGCGCCTATCCTACAGATGCGGCAACCCGGTAGTTTTGTTTATGGAAGAAAAAATCTCATTTAAATCCGATGGGTTTCAATTGCAGGGACTCCTGTATCGTGCCGGTGTAAAGGGCGTGGTGGTAACACATCCCCATCCGAGGTACGGTGGTGACATGTACAACCCAGTGGTGGAAACCATCACCCAGGCATTTCAGCATCAGGGATATACGACATTAAGGTTCGATTTCAGGGGTGTCGGCAACAGCCAGGGAAGTTATGACAAGGGAATCGGAGAAAAAAGGGATGTCTGCCGGGCATTGACCTATCTTGCACAAATCAATATTGAAAATATCTGTCTGGCAGGGTATTCGTTCGGCGCATGGGTAAACGCCCAGATCCATCCGGACGACGCCCCCGTTACCGAAATGATCATGGTCTCTCCTCCGGTCGCTTTTATGGATTTTGAACCCATTCAAGAGATTGCCAAGCTGAAGCTGGTTGTCACCGGCTCCAGGGATGACATCGCACCGGCTCACTTGATTCAGGAAGGTCTGCCCTCCTGGAATCCGGCATCACAATTTGAAATCATAGCGGGGGCTGATCATTTTTTTACGGGTTATGCCGACATTCTGGCATCGACACTGATAGCATATATAAAGAAATGAAACGCATCCATTTCAAGCTCCTCCTGACAGCCATTTTCTGGGGAGGAACGTTCATTGCCGGGAGAACGCTATCAGACCATGTAGCCCCCTTTTCGGCTGCTTTCCTGCGCTTTTTCATCGCCTCGATCCCACTCCTGTACATGACGTATCGAATGGAAGGCCGCTTTCCCCCAATACAAAAAGAAAAAATTTTCTATCTGCTCCTGCTCGGTCTCACGGGGGTTTTCTTATATAACGTGTTCTTCTTTAAAGGATTGCGTCTCATCCATGCGGGCAGAGCGTCTCTTGTTATTGCCAACAATCCGGTTTTTATCGCCATTGCCTCATTTTTCCTGTTTAAAGAAAAACTGAATGCCGTCAAAATCGTCGGTATTCTGGTATCTGTAAGCGGTGCCATGGTTGCCATATCCAGAGGGAATCTCCAGGGTATGCTGACAGAAAGTATTGGGCGCGGCGAGATTTTCATCTTTTTTGCCGTCCTGAGCTGGGTGTCCTATTCTTTGATCGGCAAACGCGTCATGCAGGATTTCTCTGCCATTGAAGCAGTTACCTATGCCTCGGTCACAGGTGCCATAATGCTGTTTCCGGCCGCTCTGGCCGAAGGCATGTCCACGGACATATTCGAATATTCTGCGGCAAACTGGATTAGCCTTTTCTATCTCGGCTTCTTTGGCACCGTCCTGGGTTTTGTATGGTATTACGAGGGCATCAAAAAACTGGGCCCTTCCAAGGCCAGCCTGTTCATCAATTTTGTTCCCATCAGTGCCATCATACTGGCCTTTCTATTTCTGGACGAGCCCATTACCATCTCCCTCCTGGCAGGCGCTGCCATGGTCAGCCTGGGTGTTTATTTGACCAATACAGGATCTTTGTTCCACTTTCGTTCATTACGTTATTAACACCGGGTGGAATACTTTGACATGTGAAAAGCAATTTAGTAAAATCCTGGTTGTTTTTCGTTCCCATCCAGGCCAAACGGGTATGCCATGCAATTCCATAACAACAAAACCCATAAACCTTTAAAAGATAAAGATCTCAAGACGCTTACTTATTTTCTTCGGGTTGCCGGTCTAACCATACCCTTCGTGTGCCTTCTCGGTCTCTATGCCGGTTATGTCTACCGGGGCATGACCGGTGCAATCTTCGGCCTAGCCATAGCCGTCATTGCCGGACTGGTCATCTCCACGATCGTCATGTTTTTTATGGATGCTGTAAGCGGTGCGGCCAGCGGTCTGCTCTCCGGACGGCGGGAGGCCGTCTGGACCATTCGAGAACAGGTCCAGGGCTTCCTGAGCCAGGCACGTTTCAACAAGGAAAACAAGGACTACGAGGCTGCGCTATCTTTTGTAAACAGGGTTCTTGAAAAGGATCCTGATTTTGCCGATGCACTCTTTCTGAAAGCGCAGATCCTATGGGAAGGATTTGGCCAGTCGCACGCCGCCATCCAATTTCTTGAAAAAGTTCTCGCCCTGGAAGATGTGAATAAAATGGTTCAAAACCATGCCCTGCTGCTTCACAACGACCTGAACACGCTGGAGAACCCCCCCGACAATATGACCATTCCCAAAGGAATCGAAATTGGTTTGCGATCACGGAAGTCATCAATCACCCAAAGACTGGCTCATGAATCGTTTCAAGATTTGAAAACACATGCCCAAGAAACACCCATGGCATGGTGGGCCATTTATACCGCGGTCGTCTTTGGTCTTGTCCTGGTATGTGTCCTGGTGAGCTTGAACCGCCAGGTCCGGAACTTCGACCGTGCAAACACGCAAATGAGCCAGACCATAGAAAGTACGATGAAAATCACCCAGACGCATGCCATCAAAATTCAAAAGGTTGAAAAATCCGTCCAGACCATGACCTCTGAATTATCCCGCATCAACGACAAACTGAACAAAAAGAAATAGCCGGAGGAAAAAGATGAATCAATTAAGGCTTATCGTTCTGATACTGACAGGCATTATTGTCATGGGTGGATGCGCCGCCCCCCAGGTAAAACTGTTTTCTGACGCCTCGGATCCACTCAAGGAATCCGTATTACAGGGAACGGAAAAAGGGAAAGTCCTGGTTGTCTCCCTGCGGGGGGTCATCTCCACCCGACCCAAGGAAGGCACCCTGCGAACGATGCCGAGCATGGTTCAGGAGGTTGTTTCTCAACTGCGTATGGCCGAGAAAGACAAGGAAATAAAATGTCTTCTTTTGAAAGTGGATTCACCCGGCGGAACAGCCACTGCCAGCGATATCCTTTACAATGAACTCTTGGCATTCAAGGAACGCACCAAGGTCAAAATCGTGGTATCCATGATGGACATGGCCGCCTCAGGCGGCTATTATGTATCCCTTCCGGCAGATGTAATTTTTGCCCACCCGACAACCATCACCGGTTCCATCGGCGTGGTATTTATGCGGCCCAATATCACAGAACTCATCGACAAGATCGGTTTTACCATGGATGTCAACAAGTCGGGCAAAAACAAGGATATGGGATCGCCATTCCGCAGACCGACAGAAGAAGAAACACAGATGTTGCAGGAGTTGACCGACGGTCTTGCAGACCAGTTTCTCAATCTCGTGGCAAAACACCGCGGGATAAAAGGAAGCACCTTGTCCACGATATCCACAGCCAGGGTCTATCTGCCGGCTGAAGCTAAGGCACTGGGGCTCATCGACAAAATCGGATACCTGGATGAAGCCATAACAGAAGCCATTCAAATATCGGGACTCTCTGAAAAAGCAAAAGTTGTGGCCTATCGCCGGGCTGTGTTTCCGAATGATAATCTCTACAATCCTTTGACCACCCGTTCAAATATTCAGGCCAAGCCTTTATTCGATCTGGGGCTCCAGAACACAGCAAGCCATCTGTCACCCGGGTTTTACTATGTCTGGACACCGGCTTTAGGGCTTTAAGATTTTAGCGTTAAGCCATACATTGTAAGCCATAGGCCACAAGTAGCTTCATGCTTACTGCTTTAAGCTTATGGCTTCAAACCAAGGAGGTAAACAATGCATATCCAGGAAATGAAACAAAACATTACGTGGCTGGGTCATGACGGCTTCAGGATCGACGCATCCACATGCATCTATCTCGACCCCTACCAGATAGATGGCGGCAAACCCGCAGATCTCATTCTGGTAACCCATGAGCACTTCGATCATTGTTCTCCCGAAGATGTAGCCAGGATACAACAGCCTGGAACCGTCATCATTACCGAGAAGGATTCTGCAAAAAAACTGTCCGGAGACGTCCGGGTGATGACCCCCGGAGAACATCTGCTCCTGGACGGTCTGACAGTCGAGGCCATACCCGCCTATAACACCAACAAGGACTTCCACCCCAAAGCGAACGGATGGCTTGGTTTTATCATAGACATCGACGGGCTTAGAATCTATCATGCCGGCGACAGTGATTACATCCCGGAGATGAAGGATTTGGATGTCGACATCGCCCTGCTGCCTGTGTCCGGAACCTATGTCATGAACGCTGATGAAGCGGTGGAAGCGGCCCTGGCCATCAAGCCCGGGCTGGCCATCCCCATGCATTATGGCGCCATTGTCGGCGACCAGTCCGATGCGACCTATTTTAAGGACAAGCTGGCAGGCAAAGTTGACGTCCTTATCCTATAAACCTAAGTGAGCGATTGTCGATCTCACCCCATCTACGGCGTCAGATGCCGTTCCGCATAGGCTACTATAGCGGAACAACATCTTTCTTGTAGCTGCGGCAAGCTCAAAAATCGCTCAACTTAGGTTAAAACCAAGTTTAATCTTGACTATTGTTCGACAACCAATTAACATTCATTTGTCGAACAACGTTCGATCATGTTTTCCACGCATCATTTTTACGCCAAACAGAAAAGGGGAACCCGTGCACAAGGACTTGAAAGGTAAGAATGCCCTCATCACCGGAGCGGGAAAAAAAGCAGGAATCGGGTATGCTGTTGCCACGAAATTGGCTGCCTGCGGTGTTAACGTTGCCCTGGCTGACCTGGCCAAAGCAGAAGAAAACGACCCCCTCCTCACCAGCAATAAAGCACAGCTTACCCGGCTGGCCCAAACGCTGGGTGAAACATATAAGGTCCGGACGATGGCACTTGATCTCGATGTCACCAGCCCGGAATCCGTACAAAACATGGCCGCTGTGCTTACAGAAGAATTTAGCAACATCCATATTCTCTTTAACAATGCCGGTACGGTTTTCGGCGTTCCAAATACCATACATGCCTATGACGACAATGCCTGGATGAAAACCATCGATGTCAATCTTCACGGTGTATTCCGCGTGTCCAAAGCCGTGGTGCCGTTGATGCTGGAAAATGGTGGCAGCATCATCAATGCCGCTTCCCAGGCCGCAAAAAAACCGCCCTTGTTCAACGGGGCTTATGCAGCGGCCAAGGCCGGTGTTCTCATGATGACCAAAGTTATGGCCATGGAGCTGGCCGGAAGCGGTATCCGTGTCAATGCTGTTTGTCCGGGCGTTATCATGACCGATTTTACTCAGTGGCGCTTTGATCTTGAGGCACAATTTTTTAATACCACTGCGGATGAACGTATTGCCGAGAAATGCAAGGAAATCCCCCTGGGTAGGCTCGGAACAGCCGACGAAGTGGCCAATACAGTGACATTTTTGGCCTCGGGGGAATCAAGTTACATGACCGGTCAGGCCCTCAACATCACCGGGGGGCAGACCATGGAGCTATAGATGGGTTCGATGTTTATTGGGTTTCTCGAGTTCTTTGGGTTATGAAAAAGTATTGAATGATTTCACCAACCGATAGCAACTCAACAAACGCAATAAACACTATAAACCCAAAGAACAGATGTTCCCTTTTATCCATGAACCCTTTTTTAAATAAGGAGAAACCAATGTCCGAGATCACCGGTGGAGAACTGCTGCTGAGATGTCTTCACGCAGAGGGTATCCAATATGTCAATGCCATTACCGACGGAACCTATATGATGGTCATCGAAGCCATCGAACGCCTGGGAGACGAACTGGGCATCAAACTCATCGTACCCAGGCATGAAGCAGCCGCAGCCCATGCCTGTGACGCCTACACCCGTGTTACCGGAAAGCCCGCCGTTGTAATGGCATGTGCCGGTCCCGGCGCCGCCAATCTCCTGGCGGGACTTATGTGCGCCCAAGCAGAAGGGAGTCCGGTCGTCGCCATAACCACCACCCGCCGCAGTGATATATCCGATTCCTATGTGCATCAGGGCGGTATGCAGGTAAGCCACCACCTGGACATATTCAGACCGGCTGTCAAATGGAACGGAAAGGTCGATCACTGGGCCCGAATCCCGGATATGATCCGCCAGGCCTTCCGGATGGCGACATCCGGCCGACCAGGGCCAACCCATGTGCTCATACCCGAAGACATTATCAGCCAGAAAGGGGATGAAGCGAGTGTCGATATCTGGCCCCCGGAAAAATACCGTGTGACCGCCGCAATCCCTGCCGATCCGGCCCTGATTCGTCAGGCAGCAGAAATGCTGGTCAATGCAGAACTGGTCAACATCCACTGCGGCAACGGCGCCGAACGCGCAGGCGCCTCAAATGAGGTTCTCCAACTGGCAGAGCATCTGGGATGCCCGGTCACGGCGACCATTCGAGCCAGAGGTATTATTCCAGATACGCATGCGCTCAGTTTTCACCCCACCTGTATGTCTCGAATCGTCGCCAACGCTCAGGCCGATCTGATCCTGGCGGTGGGAACACGACTGGGCGAATTGAACATGTGGGGGAAACCCCCCATGTTTGGAGAACCCGGCAAACAAAAACTCATCCAGATTGATTCCGAACCCACCCATATTGGCCTCAACAAACCCACGGATATCCCCCTGGTGGGAGATGCCAGATGCATCCTTTCGCAACTGATGGAGGCCGTGAAAGATTTGACCGGCAAGCGCCCGCCTCACGATAAAATAGCTGAGTTGCGCATGATCCAGGATGAGTGGCAGAAAGAACTCGATGATCTGGTGGCTGATACCCAGCAAAAACCCATGTTGACCGGTCAAATCCTGACAGCCTGCAATGATTTCTTTGACGAGGATGCCATCTTTGTCATGGACGGCGGCAACACAACCCTGTGGGATATCCACTACCACATAGCCCGCCAGCAGCGATCGGTAATCTATTCCATGAATTACGGTCATCTGGGAACCGGTCTGCCCTATGCCATCGGCGCCAAGCTGGCCTTCCCGGACAGACATGTCTACTGTGTCACCGGTGACAGCGCCTTTGGATTCAATATGCAGGAGCTCGAAACCGCCGTGCGCAACAACCTGCCAGTCATCATCATCGTTGCCGTGGATGGTGCCTATGGCATGGAAAAAAGTGCTCAACTGAGACAATTCGGCCGGGAAGCCGACTGGTTTGGTCACGACCATGCACCGGTCCGATATGATCAGGTAGCCATTGCCATGGGCTGTCATGGAGAGTATGTGGAAACCGGTGATGATATTTGCCCGGCCCTGGAACGGGCTGTCCAGTCGGGAAAGCCGGCAGTCATTCATGCGGTGGTGGACCCGGATGCCAATGTGGATCCTCCGGGCAACTGGCTCTGGGCCGCGGCACGGTCGGGGAAGATGGAATAATATTAGGGTTGGAGGGGTTGAGGGTGATACAAGGGTTGGAGGGTGGCTGACGGCTTAAAGCGAATAGCGGCATCTCAGCTTCCAAGCATCATAGCGTCCCAGCGTATTGAGGGTCCGAGGGGCCAAGGGTTCGAGGGTGGCGCTATAAGCTATAAGCTTTAAGCTACATGCATTAAGCTGCTTACCGCTTACCGCTTACGGCTTATGGCTGGTTGTAAAAGCTCAATAACCCTCGACCAACCGCCCCCTTGAACCCTCGAACCCTTTAATTTAAACTCCCACTCCATGGTGTTTATTTCCCGATATGGTAATAAATCGATTAATTCAACTTAGGAGAGACAATTATGGACCCCGTTGTCGTCGATCAGATCCGTCTCAATTTCAATGCCCAGGGATTGCTTATCATCAATATAGCCATCGGCCTGATGATGCTCGGTGTTGCCATCGATCTGAAGCTGGAAGATTTCAAGCGGATCATCAAGGCACCCAAGGCACCGGTTATCGGTCTGGTTGCTCAGTTCATTCTGCTCCCCGCATTCACCTTCCTGTTGACCCTGATTATCAAACCGTTGCCGTCGGTCGCCCTGGGGATGATTCTGGTGGCGGCATGCCCGGGTGGGAACCTGTCGAATCTGATGACCTATCTTGCCAAAGGAAACACGGCCATCTCCATCAGTATGACCGCTGTTTCTACACTGGCGTCCATCATCATGACGCCCCTGAACCTGGCCCTCTGGGGCAGCCTCAATCCGGATACCGCACCGATTCTCCAGAAAGTGAGTCTGAGCCCCATGGATGTTTTCTTCACGGTCTTTATCATCCTGGGAATACCCCTGGCCATCGGGATTTTTCTGTCCCGGATTTTCCCGGGTCTGGCCGATAAGGTTCGCAAGCCATTTAAAATTTTTACCCTGGTCTTCTTCATCCTGATCGTCCTGGGAGCCCTGGCCGCTAACTGGAAGATCTTTCTCGAAGTTATCGGACTGGTCATTTTGGTGGTGCTGCTGCACAATGCCCTGGCATTGAATCTCGGGTACTGGTCGGCACGACTGTTCCGCCTGCCGGAAAGGGATTCACGGGCCGTAGCCATTGAAGTGGGCATTCAAAACTCGGCTTTGGGGCTGGTTCTGGTATTCAATTTTTTTGGCGGTCTAGGGGGCATGGCCATCCTGGTTGGGTGGTGGGGCATCTGGCATATTGTAGCCGGGCTCATTACGGCCTTTATTTTTACACGTTTTGCACTTCCAGAATAAAATCACTGGATGATTTTATCGGGCGCGGCTGCGCCGCTTATTTATTGGTTAGCTATCATGGGATTGAAGGATAGAAGAAAACGGGAAATACGGGAACGGCAGGCCCAGATCATGGCAGCAGCCAGAAGCGTTTTGTTCAAACACGGCATGGCCATGGCCTCCATAAAGCGAATCGCCCAGGCAGCCGAGTTAGGTGTCGGAACCCTGTATTCCTATTTTGGAAGCAAGGAAGATATTTTTATCGCCCTGCAGGAAGAAGGGCTCGAGATGCTGGCCCGGGAAATACAGAAAACAGCCAAGGATACCGAAGATCCCCTGACACGCCTCCGCAAGATTGCCCGTGCCTACCTGACTTTCAGTGAAAAAAGCAAAGACTATTTTGACATTTTGAATTTTTTCCTGTCCTCGCCGGGTACTGTTTTCGAACACGGTCTCAAGCAGCAGATCGACAAACACGCCAGTCAGGTCCTGAATATCCTGGTGACGGCCATCGACAGCGGCAGGCAGCAGGGAGCCTTTCATACAACCCAGCCAAGACGCCATGCCGTTATCCTCTGGGCAACACTGCATGGCCTCATCCAGTTCAGAAAAATGGAAGCCACCCTGTTGCCGGGAGAAGATTTCTACCACCTCTACAACCAGGCTGTTGACAGTTTTCTTAGGGACCTAATTACCGGCAGCCATAAGCCATAAGCTGTAAGCGGTGAGCTGTAAGCATTAAGTAGCTTATGGCTTGACCCTCCAACCCTTGTATCACCCTCGAACCCTCAAACCCTTCAGTACGCTGGGACGCTAGGATGCCTGGAAGCTGGGATGCTGCAGTCAGCCTATAACTGTCAGCTCACCTAAAACCTAACACCTAAAACGTAAAACAGTCTGTTAAATGGAGCCCAATATTGCCTTGGCCGGTATCAACCCTGTCGCACTGGCAGATACGATATTTCCGGCCACACCGGGACCGTCACCGGCCACATACATGCCTTTTATTTTGGTTTCCAGATGATTGTCGGTCTCAACCTGTGTGGCAAAAAATTTGATCTCCGGTGCATAGAGAAGGGTTTCGTCGTTGGACACACCCGGCACCACGAAATTCAGTTTGTCGAGTCCTTCCATGATATTTGTCAAAATCCTCTCCGGAAGGGCCATGGCGATATCCCCGCACACAACGTTGTTCAGGGTCGGTTCAATATACCCTTTTCGAACCCGGTTCCAGGTGCTCCGCCGGCCCCGTTTCAGATCGCCGAAACGCTGCAGGATTGGCCGACCGCCACCAATGAGGCTTGCCAGACTGCCAATGGCTTCCCCGTATGCCTGGTTGTCGGTCACAGGCTCCGTCAGAACCACTTTTGACAGGAACGCAAAATTCGTGTTGTTCGATTTTTGGTTGAGATATGCATGGCCGTTTACACACACGAAATCTGCATAGGTTTCCTGGGCCACATAGCCTCCTGCATTGGTACAAAATGTCCGGGTTTCATCATCATACTTCCCCGTCTGAATAAAGAAAGTCGGGTCGTAGATAATATCACATAGATCCTGCATAATATCGTTGTGCACCTCCACCCGCACCCCCACCTCGATACCCCGCTGTGCCAGCCCCAGTCCATTTTTTATGGCCAGGCTGCCAACCCATTCCGCACCCACGCGGCCGGGCGCCAGAATGACATTTCGGGTCTTGTATCGTTTGCGATTGGTAAGAACACCAGCAACGGCTCCTTTTTTTACGATAACATCCTTCACCTCTTCGGACGTATGTATCACGACGCCTTTTGATTTAATTTCTTTGGCAAGACCTTCAATATGACTCGGGAGGCAGTCACTCCCCAGGTGCTTCTGCTTGATGATCAAGAGATCGATGCCGTATCGTTTGGCCTGTTTGCGAATGTTCCGGGCTTTAACCATGTCCGTGGGGTAAACAGGACCGTCCATACCAAAACGGTTGAATATTTTTTCGGTCTCGTCGATAAGATCTTCGGCGCTGGACTGGGGCATAAATTGGGTCAGGTCGGTCTTTCCAAGCTTGTGGATGTAGTTCAATTTGCCGTCTGAGAAGAGTCCCGCGCCCCCAACACCGCAGAGAATATTGCAGGGCTTGCATTTTACGCAACCCTGGTCTTCCTTGATCGGGCATTTACGACTGGAAATTCCTTTGCCCTTCTCGATGAGCAGTACATCCAGATCGGCATGTTCGCTCAGGAAATATGCCGCAAACAAACCGGCCGGTCCTCCACCCACAATAATGACATCGTAGGTTTTCGGATCATTTTTGATGGTTTTCATGTGTCTGTTCCTTGGTTGTGTTAAGAATCTTTCTTGCGACAGAGTCTATTGTACCATCTCGAAATGTCCATTCACAAGCCCTTTCCTATTTCCCACAATTAATAAAGGGCTTGAGACGTTATCTTTTTCTCAAACCCTTATCATCAAAATGATGTGACCTATTATAAGATCACAAGCACAATCTAATGCTGAACACATTGGGAATAACTCAGCTTAAACCCGCATTTTCGAGCATCTTTTTCAGCCCCGGTTTATTGGCAAATATCTCTTCACGGCTAAGACCGTCCAGTTCGTGGGGGAAGACCAGCCACTGGTCGGTTTCATGGATATAATAGTCAGGAATTATTTCCGTTACATTTCTTTTTGGCTTGAACCACACGGTGGCAATACGAATATCATTTGGAATGTTGCGACGCATCTTCTTGCGAAGTGTCTCACCGATCGCTTTAATACTGCTGCCGGAATCGAATACGTCGTCGATGATAAGCAGTCCGTCATCCCAGTTGGCATGCCGGACAACATACTCTAAGCCGTGGACACGGATCTCTTTGTTTCTATGATCGATACCATAATAAGAGGAGGTCCTAATGGCAATATGATCCGTTTTAACCCCTAGATAGTCTAATATTTCCTGAACCGCAATTGCTGCCGGTGTTCCGCCGCGCCAGACACCGATAATAAAACTGGGTCTGAATCCGCTTTTAAAAATTCGTATTCCGAGCTTAAAAGCATCATTCAACAACTCCTGGGCAGACAGATATCTTTTTTCTTCCATCTTGATCCTTGTACCTAAGTTGAGCGTTTCAAATTTTAAGAATTGAAGAACCTCGCAGCAAGCTGCGAGAATTGTTCTGCCATGCGGCAATGCTAGGCATCGACCGTAAGGTCGGAGGATTTTGAGTCCGATCTGGTCGGGAACGGGGACCATATACGAAAAGCCCTATATTTGCAATTAGTATTTTGATTCTATTGATTTTCCTTGCTCTTAAAGTAGCTGGAAACATTGAGATAAACCTCAACAACTAATATGTCTAAGGCCATGCTCCGGGGGGATAAAGCGACATCCCCATGGGCACTATTTTGATCTAAAACCTCCACCAAAGGTGGAGGACCCGGAACGGTTATAGCGATCCGGTGAAAATTAAAAAAGAAAATATCGAATGTAGAACAAGGAATGTAGAATATTGAAGGAGGTTATGATGGAGGGATTCGCTAGACCCTTTAGGGACATAACTCTATTATAATTTAGCATTATTTAATGTAATTATATTTATTTATGCTAATTTATGGTTAATACTGAATTATATTCGTTAATGAATTGAACAATGATATCCAAACGCTACATAAAAAAGCAGGGCCAATTATAACCCTGCTTATACACTTTGATAACTTGTTTAAATTACTTTTTGGATTTCTTCCTGCTCGCTCCAGCCAGGCCTACTAGGCCAATGCCCAATAGGAGCATTGCCATACTGCAAAAAAAGAATAGGAAAGAAGTAGCTAAGCAATATAGAACAACGAAGAAGCCCTGTCCGTGGATTAAAAAAAGGGTTAACCAACATGTTGGTTAACCCTTTAAATTTACGTGGTGCCGGAGCCGAGAATCGAACTCGGATGACCGTAAGGTCGGAGGATTTTGAGTCCTCTGCGTCTACCAGTTTCACCACTCCGGCATTTGGGTGGGTTTATAGTGAAATCCCTTGTGATTGTCAATAAATTCGTTTCACGAATTTATAAAACGCGACCATGTCGCTCTTTCGTGAAAGATTTATCCGCCCTTGATTTAGCAGGCTAAAATATCCATCCCCATAGATCGGTATAACAAGCCAGTTTCAATCGTGCAAATAACCAGAGAATCAAATTTTAGAGAACGGACAATATCTGGTGTTCTGAAATTGTGCCTTCCCTGAGAATTTGCGGTGGATCAATGGTCACGTCGATGACCGTTGAGCCCCTGCCTCCTTTCAACGGACCGGCATCTACCACGCCATCAAGCTGTGCCGACACCTGCTCTTCCAGACAAGAAATATCAGAACAGCCCCCCCTGCCCGACAGGTTGGCGCTTGTCCCGGTCATGGGCCCTGCCAGTTGGGTCACAATAGCGGCCGCTACAGGATGTTTCGGCACCCGGACACCAATTTTGCCAGTATTCCCTGTCAACCGCTTAGAAACCTGTTTGCCGGCATGCAACACCATTGTAATTCCCCCCGGCCAGAATGCCTCCATCAGTAATACAGCTTTGGGGGGTATCTCCCTGACCAATTCGGGCAGGCATGTCTTATCCCTGATCAAAACCAGCAGCGGATGATGGGATTGACGCCCCTTTATGTCAAAAATACTCTCGACGGCCCGGGGGTTGTTTGCATCCGCCCCCAGCCCATACAGGGTACTGGTGGGAAATGCAATGACGCCCCCTTTTCGGATCACCTGGACAACGGAATGAATGGTGTCCGGGTCGGGTGTTGTTGCAGAAATGTTCCAGAACACCATCTTATGCTTCCAGGGCCTGGGCCTTCTGCGCTACTTTTTCCGCCATATCCAATTTAAAGTCAGCCAGTTTTGCTTCAAGTACACCATCGGACAATGCCAGTATCTGCACGGCAAGGATACCGGCATTTCTGGCACCCGATTTTCCGATGGATACGGTGGCAACTGGAATCCCCGGCGGCATCTGTACGGTGGACAGGAGGGCATCAAAACCCTGAAGACAGGACGAATCAATGGGTACACCAATGACCGGCAGGGATGTATGAGCTGCCATGGCTCCTGCCAGGTGTGCAGCATGTCCCGCACCGGCAATGATGACCCGGATACCGCGTTCCCGGGCTGTTGTCGCAAATTTGGCCGCCCGGTCAGGACTCCGATGGGCAGATGCCACGGTTATTTCATACGGCACCTCAAATTGTTTTAGAATACGGGTTGTTTCCTGCATGACACCCAGGTCCGAGTCACTTCCCATGACAATGCCGACGCCTGCACTGTTCTCAAATTTCTTGAATTCCATTAAAATGTGTTCCTTTGTGTTTGGTGTTTTGTGTTTAGTGTTTAGTACTTGGTGCTTAGTGTTTGGTTTGTTCTTTGTGATTTGAATATTATTGAAACGGTAATAGGGTACGCTTCAAGTCAAACATCTTCTCTTTTCTAATATCATTTGGGAGCAAGCCTCTTGTTAGGTTTTCCGTTTCAATCGGTGTTTCTCCATACCCAGTTCGATTAATCGGTCCAGGAGTTTTGTAAAGCTGATACCGGCAGCAACAGCGGCCTGGGGTAAAAGACTGGTGGCGGTCATACCAGGGATGGTGTTGGTTTCAAGAATATAAATCTCTTCTGCCTGCATGATCATGTCCGTGCGGCTGTAACCTTCACAGAACAGAGCCTCATGAGCCATTTTGGCGTAGGTCTGGGCTTTTTCAGTCATGGCCTCACTGATACGGGCCGGGCAAATTTCTCTGGTTGCACCTGGGGTGTATTTGGCTTCGTAGTCAAAAAACTCATAAGCATCCCCGGGAACGATTTCAATAATCGGCAAGGCTTCCAGGGTCTGGTTGCCGATGACGCCCACCGTGATCTCGGTGCCATCCACGAAGTTTTCCAGCAGTATGGTGTCCCCGTGCTTAAAGGCTTTTTCAGCAGCTGTCTCGATTTCCGAGACTGATTTGACAATCGTCATCCCCACACTCGAACCGGCTTCGAGTGGCTTTACCACCATAGGTAGCCCGAATCTTTCCTCACAGTCAGCAATATCAATCCGGTCCCCCTGTTTCAAAACCATATAAGGCGGCGTTGGCAGACCTGCCAGTTCATACATCTGTTTCGTCGCCAGTTTGTTCATGGCAACGGAACTGCCTATGACGCCCGATCCCTGATACGGAATATGGAGAAGTTCCAGCAAGCCCTGAATCGTCCCATCTTCCCCATAAGGCCCGTGGAGGATGATCAGTGCCGCATCGATCTGGGACGCTTCCGATATCAGTCGGGGCAGATCTGTTTTCGGGTCATAGCGGATGATATTGTACTTTTCCTTGTCCAGGGCATCAAAGACCTGATTCCCACTGTTCAGAGAGACTTCACGCTCCGATGAAATACCACCGTACAGGAGTGCAAGATTGATTTTTTTCATGGCATTCCCCCCGTTTGTTTGAAAAGGTTTTTTTTGGCTTCGTCGTACTCATCCCTTGTAATCAGGTCATCTTCCAGTAGACGGGCCAGCTGGGTTAGATCCCGGAGTTGGCTGGTTTTGAAATCCTCCAGTTGATGTGTTGGGCCCACTTTTCTTGTTTCGAGACCATTGGCAGGTCCAGGCATGCCGACCCTGAAAGAGGCCATGCCCCCCAGAAGGCTCACTTCCACAGGTCGACCCGCAAACATCTGCGATGAGAGTGTCTGCTTCAATGTCTTTCCCTCGGCCTTCATACGTCGGTAGAAATAAAGACCGGAAGCCACAACAACGACCGTACCAAATAGAAAAATCCAGAGTATATACTGAACAACGCCACGGAAAAAGATGACCAGGAGACCCAGACCCAGCATCAGCAGGACATGCAGAACCAGAACCATATACGCCAGCATCACAGACTTGAAAAGACCATCTTTTTGATTGCTCGCTGGTTTATTTTTTTTTTGCATCGATTGCGTTGTCGTCTGAAGAAAGGTCTGTTCCCAGGCGCTCTGTTACTGGACCCAGGTACTGCTGTGGAACATCGAACTGTATGCGTGCGCCACGCATTGTATTTAGCTTCATGATAAGTAGATTCAGTTTTTTGAGGGTTTTATATTTCTCAGCGGTTTCCGGCATACCGGACAAAAGCTCCTGCATACTATGAATCTCTTTGCGCAGTTCGAGTTCGGGGGGGATAAAATCGGCATTTTTTAGAATTTTGTATGCCAGCCGGATATCCTCCGGTATCTCCATGTCTTCACTGGGTAGGGGTTTGCCGACACCGGGAAGATCATCAAAGGCACCTTCCTGCTGTGCCTTGCGAATCCGTTCCTCAACTATTTTTTCAAAACATGTGAACATACCTTTTTATATTACAATCCCGGATTCGATTTCAACAAAAAATCGTAAAACGATTTTATTGTGCGCAGCGTCGTCCCTTTTCCTAATTATCATTTGACCATAGGAACACCACTTGATATGTCAAGATGAACATTAATCAAGCAATAAGCCATAAGCAATAAGCTGAATGCCGCTTATGGCTTATGGCTTATTGCTTACAGCTATTGGAAAAGAATCAATGAAAAAAATTGCCTTTGCAGGAACTGACGGCAGGACGCTGTTATGGGCCTTTGTCGTTTCCACGGCCACCAGTGCTTTTAATGACGATGAATACATTGGCATGGTTTTCAGGGGTACGCCCTCAATGCCAAAATTTGCTGAGATCATGAACTGGCCGGTTGCTTTCATCCCCACAAAAGACAATTCTGCAGAAGGGTATGCCGCGGCCATCGTCGAAGCACTGAGACAGGGGGCAGTGGACTACGTTGTCCCCATGCCCGAGGGTCTTCTCTTTGAAGGCCTGGTGGACGCCGTGGAAAAAGAAGGCTTTGGAGACAGAATTCTCGGCCTGAATGCCGCCGCGGCTTTTATCGAAGGCGATAAAATCGCCTGTAAAGACCTGTGCATGGAGGCTGGAATCCCCGTGGCCGATGCCTGGACCAGCACCGATGCAAAGGATTACAGCACCATTCTGGAAACCTGCCTGGCTTACATCCAGCAGTTCGGCGGCGCTGTTTTGAAATACCCATATTCCGCCGGCGGCAAAGGTGCCCGCATCATCCTGAACTCGTGGGAAATACGGGAAGTATACGATACCCTCATCAATGACTACAAAGACAGCTATCGCAAGCTCTTTGGCAAAAAAAACGTCTGGCCCCTCTTGATCGAGTCACTCATGGCAGGTGTTGAAATCAGTTTTACTATTTTTGTGGATCATCAAGGACATTATCAGATACTGCCCACGGCCATGGACTATCCCGAACGATTTGAGGGCCCGGCCAGCAAAAGCAATCCCATTACCGGCGGGACCGGAGCGGTCTCACCCCACCCCATGGAAACCCCCGCGTTGCTGAAATTGGCAGGCAGCACCATTGCCGAACCCCTTATTCAAAAGATGAAGCAAAGGGGGCTTTTGAGACCCGCTATACTGTACCCCGGCTGCTTTGTTTCTTTTGACGGCGCCATGAATCCCACACGCATCCGTGTCAGCGAGATCAACATCCGACCGGGTGAACCCGAAGCCCAACCCGTTGCCCGACGCCTCAGAAATCTGGGCGCCCTCATCCAGGCGACACTGACAGGCAACCTGCACACGGTGGTCCCGGAAGTCAGACAGGACCAGGTTTCGCTGTGTATTGCATTAATGACGGGCCCGGGAGGTCCTGACGGTCAGAAAGGGTACCCCTGGTCCTGCACCAAGGGCGAGCCCCTTGAAATCGATACCAAATATTTAAAACGAAAAGGGATCCAGGTGATTCCTTCGGCCATGACCTGGATAGATGAAAAAGAGATTTTCAAATCCGACGGCACCCGGGTGGCATTTCTCAATGCAAATGCTACCATCAAGGCGCATGAGAGCTGCGGCGCCATCGCGGACCGCTTGCGCAAAAAACTGCTGTCGGCCTTTGATAATGGCAAAATACGGGTCATTCCCCGGGAAGATTCCAAGGGAAACAGACTCGACCTGCGCAGGGATATCGGCAGCCATTACCTCAAGGCTGAAACCATCTTCAACCCAAAATGAACCATTACCAATCTTAGCGCATCCACGAGGTCAAATACCATACCCCATCGTCCACTATAGCGGAGCGGCACCTTTCTTGTAGCTACGGCAACTTTGGCAATCGTTCAATTTGGGTTAAAACAAAAAAAATTCCCAAAGGATTTTATTTTACCCTTTGACAGTTTCATCCATTTATTTTATAGTGATTTTGTCTTCAACCTCAACTGCATTAACCCCTCGGAATTAACTATGAAGAGATTCGGCGCAGCCCGATCAGGCATGAAACAAATCCAGCACCATCATGTTTTTCTTTCCAGGCTCAGACTCCTCGTCATTATGGCCAAAGCGTTTACAGGGAATTATCCCATGGGAGAACACCGGCTCAAAGCGATTGCCAGGAATGCTGATATCGTGGCCAGGGATTGTGTGGACTGGAATGGGTACCATAACAATTTCAGATCGAATCCGGAATCCAATAGGCTTCTCGAGGTAGACCATATCTTTTACCAGCGTGTCAAACTCCTGGCCATCATGGCCAAGTCCTTTGCCCAAGGCAGCCCAGTGGGACAGCACCGGCGCATGGCCATCCGAAACAACATCGACTACATCTGTGAAGCCCTCCAGTTTGTCCCGGAAGAAGAGAATCTGCGACTGCTCAAAGTCGCCTGATCGACCCTTTTCCTAAAGCTTGACAAGAATACTACACTGCTCTAAGTCTGTCCGTCTGTTTTGAATTCGTTGCTTACAGATTCAGCCATTACCAACTCGCTGCTTTCAATCTTGATAATCCGCACATCCATCCTTATCATATCGCCCATGATGGTTCCTATGGATTGAGCGCCCAGTATTTCCCCGGCTTCAATGGCCGTTGACTGATCCACGCCTCCCAACTGACCAAGTGCTATTTGAGTTTATTTCCCCGCGACTTTCCATAGGGAAATTCATTTGAAACCCTCCCAAAAACAAATTCTTTTAAACAAATTATAATGAACTACCCCGCAGCAAGCTACGGGGTCTCTATTGTCATTCCGGACGCGATCCGGCATCCAGTCAAAAAGAGTTGATCCAAATTAAGGATTCAAGGATTCCAGGGGTCCAGGATTCAAGTGAGATGAAGTGGATCGCCAGCTAAATGCTTAAAAATTATAAAGAGTTAAAAGTCTGGGAAAAAGCGTATAAGCTTTGTTTGGATACAGGATTTATTTCGACAAAGATGAAAAAACGGCCAAAAGACAATATAAAGTTAAATCCAGGAGGTTCATTACCTTAGAGAATGCAATGAAACAGATAGATAATTGGACTAAGGATGGGAAGGAAATGGTAGAGGAGTACAAGTTCTATGAGATTTTTTACGATAGGAACTGGGAAGAGTACCAAGTCAGGCACAAAAAATATAAAACAATAAAAGAGGCACGGGCTTGGGTTGACAATCGACCTCCGGCCACCCGGGGTGGAAATCTGACTTGGTACGGCTTGGTAGCTGATGATGATCCGGTATATAATGAGGGCTGGACAATTTCAGCTCAAAAGGAGGCTAAATAATAAAAGAAATAAATTTTATGACAAACACCAAATCCGATGCCACCATGGAAGTGGAGACGTGAGGGATGAAGCCAGTTGATAAACTTTGGCCATCTTTACAATCTGGTGCAATCTGTGCAAAATAAAAACCGTAACCTATTGAGATTACGGTTTTTTATTATCTGTGGTGGCGATGCAGGGAATTGAACCCCGGACACTGCGGATATGAGCCGCATGCTCTGACCATCTGAGCTACATCGCCAATTAGAATCAGACTTCCCAAAATTTAACAGCGGGTTTCCTACCAACTTGATATGCTGAAGTCAAGCTGTTTATTGCTGTTTTGTTGCCGGGAAAGATCCGGAGACTTCGATTGTAAACTCCTCGAGAGATTCCGGCAGGTCCGCGAACACGACCATAAACGGAATAGACTTTCCCGGTTTTACATCAAAATTGGATTTATTGTCCCCAAATCGATTCGACAAACGCTGGTTGATATCCGTCAGCGATATTTTAGACAGGTCCTGGTCTGAAAGGACATTCCCACCGTATACGGTCACCTCTTTTGCCAGTGTTTTACCACTAGAAAAAAGGCTGCCCTGTATCTTGATATACTTGCGGCTTTCGGAAAATTCATTTTTCACCGTGCCGGTGATGATAAATAATTTTCCATGCCTTGCATTATCGATAAACTTGCTGCTGATTTTGTCAACGCTGATCTCCCCAACTTCCTTGATCTCGGGCTTCATCACCTGGTTGAGATAAGGTACCTGCTTGAGATAATCTGTCACAAACGGCACATTCATACCCATGAATCTATCCAGCAGAACAATCACAACCAGTGGCAGCAAAATCAGGAGCAAGAGCAACATAAGCGGCCGAAGAATACCACTTTTCCTGATAGGCTTTATTTTTTTTACTTTCTTCTCTTTTTCTTCTTTCTGGGCCGGTGCTTCATCGACATCCACCAGGGGTTCCGCATATTCAACGGTTTCAGCTCCCGCCCCGATCTCTTCGGCATCGGATACAGTGGCCATCGTATCGAGATCGTCGGCTTCTCCATCGACTTCAAATTCGAGTTCGATGTCTCCGCCGCTGAAATGTCCCTCAACCTTGTCCCCTTCCGCTGGGATATCGAAGTCCTCAAACCCTGAGATGTCGATATTTTCCGGTTCACGTTCACCGCTTGCCGCCATTACCGGTTCGGATGCTTCGTCGATGTCCAATTCCAGTTCCACATCTTCGATATCTTCTTCTAGATCATCATCATCTGCATCGATCATAATGTCCGACAGATCAATTTCACCTGTCTCATCCATCGGATCGTCGGCATCGGTAGTCTCTTTCCATCTTTCCACTTCGGTTTCGATATCGTCAAGATCTGGTACAAGGCTGACAGTTTCACCCTCTGGACCATCTCCCTCCAGCATCTTTTCGATGTCTGAAAGGTCAATAACCTCACTATCCTCATCATCGGTGCCTGCTGCATCCTCTCCCTCAAGCTCCATATCCAGTTCAAAATCAAGGTCTTCGAGCTCGGCATCCTCTTTATCCATGGAAGGAGGCACTGATTCAACTTCCGAGGGTGCATCATCCTCCATTTCAAGATCAAGGTCTAAGTCGAGTTCTTCCTTGGAATCCTCAGAAGCATCCTCGATTTCGAGTTTCAGGGGTGAATCCATAATGAGGGTTTCTTCAAAATCTGAAAAATCGAGTTCTTCCGAATCTGTGTCGTTCTGATCTACGATCAAACTTGAGTCCGCTTCCAGTTCTGAATCCCTGTCAAGATCGAGATCCAGTTCATCTTCATCGGTTTCGGCCTCTATTTCGGATTCCATGGATAACTCTAAATCAGAAAGATTCAACTCTTCAGCTGGGGTGTCTTCTTCGGTCGAGATTTCCTCTTCAGGGGTCACATCAAGTTCCAGGTCCAGATCGAGATCTTCCAGCACATCTTCTTCGACGGGTGCCTCCGCCTCAGGCGCCACATCAAGCTCCAGATCAAGATCTTCCAAGACATCCTCTTCAATGGGTGCCGTTTCTTCAGGTTCTTCATCAAATTTCAGATCCAGATCCAGATCCAGATCCAAATCCTCTAAGGTGTCGCCATCGGTCGGTGTCTCCTCTGCGGTTGTCTCGTCAAATTCCAAATCCAGATCTTCCAGGGAAACATCTTCGAAGGGCGTTTCCTCCGCCGCCGGTTCCATGTCAAGTGATTCTTCGATATCGGGCAGGTCTGTCTCCTCCATCTCCGCTTCCACTTCGGCCGACGCCTGGGTCTCGTCTGTGGTTTCTTCCGGCAGATCGACATCCAGTTCCCCAATAGAAGCTGCTTGACCACCGTTCTCGTCGTCTAAGACAGTTTTCGCTGCAATGTCATTTTCTTCGGACACCGTATCAATATCGAACTCCGGGTCAAAACCATCCACGGACGCATCCATCTCCTCTTTATCCGTGAATTCGATCCCATCACCAACACCTTCTTCAGCATCCGCCTCCTGCATGGTTTCGGCTGCCACTTCGCCTGTTTCCCCAGCGGTGGGTTCGGTCTCGGGTGTTTCGGCTGCTTCGCTTTTTTCTTGGATTTCCTCGGGTGCCACAGTTTCGACAACAACTTGCTCAAGTTCCGGCAAAGCCGGCGGATAGGCTGTAAACATGTGCTTACACCTGGAACATCGAACTTTTGAACCCGTCGGCTTTAAAAGTTGTTCATTCAGGTTAAAACTGGTTTCGCAGTTTTCACAGGTGATAATCATGGTAAGCCCTCGCTCGTCAGTGCCCCCTCTTGGGTCAGCAGGCACCCGTTAAAAAATTCATGTGACAAATTTCGGGTAGATTCGGGATCTTTGGATATTTGAGTATTCGCTTTAGTCAGAACAGAAATCGGGCCGGGTAATCTACGCGGCAACCGGCAACGAAATTACATGATAATTGCCTTCTTGTCAATAATTTAAATTCGTTACATCCCAGTATCTGCTAACATCCGTACCAGTTTTTTCTGTTCCTCCGTCAGGTTTTTAGGTGTCTTGACATGGATCGTGACGAACAGATCACCACTCCCGGAACCTTTCATGTGCGGCAGTCCGTGACCCGGCAACCGCATGCGGGTCTTATGGGTGGTGCCGGGGGGAATCGTCAAGCTCAGTTCCCGGCCGCTCAGGGTAGGAACCGGGAGCTTGGTACCCAAAATCGCCTCACTCAACCGAATATCCTGTGTAAGTGTCAGATCATACTCTTTGGCGCTGAAAACAGGGTCCTTGAGAACTTTAGACTTGATAAACAGGTCTCCGGGTTTTCCACCATACGGGCTGTTTTCCCCCTTGCCGGCAATTCTCAGTTTTTTGCCGGAAATCATTCCTTTCGGGATCTTGACAGAAATATTTTCCGCTTGGTCATTGTGCTGGAATCTAATGGCCTTATTGGCACCCGTGGCCACTTCCTGCAGGGTCAGAGGAAGCTCATAAACCAGGTCTGAACCCTTTGTCTGCGCTGTCTGTCTTGCCCGACCCCTGAAGGGATCCCCACCAAAAGCGAACCGCCCTCCTCCTCTGCCGCCGGAAGAAAAATTCATGCCACCAAAGCCGAATTCCTTGAAGATATCACCAAAATCAAATCCCCTGAAAATATCTTCCTGGGAATAGCGCTGGTGGAATCCGGATGACCCAAAGGTATCGTACTGCTTACGCTTTTCCTTGTCACTCAGAACTGCGTAAGCTTCGCTGATCTGCTTGAAGGTTTCTTCCGCTGCCTTGTCACCCTTTGTATGATCCGGATGGTATTTCATGGCCATCTTTCGATAGGCTTTTTTTATTTCTTCTGCACTAGCGCTCTTGTTCAGACCCAGAATTTTGTAGTAATCTGCCTCAGGCATGGTATTTGACCTTCATTCCCAATAGTAAATTCTATTAAAGTTGTTATCTCTTTTCCCGGTTGTTTTTTATAAGGGTCCGAGGGTTCGAGGATCCAAGGGTTCAAGTGTTAGGGCGTTCATTGTGTTTGTTGTGTTCGTTGTGTTTATTGAGTTGCTCACGGCAACCGTTATTTAAGCACCGGCACAGCCATGTCCTCAAACCCGACAAGTTCAATACAGGCGATATCCTCCCTTGTATGCTGGGATGCTGCTATCTGCGTGAAGCCGCCAGCGACCCTCGAACCCTTGTATCACCCTTGAACCCTCAGACCCTATTATTCATGACGTTTAAGTTAAGCGCTTTGCCCAACCGTGTCAAGCGCAGTTGTTGTTATTGAACTCATTGATTTTGAACCGAAATGGAGCGATTGACGAGGTTACTGTAGCTACAAGGAAGATGTCTTTCCGCTATAGTGGACTATGCGGAACGGCATCTGACGCCGTAGATGCGGTAAGATCGGCAATCGCTCAAGGTTTCAGGATGCATGACTGGCCTTGAGGGCTATCATGAGAACGGATATGGCCGCAGGGGTTATGCCTTCCATTCGGGAAGCCTGCCCCAGGGATGCAGGCTGGACGGCGTGCAGCTTTTCTTTCAACTCATTTGAAAGACCATGTACAGCATGATAATCAAAGGTGTCTGGAATCTTTATTTTTTCCAAATGATTGAATTTTTCAATTTCCCGCATTTGTCTGTGAATATATCCTTCATATTTAATCTCGATTTCCACTTGTTTGGCCACTTTCCCGTTCACGGGGTCTGGCCCGGGTGCCAGCATCTCGACGGCATGATAGGACAGCTCTGTTCTTTTCAGGAGCCGATCCAGATAGATACCATCCTTTAGCAGCCGTGTTCCCCGGCTTTGCAGATAGGTGTTGGTGGCCTTGGAAGGTTTGATCACCACCCCTTTGATTCTCTTGATCTCCGCCGCGATTTGTTCTTGCCTGTCATGAACATCTTTCAGCGTGTTGTCGTCAATCAGACCCAGGCTGTTTCCAATCTGCATGAGCCGCAGATCTGCATTGTCTTCACGCAGCATCAGGCGGTATTCTGCCCGCGAGGTGAACATGCGATAGGGCTCCTGGGTTCCGCGTGTTATCAGATCGTCCACCATTACCCCCATATATGCCTGGGATCTATCCAGAATAAATGCCGGTCTCTGTTGTACCTGGCTGGCGGCATTGATTCCGGCCCACAAACCCTGGGCAGCTGCTTCCTCGTATCCGGAGGTGCCATTGATCTGCCCGGCCAGAAACAGACCCGACACCCTTTTGGTTTCAAGGATCGCCTTCAACTGCACCGGATTCACATAGTCGTACTCGATTGCATAGGCAGGACGCATGATCTCGGCTGATTCCAGGCCTTTTACCGACCGCACAAATTGAATCTGAATCTCCAGGGGAAGACTGTTTCCGAGACCACTGGCATAGATCTCGTTTGTTTCGATCCCTTCGGGTTCCAGGATGATCTGGTGACGATCCCTGTCCGGAAATCTCACGATTTTATCTTCAAAGGAGGGACAGTACCGGGCCGAAACACCCTTGATCATACCACCATACAGGGCCGAGTGTTTGAGATTTTTTTCCATGATCTCATGAGACCGCTTGTTGGTATGCCCGATATAGCTCGGCATCTGTTTCAGTTCGGCTTTTTTGGAAAAATAAGAAAACAGCTTGGGGGTTTCATCCATTTCGTGCTTTTCAAACCGGCTGAAGTCGATGCTGGCCTTGTGAAGTCTCGGTGGGGTTCCTGTCTTCATCCTTCCCAGCTTAAATCCAAGATCCCTGAGATTTTGCGCAAGACCGTAGGAAGCAAATTCCCCTGCCCGACCCGCTTTCACGGACGTAAACCCGATATGAACAAGACCACTTAAAAAAGTACCCGTTGCCAGAATCACGGTTTTGGCCTGGTAGCCAAAACCGGTATGATCTTCAATACCAGCAACCTTCCCGCCCTCCATCACCAGTCGTTCCACCATGGTCTGCTTGAGCACCAAGTTCGGCTGGTTTTCAATCACCTGCTTCATGGCCAGATGATAACGTATCTTATCGTTCTGGGTTCTGGAAGAGTGTACAGCCGGACCCTTTTTGGTGTTCAGCATGCGGTACTGTATGGCTGATCGGTCAGTAATTCTGGCCATCTCGCCCCCCAGGGCATCCACCTCTTTGACCAGTTGGCCCTTGGCCATACCGCCGATGGAGGGACTGCAGGGCATGGCCGCAATTTTATCCAGATCCATGGCCACCAGTAGCACCTGACAACCCATCCGGGCAGCTACCAAGGCAGCTTCACAACCGGCATGCCCGGCACCCACGACAATGACATCGTATGTGGTTGCGTAGTGAGACAAAAATTATTCTCCTGAAATAAAATCGTTGCACGATTTTATGATATTCATTGACCCATACAAGAATATTCAGCAATCATAGTTAGTAAATTGAAGAGTACCCTGCAGCAAGCTACGGGGAATGCGCTCGCTGTTTCGGTTCAAAGCATGCACGAAGTATCCGTTAAAAATAAGTCCTAACACGGAAAAACTGGAAAAGAAAAAGATCTTTTATCACGAAATCACGAAAAAGACCATGAACCGCAAATCCAAAATAGATAGAATTCTTTACGGTCGGAGATTCCTCCCAGCCTGCTGGGAGTGTCTTTAAAACTTTCGTGTTTTTCAGTTTTCGTGTTTTCGTGATTGCTTTTTTTGTTTCGATATTCGAATTTTGGGTTTATCACAACAAAATTGGTTAAAAACTTTCGGTTTGGGTTATGATTCCCTAATATTTATTACCAATTATAGAGATTGTCCAAACTTAGATAGGTCAAGCACCCTATGACGGCAACTCACAAAAGATACAATGATCTCAACACTTATTTGCGCAAGCGGTTTGGATGCCGGGTCCAGAAAATTACCGTTGATGCCGGTATGACATGTCCGAACCGGGATGGTGCCATCTCCACCCAAGGGTGCATCTTCTGCAATGACCGGGGATCCGGAACAGGTGCTTACAAAAAAGGGCTCTCCATCACCCAGCAACTCGAACAAGGGAAGGCAGCCCTTTCCAAGCGTTACAAAGCCAAGAAGTTTCTGGCCTATTTCCAGTCGTTCAGCAACACGTATGCCCCTGTTGAAACCCTGAGATCTCTCTATGGGGAAGCCATCAGCGTGGACGGTATCGTGGGTATCTCCATTGGGACCCGGCCGGACTGCATCGACCAGGAAAAACTGGCCCTGCTCCAGGAAATGGCAGGCAAGTGCCTTGTCTGGGTCGAATACGGACTTCAGTCAGCCCACGACAGCACCCTTTCCCGGATCAACCGGGGGCACGATGCAGCCTGTTTTGCAAGAGCCGTTGAGAAAACCCAAAACAGAGGTATTAAGATATGTGCGCATGTCATTTTAGGGCTGCCGGGTGAAACCACTGCCCATGAACACCAGACCGCGAAATTTATTTCACACCTAGGTATCCACGGCGTCAAGATCCACCTACTTTACGTCATCAAGGGCACACGGCTTGAAACCATGCTCCGGCAGGGATCATACCGCTGTATGACACAGACCGCTTATGTAGATCGGGTGTGTGATTTTCTGGAGCGAATTCCCCAAGACATGATCGTTCAAAGACTGACCAGCGACCCGCACCCACAAGAACTGGTCGCACCCCACTGGTCCCGGGACAAGATGGGAACCCTTTCTCGGATTCAAGCGGAATTGGAACGCCGGGACACGTTCCAGGGCAGGCTTTCTTGACAATAACCTAAAGTGAGTGTTTCAAGTTGTAAAAGTACTGTAGTATTCCGATAAGTTGGATCAAGGGACCAACACAGAAATTGGGACAAAAACCTTTTTAAGATAGCTTCTAATTGCTGGCTGTTTCTTTGGCCAGTTCTTCGGGCCCCATGGTCCAGAAAGGCTTTCCACTTGACGTCAATCTGACTTTCAATGAAAAGTAGTCGCCTTTCTTGATCTTGGAAGCCATGAAGATGAATTCGTCGTTGATTTCGGCCCAGGACCCCCTTATTTTAAGCCTGTCGCCTTTCTTGATCCCGATATCTTTGACTCCCAGATACCACTCCGGACAAATATGCACCGGGGTCGTTTCTCCCTTGGATTCCTCCACAAGCAGTATCACAGCCGGGGCCATACCCTTTAGCGGCACCACGGTGGTTACCTTCTTGACGGTGCATCTGATGCGGTCCATCTCTGATGCATCGTAGTACTGGTTGTAGGTGCTGCCCAGTTCCCATCCGCCCATGTCTTTGGCTTCTTCTGCAAAGCTGGAGCCGGTTCCCACGGCAAGCATCATGACAACGGGCAATACCCATTTGTACATCCATTGCATACGTCTGTTATTACCTAGCATTGCTTTTTCCTTCCCTGTTATGATAACCCATTAAAAAAGTTATTAAAATACGAAGGTTTTCCTGGTCTTTTTCGCATTTTCCTATTAAAAAAGTCTTTTATCTTCCCGGACGATCGTATTTTCGCGGCCCTCCAAGCAGCCTGTCCGGATCGTGTTTCAATCACGTCTCCATTTAATATGACCATGCCAAAAGAGCTTGTCAAAAACAATTTTACTCATCCACAGCAATACAGCTATTTATTTTTAAACATCTGATTAATCTGACAGGAATTCCCGAATCCTGTTTTTTACATCCTCTGAAGCAATTGGGTCCACCCAGACAACCTCCCTGTCGGCCTTGAACCATGTCATCTGGCGTTTGGCATATCGCCGGGTATCCCGCTTCAAGGTCCGGATGGTTTCCGGCCAGTCCAGATGACCGTCCAAAAAATCACACATGTGACGATAACCGATGGATTGCATGGATTTCAACGCACTTGAATACCCCGCTTCCCGCAGGCACCTGACTTCATCCAGAAGACCCGCCTGGATCATCATGTCAACACGCTGATCGATCCGTTCATAAAGCCGGTTCCGCTCCCTATGCAGGCCGAATTTCAGTGTCGTCAGCCTGCTTTCCTGAAACCGGTGTCGTTGCTGATAATCGGAAATGGGAACCCCCGCTGTTTCATATACCTCCAAGGCACGTAGGATGCGGTAGGTATCATTGACGTGCAGTTTTCGAGCAGCAACAGGATCGACCTGTTTCAAGCGTGCAAAAAGGACCTCTGCCCCCTCTTTTTCAAGCGTTTGCTTCAAACGAATCCGAATCTTTTCGTCCCTGGGCTGCGCATCAAATAGACCATAAATCAAGGACTTGATATATAAACCCGTGCCCCCCACCACGAATGGTACTACCTGCTGCGCCTGTAAGGCCATTACAATGGAAAGTGACCGTGTGGCGTATGACTCTGCATCGAATGGTTCGTCCGGGTCGACAATATCCACCATGTGATGGGGAACCATGGATCGTTCCACCGGGGTCGGTTTGGCCGTGCCGATATCCATCTGCCGGTATATCTGCATAGAGTCCGCACCGATGATTTCTCCCTGGAAAGACCTGGCCAGCTGGATTGCAAAAGATGTTTTGCCGATGCCAGTCGGCCCGCAGATGATGACCACGCTTGGCTTTGATTGAAAAGGTTCCATCAAAATTATTTCGTTTCCTTCTTGAGCCACACCTGTTTGATATTTATTCGGAATAATAGTATACAAAGCAAGCATGTCAGGGTCAAGGATGCAGAGGGGAGCTAATGTCGTTTGCTTGACGTAACAATAGATAGTTTTAGGTTTTATGTTTTAGGTAGGCTGTAAGCTATCAGCTATCAACAACAATAAATTACGCGCGTAACGCAAATAACGTCCGAAGAACAAATAACGCACAAAGTGCAAATGACGCGCGCAGCGCATATGACCGTCGGAAACAAAAACAGATCCAACCGTAACCATGCCAAATTGGACCGGAGAAACCCATGAACATCGCCGTCGTCGGGGGTGGTAAAAAATGCGCCCAGCTATTGAACCTTATCGATCAGCACCAATTCAAAGAAATACACCCCAGAGTCGTCGCGGTGGCAGACCTGAGAACCCATGCCCCGGGTATGCTTCTTGCCAAAGAAAAGGGTCTCTTCACCACCACCGACTATGATGACCTGTTTTCCCGGGACGATATCGAACTGATTATTGAACTCACCGGCAACCCAGAGATTATCTATGACATCCTGAAAAAAAAGGGACCGCACGTCCGGGCCATATCTACCCGAACCGCACAGCTTTTCTGGGAAATTGCCCGTGTATCGAACATGCATAAGAAGACCAGCCAGGAACTCTACGAAACCAACGCCCTTTACAAAACAATGATCAACGAACTGATTCAGGAAGATGTTCTGGTCATCGGGCATGACTACCGCATCATCGACGTCAACAATACCGTCCTAAACCGGCTGGGGCTCAAAAGAGAGGAGGTGATCGGCAAATACTGCTACGAAATTACCCATCGCCAGTCCTTTCCATGTTCCGGAGAAAAGCACCCCTGCCCGCTGATAAAAACCATGGAAACCATCGAGCCGTCTCAAACCACCCACGTTCACCTGGACAAAGACGACAAGGAAATATACTATTCCATCTCCACCTATCCCCTCATCGAGGATGGTGACATTCTCGGTGTGGTGGAGATATCGCGAGATATCACGGGTGAAATCAATATTCAGAAAAACATGATGCAGCAGGAAAAACTGGCATCCATTGGGCGGCTTTCGGCGGGCGTGGCCCATGAAATCAACAATCCCCTCACCACCATCTTAACAACATCCATGCTGCTCCAGGAAGAGACCCAACCCGAAGACCCCATGTATGCGGAATTGGAGACCATTGCCAAAGAAACCCTGCGATGCAGAAAGATTGTCAGCAGTCTGCTCGATTTTGCCCGGCAGACCAAGCCGGACAAAAAAGAGAACGATCTCAACGATATCGTCAGGGAAAGTCTCCTGCTGACAAAAAAACAGGCGGCTTTCAAGGATGTGTCCGTGGAACACGACCTGGCGTCCAGTCTGCCGAGTGTTCACGTGGACAAGGGCCAGATTCAGCAAGCCCTCATCAACCTTGTGCTCAACGCCATAGCGGCTACCCCTGCCGGTGGTTATGTGCGGGTCCTTACACGGTATGTTCCTGAAAACCGTGAAATAAACGTGTCTGTGGCCGACAACGGAGAAGGTATTTCCGAAAAGGACCTGCTAAAAATTTTTGATCCCTTCTTTACAACCAAGGATGACGGCAGCGGTCTCGGGCTGGCCATTACGCACGGCATTATTGAACAACACAACGGATCCATCGGGGCCGAAAGCAAACTTGGCCGTGGAACAACCTTTACCATCAGGCTCCCCCTTGCAAGGGACAAGGTTTATGAACACTGAACAGCAGCGCATCCTCATTGTGGATGATGAACCCAACATCTGCCAAAGTTGTGTCAAAATCCTCTCCAAACAAGGCCATCATGTCCAGTATGCATTAAATGGATACGATGCATTGAAGATGATGGCGGATGAACCGTTTTGTATCATCGTCACCGACCTCAAGATGAGTCGTCTGGGTGGCATGGAGCTGCTGTACAGGGTCAAGGAAACCCATCCGGATACCCACGTCATCGTCATCACCGGGTACGCCAGTGTAGCCTCGGCCGTGGAAGTCATGAAGATGGGAGCCTATGATTATCTTCCCAAACCCTTTACACCGCAAGAGCTTAGGGCGGTTGTACACCAGGCTTTGATGGACATCGAGCAACAGCGGCAGAACCGGCATCTGCAAAAACAGATCGGTCAAAAAAAAATCACTTCCCACCAGCTCATCGGCAGCAGCCCCAAAATCAGAAAAGTCATCTCCATGGTGGAAAAAGTAGCGCCAACAGATGCCACGGTTCTGGTAACCGGCGAAAGCGGTACCGGAAAGGAGTTAATCTCCAGAGCCGTCCATGCAAACAGCAAGCGGAAATCCAATGTATTTTTTGCGGTAGATTGCGGCACCCTGTCCGGAAACCTTCTCGAGAACGAGCTCTTCGGTCATACCAAGGGCGCCTTTACCGGTGCCTACCGGCAAAAAGACGGTATTTTCTCGCTGGCTGACAAGGGAACGGTTTTCCTGGATGAAATCAGCAATATCAGCATGGAGGTCCAGGGAAAACTCCTGCGGTTCCTGGAAACACGTGAATTTCTGCCCCTGGGCGGAACGTCACCCAAGAAAGTGGATATTCGCCTTATATTTGCCACCAATACCCATCTCGAGGAGATGGTATCCCAAGGATCGTTCAGGGAAGATTTTTATTATCGCATCTATGTTTATCCCATTTTCATTCCGCCTCTCAGGGAAAGAAAAATGGATATCCTCCCCATTGCCTACCATTTCATCAAACAGTTTGGACAAGCCATGAATAAAAACATCAGCGGTCTCGACGAAGCTGCCTCCAGCCGCCTGCTGGCATTTGATTGGCCCGGAAATGTCAGACAGCTCCGAAATGTAATCGAACGGGGGGTCATTCTCTGCGACAGGGACATCATTGGTGTCAAGGAGCTACCGATCCTGGGCGAATTCAGCGATCTGGAAAACCTGGTGGAATACACCCCCGCCACCAACGAAGAACTCAAGTCCATCAAAAAAGAGATTCGCCAGAAAGCCGTACAAAAGGTTGAAAAGAATTTCATCCTCAATGCCCTGATAAACAACGACTGGAATGTCACCCATGCCAGTGAAAAAACCGGTCTTCAACGCACCAACTTTCAGAGTTTGATGAAAAAGCACGGCATTACACTGCCCGGCCATATCAAAAACAAGAAATGATTTCCTAAAGATAAATGTTCAACATCAAAAGCTGTTAACTCAACTTCCGGTTTTCACCATAGATAGAGCGAAATGGGTGATCCAATGGTGATTTGCGCTGTTTGAGCCGAATAGGGATCCTTACATCAGCGCATACTAAAGAAAATCCAATATGAAAACACGGTCACTTGGCAGTCATGCCTGCTTAACAGTATGGCCAGCGCTGATGTAAGGAGGCCTTCCGGCGAGTTCGCAAAGCGCCAGGGGGTTATTCATTTCGCGTTAGCTGAATTCCGAAAGTTGCGTTCTAAACTAAAAAAGTGACAAGGTCGCGTTTTATAAAAGTGCACAGCCCTTTTATTTATACATGTATGTTTTTTTTATACATCCCGCACCCCCCTTAGCCCGCTGTAACCCCTCTGTACTGTTTCTATTGGCTACATTTTTAGTATGTTAGCACCAAAATCCTACAGAAAATGCTATTTTTTTGACCGGTTCAGCATACTGTTTTACAGCGTTGGTCCTTTCCGATCTGTATATTTTTTATGTACACTTTCCCACCCTCATGACGACACATAAACCTATTTTTACTATAATTTCAAACTATTATAAAAACAAATCCGCTTGGCACACCTTGTGCATTTATAAATCTCCAAACAACGACATCGTCCCTATTCAAACCGAAATCACCAGGAGGGTCCCATGGAAACAACACCCAGAATCATCGTCGTGGATGATGAAAAAAGCATCTGCAACAATGTGGAAAAAATTTTAAAGAAAAACCATTATGAAATAGTACATGCCACAACCGCAGATGAAGCCTTGGAGAAAATGGCTGTCGAATCCTTTTCCCTGCTTATATCCGACATCATCATGCCCGGAAAAAACGGGCTTGAACTATTAAAGCTTGTCAAACAGCAATGGCCCCTCACCAAGGCGGTGATGATGACGGCCTACGCATCCACCGATACGGCCGTGAAGGCTATTCGAATGGGGGCGCTGGATTATATCCCCAAGCCCTTCACTCCCGATGAACTGCGATCCACCGTTGAAAAAGCCCTGGCCGGAGAGCTCACGGAAGCCCCTACCACTCCCGAGGAAAGAGCGTTTATCGATGCCATTGACCTCGACATCCCTTTTGATGTGGATGAAGTGGCAGCTGTAACCGGAGAAGCCTATGCCAAATCACTGGGACCCTCGGACATGCCGATTATCGAAGTCAAAATGCCCGAACCCCTGGAAGGTTTTTGTGAGACAGGCAACATGGTATGCGACATTTTCAAAAAACTGGGTGCCACATGCAAAGCCGGTACAAAAACACAAAAATGCCCCCAACTGGCCAAGAAAAAGAGAGCCGCCAAAAAGCAAAAGAGAACGGATGTCAAACAGTTGATCGGTATCGACCAGCCCTTTGATTATCAGGAAGTGACCGCGGTCACCGGTCCCGAATATGTACAGTCCCTGCAGAACGAAGGTGTATCGTTTGTGCCCTATGAGGAGCTGAAGAAGAATGTAGCCAAGATGATGCAACGAGGTAGAATTGATGTGGATATTCCCTTTGACAGGGATGAGGTCGCCCGGCAGACCGGCGAAGCCTATGTTGACCAAGCCTCCCGTTCGGATATGCCTGTCGTCGAAATAACCGCTTCGGACTCTGTGGAAGGCTTCTGTGAAGTCGGCAGCATGGTCTGTGACATTTTCAAAAAACTGGGCGCTACCTGTAAAGCCGGCACAAAAACGGCAAAATGCCCCCAGCTGGCAAAAAGAAAGCGTGCCGCCAAAAAAAGTAAGCGCATCGATATGAAAGAACTTATCAGCATCGATCAGCCTTTCAACTATGAAGAGGTGGCAGCAGTCACCGGTTCCGAATATATTGAAAACCTGGTATACGACGGCACTGTCCAGGTACCCTATGAGACGCTGAAAAAAAATGTTGCGCGTCTGACCAAAGAAATGGAAAAACCGTCCGCAGTCACCCTTGAATTTCCCAGGGAATCTGTATCAAAAAACATTCTTGTCATCGACGACGAGGTGGCGGTCAACAACAATATCCGTAAAATTCTTCTCAAAAAAGGCTACCAGGTCGATCAGGCAATTACCAAAGAGGAAGCCCTTGAAAGCATTGCATCACATCCGTATAAGTTGATACTCCTGGACCTCAAGATTCCAGGTGTCAAAGGACTTGAGCTGCTGCAGACCATCCGGGACAAAAACCCGCAGGCAAAGGTTATCATGATCACCGGGTATGCCAGCATCGAGACTGCTGTGGCAGCGGCGCGCATGGGCGCCGTGGATTATCTTCCCAAACCTTTTACGCCGGACGAAATACGCCAAGCCACGGACAAGGCCTTTCTACTGGCCGCCTGATCCCGGGAACTGTTGCCACCATGAACATCTCCGATGCGACCGTGGGTGTGTCCGCGATCGCATCGGTGTTTTGATAACCATCGGCCGACATTTGCACTTCGTGCGTCATTTGTCGTTGCCAGGAGCTGACAGCTTACAGCCTTTACCTAACACTTAAAACTTAAAACCTAAAACGATTCACTTTTTTTTTCGAAATCTTCAGGATCCACCCTCCCCATTTTTCCGTCTTTTTCTTTTCGATTCCTATTGACAAGCCCCTACCCAGCATATAGATAAACTCCTTGGTTAAACGGCCCAGCAGCTATTCGGCTAAGGGCCGGTAATTTATCACTACAATTCATTTCCAGGAGATAAAATATGGAAAAGGATATCATTGGTTCGGTTCTGGTTGTCGGAGGGGGTATTGCTGGCATGCAGTCTGCCCTTGATCTGGCAAATTCCGGATACTACGTCTACCTTCTTGAAAAGTCACCTTCCATCGGCGGGGTAATGTCCCAGCTTGACAAGACCTTCCCGACCAACGACTGTGCGATGTGAATTATCTCTCCCGTACTGGTCGAGGTCGGCCGGCATCTGAACATCGAGCTTATCACATACGCGGATCTTGAATCCGTTGATGGCAAACCCGGAAATTTCAAGGTCAAGGTTCGAAAACGCGCCAGAAGCATTAAAATGGACCTGTGCACCGGATGCGGTGCTTGCGTTGAGAACTGTCCCGTGGTCCAACAGACGGTTGCGGGTTAATACACCTTTTTATATTCGAAACGTCAGCGTATGACATCTGTATTTTGGAGATCAAAATATGAGTGAATCAAAAGTTTTAAAACAGGATCAAGTTTTGGAAGTCGACGTCGATTATCAGGAACTTGACACCATAATCGAAAAAGAGTTCAACAGTGACAAAGAAAACCTGATTATGATACTGCAGGCCATCCAGCGCCGCTATAACTATCTACCCCAGCCGGCATTGACATATCTATCGGTCAAGATCGGCATTCCCTTCAGTAAAATATATGGTGTTGCGACCTTTTACAGCACCTTCAGCCTCAAACCAAGGGGTCGAAATATCATATCCATCTGTCTCGGTACTGCATGCCATGTCCGCGGCGGCGAAAGGGTTCGCGAAAAAATTACAGAGGTCCTCAAAATCGACGATGGAGAAACAACACCAGACAACCGCTTTACGTTGGAATCTGTTCGTTGCATCGGCTGCTGCAGCCTTGGACCTGTCGTTAAAATAAATGAAGACATGCACGGCAGGATATCCAGCGACGCTATCCCCAAAGCATTGGATCAATACGAATAAATAACGGAAAGAGGCTAACAACATGAAAATCCAGTCTGAAAAAGACTTAGAAATCATCAGCAAAGAATACCGACAAAGCATCTACCATCCCAAGGCCATAAAAGTAAATGTCGGGATGGCATCATGCGGTATCGCAGCCGGTGCCCAGAAAGCATTCGATACAGCCGCGGAGAATTACAAAGACAATAAAGATATTCAGATTTGTCAGTCCGGATGTATTGGCTTTTGTGAAATGGAGCCCCTGGTGGAAATATTTCAGGATGGCAAACCCCGGGTGATGTATAAAAACATCACGGAAAAAAAGATTGTTGATGCCATCGAGGACTACCGGGAAGGCATCTCACAAAAAAAATGGATCCTCGGTCAAATCCATGACCCCAGATCCATTCTGGAAGATGATTTCGAAAATCCCCAGGCCAAGATCACCCCATACGAGAGCGCACCATTTCTGGAAGACATTCCTTTTTACAAAAATCAGGTAAAGATAGCCCTGCGAAACTGCGGGTACATCGATCCGGACGCTATTGAAGAATATATTGCCAAAAAAGGGTATTTGGCTCTGGTTCGTGCCCTCAACAACGAATCGCCCGAAAAAATCATCCAGATCGTAAAGGATTCCGGTTTAAGGGGTCGCGGTGGGGGTGGTTTCCCAACGGGAATCAAATGGGCCACATGCGCAAAACACGCCGGCGATCGGTACATCATCTGCAATGCGGATGAGGGAGACCCTGGTGCATACATGGACCGGAGCATTCTGGAGGGCGATCCCCACAGCGTGTTGGAAGGTATGCTGATTGCCGGATATGCTATCGGCTCCAGCAATGGATTCATCTATGTCCGCAATGAATACCCTCTGGCCGTCAAACGCTTGATTACGGCCATTAAACAGGCCGAAAGCTATGGTCTCCTGGGCGACAACATTGCTGGAACCGGTTTTAATTTTCATCTTAAGATTTCAACCGGTGCGGGTGCGTTTGTCTGTGGTGAATCCACCGCACTGATGGCATCTTTGGAAGGCAATGTCGGGCGACCGAGAGCCAAATACGTACACACCGTGGAAAAAGGCTTCCGGGACGGCCCGTCCAATCTGAATAACGTCGAGACCTATGCCAATGTCCCAGCCATTCTGCTCAAGGGGCCCGAGTGGTATGCCGGCATGGGCACCGATCACAGCAAAGGGACCAAGGTCTTCAGCCTAGTGGGGAAAATCAAGAATACCGGGCTCGTTGAAGTACCCATGGGTGTTTCGCTGAAGGAGATCGTTATCAACATCGGTGGCGGGGTCCCCAACAAGAAAAAATTCAAGGCCGTCCAAACAGGCGGACCTTCGGGAGGATGTATACCGGAACGCTTTCTTGATCTGCCGGTAGATTACCAAAAACTGGCGGAAGCCGGCTCCATCATGGGGTCCGGTGGTATGATCGTAATGGATCAGGACACCTGCATGGTGGACGTGGCAAGATACTTCATGGATTTTCTCAAGGAAGAATCCTGCGGTCAGTGCAATCCCTGCCGGGAAGGCATCAAGCAGGTGCTTGATATTCTAACGAATATCTGTGCCGGTGAAGGCAAAGAAGGCGACATCGAACTCCTGGAAGAACTCGGCAGCATGATACAGAAGTTCTCCCTTTGCGGTCTGGGAACATCTGCACCGAACCCGGTTCTTACGACACTGCTCTATTTTCGCGATGAGTACACGTCACACATCCGGGACAAGAAATGTCCGGCGGGTGTCTGTAAAGCCCTGTTCCACTACGAAATCGCTGAAGACGCATGCACCGGCTGTGGCGTCTGTGCACGCAAATGTCCACAGGACGCCATCACAGGGGAAAAGAAAAAGCCCCATACCTTGAATCAGGATTTGTGCATCAAATGCGGCATTTGCTACGACGCCTGTAAGTTTAATGCAATCGCTATACGATAATCAAAAGGGATAGATTTATGATCACGTTTAAACTCAATGGTCAAACAGTACAGGGTGATGAAGGGCAGTACATCCTTCAGATTGCCGAAAAATACGGTGTTGATATCCCAACACTGTGTCATCATAAGGCCCTCGAACCGGCAGGTATGTGCCGTTTATGTACGGTGGAACTTTTTGATGGTCGTCGAACCCGGTTTGTAACATCGTGCAACTATCCCATCTGGGAAGGGATGGAAGTGAACACGGATACCGAGGCCGTCCATGAGGGTCGCAAACTCATCGTCGAGCTGCTTCTGGCAAGATGTCCGGAAGTACCCATGCTCAAAAGCCTGGCCAAAAAATATGGTATCGATAAACCACGCTTTAAAACAGAAGATGACGACTGCATCCTCTGTGGACTATGTGTGCGCATGTGCGAAAAGATGGGCAACAGCGCCATCAGTCTGACCGGACGTGGTGTCGACATGAAAGTGGACACACCCTTTCATGTGCAGACCGATGTCTGCATGGCCTGCGGTGCCTGTGCATCGGTATGCCCAACAGGTCACATAACCCTCGATAAAATCAATGCCCTCATCACAAAAAGAGAACATGTCTTACCTATCGCATCTGAATACGACATGGGGCTAATGGGCCGTAAACCGGTTTATGTCCCTTATGCACAGGCAGTGCCGAATATCCCGGCCATCGACCGGGATGTCTGTGTTCATTTCAAGACCGGCGGCTGCAAGGTCTGTACGGAGTTCTGCGGCGTGGACGCCATCGATCACACCATGGAAGACGAGATTGTGGAACTCGATGTGGGTTCAATCATCCTGGCACCGGGATTTGAACCTTTCGATCCTTCCAAATTTGATTCCTACAACTACGCCAAACACCCCAATGTCATTACTTCCATGGAAATGGAGCGCATTTTGTCCGCCTCGGGTCCTACCGGTGGACACCTTGTGCGTCTGTCCGACCATAAGGAACCTAAAAAAATTGCCTGGTTCCAGTGTGTCGGATCAAGAGATCTCAACCGGTGTGACAATGCCTACTGCTCATCGGTCTGTTGTATGTATGCCATCAAAGAAGCTGTGATTGCCAAGGAGCACAGCGGCGATGATCTCGAGTGCACCATTTTTTATATGGACATGCGTACCCACGGCAAGGATTTCGAGCGTTTTTACGAAAAGGCCAAAGAAAGCGGTGTGCGATTTGTACGCAGCCGGGTTCACTCCATTGATCCACTGCACGGAAGCGATGATCTATCCGTCCGATATGTTACAGAATCGGGAGATCTGCAGACCGAAACCTTCGACCAGATCGTTCTTTCCATCGGGCTTCAGATAGACCCCAAAACCATTGCCTTGGCCCAGAACCTGGGCATCGAACTGACCGAGGGCAATTTTTGTAAAACCGAAACGTTTGAACCGGTTGAAACATCACGCAAAGGCATTTATGTATGCGGCGCTTTCCAGGGCCCAAAGGACATTCCCCAATCCGTTATCGATGCCAGTGCCGCAGCAGCCAGCGCCGGTGCGGCCTTGAGCACGGCCAGGGACACCCAAACACAAACACCGGAGGTCGTTCCTGAAACAAATATTGTCGGGGAACGGCCGCGAATCGGTGTGTTCGTCTGCCGGTGCGGCATCAATATCGCCGGTGTCGTGGATGTCCCGGCGGTGAGTAAGTATGCTGCGACGCTCCCTTATGTGGAATACTTCACGGACAACCTCTATTCCTGTGCCCAGGACACCCAGGAAACCATGACCCAGATCATCAAGCAGAAAAATTTGAACAGGGTCGTGGTGGCGGCATGTACACCAAAGACCCACGAACCGCTTTTCCAGGAAACACTCATCAATGCCGGCCTGAATAAATACCTGTTTGAAATGTGCAATATCCGCAACCAGGACTCCTGGGTCCATAAAAACAATCCTGACCTGGCCACGGAAAAAGCAAAAGATCTTGTGCGGATGGCGGTCTCCAAGGTCGCTCTGATGCAGCCACTCGAGGAAGCCGAACTGGAAGTAAACCAGACAGCCCTCGTCATCGGCGGCGGTATCGCCGGCATGAGCGCAGCCAAGACCCTGGCCCTGCAGGGTTATGAGACGCATATCATCGAAAAAAGCGATGTACTGGGCGGGCAGGCGCTGAATCTGTTCAAAACAATATCAGGCGACGATGTGCAGAAAAAACTGTCTGGACTTATTTCCGATATCAAAGAGAATGACAAGGTCCAGGTACACCTGAACACAGAGCTTACCGATGTTGACGGGTTCGTGGGGAATTTCAAATCCACCCTCTCTTCCGGCGATACCACAACAGAGCTGGAATATGGCGTGGCTGTCGTGGCAACCGGTGCTGCGGCGCTGAAACCGGCAGAGTATCACTATGGGGATGACCCAAGAATTTTGACGAGTCTCGAACTCGATCGAAAATTTATGGATCAGGATCCGTCTCTAAAGGACGTATCTTCAGCTGTTTTTATCCAGTGTGTCGGTTCCAGGGAACCTGAAAGGCCCTACTGCTCAAGAGTCTGCTGTACCCATGCCATAGACAATGCGCTGGAGCTGAAAAAAATCAACCCGGAAATGAATGTTTACGTCCTCTACCGGGATATCAGGACCTATGGCGAACGTGAGTATATATATAGGGAAGCCCGTGAAAAAGGTATCATCTTTATCCGCTACTCCCTGGAAAACAAACCCAGTGTCGAGATAGCGGGTGATGATCTCATCATCACGGTTACGGATCATGTATTGGAACAGAAACTGGAAATCGTCACCGACCTCCTGACACTGGCATCGGCTGTGGTGCCAAACAAGGGCGATGCCCTGGCACAGTTTTTCAAGGTGCCCCTGAATGACGACGGTTTCTTTGTGGAAAAACACGCCAAGCTGGGACCTTCGGAATTTTCAACCGATGGTGTGTTCCTCTGCGGTCTGGCCCATTATCCCAAACCCATCGACGAATCCATCGTACAGGGAAGAGCGGCCGCATCCAGAGCGGTTACGCTGCTGGCACGCAAAACCATTCATACCAGCGGCGCTGTAGCTGAAACCGTTCCCATGCATTGCAGTTCCTGCAAGGTCTGCATTTCCATATGCCCCTATTCGGCGCCTTCCCTCATCGAGGAAGGACCGTTTACAGGCAAAGCCAAGATCAATCCGGTTCTGTGTAAAGGCTGCGGCCTCTGTGTCGCTTCCTGCCGGTCCGGTGCCATCAAGCTGAAAGGGTTTGACAACGATCAGATTTTCGCACAGATATTTGCCATGAATGAGGCAGTGTAAACAAAGGGTTAAAGGGTTCGAGGATTCGAGGGGCCAAGGGTAGCTGACGGTCAAATGCTGAAGGCAGCTTTCCAGCATCATAGCCTCCCAGCGTCCTAGCCTTTGTTAGAATTTTAAGAGATTCGATCTCTTAACAGTATGCAATAGTTCGCAAGACACAATTGAGAGAGGAGACAAAAAAATGTCTGAATGGGAACCGAAGATTGTCAGTTTCCTTTGTACCTGGTGCAGTTACGGCGCCGCAGATCTTGCCGGCGTCAGTAGAATGGAGTATCCCTCCAATATTCGGGTTATCCGGATACCCTGTACCGGTAGAATGAGTCCCAAGTTTGCATTGGCCGCACTTCGGGAAGGTGCGGATGGTGTCTGGGTGTCCGGGTGACATCCCGGCGAATGCCATTACCTGGAAGGTAATTACTACGCTCGACGAAAATTTTCGCTTTTCATGAACCTGATGGAACACATGGGTATCGAGTCTGATCGTATCCATTTCTCCTGGATCTCCTCGGCCGAATCCACAAAGTTTGTGAAGGTGGTCAAAGAGGTGACCGAAAAGGTGAAAGCCCTGGGACCGCAACAGCATTTTAAAAAAAATGACGCCAAGGTAGCTTAACATGTTAGATTATATAGATAAAATTAAAGAGATTTCCGAACGTCTGTTAAAAGACTGCTCGGTGGAAATGGTCATTGGATTCCGCAAGGGAAGCCTGCCAATGATGAATGAACCCTGCTTTGCCAGAACACCCGAGGATGTCGGGCAATTTGTCTGGGATAGCAATTGCGGTATCAACCTGGCCAACTACCTCACCGATCGGAAAGAGAGAATCGGTATCATTGCCAAAGGCTGCGACACGAGAAACATCGCAACGCATATCATTGAAAACAAAATCAGCCGGGACCAGCTCGTGGTGATCGGTGTCCCCTGTAAGGGCATGATCGACAAGCACAAAATTGCCACCCTGTTTGCGGATGAAATTCAGAATGTGACCGAAAATGGAGAAAAAATCCTGGTAACGGCAGGCGGCAAGGAAACTCCCCTGAATAAATCAGATGTCCTTCAGAAAAACTGCGCGGTCTGTATGCATCGCAATCCTGTTTTTTATGACGAGCTTGTGGCGGATAAGGTCGAGGAACAAGAAGGTGTGGATCGGTATGCGGATGTGCGGGAAATTGAAGCCATGGCTAACCAGGAAAAATGGGATTATTTTGAATCGCTCCTGTCACCCTGTATCCGCTGTTATGCCTGCAAAAATGCCTGTCCCCTCTGCTATTGTCCCACATGCTTTGTGGATGAAGCCAAACCCCAGTGGGTGGGCAAAGGACAGGATCCTGCGGATGTGCGAACGTTTCATTTCTTACGGGCCTTTCACTGTGCCGGACGGTGTACCGACTGCGGGGCATGCGAACGTGCCTGCCCGGTGGGGATCAATATGCGGGTGTTTACCAAAAAACTGGAAAAAGACTGTTTTGAACAGTTCGGTTGGGAAGCCGGGATGAGTCTCGACGAAAGGCCTCCCCTGGATACATACCGGCCGGATGATCCAAATGATTTTATTAAGTAATCATATCGTTTCACGATATGATGAAACGCCGCTTCGCGGCTTATAAGAACAGTTGATTACGGATAAACAACATAAGCAAATTTGAACAGATGGCAAAACATCAACTAATAACCGACTGGAACAGGCGTTAAAAACATATTTAAGGGCAATAGATTATGAAATTAGTAAAAATCGACAAAAAGCAGTGGGCACAAGGATTGGATGCGCTGAGAAAATCCTTCCGATTGTTGGGGCCGGTCAAGGAGGATACCTATTATAGTTTCAAGGAGCTCAAAGAGGGAGAACGACCCGATTTTTCCTTTCTGAATACGCGCTTGTCGCCCAAATCACTACTTTTTCCACAATCCGAAGCCATTGTTGAATATTCTCTTGATGAGCGTGATGAGGATCACCATGTCATGAAGGCCATTGAGACGGATGATTCTCCCCGTGCAGTACTGGGTATTCGACCCTGTGACGCCAAAGCTGTTACCCTGGTAAACCTCAATTTCGACACGCCCGAGTACAAGGATCCCTATTGGGTCAAAACACTTGCAGCCACCACATTCATCGGCCTGGCCTGTGATACGCCTAAAAGCACCTGTTTCTGCACCTCAGCAGGATGCGGTCCCTATCATGAGGAGGGACTGGATCTTCTTCTGGCGGATGAAGGGGATACATATCTGGTCAAGATTTTGACCGAGAAGGGCGGGAAATTCCTTAGCACCGCAGGCCTGGAAATGGTCGATGAAGACACAAGCCTTTTCGACGCAAAAAAGAAAGCAGCAGAAGCCAAAATCATATCCACAATCGCAACGGACAACCTGAAAGGTCAGGACATACTGGACCTGCATGAGGCCCCTTTCTGGGAAGAAGTCTCATTTGCCTGTCTCAACTGCGGCACCTGTACTTACACATGCCCCACCTGCTGGTGCTTTGACCTTCAGGATGAAACTCACGGCAAATCCGGAAAACGCTTTAAGAACTGGGACAGCTGTATGTTCCCGCTCTTTACCCTGCATACCACCGGTCACAACCCCCGGGGCACCAAACTTCAGCGGGTCCGACAGCGGTTTATGCATAAATTGAAGTATTTTGTAGACAAATACGATCAGGGCATCATGTGTGTCGGTTGCGGCCGGTGTGTCAACCAGTGCCCTGTCAACATCGACATCCGAAAAGTTTGTGCATTGATGAATGATTATAAAGTGGATGAACTGGCCTGCGCCGTACAGGAGTAAGCATAAAAGACAAAAAATTAGATGGAGGACCACGTGCAAAATCCATATGTACCTTATCCGGTTCGTATCGATGACATAGAAGTTGCGACCGAAGATAAAAGTTTGAAAACATTCAAATTTGTGTTCTTGAATGACGGTGATGAGGAAAAATTTTCCTACCAGGCCGGTCAGTTCGCTGAACTTTCCGTGGCAGGTGTCGGGGAAATCCCCATTGGCATCGCTTCTTCACCGGTTGAAAAGGGTTTTGTAAAATTCACCGTATTCAGGGCCGGTGTGGTGACATCGCATCTTCACAACATGAAAGTCGGCGATATCATGGGTCTGCGCGGTCCCCTTGGGAACTGGTATCCCTGGGACTTTTTGGAAGGAAAAAATATCCTTATTGTGGGTGGCGGTTTTGCATTTACAACCCTTCGCTCATCCATCGTCTATATGCTGGATCCTGCTAACCGACCGAAATTCGGAAATATTGATGTTGTTTATGGTGCCCGGACACCTGGAATGCTGCTGTACAAAGATGAACTGGTCGAGTGGGAAAAACGGGATGACATCAATATGCACCTCACCATCGATGCTCCTGCCGAAGGATGGGAATACAATGTAGGTTTCACCCCCCCGGTAACGGAACAGAAAGCACCCCAGGGCGATGACGACACCTATGCAATTGTCTGCGGCCCGCCGATTATGATTAAATTTACGCTGCCGGTACTCGAAAAGTTAGGCTATGCCCATGACCACATCATCATGTCCCTGGAGAATCGAATGAAATGTGGTTTCGGCATGTGTGGCCGATGCGGTATCGGTAAAGAACTTGTGTGCAAGGACGGGCCCGTGTTTACACTGGACCAGATCAACCAAACTCCCAGGGAATATTAATTGAGGATGCACCATCCCTATTTTTCGTGTTGACAATGATTCGCTTATCATTTATTAAATATTCTTCCTAAAATTATTAAGGTCTGTAAAAGACCTGGCAGAAGAAAATCTATTATCAAATAAAGGAGGGTTGTTAAATGCCGGACGTAGAATTTATGGGTAAAACATTTGGTGTTGACGAGGACGGGTTCATTGATTCTTATGAAAACTGGAGTCAAGAATGGGTTCAGTTGGTAAAGAAAGAAGAAGGAATCGAAGAATTGAACGATGAACACCAGAAAGTCATCACTGTTCTCAGAGAGTACTATGAGAAAAACGGGATTGCACCGATGGTTCGTGTTCTTTCAAAAGTGACTGGATTCAAACTGAAACACATCTATGAGCTCTTTCCGTCAGGACCAGGCAAGGGAGCATGTAAGATGGCCGGTCTACCGAAACCAACCGGGTGTGTATAAGCACCTGATCGGTAATTCGGTTGACTGTATTTGTTCATGACAAAGGCTCTGCAGCTCCTGCAGAGCCTTTTTTTTGTTGAGCCCATTCGGCCGGTCAGCTCGGAGATTTCATGGAAGATATGATGATCCTGACGATTAAAACAAAACAGCAGACAGAGCTTATCGATATTACCAGCAAGATAAGGACAGCGCTACAATCCCACAATATCCAGGATGGATTCTGTTTTCTTTATGTTCCCCACACCACTGCCGCTGTAACAATCAACGAAAGCGCCGACCCAAGTGTCCCATCGGACATATTGATGGTGCTCAACCAGATTATTCCCTGGAAAGCGGGCTATCGTCACATGGAGGGGAATTCACCTGCGCATATCAAATCGACCCTGGTGGGGGCTTCGGAGATGATCGCCATCGAGAACGGACAGCTGGTACTGGGAACATGGCAGGGAATATTCTTCTGTGAATTCGATGGACCCCGAACCCGGAAGTTGCATCTGCGGTTAAGCAAATAAGCTTTAGGCCTTAAGCGGTAAGCTGCTTACTGCTTAAAGCTTACCGCTTAATAAAAAAGGATGAGTACCCAGCATGGCATCCCTCGACGATATTGACAAAAAAATTCTGAACCGGATACAATCCGACTTCCCCATTACCCATAGCCCTTACCGCACAGTGGCCGATGGTCTCAAACTGCAGGAAGCAGATGTCCTGGAACGGGTATCCAGAATGCGGGAGCAGGGTCTTATCCGCCGGATTGGAGGAAATTTTGTTCCGGAAAAATTAGGTTATGTCAGTACCCTCTGTGCCGCATCCGTGCCACAGGATAAACTCCAGCACTTCACCGGAATCGTCAACCAATACCCGGGCGTGACCCACAACTACCAGCGCAACAACCACTTCAATATCTGGTTCACCTTTATCGCACCCTCCCGTGAAGAGATCAAAAGCAATCTCCAACGGATTGCCCATGAAACAGGCATTGAAGAGATACTCAATCTACCGGCAACACGCGTCTTTAAAATCAAAGCGCATTTTAATTTATAGGAAAATGGGCAACAATACCCCCCTCTATAACAGCCGTATCTCCAATACCTATCTGGAATATATTTCCAGTAATTACCCTGATATAGAAATTCCACCCCTTCTTGAGTATGCCGGGATACAAAACTATGAAATAGAAGACCCTGCCCACTGGTTGACCCAGGATCAGGTGGACCGGCTTCACGAAATCATGGTGGAAAAAACCGGCAACCCGAATCTTGCCAGGGAGGCCGGCAGGTATACCATTCTTTCCAAAAAAATCGGTGCTGTAAAAGAATACACCTTAGGACTCATGAGCCCTGTCATGGTGTATCTTGCCACGGGTAAGCTCTACCGCATCATGAGCCGCGGTGCCCACATCGAAACAAAGAGTATCCGTTCCAACCAGGTACGACTCAAAGCCACCCCCAACAGTGGTGTGGAGGAAAAACCGTATCAGTGTGCCAACCGAATGGGAACACTCGAGTCTTTACCGAAACTCTTTACCGACGATTTTGCTACAATCAAGCACCCGGAATGCTACCACCGGGGGGACGCTGCCTGTATCTACATGATATCGTGGAAAACAACCCAGTCGACATTCTGGACCCGTATCAGCAAATACGCATTTCTGGCGACCCTGTTTTTGACCGCTGTTTCCGGTCTGGTGGTTTCGATGACCACCACATTGATGCTGTTTATGGTTTCCAGCCTGTTGACACTCATAATCTACTGCAAGGCTATCCATTCAAAAAATATGGAGTTGGCCCGGACCATCACTTCCCAGGGAGATTCAGCCAAAGACCTTCTCACTGCCGCCAATGCTCGCTACAACGACATGTCCGTAATCCAGGAGATTTCCTCTGAATCATCGGCAATCCTGGATGTGAATCGTTTGATCCGCAGGGTCATACCCATCATGCAAAAACGCTTGAATTTTGACAGGGCAATGATCATGTTGATACAAGAGGATTCCGGCTCCCTAAACTATGTGGCAAGCTACGGGCAAACCCAAGAGCAGTTGAAGGTGTTGCAGAAGGCGCGTTTCAACTTGAACAACCCCAAAGCCAGGGGGCCCTTCGTAAAGGCCGTAAAAGAGCAGCGACCCTTTCTTGTGAAAGATGTTGACGAGATCATTTCCTCCCTCTCCAAGGGCAGCAAGATTTTTGCCGATACCATTGCATCCCCCTCTTTTATCTGTGTCCCTCTCGTGTTCAACCAGAAAGCTTTCGGTATTCTGGCCGTGGACAACTGGAATTCCCAAAAGCCACTGACCAAGAGTGATATCGGTATCCTAAACGGAATTGCATCACAGATCGCGGCAGGAATTGCCAATGCTGATTCCTTTAAAAAACTGCAGGAAAGTGAAAATAATTTCAGAAAACTTTATAAGGAATCGAAACAGGACGAACACCTGTACCGTTCCTTGATCCATTCATCGGCGGATGCCATTGCCACCTGCGATTTGGCCGGACGCATCAAATATATCAGCCCCGAATTCGTAAATGTGTTCGGGTGGTCCATCACGGAAATGGAAAGCGCATTGCTCTCCTTTATAGCCAAGCCCGAGTACGAGACCTGTTATTCAATGATCAGGGAAGTAGCCGAAAGCGGTAAACCCCATCGTGGACTTGCATCGAAATGCATCACCAAAGATGGTCACCTTCTGGATGTGCTCATCAGCGTATCCCGTTATGATGACCACAATGGCGACCCCATGGGCCTGCTTCTCATCATCAGGGATATTTCCGAAAACAAACGCCTTGAAACCCAGCTGCTTCAAGCTCAGAAAATGGAAGCCATCGGTACTCTTGCAGGAGGCATCGCTCACGACTTTAACAACCTCCTTGCCGTTATCAAAGGCAATCTATCCCTGATGAGACTGGATTTTGATGACAATCACCCCATCATGGCCAGGATAGAGAATATCGATCAGCAAGTGGACAGTGGTGCCAAACTAACAAGTCAGTTTCTCGGTTATGCCAGAAAAGGCAGCTATGAAGTCAAGCCCCTCGATCTGATAAAGGTGATAAATGAAAGTGCACAGGCCTTTGGAAGAACCCGCAAGGAAATCACCCTGGCGCTGGACCTTCCAGAGGGTGAGCTGATCATTGAGGCGGATCGAACCCAGCTGGAACAGATTCTGTTCAACCTGTTCGTGAATGCAGCCGATGCCATGCCAGACGGTGGCAGCTTGAACCTCAAGACAGCCCAAAGAACCTCCCAGGAGATGCTTGAAGAAGATTTCCGACCCAAACCCGGAACCTATATCCTCATCGAGATTTCGGACACAGGCATCGGCATGAGTCAGAAAATTCAAAAACGCATGTTCGACCCCTTGTTCACGACCAAAAAAATGGGCAAGGGTACTGGGCTGGGACTGGCTTCAGTTTATGGTATTATCCAGTCCTACAAAGGGTATATTACCGTCAAATCAGAAGAAGGAAAAGGCACCCGTGTGAGAGTCTACCTGCCGGCATCAGACAAAGCTTCAAGCCTGCCCCAGACAAGCAAAGAGCCTATGGACCAAGGCAGGGGAACCATACTGCTGGTGGATGACGAACTCAGCCTGCTCCAGGTCGGTTCAGAAATGCTTACAGCCCTGGGATATGAGGTCCTGCCGGCTGACAACGGCCAAGATGCCATAGACACCTACACCACCCACAAGAAAAACATTGACCTGGTTATCCTGGATATGATTATGCCCGGCATGACCGGCGGTGAGGTTTTCATCCGCTTGAAAAAAATCGATCCGAATATAAAGGCCATATTATCCAGTGGCTACAGCCTGGACGATCAAGGGAAAAAAATTATGGACACCGGCTTTCGTGGTTTCCTGCAAAAACCATTCGGCATGAATGATCTTTCTATCAAAATCAAGGAAGTGTTAGCGTGAAAGATCTTCGCATCGCGGTTGTGGTCTGTAATGCCAAGGTTGGAGAAACCCAACAGAATCTGGACAAGATCAGCACCTTTGTCAAGAAAGCCCGGAAGGCCGCCGCAGACATTATCTGCTTCCCGGAATTGAGTATTACCGGATACAGCAATCATGCGGTGCTTCCAGGTATTGCGGAACCGATTCCAGGCCCTGTCAGTCGAGCACTTTCCAATCTGGCTGTTTTGAATGATCTTCTGATTTTGGCCGGTATGGCGGAAAAGGGAAATAACGGCAGGATCTATGCCACCCACATGATCGCCATGCCGGATGGTGAATTGGGAGCATACCGGAAGAGTCACATCGCACCCCCCGAAAAAGAGATCTACAGCCCGGGGAATACGATTCCGACCTTTACTTTCAAGGAATCTGTTTTGGGTATTCAGTTGTGTTATGATACGCACTTCCCTGAACTCAGCACGAAAATGGCCATCAAGGGTGCTGAAATTCTCTTTATGCCGCACGCCTCCCCCAGGGGGCTGGCCATAGATAAACACCGTTCCTGGATGCGTCACCTGACTGCCAGGGCTTTTGACAACAGCGTCTTTGTGGTTGCCTGCAACCAAACGGGTTACAACGGGAAGGGCCTTACATTTCCTGGAAATGCCGTGGTGTTGGACCCAGCAGGCAAGATTATCGGACAAAGCCTCAGCAGCAGGGAAACAATGATACTCGTGGATCTCAAGGCTGAGACCTTTGACACCATCCGCAACAACCGCATGCATTTTTTTCTTCCCAACAGAAGACCGGGATTATATGATAAAGGGTTCGAGGGGTCCAGGATTCGAGGGTCCGAGGGTGGCTGAGAGTGGCTGAGAGCTGTAAGCAGACAGCAGCTTACCACCCAAGGCACAGCTTAAGGCTTATCCATATCGATACCTGCAAATGTTAGCGTAACCGTGAGGGACCGCCCAAACAGGAAATCGATCATATCGGGTGTAACATTGCCGTTTTCCAGAACCAACTGCCGAATGGCCATGTCATATTGAATGGCACCGGCGATCAACTCCCGGGCCTGTTTTTTGAACGCCCCATCGGAATCCTGGAGCGCACGGTTGATCGCATCATGGCTGCATTGCTTTTCATGGCCGGTGACAAGTTCCCACAGCCCCTCTATTCCGCAAAGTATATCCTTGCGCGTCAACCTGTCTTTTTCATAGACGGTCTCAATATCCTGTGTGTCCCAACATTTCAACAAGCGGCACTCCAGGGGCCGATGGTCATATATACCGCAGGATTTATCCTTTTTTTGGAAGAACACACATTCCCATGAAGGGCTTTTGCCCTTGATCTTGATAATGTCTGAATCGGCCGGTTTGAGATGTCCCTGAACATTGTCATGGACGTATTCGCCCCTGCGGATGGTGTAAAGATAGCGCGTGTGAATGGCCCCGTCCTCGATGAGATGCCGGTCTTGGATGTGAAAGGAGGGGCCCCCCTTTTCACAACAGGTACCACAGCGAATACATTGTGATTTTTTATGGGAAGGTCTATTTTTATTCATTGGTGTCGACACAACAACCCGGTATCCAATAACAGATGAACATCAAACATTGACGGTCTCGTAAAAAGTCCAACTCCTGCGTTGCGCTGCATTTCGTAATCATTCAACGTACGATAAGTACGCCTCATGATTACAAAATTTGCGCGCCTTGAATTTGAACTTTTTACGAAACCGTCCAAACTCGACTTTTTACGCGTCCATCAACATTGAACGCCCAACATCGAAATCAAATCTCCAAATATAAAATCCCCCATAACGGGGGATTTATATTTTTTCGTATAGCAGCTCCCGTTTATGTTTCTGAGGTGTCCCCGGCAGAATCGGCTTCTTCCACGGTGGCAGCCGCCAGTTTCTTCAGAGTTTCGAATCGCGCCAGATACTCTTCTTCAAGTCTTCTGGTCAATTTCTCTGATTCCTCAGGGAAGCTTTTCTTCAGGGAAGCATAGCGAACTTCACCGGAAAGAAATGCCTGGAGGGTGCCGTCGGGCTCCTTGGAATCGAGTGTAAATGGATTCTTGCCTTCCTTTCTGAGATCAGGGTTGAACCGGTATAGCGGCCAGTAACCACTTTTTACCGCCAGATTCATCTCTTCCTGGGCTTTGCCCATACCTTTCATGATACCGTGGTTGATACACGGTGCATAGCACATGACCAGTGATGGACCATCGTAGGCCTCAGCCTCCATCACAGCTTTCATAAGTTGCTGCTTGCTGGCTCCCATGGAGACAGTTGCCACGTAAACATAGCCATAAGACATGAACATGGCTCCCATATCTTTTTTACTGGTCTTCTTACCCGAAGCGGCAAACTTGGCCACAGATCCCGTGGGGGTCGCCTTGGAAGACTGTCCACCTGTATTGGAGTAAACTTCGGTGTCCATAACAAACACGTTGATATCCTCACCCGAAGCCAGCACATGATCGATGCCACCAAAAGAAATGTCGTAAGCCGAGCCGTCCCCGGCAAAAACCCAGAATGATTTTTTTGTGAACAGCTTGGACATCTCCGAAATTTTCTGAAGGCGACTGTCCTCAGAAAATTGCGGCAGAAGCGTCTTCAATTGGTCTCCATATTGTTTTGATGAATCTGGATCATCCATGTTTTCCAGCCAGCCCTGCATGGCGTCTTTCAGCGCGGCGTCAGATATGGTTTCGAGGGCCTGCTTCACCTGGTCCGCCAGACTGATACGCTGCTGCTGAATCCCCACGAACATGCCATAGGTAAACTCTGCCGGGTCTTCGAACAGGGAGTTCCCCCATGTGGGGCCAAAACCGTCCTTGTTGACGCAGTAGGGTATGGAAGGTGCGGATCCGCCCCAGATAGAGCTGCAGCCAGTGGCATTGCCGATGACCATACGTTCACCAAAGAGCTGTGTCAGCAGTTTGGCATAAGGTGTCTCTCCGCAGCCGGCACAAGCCCCGGAAAACTCGAGGAGTGGCTGCTGGAACTGGCTGCCTTTAACCGATGTCCGTTTTACCAGGTCATCTCGGACCGGAATTGTCAGGGCATAGTCATGGTTGGGTACCTGAACGTCGGTCTGGGTTTCAATGGGCCGCATGATCAGAGCAGGTTTCTTGGCCGGGCAGATATCGGCACAGTTGCCGCAACCCATGCAGTCGAGTGCATTGACCTGTATACGGAAATGATACCCCTTCAACTCCTTGCCCAGGGCCTTTTTGGTTTCAAACCCCTGGGGTGCGGCTTCGCCTTCTTCATCCGTCAGCAATATCGGACGAATGGCAGCGTGGGGGCAAACCATGGCACACTGGTTGCACTGGATACAGTTTTCCAAAACCCACTCCGGCACGTTGATGGCCACCCCTCTTTTCTCGTATTGGGTGGTGGCTACAGGAAAAAGCCCATCTGGTCTGAAGGCACTCACCGGAAGTTTATCCCCCTGCTGGGCCAGCATGGGACGCATGACCTTGGTAACAAATTCAGGTTCATCCAGCGAGGTTTCGGCATCGTCCGTTGCATCCGCCCATGAATCCGGTACGGATATCTCCTCCAGATTGTCCAGGGTGTTATCCACGGCGGCATAGTTCATATTGACAATCTTATCGCCCTTCATACCAAAAAGAGCTTTGATCTGATCTTTTAAATAATTGATGGCCTCTTGGACGGGGATCACGTTGGCCAATTTAAAAAAGGCCGTCTGCATGATCATGTTGATGCGTCCCCCCAGTCCGATTTCGGCTGCGATCCGGACAGCATCGATGTTGTAGAATTTGATCTGCTTTTGGGCAATGGTCTGACGCATGTTTGCCGGCAGTCTGGTTTCCATTTCCTCCACCGTCCAGTTCGAGTTGAGCAGGAAGGTGCCACCCTGCTTGATGCCTTCCAATACATCGTAAATGTTCACGTAACTCGATTTGTGACAGGCAATGTAATCGGCGGCATCGATGAGATATGTCGACTGGATAGGTGTTTTCCCAAACCGGAGGTGGGACATGGTCACACCACCAGACTTTTTGGAATCGTAAGCAAAATATGCCTGGGCATACATGTCGGTGTTGTCACCAATGATTTTAATGGCACTCTTGTTGGCGCCCACAGTACCGTCCGCGCCCAAGCCCCAGAATTTGCACTGCACTGTACCTTCAGGGGCCACATCAAATCCATCTCCCACATCCAGGGATGTATGGGTAACATCATCGACGATACCCACGGTAAAATGATTTTTGGGTTGCTCGGCATCCAGGTTGTCGAATACCGCTTTTACCATGCTGGGATTGAATTCCTTGGAACTGAGCCCATAACGGCCGTTGACGATAACGGGAATTTTCGTGGCATTTTCCACATACGCGGTGCAGACGTCCTGATAAAGAGGGTCTCCCAGGGAACCCTTCTCCTTTGTTCTGTCCAGAACCGCTATCCGCTGAACTGTTTCAGGGATCGCCTTGAAAAGGTGCTCCGCTGAAAATGGTCGATAAAGTCGCACTTTGACCAGGCCTACTTTCCGGCCCTGGTTGACAAGATGGTTGACAACCTCCTCGATGGTTTCACAGGATGAGGCCATGGAGACAATCACATGGGTCGCATCCGGGGCACCAATGTAATCAAAAAGCCGATAGGCCCGGCCTGTCAGATCGCTGACCTTTGCCATATATTCGCTGATGATTTGGGGCAGTTTTAAATGATAGGGATTAGAAGCTTCGATCCCTTGAAAGTAGACATCTGGATTCTGAGCCGTACCCCTCAATTCCGGGCGTTCCGGGTTTACACCCCTCGCACGGAACTTGGCAATGGCATCCCAGTTCACCAGTTTGGCCATATCCTCATAATCAATCATCTCGATCTTCTGGATTTCGTGAGACGTACGAAACCCGTCAAAGAAATGGACAATAGGCAGGCTTGCCTCTATGGCGCTGAGGTGCGCCACAAGACCCAGGTCCATCGCCTCCTGGACCGAGGCCGATGCCAGCAGGGCAAATCCGGTCTGTCGGACCGCCATGACATCCTGGTGATCACCGAAGATGGACAGCGCATGGCCGGCCACGGAACGGGCCGTCACGTGAAAAACGCCAGGAAGAATTTCACCGGCGATTTTATACATGTTGGGTATCATCAGGAGAAGGCCCTGTGAGGCCGTAAAGGTGCTCGTCAAAGACCCTGCGGCCAAAGCACCATGAACGGCAGCCGCAGCCCCTGCTTCCGACTGAAGCTGGCGTACCGTCATTTCCTGACCAAAAATATTTTTTAGCCCATTTGCAGCCCATTCGTCACACAACTCTCCCATGGGGGAAGAAGGTGTTATGGGATAAATGGCAGCCGCATCGCTCATGGCATACGCCACATAAGCCGCAGCTGTATTTCCATCGATTGTTTTCATTTTCTTTGCCATAAAAAAACTCCTTTACGATTTATTGGACATATTTGGTAACCCTGATCTTTATAATTTTCTATTTTAGCTATGCCAAAAGAATTTTTCAGATTATACTAACTGGAAGGGTTTGTAAAGATTCTATTTGCCAAATATATCCTAAAATAAAATGTTTCCCCAAGCTGCCGCCTTTTATAGGGCTTGTCATAAATATGTTCCGAATGAGTCACATAGCTCCTTTCGGAGTAGGCGAAACGTTATTTTGACAAATGCTATAAATAAAGCATAATTAATGCCAAAATATTAAATTTATCCCAAAAGGTTCTTACTGTCTAATTTTATTATATATTTAATCTTACCTCTTAGCGATTTAAAAACGCCCAGTCTGCAAATATCGAAATATCCCTATAACTCATTTTCGAAATATTCCTAATGCAGTAGCGCCTCAAAAAAATCATTCCCCTTGTCATCCACCAGGATAAACGCCGGAAAGTCTTTTACTGTAATTTCAAAAATCGCCTCCATGCCGAGTTCCTCGTAGGCAAGAATCTTCATGGCGGTTATACAGTCCCTGCCGAGTCTGGCAGCCGGTCCGCCAATGGAACCGAGATAAAAACCACCATTCTCTCGGCATGCATCGGTAACGACCCTGGAACGGTTTCCTTTTGCCAGCATCACAAGGGAGCCGCCCAGTTTCTGAAAAACAGGCACATAGGGATCCATTCTGGCCGCGGTGGTTGGGCCAAATGAGCCTGATGCATATCCCGCAGGGGTCTTGGCCGGTCCGGCGTAATAAATGATATGATCTTTGAAATACTGCGGCAACTCACCGCCTTGATCAATACGTTCTTTAATTTTTGCGTGGGCAATATCCCTGGCAACAATGATCTTGCCGGAGAGAAGAAGGGCTTGCTTGACCGGGTACTGACTCAATTCGGCTCGAATTTGTGTCATGGGCTGATCAAGATCGATGGCTACGGCAGCCTCCCCTGTGGAAGTCACTTCCGGAAGAAATCTCGCAGGATTTGTTTCGAGTTTTTCGAGAAATATACCGTCACGCGATATCTTGGCCTTGATATTGCGGTCAGCGCTGCAGCTGACACCTATCCCCACCGGGCAGGATGCCCCGTGCCGTGGCAGCCTGATCACGCGGGTGTCCAGGCAGAAATACTTTCCACCGAATTGCGCCCCTATCCCGAGTTCCCTGGATAAGGCCTGGACCTCATTCTCGAGTTCCCTGTCCCTGAACGCATGCCCGGCAGGGCTTCCCTTTACCGGAAGTCCGTCAAGATACCCGGCACTTGCCAGTTTGACGGTCTTTAGGTTGAATTCGGCAGACGTGCCCCCCACAACAAAGGCCAGATGATAGGGAGGACAGGCCGCCGTACCAAGCATTTTCATTTTGGTCTTCATAAATGCCACCAATGATTCCGGGTTCAGGAGCGCCTTGGTCTCCTGGAACAAGTAGGTTTTGTTGGCAGACCCGCCCCCTTTTGCCACGAACAGAAACCCGTATGAATCTCCTTTGGTGGCGTACAACTCGATCTGGGCCGGGAGGTTGCAGAGCGTGTTTTGCTCTTCATACATGGAAAGGGGTGCGTTCTGGGAGTAACGTAAATTATTCTTCTGATAGGCATTGAACACACCATATGACAAGGCCGACTCATCCGAGCCGTCGGTCATGACACGATGGCCCTTTTTCCCCATGACGATGGCAGTGCCGGTATCCTGACACATGGGAAATTCGCCATCAGCTGCAATCACGGCATTCCGCAACAATTCCAGCGCCACAAACCTGTCATTTTCAGACGCCTCAGGATCGTCCAGGATGTCGGAAACCTTTTTAAGGTGCGCTGTTCGCATGAGGTGGGAAACGTCTCTGAAGGCCTCCTCTGAAAGCAGGGACAAGGCTTCCGGTGCTATGGTGACAATATCCCCACCCTCATAAGGGGTGACCGAAACATGCTCAGTACTCAGCAGACGGTATTCTGTGGTATCTTCCTCCAGTGGAAACATTTCCTGAAATTTGAACTCAGTCATTAGTTACTCCCTATATGATTATATTTATTTGTAATAAGCTGTAAGCAGTGAGCCATAAGCTTTAAGCTGCTTATAGCTTACTGCTTACAGCTTACCGCTTACCGCTTACCGCATAGCATCGGTATACCGCTTCCCATATGCTTGTCAAGTTGTCCTGGGTTTCTTTCTGCCTAAGTGTAGACTTCACAACTAAAATGTGATTTAGTGTTGACACAAACATCCAACACCCATAAATATTCGAAATAAGAGCGGCCTTAACTAGCTGGGCCATGTGATTTTAAATCATAAAGAGAAAAGGAGATATTATGAAAAAATTATTATTCATCCTGGTTCTTAGTCTGGTTTTTGTCATGGGGGTCACAGCCACGTATGCACAGGTAAAAAATCCGGACACCTTCGTTCTGGCGGATATCGGGTCTGTGGAAACATTGGATCCGGCCAAGGTCTATGATAATGCCGGCGCCGCCAAACTGTATACCATTTATCAGAATCTGATATTCTTCAAAGATCCCTATACGGACCAGTTTTCTCCGATCCTGGCCACCCAGGTACCCAGTGTGGAAAACGGGGGTATTTCCGCTGATGGAAAAACCTACACATTTACCATTCGCAAGGGTGTAAAATTTCATGAAGGTGGTGATCTGACACCCGAGGATGTGGTGTATTCTTTTAAACGGGCAATGATCAGCGACCCTGCGGGCGGACCTATGTGGATGATGCTGGAGGCACTGACCGGTGACGATACCACACGAAAAGACGACAAGATAAATCCCGGCATTTTCGAAAAAATCGACAAAGCCGTGGAAGCCAAGGGGGACAAGGTAATTCTTCACCTGCCCAAAGCGTATCCCCCCTTGCTGGGCATTCTCTGCTATTCCGCAGCCGCGGTCCTTGACAAGGAATGGGCCATAGCCAATGGATGCTGGGACGGCAACATCGCCAACGCTGCCAAATACAACAAGCCGGCCGAAGGTAAAGAGCCCCTGCGGGCCATAGCCAATGGTACCGGACCTTATAAACTGAGACTCTGGGAAACGTCCAAGCAGTTTGTTTTTGAAAGGTTCGACGGATATTGGGGCCCCAAACCGACCATCAAGACTGCCATTGTCAAATATGTTCCCGAGCACGCCACCCGTATGTTGATGCTCAAGGCCGGCGATGCCGACCGTATCCATGTGGGCAAGACCTTTCTGCATGAAGTCACAGGTATGAAAGGCGTCAAAATCACAAAACTCCCCCAGCTGGCGGTTACCGGCGCGCTGTTTTGCCAGAAAATCGACCCAACGGGCAATCCCAGCATCGGAAGCGGGAAACTGGATGGTGAAGGTATTCCACCCGACTTTTTCAGTGATATCAACGTACGCAAGGCCTTCATGCACGCCTATGACGGAGAAACCTTTATCAAAGAAGTGCTCAACGGCCTGGGTTCTCTTCCAGGAACACCTCTGATTAAAGGACTGGCATACAAGAAAGAGGTGCCCATGTATGCATTCGATCTGAAAAAATCTGAGGCGTACATGAAAAAAGCCTGGGGAGGTAAGGTCTGGGAAAAGGGTTTCAAGATGATCATCACCCACAACACCGGCCGGGAAGAAAGGGAAGCCGCAGCCCTGATGTTGAAAGAAAATGTCGAATCTTTGAATCCCAAATTTCGAATCGAGGTTCGCAATGTGGATTGGAAGGATTATATGCCGGCCATCCGTCAATTCCGTTATCCCATTTTCATCATCGGATGGGGCGCCGACTATCCAGACCCCCACAACTTCATGTATCCCTACATGAGCTCGAACGGGACATACGGCAAATACATGGGGTATAACAACCCTGATGTGGACAAACTTCTTAAGGCCGGAATTGAAAACGTGGAGCCGGACAAACGTGCCGCAGCCTACGACAAGCTGCAAAACATCTGGTACGAGGATGCCCTGGGTATTGCCCTGTTCCAACCCCTGGAACTGTTTGTCTATCGTGACTATGTAAAAGGGTACAAGCGCAATCCCATGTTTTCGCAAACAGTTGAATTTTTCTGGAATATTACCAAATAAATTTGTTTCACAATTTTATCAGCCGCGAGGCTGTCGCTTTTGGGTGAAACGATTTTAATCCAATTTGATTTCTGCCTGTTGTTTAGGCAACAGGCAGAAATCAAACAGTTGCAAGTTTCATACGAACGGGCTTCCTTGACAACATATATTATTCGAAGATTTCTGTTTCTGGCCTTTGTCCTTTTCGGCGTTTCGGTCCTTATTTTTTCAATTCTCATGACCTTCAGCCCGGAACGCAGGGCTATGGCCTATGTTAAATCCCCCCAGCAGGTAAAGGACCTTCCCATCATCGTCAAGCAACTTGGGCTGGACGACCCCTTCCATATTCAATACTTTCGATGGATACGACAAGTTTCCTCGGGTAATTGGGGATATTCCTTTGTGGCGGCCATGCCGGTCTGGGATGCGTTCTGGTATTACTTTCCCATCACCTTGGAGCTCAACCTGTATACCATACCGATTATCATTATTTTCGGTATATGGCTGGGGACAATATCCGGAATCCACCGGGATACCTGGATAGACCATTCCACACGCATATTCGCCATTATCGGCTGGTCCCTGCCAACCTTTTTATTCGCACTGATTATCCTGATGTTTTTTTATGGTTATTTCAATATATTCCCCCCGGGTATCATCGACGACGGTTTCAACGTCTGGATTCGTGAAAATCCCGATCAGTTCAAACGCTATACTTATTTATATACCCTGGATGGTCTTTTAAACGGCCGGCCGGATATTACCCTCGATGCAATTTCACGGCTTGTGATGCCGGTCTTTACCCAGGTCGTGGTGGTCGTGGCCATATTGCTACGGGTAATGCGTTCCAGCATGATTGAAGAAATCTCCAAAGATTACACCATCACCGCTCTGGCCAAGGGCGCGGACCACCATACCATTTATTTCAAACATGCACGTAAAAATGCATTGATTCCGGTCGTAACCGTGGCCGGCTGGCTGGCTGCCTACTCCATGGAGGGCAGCATCGCCGTAGAGTACATCTTCAACCGGCAGGGTATCGGATGGTGGCTGGCAAACGCTGCCATTTCGCTAGATCTCCCCGTATTAATGGGTATCTGCCTGTTTTTTGGATTGGTGTATGTGATCATAAATCTCGTTTTGGATATCCTCTATGCCTATATTGATCCGAGGATAAGGCTCAACTGATGAGGATGGCATGAACAAAAAGCAGCACCCCCGAATCAGAGAACTAAAATTTACGCTGAGCAGAATTTTCAGAAATCCGTCGGCTATCATCGGATTTTCACTGCTGTTCATTTTTGTAACCGTAGCGGTGCTGGCACCCTATATTGCACCGCCCAAATATGCTCACAACCCCTACCTGATGCCCCATAAAGGCTATTCCCAAACACCGAAACCACCCAGTTCAGACAACATTTTCGGCACCACGTCCGGCCAGTACGATATTTTTTATGGTGCTGTATGGGGAACGCGAACGGCATTTAAGATCGGCATGTTTGTTATCGGTGTTGCCTTGATAATCGGTGTTTGTCTGGGGATTATATCGGGGTACTATGGCGGGATCGTCGACGAAATCATCATGCGTGTGGTGGATATCATTTTTGCTGTGCCATTGCTGGTACTCACCATGGCCATCGTTGTAGCCTTCGGCAGGGGGCTGGATAAGGTCATGATTGCCCTGGCGCTTGTAAAATGGAGAGATTACGTCCGCGTCATGCGATCCAGCATTTTAACATTACGGGAGCTGGATTATGTCCAGGCTGCCCGTGTCATGGGTGTCTCTAATTTCACCATCATGAGAAAACATATTCTGCCCAACGGGATCTACCCGGTGCTGGTGATGGCCTCCATGGATATCGGATCCATGGTAATTGTCGCTGCGTTCATGAGCTTTATTGGCCTGGGCGCCCCCAAGGGATACGCCGACTGGGGCCAGATGGTGGCATTGGCCCGTAACTATATTGTCGGACCGGTGGATGATCCCCTTAAGTACTGGCATGCCATCGCCATACCCGGGGCCTGTATTGTGCTCTTTGTCCTGGCCTGGAATCTGATCGGCGACGCACTGCGAGACGCGTTCGATCCCAAGCAGAGAAGGCGGTAAGCTATGAGCGATAAGCCGTAAGCTATAAGCGGTAAGCAGCCGTGGAAAAGAAAATGATTTTTATCACGAAAACACGAAAGTACGAAACCACGAAAAAGATCTTCAAAACTTTCGTGGTTTCCAGATTTCGTGTTTTCGTGATTGGTTTTGTTTTTTTTAACCATAGAACGTACAGAAGCAGCCATTAAGGTACTAAAGCCTGATGTCCAAACTCATCGAAACCATCGACCTCGTAACCAATTTTTATACCCACGAAGGTGTTGTAAAAGCCCTTGATAAGGTGAGTCTTTGTGTGGATCATGGTTGCACATTTGGTTTGGTGGGTGAATCCGGCTGCGGAAAAAGTGTCACGGTTCGTTCCATGATGCGAATTATCCAGGAACCGGGGAAAATCGACGGCGGTCAGGTTCTATTCTATCCGGGAAACAATGGAAGTGATGCGCCCATTGATCTGCTTCAACAGTCCGAAGCCACCATGCAAGCCTTGCGGGGGGATAAAATCTCCATGATTTTTCAAGAACCCAATGCGGCCTTGAACCCCATTATGAGCATTGGCGAACAGGTTGCAGAGAGTTTTCTCTTTCATCGCAAAAAAGAGATGTGCCAACAGATATTGATGGATATGGATGCTTCCATCTCAAAGGCCAATCCATTGAAAATTATTCTGAATGCACTTTACCGGCTCGCTGCGACCCGCCCGGAGGCGTTGATCCTGCGGCTGTTCAGCAAGACACCCCTGCTCAAGTCTTGGGAAAACAGATTGCACAAAGAGGCCATGAGGCGCGCCGTAGAAATGATAGCCAAACTCAGTATCCCCCATGCCCAGGATATCGCCCGACGCTATCCACACAATCTTTCCGGGGGCATGAAGCAGCGTATCGTAATCGCCATAGCCCTGGCCTGCAATCCTTTGCTGCTCATTGCCGATGAAGCCACTTCTAACCTGGATGTTACCATCCAGGCTCAGATTCTGGATCTTTTAAAAGATCTCAAACAGAAAGTCATTTCATCGGTGCTTCTGATTACACATGATTTGGGGATTGTCGCTGAAACATGTGACCGCGTGGGTGTCATGTATGCCGGTAACCTGTGTGAAGTCGCCAATGTTAAAGACCTGTTCAACGAACCGCGGCATCCATACACACGTGCACTGCTCAATGCCGTTCCCCGATTTGCCCATGAGGGGGAGCTTGAGAGCATCGAGGGAAATGTTCCAAACCTTGTCAACCCGCCGTCCGGATGTCGGTTTCACCCGCGCTGCAGGGATGCCAAATCGATTTGTAAAAAAGCCTTTCCAGAATCCACAGTCGTCGGAAATAATCACCAGGTTGCGTGCTTTTTATATACGGAAAAATCCCGTGAATAGTTCTGAGTGGTTAAATTTTTTCGGAACAATAAGCAATTGAAATTGTCGCTATGCAGAAAATTATTGAACTAAAAAACCTGAAAAAATATTATCCTGTATTGGGTGGTGTATTTCGAAGACAGGTAGATGCCGTCAAGGCCCTGGACGGTATTGACCTGGATATATACAGGGGCGAATGCCTGGGTCTTGTGGGAGAGTCGGGTTGCGGCAAAACCACCACCGGCAAAGCCATTGTCCGGCTGCACAAACCCACGACCGGAAAAATTGTTTATTATCCTCCAGAAGGGGGCCCCACCGCTGGAACCGACATCGCCAAGATTTCACTAAACGCATTGAAACAGCTGGGAATACGCAGCAAACTGCAAATGGTATTTCAGGACCCCACCACCTCCTTGAATCCCCGCATGCTGATAAAAAACATCATTGCCGAGCCATTGAAAGCACAGCGTCTTTTCCGGGGTCGTGCTCTGGAAGATCGCGTGATGGAACTGTTGAACCTGGTGGGCCTTACAAAGGATCATTACCTCCGTTACCCCCATGAATTCTCAGGGGGACAGCGACAGCGTATTGCCGTAGCGCGTGCCATCGCCACAAATCCGGATTTTTTGATTCTTGATGAACCGACCTCTGCCCTGGATGTGTCGGTCCAGGCCCAGATACTAAACCTCCTGCATGGATTACAGCTCAAACTCAACTTAACATATCTGTTTGTGACCCACCATCTTCTGGTGGTTAAGTACATCAGTCATCGGCTGGCTGTCATGTATCTTGGTAAAATTGTGGAAATTGCTAAGACAGGCGACATTTTCAGCCATCCACACCACCCATACACCCACGCACTGCTCTCGGGCATCCCCGTTCCGGATGTAGAACACAAGCAGCAACGGATCGTCCTAAAAGGAGATGTTCCCAGCCCTTTGAATCCCCCGCCTGCTTGCCGTTTTCATACGCGCTGCCCCTTTGTAATGGACCGATGTAAAACCCATGAACCCATATTGGAAGATATCGGCAACGGCCACCGGGTAGCATGCCATCGACAGACCGAAGTTGAAAAACTGGTCCGTGACCGATTTGGGAAAAGAACCTCCGGCAATAAAGCATGATTTGATGAACACTCCCGACCCCATGGAGAAGCCGAAGCCGCCATCGGCATGGCCACCATCAGTTCGTTGATCAATATTGATGAAAATCTCTGTGTTGAACGTAATGCAGGCGACCTGATCATTGAAAGCGGACAGCAGCATTCCAGCTTCCAAGCATCCTCGCTTCCCGGCATACCGCGGCTCGAAGGGAAATCAGGGTTGGAGGGGAGTTGTCGGTCACCAATGACTGTAAACTGTTAGGTGCCTTTTGCTGACTGCTTTCAGCCACCCTTGAACCCTCGAAGCCTTGTATCACCCTCGAACCCTTGCTTTTCCCCTCAGACCCATTCTTTTTTACTTTCCCATAAATTCAGTGTATATATCAGATGTTCTTCATAAAAGATGTACTACCACTCCGGAGCAGATTATGTCTCACTTCATCCACCGCTTTCACAAGGCTATCATCATCATGGCGCTGGTTCTCACAGCAATATCGGTCATGGCGGCCTTGCGGCTCAAGCTGAACCTGAGTCTCTTTTCCCTGCTGCCATCTGGCCGTCCGGAAGTTCAGCGCTTTTTCGAGGTAACGGAAGAGGTCGGATTTCAATCGCTTTTGATCTCGGTCATTACAGTGGATGAAACGCTGGATATGTCTGCCGTCACCGAATTCATGGATACCCTGGCCGAACAATATGCTGAAAACCCCATGATTTCCAAAGTGGATTATCAACGCGACCCCGAGCAGCTCCTGAACATGTTCGACACGCTTCTGGCCTATATCCCCTTGCTCCTGACAAAAGAGAACATGAAAAAACTCTCGGAAAATCTGACAAGTGAGAACATCGAGAAAAAAATTCACGAAAACAGACAGCTTCTCATGACACCGCTGGGCCAGACAGGAAAACGCATGCTTACTCTGGACCCGTTGAGCCTGGGAGACCTGTTTTTTTCAACGATTCAAATCCCTTTTCGACCAAAAGGCGGGTTCAATGAAACCGGTCTGTACCGGACAAAAAACATGCGCACCTATTTCATGTTCCTGACACCCACAGAGTCCCCGCAGGACATCGTTTTCAGCAAGAAATTAATGCAGGAAGTCCATGCCATGGAAAAGCATGTCTTGGGAGATGTTTCAAAACATCTCGACTTTTCGGAAACAGCCATCCATATTCAACACACCGGTGGCTATCCCATTGCCGTCAAAGATGAAGCCCTTACCCGTCTGGATATCAAGGTCACCCTGATCACCTCTTTTGTCTGTGTCATGTTGTTGTTTTTCATATCGTTTCGAACCCCCGGGATTCTTCTTCTCGTCAGTGTACCGCTGCTTATGAGTCTTCTCTGGACCATGGGGTTTGCCGGTCTTCTGTTTCAGCACCTCAATATTCTGACCTGCCTGTTTGCCTGTGTCCTGATCGGGCTGGGCATCGATTTTGCCATCCATGTGGTCAATCGATTCTTCGATCCGGAGATGGCAGGTCTGGACGATCTGTCACGCCTGGAAGCCACATTTCAGGAGGCGGGCATGGGAATATTTGTCGGCGGCATCACCACCGCCATGGCTTTTTATGCGGTGGGTCTCTCTGATTTCAAGGGATTCTGGGAACTCGGCATATTAACCGGGACGGGTATTCTCTTCTGTCTCCTGGCCATGCTGGTACTCCTGCCGGCCTGCCTTGTCTGGACCTCATCCACCGGGTGGTTCCACGGGAACGCGACACTATCTGGTTTTTTTCTGACCCCCTTGCTGACTTCTATAAAGCGTCATCCCGAACGAACCTTGATACTGACCGCTCTGTGTACAGGTGTGCTGGCGGTTATTGGTTTTCAGGTGCATTTCGATGACAACCTAAAAAACTTCAAACCCAGTGACAGCAGTGTGTTGCAGCTGCAAGACCAGTTTACCACCTGGCTCGGAGGGTCCACCGGAACGGTTCTGTTGACAATCACCGGATCTTCTGAGGAAAACGTCATGGACAGCGAAGCAACCATCGTCCAGTCGCTGCAGCCCATGCAGGAACAGGAAGACATCTCCAGGATTATTTCCATCAGCCAGTTTCTTTTGCCGCCGGCCATGCAGAAACACAACATCGCCTGGATGCAGTCACATCCGAAAACCTTCGACCTGGATCGAATACGGCAAAGCTTCGAAAGCTCCCTGGAAAAATACGGGTTTCGAACCACTGGCCTGTATGACCGCTATATCGAACAGCTTGGCAAAGGCTTTTCCAGTCAGTCTGTGCTGCTCCCTTCACATCTACGCACATCAATCCTAAGTCCGATCCTCAACCGTCTTACCTTCCAGAAAAACAATCAATTTTCAGCCATCATCTACATCCACCCATCAATGGATCTCTGGTCGTATGCGGATACAACCCAGTTCAAGGACCGAATCATCCAAAACCTGTCACAAGCAGGTGTGGACCCTGTTTCCTATCATATAACCGGCGCCAACATCCTCACGGGTGAACTCAAACGATTGATCCTTCAGAATCTAAAAACATCATCGGTTCTGGCAAGCTTGTGCATCGTGGTTATCCTCTGGGCCTACTATCGCAACATCACTCATCTCTTTTTCGCGGTGCTGCCGCTTTTTATCGGAATGTCCATGCTGATGGGATTCATGGCCCTGTTTCAGGTGCACTTCAATTTTATTAATATCATGGTCATACCCATGATCATCGGTATCGGTATCGACGATGGCGTCCATTTTACCAACACGTTCAGGCATCCAAACTACCACAGTCCGTTGAGGGGCTGGTTCCAAACCGGCAGGGCGGTTGTGCTGACCTCCCTGACTACCATCGCAGGCTTCGGTTCCATTATTCTCTCCCATTATCCCGGACTGAAAAGCATGGGAATTGTCGCGGTTCTCGGCATTGCCGGCTGTCTGTTCGGCAGCATTATCCTCATGCCGGCCATCTTTGAAATACGCCACCGTGGCATAAAAAAGTACCAAAAGGAGGGCTGAAAATGATCAGAGTCCATATCAAAAGAAACGCGCCCGAAGAAAAAAAGGAAGCATTACTGGTACTCATCAATCAGCTGCGCGCTATCACCATGGGTGTTCCAGGGTATATCACCGGGGAAACCCTCAAGCGGGTTGACAAACCCGGGGAAAGTCTGGTGGTCACCAAATGGCAGTCCGTGTATTACTGGAAGGCCTGGCTGAAGGGTGCTGAAAGGGCGGAAATACAAAAAAAGATCGATACCTTGTTAGGGAATGAAACCCAGTACGAAATCTACGCGTTTGAATAAAATCGTTTCACGATTTTATAGGGCGCGACCGTGTCGCTCTTTGGCCAAAGACTTGCCAAGTTTCATAAACTTTTCGTGCTAAGGCATCTCATGCCATACCCCTGGAATTCGCGTATCGCAGAATTTACAATGATTTCTAACCAGGTTATAGGTGGGAATAAAATATCCTTTTCGTTCGATCAGCAGCTCTTTACAGTTGTGGCAGAAGGTGTTGTTGCCTTCATGGTTGGGGACATTACCGACATATACATAATGAACCCCTTGCTGCATAGCCAGTTCCCGATAGCGGGTCAATGTGGACACCGGGGTGGGGGGCAGTCGATCCAGTTTGTAACTCGGAAAAAATCTTAGAAAGTGCAGCGGATGGTCCGGGCCGATATTTTCTAAAATCCATCCGCACATGGCTTTGACCATATCTTCGTCATCTGTATAGCCGGGTACCACCAAATTGATCATCTCGAAATGAATGCCCTGTTCGTGTAAGGTTTTAAAGGTATTCAAGACTGGCTGTAAACGACCGCCGTTAAGTTTCCTGTAAATTCCATCATGGTAAGCCTTTATATTGAGTGTGGCCGAATCCAACACCTTGCAGAGCGCCAGAAGTGGTTCAGTGTTAATATACGCATTGGACACCCACAGGTTATACAGGCCTGCTTCTCTGGCCAGACGGGCAATATCGATCATGTATTCAAAAAATGTACTGGGCTCGGAGTAGGTGTAGGCGATGGATCGGGCCCGGGCTTTTTGGGCGGCTTCAACGACATCGGCCGGAAAAAGTTCGTATTGATGTGCTAGCTCATGGGGTTTGACCTGGGATATTTCCCAGTTTTGACAGTTCAGACAGCGAAAATTGCAGCCCGCGGTGGCGAGGGAAAAAGCCTTTGTACGGGGTTTGAAATGGTAAAGCGGCTTTTTTTCAATGGGGTCGGTGTTCAGCGAACAGGGGTTGCCATAGGCCAGGCTGTATAACTTGCCGTCCAGGTTAACTCTGGAGCGGCAGACACTACGATCACCCGGCGCCAGAATGCAGCGGTTTGGGCAGATGCCACAGACCACCTTGTCGTCGTTTATTTTTTTATATAAAAACCCTTCATGAGACCATTTCCACAGTTTCTCAGGCGCATCACCTTTCAATACCCTGCCACGAATGTCATTGACAACAGCGGCCTCACAATCATCAGGCATTAACGGCCCAAAGCAATGGGAAGCCATGGCCGTGGTGAAACAGGCAGCACTGCCGTAGATAAACTGACGTCTGGATAGTTTGTTCATGCTTAATAATAATACGTTTTTATATCACACCAAAGAAAACACCGCTTGCCAAGATTCATGAAATGTTCGGGCTAAATGGGCTCCTGCCCATACCAATAAAAAACAGACTCATCAATTTCAAACCGATCAATCCCCCCGCAGTCCAAAGTATCCCCGCATAGGGAATTAGAATGACACTGGCCAACAAGGTACCCCAGGCAGCGCCCATCAGGTCTGCTGAAAAGGAGCGTGTGGCCGCCATGTTATCACTACCCCTTAGAGACATTGCCACCGGGAATTGAAAACCACAGGCCAGCGATACCACAAAACCGAACACCAGGTAAAAAGCAAATGGCAGGCGGTCTGCAAATAGGGTGATAGCCAGAATAAACAGCGTCAGGGATGCAATCAGAAGCATGTCGGTCACCACCAGGACCTGCCTGCCCTTTTGGCATAGCCTATTACCGAGCCACGCACCGGGTAATAGACCGGCCAAAAACAGGGTGATAATGATCCCGATTTGAAGGTAAATATAACCGAAGTAAATTTGAAACGCAAAGATAACCAATATCTCACTGCCCATGGCCATAGCCCCGGTTGAAAACAGAACAAATTCCTCCCTGGAAACACGAAACAGGTATATTGCAGAAAGGATGGCAATCACCAGAAAAAAACCAGCCGGGGACGTTTGAAATTTCGCGAACCACTGGGAAAACATCAAACGCATCAAATAGGGTGAGTGATCAACATTGCGAGGGGTTGTCGGATCCAACAGTGTATTCAATCGATGAATTCTCTCAGGCGACAGATTGCCGTAAAAAAATCCGCTCAGATATGTGGTGGAGATGCCTTTTTTTTCCAGGGCGGTCGGGATGTCTGTGGTCATTACACGGTTGCTGCATAAAAAATATATTTTCTGGCCGGGCAGCAGCAGCACGTGTTTAAAATACGTTTTGGCAGTATTGTATAGCGAGGATAATTTTTGACGCTGGGGTTCCGCAAGGTAGGTCTCAAAGCCCAGCATTGAAAAACTCAGCACACCCTCCTCTACAAGATGTTTACTTGCCATTTCAAAAAAAACATCCGTGTAAAAGCGATTGACTTGAAATGTGTTGGGTTCGGGCAGATTGACGATGATGGCATCGTAGTTTTTTTTTGATTGAGACAAATAGGCCCGGCCATCCTGATGAATAAGCTTTAAATTCCTGATCTTTTGAAGCATGTCAAAACGAAATTTCACAGCGGCAACTTCGGGATCCAGTTCCACGTAATCAATTGATTGAACAGGGTATTTTTTCAGCTCACGCATGACACCCCCTGCGGCTGAAATCAGCAGCACATGTTGAATGGCACCCCGCTGGGACAAAGGGTAATGAATGCTTTCTTCGGCATGGCTCTGGTTCTGATTGCTGAACATGGGTACGCCGTTCTCAAACAGGGTGAATTGCTCTTGATCCTGATGGACTGCAATACGGCCATATCGCGTCTCGCCATGGAAAACCACCTTGCCTTGGGTGGGTACCAGAGAAATATTTTCAAGGCCGATACTGCCTCCCAGAACCATGACAGTAAAAATAACAGCACCTAAAACACCGGGGCTGCTTCTGTGGGTGGGCGTAAACAACAGATAGCTGGACACGAGCAACGGCAGGTGCGCCAGAAACAGAGCGGTCAGGGGGTTTACCCAGAAAACCAAAATAAAAGAAAATAAAACACCGCCGGAGACATCTCCGATGTTGTCGGCTATATAAATACGGGCACCGGGATAATTAGCCGTGTTCGTGCGCAGAACAAAAAGACTGTATGGCAGTACAAAACCAAGCAGCAGGCAGTAAGGGGCAATGGTCAGAAAGCTGAACAGCAAAGTGGGATAAAACCCCACCGAACTTCCCTGGACAAATATAAGGTCACGCAACTGTCGAATCGCCATGATTTGCAGTAGTGCAAGGGGACTTAAAACCAGGGAAAGCGAGGCCAGAATATGGGTGGTGGTTTTGCGTGCGTTCTCCACAAGAACGCGGGCCATCAGGGTGCCGATACCACCCAGAATCAGCCAGTTGAAAAGAATCAGGGCAATAACGATTTCATTGCCCTGGAATTGCGTTAAAAACTCCCGAATGGTTAGCAGCTGGGTAACCACGGAGGAAATACCCGTGGCAATGACCACCCGAATTATGGCACGATCATGGTGTTTCTTCAAAATATTGAACCTGGTAAGTCAAAATTTCCAATTCTGAGTTTTTCCAGGCCTGGGAAGGTAAGCCGGCCTTCATGCACAGATGGGCAAGAAACGCTTCAGGTCTTGGCAATTGCTCCCATACCTGGGGTAAAAAAGTGGCGCGGGCATGACCTTTACGGAGAATGACACCATCAACATGGACACGAAGCTTCTTGATCAGCTCCTGCCAGTCCCGATACACAAGCGGTTGTGGCTCCGTTAATATACTGACTTCTATCTGAGTGCTCCCCAGCTCTTCTTTCGTTAGAGGAGCGAATCGGGGATCATGAAAAGCCGCATGCAAGGCATTGCGTTTGACACCTTCCAAAACAGTTTCCGTTGATGTCAGGCTGCCGATACACCCTCGCAACTGGCCGTTGATTTTAAGCGTGACAAATGTTCCACAGTGTAACTTAAAACGCTCATCTTCCAGGGCCAAAAGCACGTTTTCAGCGTCGGACCCGTAGGCAGCAAGCCCCAGTTTGTCCCTAATGGTTTCGCGGGCCATTTTTACCAGAACCTGTCCCTGCGTTTTAGTGAATTGCCCACCGGCATTGTCTTTGCCTCCCCTGGAAAGATCTTCAAAGAAGGCCAGAGCGGCATATCCCACCACCCGGGATCGATCACCTGCCGTGTCACCGCTGTTGGAGTAGTGAAGAAGCAGCGGCTGCCAGCGATAACGCCGGGCTATTTCGGTTAAAATTAAAAGCGGCATCTTTCCGCAGGCCCTGTTATCCGTCTTGATCAGTTTAACCGGTTTCAGGTTTAGGATCTCGTCAATGGTTTCCCGATCCCTGACAACCGCATCCGCATAGGAAAGAAAATGTGAAAGATCGGAACTGACCACCAGCAAGGTATTGCCGTCAATAATTGAATCCAGGGCGTTTGATATTCGTGTCACGTCACCCTGCCCGATCATGACCGGCACCAGTTGAAAATCATCAAGGGCGTGTTGTAAAAAAGGCAGGACCACTTCCAGGGAATGTTCTTTGTCCTGGTTTACCGGCAAAGATTGAAACAGATCCGGCTGCAGAAGCAATTTTGCACTGTCTTTGTGGAGATTGATTTTCCCGAGAGGGGTTTCATATGCCGTAACATTGCAGATGGCTGCGCTTTTGAATCCCATGCGATGATCGGGTCCCAGAAGGATTATTTTGGAATATTGATCAGGCGACAAAACCCGAGCCGCATGAGCTGCGGTCCATCCCGAATAAACATGGCCGGCATGGGGCATAACAATGGCTCTAAGATGCATGTTTTTGGGTATTTGAATGGGGGTTTTCTGTGCTTTTCCGGTGAGTTGATCGATGTGCTTCCCTAACTCGGAGGGATTATCTTCGTAAAAGAGGCCGGCCCAAACAGGTTTTCGGACGGTTTCCGCAAAAACAACCTTAAAAGACAGCAGGAAAAGCAGAGCAAGAACCAAGATGAGGCGGAATATCGGATTGGATATAGTCTTCATAGGACAGAACCCAATATTTAAAAAAACGCTAATAGGAGTTATAAACACCTAATAAATACACGGCTCATCAAGGACTGTCAAATAAATTGAAATTTTAAGAATGACCCCCTTTTATTACTTATATTCACAACTTTCGGGTTTCACCATAAATAGAGCAAAATGGGTGATCCAATGGCGATTTGCACTGTTTGAGCCGATTAGGGCACCTTACATCAGCGCATGTTAATGAACAATCCAATATGTAAATACGGTCATTTGGCAGCCATGCCTGTTTAATCATATGGCCAGCGCTGATGTTAGGAGTCCTTACGGCGAGTTTGCAAAGCGACAGGGGATTATTCATTTTGCGTTCTCTGAACCCCGAAAGTTGAGTTATATTTCTGTCTAACGATTTCCGCCAACGCCTGAATCTGTTTTGCCCGGTACTGCCTGCCACTTTCGTGGCATTTTATACCTTTGCCATGAGATCTCCCACGACTTTCGAAAATTTGGATGGGGCATCCACTTTACCGCCTTCGCCGATAACAGCCAGATCAAGCAACAGGTGAATATACTCGCTCAGCTTGGGGTCGTCTTTGTCGGCTTCGAACATAGCATGGATTTTCTCCATGACCGGGTGCGCCATGTTGAGTTCCAGCACGCGTTTGGTTTGCGGCGTCTCCTGACCGGAAGCTTTGAGGATCTTTTCCATATAGCCGCTCATGTCATAGCTGTCACCGGACAAGCAGGCCACAGAATCGGTCAGGCGCGTGGACGGACGCACCTCTTTGATGGTGTCTTCCAACTGCGCCCGTATGTGCTTGAACAGGGTTTCATACTTGCCCTTGGTATCTTCGTCGACCTTGTCCAGATCCAGATCACCCTTTTCAGCACTCTTGAGCTTCTTGCCGTCATATTCGGTCAGCGCCTGCGTGACCCATTCGTCGATGGGATCGGTCATCAGCAGAACTTCGAAATCTTTGGACTTGAGTTGTTCCAGCAGCGGACTGTTGAGCAGCGCCGACATGTTATCACCTGTAATGTAGTAGATTTCTTTCTGCTCCGGTGGCATACCTTCGATGTAAGCTTGCAGCGACTTCCACTTGCCGTCGGACTTTGTCGTCTTGTAGCGCAGGAGCTCGGCAATCTTTTTCTTGTTTTCAAGGTCGGTATGCACACCGACCTTGAAAACAGCGCCAAATTCTTCCCAAAATTTTTCGTATTTTTCCGCTTCCATGTTTTTCAGCAGTTCGAGGAGTTTTTTTACCAGGTTGCTGCGGATGTTGCGCACCAGGCGATCCTGCTGCAGGATTTCACGGCTGATGTTGAGATTTAGGTCCGATGCATCCACCACACCTTTTACGAACCGGAAATATTCCGGCATGAGTTCTTTACAATCGTCCATGATGAATACGCGTTTACAGTAGAGATGCACTCCGTGTTTGGATTCCGGGTTGAAAAGATCAAACGGGGCTTTGGAGGGGATGTACAACAGGGCCGTGTATTCGGTGGTGCCCTCCAGCTTCATATGGAGTTTTTCCAGGGGTGGATTCCAGTCATGGCTGATGTGCTGGTAGAACTCTTCGTGCGCCTTTTCGCTGACATCCTTTTTATTTTTCGCCCAAATGGCCTTCATGGAGTTAAGCGTCTCTTCTGTGATAACCTTACGGGTGGTGTCCCCGATCGGTTTGCCGTCCTTATCCTTGATCTGCTCGGCTTCCGGAAGCGGCTCTTCTTTCTCCACATCCATCACGATGGGATACGCCACGAAATCAGAATGCTGATTGACAATGTTGCGAAGCGTGAGTTCGTCGGTGAAATCCTTGTCGCCTTCTTCCTTTTTTTTCAGATATAGGGTAATCACCGTGCCGCGGGTGTCTTTCTCGGCCTCTGTGATCGTATATTCCCCGTCGCCGTGGGATTCCCAGCATACCGCCTGTGCTTCGCCGCTGGCCTTTGTCAACAGGGTCACTTTTTCGGCCACGATAAACGAGCTGTAAAATCCGACGCCGAACTGACCGATCAGCTCCGGGGTGAGTGTCGCGTCTTTGTTAAGCTGTGCCATGGCCTGCAAAAAATCGTTGGTGCCGCTCTTGGCGATGGTTCCGATATTTTCGAGCACCTCAGCGTAGGTCATTCCAATCCCGTTGTCCTCAACAGTCAGTGTGTTTTTAATCGCATCGCGTTGGATTTTAATTTTGAATTCTGCGTCGTTTCCCAAGATCCCTTCTTCAGTCTGGGCTTTGAAACGCAGTTTGTCGATCGCATCCGAGGCATTGGAAATCAGCTCGCGCAAAAAAATTTCCTTGTTGGAATAAAGCGAGTTGATGATCAGGTTCAGCAGCTGTTTAATTTCGGTCTTGAATTCATGGGTTTCGGTTTTTGCGGTCATTTTTGTGCACTCCTCCTGTTGGATTGAAATAGGGGTATGTTTTTTGATATAAAATGAGTGCAGATCTCCAAATGTCAAGGTGGATGTCTAAACAGAAGACTTCAAATGTAAATAGCAATCGGACGACCAATGGCGGGAATGAAGACCTTATCAAAGGGGCAAATGTGTAACGCAACTGACTTAATGGTTAAATCAAAGGATGGCAGGGATGAATTTCCAATTTTCACTCCATATTGAGCATCTTTTTTCCTATGGAGATTCTTTTTTCCAGGTCCGCATCTTCCATCTCTTCGGCAACCATTTCCAGGAAATCGGGGATTTCAATATGCTGGGGGCATTTCTCCAGACATTCTTCGCATCGAACGCATTGAGACGCATAGGAAGTCGTGCCGCTGAAAAGGCCGCCCATGCTCGCGGCATAGCTGAATTTGGCTTGCTCCACCTTGCTGAACATGTGCATGTTGTTGTACAGCTCGAAACAACGCGGTATGGCAACCTCCGAGGGGCAGGGCATACAGTAGCCGCATCCGGTGCATTCGACTTTCATTAGCGTCCGGTATTTCCGGCCGGCCTCTTCAACCAGTTTCAGCTCATCTTTTGTCAGCGAATGGGGCAGGGCCTGTTCCGCGATGGCCAGGTTTTCTTCGATGTGGGCTTCTTCGTTCATTCCCGAAAGTATGACAGTGACTTCGGGATGGTTCCACACCCAACGCAGCGCCCATTCCACGGGTGTTCTCGTTTTCGCAGCCTTTTCCCAGATGGCGCCCACATCCGGCGGTGGTTCTGGCAGTCCTAGATTGCCGCCGCGCAGCGGTTCCATGATCACCACTCCCAAATTTTTTGAGGCGGCATATTCAAGTCCTTCGGTGCCGGCCTGATTTTGTTCGTCGAGAAAGTTGTATTGGATCTGGCAAAATTCCCAGGAATAAGCATCCACGATCCTTTTGAAATCGTCAAGCACGCCGTGAAAGGAAAAACCAGGATTGACAATACGGCCGTCCGCCTTGACCTTGTCCAGGAAGTTGGTCACACCGAGGGAATCAAGGTGATCCCACTGGTCTCCCGTCAGTCCGTGAAGTAGATAGTAGTCAATGTGGTCGGTTTGGAGCTTTTCCAACTGAGCGTTGAGATAGGTGTCCATATCCTCCCGGCTTTTGATCATCCAGGAGGGCAGTTTGGTGGCAATTTTGACCTTGTCTCGGTAGCCTTCGGTAAGGGCGCGTCCCAGGAAATTTTCGCTTTCGCCTGCGTGGTAGGGCCAGGCCGTGTCCAGATAATTGACCCCCCGGTCAATGGCATCTCTCACTTGACGGGTCGCCCGGGGCTCGTCGATCTGCCCCTCTTTGGTCATGGGCAGACGCATGCAACCGAATCCCAGGATGGACAGTTTGTCGCCATTTTTAGGTACTGTTCTGTAAAGCATGTTGTTCTCCTTTGCTTACGGTCATTGGGATTTTTGATCCGCGTAATTACCCACTTCAGGAATAAAATAAATTGGAATCAGGGAAAAAATGGGAATGCAGACAATAATCAGGAGTACCGTATGAATGGAAAAGATGTCGCCTAATTTACCGACAATAGGGGAAAGAACACCACCGATTCCAAAGGCCAGTCCCATCATGAGGCTGGCTACCATGGAGCGACCCTTGGGAGCGATTTTCTGAGCCATCACCACACCGAGGGGCAGGGACGCCATGTTAAACCCACCGGCCAATATTGTAGCCGGATAAATCCATTTGCCGGGAACCAGCAAAAACATGAGCAAAAATGGGGTCATGAGACCATGGGTGATCCACAACAGACCTTTGTATCCCATGCGGTCCGAAAGATGGCCACAGAGAATACCGGCCACTGTCCCGGAAATGGTAAAGATGGAAAAGAGAACACCGGCGGAAACAATGCTATGCCCTTTCTGTACCCAGATCACCGGCATGAAGGTCATCAAGGACTGGCCCACCACCGATCGCATTACCATGACGATCCAGATCAACAAAATCGGTTGCCACACACTGCCCAGTGTCTGCCTGAGAGTCTCTAAAAAACCATATTGGGCCATGTCGTTTCCCTGGGGTTTGGGAATGACCCGATAGAAATACATCCAGACCAGAAGACCCACGATCATGGTCACCGGCATGGCACCAAGACCAAAGCGGGCGACATACAAAGTGATAAAGATGGGCCCGACTCCGAAGGCCAGGGTTCCTGCAGTATTGTAAATGGACATGGCCAGGCCAAGTTTTGGACCGGCATACAATGGCACCATACCTGTAACCGGGGGATGAAACAGGGAAGACCCCGTAGAACCGATGACAATGCACAAAAGCAATCCGTAAAAACCGGTTGTCATTCCCGTCAGGGGAATAAAAAGGATGGGCATGAGCAAACCGATCAAAAGAAAACTGCGGGAGGGGTGCCGATCGGACCAATAGCCCGACATGGGTTGTACAATAAACATCAAAAAGCGGGAAATCCCCGCCAGAAAACCCACCTGGGTCAGACTCAGCCCCATCGTATCCATAAACACGGGAAACAGGGGGTTGATAAAAGAGCTGTAAAAATCCCCACTGAAATGAACCAGGCTAAGGGCGATGATAATTTTCCAGTAGGTTTTTGCTTGAGTGTTTACCATAGGGGCTTTTGGCACTTACTTTGGCCAAAGTCAATGACAAAGATAGCGAAATTTCAGACCCTATGGTTTCCTCTTAACCGCAGACCTGTCCTAATCTTTGACGGTCCCCCGGTAGGTTCCGGCATCTTTGAGAGCCTTCACCATCTCGTCTGTCTTGATCTTACCGGGATCGTAGGTTACGGTGTTGATCTCCTCGGCACCCTTGAAACCGCGGCTGACCGAATCCACTCCCTGCAGCCCTTCCAGGGCTGCTTTGCCTACGTCGTATCAAGCAACATAAAAAGTGGCTTCTGACAGGGCAGTTTCAGCCGCATTCACAGGCCCGATCCAGACGGCACCGAATCCCATGACAGCCAATATCAATAAAACGAATATGCTACTGTTTTTCATGTTGACCTCCTTCTTCAAATTGCCTGAGATAAGCCCCATACCCTTCCTTTTCCATGTCTGCCACGGGAATAAACCTAAGGGATGCCGAATTGATGCAATAGCGCAGACCCGTCGGCTCGGGGCCGTCGTCAAAAAGATGCCCCAGGTGCGAGTCTGCATGCTTGCTGCGCACTTCGGTTCTGACCATGAAATAGCTGCGATCGGTCTCCTCTACGACATTCTCCGCCGCCAGGGGCCGGACAAAACTGGGCCAGCCGGTTTTCGATTCGTATTTGTCCAGAGAACTGAAAAGGGGCTCGCCTGAAACGATGTCCACATAAATGCCCGCGTCATGGTTATCCCAGAAGGTATTATTAAAAGGGGGTTCGGTGCCGTTCTTGCGCGTCACCCGATACTGCAGGGGTGTCAAACGGCGCTGAATCTCTTCTTCATCAGGAATGGTATACCTCATGGGCGCCATGGCTTTGGGTTTCATGTCTCCTGATTCCATGGCGGTGTTTTCCAGGGTACCGTCAAAATCAAAACCTGCATCCGCCCATGTTTTTTTTAGAAACTCATCCCTGCCGGATCCCGCCCGATACCACTTGTAACGCAGCGGGTTCTTTTTGTAATAATTCTGGTGATAGTCTTCGGCCGTATAAAAAGGACCCAGGGGCAGAATTTCTGTGACGATGGGTTCCGCGAACACACCCGTATCGGCAAGTTTTTGCTTTGATCTTTCCGCCAGACGGCGCTCTGTCTCGTCAGCATAAAATATGGCGCTGACGTACTGACTGCCACGGTCCACGAACTGTCCACCGGCATCGGTGGGGTTCACATGGGTCCAGAAGACTTCCAGCAGTTTTGCATAAGCCACTATCTGTGGATCATACATCACTTTCACAGCCTCCACATGGCGGGTACTTCCCGATGAGACCTGTTTGTAGGTCGGGTTTTCCATACTGCCGCCTGTATATCCGGAGATGGCTTCCATGACCCCTGCCACCTTTTCAAAGTCGGACTCCGTACACCAGAAACAGCCGCCGGCAAAAACCGCCGAGTTCAGGGAACCGGACTCATCTTTCATTTTTTTTTGGGTGTCATTATCCATGCTGATGATCGGGTTTGAAAAAGCAAATATGCTTACAGCAATAACGATTGCAACAATTAATGTTTTCATAATGTTTCCTCCTTACTTTTTATAAGCTGTGTCAGACAATAAAGGATGTCAAGACCAGTTAAGATTTGAGATGCTCAACTGAGCGTTTTAGCGTCAGAATAACGGCACGGAATTGCTTCGGTATATGACCTCAATTGAGTGATTGTCGAGATTGCCGCAGCTACAAGAAAGATACCGTTCCGCTATAGTGGACTATGCGGTATGGTATCTGACACCGTAGATGCGGTGAGATCGGCAATCACTCAACTGAGCTTAAGATAAAACAGCGCTGTAAAGGAAAGATAACGGAATTGTAAAGATTTGGTAAATAAAACCGGTGAAGCGATTTTATACCGCGGCACTTGGTGGTTTTTGATAAGACATGCGGGGTAGTTCGACGCAAATATAAAGGTGGTCATCCTGGAGTTCGGCATCAACCGTGCCCTGGTGGGCTTCGATCAGTTCCTTGACAATAGCAAGCCCGATCCCTGCACCGCCATGCTGTCGGGAGCGGGATTTTTCACCACGATAAAAGCGCTCGAAAAGATACGGCAAATCTTTTTCGGTCAGTCCTTCGGCAGAGTTTTTATAACTGATCTGAATCGTCTCAGGACCGGGTTCGACACGAACCATGACTTTTCCTCCGCGGGGTGTGTAGCGAACCGCGTTGTCAGCCAGGTTGCGGAAAACACGGGCAAGGTGGTTTCTGTCTGCCGACACCACCACAGGCTCAGACGGCATATCCATGTGAACATGAATGTTTTTTTCATCCAATGCTGGGCGGTACGCATGACGTATATCATGAATCATTTCAACTATATCCACCTTATCGAATTTCAAGTTGTCATGGGCGGCATCCGCTTTTGCCAACTGAAGCACATCTTCAACAAGCTGGACAATTCGCAATGTTTCATCCTGCAGCATGGAAAAGGTTTTGGAAGACGGCGGCAGAACCCCGTCGTTCAATGCTTCCAGATACCCCCTGATATTCGTGAGCGGCGTTCGCAACTCATGGGCCACATCGATCATGAGTTTGCGTCGCAGGTTTTCAATCTTCTCCAGACTCTCTGACATCTGGTTGAAAGCACGGGCCAACTGGCCGACTTCATCCTCAGTGTTAACGGGCACCCTGAGGGCAAAGTTCCCAGCGGCAATCTCCCGGGTAATTGCATTCATTTGGGTCAGGGGTGCCAGGACCCGGCGCATCATCAGATAACTCAAAATGACGGACAGGATCACCGCCGCCAGAGACGCCCACAGCAGGTATCGATGGATGGCGTCCACGAACATGGCGTGGGCCGGCTTTGGAGAAATGTTGTATTTCTCCATAAGCGTCACAAAATACCCGGCCGCCAGGGTATCGATGGCAACCCATACAAGGATCATGACAAAACCGATCACCACCAAGTTGACAGCCAGAAGTTTGAGGATCAAATATCGCTTCATGTTGGCACACGATCGGCAAATCGATAACCGACACCACGAACTGTCAGAATATATTGTGGATCCGGTGGATTTGGTTCAATCTTCTGACGAAGTTTTCCGATGTGGACATCCACCACGCGATCGATGACCATGGCCTCGCCCATGGGATAAAGCCGGTCCAGGAGTTCATCGCGCGTGTATATTCGGCCGGGGGAAGTCATGAGCGTTTCCAGCAGCCGGTATTCATGGGGGGTGAGATCCACGGACATGCCTTTCACACTGACCCGGCGTTTTTTTAAATCGAACCGCAGGGATCCATGAGACAAGATTTGTGCTTCCTCCTGAAGCGGGCGCTGCATCCGTCTCAGGACAGCCTTGACCCGCTCCACAAGCTCCCTGGGGCTGAACGGTTTGACAACATAGTCGTCTGCACCCAGTGAAAGTCCGGACACCCGGTCGATTTCATCTCCCCGGGCGGTAAGCATGATAATGGGGACATCGGATGTCTGCCGGATCCGCCGGCACACCTCCCAGCCATCCATTTCAGGCAACATCAAATCCAGGATAATGAGGTCCGGCCGTTCTTTGCCGGCCCTGTCCAGGCCGGAACTGCCGTCGGCTGCCGTAAACGTTCTAAACCCTTCACGCTCACAGTAGAGTGTTATCAATGCCGCAGTGTTGGCATCGTCTTCAATAATCAAAATCGTATTATTCATTTTTAAACCCGATGCTTGTCTTGCTGACACCCGGTAAAAGAAACCTGCCGGCCGAAAAAGAATGGAGCCCTCGGCATTCGGCCGAATACCGCCGAAGCCCAGCGGTCTTATCATTTTTTTCCAGGAGGCAATTTTATCTGCCTGATCCGGCAGGTAGGTGGTGCAGGATGCCAACAAGTCATCGGCAGACGGGCGTGGATGCAGCGAAACCACGCCGCAGTTTTTGCACCGCAAGTATCGCCAATCTTCCCTCTTGTATACCAGCTTATGGGGTGGTTTGCCACACAAAATACACGGTGCCGGCATTGCGCGGGTCTGTTTCTTTTTTCCTTCCATAGGGGCATTTTGCGGCAGCACATCCTCGACAATCCTGTTTCCTATTACGCCATTTTTCCTAGCGAGGTTTGGAAATTTTTATTGCTTCAGCCTGACGGAAACCGTGTCCGATAAGCTTGTCGCCAAGAGGGTTCTTTGTCTTGGAAGAGCTACTTGATCAATTCGAAGAATCAGTGCTATAGTAACTGATATCTGGAAAGTAAAAAGGATCATAAAACAATTTCAAAGGAGCAGAACATTCCTCGCAGCTTGCTGCGAGGTTCTTCAATGGAGAAACAATGACAGCAGATATCATCAACATCGAAGACCGCGACGAAGCCTTGCATGCCATTCTGGAAAGGGTTATGCTGCTGGTTCCCGAAAAAGACAAACAGGACCTGAACCTGCAGCGGATCATTGCTTTCCGTCTTAAACTGGACGGTGAACCGGAAACCAGGGCGTATCTTGTCAAAAAAATCGAAGAGACCATTAAGTGTGCCTACACAGGCAGTCTCTATGAATTTCTCAAGGACGACATCCAGGAAAAAGAGTGCGTCTCAAAACAAAAGAGACCAGAGCCCCCGGATGTTGCGTGATTTTTTCCCACGCTAAAAAATTCCCATTAAACCTTTGTCTTGTTCTTTCAGTTCTTCACTGCATACGAGGCAGCTATTTTATGCTGTACAAATCATTAAAATACTGCAGCACCATTTCTCTGGCCATCTTACGATCCGGTAGCGTGCCAATCATGGCATAAAGGGCGGCCTGCTCCGACAATGCATCCGCATCCACCGGAGGAATATTGGGAACAACCACGCTTAAATCGGTGAGAAATCGATCTGCTGTTTCAATGTGTACCGGAGAAACTGTCATGTGAAGACTGGGTGGAAGGTGCTGTGTTTCAATGTGCCAGCCACGGTCGTTCATTTGAGCGCCAAGTTCAAAAATGTTGATCTGGTCGCTGCCCATGGCAAAAACCGTAGCCTCGGGATTACCCAGTATGTATAGTTCCGCTATGCTGTTAATTCCTGTCATGAGTTTATCTGTTGCTTCTTTTGCCTGCCTTGCAAGCCTGACAAAGCCCGATTCTCCCAGATAGTGAAAAACAGCCCAGGCAGCAGCAATAAGGCCACCGCTCCGTCCCCCGCTCAGGGCCGGTGTGGCATAGACACCTCCCGGCCAATCCGTGTATGCAAAAAATTGATACTGGCGCAGTGACACGTCACGATACATGACAGTGGAAATTCCCTTGGGGGTATAGGCATACTTGTGGATGTCGGCGGACACCGAACTCACACCCGGAACGTCAAAACCATAGGCTGGAATGTCGTATCCTGCTCTTTTGACAAAGGGGAGGATCAACCCTCCCAGGCAGGCATCCACATGCAGCCACAAATGATGCGCCTTAGCAAGTGCTCCCAGTTCGTCGATGGGGTCCACAACACCATGGGGATAGGTGACAGCAGTGCCACCCAGGATAATCGTATTGTCGGAAATCACGTCTTCCATAGCCGATACATCGGCGCGAAAGTCTTCACCCACCGGGACTGTCACTACCTTAAGTCCCAGATAATGGGCCGCCTTGTTCCAGGCAGGATGCGCCGTAACTGGAATAATCATTTCAGGCTGTTCAACCTCCGGCCGTGTTGCACGTCCCCAATCCCGTGCCGCCTTCATGGCCATTAAGATGCTTTCAGTCCCCCCGGTGGTCACACTGCCCGCCACCGCGTCATCTCCGCCGCTAAGCGAGATTACCATGGACACGATTTCGTTTTCCATCTTCACAAGACTTGGAAATGCCATGGGATTGAGTCCATTGGCGATGGTAAATTCTGCTTGGGCGGCCTTCACCAGCTCCTCGACATCCTGACCCGCTTCATAAATCAGGCCGAACATCTGCCCCTTGTGCCAATCTGCATCCTGGGATTTCAAGGTTTTGAATTCTTCAAAGATGGCATTTTGGGTCATACCCTTTAATGGCAGCGATTTCTGTCCCATGGATCCTCCCAACAGCTCCCATTGCATATGCAGTGGGAGCTGTGGCTGTAAGCGGTTAGCGTTAAGCCCTAAACCGCAGAATATTGAATAAGAAATAATGAATCACGAAGGTTAGAATTCTTCTAAACAGCAAAGGAAAATGTATGTCTCCACATCAAAACCTAGGCGCGCCCCAGTATTTGAGCCCCCGGAGCAGGGCCAGGCAGAGTACCATAATTCCCAGGAAGACCAGCGATGTGAGCCCAACACCCCAGCCCCACCACAAGGGTCCGTTCACCAGCATGAGACAGATACCGATGGGAACAATGGAAAAAACATTCATTATGGCGATCTCAATGGCCACCGGCGTCTTAAATTCTGGGTCGGCAATACGCAGCAACAAGAGACCGGAAGAAACCGTACCGGTTACCGCACCATACACAGCAGCGGTGCGTTCGAGATTGTACGCCCCTACCCTCCGACCAAAGTATACCACAAACAGTGTTGTCAGTATGCCATTGAGAAGACCCATGACACCGATGGGCAAGATAAACCGCCATACCACGGTGAGCTGTATGACCGCTACCGTGGAGACGATCAGAAAATCAATTGCCCACCCGGTTACACGACGTTGAATCCCGGAATCCATCAGGTGCCCCCAGCCCCAGCTTGTCATCAGTTTACGAATGAGGATGGCGATCATCAGTCCCACGATAAAGAAAAAACCCCATAAAATTTTTGCAGCATCGTCCGGTAGAAACATGCCGGTATATTTAACAACACCGTAGGTAATGATATAGACCAGTCCTACCATAGCTGCCTGGAAGGCAAGCGTGTCAATATTTCCCGGGTGAAGTGTCAGCGAGCCGGCAGATTCTGTATGGCCACCTTTAGGAATAATACCGGTAAGTACCTCCTTGGGCAACTCTCGTGGGCCTGTTGTAGACAAGCCCTTTCGAATACCCCAGTTGACAAGTGGAACACCCACAAAAAAGGATATAAAGAAACCCATGGCGGCAAAGGTCAAACCAATGGTTGCTGCGTGGGCGAATCCAAAACTTTCCCAGACTTTGCCCACAGAGAGTACCTGACCCGGACCTTCCTCAAAACCAAGGGGTACCAGAAAACCAAATGTTGGGAAAAGTTCATAACCCAGGATTCCAAAAACAATAACGAGCAACCCGCTCAAACTTGCCTGCATCCCGAAACAGGATCCCTGGATTAGGGCCATCCACGCGGGGCCTTTGATGTACGCACTGTTTTGCGCCGGCTTGTTTGTATTTGTTGTTCCGGCGGTCAGCCCCACGGAAATAAAGGAGATGTTAAAAAAATGGTAGGCAAACGTTTCCAGGACATTCGGGTCGATCTTGACAATTCCAATCTGTGTGAGAATCAGACCCAACACACCGCCAATTAAGCAACTGGGAAAAAGAAACCGTTGCAGCAAGGGTATTTTTGATCTCAGCAGGACACCGGCCAGAAGCATAAATGACAACCATCCAAAAACAATCATACCATCAAACGCAAAAGGACTCTGCATGACTTCCCTCTCCCCCAAATAACGATGGACAGTTAAATATCAAGCGCTTTAATTGATCGTATTCTGCTGATAACTGGGAAATCTGCAAGACTGCAACTGCTTGATCAGGATAGAAATATTGACGCTGGTTCCCTGGAAGCCTTGGGATGATTACCCTGACAACTCTCGATAGGATTTGGAACTCATTCTGGTTTGCCCGATTTAACCGGCAAGCCTATTTTCGACATCTGATCTGTAATCGTCTGGCGATTGGGTCCATCAAGCTTATTAACAAGCAGTATGGTACCCTTCAATTGCAGCTCTGTGGTAACCGCTGTGGTCTTGATGTTTTTTTGGGCCAGCTGTTTTATTCTTTGATTTGCTTTTTTCTGGTCATGATATGTAGCCACATAAATGGCATACTTACCCTTTTCCGATAATATAAAAGGCGACGCCACAATTTTTTTAATTTCCTTAAACCGCTTGTTGGCTTTATCACGTGTGTACAACCCTTCTAAAAGCCGTGTTACTGTTATTGTCTTCATCCCTGGGGTCTGTTGGAATTCGAGACCATTGCTATGCAGAATACTGCTGGCCGCTTTCAAGTCCCGATCCCCGATAATGGGCCCGACCTCAATGGAATAAAATTCTTGAATGGGCTTGGTGGTGGCAGTCGCTGTTTCCAAATTCAGGGCGCCATGATCTTTAGTTCCAGAAGATTCCTGATCTGAGAACGCCATTAAAGTGTGGGATGCGGACGTCTCATCAGATAAAGCTGGGTCCGTCGCAATTTCAATTTGTTCCGATCCTATGGGTGTTTTGCTCTTCCCCCGGGGTAACTGGATACCCTGACTTGGTGTCTTCTGTTCTTCAATGGTTGGTTCCTGTTCCTCCGGTTTTACCGTCTCCCCATTGCCAACCGAGTCACCAGAATCGACCTGGATCCTGAAAGTATTACCTTGCTGGGGTGCTACAATTTTGTGGCGGGTGATGGCCTGCAAGGCTGAATCAGACGGCGTATGCAATAGCGTGCTGATCAGAAAAAATCCCCCCAGCAGAACAGCCGTCAGACCGGCACCCACTTTCAGTGGCAAAAAGCGTGAACCGAACCATTTGGCCCACCTGCTTTGCATCGGTTCAGGATTTACTATTGGAGAAGATCGCTGGCCTCTCTTTTTAGACGCCAGCACCGGTTCATGTGACATGTCCTTCATGCCCTCTATCCACCGGGCGCCTGCCTGAACTTCCTGTATCACAGCACGCAGTCTCGAAAGAGAACGGTGGGTCATCTCTAAGGACACAACACCCAACAGCTGGTCTTCCAAAAAGAGTGGACAGGCCACGACATCCCGTGACTCACCCGTTTTTTCACCTTGGGTGCCGAGAGGTTTAATAACCGGTTTTTTATCACGCAGGGCCACCCGGGCAACATGAGACAGCATTGCATGGTCGCAACGATCGTCCGGCCAGAAAAAAACGCGATTTTCAGGCCCTTGATCCAGTGGGACAATCTGCAACATGGCATGTCTTGAACCAGACAGCATCCTGCATTGATGATCCAACCAGGTTTGCAAGACCCTTTCCATACAACCCCCTATCACCGTATCAAATAATAAGAATTTACTTATCTATAACTATATCGGCTATTTTTCGAAAAACAATAGTCTGAAATTTCATTGTCAAGAAATTTACGCGTTCATCTCTTTAACTTGATAAAATCAAATTCTTCGGATAAACGATACTATTGCCAGGTAATACCACTCATGTTTTTTATTCTCAAAGGAGCGCTTTTCATTGTTCGCCATATTGCTTTGTGCTGGTTATGCAACCCGTTTGTATCCATTGACACGTGATTTCCCGAAACATCTGCTGCCGGTGGCAGGAAAACCCGTCATTGATTATCTTGTGGAACAAACATTAGGTTTTAAAGATCTCAGCGGTATTCATGTCGTTACAAATGCCATTTTTTTTGATCTTTTTGAAGAATGGAAAATAAAATGGTCTGGAAAAATCAACATCACGATCCATAATAATGGAATAAGCTCCAACGATAACCGGCTTGGACCATCAGGAGACCTGCAGTTTGTCCTAAAAAAAATACAGCGGCCCTCTCGTGTGATGGTTGCAGCCGCCGACAATATTTTTCGATTCCGGCTTGAACCCCTGTGGGAATGTTTTCGCACCAGCCAAAACCACTATATTGTGGGTCTTTCAGAATCAAATAAAGAGGTGCTCAGAAAAACGGGTGTTCCCCTTATTGGGAAAAATGATCGTGTGTTACGCTTATTTGAAAAACCGGATAACCCCATTTCCCCCTGGGCGGTCCCACAACTCTACTTTTTTCAACCGTCTGTCTGGCAATTAATGGATGCGTTTCATGCCCATGGCCTGAGAAGAGGCGAAAAAGAACATTTTCTCGATTATCTATGTCGAATTGAAGCTCTTTATCTCTTCAAGATTTATGGTACCCGTTTTGATATCGGCACCGTCGAATCCTACCAGGCAGCAGATCTTTGTCTGCAAAAAGAATCTGTTCTTCAAGAATGAGGCTCACACCATTTTAAACATCTGTGACATCTTTCGACCCAACAGACGATTTGCCAGAGTGATGGCGCTCAGAACAAGAACGATAAGTATCGTGCCCAGTGCATAAGCAGGACCGATAGTGGCGGAAAAAAGATACTCTATAATCGCCACAGTGATAGTTTTCCACCCGGCAGAATAGAGTATGATGGTAGTAGAAAGCTCTCCCATAAGCGTCGAAAAGCAGATCACGGCACCTGCAAGGATTCCAGGGGCCATCAACGGAAGCGTTATCCTGAAAAACGTCGCACCCCAGGATGCACCTGCAATTGTCGAGGCTTCCTCTACCGATATATCGATCTGGGATAAGGATGCTGTTGCCGAACGAAAGATATAAGGCATCCGTCGGATAAAAAAGCCGATCACCATAATCATCCATGTGCCGGTTAAAACGATCAGTCCTGACGAAAAACCGGATAGAATTGCCACACCAACCACAATTCCGGGCAAAATAAACGGCAGCATCACCGTCAAATCCAGAATCCATTTGCCATGAAACTGTTTTCTTACGGCAATATAAGACAGTAAGGTGCCAATCACCGTCGCGACTACCGTTGCCGTAATCGCCAGAAAAAGGCTGTTTAAAATGGGCGTTTTGGCAATTTGAAAAATTCTTTGGTAATTTTCAAATGAAAATTTAGTGGGATAACGGGTCCCTGACCACCCTTCGGTAAAAGAGGTCACAATCACCGTAATATGCGGAAGTAGCGAAAAAAAGATAACACAAGAGCAAAATAATATCCCGCACCACTTCAGGGTCTTGCTGGCAGACACCTGTGCCCCCTGCGTCGTACCGGTGATGGTGACATAAGATCTCTTTGCCATGACATACTGGGAAATCAGAATTGCCAGACCAACCATGGAAATATTTACGATGGCGATAGCACCTGCCGTGTGCAGATTGAAGAACCCCACAACCTGAAAATGGATTAGCGTCGGCAGCACATAGAAATTTCCGCCCAGCAGGGCAGGAACACCAAAATTTCCAACAGCTCGCATGAAAACGATCAGGGCACCCGCCGCAATAGATGGTGTCACCAGTGGCAGTGTTACTGTGCGGATCAGATCCCATCTGGAGGCACCCATGATGGTGGCGCTTTCTTCCAGATACGGGTCAGCCGACAAGAGTGCGCCATAGGTCAAAAGAAAAACAAAAGGGTATAAGCTCATTGTCATCGCAATGACGACACCGGGTGCCCCGTAAATATCCGGCAAAACAAAACCAAAAAGTTCTTTTAAAAAGAAATTAACAACCCCTTGGCGGCCAAACAGGAGAACCCACGAATAAGCGCCCACAAATGGTGGCAAAATAAGCGGCAGGGTTCCCAGGGTCAGAAATAAGGTTTTAAACGGCATCTCCGTTCTGGCAAGAAAATAGGCCATGGGTATCCCAAGAAGACAAGAAAAAAGCACACACAGAAACCCCACCAAAAGGGTGTTCATTAGCGCACTTTTGTATAAACTGGAGGAAAAAAACTGAGAAAAATTTGTCAGTGTAAGATTTTGTATGGAAAAAACGTCGCCAGCGCTAAGAAAACTGTTGAGGAGTACCTTTGACAGGGGGTATGCGATAAACAGCAATAGAATCAAAAGTGCAAGACCCAGAACCAGATAGGGTATGAACTCTATTTTATTAAATCGTTCTTTTAAACTGTTCACCATGTATTAAACAACCCTATCTAGTGCCCATCCATAAATGGTCTTTTCACGCCCTGCCGGTGTTGAGCGCCATGATTTAACGCCTCAAAATAGCTCGCTATTCCTCCGGGTTAAATCTGCCGCTCGCCTTGGCAGAACGCGAAAATCACTATTTCTGGACGGACACTAGATAACATCTTGCAATGATTTTATTCCAGTGGGAAAAGCCCTGTATCGTCTTCGTTAAAAATCAGTGCCACCTCATCACCTTCTTCGACATCTTTTATTCGACGGTTTTTATCAACAAGCACTTCTTGAGGCGCTGTCTGCTGAAAAATCTGGATATAATATCGAACCTGCGACCCAAGATAGAGAACCCGTTTCACTTCTCCCCTCAATGAATTTGCCTCTCCCAACACAGGCGTCACTTCCAAGCGTTCGGGTCTGATAAAAAGTAGCCCCTTTGAATGATCACACGCTGAAAATCTTTTCTTATTTCGATCCAGCAAAACCGTCTCATTTGACGGAAACCTTAGCACCACTGATTCTTTAATAGTTTTCTCGAGAGAGCAGTTTAAAAAGTTGGCCTGACCGATAAAATCTGCAACATGGATGGTTTGAGGATTTTCATAGATTTCATCGGGGGAGCCGATCTGGTCAATCTTACCCTCCGACATGACCGCAATTTGGTCAGAAATGGCTAAGGCCTCTTCCTGGTCATGGGTCACATATAGGGTTGTTACCTTGGCTTTCTGCTGTATCCTTCGAATCTCCTCCCGCATATAGACCCTCAGCTTTGCATCTAAATTACTGAGAGGCTCATCCAGCAAAAGGAGCTTGGGCTCATATACAAGGGCACGGGCAAGCGCAATCCGTTGTTGCTGCCCGCCGGAAAGCTCGCTTGGTTTTCTTTTCTGGGTCTCTTCGAGTTCCACCAGCTGAATGATGCGATTGACTCTCTCCTCTATCTCTCGGCGAGGTGTCTTGCGCATTCTCAACCCGTAAGCAACATTGTCAAAAATCGACATGTGAGGAAATAGTGCATAACTCTGGAACACCATTCCGATATTGCGTCTAAAGGGTGGAATGGTTGTGAAATCTCTTCCGAGAAACCGAATCTTCCCATGGCTAGGTTTTTCAAAACCGGCCAGGCATCGAAGCGTTGTGGTCTTTCCGCACCCGCTCGGACCCAACAGGGTGAACAAGTCTCCTTCAGACACATCGAAAGAAACATCGTCAACAGCCCTAACGCGTTCCGCTTTGCCATGGAAGACCTTGGATAGATTTTGAATCGACAATGTGATGGGTCTTTTTTGATTCATCAATTCCGCCTTGTTATTATATGGCCCCAAAAAATCAATCACGAAAACACGAAATATGAAAATCACGAAATTGACCCTATTCTTTTTCGTATTTTCGACCTTCCGTGTTTTCGTGATAATGTATTTTTCTCGAGACCAGGCTAATTTCTCTGAGCAAAAATTTCACCAAATTTTTGTAAATAATCATTTCTGCTTTTGGATGCCTTCATAGCCTCATATGGAAAAAACTTGATTTCAGCACTTGGCTTCAAGCCTGGAGGTGGCGGCACATCCGGTCTGGCCATTCTTCTGAAATGCGGGGCTCTGGAAATAATGGCCAATGCATCTTTGCTCGTCAACCAATCCATAAAGATTTTGGCGTTGTCAAGATTCGGACCTCCTTTAATAATCCCCGATGCATCAAATCGAAGCCCGGTTCCATCGGCAGGATATACAGCCGCCACCGGATGACCTTTGTTGATCTCACCAAAAACATTGCCCTCCCCGGTGACACCGATGGCAAACTCACCCCGACCGACAAAGGTATAGACCAATGTCGATTTCGGTACAAAGGTGGTCACTTTTCTCACTTTGTTGATGAAGTCCCATCCATACAGGTGGACCATTTGATAAAGCTGGGCATACGCTGAACCTGAAAGAGCCGGGTTGGCCAGGACAACCTGTCCTCTCCATTTCGAATCCCCCAGTTCCGCCCACGTTTTGGGTGCCTCAGATAATGGGACAAGATCTGTGTTGATAATAAAGGCCTGAATATTGAAACTGAATCCATAAAACTTGTGTTCCTGGATATCTTTGACATCATCCGGAAAAGCAGCATCTTCACGAACTTTATAGGATTGGAGCAGGCTTCTGATAACCTCGAGGTTTTCCTTGGCAACAGCCAAAATGACATCGCCCTGGGGTTTACCCGCCTCCCCTTTAATTCTTGTAATAAGTTCCCCGGAACCCTGCCGGATAATCTCAGTCTTGATGTCGGGATACTTTATGCTAAATGCCCGCACAAGATCATTACCTAATTCAGGCGAGCCTGCATTGTAAACCACAAGGTTCCCCCCTGCCATGGCCAAACCCGTACATAAAAAAAGGATAGCACCAAATACCATAAAGATAGTCCTCTGTTTACAATTACCCATGGGTTCCTCCTTTCCTTTAATGAGATGTAGGACTGAAAAAATAATCACTGTACGATTTTATCGTTCAGTCATGAAAATCGGTTTGTCCGCATGCAATACGATATAATTATTCAGCCTATATTATCAAGCTAAAAACCCGCTAAAAAACGGCTGTATCTCCTCTGCCCACCGATGGTCATTGTTCTTTCAGCGGATTGTTTCGCAGATAGTGATCCGCCGCCCAATAGCTTTCAATACTCCCGATATCCAGGCGGGTTGCATGCATTCGAAAGGCATAAACAGACTCTTTGCGGCAGAGAAAATCGATGAAGTATCCGGGAGCATCGGTGTTCACGTGGTCTTCTAAAAACGCATTCAGGCGTCTCAACACCGTCGATTGAAAAAAGTATAAAGGCGGACAAAACCATTCAGACGGCGGATGGGTGGGTTTTTCAAACAATCTATTCACACGATCATTCCTTGTCATCTCGAGAACACCGGTCTTACTCAGTTTCTTCCTGTCTGTTTCCGGCAACGCTACGATGTAATGCTGGTTTCGCTCAAGAAACTGCTCCCAGATTGGTTTGATGCCGAATCTGTATATATTGTCTCCGGCTGTCACTAATAGGCGTGTGGCTTCTGGAATCATTTTCAAAACGTGCTGCAAATCGGCGGACGCGCCAAGGCGATGATCATTGTCCATGGCCCCGTCGTTCAACAGCGCAATCGCCGGATGACGTGATCTGTGATTGGCTTCCCAACCTTGCTTCCATGCGACAAAGTGAGAATAAAATTTTCCGTTGCTCACAAGATATATTGACTCAAGATTGGGAAGCTCGACGAGTTGATCCATCAGATAGTCGATGACCGGTCTGCCGGCCACCTCCAATAGCGGTTTGGGAAACGCCTTTGTAAGGGGGTGCATCCGGGTCGCAAAACCTGCACATAACACAACGGCAATGTTCATGATTGCATCTGCTTTCGCTGCCAGTCCCGGTATTGTATCACGGACGCATAGGTCCGCACGGCACGCTCGGCCGAATCGAAAAAAGGGAGACCCGACAAACAAAATCGTTGGGCTAGCTTTTCGTCAAAACCAGGTATCTTTACAAGCAGAAATGGTTTGTCCGATTCTTTTTGGATCTGGATGAGTCCCGAGGTATAGTGTTCGTTTGTTTCAGGCGTCAGGCCGGCACCGATGACCACCAGGGCGTCTACACCCGGATCCCGGGCAATTTCCCGTGCCGCATTGATATAGATATCAATATCCAGGGAAGCCATGAGCCCTACATCCACCGGGTTTTTATAACTCGTACCCGTTGGCGGAATCATCTCCTTCAAGGCTTTTTGTGTTTCAGGCAACAATTCAGCCAGTTTGAGCCCTTCATTTCCACAGGCTTCGGAAGCAGAAACAGCCAGCCCGCCCGGACCTGAAAGAACAGCCAGCCGATCCCCGATCTTTGAAGGCAGAAGGGAAAATGCCATGAGAGCATCCAGGTAAGCCTCGAACCCGGAAACCGAAATCGCCCCTCCCTGCTTGATAACGGCCTGCCAGATTCGCCGTGAGCCAGCCAATGCGCCGGTATGAGATGCTGCCGCCCGGGAGCCTTCCAGGGTCATGCCCACCTTCCAGAGAATCACCGGCTTTTTCAGGGAAGCGCTTTTAAGCGCCTCCAAAAAGACTGGACCATTGGGGATGCCCTCAATATAGCCCCCGATGACTGCCGTCTCCGGGTCAACCTTGAAATAATCCAAAAAGTCGGTTACGGCAAGATCACACGCATTGCCGATACTCACCACCTTGCTGAAGTAAACGCCCTTTTCCGATGCCATACGCCCCAAAATATTGGTTAGGGAACCGCTGTGGGATATCATCCCCACGGTTCCCGGCCGTCGGGAAAGTTCCGGAAAAAAAGACAACCCGGACCGGGGCGCGTAAAATCCCATACCATTGGGGCCAATAATCCTCATTCCCCCTGCACGGGCTACTTTGACAATTTTTTCTTCGAGATCAATGCCCTCCTGGGTATTGGTTTCCCTGTATCCTGACGTAAACAGGATGACGCCCTTGACACCCTTTTCTACGCATTCCTTTATAACCGTCAGGGAATAGTGACTCGGAACCAGCACAATTGCCAGATCCACCGGCCCTGGGATGGCCGATACGCTGGGATAGGTTTTGAGCCCGTCAATTTCATGGACATTCGGGTTCACCGGGTAGATGTCCCCTGCAAATTTCTGATCCTGAAGCGCCAGAAGAAAAAGTTTGCCTGTTTTCAAACCCCTGGGCAGCCCCACGATGGCCACTGAACGGGGGTGAAACAAGGATTCTATCTGTTCAAACATTGGATTCATATTTTGGTGTTTTGTGTTTGGTATTTTGCGTTTTATGTTTGTCTCTTGTGTTTGATCTGGGTTGTGCGGATCTGCATTTCATGCCCATTTGTCCGTATCTGTATGGCACCATTGATGTCTGTTCGCAGAACCCTGGCCCCCATGGTTTCATAACGCTGTAAAACTGATTTTGCAGGAAACTTAAATCGATTCATCCAGCCACAGGATACCACCACGACCTCTGGATTGACCTGTTCTATCAAAAGGGGCGTACTCGAAGAAGCACTCCCGTGGTGGGGTGACATCAGAACCGTACTCTTCAGGTTTTCTCCGGCATCTGCAACCAGCGTCTTTTCACCCTTGGCCATGATATCACCCGGAAACAGAAAAGCATGCTCACCATAGGATACTTTCACCACCAGGGAGTTATCATTTTTGTTGCGCCGCTTTTTGACCAATGTTTTTTCTAAATAGTCCTCTGTGGGATAGAGAATTTCGATCTTTGTACCCGCCACCATTGTGGTGCGTTCCAGGGTCTGGTATTCTGGCATGTTTATGCCGTGTTTTTTAAGCGTCTCGACAAATAACCGATACCCCATGGTGGGTGAGGATTCATTGTTTGTGATCGCATTTTTTACATTAAAATGCCCGGCAATATATATCAAGCCATTTAAGTGATCACTGTTGGGATGAGATAAGAAAAGCGTATGGACGGTTTTTATCTTGTTTCGCAGGAGGTATGGGGCAATGATATTTTTACCGGTATCAAAAACGGCATTGTCCGCAAAGCCACCCCCATCGATCAGGAGATTGCGTCCCCCGGGCAGTTCCACAAGCGCTGCACTTCCCTGACCCACGTCAAATATCGTAATGCGAAGATCTTTGTGCCAGAATCGCTGATGGACCCAGTAGCCAGCATCCAAGACGCCTCCAAAAACAGCCAAGAGAAGCATCCCATAGGCAATACCTTGCCTCAGTCCAAAGGACAGATGGGACGGCTTTTCCTGATGTTTAGCGGACAGCCAGTTGAAAATACCCGCAAGCAGCAGATAGAAAAGGCCTATTTCTAATCGACTGGGTGTAACGGTTTCCAGGGCAGCACCAGGCAATCCGGAAAAAAAATCGATGATCTGAATGGCTTTTCCAAGGATCCAATGACTCAACTGGAGACATAATGAGGCAATACCCGTGCTGAACACCTGTATAAAAACAGCCAAAAGTCCTAAAGGAACGGCTAAGAACCCCACCAGGGGTATGGCAACAATATTCACCACAAGACCGATGAGAGAAACCTGATTGAAATACACCATAACCAACGGCGCCGTACCCACAGTGGCAAGAAAGGTGACCGCTAAAAAGACAATACCTTTGGTTACCAGGGCGGTCTTGATATCTTGTGCTTTTTGCAGAAAGGGCCGTATCAGTGACAAGCCCCATACGATAACCAGCACGGCCGTGAAAGAGAGTTGAAACGATATGGAAAACAGCGCAGGCGGGTTGATAATGAGAATCAACATGCCTGCGATACAAATGGTGTTGATCAGGTCCTGGTCCCTGTCAAAGAGGAGGGTCAGCAGAAAAACACTCACCATGAGTACCGCTCGTTGGGTGGAAGGTGACATTCCCGCTAGAAAACCGTACGCCAGCACCGGCACAAAGGTCAGGATGGCGGCAATTCTTCTGGCCCATCCTGACCATAAAACAGGTGAAAACCATGTGACAAGCCAGCGAAAGATAGCAAACATCACGGAGGCCACGATACCGATGTGAAGCCCCGATATGGCAAGGAGATGCCCCACGCCAGCACGATTGAATTTTTCCCGCAGCGCCCTTGAAATATCTTTTCGCTCTCCAATCAGCAGCGCTTTGGACACCGCCTTGACATCTCGTCCCTTTCCCGATGCTGCCCCCCCAAGACCATCGATCATTTCAGAAATCATGGTGCGGCGTTTATCGAAAACAGCCATTCGGCCAGGTGTGTTCCCCCTTGGCTGGACAGATAGCTTTTCTGCAGCAACCCAGCTGCGGGCCCAGATATTTTGATAGGCCATGTAGCGCTCGTAATCAAAACTGCCCGGGTTGTTGAAATTTCGAATGGAGCGGATTCGACCGAAAAAAGAGATGCTATCTCCCCTGGATAAAGCGATGGGGCCATTGGATACCGTAACACGTACCTGTCCACAGGTGGGGACTGAATTCCCGCCCCGTACGATGGAAACGACTTCCATAACAAACCGGGTTCTGTTGTGCGTATAAACAGGATCGGCCAGAATGATGCCGTTAATTTTACAGGCCCTGGAATCAACAAAATGTCGAATGTGATGATCCGGGAAGCGCGGCGCAACCCAGGGTTGGATGGAAAGGTATCCGATATTGGCAAAGAAAAAGAGTGGCAGCAACAAGACGGATATTTTCCGCTTTACACAGAACACCAGAGCCAGGCCGACGGCCATGGTCACCAATAAAACCCATGGATCATAAGCTGGAAAGGCTTCACCCGCGAGAATTCCGATAATCATCGAAATCGTCAGCCAGATGACAGGGCGATAGATGGGGTAATACATAGGGTTCGAGGGTCCGAGACAAAGTACATTGTCATTTACTGCGTGTCATTTATGGCCATTTACTTCGTGTCATTTATCGTAGCGAAACGCTAGCAGCCATGAACAACAATAAATGACGAGCGTAGCGCTAATGTCGCACGAAGTGCTAATGACGCCTGCAAGGCAAATGACACGCACAGGAAAATTTATAGGCTATCCTGGAATGAAATATATTACTCATTTCGCGATAGTTACGGCTATACACGTACCCGCTTTATCACTGCTCCCAGCCCGGTCAATTTCTGATCGAGCGCCTCGTACCCCCTATCCAGGTGATACACGCGGTTGATTTCGGTGCTTCCCTTGGCCACGAGCCCGGCCAGAACCAGCGATGCGCTGGCCCGCAGGTCGGAGGCCATTACCGGCGCAGCGGAAAGCGTCGGCATGCCCTTTATAAGAGCGGTGTTGCCGGAAACGGTAATGTCCGCCCCCATCCGTTTGAGTTCACTGACATGCATAAAACGATTTTCAAATATGGTTTCTGAAATAACACTCAAGCCCCCGGCCACGGACATCAGAACCATGAACTGAGCCTGCATGTCCGTAGGGAATCCAGGATACACCTGTGTTTTAAGATCGACGCTCGCGATCTCTTCCGGCCCAGAAACCCGTATGCTGGTCCCATCAATATCGATAAGAGCACCGGCGAGTCTCAGCTTGTGGATGACCGCCTGGAGATGGTTCGGTTCACACCCTGATATATTGACCACGCCTCGGGTCAGTGCCGCAGCGGTCATCAGCGTACCCGCTTCGATGCGGTCCGGTATAATCGATGTGGAGACCGGAGAGAGAGAAGGCACGCCATGAATGGTCATCATGGCGGTACCGGCATTCTGGATATCGGCACCCATCAGGTTCAGAACGTCCGCCAGGGCAACCACCTCCGGCTCACAGGCGGCATTTCGCAGAATGGTTTTTCCTTCCGCCAGAGCAGCTGCCATCATCAGGTTTTCCGTGCCCGTAACGGTGGGAATGTCGAGGTAAATGTCGCTGCCCACCAGGCGGTCTGCAGAAGCCTCCACATATCCATGCTTGAGATCGATTTTAGCCCCGAGACTGGCCAATCCTTTCAGATGAAGATTGATGGGTCGCGCGCCAATGGCGCAACCCCCCGGCAGCGATACCCGTGCCTTTTTAAGTCTGGCAAGCAACGGACCAAGAACCAGTATGGAAGCCCGCATCTTTCGAACCAGGTCGTAAGGTGCTTCATAGCTGTTGAGTCCACCCGAATCAATGCGAACAGTGCCGTTTTCAGCGGTCACCCGGGCACCAAGGGTGGACAACAATTTCTTGGTGCTTTCAATATCCATGAGCTCCGGCACATTGCTGAACGTATTCCACCCGTCCGTCAGGAGAGCAGACACCAGAATCGGCAGGGCAGCATTTTTTGCACCACTGACCTTGACGTCACCCGCCAAACGTTTACCACCTTCAACAATGATTTTATCCATTGATATTCCGTTCTCCAGAAGATTTTAATGCCAGATGGATTGAAGATTCATCACGACGACCGTGAGGAATTATGTTTATCTTGATGCGCTCGCTGTTACTCCTCAATTTAATCATATACTGTCCTGGGGGTCAAGTACGGGAAAAACAGGGCCACAAGGGTTCGAGGGCAGTTGACAGCAACAGGCGAGGAATTGAACCCGAAGGCAAGTTAAAACCATATGATTCTCAGTCAATGCTCACTTGGCAATACCGTGTGACTTTGTTGGCCTTTTCCGGTACACTATACACACGAACAGTATCCCACATCTGTAGATAGAATGTGTCTTGATCAAGGGCTAATTTTGTGTATGGCAACGCATTGTATCTGCATCATCGTGTCTCTCAGGTATTGATCTGGTCTCAGCGCCCGGATCAATACCTGAGAGACAGAAAGGGTATTCGCTATGAATCTTGATCTTCTGAGGAAAAAGCGGGGGTTTATCTGTGACATGGACGGGGTCATCTACCACGGGGACCAATTGCTGCCTGGAGCGCAGGCCTTTGTGGAGTGGCTCAAGAAGGAAAACAAGAAGTTTTTGTTTCTGACCAACAGCAGCGAGAAGTCCCCGCGTGAGCTCAAGGAAAAACTAGACCGCCTCGGTATCCAGGTGGAGGCGAGCCATTTTTACACCAGCGCCCTTGCTACAGCCAGTTTTCTGGCATCCCAGCGTCCCAACGGCAGCGCCTACGTTATCGGAGAGGCAGGGCTGATCAACGCACTGTACGAGACCGGTTTTTCAATGAACGAAATCAACCCGGACTACGTGGTGGTGGGAGAGAGTCGTTCTTACAGCTATGAAAAGATCGAACGCGCTGTACGGCTCGTCCGAAACGGGGCCAAACTCATTGGTGCCAACCCTGACCTCACGGACAAGATAGGCAAGGACTTCGCCCCTGCCACCGGTGCGCTGATCGCCCCCATCGAGCTGGCCAGCGGTACAAAAGCCTACTTCGTGGGAAAGCCCAACCCGATCATGATGCGCCACGGCAGAAAATTACTGGCCTGCGAGCGGGAGGACACGGCCATTGTCGGTGATAGAATGGACACGGATATCATCGCTGGTATCCATTCGGATATCGATACCGTGCTTGTACTCAGCGGGGTTACCAGTAAAGAAGACCTCAAACACTTTGCCTATCACCCACGATACATCCTTTCCGGGGTGGGAGATATTCCGGAATGATCGGTTCCGCATTTCGCCTGGGCAGAAACATTTTAGATAAGTGGGGACGATGACTGATTCTCCACCCGCGGAGTGGGTGGCTCAAGAAGCCCCTCAAAGGTAGCTGGAATATCGAATACATGAATTTCGAAGTAATGCTTTCCAGCTTATAGAATAAAGAATGAAAAAAGGCGCTTTTCCTTTGTCTAAGAAAGGAACGCGCCTTTTTTTCAGATCGGAAAGACAACAATCAATGGTGGTCGTCTGTACCCTTGCATGTGTCGTAGGCTGCTTTGATAATGCAGTAGGTCATCCCCATACCGATAATCGACAGTGCATACCAGAGACCACCGTGAAAAACCATATGGCTCATATCCCAAACCCATTCAAAACTGATAACCGGAAACATGAAATTTCTCCTTAGTAAAACTTTTTCTAAATAAAACCAAAGTAAGCGATTGTCGAGCTTGACCTAGCTACAAGGAAAATGCCGTTCCGCTAGTTTGAACTATGCGGGTTGGTGTTTGGCGCCGTAAATGCGGTAAGATCGACAATGGGTTCAGGCTTCTGCCGGTGCAAGGTCCCCCTCCGGAGCATCCGCCACACCCTCTTCTTTTTCTGCTGCTTCTGCCATCTCCACGGGCGGTGCCGGCTCCTCGATGGGATTCAACTCGGCCTCCTGGGGAAATATGGGCAGATATCGGTATGAAATCAGAACCAGGATCACACCGTAAGCCACGGGCAGAATCGTCGTGGCAATTTCCTGCCAGCTCGGAAAATAAGTAGACCAGGCTTCAAATGTCATTACCGGTACCGCGAGTACCTGAAGAACCATCACCCATCGGTTCAGGAGAACCCCCAGGGAAGCCAGTATGACGGCTGTCCACAAGGTTGCCGGTGTTTTGCGCCCCTTATCTGTAATGAGGATGAGAGCCGGGAGAACCCCGCACACACCGACTTCCAGAATCAGTATCCAGAGACCATAAACCGAGTCAGGATTGTTGGTGTAAAAATCCATCAGCACATGTCCTTTAGACGGCGCTGTAACGGTTGCCCAATACCAGGTATCGATGAGCTTTGCTATGACGTATGTGGCCAGCATCCATCCGGCAATCTTGGCCAGAAGCTCAATAACATTGTCCTTGACCAGTTTCTTGCCGGCAATTTTTTCAGTCAGTTTGGTTACCAGGATAGTGAAACAAGGACCGCAGGCTGCCGCCGACCAGGTGAAAAGAAAAAAGGTGTATGGCCAGATAAAGATGTGTTCACGATATCCAAATGGTCGTCCAAAAAGCACCCCGGAAACACCACCCAGAGATCCCTGATGAAAGAAAGATAAAAAAGCGCCGGTGGCGGCAAAAACGACCATGATCTCGTGCATGTTGTGGCTCAAATTATGAAAAAAAGGCACCCGGTCCACCTGCTTGTTCTCGAGAACCAATGGCAGATATTCGATACACAGCACACCGAAATAACAGGTCAGGCAGAAGGCCACTTCCGTCAGCATGGAATGAACATTGGCATGCCAGAAGATAAACCACCCTCGCAGGGGTTGACCGATATCGATGGCAAGAATCAGCAATGCAGAACTGTAACAGATAAATCCGATCAATACCGCGTAGTTGATGATGTATTTGAGCTCGTCCTTACCAAACACGTAGCGCATGAGACCCGTAAAAAAGGCGCCACCCCCGAGGGCGATGACCCCAAGATCCGCCCATATCCACAACGCAAATCCATAGGCATTGTTCATGTTGGTCTGATTCAATCCCTTGATCCAGACCAGCAGCATGGCAAATACGCCCCATAGTAAAACCGCCCCGACTACGGCAATAGCCAAACCAAACTGCCAGATGGGACAACGTTTAACGCCATCGGGTATTAATGCAGAATCCATAAGTTCGGTGCTCCTCAATATTGGGTCTCTGTTTATCTTGAAGTCATCTTAAAATGTCTTTTGGCCCAATGTCTGTGTTGGAATTTTAATCATTGTAATTTGTTTGTTATTTGCTTTTTGTTTTTTCTAGTGCCCGCCGGACATTTTTTCATCTTTGACATAGTTGTCTCCGGCTCTCCGAACCCACTCACGACTGGAAAGGTAATAGACTTTCGGGTTTGTGCCCAGTCTTTCCAGGAGCCTGAAGGCATTGGGATTCTTGGGTTTTCCACCATGGCTGTTGTCCGGTTTTACGAGCTGGTTTACTGCATGGTCCGGGTTGTTTAAATCCCCAAAGGCAATGGCACCGGCAGGACACGCCTGTGTACAGGATGTCTGGTACTCATCTTCTTCCAGTTCCGTGCGCTCTTCATAGTGCGCCGTTTCCATGGCTTTTTGATATCGGTGGAAACAAAAGCTGCATTTTTCCACGACACCCCGCATACGAACTGAAACATCCGGGTTCAAGGTTTTTTCCATACCCGCTGGCCAAACCGGATCCCACCAGTTGAAAACACGTGCATGGTATGGGCAGGCAGCCATACAATACCGACACCCGAAACAACGGGTATAGATTTGACTGACAATACCGGTGAGATTGTCGTAGTCCGTGGCGGTGGCAGGACACACCGACACACAAGGCGAATGTCCATGGTGACCTTCACAGTGCATACAGGGTCTGGGAATATAGCATATGTCCGTATCTGGAAAGGCTTTTCCATTCGTCATCTTGAATACACGCATCCAGGCAACACTGAGCAGTTTGTCTGTCTCATCATCCCGGAAAGGGACATTGTTTTCAGCCATACATGCCACCATGCAGGCGCCGCACCCGGTACATTTATCCAAATCGATAACCATGCCATACTTTTTGGTTTCATTGTGCATCTGTGCTTCTTTCATTCGTCCCTCATATAATCTGTTAGGCTTTTGTCAGCTTTGCTCGAATTCCCCAAGCGACATCCAAACCGGAAGCCTGATCCTCAACCGGGCCCATGAGCTCTTTGATGTTGCTTCCTTTGCCTGCCGTAAACCGGTCTTTGGTATGATGGCCCAGGCCTTTGGGCATGGCCACAAGACCCGGCATAATACCATGATAAAGGTGAATTTTTACCCTGGCTTCACCTTTGGGTGTATTTAACTGGGCAACACTCCCTTCCGAAAGTCCCAGGGATTTTGCCGTTACAGGATTCACTTCCACCAGACCGAAATTGCCCTTTAAAACAGTGTCCTCAATCGTCTTCATGACAAACGGCGGACTGGCGACGGCATTGTTGGCCAGACGCATGGAATCATATGGGATCAATACCAGAGGATAGCTTGTTTCGTCGCCCTCCGGCGCAAGAGCATTGAATCCAGGAGAAAGATCCAGAGATGCATAGCCAAATTCAAATTTTCCTGATTCGGTTGAAAATGCATTTTCCCAGGCTGCCGCCTGAAAATCCTCGTCTACCCAGAAACCCTCGTCATTGAGCGTTTCCCATTTGTCACCCAGGGTTTCTTCAAGACAGGCTTCATAACTTTCCCACGGGAAAGCATCCCCAATGCCGCCCCCCAGCGCTTGTGCTATCCGAATAATCACATCCCCGACGTGCATCGTATCAAACAGGGGTTCAACAATGGGTCGTGCCAGTCCGATAACCGGCCGTGCCATACCCGCCGTAACCGGAACATCTTCGTAACGCTCGAGATAACAATGATTCGGCAATATGAGATCCGCATGCATGGCCGTTTCATCCATATAGGATGAAAAACTGACCACAAAGGGTATTTTTTCTATTTGCTTTTGAAAGGAGCGAGCATCTGCCATGGTATAATATGGATTTGCATTGGATATCAGCAACGCTTCCAGTGAATAGTCGCTCTCGGCATTCGGCAGGCGATTCAGCAATGAGGGTGTCAGTGGAAATTTTTCAGTACCGGCACCATCGACTCGCTGGGCCGCCAAACCGTTTTCAGAGACATTGTCCACTTCTGCATCAGGCCAATCAATGTAATCCGGTTTTGGAACCGCCCAGACACCTCCTGGCTGATTGAGATTTCCCGCAAGGGCGTTCAAGGCATGAATCGCCATGGCCTCTTTCAAAGCAAACGGTTCATCCCCCTGACCTCTTCCGCAAATTGCCAATGGACGGGCAGCTCCTGAAAACTGCCTGGCCAGCTTTTGAATCACACCCACCGGGACACCGGTTATATCGGCGACCTTTTCCGGTGAGTAATCATCCAGAACAAGGGCTTCCCAACCGGAAAACCCGCCGGCATGCTGTTCAATAAAATTATTGTCGTAAAGACCATCGCTGAGCATGACATGTATGAGCCCCATGGCCAAAGCAGCTTCCGTTCCGGGATTGATGGCAATCCATTGATCCGATTTGGCTGCCGTGTTGGACAGACGCGGTTCAACCTGAATGACCTCGACACCGTTTTCCTTCCATGCGCTGTTCGCTTTGAACATCCTCACAGGAGAACCCCAGCCCTCGATCAAGCCACTGCCGAAACTCAAAATAAAATCTGCATTTTCAAGGTCATACCCGAACACGTCATCAGACCCATGCATGATTTTCATGGTAAGCTGGAGAGAGTCCTGCAGGGACGGAACTGTCATTGCGTTGGGTGAACCATAGGCCGTCATCAGGCGTTTGAAAAGTTCAGGAACCGTGCCGTACTGGTTCCCTGAAATACATCCCACTTTTTGGGGCTGGTTGTTGGCCCTCAAGTCGGATAGTTTCCCGACAATTTCACCGATGGCATCATCCCATGAAATGGACTCCCATTTGCCACTGCCCCTGCTGCCGGTTCTCTTCATGGGTTTTGTCACACGATTGGGACTGTAAAGGAGCTGCAGACCTGATAATCCCATCACGCACACACCACCGTCATTGACAGGATGACCTGCCAGACCTTCGATTTTAATCGTTCGATCATCGGCCATGCGAACGGAAATGCCACAGCCTCCGGAACAGAGGGTGCATGCGGATGTCTCATAAAATGTTTCACCTTTTGCAACAACAGGCGTCCATGGCCAATTCTGGGACCAGATAGAGCTGTCGTCCGTCAGTTTCCAAGGCAACGGTGTCAGCGCTGTTCCAGCCGCACCGCCTATTACCAAGGACAAAAAACATCTTCTGTCAATTTTCATAAATTTTCCCCTAAATTGAAAAAGGAATTTGTATCGCTATCAATTAAATATCCCTGCCCACACAAGCTCAAAAGGCCGCAGACTATTTGTGACATACGAAGCATCCGCCCTTAGCAGTCTGGACACTCCCCTGACGGACATTCTCTTCAACGTGGCACGCCGAGCAATCATCCATTTTCATCCGATCCCATGTGTTCTTTTTCAAACCGATCATGTTTTTACCCCAGATATCACGGCTATAGCCCGTGATGCGGTTTTCTTCATATACTTTCATGTGATCGGATGTGCCAATATCCCCGTGACACGTTTCACAGCTCATTTCCGCCTTAAGAACATGGGCGGCATGTGGGAAATAAACACAGGCGGGTTGTTTGGAATAGACCAACCAGGGAATTTCTCTCTCCGGCATCACGTATTCCTCGATGAAATTCTCCTCGGCCTCGCTTTCTCCCAGGGCCTCTTCATGACACTCCATGCAGCTTTCCAGGGTTGGAATCCCTGCAAAAGAACCATCCTCACGAAAATAGTGACAGCTTTCACAGCCATCACTCACCTCTTCATTGTGGAGAACATGGTTGAATTCAACTGGCTGGTGTTTCTGGGAATACAGCAGCTTTGGGAAAACGCCCCAACCGACAACGAGGCTTGCTGCAAAACCGATGATAAAAAATAAAATAACAGGACCGGCAGGTCCTTGGGTCTCCTTGGCGTCGACCGCAGTGGGTTGATCCTCTTGTTTGCTCATGAAAACTCCGTTGAATCTGTGGTTAAACATCGAAGCAACGCTCTCAAGACAACCCCAGGTTGAACATTTCCGTAAAATACAAGGCTCAACCCAGGCAAAGATATTTGAGCCCCCGGGTCTGGATGGGGGTGGGAAAATCCAGGGGCCCAAATAACCTGCGATCTAGTACATAGTGTTCTTTTTTTTGTCAAGGGAAAATCAGTCTGCAACGGTGGGGAGCGCCACGATAAAAGCAGCACTGTCATTGACCAAATACCGCTTTGATAGGGTTTTCAGATCCTCCGATGTAATGGCAGCATAATCAGAAACGATGGTACGACTCCATTCGATTTTCTCGGGGTTTCGCTTGGAACCCGCCAGAACCGTTTTCAACCAGTACCCGTTCCGCTGCCGCATATCCTTGATGCTGTTCAGGGTCGGTCCCAGACTCCGGGCAATCTCGTCCGGTGATATGCCGTCCAGGGACAGGTCCTGGGCAATTTTTTGGATCTCATCCACCACCAGCTGGGCCCTGGCCGGAACAACTTCGACAACGGCATTGAAAACACCATACCCCTCATAAATACGGCTGGCCATATTGTATGCAAACGGCGAATACGCTTCTCCAAGCTTTTCCCGAATTTGAATCCGCATCCTTTCCGAAAACACATCCGCCAGAACATTCAGCCGGCGGGTCTTATGAATGTCCCATATGTCGTCGGTGGCATAAGAGACATACACCAGCCCATTGGGTATTTTGGTGTCGACTGTTACACGCAGGTGTTCCCCTGAGGGAAAAACAGGACCACCGGTTCTTTGGGGGAGCACATTTTCTGCAGAGGGCAGCGACCCGAAATATTGAGAAGCCAGTTCAATAACCTGATCGATATCAAAATCACCCACAACCGACAGTTCAAAAACAGAACCGGACAAAGCCTTGCCGATCCAGTTGCGTACATCGTTTAGACGCAGTTTTTTGAATTCATCATGGGAGGGGAGACCAAAACGGCTGTCACCGCCGGCCAGAAATCTTTTTCCCTGAAGGCTTACAACCCCGTCAAGTGTGTGTGAAATCTCCTTATATTGATTGTCGAACTGGTTCATCACCAGATCAAATGCCTCTTCTCGAAAACCGGGATCCTTGATGTGGGCATACAGAAGCTGGAACAACAGCGGCAGTTCTTCCGGAATGGATTCACCATTCAGCGTGAACATGGCCTCATCAATGCCAAAGACTACCTGACTCTGGGTTCCGGCCAGGGCGGCTTCAAGGGCGCTCCTGTCAAGAGAGCCCAGTCCGCTTTCATTCACCACTTGAATGGAAAGCTCGGCCAGACCAGCCATATCATGCGGCTCGCTGAATCTCCCTTTCCCGAAGGACAATACCGCCAGTATTTCATCATCTTTGTAATCTGTTTTCTTGAGATTCAGCCGAAATCCATTCTCATAATCGATCTGCATGATATCCAGGTCGTCATGATTTGTTTTCTTGACAATACGACCCCTTCCGGCAGGTTCCGGCAGATAGGGGAATTGAATATCCTGCCTTACCATCGCTGGTGAGATATTTTTCTGAATGCTCTCCTGGTATGACTGCAGGATGACTGATGCAGGTTCAAGGTTTTCCTGGGAAAGATCCGCATTTCCGGTGACTTGAATCAAGCGGTGATGATGGGCCCAGGTTTCTTGAAAAGCGCGGTTCACCTCATCAATTGTAAGAGATGCCACAAAAGGTACCATCAGGTCCTTTTTATCCGTAGGTGAAAGTATGGTACGGTTTGAATTGAGCGCCCTTATTATATGACGAGCCAATGACTGGCTGTCCCTTGTTTTCTTTTGGCTGTCCTCCTGTTCAAGGTTTGAAATAACATCCTTTTTCACCCTTTCCAGCTCCGGGGCTGTAAAACCGAAGACCAGGGCTTGTCTTAAGTTCTGTTCCAAGAATCCCAGTAGTGATTGCCATTCGTCGGGAGCGCCGTCGGCCGATATCATGGCATAGGCTATCTGTTTTGCGAACAAACCCGAACCTATCCCGGCGGACGTGCCGGGCGTATTGTCTTTGCCAATGCGCGCGTCGAGCCTATTTTGCACGATCTGGTCGGCAATACGTTTTTTAATACGCTCTTTGCGGAAGGCCAGGCTATCCGGTCTTAACGGCTTTTTACTCAGAACCTCGATGGTAACCGTTGTGTTGCCGGCCTCCGCTTCATGGTGATGAAACACCTGAACACCCTTGTGTTGGACCTCGCCAAACGCAAATTCCGGTATTTCTGCCGTTCGGGGTGAAAAGGATGCAAAATATTCCCTGATCAGGGCTGCTGCCATGTCCAGATCAAACGAACCGACAGCCACCAGCGTCATCGTTTCCGGACGGTACCAGGTATCGTAGTACGCCTTTAGATCTGCCCGGGTTGCCTGCTGTAGAATCTCCTCTTTGCCGATGGGAAGCCGTCGGGTAATCCGGGCGTCGGGCAGCTCAAACATGAGTCCCGAAACAAATGTACGGTATGATGCCGAGTCCCTCTGTCGTTTTTCTGCCAGAATGACTTTCCGTTCCCGTTCTATCTCCGATTCCAGAAGCAGTGCCCCTTTGGCATAATCCTGCATCACAAGAAGGCCTTTTTGGAAGCTTTCTTTTTTGCCATCCGGCAGGAAAATATCGTACACCGTTTCAAAAAAACCGGTATGCGCATTGGCATCAGCGCCGAATTGCATGCCGATGCTTTGAAAATATTTTACCAATTCACCCGGCTGGAAATGCTCTGACCCATTGAAAAGCATATGTTCCAGAAAGTGGGCCAGGCCCTGCTGGCTATCTGTTTCGTTGGCCGAACCCGCCTGAATATTCAGGTGCAGGCTCACCCGGTCCTTGGGGTTCTGATTCTGCATCAGTACATACCGGAAACCATTGTCGAAACGGCCGACGATGATTCCAGGATCCAAAGGCAAATCACTTTTTTCATCTGGCCATTCAAAACGCGATGCCGCCATGGCCTCCGGTTGTCCTGAAATGATCGTGTCGAACGTATGGGGTAAAAATGGGGCAAGAAATACGATCAAAAGAATAAAGGGCACAATTATTTTTTTATACATACCGTCGTCCTTATGTCTGGTTTCATACGTATTGTTCATAATGGTGCTGCCGCGTAGGATGAAATCGCGAAGCGGTTTTATTTTGACATTCGCTTATACTCTCGTCTATAAGCTGTTAACTCAACTTTTCACAAGCAATAAGCAGCTTAAGCTTATAGCTCAACTTTCGGGTTTCACCACGGACAGAGCGAAATGGGTGATCCTATGGTGATTTGCGCTGTTTGAGCCAATTAGGGCGCCTTATATCAGCGCATGAAAATGAACAATCCAATATGAAAACATGGTCATTTATATAGATAGACTTGTTTAACCATATGGCCGGCGCTGATGTTAGGAGCCCTTGTGGCGAGTTCGCAAAGCGCCAGGGGATTATTCATTTCGCGTTCCCTGAATCCCGAATGTTGAGTTTTAGCCTAAAGCTAAGTTAAGCCCTATGAGCCAAAAATCAATGATTGGTTATAAAGATGTTCTCAATCAGCCCCAGTATGAGGCTGTTTCATTCAATGATGGCCCCCTTCTCGTTATTGCCGGTGCCGGGAGCGGAAAAACCCGAACACTGACCTACCGTGTCGCAAGAATGGTGCAAGACGGCATTTCCCCCGCGTCCATTCTGCTGTTGACCTTCACGCGAAGGGCCTCTCAGGAAATGTTGAACCGGGCTTCCGAACTTCTGGACAGCCGATGCGAAGGAGTATCCGGAGGAACTTTTCACTCCTTTGCCAATGCGGTCCTGCGTAAATATGCTGCCTGTATCGGGTTGAACAACGCCTTTACCATCATCGATCGTGTGGACATGGAACACCTGATCAGCATCCTCAAAAAGGAGTCGGGTGCCGGACTGAAAGACCGCTCTTTTCCCAAAAACCGGACCCTGGCCAGTATTTTCAGTGCTTCCGTAAATAAGGTTTTATCTGTGGACGATATCATCTATGAAGACCACCCGCACCTGAGTCAGCACATGGACACCATGGTGAACCTTCACAACGATTATCAGCAGTACAAGTCCGGTCACAGCCTCCTGGATTATGACGACCTTCTCATCTGTCTGCACCGGCTCCTGAACGAAGATGCGGACATCCGGAATCGACTGGCCGCCGCCTATCAATACATTATGGTGGACGAATACCAGGACACCAACCAGGTTCAAGCCGAAATTCTGTATCTTTTGACCCAGCAGCACCAAAACATCATGGTTGTGGGTGATGATTCCCAGAGCATTTACGCCTTCAGAGGCGCCGCCGTTGAAAATATACTTTCATTTCCAAATAGATACGCGGATACAACCATCATTCGCCTGGAGGAAAACTACAGAAGTGTCCAGCCGGTATTAACCCTTACCAACACCATCATCGACAGAGCATCCAGAAAATACACCAAAACCCTTTTTTCCACCATAGAAGGAGATAACCTGCCGGTTCTGGTTCGGGCCGGAAGTGAAAACAGCCAATCCCGGTTTGTAATCGATAAAATAAAGGACTTGTCTCTTCAGGGTGTTCGATTAAATGAAATTGCTGTCCTTTTCAGGGCGGGCTTTCACTCGTTTGATCTTGAAATTGAACTTAGCAGGGAAGCGTTTCCATTCATCAAGGTGGGCGGCTTCAAATTTATGGATTCAGCCCATATCAAGGATGTCCTGGCCCATTTAAAGGTGGTGTACAATGCCGAAGACACCATCAGCTGGTACCGGATCCTTCTGCTCCTGGATCGTATCGGACCCAAAAGCGCCAAGAATATTTTTAAGGCCGTACAGAAGCAGCAAGGTGGCGTCACAGGCCTTAAAACTGCTGCGCTCAATGATCGAATTTCAATGCAGGTGTCGGATCTGGCTGATCTCCTCACTGCAATGGATCCCGGCCGGATGACCGTATCCGCCCTGGGAGAGGCGGTGTTGTCCTACTACCTGCCGATTCTGAAAAAAAAATATGACGACCACCCCAAAAGAGCCAGGGATCTCGAGCAGTTGTTGGCTATCATGGAACGTTACCAGAGCCTGGAATCGTTTCTGACAGACATGGCCATCGAGCCACCCACCACAGCTGTGGATGAAACCTTTTCCATGACAATCCCGGAAGATCAACGTCTCACCCTTTCCACTATCCATTCGGCCAAAGGGCTTGAATGGCACACGGTCTTTATCATCTGGGCGCTGGACGGCAGATTTCCCTCCGCCCATGCCATCAACAAACAGGAAGACCTGGAAGAAGAGCTGCGCCTGATGTACGTGGCTGCAACACGGGCAAAGGAAATCCTGTTCATCACCTACCCGGGCCAGCTCTTTGACCGGATATCAGGGTCATTCCTGAATCGTCCGTCAAGATTTCTCGATCAAATTCCACTGGATATATTGGCGAGAGAGACAGTGTATTAAAAAAGGGTTCGAGGGTCCGAGGGTAGCTGACAGCTACAAGTCGACAACAACTCAATGAGCGCAATTAACCCAACAAATCCAAGAATCGACAAGGTCGCGATCAATAGAATCGCGCTGCGATGTCATCAGAAGCTGTCTCAAGAATAGGATTTTGCTTCAAGATCAAGGCGGGCGAGTGTTTTAACCCGCAGGAATACTGTAGTATTTTGAGGAGTTGGAACGCAAGCCCAACACAGAGATTGGGCCAAAGGACATTTTTGAGATAACTTCTCAGGAAAAATAGGTGGCTTCATATACCTCAACCACCGTTTCCGGATCCCGCCAGCAGTCTCTGGACAGACCTGCTTTTTCACACAAGTGTCTTAGAAACAACGCCGGATCGGGAAGCTGATCCCAGACCTGGGGTAAAAATGTGGATCGCCGCCATCCACTGGACAGAATCACCCCATGAATGCCGGGTTTAAGTTGACGCTTGAGGTCTTCAGGGTCTTTAAAGGTCAGTTTTTGGGGTACGGTAAGGACACTGACTTCCAGATCGATGTCGGGAAGCTCTTCGATGGTCAGGGATGAAAACCGAGGATCCTTGAAGGCGGCATTGATGGCATTTTCCTCCACGCCTTCTACCAGGGCTTGCACCGGTTCAATGGTGCCGATACAGCCCCTCAAGGCGCCTTTCTTGTGAAGCGTCACAAAACAGCCACCATTTTCCAGAACCGCTGGCGAAACATCATCCGGTATCATTTCTTTTTGACCCGCATCCAGAGCCGCTTCTATGGCGGACCGGGCCAGTCGTATCAGAAAGGCCTTATCCTTTTTGGTAAGGTTTGCCATGGTGTGCATCCCCTATCAAGATCGAAAAAAAGCATACCATACGTAAATCGCCAGTACCACCCAGGCCAGAAAACACATGAAATAGCTGCCCCAGTTGACATATCTGCTAGCCATACCATGTTTGTCGACCGCACCAACCCTTGCCTTGCATGACGGACATTTTGAGGCATCCAGGGGGATATAGGTATAACACTCGGGGCATTTTTTGACGACATGTGATTGTTCCGCACTGATGTCACGTTTTGATTTCGCCATATCGCCTCCCATCCCTCAACTGCCTAACCCGGATAGTATTTATGATAGCACGGAAAATTCTTTTCCCACCAGTGTGGGTCTCGATTTATAAAATCATGTAACGATCTTATTTTCCAAATCCCTCTTGAATCGTAATTTCACTTTTTTTACGAGCCTCTGACAGCCACAACTTAAAGGCTTTCAATTCCTTTTGCTGACTCAGGATCTCCTGGAGTTGTTTCTTTTCCTTATCAAATCCCTGGGAATCTGGCAATCTTCGATCTTTAAGACGGATAACATAAAACCCGTTCTTCCCCCTGATAACATCCTCCGCAAGCGGCTGCGTCGATGAAAGAGCAAAAGCCATCTGGGAAATCTCGTTTTCCCAGCCAATATCCTTTATCTGATCGTTGCGCTTGAAATAGTCTGTTGTTTTAAAGACAACACCACTATCGGATTCGGCACCCTCTGCGCTTGGGCCGCTTTTCAGTGCAGCCAGGAGCGCTTTTGCCTTTTCTTCTGCCAGGGCAGCCTGTTTTTCTTTCTTCAGGTCCCCAGTGACAGCTTCCTTTACGGTTGCCAGTTCAGGTATCTTTCCGGGAATGGATTCGATTACCTGGAGAATGTAAAAACCATCATCAAAATCCTGTATTTCACTAATTTGATTCACGGAAAGGGCAAATGCTGCATCGGCAAATGCTTTGGGATTGCTGACTTCTTTTTCAGGTCCCACCATGGAAAACAACCCTGTGGTCTTGACGTCCAAATCCATTTCTTTTCCCACCTCGGCAAGAAGGTCACCCTCCAGGGTCGTTTCGTAAAACGCCTCTGCCTTGTCATAAGCCATGGTTTTTGCCTGGTCGGCCGTAAGGGTATTCTGAATGGTCTCTGTAGCATCTTCCAGGGACTGGACTGCTGCCTCGTTGACCTTCTCCACTTTTATAAGGTGCCATCCGAACTGGGTTCGCACTGGCTCGCTCACCTCGCCCTGTTTCATTGAAAAGGCCTTTTCAGAAAAAGGCGCCACCATATCTTCTTTCTTGAAAGCACCCAGTTGGCCACCGTTTTCTTTAGATGGCCCTTCGGAATATTGTTTGGCCATGGACGCAAAATCCTCTCCTTTTCGAACCAGATCGAGGACACCCTCGGCTTTTTCCTTGGCCGCATTGACCACGTCCTCGGGTGCTCCGGCATCCACTTTAAAAAGGATGTGCCTGGCTGAAACTGTTTTCGGCGTCGCAAATTTTTCTTTATTGTCAAAGTAATAGGTTTCTATGTCTTCCGCGGAAAGTTGAATCTCGGCCGTGTAAACCTGTGGATCAAAACGAAGGTAATTAACTTTCAGCATGGGATCGGTCTTGTAGGTTTCTTTATGATCGTTGAAATAGGTCTCCACGGCTTCCTCTGTCAGCTCGATCTCCTGGTATGTTTCCGGATCAAAAAGTACGTAATCAATGGATACGGTTACGTTTTTCCAGTTGTAGTATTCCTTTACCTCGTTTTCCGATACCTTGAAATTGCTGAAAAGATAGGTGCGCAGCTTTTCGATAAGCAGTCTTTGCTTTTGGGCAGCTTCAAAACCTTCGGGTGTCAACCGGTTATAGTTCAAAACAGTTGTATAAAGACGGCTGTCAAACACACCATTGGTTTGAAAAGAGCTGATATTTTGGATGGTTCTGACAACCTCGTCATCTGTTACCCTGAAATTGAGCCTTGCCACTTCCTGCATCAGGAGTCGTTGCTCAATTAGCTGGTCCAGTGCTTGCTGGTCCAACTGAAGCATCTTCAGCACTTCTTCGTTCAGGTTATTGCCAAACCGCTGTCGCATCTGCTCCAGCAGATTATTGTAAGTGGACCGGTATTCCTCAAGGGAGACAGCCTCACCATTGACGCTCGCAATAACATTGGATTTTCGGTCTCGAAAACTCCCAACACCCCAGAAAACAAATACCACCACAATGGCCCCGAGGATAATTTTTATCAACCAGCTCGTGGCGTAATCCCGCATTAATCTAAGCATTCTCGTTTACCTCTTTATACTATCAGTGATGACTGCTGCTGGTTTTGATCGATCTTGAATCCGACCGTTTCAGCACAGTACGGACAGAAATACTCATATTCGATACTTATTATACCAAAGTTGAGCATTTTAAACTCTGGAAATGCTCCCTTTGATTACAATAAAATCGCTCAACGATTTTATGAATACAAGGCGTTGAATCTAAAATATACTAGTTTATTTTCTGATTTGAGATTTGTCAACTACATACCCCAATAAATTCGTGTAACGATTGTATTGACACGCCTTTTTCTTTTTGTTAGGTGGTCATATGCAATCGGGGCTGTAGCTCAGCTGGGAGAGCGCATGACTGGCAGTCATGAGGTCAGGGGTTCGAGCCCCCTCAGCTCCACCAATAAAATCAAAGGCTTACAGAGAAATCTGTGAGCCTTTAGTTTTTACTGGGGATAAAATGGGGACTAATTGGGTACCAGGATAAAGGATAATAAAGGATAAATGGAATATGCCCTGACTATTTGAATTGGCAATACAGGGTCAGAATTCAGTTTGACAGTGTGTTATCAGATTTTCAGTGGCCTCTTATACCGTTGATGCGTTGGAGGAATTACCGGTTTCAGGAGCATTAATTTCGAGAGATAAGCACGTTATTTATTGGAATATCGAAATTTATCATAAATGTGTGACATTTTATGCTTTAAACTCTCATTATACTTCTTTTTGTTTTCTATAGGCTGCCAATGGGGGGATAATTCAGCAAGTGCTTCATCTATCTGCCATTTATGCTTAAATTTTCTGCCTTCAAGTTTTTCCAGATTATTTTTTTCCTGTTTGGTAATCCAGTCCGTTTCAAAACCGATCGTTTCAAGTTTTTCGACAGTAATTTCCATGTGATCGATTTCTGCCGATGTCAAAATAAACTCACGATCCTTCGGTTTTAAATTCTTCAGATATCGTAACGCTTGATTGAATTTCTCTGCGTTCGAAAATTCTTTTTCAATCATATCTTCAGCATCCTCGAGAGATATGCCTTGCTTTTGGATGCGAGCCATGGCTTCTGAAGTGATGGCATAGGGAACCGGTCGATAGGTTTTCTGCTCAAAAACGTTCTGTAAAAAAAATAACGAGATGAAACTTACCAGAGCTGCAATGATCGGTGTTACTACCCAGCTGCTTCCTATGCCACCCAGAACCCGCCATCGGATACCTTTACCACGCTTGAGCAAACCAATCCCAATGACAGCCCCTACTATTGCTTGAGAACTGGAAACAGGTACCAGAGGAATTGTGGGTAACCCGTGATGTTTCAGGAATGCTTCCAAACCTTGCGAGGCAAATAAAAATAGCACTATAGAATGAGCAGATACCACCACGAGTGCAGCGATCGGTGAAAGATTCATGATGCCTTCACCGACAGTTTCCATAACTTTTCGAGAGTATGTAAGAACGCCCACACCTATAGCAACCCCACCGATAAAGAACAGTTGCTGTGTCGAAGTCAGTTTGAATAATCCGAAAACAGAAATATCTGCAAAGGGAGAAACGGGTATGAAAACACCCATGACATTGGCTATATTATTAGCCCCGAGGCTGTATGCCCCGAAGGCTCCCATGACAATCAGACCATAGCGTGTCATTGAATCGAGTCTGAACATGTCGATTTTTATCCGGCTGATGACAAAGACAAGAGCTTTGTACAAGATCAGTGCAATGATTGCAGAAAGTGTCGGGCAGACAATCCATGTGACAACGATTCTTGACAAGGTGTGATAGTCGGTCAAAGAGCCACTGAAGAAATTCCATCCAATGATTGCACCCACGATAGCTTGTGATGTGGAGACAGGGTAACCGAGCTTGGTCATCGAATAAACACTTGTAGCAGCTGACAGTGCAACAATGAAAGCACCGGCAATTGCGTTGACCGAACCGAGTTTCCCAAGGGTATGTGACGCACCGGCACCGCTGATAACAGCACCGAGCAGGATGAAAATACTACAGCAGATTGCTGCTGTTCGAAACCGAACCATTTTGCTGCCAACAGCTGTTCCGAAAACATTCGAAGCATCATTGGCACCGAGGGACCAGCCTAAGAACAAGCCGCTTGAAAGAAAAAATAGAAACATCGTTCGCCTTAGAGGGATCGTTTGATTACAAAGATTCGCAACTTATCTGAAACGTCTTCAGCTCTGTCGGCAATCTTGTCAATATGTCGGACAAAGTCCTGTAATTGCATTTTTTCACTCAACGAAATATCCTCTCGCCTGAAAATAGTTTGCTGGATTTTTGATGCTATCTTATCAGATTGCGACTCCCAATACGGAACTTTGTGTAAATGGTCTGCAACCGATGAAATATCCTTAAAAAACGCACGAGAGGAACGGACAATCGCTTCAACTGCTTCTACTACAATACTGGTCAACTCTTTAAAATCGTCATCGAACTCTATAATCAAATGCGGTCGCTCTATATTGAACTTCCACAGGACTCCTTTGAAACGATCAAGAAGGGCATCCATATTTTCTAAAAGTTCAAGGACGTCACCTCTTGATTCTGGAATCAGGGTCTGAACATACAGGGTCTCTTCCAAATCTCTACGTAAGGCATCACCGTCATGTTCCGCCTCAATGATATCCTCGATCTTTTTTTCAAAGGATTCAATATTGTCGGACAAATAGGCTTCCACACCGGTTTTAAACAGTAGTCCGGCTTCACTGACCTTGTCCAAAAAAACATCGAACTGTCTGCCAATATCAAGCCTCTTTTTTAGTATTCGAAATTCCATCTAAGAATCCTTTGCAGAAGAAAATTATTGTGCGGAAGCACTCCATTACTGAAAATCAGAGATACGCCAACTAAAGATACATGGAGAAAGGTACAATTATCAAGTTCACCGGCAACATTACCGATACCATCTGGTCATGCCTAGCATAGCATAGTGGGGCTTACCAGTGCAAGATTTCGTCTGTTTCGATAATTTTTGCACACCGGTGGTTTTTCAGGGACTTGATAGCTACAGGAGTATTGGAGCGATCACAGGTTTTTGAAACACGCAAAATTCTTGTGCTCACCATATTATATCAAGGTTCAAAGAAATCCGCACGCTGAACAATATCAAAATGTTAACATTTTTTTTAATAGGCATTAATCTCAAGCAGACATCCTACAAAACAACCATAGGCATCACCACCGCCATCCGACCCAGAATCAAATTCAGGGGGTAAAATAGCCTTTACACCTGGACCGCCAATATCAGCAATAATTCCATTTTCAGTTAAGTCGTCATCTCCTCTTTTACCATCAACAAAATGTAGCGTGATGTTGTTTTTATTTATTTTGGCTCCTGTCTGGCCGTCAAAAATAAAATCATACCAGTGATCAAATGGATCATCCGGGGTTGGGCCATACTTAGAATACGTGTTAAATGTAATCTCAGAGGGCAAATAAAGGGTTACGGATGTAGAGCCCCCGATGCGAATCCCCGCCACAGTAAATGAAAAAAAGCCATATGAGAAATCTACGCCGGACGGATAATTGTTATCTGGTGGTTCAATAACCGCTTTACACTTTTTAATAGACGTGTCTGGAGGCGTTTCGAGCGTCACATAATCCGTTGCATCGCCAATCAGCAAACAACTCACATTGCTTTGAAGGCTATCAAGTATACCATCATTATTCCCATCACCATTGCCTGGACCAGCGTTTTCCTCTTTATTGCTAACACCATCATTATCATAATCTGCTAAGAATACAGCTGTAATGGTCATGTCAGAATGGATTGATATTCTCTCAGGATTATCAGAAGAATCAAGTTCACCTCTCCATTCACTAAACAGCCAGCCTGATTTGGCTGTTGCTGTCATCGCAATTAATGAACCCTTGGCGTAGTAATCTTTGTCAGGATCAATCTTAACATTACCTGATCCAACAATATTTATGTTTACGCTAAACAACCTACCTTCTGGATTATCTGTATAGTCCTGGTTCAATTGATCCGTCGTTACCTTGCTGTAGCTTCTGGATACCGGGACAAAACTGTAGCCTTGCTTGGATGGTGTGGCTGTACCACTCCAATCTTTTTTTACCTTCTTTTTATAGTAGCCCGATGTATTCGTTTCAGTGGGTTTTTTATCATTACTAAACGTTATCGTGACGCCTTCAATATCACTGCCTGACGACATGCGGACATAACCGGATATATTTTTCGCAAAACCATGTGTTACTCCCATAGAGAATAAAAATATAAGAAGAATAAACAAATGCTTGAATAAGCCGGTTTTAGGAGCTTTTTTGCTATAAATAAATTTTAATGGTTCTATTTTCATTATTTTTTCATTTCTTGAGGCTATAATCTGCTTAGCAGGCAGGTAAGGCCTTTTTAACGCATCGGAAGTCAATTAACAAGCGGATCAATCAGTCCCAGTCTAGGTATCTTGGTTTTCTGCAGCATTGCAGACGTGGCTATCGTTTGAGGGTTGGTCTCTCCATGTTCGTAACAAACCCAATCGATAGCGCATCAGCAGGTGTCGGTCAGGTTCAGATAAAGCAACACAGCATAAATAAAAATATTTATGCAAGAATTATGCGGAAATGTCGATTGCAAGAAAGAACAACGATTATAAAGGCTTAGGTTTTAAGATTGAAATAATAGAAGGCAAATTAGGAAGTTAATACAATAATTGTTGGGTAGGTAAGGTTAGAGACTCTGTGCTTTAAAGCCAGAACTGGTGATAAATGCAGACATCAACTATCTATCCCTGGAATCAAAACAAGATCCCAACAGAGAGGAAAACCTCTGTGGCATTACCGCTCAAATCCTCGTCCTGATTATGCCATTCTGACTTGCCTGAGAACCCTAAAGCTCTCACGCCAATGGTGGTGGTTAGAATGGTTTCTCCACTTCCAACGCCAAAGTTTGCTCCCCCAGCTAATCCAAGACCGAATGCAGCACCGATAAATGAAATTTCATCCCCGAGGTACTCTTTGTCTGTTTCACCGCCGTACAATCCAACCAGAATCTGTGGACCTCCCCATAGACGGATCTTTTCAGAGGGGTTTCCGCCGAAAGCAAAAGTGTTGTTGATTACAAGTCCGCCAAGCTCCAGGGTCACGTTGTCGTCGTCCTCAAATTCCCTTGCTTCGAGTCCAGCCTGAAACCTGTAGCTGAAAACTTTTTTTGCTGATAGCGGGTTGGTTTCGAGTTGAAATCCAATCCCAAAGAATTTTGTATCGATGTCAAATTCATCTGCCCCTTGAAAGTCATATTCTGCTTCACCAGACCCGCCTCCAAGATCGATATACATACCGAGTCCGATTGCAAATGCGTTGCTTGTAAAAAGTAAAACAGTCAATACCGAGATATAGACAATTATTGGAATTCTCCTCATGATTGGTCCCTCCCGCGTTTATAAGCAATAAATTTGATTTATGCTGTCTACTTTTTATAAACGTGAAAATAAATAGCCAATTATTCAGATAACCACAGCTACATACTACCATTGGATACCTGGCTCAAGCAACATAGAAGTAAACAATTTGGATCAAAACACTGTATCTTCCTACAAATACAATCAGATCGATGTCTGTCTGATATCCAATTGTTGTCCAGTAAGATAATACATCCCCATATATTTTTAGGACCTTCCTAAAAATATATGGGGATATCTTTGAGTTGGGGTTCATTTTTATTTCTTTGATACCTCCCTCCCGTGCAAGATTTACTTGACCCGACACCATCAAATCGTGGGATCTGAAAATCAGCCATGTCGAACCACACGCTGGCGCTGGGCTACCTCGTATTTGCAACAAGTGTGCAATCTCGCTTAGCAAAAAGGAAATAATACAAGAGCTGATGAAACGACATGCAGCACACAAGCACGCGGTGGAATCGATCATCGAACGATGTAAACGAGAGGGCTACGGAATCACCTTTCCAACCAGGAAATTGACGATCTACTTGGCCTCGAACAACCAGCGCACTGCTCACGTGAAGAGCGTGAAGATTACAAATTCGCACGAAAGCAGGGACTTGATAATATCAAACGTGACCTGCTCTATAACTATAACCTGCGCTTCACCGGCACAAAGAAAACCAAGAAAGGCCATGGCGGTTGGTGCGTTCGTCAATGCTGAGATAGAAAAGAAAGGGACAATGATTTCTGAAAAAGGAGCATCAGAAATACTAGAAAAATCTAACAAAACGATAGATACCAGACCCCTAAAATTTTACCGGTGTGCGAGTATAATCACAACTGACCCGATCTTGCATTCATAGTCTTTCCCGTGGTACCTTGGCGATAACCAAATGGTATCGGCAATAATTTCGTTGAGTTTGATAACTGGACCTTTCTCCATATAGCACAGCTTGTGGAGAAAGTTAGATACTGGCAAGATATCTGCAATTTGTTCATATCTGAAAATTTAATATTGCCGCCTTAATTTAGGGGTTTATATGCGGATCAGTATAAGATATCGTGATAAAAACCCAAAGATGGAATACGATATGAACGATGTGTTAAAAACAGCTAAGAGCTGCAGGCATTATGCCATGTGCAAGATAGATTTTTTAGATACTGGTTTATGCAAATCGGGAGCTGAAAAACATTATGTTAGTTTTTATCCTCAAGGCCGGATGGATATCTATGCAGCCCTGGCAGAGAACAGTATCCCTGTTACTGAAAAATGTGTTGAGATTGCGGAGAGCTGTGATCTCTGCGGCAGATGCGACTACCAGTGCTATTTTGTGACAGAGATGAAACCATCTGTTGTCATGAAAGCTTTGAAGGAGCATGTAAGACTTCACCTGGATAACGGCGGGGAAGTGCTCACTGCAGAAAAAGACAGCATCCTTGATGAACTTCAAGAAATAGTGGGTGACTACTGGGCAACAAGCGACCGTGCTGTTGCCCTAACCTATTCTCATGACCCCTCCCCTATTGCGGGGCAGCGCATGCCCGATTATGTTATTATGCCCAATTCAACCACCGAAATTTCAGCTGTAATCAAACTTCTGAACAATCAAAAAATTCCATACGCTGTGAGGGGGAACGGATCCAGTGTTATGGGCTTTGTAATGAGTGAGGGTGCTGTTATTGATCTTGGCAGAATGAAGACAATTGATTTTGACGAGAAGAACTGGTTGGTTAAGGTGGGTCCCGGGGTTGCAGCTTTTGACCTTCAGAAAGCTGCTTTTGAGCGGGGATTGCGAGTAAATGTTGCCGAACCCGCGGCCCTCGTTTGCGCTAACATCATGTGCTCAGGAATATTCTCAACATTCTCGGCGAGCTATGGGACCGCGGCTGATAATTTCATTGACGCTGAATTTGCGGGACACGATGGTGAGGTGTTCAGACTGAGTGACAAATCTGCACCGAACCTTTTAGGGTTTAAAAAGGAAGATTCAACCATACCGGGGATATGCACAGCGGCCTATATCAAGCTTCATCCTGTCACGTCTGATGAAGGCGCCGTGTTTGTTCCATTTGAATCCCTTGAGCCTGCCCTTGATTTTGCAAAGGATTGCGCCATGCGGCGGATAGGACTTGCAATAGGCGTCGTTGGTGGAGAGTATATTTCGACGTTTCTTTCTCCCACCAAAAAACTTGCGGCAGAGGTTAAAAATACATTCAGGGATAAACTGAAGATCGGATACCTTGTGCAGGTAATCGGGGATAAATACGCCCTCAATTCCATAAAAGAGATGAAATATAACTACTTTGACAATCGTATGATCAGAATACTGAACCTGGGGCTGCCTTCACTCACCTCGGCTAAATGGCTTGATCTCCTGGATGAACTTGCCGACGGAGAACCATTCTCATACCTGGGGCTTAAGCAATTTCCTGATCTTGCCGAGGCTGCTCTTGCGCCATCGCCTGCACAGCTTGTGGGCGATGTTGACCCTGAACTTCGGCCGTTCTTTGAGAAACTTTATTCAAAGCCCGAGATGACCGACCCGGTGTGGCTTAACATGTTCAGGATCATCAGCTCGCGCATGGGGCGTGAGAAGCATGTGGTTTGCCTGATAATATACCTCCCGATTGATAATGAATTGATAACAGAGATCAACAGTGAGTTCAAGCGGATCGCAGACAGCCACGGACTAAAGAACGATTATGGCTTCATCACTCCCCTTGATGATGGAAAGCGTTGTGTGTTTGAATATGACTACTACCTTGACCATAACGATCCTGATGAAAGGATTAAGATGCAACAGGCTTTAGTGGAAGCTGGAATGATGATAGAGAGGTATGCGTCAGAAACAGGGACTGTAACCTGGATAAGGTATGTATTTTCTCAGGGGTTCAGAAGAAAAGAGAGTTTTCTCTATTCCGTAACCAGAGTTGATGAATGCCCGAAATAAAAACAAGAGATCATGCCAAGTACCTGCTTACTGGCGCCACGGGCGTCCTGGGAAGTCATATTATGGCGGGGCTCCTTTTGCGGGGCAAGAGTGTTGTCATAGCAGGGCGACCCTTGGGAGGCGAAACGCTGAAAGAGAGGGTAGGAAAACTGCTTCATTGGTTCGGAATTAAACACCATGAAAGACTGCTTGAATTTTATGAAACTGATTTTCTTAATAAAAGACTGGGACTTGCCGAAGATGAATATGAGAATTTATGCAGCAGGCGTTTAAACATAATTCACTGTGCATCGGATACCAGTTTTTCCGAGAAGAACCGGGAACGGGTGATGAAGTCCAATGTGGAGAGCCTCAGTGAGATACTGAATTTTACACTTAAGAGCAGGACACCCTGCTTTCATTATATCAGCACCGCATATGCAGCGGGCACCGACAATATAGAATGTCCCGAAGGTCCCGTGAATTCAGCCCATTTCACCAATGTTTATGAAGAAAGCAAAGCATGTGCAGAAAATATAGTATCCAAACAATGCAGGGAGGGTGAGGTTCCATACAGAATAATACGTCCCTCAATTGTATATGGTAATTCGATTACAGGGCGATCTCTCAAATTCAATGCCCTCTATTACCCGGTCAGGTTTCTGAAGCATATAAGGGACATATATCTTAATGATATAAAGAAAAATAACGGGACAAAATCAACAGAGAGCGGTATTTATATAAATGATAAAGGGGTGCTTCATCTTCCTATCAGGATATTCATTCCCAATGAGGGTAAAATAAACCTTATTCCTGTAGATTATTTTACACAGACAATTCTCTCAATAATAGAGAAACCTTCAACAGAAACATTCTACCACATAACAAGTAATAAGCCCGAAAGCATGGTGAGGCTGGCATCATATATTGAACGATTTCTTAATATAACCGGGATTGAGATTGTCATTGGCACATCAGATGCAGATGATATGAGAAATCCGCCTGAGGAACTTTTTGACCATTTCATCAAAGTATACAGACCCTATCTTTCAGATAAAAGAGTTTTTATGAGAGAGAATACTGACAGGGTAACCTGCCGTAATTTCCCACCAGATCTCAATTATGAGATATTCCAGAGTTGCATGACTTTTGCTGTTCTTGCTGACTGGGGTAAGAAACTTTTTTATTAATAAAATCTCTGCGAAACATCGACCTCACCGTTCTGTGTTCGCCCGCCTGTTGCAGAAAGGGCATGCCGGTCATATAACAGCGGCCAGTCTCCCACGGCTTTTGTAATGGCGCAATATAACGACTGCTTTCACCTGGCCAAAAGGGGTGTGGTTTCTTGAACTATTTCGGTTCATTATATTGAGGATATTGAATTTAAATGCTATGGAAATACTCTCGTGATTCCCTTGAAATGAATATAGGAGAATATTGAATGCCAGATAGGCACAGTGGACGGGTTGCGATTCTTTATCCCGGAGATTATGAGACAAGACAAAACGCAAGCCCTGAAAACAATCGATTAGCAAAGGTGTTCCAATCCTTGGCTAATCTGGGCGTGCATGCCGAACCTGCCGTATACAATGATCATTATTTTGCCGGGGATGGCAGGATAATTGATCAGGTATATCAGCCGCGTCTTCCCGAAGGCATGATTCGTTGTTATCTTGTTCACGATAAAATCGTCGGGTTTGGTCATCAGGCTGTCAATGCTCTTTTTCCGGCTCCTCCGGGCAAACCACCATCTGGAGCACCTCAGCCGGGGCCACGCTTGTATCATCCCCCTAACATGCCGGATTTCCAGGCACTAAAGAATAAAGTGGAGCAAGAGTGGGTCCCTGCGATGCAGCGCCTGCTTGGCATCAACACCGAGAGCCTGCCGATACTCTGGGATTGTGATTTTCTCCTCGGACCCAAGAATGCACTGGGTGAAGACACCTATGTACTTTGCGAAATAAACGTTAGCAGCGTAGCACCATTTCCGGAGTCAGCACCTCCCTGCATTGCCGAAGCGACCCTTGCACGCCTGAAATCGGCCTGACCTGGGCATCCGTAATATCGCATGACATTAGAAGCTATCTCAAAAAAGTTTTTTGTCCCAATTTCTGTGTTGGTCCCTTGCTCCAACTCCTCGGAATACTACAGTATGCACCCCAAGGGCATTTCCTACGGGCACCTGCGGGTTGAAGTTCGGGCCCGCCTTAAACTTGAACCAAAACCCTTTTTTTGAGATGGCTTCTAGTTTTAATGACACATTCGGCTATGGATATTAGTAAAAATTTGATTTATTCCTGAAGCTGATAATGCCATGCATAACCCACACCGCGATTGCCTCTGCCGCTGCACCAGAAGTCATTCACATATGCCTCAGGAAAAGTGAATGTCGTCGTAACGCTACCACTGACACTGCCCTGCCATCCCTCACGCGTGGTGCCATCGTCCGGATATGAGACTTGTGTTATTGGAAGAGTCTTTATATTCAAAAGGAGATATAAAGGAGAAACACTCACATTTCCTGCGTTGGTATAATAATTAAACCACAAAATCAGGTTGCAACAATCCTGATAACCAGATAGTGTTCCACTTGTATTAAGTGTCACCTGAGAACCAGGAGCTGCTGTTTCAGGCGGCGAGTCAAAACTGATTGAGCCATTTATATCAAAATGGTTACCACAATATTGGCTGAATGAGTACATTTGAGCGCTAATTGAATCACCAGCTAAGGTTATTACCTCACCGGTGCTACCTTCTCCCAAACAGGTGTTGTCCCGTATGTCTTCATAGCTGCTTGCTAAAATTTCAGTTTCTACCAATTTCCATACCTTACTCGTTTGAACACATGAGGGATCATTTGTGCAGGCGGTGTCACTACAGTCCTTGTCCCCGTTGCAGTCGTTATCGTATCCATCATTACAAATCTCTTTTTTACCGGGATTCATTTCGCGATTATTGTCATCACAATCTACTTTAGTCCCACAGTTCTCATGAGATTTGAACTTGTCTCCATCAATATCATTACATAAAGGCGCTTTATATTCTTCATGCAATTGAATGATCAGATCCATGAAAAATGCGCTTATTATAGCTCTATAATTATTCCATATTTTTTCTGTCTTTCTGATATAGACTTTGCATCTTCTCGGATTTATTGAATTATCACATTCCTTTTTAAGTTTCTCTATATGATAAGTATATAGAAGGTTAATGAGGGCAATTCTATTCAGAGCATTATTAAACTCTTTGTTTTGCCTTACATACGAATTAAATCCTGATTTAACTTTTTGGTTCCGATGTTCAAGTCTGTCTTTATGGAGAATTAAGAAAAGCTCCGCTGCATTACCTTTAATACCTATGAATAGTGTTTTAAAATTTGAATCGAATGCATTTATGCCCATCGTTTCCGCATCTTTTTGAATCTGCAGCTTTCTGGGTTCTTTGGAAGCACCACTTTTATTTGTCTGTACCAAGGCAGCCGCAGCTGCGGTTTCATAGGAAAGATTGGAGGCGCTGTAGGTTAACAAACCATTTTTATATAGTTCATAATTAAACGTGCCATCACTATTATGGGTCAATTCCAGCTCGGTTTCTCCAAGGATAGAACCGGTGATCTGCTCTTTTTCGTTGAGTACGATCTCCAGCTCCTCTTCTTCGGTCGTAATGGTATATCCGGTAAATATTGGCTCATCATCGCCCTGCGGAATCGGCCCATAAAATTCTGCAACTGCAGCATCGTCCCCCAGAACCAAATCCATCACCACATCGCCTGTGCTGTAAAAGCCAGGAGTAAGAATCTCTTGTGGTAGCATCTTTTCTGCACGCCATGTTCCAGATGATTCTGAATAGTTGTCCTGCCAGGTCCCGGTAATACTGTCACCGTTTACGGTACCACTCAGGTCCCAATCCTTTTCACCTTCCTGGTATTTGAAGTATATTTTATTTTTTACCAGGTCTACTGGATTTGATACAACGGCGCCTTCATATACAGATACAAACATTAATTCTTGATCTATAATTGAAAAATTCAAATAATTTTCAGATTCTTCATCGGCTTGAATGTTTAGATCAACATTAAACTGCCAGATGTCTGCAATGTCTGAGGCATCAAGGATCGTTACATCTCCATCATCTCCACCGCCTCCACCACCCCCGGAGCCACAACCCAAAATTAATAGAAAAATAATTCCAACCATTAAAGCAAGTAAATAAAAACGAACGCTGTGTGCTCTATATGCTATAGACATGATGGCCTCCCTCTATATCTTACATCACAAGAATGGAACTCTTTCGATTACAGATTGGTAGGAACAATTCAAAAACTGAAGAACCGCGCAGCAAGGTAAGGGGGATGTTCTGCTGTATGGCAGAGGCTACGGGAGATGGGCTTGCTGTTTCGGCTCATTTTTTGTAAACAATAGAGTTATCACCTTTAGTGATATATAAGTTTATAATGAAGTATATATTGAAGTCAAGCGCTATGGTAAATTCTATAAATTGTATGAAGAAACATGCCATGGTTGACGCGAAATGTGATGACTTTTCCGAAGCACGGGTATAATTTGTCCACGCGAAAAGGTTGCAGCATTTGTTTCTGTACTTGTGCTAAAGCGGTAATACTTTCCTCTCAGGCTCAGGCATAGCATGGCATTGAGAGAAAGTTTGCCATTTTGTTGCAACTATTTACACAACACATGGGTTTTAATTTTCATTTGACAATAAGATGCGACTTCACTATTCTCGCACAATACCTATCCTCCATCCCAAGATATACAAAGCAAATAAATGGCGTTTTCAAATCAGAAATAAATATTATGTTTGATATCACATCTAATAAAAATAGACTGGCAAATCTGAGATCTTTGGTGGATAGAGGTGGCCAGAGAGTCATAAAAGACCGGCGGTTTTTCCAATATGGTGTTTTTTCACCTGACAATAGAAATTGGAAAGATCGTAGAAGCCGTTTAGATAGGAGAAAATTTCCTCGATACGCTCTAAGTGACAAAATAGTAGAACTGGATAGTGATAAGTCAGAAAAGTTCCTTTTTGAGATACCCAAGGACACAAATATGGATTGTCCTTTGCTCCCCATACAAAAAGCCTCATCAAAAAACCCAGACCAAAAAGAAATGATGTCCTTCCAGAAAGAATATCAACCCGATTGCCATAGCGGACCACCCAAACATTGGCATCTTCAAGATCCTTTGGATGAAGTATACCTTTCAGAGATGCTAAAAAGGAATATAGATGAAAATGCCTATATTGTTTACTGCATTGACACATATAATACGTATAGATTATCGGATGAACAAAAAACGAAGTTCGAGTCATTTGATTATTCGGCATTGAACAACATCAGAACCAATATGTATTCAAGAAACGATCTACTTGCGCATTTTAAACAAAAGTAAATACACCTCCACAATATGCACTCAACAAGATAAATACTCGATATATCAAACAATCCTTCAGCCAGCCATTGCTTGAAAATCATTGAAAAACACGCCTGCCAAATCAGGTGCTGATAGGGTGCAAAACAGCCCCTGAAAAGAATCTGTTATTGTAATCAAACACGCTTAACCAGACAATCGTATCTTAATCTCTTGGCACTGGTGTTCCTTACGAACGCTTATTTGCAAGTTCGAGCGGTTGTTTGACGTTATTTGCCGAAGCGCTTTCGGAACGATCTTCTGGCAAACGCTATCGCGTATTGACAGCCATTTCATCAATTTGTATCATTTCTTTTCGCAGTCTTCACATATCACACGAAAGGGGATACGCATGTTTGGCAAACCGCAACACAACCTGGGCCCTATCCTTGTGCTGCCCCTGGTCTGTCTGTTTTTTTGGGGCTGTTCAACCGTGGGTGTAAAAGTGCCCGTGATGCGGCCGGCCGAAATCAATCTCAAAGGAAAAAATGAGTTGGTTGTGGGACAGATGTCCGGGCGCAAGGCGGATAAAATGAGTGCCTACGTCAAGCAAAAGGCGGTGGAAAGCGGTTATTTTAAGGTGATCGACCGCAATCACCTGGACAGGGTCATGGCCGAGCTCAAATTGTCCACATCCGATCTCGTGGACAACAACAGTAGAAAAAAACTGGGAAGGCTCATGACCGGGTCTGTCCTGATTTTGGGCAACATACTTGATTACAACTACACGGAAAATATGAGCAGAGAGACGCGCGAGTGTACCAGAACGGTCAAAAACAAAGAATACAAATACAAATGTACCCAATATTACCGTAAGGGTACGGCTGTTGTGCGGGCATCCTTTGACATTGTGGACATTGAAACCGGCGAGACCCTCCGCTCCAAAGCCCTTGAAGGCAGACAATACGGCGCCACCCGTGCCATGGATGAACGACCCGCCAGAATTGACAGCAATTTGCTGCTGGATACCTGTATGAAGAAAGTGGCCTCGAATCTCATCCGGGCAATTGCTCCCTGGAAAGATGTCGTCACCGCCAATTTTAAAAAGGACGGCGACCTGCCCATGATGGAGGCGGGGATCGGCTACGCTCAGGCAGGTCTTTGGAATGATGCCCTGATGCAGTTCAAGTCGGCTGTTGAAATGGCAGACACCAAACCGGACATATCTCCCAAAGTGGCCGCACTGGCTTACTGGAACCTGGGGCTGGCATACGAATACACCGCGCAATTTGAGGATGCCGAGACAAGTATCAAGAAAGCATTTGCTTTGTCATCCGATGCCGACTATCTGCGGGAGTTGAAAAACATTGAAAAGCTCAAATCAGAAAATCTTAGACTCAAGGAACAGCTCTAAGACTTGCAAAATGAAAATATCTCGATTCTTTGGGAGCTTCCTGGCACTGGTGGTGCTCATCACCATTGGATGCGGCGGTTCAAAACAGCTTATCGTGAAGGAAAAATCACGGGATTCCGGCCCACCAACATGGATTTCCCAGGCAGTCACCCATCCCGAATACCTGTATTTTGTGGGTCTCGCCGACCGTGCCAAATCCCTGAAAGAAGGTCGGGACCAGGCCCGGCAGGATGCAGCCAACCAGGCATCCGCCTATATCGGTATCCGGATCAGTAATGACACCTTTATCCAGGACAGCACCGCACAATCCAGCACATATGTAAATGAGCAGACCCGGTCATCTACCGACGCCAGCATATCCTTTCTTGAGGTGACAGATGAATATTACGTCAAAACAAGCCGCACAGCAGGTAATTTTTATGAAGAAACATATGCTGTTTATGTGTTGTGCCGATTCCCCAAGGCCTCTGCCGAAAAAGAAAAAGAACGTCAGTCGGAAACGGCAAAAAGAGATGGCGCCCTTGCGCTGGCAATGTACCAGAACGCGCTGGTAGCGTTTGACCAGAACCAGTCCATGGCGGCTTTTGAAAATATCACCCAGGCCCAGACCCTTTTGTCCGGCATTTCAGATAATATGGCATTGGACCACCCCGAGATCCAGAATACCCGAATCCTGTCAGCGGCGGTCGGCCTGAAACAACAACGTTTAGAAAAACAATCGCGAACGATCCATCTGCACGGCAAAACCCCTTATGGGTCAGCATTTAATAGTGCCTTTGCCAAAGCCTTGTCGAATCACGACTTCGAATTGAACCCAGCCATCAACGCAACCCGGTTCAGACTCACAACAACGATCACCCTGCACGAAGGAAAGAAAATTTGGGATCAATTTCAATATATTGCCGATTACACATATGATATTAATGATCTTTGGACCTCCAACACCATTACCGGCGGGAGCAGCCAATCCAATGCATTTGCAGGTTCAAAAGAGATCGCTGCCCAAAATGCCGTGGTCGAAGCCGCTACCGATATCGGCCTGGCAACAGGCAAACGTCTTGAAGCGTATCTTACCAAAAACGAAGAGTAGAACCTATCTCAAACGCTGTATTGCTCTCTCGTTTGAAAAAATCTCATCAAATTTCAAAAGTGTTCGAAATAGGTTTTTGTAGACCTTTTTATGGATTAACACGTCCTGAATATATCAAAAGGGGTTTTTGAGTCACCCGGGTTACCATTGATGCAAAAAACAAAAAAGGAAAAGAAAATCAGATCTTCTTCGACAAAAACCCAACAGGAGAGGACCTGGGTTAAAATGGCAAAAGATGGCAGCAGGGAAGCTTTTGAGCAATTAGCCAGCCATTATTACGGAGATATTTTTCGCATGATTTATTACCGAACACAGCGTCGCATGGATGCCGAGGACCTGACCCAGGAAGTTTTTCTTAAGGCCTACAAGGGCTTAGGCCGTCTGGCAGACGAAAATCACTTCAAAGGTTGGCTCTTTCGGATCGCTGTAAACCGGGTGCGCGATTTTCATCGCCGTAAGAAATTTTCACAGCTGTTCAAAAACATCCCCAATGATGAGGTGGATGCCCATGTTGACACACATGCGCAGACCGAATCAGATCCCCTCGAAGCCATGATTCGGAAAAGCTTTCTTGAGGAATCCGAAACGTTTCTATCCAGACTCTCCAGAATGGAAAAGGATGTTTTTGTGCTGCGATTTATGGACCAGCTGCAAATCAATGAAATTGCAACCGCCTTGAAAAAAGGTGAAAGCACCATCAAAACACATCTGTATCGCGCTCTGTCCAAATTTAAAAAGGACCGGGCTTTTCAGGACTTTCTAAAAGGAGGATGATTTTGACCGCCACATCGAGCAAACACCTGGCAGAAGCACAGATCCTGCAGGCCATTGTGGATCTATCCGATCTATCGGATGATCAGCAAGCACATCTGAGAGCCTGTACCGTGTGCGGGGCTGAAAAAGACCGCCTGGAAAGGATGCTTTTTCAGGTGGGAAGCATGGCCAAGGCATCGGCACCCACCGTGATTCGCCGCCCTGTTTTGCCGGACAAAGGCCCGGGTTTTCTACAGGAATGGTTTTTCGAACTCAGACCCTTGGTGCGGATAGCAATTCCTGCGCTGCTGGTCCTGATGGTCGTCACGGCTGCCCTTGTTCTAAAGCCCGATCAGAACAAACACATGGCCTATGTGACGGAACAAATGATTGACCCCGAACAGCTCCTGTCCGACATCGACAGGCTCATTGAAAACCCCTTACCCCAGGAACTTCAAACCATGATCTCGATTGCCGAGATCGACCCGGATGAAGATTTTATGGAGTACATTGTACCGCAAACTGAAAACGACCCCCTGTCCAACAAACAGGGAAAGAAAGGAGAAAACATATGTTGAAACGCATTTCCATGGCAATGATTGTAATGGTACTGATCTTTACATCTTCGGCAGCAGTCGCCCAAGGAATGGCCAGAGAACCCAAAAATCATGAAAGAATGCCCTTGGGAAAATGGTGGCAGGACCCTGCCGGTGTCCAAAATCTGAATCTCACCCAGGAAGAGGTCGACACACTGGATACAGCATTCAATACCCGGGCACGAAAATTCATGGAGTTGAAGCACGCCATCGAGCTGGAACAGTTTGAATTAAATAACTTAATGGAGGGTAAAACACTGGACGAACCCGCCCTCACAGCTCAATTCAATAAACTCGAATCAGCCAGGGCAAATCTTTCCCGGGAAAGATTCCAGTATTTTGTCCAGATAAGAAAGATACTGGGACCTGATCGGTTCCAGAAAATCAAGACCTTTCGGCAAAGAATGCAGAAGCAGCAGAAAAATGGTGCCATGAAACAGGGTAAAAGACAAAACCAATAAATTCGCTGGCGTTGTTTAATAACACGAGGTTGTCGTACTAAAAAAGGTGGCAGGTTTCCTGCCGCCTTTTTTACTGCTTTTAATCTCTTTTAAATTAAGATAATATAATACCTAAGATGAGCGCTTCAAATTTTAAGAATATGGGAATTAGAAATAATTTCAACGGATTTGATTCATTTCAATTCTTAAAATTTGAAACCCATTGGGATTGCCGATCTTACCGTATCTACGGCGTCAGATGCCATACCGCATAGTTCACTATAGCGGAACAGCATCTTTCTTGTAGCTGCGCCAACCTCGACAATCGCTCAACTTAGTATAAAAAGATATTACTCCGGCGGATAAATACCCGCAGGTTGTCATTCCCGCGAAGGCGGGAATCCAGAAGAACACTGGATGCCCCCGGCCAGCTACTTACCGGGGCAGGCTTATCATGTCCGGCATGACGGAGTTGGCTATTTAATCGCCAGGTTAATATAATGATCTCAATTGGAATACACACCCATGCCCTTTGTCAACTGGTGGCAACATCTTCCGGAAAATCTATCCCCGGTTATTTTTGAAATCGGCCCCATATCACTGCGCTATTACGGCATGATGTATGTGGTGGCATTTACCATCGTCTATTTCATGGTCCGGTATCGCCTCCGCACGGAAGATCGCTTTCATCTTTCCGGACAGCAGGTCAACGACCTTATAACAGCCATGATCGTCGGCCTTATTCTCGGTGCCCGGCTTGGGTATGTGGTCTTTTACAATTTATCCTACTACCTGTCACACCCGCTGGAAATCCTGCTGCCTTTTGATTTTTCCAACGGTATCCGCTTCGTGGGCATCGCCGGCATGAGCTACCATGGCGGGCTCCTGGGTGTCATTCTGGCAACCTTTTTGTACGTTCGAAAATTCCGGTTGGATTTCTGGGAAATCTCGGATCTTTTTATCCCGGTCATCCCGTTGGGGTATACCTTTGGACGACTGGGCAATTTTATCAATACCGAACTTTACGGTAGAACCACGCAAAAAGCCATCGGCATGTTTTTCCCCAGCGCCCCGGGTGCTGCATTACGTCATCCAACACAGCTTTACGAGGCATTTTTTGAAGGCATATTTCTATTTATCCTCTTATGGTCCATCAGGAAAATGAAATTGCCGTCAGGCGGTCTGTTTGCGATCTATCTGGCCGGTTACGGTATTGTGCGATTTTTTATCGAATTTTTCCGAGAACCGGACGCACACCTGGGCTTAGTCCTCATGTCGTTTACCATGGGGCAGTTACTTTGCGCGGCCATGATTGCCTGTGGCGCCCTGCTTTTTCTTTATCGGGCCAAGCATGCCTGAGGCCCCTTCAAAATGCCAAAAATTCGCTCTGGCTATCCAGGCTATCTTTGAAGAAGGGCTGCATGTCAATCAGGACAGCCGCGACTTTATCTTCTCGACGATTTCCATTTCCGACATCCGTGAACTGCAAACCCTCATAACGGATCCTTCCAGTTGCGAAAGCGATTCTCTCATCGAACTGATATTTTTTCCGGACGAATCCATCCAGCTGAGACTGGAAGATCGGCTCCAATCGGAAATGTTTCAACAAAAAGACCAACAGATCATCCTGAAACACGTATTGTCCTGCCGGGGAAAAACCCTTGTTCGTTTCGATGGTCTGGAACCCGTTCTGGAGATAATGACACCGGAAAACGGTGCCCGGGCATTCCTGGCCCGGCTCAATATTACCAGGCATCCGGACCCGGATCTCATCCGGGTAATCAATCAAAGCGCCGGGAAAACACAGGGGGAAAAATACAGCGTTTGGCTTCGCAACATGGTCAGGGAACTTTGTGAACAAGAAATTAATTTCTTGAAAAATCTGTTTCTGAAGATGGATGCCCGGCACGACAGATTCCACGAATATCTTAATTTTTCACTGCGCTTTCTGGAAACGTCCCCAAAGAATGCCGATCTGTATCAATCTCTCCAGCAGCATAAACAAAGGTGTCTGCTACACATCCAGCAGAGCGATCGATTTGAGGCATATCGTCGAAACCACAATATCGAGACATTGATGTCCCATGGTATCCGAATACCACACATGGATAAACAGACCCTCCTTGTTCAGGTAAGCCTTGTAGATGATATCAGCCTTGCCTTATTCAACAGGAGCATGTAAATAAATATCCGTCCCAAAGACCCGGTTACTTATATGTCTTGACACAAAGGGACAGGAATTTAATGCGCGGCAAAACCGCATCAGATAAATTCGTGTAACGATTTTATTAGAGGATTTTTCTATGATTTTGAGAAAGCTAATTCTGATCATCCTGATGATGGCGATCCCTTTTTCCTCCCACTCGGAAGAGACGGCATTACCATCCATGTCCGTAGATGAGATACTGGCACGCGTTGAAAAAATCTATACAGCCTCCAGCTTTTCAGCTGCCTTTATCCAGGCATCCACCATCAAAGCCATGGAGATAACGGATTCAGCTTCTGGAAAGCTATACGTTCAGTACCCCGGAAAGATGAGATGGGAATACCTGGAGCCCGAATCCCAAATTATCGTAACCGATGGCTTACAGTTGTGGATGTATCGGCCTGAAGACAACCAGGTAATGCTGGGACAGGCATCGACATTTTTCAGTGAGGGCAAAGGTGCGGGCTTTCTTTCCGACATCCGTCTGCTCAGAAAAGATTTCGAAATAACCCTGGAAGATATTCGCTTCGGAGATTACTACAACCTGAAACTGGTCCCCCTGGAAACAAACTGGGATATTGCCTATGTACATCTGCTGATTTCCAGAATAACATTCCGTATCGCTCAGGTTACTACCTACAATGCCTATGAAGACGCCACCCGCATAGAACTTGTGGATCTGCAATTCAACGAATCCTTTGACGATGCCTTTTTTACCTTTGAAATACCCAAAGGGGTCGATGTATTGCGCCTGGATGATGCACCCTAGTAAGCGTATTCCAAATCCCAAAACACAATGATCAAACATTTTGTACTGATTTGGAGATTATCGTTTGTTGAACATGTAGCATATAATAAAAGCAATCAGGAAAATACAAAACGTTTCATGGTCTTTTTCGTGGTTTCGTACTTTAGTGATTTCGTGATAGAAAATCGTTTTTTCCGGTTTATCCGGGTTGGGAGATCTAATGAAAGATAAAATAAAAGCTCTTTTAAAAAAACGCAATGCCATCATGCTGGCACATAATTACCAGCCGCCTGAAATCCAAGACCTCGCAGATCTCTGTGGGGATTCTCTCGAATTGAGCATCCGTGCGTCCAATACAGAAGCTGAAGTCATTCTATTCTGCGGTGTTCACTTCATGGCGGAAACAGCTTCGATCCTGTCGCCCCAAAAAACAGTTTTGCTGCCCCGTCACGATGCCGGGTGTCTTATGGCAGACATGATAACCGCAGAAGGCCTGGTCGCAAAAATCGCATCGTTGCCCCCCATGCCGGTGGTAACCTATGTAAACTCCACAGCAGACGTAAAAGCCTTATCCACTATCTGTTGTACTTCCGCGAATGTCGTACAAGTGGCCAACAGCCTGGACGCAACCGAAATGCTCATGACGCCGGACCGAAATTTGGCCATGTATGCAGCATCACAAACCGATAAAAAAATTCATGTCTGGGACGGCTACTGCCCATCCCATGAGCGCCTGAAACCAAAAGATGTTGCGGCCGCCCGTAAAGCACACCCAGAGGCTGTATTCATGGCACACCCTGAATGCCGACCGGATGTTCTCGAAATAGCCGACGTCATCGCCTCTACTTCAGGCATGATTCGCCATGCCAAAGCTTCAGATGCAAAATCCTTTATTGTCGGAACGGAGTTGGGGTTGCTTTATCCTCTGCAGAAAGCCAACCCGGACAAAGCGTTTTTCCCGGCTTCGGATAAAATGATCTGTAAAAACATGAAGAAAATTACCCTGGATGACATCCTGCGAAGTCTCGAAAATATGGAAGGCGAGGTGAAGGTTCCGGAGGAAATTCGAAAACCCGCGCTCAGGGCCGTGGAAAGAATGATTGCGTTGTCAAAATAAAATCGCTTACGCGATTTTATAGCATTAAGCATTAAGCCATAAGCAGATGACCGCTTAAAGCTCAAAGCTTATCGCTTACAGCTTAGAGCTTATACCATCTCATCCGGTATATCCGCATTCGTATAGACCTTCTGAACATCCTCACAGTCGTCCAGCATGTCCATCAGCCGGATCATCTGATCAGCTTCTTTCCCCTGAAGACTGGTGACAGTCTGGGGCAGCATGGTCACTTCGGCATCCAGGTAGGGGATTCCTTTTTCATCGATGGCGGTCTTCACGGCTTCGAAATCTTCTGGAGCACTTATGACTTCGAAATTACTGCCGTCTTCCCGGACATCTTCGGCACCGGCCTCCAGTGCTGCCTCCATCAGGGACTCCTCGTCAATGGCGGAACTTTCCACAACGATATAGCCCTTTTTGTCGAACATCCAGGCGACACAGCCATTCTCACCCAGGTTTCCACCGCATTTAGAGAAAATATGGCGGATATCCGCAACAGCCCTGTTTTTATTGTCGCTTAGAGATTCCAAAAAAACCGCCGCACCGCCGGGACCATACCCTTCGTAGGTGTTCTCTTCGTAATCAACACCTTCCAATTCACCCGTGCCTTTCTTGATCCCCCGCTCAATGTTGTCTTTGGGCATATTCTCAGCCTTGGCCGCTAATATGGCTGTTCTGAGTCTTGGATTCGCATCCGGGTCTCCACTGCCGCCCATCCGGGCTGCAACAGTAATTTCCTTGATGAGCTTCGTGAATATCTTCCCTCGCTTGGCGTCCGCCGCTCCTTTTTTATGCTTAATGGAAGACCATTTGCTGTGTCCTGACATTGTTACCTCCTAAAAAAATTATGAACCAATCTTTCCCATGCCGATGATAAATATTTCCTTGCTGGCCTTGCGGCTGCTCTGGGGTTTGAATATATGCTGCCGCTTAAAAGACGTCTTGACTCTGTCCGAAAACGTTTGGAACAATTCGCCCTGGAAGATCTTACATACAAAGGCCCCGTTTGGAACCAGATATTCCTGAGAAAGATTGAGAGCGGCCTCACATAGATCAAAGGATCTGGCAGCATCCACGTCTTTATTTCCGGTGGTGTTGGGCGCCATATCACTGATAACGGCATGAAACCGTTGTTCCAGTTTCTGGGTCAGCATCTTTCCAGGGGCCAGTATATCCCCTTTATAAACGTTTACATGCGCTGGCAGTTGAATCGAAACCGGTTTGAGATCGATGCCAACAACCAGGCCGCTTTCACCGGCAAGGTCTGCCGCGTAGACCAACCATGATCCTGGGGAACATCCAAGATCCAGCACCCTGTCGCCTTTGCGAATGAGGCGGTATTTTTTCTGGATTTCCTGTAATTTGTAAACAGATCTCGCCGGGTATTTTTCTTTTTGAGCCTTGCGGGAATAATGGTCCTGCCAGGTATTTTTTTTTGATGTTTTCCGTTTCATAATCCTATATCTGTATTTGTCAGATTAGGATATAGTTAAGCCGATGCTAAGTCAAGTATGGGCCCTTGCATACTAAAGCTATGAATCATGATTATTCATAATTGTCAGAACAAATCTGTCCTATTTATGTTTTTAATAAAAGCGATTTAAAAAATAGGACTTTGGTTCAAGATCAAGGCGGGTTCAAGGTTCAACCCAGAGGAATACGTTTGTATTTTGATGGGTTGAAACGCGAACCCAACGCAGATATTGGGCCAAAAGGCATTTTTTAGATGCTTTTAAAATAGCACTTCCATAGCCTCCGATACATTCTTGACACCAACCAGATCCAATCCTGCTACCGTTGCCATGCGCTCCAGGTTGTTTCGGGGCACCAGACAGCGCGTGAAGCCCATCTTTTTCATTTCCCCGGCCCGGGTCTCGATCTGGCCCACCGCCCTCACCTCGCCCGTCAGACCCACCTCGCCTACCACAGCTGTACCCTCCATAATCGGCTGGTCCAGAAAACTGGATGCAATGGCGGATACAATACCCAAATCCACACCCGGCTCATGGATCCTGACACCTCCGGCAACATTCATGAAGATATCATGACCCAGAAGATGCATCCCCAGTTTTTTTTCCATGACGGCCACCAGAAGCGCCACACGATTCTGATCCAGACCCAGTATCGTTCTGCGAGGGGTGCCCAGATTGGTGCTGCTGGCAAGCGCCTGAAGCTCTACAAGAATGGGGCGGGTCCCTTCCATACTTGACGTAACCACGGATCCCGGAGACGATTCCGGCCGCTCGGACAAAAAAATGGCAGAGGGGTTTTCCACTTCGTTTAAGCCATTTTCCTTCATCTCGAAAACACCGATTTCGTTTGTCGATCCAAACCGATTCTTTACAGCCCGCAGAATCCGAAAAACATGATTCCTGTCGCCCTCAAAATAAAGCACCGTGTCTACCATGTGCTCCAGCAACCGCGGCCCGGCAATGGCCCCTTCCTTGGTCACGTGCCCCACCAGGAATGTCGGAATACCCTTATGCTTTGCCATGAGCATCAGCCGCATGGCAGACTCCCTGACCTGGCTCACGCTTCCGGGTGCCGAAGTGAGGTCTGCGCTGTACATGGTCTGGATAGAGTCGATAACGATCACGCCCGGTCGGGTTTTTTCGATGATGGCCAGGATGGCATCAATTTCAATTTCGGAAACAGCCAGAATATCGTTCGATAGTGTTGCAAGCCGCTTGCTTCGGAGACCAAGCTGCCGAACAGATTCCTCACCGGAAATATAGAGCACTTTCCGTCCATCCCGGGAAAGCCCGTGAAGAGCCTGCAGCATCAAGGTCGACTTACCAATACCGGGATCACCACCGATCAAAATCAGGGTACCCGGTACCAGTCCGCCCCCCAGCACGCGGTCTAGTTCTTTTATGCCGGTCAGAATCCGGGTTTCATCCTGACTGCCGATGGCGGACACGGCAATGACTTCCGCGCTCGCGACAGTGCCTTTCCCGGAAAATCCGGGAGTACGCTTGGATGTTTTCGCCTCCTCAACAAAGGTATGCCATTCCCCGCAATCCGGGCATTTTCCCATCCACTTTGGTGTTTCATATCCACACGTCTGGCATGTATATACTGTTTTAGTGGTCTTATTCACGCTATCCAATCTTGGTTATATATGCTATAGGTTCCGTTGCTTTTCACAAATGTATCAGAATATAACACGATAACACCAAATGATAAATTCGTTTTCCGAATTTGTAGAACATGGTAATATCGCTTGTATGGCTAAAGACAAAAAATCATATTATATTTTGATCGTCACTGCCCGGCATAGCAGCGGAGAAGAATCAAAAACAACAACAGGAAATCGACCAGACCCATGAAAACCAATTATTTATTTAGATTGTTACTGACAGCTATCATCGTTCTCACCGTTTTAGCCATATTGCCTCTATCTTTGATGGCAAGCACATCGGATGGAACCTGGCAATTCAAAGCCTTGCAGGAAAAGTTAATCAAGGATGGATTTCAATCGGACGCCATACTGAAATTCTATCAAAATCCCCGGGTGTCCTTTGAAACAAAGAGTGTCACACTCTTTTTTGTACATAGCGAGGCCAAGTTGAACTACGATCAGTTCACCAATGACTGGTCCATCGGCCAAGCAAAAAAATATATGCAAAAACACCATGACCAACTGGAGAAAACAGAACAAACCTACGGGGTGGACAAGCAGGTCATCACCGCAATTATCCTGGTTGAAACCGGGCTGGGTACCACCCTGGGGAAGCGTTCCGTTTTGAATATGTTGTCGTCTCTGTCCGCTTTTGACGATCCTGTGGTTCGGGATGATTTTTGGAAAAATTTCAAGCGTAAAGATGAGATCAGCAAAAAAGATTTCCAGAAAAGGGCCATCCGCAAATCTGCATGGGCCTATAAAGAACTGAAAGCCTTTCTGCAGTATACACAGAATGAAAATTTCGATCCGGTAACCATTCAGGGATCCTATGCCGGTGCCCTGGGTATTGCCCAGTTCATGCCCACCACCCTTCTGGCCTACGCACGGGACGGAAACCAGGACGGTGTCATCGACCTGTTCACCCACGCCGATGCCATGGCCAGTATCGCCAGCTTCCTGAAACGCTTTGGGTGGAAACCGGGGATCGATACGGAAAAAGCCAAAAAGATTATTTATCGCTACAATCACAGCGACTATTACGTGAACACCATATTGAAGATAGCAGATCTACTGTCCTAAGTTGAGCGATTAAATTTTTAAGATTCATAATGGGATTGAGCGATTTATGATTGAAGAATTAAAAACCGTGGGTGTCGTAATCCTTTTGACCGTACCTTTTTTCTTTCTGACGGTCTGGGCCATCGTCGACTGCCTCCAGAAAGATTTCGGCACCATGGGGAAAAAAGCCCTCTGGGGGATTATCGCGGCGATCCCGTTTTTGGGCTCCCCCATATATTTCATCTTTGGATATAGAAAAGGCGTAAGGAAAGATCTTCAAAATCTTTTTTGAACGTATAAATTGTTTGACAACGAATTAGAAATTCTAATATTAGATGGAACTTAATCCATAAGCGGCTTAGCCGCGGATGATTCGCGTTTTCTGAAATTTTATGGTCCCATCGTCTAGTGGTTAGGACGCCGGCCTCTCACGCCGGTAACGCGGGTTCGAACCCCGCTGGGATCACCAACGCAATCAAGGGGTTACGAAATTAGCTATCTTATCTGTGGACAAGGTAGCTTGCAATCCTGGACATAAAAAATGTAAAATGGACAAGGAAAGGCGCAGGTTAGCTTCTGCCACAAAATAACAGAGGCCAGGTTTTTTTTACCTGGCCTCTGTTATTTTCCACACATTCTTCAGATCAAAGTCAAATTTTCTATCAAACCTTAATCGCTGACTATTGGATTATTATCTGCACCCAAGGAAGGTTGCCGTAACCTTCACCACCTTCCCAAAAAAAAGCCCGGTTTGACCAAAACCGGGCCTTTTTTGTTTGCAATCTGTAATTATAAAGAAAGATTTTTATCTGTGGAGAGGGTAGCCATTTCTTTATGGCACTATCTGACAGAAATGTTGATGCGAAACTTTTATTTCCGTTCCTATTGCGACAAAATACTTTATGTATGTTCAATCGAATTCAGCATATCACAGATTCAAAGTAACCCGCTGAAATGATGATATCACAATATCCCTTTCTTCCGGTTTTACCTCAATAAATAATTCCTTAAGAGTATTGATATGTTGGAGACATCGTGATCGGTAACACTAATCTGAAGTACTGAATAGGGCAGCTCCCAAACATTCAATAACGATAGCCGACTAAAGCCTTTTCAAGCTCACTTCCTCCACGCAAAAATCCGAAAAAGTAAGAGCGTGGCTGTGTGACACACCAATGTATTACATCCCGGATTCGCTTTCTAAAGCCACAAAGTTCTCTCTAAATTTGTTTTCTAATGCTTGTTTAGCTTCTAATGATAACAGACTTGCCCGGATACTATTGATCACAAATAGCTTCACAAGTTCTATATCAAAATTAAAAGTTTCCACGATTCGAATGTATTCATCCGTTAGTGTAGTATCAAACATTGGCGGATCATCAGAATTTATCGTGATCAATAATCCTTCTTCCAATAACTTCGGCAATGGGTGTTCTGCTAACGTCGGAACGATCCCCAGACATACATTACTCGTAGGGCTCACTTCGAGGGGGATTTGATTTTCACATAGATAACTTACTAAATCGGAATCTTCTAAACAGCGGACCCCATGCCCAATTCGTAAAGCGGAGAGTGCGTTTATAGCCCCCCATATGCTTTCAGGTCCTTCAGTCTCCCCTGCATGTGGAAGACTCGGCAAACCAGCCGCTACAGTGCCCTCAAATACTTCCCGAAATATTTCTGGAGGATTGCCAATTTCAGGTCCACCTAAACCAAGGGCTATGATACCGTTATCCATATTCTCAACGGCCCAATCAGCGATCTGAAAACTCTCTTCAACTGGACGCATATGTCTCGATATGTCAGGAATTAAGCCTATTCGAACACCAAGGTTAACCTCCGCTTTCTTCCGCGCACGATTGATAGCAGCCAATTGTTCATCAAATGTAACATGTTTATGATGTGTATATGGCGTAAATATCACCTCGCTATATGCTATATTTTGTTCTGCTTGATGCTTTAGAAATTCAGTCGTAATAAACTCAAAATCATCAGGGGTGCGGATGCAGTTACATATTGCAAAATAGATTTCGAGGAAATGTGTAAAATCGGAAAATTGATACCATTCTTGTAACTCTGCTAATGAACTTGCTGGGAGGTTTATATTGTTCCGTTTTGATAGTTTTAAAAGCGCTTCAGGGCGTATAGAACCCTCTAAATGCACGTGAAGTTCAACTTTTGGCATATGTCGAATGAATCTTTCAATTATCATTGCATTCCTTATTCGTGAACAAATTCGGTCTCACAAAAGGCGTTGATGAGGCCACTCGACACTGTTTCTGGATCGAACCGCATTGATGGTCAGCGTTGTTCTTGCATGGATATTGTTAACTTGCGATAAATGATTAGAGTTTTATCCATTGTCCAAATGATTAGAGTTTTATCCATTGTCCGAGATTTGGCAATGATAATGTTAAAAAGATTTTGACTATTTTACAACGGGATTTTCAAGATAGGGTATGCAGGAAGGATAATTGATAAAGCTCATATGTACGAAGCCGTGTAGCAACGGTATTGCACGATAGATCTATATGGGTATTGTATTTCAATCTGGTATGATGGAACCTGGACAAATTGCCAGTTCGGGATATTTCAAAGGCATGATCTGTGCTGAGCCAGAACGCACATTGTGCCATATTAACCTCAAAGCCTTCTACTATGCCGCCATCTATGGATTCTGTACTGAACCAGGGCGTACCTCTCCTATTGTTTTGTAGCTTCAGATATCGATTTGTCCGGTCAACCCAATAAACAAGCAAGTTGGGTCTGTGGTCCTGCCCGGCCTTTTGGGATGTCGGCAAAAAACTGCATTTTCCCTTCGGTACAGCAAGGACAAACAGTGATATCTGTCCCCGTCAGCTGAAGCATTATTTCCTCAAGGGTAGCTGCTTCATTCTCATCGAGAGAAGACACTCCCATCAATTGCCTGATGGTGTTTAAGTTATCATTTCGATTGCGGTTGGCTAAAAAGCCGTAATGCCGGATTCTGACAAAGCCGTTTGGGAGACTGTGTAAAAGGAACCTTCGGATAAACTCCATCGCTGTGATGGTGATTATTTCCGTTATTTTTTTCTTTCGGTTCTTGGCGGTAAAGGAGACCATACCGTTTTCAAGTCTTTTAATGCGGCTGTTGGCAATGGCCACCCGATGGGTATAACGTGCCAGGTATTCAAGCACATGTTCCGGGCGTTTGACTGGTTCACGCACGCTGACCACCCAGTTTTTGGCATACAGCTTGTTTTTGAAGTCGCCAAAGGATCTGCCGGCAAATTTGAGCGAGCCGGTTTTACGGGCATGCTTAATACGTTCCATAAACTTGCCGCGAAAGACCTGTGATAATGCCTCTTCGTTGAAGAGATAATCGTTTTTTACCGGAAGCCACTCCTTTTTGTTCCCGAGCAGAACACCACCGGCTACCAAACAATGCAAATGAAAATGAGCTTTGAGCTTTTGATCCCAGGTGTGTAAAACAGCCAAAAATCCTAATTTGCCGTTGAGTTCGTTGTTGCCAAAGGTCAGAAGGGTTCTGGATGCAGCAGCAAAAAGGATGTTGAACATCACCTTTTTGTTGTTTAAGATGACGGTGTTCAACTCATGCGGCACGGTAAAAACCACATGGAAGTAACTGACCGGCAAGATCTCGTTTTTTCGTTTTTCCAACCATCTTTCGCGTGGCATATGCTGGCATTTGGGGCAGTGGCGATTACGGCAGGAATGATACGTGATGCGCACAGCTCCACAATTGTCACAGCGTTCGATATGGCCACCCAGACGGGCGGTGCGGCAGTTCAAAAGGTCGGTTGCGATTTTACGATGTTCCGGCCATAAAGGATATTCGGCTTTATAGTCATTAAGATGATGACGCAGAATGTCGGCGACCTCCGGGGTTTTATGATCAGGTTTTATGATTTGGGTCATCGTTTCTGTCCTCCTTTCCTGCATGTTTTTGGTCAATGAGATCCAAAGGACTTGGGATCGTTGACAGAGTTTGGCGGCTCACATGCAGATAAATCATGGTGGTGGTCAGTCTCGTATGGCCCATTAAAACCTGTATTTTCCGGATGTCGTATCCAGCCTCCAGGAGGTGTGTGGCGAAGCTGTGACGCAATGTGTGGACACCCGAGCCCCTTTTTACTCCTGCCTTCATTCTGGCCTCTTCGTATACCGAACGGATAGACTCGTATGACAAGGGTTTATCTTTCTTTTTTCCGAATGAAGATGGGAACAGGTAGGTGTCGGGACGATATTTACGATAATAGATTCTCAGTTCGCCAAGCAGTCTTTTTGAGAGCAGTGTATAGCGATCCTTTTTGCCTTTACCATCTTCGACTTTGATCAGCATGGCCTTGCTGTCGATGTTTTCTGATTTGAGTTTAAGGGTTTCGCTGGCCCTGAGTCCTGCCGAGTAAGTGGTCATCAGAATCATTTTGTGTTTGAGGTTGTTGGTAGCGTGGATGATATCCCAGATATCTTCCATGGGCAGGACTTGTGGGAGTTTTCTCGGCTTTCTCGTGAGGCTGTAGGTTATGGATATCTCCTTTTCAGCAACATTTTTGTAAAAGAATCGAAGTCCGCTAAGAACTGCGCAGCAGCTGTTGGGAGCATTACCCTTGTCAAGCTTGAGATAGAGAAGGTAATCCTCGATTTTTTCTTTGGTGAGGTTATCCGGTGCCTGGTTATAGAACTTGGCAATCCCTTTGACAGCGGCGAGATAGGACCTCTTTGTGTGCTTGGAAAGATTTTTAAGTTCCATAATCCTGATCATTTTTTGACGTAGTTCTGCCATGTCATACCTCCTTTGTTGTGGGTTATTAACGTCTCGGAGGTATTTTATACGATCAGGAGAAAAGAAACGATCGATAACGTAGGTAGGGTTTATTGATTAAAACCTTGGGGTGGGAAAGCTACCGCGGAGCGGTTTCGTACACATGGAGAATACCTGACATTTTGAAATATCAGGCAACATTACCGATACCATTTGGTCATCGCCAAGGTATCACGGTAGGGCCTATGAATGCAAGATATGGTCGGTGGTGATAATAATCGCACACCGGTAATATTTTGAAGGTCTGATATCTTTGTTTTTGTTGGAGCAATCCGATGTCACTGTACAGCGCTGATGAAATAATAGTGAGGATTAGTATAATTTGCATCTATGGACAATTGTTATGTTTCTTCCACATTACGGGATCATGCCCTTTGGGAACATTTTTGCAGGGATCATCAGACGAATACCCGCGCAGCTTATTGTAAAGAATAATTTGTTCTGAATGGAGAATGTCAGGGGTTTTAAGATGAGTTGAAAGGTGAGTATAACGCAGTTGTCTGTGAACATCGGAAATTTTCTGAAGAACTTGATGCAGTATCTCGTCTGTAATCGTCCGATTAGCAAAATGATTATTCAATTCTTTTTCAAGCTCAATGAGTTCAAGACCTAAGGGGACAGCTTCTTGTTTCATCTTTCTATAAATATCCTCGATTTCCCGAATTTGTTCAGTGTTAAGATCTATTTCTTCCTTCATTTCCAACAAGTGCGCTGGCCCTGGTACACCATTTAGTTCCGCAGCTTTAGCTAATCCCCATCCTTTACCATTCTGTAACTCCTCTATATCAGTCGCCGATAAACTCTTGATTTCTCTCTTTTCTTCACCAGCATATTTTGATTTATGAGAAAGCTCTGCTTCTGAGAATGCAAAAGTAGGTATTAGTATTAAAATCGAAATAAGAATTGTGACTTTTATATTCATGATAGATTATCCTAAATATTTAAAAATGTTAAGATATGGTTCCTACTCGCGATTTCTTGGTTTAGGGCGCCATTGAGTACCATCAACCCAACCGTTGGAGGCAGATTCTATAATGTCAAATTTTGGGATGTATGGTTTTATGTCCAAAAGTGGCGTGTTATCAAGAATGTCAACACCTTTGACAATTAGTGTGTTGCCAGCTCTCTCTTTAAATTGAACAATCGACATGCCTATAGAATTTGGTCGGCATGGGTGCCTTGATGCATATATTCCATGCGGTTCATCATCTAAAAATGTGGAACGTATTAGTTGAACCTCTCCAGCGCGATCGAATAGGTATAAGATGTAGAAATGTGAAAAGGTCTCGATGTCCTTAAGTCCTTTTGCATATTGCTCGAAGATCTCTATTTTGCCTTCAGCATTAGAAGAGTAAATTGGTTGAATAGGACAATCTTCCTTTGTTTTATAAGGCGTCTGAATATTTCCTATTGGCTTAAACTGCATGTTCTTTTCCAAGTTACAGGATCATTTTTCAAGGTATTTGTGGCACTGTGGGGTAAAGGTATTTGGTCTTTTGACAATTCAGTTCTTTCTGCACTGAAAAATATAAAACTCCTCAGGTGTTGCCGGATCACCATTGAAACTTTTATACCCCTCTACTGACGAAAAACCAGCGGTTGTCAAATAGTCAATAATTTCCTCATAGCTAATTGCACGTTGATGTTCTTTGTATTCGATCATTTCATCTGCATTTGTATCAATAACCACACAATATTCATCTCTATAGCCATTTTTAATGGATTTTTCGGCTAAAATGAACTTTCCGTTTTTTTCCTGCCAGCTTTTAACTGGTATTGCCATAGTCGATTCCTGACCTGGTACTAATTTAGGACCCTGAAATGTATAAAGAAAGATACTACCTGGCTTCAGTGCGGTGTAAACTGAAGAAAAATGCTTTTTGATTTCATCATCTGACATGAATCCAATAGTATGCCAAAAGGCTAATGCGAAATCAAAGGTGTTCTTTTCACTGAGTTCAGATGCACGTTGTAAGCGATATTCGAGCTGAAAATCAGCTTCTTTTACCGCCTCTTTGGCTTCATTCAAAAAACGTCTTGCCACGTCAATACCTACGACTTTGTAGCCACGCTTTGAAAACTCTAAGGCGTGACGACCATTTCCACACCCGATATCCAGTATTGCCATTGGAGGTTTCAATCCAACAAAGCGCTCAATCATATCCACATCTTTGGCACTGGTTTGAGCATCGGGAAAAGGAACCCACTCTGCGAATACCTTCTGGGCGTCTTCACTCTCCCACATGAAATTTACTTTTTTGCGTTTCAATTCGGTACTCTCTATTTTGCCAATATCTGGATTTTCATCAACTGTGATGTATGGAGAGGTGTCCAGTTATCAAACTCAACCAAAATTTACCGATACCATCTGGTCATCGCTAAAGTATCACGGAAGGGCCTATGAATGCAAGATTTGGTCAGTGATAATACTAATTGCACACCGGCATGTTTTAGGGAACCTGAAATTAAAAACCCTTAAATCTATTGTATCCATACATTACAAAAGTATATTCTTTAAAAAATGATTCTTGAGGAAAGATCCCAGTTCCTGCAGGAGAAACCTTTCTACTGTTGTCCATAATATAAAACGTACCATCCTTATCTACAAACTCACATACATGATGGAAATTACTGCCACCGTCATTATATTTTACTGCAATTGCTTTTCCTTGGTAGCCAGCTTTATGTAAACAATAAGCTGAGAAAGCTGTAAAAAAAGAACAACTACCTTTTTTTTTCTTAAAGATAACACTTGGTGGAGGTCCACCATGTTCAAGTTTATAACCCGTTTTTTCAAAGGTGACATAACTGAAGGCTCTTCTTTCATAGTAATCAAGCAGAATAGGGCTATTAAGCCTTTCTGTAACATCGCTAAAGCTTTCCCATCTTCCTTTTGGATCATTATACTCAAATAAAGTACTCCACCAGGCATTGTTCAATAGATTGATTAAATCAAAATTATAGATATTGATATTATCGATCTTACCGTTTTTGATTAACCAATATACAGCCTGTAGGGGTGAACAATATTTTCTAACCTCAGGTAGTCCAACTTTGTACATTTCATTAAATACAATTTCAAAATTAGACGGATCGTTATTATATAATTTTACGATATTTCTTAAGATATTTACATCCGTCTCTGATACCCCGTCTTGTAGTTCTGGTAGCTTTCCCAATTCTTTGACAATTAGTGGGTTCTTTTGCGCTAATTCAGTTAACTCAGCTGGATATGAGTTGCCTGCATAAGGGAGATTTGGTTTTGTCGTACCAGAAGAGGCACATCCTGAAAGGAACACAGATAATATTAGGAGAAAAATGGGACTTAAATAGTACCTAACGACACGGGGGCTCAATACATTCCTCCTGTGAAATTGATTCTGTTATCCAAGAATATGTGATTATTTTCGCACACCGGTAATTTTTTAGGCACTTGATATCTACCGAATCGTTGGAGCTATTGTAGGTCTACTGTGACCCTGTATTAATGTACCAAAGACGCTCAGCATTCCCGTGTGCAATCAAGTGAGATACCTCTTTAGGGAGTTCTGCAAGCGCCCTTTTCCAATAATCCATTTGCTTTTGGTAAAAATCGCTCCAGTGCTCAGCAAATACATTATCTAATGCAAAGATGAACCTCTGGGGATATTGGATAAAAAGGTCTTTCCAATCGGGAGAAAAATGATACCCCTCGAATATGTTGACCCACGGCTGGTTTGAGTTTTCAACTGCGACGGGATTGGTCCATCCAGTGTGAAAATACACGTTGTTATGGTTTTTTATCAACCGGAGGCATCTATTTCTATTCAGTTGACCCATGTGGGTTAAGATAAATGGGTGTTCCGGATGTTGGTTGAGCATCTTTTTAAACGCTCTCATGAATTTCTTTTTATTTTCTCCTTGCAAAGAAGCAAATTCGATATGGACAACGAATGGCCAACTATTTTCCATCGCATAATTTAGTGCAGTCTGCACTCTTTTATCATCTGGGTAAACAATTACTTCGGGAGCTTTATTACCCTTTTTAGCGTGATAAAGCAGAACCTCAGCCATTGCGAGATATTGTTTTGTTTCAATTTGTTTTTTGAGCAATTCATAATATTTCTTTGAACCTGTATCGTAGGGCTTGCCCTTGGTTCTTACTGCAGGTGTGACTCGTCCAAGAGTTTCGGTGGATAACTTTAGCAAGGTTTTCCCTTTTAAATTTCCGCGTGTGGATAGGATCGTGTGACGAACTCCTGCATTCTCCATTAAGGATATGACCTTATTTATCGGCACTACTTTGTGATCTACTTGGCTATGTGCATCGATGAAATACAGTTCATTCGCATTTGCACTAAACCAACCAATTTGCGAAAAAATAAAAACAATTAGCAATACCTTCATTACACCGTTGAGAAACATAATAATCCACCTTTCTAACATTAGATATTGACTATCCGGCGATTTTATATATATCGGCTTTTATGGCACATCACACGACTATCTTAATTTGACGTAGCCATTTACGGTTTTGCATATTGAATTAATTCCCTTGTGCTTTGACCAGTGCGATGATGAATTGTTATTCTTTTTGTATACAATTTCAACTTGGGAGAATACCAATAGATATCTTTTTTTCCATTGTGTTTAGCTATGATTTTAAATGCTTTAAAAGTACCGGCAGGTACTGTTACATTTTCAAAGGATTTCACCACAACAATTCTTGAGATATTACCACTTATTACCTTGCTGTTGAATAAGTATTCAGACTTATATTTTTTCCCAACAAATAGAGGAAATCTATACAAATCCTCATGGGGCTTTGCACCTTTAACCAATTCATCGTCAAATATTTTTCCAATCCAGTTCTTGCTTTCTTTGTCATAAATAATTATTTCGTTTCTGTTTAAAACTGAAACGCGATGGACTTCTCTACCTTCAAATAGACTATCCTCAATTACTAAAAAGGATCTTTTATAACTATCTTTCTCTGTAACAATTAGATAGGTATATTTTGTGCCAACTGAAGGAAACTCGGCTTCAGCAGTTTCTTCACCTGTTTGCGGTAGATCATTGGCTGGAGACTTCTCAGGCAATGGGACCGTGCTTTTCTCAACAGAAGCCGGAGAGAATGGAGGGGTTGGAGGGCGTATGTAGAAGATCCAAATTGCCACCGCAATGCTCAGCACAAGAGCCGCAATTACTCCAGTAAGAACCATTTTTCGAGGTCGAGCTTTACGGTCTCTTCTTTTCCTTCCTTTTTCCCCAATTGTTATTCTCGGCTCGAGCAAAACACGATAGGCACCAACCGGTTTGACAATGTTTTTTACCGTTTGATCGCCAAGATACTCATATCCATAAGGCAGTTTGGTTTCAATGTGATCAAAAGCAGTCTTGGAGATGCAAATGCCTCCAGACTCAGCCAACCCTTCAAGTCTGGCGGCGATATTGACACCATCACCATAAATTCGTTCTTCTTCCTGAATGACATCTCCAAGATTTATGCCGATACGGAATCGCATCCTCCTGTTTTCGGGCAATTCTTTGTTACGGGCTTTGATCTCTTTTTGAATAGCGACCGCACACTGAACTGCATCAACCACACTGGCAAACTCAGCCAGCAAATTATCGCCTGTAGAATCCAACACGTTGCCGCTATGCTGCTGGATTAAAACGGTCAGCACTTCACGGTAAGATGTTAGGGTTCGTACAGTAGCTTCTTCATCGTCGCCCATGAGGCGGCTGTAGCCTTCGACGTCTGCACTGAAAATTGCGGTGAGCTTGCGCTTAAAACCTTCAGCCATAGGCACCCCCGCAAATAAGGTTTCAAACAATAGGACTAAGTAGATGGATCAATCAGAAAAAAACAAAACCGGAAGAGATACAAGAGTCGGCTCAGGGATTACAGATCAGTTTCAAATCAGATGGAATGGCGATTAAATATTAATAGACAAATAGATGGAGTTTAGTCAATCGTTTTCGATGGTTCTGACAGATGGTGATATCTTATAACAGAAAATCAAATATCAGCCAAGTACTGATACATGGAGAGATGTCCAATTATCAATTTCAACCAAATTATTGCCGATACCATTTGGTCATCGCCAAGGTATCACGGCAGAGCTTATGAATGCAAGATTGAGCCTGTTGTGATTATTTTCGCACACCGGTAATTTTTCAGGCGCCTGATATCTACCGTTTTGTTGGAGAAATCAAAGGACTTTGAAGATTTATGCCAGTAATCTTTCTAAATTTTCAGCGGATATTTTTTCTTTTTTTCCAGGGTTTGAATATCGATATAAACACTGTAATCATGAGCACCAAGCATTGCAGTGAGCCAAAAATCAGGTTCATTTTCTGGTTGTATAGATATGACGAGTCATTTAGAGCAGACATCCCTAATTCGCCTGAAATCTCCATCATTTTTGTCTCCCATGGACCGAGGTAAAACGTGCCGAATAAAATTGCTGTAACGGTTACCATCCATTTAAATATCATCCAGTTGTGTTTGAAGAACCCCCAATTACTAAAGATACCGTATATTAGGCCGGTAATAAGACACCCAAATGCTCCTGGAATAACTACAACCACCATATCTACATGATGAATACTTTGATTAATTCCGTACAGAACGCCTCCGTTACCGATATTATCCTTTAACAGGTATAATAGAATCAAAGCGACTGCCCCTCCAATCCAGCAGGACACAGCAATCATGTGGAAGCCTTTTAGCCACCTCAATCCTTTCTTTCCCATTTTTTTCATAACGACCTCTTTATCCAGAATATCTATTCAGTTTTATTTTAGGTGTTAAACAAACCACAATAAATTTAAAGCCACAACATTCTGAATTTCGACTTTTCAGGCAACACCTTCTATTACCCTAATAAAGCTTCAAACCGAAAACTGTGAGGAGAACATTACCACCCTGGTAATATTACAGATAACGCGATTCGTGACTGCAAGTCCGGGAGACCTGCCTAGCTGATTACCTGTACCTTTTCCTCTATTCGAATCTGTTGTCTGATTTCTGGCTATCTACAGAATCCTTAAATTGTTCAAGCCATCCAGTCCGAATTTGTAACTGTCTATCAAATTCCGGAACATAAGGCTTAATATCCAACAAAGGGGTACCGTCCAATACGTCGAGATTCTTTACATATAAGACACCTGTCTCAATCCTGTCCAACTGAACAATGGATAGACCTATGGAGTTAGGTCTCTTGGGCGCACGAGTTGCAAAGAGACCACGGGATTTGGTGTCCATGTAAGGTATCACCTGCAAGTTGAACCCTCGGCTACGGTGTAAATGGTACAGGAGTATTATGTGGGAGAATCCATCAAGATCCTTCAACCCTGCACGGTATTCTTCAAATAGCTCAATAGTTCCTTTTATACCTGCAGCGCCTTTTGGCTGGATTGGCATGCCTTCAAGTTTCTTGAATGGTGAGTGGATGATTCCGATGGGAATATATTTGATCATAATGTCCTCAGAATAATATTGTCACAAATAGTTTGCTTTTTAGTCGGGTAGCCAAATCTACAGATATCAAATCCGATCTGTACATATCAATCTTCGAAGAAGCACTGCAGGTACCAATTTTTTACGAATATGCTGAACAAGATGTTGGGGTTGTATAATATCTATTGATTATAAGACTTCGCTAATAAGTCTTCAAACCGAAACCTGTGATTGATGGAGATCATCGGTACCTTTGGAATTTATGGGAATATTACCGATACCATCTGGCTATGTCAATTGTGTAAATGTCCGCCTACGACGGCATGACATGAAAAACGCCCCGGGTGCTCAATTAATTTGAAATAGTTATTAAAGATGCTTATAGTTAGTTTTAGTTCGCTTATAGCTGTTGTCAAAATACCTATACCGCTTAAACTCTTGCTTTTATTGCGGAACATATTAATGCCAACTGGCATCAAATTTAAATGTTAATGATGGAGGGTGACATGAACAGAAAAGAAGTCATGAAGATGTTCAATCGAAAAACCCGTATCGGGGCTTTGGCCACAAGCAATAAAAATGGTGATGTGAACGCTGCTGTATTCGGCTCGCCCCGTATGATCGATGAAGACACTGTGATTATGGCTATCGGAAATAACCGTTCCCTTCAATACCTTCAGGAGAACCCCAAGGCCAGCTTTATCGTGATCGAACCCGGTAATTCTCCCCAGGAGTGGAAAGGTGTGCGACTTTATTTGGAAATGAAAGAGTTCGAGCGCTACGGGGAACTGCTGGATTCTTTCAGAAAAAAGATTCGCGAAACAGCCGGAGATGCCTCGGCCAATGCCATTATTGCAGCTATCCGGTTTCAGATCGTCGACGTGCGTCCGTTGATTGACCCTCTGAAATGAACCAGCGTTACAAAAATCAACAATCTAAATCTGCAATGGATTCCCATGAGGAAGCCCTTGCTGAAAATTAAGGAGTACGACATGATTGACAATGACAGACTGTGCCAAAAAATTCGCGAGCTATATCCGGATGTTGGTGAGTGTGGCATCGATGTCGCAGCAGAATATGATTCCACCAAAAAAGTCTGGATCGTTCATCTCATAAAAGGCAACCAAAAATTGAAAACCTATCTTGAAGACGGAGACGCCGAAAAATGTTTGCTGGGTGAAGTGTGCGTCGGCTTGGGTATCGAGATAGCCCAGTTGCGGGCTAATATCGAACGCATGTCAGGGGACAAGGTACCTACATAATTTGTGTCGCAGGGTCAATAAATGGCTATTCCGAGTGCAATAAAATGGATAATTTTGGAGGGAATCCATCTAAAGTGAAACCATTAGATAGATGGAGACAGGTGCAGGTTTACCAGACCCGCAAAAACTTGCGATAACACCATGCTCCATTCTGAAATTTGCCATTCTCTCTATTGCAGATATCCTATTTCTGACAAATTTGCAAAAAAGGGAGAACCGTCTGAACCAATCCTCCCTTGATAACATCAAAATGCAGGTCGCCTAAAAATGGCTATGGTGGTGATATGCTAAAAACCCTGCAAATATCAAGAAACTGCAATAAGTTGGAGCTGTCACCACCGGGGCACTGAAGGCTCATGCCAGTAATCTACACTTTTTCAAGCACGTGGTCTATTCAATATATAGTGGTGTAAGTATTCAGAAAATCATTGCCAATATAAAACGCAAATTGCTGTGATCTGATACCGGCGTCTATCAGCACTGTCGATACCGTCAGCACTGCTCCGGTCTGTCCAATCATCGGCATCATCTTCGCCCAATAGGTGTTCCTCTGTTTCATCCTCTGTGGCGCAGCAATTGGCGCTGATCCACCTTTGGTTGCGCCTATGTCTGGCATGTTTTCTCCTTAGTGACAGTCGTTTCACCCAACTACATGTTCGGTTTCCCGCACCTTTTAATCAAGAAACATCATGGTAGGCTTTAACTCTCTTCAATAATGCTTACTATTATAAAACCAAACCATTTATCAATCACGCCTCAAGGAGGTAGATATGAAAAATATAGATTGCACGTCCGAAAAAATATCCGCCCGTACTCTGGGTGTTTTATTGCTCCCGTTCGCCCTTGTGCTTACTTTTATCGGCATGCTCATATTACCCGTGGTAGGGCTTTTCTTCTCACTGCCAATTTGGATTATGAGCGTTGCACTCATATTCGCACCTGAAAGCAAAGCTTGTCGCCTGATCACTGACAAGGCTAAAAAGGTGGTGTCCAAGACTTCTTGGTCGCATTCGTAGTTTTTTAATCTTTATTACTTATTCCAAGTAGGGGCCGAATAGCTGGCTGTGGCAGGATACACAGATAGCTGTGAATTTCTTCGTTCTGCTGTCACCACCGGCACAGAAGACTAATGCCAGAAATCTTCAATTTCCCTTGGTTGTAAGAAGGCCCATATATTGTGGTCCGTACATTTCATGGTGATAGGAAGAATCAGTCTTGAAAGTATGGTATCACAGTTTCTCAGAGCCCCTCATATCCGTTGATAAGTTGGAGACATTCACGGTTTTTCGATGATGATTTAACTTGTGATAGTAAAAGATCATCATGGTTTTGCCACTATTTTGTTTTCTCAGGCACGCCAGCTTTACGAAGAGCTTCCAGTCTACGGTTTACATATTTATCCTGGTTTTTGTGAGGTGAATTTTTTTTTAGAAATTCTATGGAATAATCTGGATATAATTTTAAAAGTTCCCTCACGGCGTTTTTGGCATTTTTTTCCTGTCCTGAAAGGCTGTAAGAGACTGCCAGGGTGCCATAAGCATTCCAGGGGGTCGTTTGGAGTTTTAAACATTTTTTCAATATTTTAATTGCTTTTTCATGCTGATCCAACAGGCTGTATGAATACCCTAAATTATATAAATTGTAGTACTCAAGAACAGGATTAAGATGAATGGCTTTCTTTAAATATTCTAAGGCTTCTTCTGGTCTGTCAGAGAAATTGAGTGCCCTTCCTATCCCCATATATGAACCCGCATCGTTAGGATTCTGTTCAATAGCCTTCTTATATGATTGGATTGCTTTTTCATGCTCCTTTCTCATTATAAAAAGCCTTCCTAAACTGTCGTGTGCTAACCAGCTGTTTGCATCTATGGAAAAGGATTTTTTGACAGCATCTGCTGCTTTGGACAGACAGATTGTAATGGGTTTACATGATCCAATATCAACACCCGTCATATAAACATTTGCTAAGGCGTTGTACCGGTATGGGTATTCAGGATTTGCGGTGATTATTTCTTTAGCATTTTTTAATGCCCAAGCATATCGCCCTTTTGTAGGATTTTTAAAAAATTCATCAAGTTTTGCAAATATAATCATACTGTTGATATCACCGATTCCATCAAATATGCCAGAATATTGATCTTGGCCTATTGCTTTAACTCCAGTAGCTTTCAGGATTTCTAATGTTATTTCATCTTGCAATTTAAAAATATCTTTAGATTCCCGATCGTACCGATCAGACCAAATATGGAGCCCTGTGTCAGTATCTATTAGCTGAACCACGAATCGAAAACGATCATCTGATTTTTGAATACTTCCTTCAACCACATACCTGGCTCCAAGTTCCTGACCAATTTGCCGAACATCTATGGATTTGTTCTTATAGGCAAATGTAGAATTGCGTGCAATCACAAGAATTTGTGGAATCTGGGCAAGAACTGAGATTAGATTTTCTGTCATGCCATCACACAAATACTCCTGCTCCGGGTCTTTGCTCATATTGACAAAAGGAAGCACAGCAAAAGAAGGACCCTCTGATAAATTGAATTCCATCTTGCTATCAGGATCAATGTCAGTGGGTGCTGGGAAATAAATATATTTCCAGTATACTCCTGCAAGAACAACAAACAAGGTCAATATTATAAAAGCTGTGACTTTGAACCACTTTTTTAACTGATTTTTTTTTGCTGGAGGTTCTGATCTTTCTTTGATTCTTTTTCCAGCATCCATCGAGTCAATAAGTACCTTGTACACTCTGACTGGATCTGAAATATTTTTAACTGTGTGTTCCCCGATATATTCATATCCAAAATCCAGCTTCTTTTTAATATGATCATAGGTACCTCTTGAAATACATACACCTCCAGGATCTGCCAGGCTTTCTATTCTTGCTGCTATATTGACACCATCTCCATAAATTCTGTCTTTTTCCTGGACCACATCTCCAATATTAATACCAATTCTAAAAAGCATGTGGCGGGATACAGCAAGTTTATCATTTTGTTTTTTTAATTTGTTTTGAATTGTGACGGCACACTGAACTGCATCTACAACACTTGTAAATTCTGCCAGAAGGTTATCGCCCACAGCATCAACCACGCTACCACTATAATCCTCTATAAGCGTGGTCATTAAATTACGATAGGTGTTTAACGTCTGAATAGTAAATTCTTCATCGTCTCCCATCAACCGACTGTATCCCACAACATCAGCACTGAGGATAGCGGTTAATTTTCTTTTATATTTACTTTTAGACATTAAATCACCTTTGATTATAAAGGTTTCATCATACAAAAGAAGAAGAGAAATTATCAGGCAAGTTGGGAGGTGTTTAAAAAACCAGATCAGGATCAAGCCTGATTCAAAATTTAAGGTACACTATCAGGAAATCATACAAACCACAAGATATGGATATTTCGAGTATGTTGAACGTGTTGTGATATGTTCAGGAAGGTGATGAAAAAACCAAATATCAGGTCGGTTGTGATTGATGGAGATAAGTGCAGTTATCAAGTTCAACGGCAATATTACCGATACCATCTGGTGATCACCAGCGTACCACGTTGGGGTCTATGGATGCAAGATTTCACAGGTTGTGATTATTTTCGCACATCGGTAAAATTTTTAGGTGCCTGATATCTAACGTTTTATTGGAGAGTATCGGCAATGGACAGTTGAAGACTTATGCCAGAAATCTTCAGTTTCGTTTGAAATGTACCAGCCCCCATATATTGTATATGCCCAGATAAATTTAAAGCGTGGACTGATGGTCGTAGTTTTCGTGGTAACAACCTAAATCACCGGCCTGCCATAGATATATTTGCTGAGTTGGAACGTGGCAAGATATTTGTGTAAACTTCAAAGATCGCTCGTGTGGGCAGGTCAGGTGCATTTTTTTGTTATGTGATTTTCGATAGCGCACCTCTCGATTCTCTTTGAATTAAAATCATTGATATAATAACTAGAAGTATTCCTGGTAAAGTGGCTAACTCGAAACTCTCCATTCCAGTTACAAAGGCAATTAAAATCACGAATGCTGGCACCAAAAGGCTATAAGCGGCCACCTTAGTCGCGCCAATTAGAACGGTGCATTTTTGGCTTATAAAATGAGTAATCAAGGTTGTAAATATCGCCAAATATACAATACCTCCATAAGCTTTGCTTGGAGTACCGTGCCAGTCAACATTTATAATACTGGTTATTGAGGCTATTAAAAGCCAACCAGCCCCCAAAAGTATTGTCCAAAATGTAATAATCTCTATAGGCTCACTACGATAGAGTTTATTTAACAAAGGTCTTTCCCAGCCTGAAAACAAAATGCCCATGATAAATACAAAATCACCATAATTAAATTTAAGACGAATTAACGCTATGTAATCTCCCTTAAACACAATCAAAAGCGCGCCTAATGTGCCTATAGCTAAACCAAAAGAACGAAGTGTGGTCGGGATTTCTCGATTAATTAAAAACGCCCAGACCGCTGTTATGGCCGGAACAAGTGTAATTAAAGCACCTATATTAATAACACTTGTATACCTTAAACCTTCAAACATACACCAAAAGAAAATAACTGAAGGAATACTCAATATTGTGTAAGATAACATTCTTTTCTGTGGGGGAAACTCGAATCCATTTTTTATAAAAACATAAGGCGCGAACAAAACAGCGGATAACAGAAATCGCATAAACATCATAACCGCGGGAGGCAAATCATTGGCTATTAACTTGCCTACAGGAAAGGAACTTGAAGCTATTAGTATTGATAATAACATTAGTACATGAGCATTGGCTTTTATCTTTCGCATAACCTTATCTATTTCCCATAAATTGATATTTAACTTACTCTTTAGGGCATAAGGCAATGTATATATTTTGTTTGTATTTTAACATAAACTCCTGAATTCAAATCATAAGTGCAACGCTTAATGTGGTGAAGAAATGAGCTACCTGATGATTTATTGAGTACATATACGCTCCGATTTTCCCTTGTTAAAAAACAGAAGTTAGGGCAGCTTCCACTTAAATTGAAAGTCCTCCATAGATCTTTCCACGATCATTTTCGATGTTGATCCCAGCTTCCGCAGACACTATTATCCATTTCCTTGAACTAAGATTTCTTCATACCACCTTTCGCATATGCTTTAACATGGAATCCTTTATGTCAGACCAATAGGCCTTTAGATTAGGAAGAACATGCCCCATTCCTTTTACAAGCATAAATTCTGCATCTGGAATAGCATCAGCAGTAGCTTCCCCTCCAGACGTTGGTATAAGTGGATCCTCATCACCATGAATGATCAGAGATGGGATTTTGAGTCTCCCGAGCTCCGCTGTCCTATCTTTTTGCACCATTTTAGCAAGATATTGACGCCCTGTTCCTTCAGGGCAGAAAGAACGATCGTAAGATCGAGCTGCTAAGGTTCTATGAAATTCTTCATCAAAAGGAAGCCCTGTCCCATATGTCAACTTTAAGATATTCAACATATATTCGATAAAAGGTTCACGCTCCTCTGGAGTCGGTGCCATCATTGCTTCCACAACCTCTTGTGTCGGAAGAAACTCTTTTTGGTTACCACAATGGCTGTAAATAGATGTCATGCTTAACGTACGAGAAGGACTGTTTATAGCGAATGTTTGGGCAATATATCCGCCCAAAGACATCCCACAAATATGTGCCTTGTCTATATTTAGTGCGTCAAGCAAACCGGCAGCATCGTTCGCCATATCTTCAATAGTGTATGGTGTTGTAACTTTTTGCCCAGAGAATAACGCCATAACTTTCTCCACTATTTCCGGCATTGACAATTCATCAAATTTGGTCGATAGGCCAACATCTCTGTTATCGTATCTTATTACGTGATATCCATTGTCAGCAATCTGTTGACAAAACTCATCCTGCCAATGAATTAGCTGACATCCAAGCCCGGCAATCAAAAGTAGTGCAGGCAATGAAGGATCTCCAAAGGTGTCATATTCAATCTTTATGCCGTTCGCATTAGCTGTTACCATTGTTTACTCCTTCTTATTGATATATTATAGAGGCTATAAAACTCAATTGTTCGTCAGATACTGGCATCATATTCTGGATCCTGTACTGGCCCACCAAGATAGTGCCTAACCGTATATGCCAGATCCTCATCCAGGTCAGTACCAGCTAACCACTGAAGATAGTCCTTTGGCACCTCTGCCATCTTCAACCCCTTATGCTTCCCAAAAGGCATACGTGGCAGTAACACAGGTGAGCTGCTGATATTAACCATATCAGCTACCGGATCGATTGCCTGCCCTTAAACTTGGCATAAATCCTTTGGAACAGTCCTTCCAGTACCAGCACGTCCCCAATGGCAGAATGTGCAGTGGCATCGATGTTCAGTTTCAGATAGTAACGCAGGTACTGGAGATTGTATTTTGGTATCACACCATCCTTGTCCAGATAACGTGACAGTTTGTATGTGCAAATGAATCTTTGCGGATAGAGGCTTTCACGGTTTAACATGCTAACATCGAACTTGGCATTATGGGCTACAAGGACAGCATCATCCGTTGCGAATAGAACCTGCAATTTCTTGTATGCGTCACTATCTTTGAAGGGTGGTTTATCTGCGATCATTTCATTGGTGATATGGTGGATAGACATAGCCTCAGCGGATATCGGCATGTCAGGGTTGAACAGTTCATCTACGGTAGCGCCAGCAACGGTCTTGAAGGCGATCTGGCAGAGCCTGTCGTTAGTGCCAGAACCTGTGGTTTCTGTGTCTAAAAAGATGAACATTTATCTCTTACCGTCTTTGTTGCGTATGTCACCTAACCATTGGTCAAAAATATCTTTGTATTCATCCACCTCAGTTTCACGTTTGCACCGTGGGCAGGATACAATTATCAGGTTGTCCTGTTCCTTCACCATTGCGATAGCACCACAGAATATGCAAATAATTGTTTTACGATCCATTGATACGCTCCCTCAAATTGCCAGAACATTTAAACGTCACAACACGTCTTGCAGGCAGTATCTGATCATCTCCAGTAGCAGGGTTCCTGCCTTTGCGTTCAGCTTTCTGTTTCACGCAGAACTTACCGAACCCACTAATCAGGACATCCTCACCAGTTGAAAGGGTGTTTTTTATGGTATCGATGGTGGATTCTATGATGTCGGTACTTTGCTTTTTAGTCAGGCCATTTTGGGATTGAATCAGTTCAATGAGGTATGTTTTCGTTAGTGCCATGGTTGCTCCTGTGTAGGGGTAGTGCCGGAATGGGGTAGGGTGCCACATAGAATGTCAAAGATAACTTGTAATGTCAAGCATATACACCCTAAACTGTCCTTTTTTAATTCATACTCAATTATGAACTAATTACATTTCGATCTGTACTAACCCCATCAGAAGAACTACATGTCAAAGAACTTGCATTATCTCCATCCTGTCCTATATTTGATTAGAATCTTATTATAGGAGGAATACCATGAAAGAACTTGATGTAGCGTTGAAAGCTGTAGTGGAAGGTCTGAGAGTGTTAGCGCAGGGTGTGGAGAAGATAGCGGAGAAATTAGAGGGTAGTGTTCCTAAAAAGAAAGCTAAGGCTAAATCTGTACGTAAGGCTGTTGCAAAACCTAAGAAGGCGGCACCTGAAAAGGTAGTTGCTAAGAAACTGGCTTCTAAGAAAGCACCTGTTAAAAAGGCTGTAAAAGTGACAGCCGCTGATACTGTTTTGGCTATTATCAACAGGTCAAAGAAGGGTGTAGATAGTGCCAATCTTGCTAAAAAGACTGGGTTTGACAAAAAGAAGGTTGCCAATATTGTTTTTAAGTTGAGGAAGCAGGGTAGGGTTAAGTCTGTAAGCAAAGGTGTTTACACGAAAGCGTAAATAGCGGTACAGACCAAAACTAATTTTAGCCGGGGTTAGTCCCGGCTTTTTTTTTAAACCACCCAACCGTCACCATCAACACCACATGGTCGGTCAAGGAAAAGCTTGATATTTTCTGAAGATCTGATATAGTATTCATCAGCGTAAACATGAAGAACCGCTACGGCGGTGGCAACCGGTATTTCTGCACGGTGCCTTTCCGAAAGGACATGTGGCCAAAATGGCAACAGGAATTATTGCCCGCCTTGTTGCGGGTTTTTTATTTTCAAAGGCTCGAGATCCTCCTGCGTCAAAGTAGCGGATCTCGCCGGTGGACGATTTGATGTGCAGCTTGCAGTCCACCCTAAACTTAACTGCTAAAGCGCCGACAGAGTCAGTGGTAGCATGAGTTATTGTAAAGCCCGAGCGGCAAAGAGATCCTTTATCAAGAAGGCACCACCGGATCACCCGGTCTACAAACTTGGGTTCATAATCGGCTGCAAGAAGCTGACGCACCATTCCCTGATTGCGAGGGTGAAAGAATCCAGAGAGGGGAGAAAAGGGGAGGGCAGATGACCGAATCCAATTGTTTTTTAGCTTCCGTTGGGCCTGTGGTCCTGCCCGACCTTTTGGGATGTCGGCAAAAAACTGCATTTTCCCTTCTCGGGCACTATGAATGTAGAAAGAGTTATCCTGATATCCATAGTTTAAAGGGATCTGATATGGTTTATCGCCATCCATCATTGCAATATGGACTACCGTTCCTTTTTGTATTACACGTTCAATCTGATTCAGGTCTGATATTTGTTTGTCCTGTCTTCTCATAGCTCTTCCATATAGATATTTCGTTTAGCAACTTAAAGCCCTGTGTATACTTATGCCAGAAACCTTCAATTTTTCTGGTATCAACATGCCCAACATATTGTGATTGGCTGATGATATTATAGTACAACATCGTTGATGAGACATCTGCTATATTGAATGGATACCGTTGTTGCAGATAAATAAAATATTTTTTATTCTTCAGTTATAAGGCAGCAATCTAATATTGGATAAAGTTTATTCGTTAGATGTTGTATTCCATGAACGTCGAAAAACATTCTCAAATAAATCAAATCGAAGGTAAGCTTAGTTCAAACTGCTTGATGCTCTTGGCCGAGCCGACAACAACCATGACACAGCCAGCTTCGATCATTGTGCTGGCTTTGGGGTTGAAGTCCATGGAGCCATCCGGTTTCTGAATGACGATAATCATCAGATCATAATTCTGTCGAATACCTGAGTCCTGCAAGGTCATGCCCACCATCGTGGAATTCGGTGTAACGCGAATCTCTTCGATTAGAACGTCGACACTTTCGTCTGCAAAGGCCATTTCTAAAAATCGGATAACCGTGGGACGCAATATTGCGTGGGCCATACGTCGAGCCCCCAGATCATAGGGGGAGATAACCTTGTCGGCACCGGCCGCCAAGAGCGTCTTCTTGACGATATTCTGTTCGGCTCGTGCCACAATGAACAGCTTGGGATTCAACTGCCTGGCGATAAGCACCAGAAAAACATTATCCGCATCAGTGGCCACCGCTGTAATCATGCCTTTGGCCTTTTGGATTCCGGCCCTTTGCAAGACTGCTTCATCGTTGGCATCCCCAATCAGATATAGAACACCATCTTCATCTAATTTGGCGGTCCGGGATTGGCTGCGTTCGATAACCACTACGTCGATATAGCGTGTCGTCAGAAAACGGGCCAGCACCCTACCAATACGTCCGTAACCGCAAATAATGTAATGACTACTAAGCTTATTAATTTTTGTGTCCAATTTATGTCTCCCTAAAACCAAACGAATCCGCCCCTCCACAAGGAACTGGATGACATTACCGGCTACATATAAAAAAAAGCCTACCCCCAGCAAGATTAGCACCACGGTGAAAATTCGGCCTTCAACACTGAGCTGGTGTACCTCGCCGTACCCTACGGTAGCCAAGGTGATAATGGTCATGTAGAAGCTGTCTATAAAGTTCCAGCCTTCAATGATCATATATCCCATTGATCCTACAATCATGAGTAAAATTGTAAGAGTCGAAAATATTAAAGTGTGTTTTAGATAATTCACTGTCCTCTATAACCGCTACTTCTTAAGAATAGCTAATTTATAATAAGTTATTGAGTTAAATTAGATTGGGACAATGCCCCGATATATTGATTTCTGAATCAATATATCTTCTTAAAAAGCAAAATATTACAGAATTTGTGATAGGAGAATATTCACGGTTGGACCAAATATCAGATATCATCAATGTCACAGTAATCCAGAAAATCGCTGAAATGCTGCTATCAAAATGTTACTGAATGCAGAGTTCTAATCGAACAATCATGAGCTATTCAGTCAAATATCCCTTTCCATAGTAGGGATAAATACCTAAATATGCTTTCTTCTCGTACATTCCATAACCAAGACCATAGACAGTGATGCTATTGTCAAGGTGATTTATCTATCAAAAATCCATTTCTACACAGGTCAAACGGACAATATATAAATCCCCTTAAAAGATAGCTTCATGTCCACCTTGAACAAAGCAAAGGTCAATCGTTGGATCGTGCAGGTATGGTTGCTCCGCAGTATTTGCATTTCACCGGGTCCCTTTTTTGGTCTGAAGAAACGACCTGGCCTCTGTTGCACACTGGGCAAATGCGCTTAAGGCTAAGAATGCGAAGAAGTGACGAAATAACAAATGGAAACATAATCTTGACTCCTGCTAAATGCTTTGTGCTTCGTACTCGCAATGCACAATATGTGCAATAATTTCAGCATTCCGAATTTTCAGGCCGTAAAAACACCCTGAAAAGTTTTGGTTACTCAAGATTTAAGGTTAGCTTGGATGATGGTTTAATGCAATATTTGGCTTGTTGTGATTATAATTGCACACTGGTAATATTTTAGGGGTCTGATATCTACCGTTTTGTTGGAGTTATGTCAGGTTACTAACGCCTCGAAAAGTCTAAAATATATGCAAATGACCACAGCTTTACCAGTCTAGGCCATACATAAGTTGCTCATATCAGCCCATACTATTTTATTGCTGGTCTGGAGTTTATCACATTGTTCAATTTTAGATCTTCTCCCTCCATTTCAGTCTGGTAGCGTCCTGCAACGGGGGGCTGACATTTACTGTTTTGTCATCAATCATTTTCACCGTTGCTCTGTCCTTCCAATTTCTAACCGCATACCAGATACCTATTTGTCCACCGTCAGGGGTAAGCAGTGCTGCACCGTTTTTATTCAGATAATAGCCATCTCTCGAACGGCCTCCCATTTCTAACCATCTTTTCAGCTGGGTCACTGTAAGGTCGACCGGTTTCCAATATTTTGACTCGAGGTGGTACTCATTTCGAATCCCGATCACAGCTACCGGAAAAGCATCCGGTCCACTGTAAAAGTAAGTGTGATTCGGCGGTAACTGGTAAGTTTCAAATGCCTTTTTCACATTATCATTAAGAACAAACTGTCCGTAATTTACTGTTCCAGCACAGCTCACCATAAAAAAAACAGCAACCAATAAAAAAAACAAAAATAAGCTTGTCGTGTAAGTTACCCGTAATCGATTTAACATATCCGTATCTATCTCCTTTTGTAAAACCCAAGCTTAAATAGTTTTTATGGAATAGCTTGACAGTGTCCTATTTTTTCCCCCCACCGGTGATTAATGGAGACAAGTCCAGTTTTCAAAAAATTAATGAAACTGTCAGATACCATATGGTCATCGCCAAGGTATCACGGTAGGGCCTATCAATGCAAGGTTTGGGCTGTTTTGATTATCTTCGCACACCGGTAATATTTGAGGGGTCTGATAACTGCACCTTTGTTGGAGAGGTACCAGCCATCAACAGATTTCAATCAATCATATAGTGGCAAACACACTCATGCAAAATAAAGAGAATGTGGTTAATTGGTCAATTACCAATAAGCTCTAAAAGGTTCTCCCCTAAAAGCCTCTTCTTAATTTCTTTATCAGGAAACAATTTTTCAATTCGTCTTTTAATAAATGAATAATCAAAAAAATCATCATCTCCATGAACGCCATAAGGTCCATCAGTTCTAAAAAGACATTTTTCGACGCCAAGAAAATCTACAGCCTCTTTTGTCATTCTGTCATTAAGATAGCTCGACTGGGAGAGATCTATGCATACATTCTTATAATTTTTAACTATATTCCATGTTTCTGAATATAAAGGAAATCCTGCGTGTGCTAACAAAAGTTTTAAATCAGGCAACTTCTTTAGCAAGGCATCATAATTTCCATGAGAGTCATACCCAGCATGAATAAGCAAAGGTTTTCCAATTTTCGATAGTTGTTCAGCTACAGGAAGCAATTTAATGGGCTCGTACCGGTGCCAAAAAGGATGGGCTTTTACTCCAATAAACCCAGGGTGGTCCATCCATTTTTTTTAACAATTTATCCTCAGCAAGCAACCGTTGGTCAAAATGGTAATGACAGTCAATGATCATGTTGCCTCCTTTTTCTATTTACCTTCTACGGTGATTTATTTTGATGTTTATCCTGGTATCCCGAAAGCATTGTACTCAAATAAGAAGCGATAGTGATAGATGGAGATAATTAGCGGTACAGACAAATTGCAGTAACATAATGGATCTTTCTGATTTCGCTTACCGCCCACTTCGCTCAAGGATTATTTTTATGTAAAAATCAAATATCGAAAAGCACGGTCGATTTTAACATTTTCACCAATCGGATCTCTTTGGGGTTTCCTCTGGGCAGTTCTCCCCACCTTGGAAACCGCCCATTCGCCCAGACTACCCAAAATCGCACCATCTCGTTGTAAAGCGTCTTTCCACCTTTCTCGTATTAAAATAGCCGGTCACATGACTCTCCTTGCCAATGGGCGCGCGATAGATGCGTACATTTACCGCAGACCAAGCAAGGCACAGTTTCAAAAGAGCCCAGGAACGGGGCATGTAATAGGCAGAGGTCACAAGGACAATGGAGGACAACCGGTGCCGTGGATGATTTTTTGGCAGTAAACAGCATTTTCTAATGTGGTGCGGGCCAAGGGCTCGGTAATGTGCTTTACTCCTAAGGGCGGTTGATAGCGTTGGTCATATACATCAAGCTGGCCTTCCAGAACCGATGATATGATAAGATAGCGCGTGGTCAGCGAATGGGCCAGGTCATACCCGGCTGCGACACG
>CAWJIL010000020.1:0-202246 GCA_963842925.1 uncultured delta proteobacterium
TTCTCCCTTAACATCGAAACGACAGGTTCCCACGTTCCACGCAAAAGCCTAACTCAGATTCATGCCACCTTTACGCCGGAGGCCACTTAGGCAATACACAGGCTCCCTCTAAGCTTATCCTGAACCCCATATAAAAGCTCAGTTTTGACCTCGTCCTTGATCTTTCGACGCCTCATCGGAGGGTTCGCTTTCGCTCATCTCTCTGAGTCATACCTGCCACGATCCCATGCCGTGACTTTTGTCGAGTAGACCGGGGCCTTCCGTGGCTGTAGGCTGAAGTTTGTTTTCTCTGTTTGCCGCCTGGTTTCCCGGCGGTGCCACTATCATCACAGCCTTACCTTCGGTTGTTCCCCGGTCCCTCCACAGAAACGGACAAGCGGATTTCCCATACATCCGGCTCTTCGGTCACTCGTTCAGATAGCCTCTAAACTACGAAATGGATTCAGGTCTTTGCGGATACTCACCTTGGGCCACCCGACCCTCTTGAGTGCCTGTCGGTAGCCTGGCCATGTGTAAGAATTTCGTTGGCTCTTACGATTGAGCCACTTAAACAGTATTCCCCTCACATGATAGAGATAGGTTGCACACCTATCCGAGTTATCCGTTATGGCGTAATAGCTCAGATGCCCCACCACGCGCACCTTGGCCTGGCGAAGCATCTCACCTTTCCTCAGAACAGCCCTGCTTTTGCGCGCCCATTCCGTGAACTTACGTAGGCTTTGTGCAAGTTTCTTGCGACTGGTCCGTCGCTTCACCTTGAAGTGCCCATCCCGAGTTTTCCCACAATAGTGTGTAAACCCCAGGAAAGTGAACTCCTTCGGCTTTTGCCCTCGCCTGTGTGCATCCCTACGCGCAAAACGCCCAAATTCAATGCAGTGTGTCTTCTCTTTGGCTACTTCCAGGCTAAAAGCTTCAAGCCTGTCTTTTAACCGATTCTCGAAGTGCCTTGCATCTGCTTTGTACCGGAAGCAGGCCAGGAAATCATCGGCAAAACGGAAATAATAAGCCTCTCCCCGGCACTGCCTCCTGACCCTATGGCTGAACCACAGATCCAGCACATAGTGCAGGTAAATGTTCGACAGCAGTGGTGACAGGATTGAGCCCTGGGGAGTACCCCTTTCTATGGCTCTAACCAGCCCGTCCTCCATTATTCCGCCCTTTAGCATACGACTGATCAACCTTAGTATGCGAGGGTCACCAATGCGGTGTTCCAGAAACTTCATCATCCATCTGTGAGAAACTTCATCGAAAAATGCTCTGATGTCTGACTCCACCAGATAGCTAACTCGCTTCTGCTGGATGGTTCGTCCCAGCCTGCCCAAACACAAATGCTGGCTCCGCTCGGGTCGATACCCATAGCTGCTGTCTTCGAAGATCTCCTCGTAGACCCTTTCCAGAGTCTGTTTCACCGCCAGTTCAACTATCTTATCTTCAAAACAGCTGATTCCTAACGGCCGCCCCTTTTCACTGCCCGACTTCGGTATATAGCTCCGGCGGCTGGGCTGTGGGCGGTATCCCATACGCTTCAGCCGGTCAGTCAAGCTTTCAAGGTTCTCTTCGAGGTTTTCCCCATACTGTTCTTTGGTTACGCCATCCACACCGACGGCTTTGTCGTCGTCCAGTGCTTCGTAGCAGTCCCGCAGGTTGTCCAAATCTGTCACATGATGATACAGCGATGTGAACACCAGATCCGGCTCCTTGCGAGCCCTCTCTCCTATCCGTGTCAGGTCAGTGCTCATCAATTCTCACTCTTTGCATAGTGTCGATGTTTCCCCTTTCACGGGCAATTGACCGTGGAGACCTTCGCTCAGCGGGGATTGGCCGCCTCATAGCTAAACCATTGCGGTTACACTGGTCTCCATCCCTCGCATCGGCGTCTTTTGGTCGCCTCCTTTTACGTTGGTCGACCATACTCGGTTACTATCCCAACGACCTGGGATGCTTTCACCAAGAACTTTTGGGTGCCTTTTCCGATGCTCGCCTGGTTACTCCATCGTCGTTGTCATGCTCGATGCTGTCTGAGACCCCGGGGTGTCGGTTGGTACTCGTCCATAACGCACCTTCCGTTTCGCCTGCGCCCTTTAGGAAAAGATAGGCACGATCCCAAAATCAGTGTTTCTCGGGGCTCTGGGTCAGATTCAGGGCTCACACCCTTCACCTCGCTAGACTCGCGGATTTCCTTATACAGCAGGGGAATACACTACCGGGCGGCTGACTAGACCTTACCCGGGAGGGCTTATGCTTTCGCATTCCCTCGCGACGCTGGACCAGCGCCAGGTTCGAACCCTAAACGCTCACTACCTCGGCTCTTTACCAACGCAGCTTTAGGTGGTTTGAAGCCTGCTCCTGCAAGCCGGCTCCGAGGGGCCAACCAACCCTCATCTTTTGCGCAGTTACGCACACTTTATAGTAAAGTGCGCTCGTGGCGCACTACATGGAGATCATCGGTATAAATGGAATTTCGGTAATTATTCCCGATACCATCTGGTTATGTCAATCGTGGGCTGGAAAGCCCATGAATGATGGAAACCGTCAACTGTGATTATCTTCCCACATCTGCAATTTTTTAAGGGCCTGATAATCTTAGTTTCGTTGGAGCTATACGTAACGGTATCGTCCATTATTTTTTTATCTGGCACTAACCCTGTATTGTCTTTAGTAATGATTAGAAATATCCTACTTGTTTGCCCATCTCAGCCATATTGCCGCAGTCAATCCCCATATTGCATTGAAAAATAATACAAGTAAAGGTGTAAGTATTCCGAGTTCAAGACCCATAATTCCTTTGCTTGCTTTTATAGGGAAAATTACGAATAGTTGTACGATGGTAGGTCCTAAGCTGAAAATCAACCCTCTGTATAAATAACGCTTTTGCATCAGCGGAAGCAGGAATAGCAAACCCCATATCCCACCCCAGACAAGGCGAGGATATAGCCAAGGTGCCGAGAGTGAAGGTGCAATTTTTACACCTAATGCAGAGGTGATACCGATATCTCCAAAAATCCAAACAGCCAAACTGTTCAATAGGCCGCCAAGACAACCAGCCGCAAAAACCAAACTAAGTTTTTTTGCTAAATTATTCATTCAGAGCTCCCAGTTATTTAAACTTTCGTGTAAACACCCTTATCTAAACTCTTAATCTTACTATCGCATTTATAAATCACGTGTCAAACGACAGGTCCTAAATTTGCCGCTTTGTGCCCATAAAAAAGGGGCCAATCCAGGGCACGGATTTACCCCTCTAATTTGTGATTATAATCGAACATCGGCAATTTTTAAGGCACCTGATATCTACTGTTATGTTGGAGAGATACCAAAGTTATTTGCAGGCCAAAATTATTACAGATATGTCAACTTAACAATGGTCGTATTGTTGATTTCTCGTATTGAATCTTCCTGTCCCAGGAAGAATGATTCTATTCGTATCTCATTGCGTCTATTGGGTTGAGTGTCGACGCCTTTTTTGCCGGATAATAACCGAAAAAGACGCCGACGACTGCTGTGAATCCAACACTGATAAGTATCATGGAGGGCTCAAAAATCACTTGGGTGCCCATGGCGTTGCCCAATCCGACGGCGATGCCGATCCCGGTGAGAATTCCGATGATGCCGCCCGAAAGACTGAGGATAACCGACTCAATCAGGAATTGGAAAAGGATATCGGAACTTCGGGCACCAATTGCGATGAGAATACCGATTTCACGAGTTCTTTCAGTTACGGACACCAGACTAATCGTAGGGATTAGAAATTCCTTTATTGACAATAAAAACGACGTTAGACTAAAAATAAAAGAAATACGTCATCGCAACCAATATTGCGATATAAATGACCGTCAACCCTCCTCCGATCTTTATATAGTCTCTAGTCCGGTATTCACCTGGCCCCATGTAAAGCGCGTTCACCTGGTGAGTCGGCAGGATGAATGAGTTGGACACCCCGAGGCCCACTACAACGGCGGCTACACGCGGGTCGATGCCGATCTGGTTGGCAATGGAGATCCCCAGGGGAATGAGCAAGGTACAGGCGCCGACATTAGAAATGACCATAGTGAATCCGCAACTCAGAATGGCCAGAAGAATCAAAAATAGCAGTGGGGTCATCAAAGGGCCAAAACCGAAGACGATGCCCTTTGCGATCCACTCCGCTGTACCGGTTTGATCCATAGCCATTCCCAATGGTATGAGTCCTCCCAACAGAAAAACTGTCCGCCAATCGACCGCGCGGTAAGCCTCGTTGATAGATATAACACGAGTGAGAATCATACTCACGGCACCCAGCATGAGACATACTGATAAGGGAATCGGATTGTATGGACGGTTTTGAAAATAAAAGCTCGACAGAATCATTGAGCCCAACGTCACTGCGAAGCAGATTGATGCCCGGATGGATTTCTCAGGCTTGTGGAATTCCTTTTCGAAAGGCGTGATGATGATCAAATTTCGGTGAAGGTCTTCCAGGGAGTGCATTTGCTCCCAGGTACCGTGCAGCAGCACTGCATCGCCGGCCTTGAGTGGGCGGTCGGCCAACTGCCTGTAATAGGTTTTGTTGGATTGGTGAATGGCGAGGGCGGTAAGACCGAAAGTCTCACGAAAACGGATTTTCTTGATGGTTTGTCCGATGAGGCTGGACCGAGGCGATACCACTCCCTCGACGATTCCGGCCAAAGACGGGTTGAACATATTGTTTTTAAAATATTTTGGCCCTTCTTTCAGAGTCAATCCGTAAATTTTCACAAATCTCATTAATGCTTTGAAAGGACCGTAGACACACAAGATTTGACCCGGCTGGACATTCATTTCGGGAAGCGGGGCAACTTTCCAGGTACCATCAGTTTTGGCCGAAGCAACGATGTTCACCAGATATCGCTTTCGTATTTGCTCTACTGTCATTGGAAGCCCGGTCGGCCCAAAGTCTTCGGGGACATGAATCTCGAAGGGTCCCTTGATCAGAGAGTATTCGTCGAGAATACCCTCTTGGCCAAAATTGATTGGTTCGCTTTGGTCGTTGGAGGACTGCTCCTGACGACCAGCCAGCAAGCTCAAGCCTATCGTTGAAAGATAAACAATTCCGCCAACAACCAAGGCTACGCCGATGGGTGTCAGTTCCAGAAAAGAAAATTTGGGCATCCCAGGGGGAAGAATGTCGTTGAGGAGAATCAGGGGGCTGGTGCCGATCATGGTCATGGTGCCGCCGAGGATGGCCGACATTCCGATAGGCATGAGAACGCGTGAAATTGGAATTTTCAACCGGTAAGAGGCGGCCAACCGAATCGCCGGCAAGAAAAGCACGGCGGCACCGGTGTTCTGCATCACGCTGGAAATGACTGCAATTAGACTGGAAAAAATGACTGTCAGACGTCTTGAACTCTTGCCGACATAATTAAGCAAGGGCTGAATAATACGATTGACCAAACCGGCACGGTTCAGCCCGTAGCTGATGATCATCACCCCAATGATGGCTATGACAGCGTTGCTGCTGAGTCCTTTGAAGGTATCCTGAGCGTTAAGTAGCCCCAATTCGGGAAGCAGCACCATCATCGCGATGGCAACCACATCCACACGTACCCACTCAACAATAAAGAGAAAAACAGCTACTGCGATGATAGCAAGCATCAACACTTTAGTTTTGAGATGGGTGTCGACCTCAAACGGCAAGCGGTAAACGCCCATATCTTGGGTGTTGATACCGTTCGCGTCAACAAGCGCTCCATAGATATCCATCCAGAAGCTGTGGTTACCGGCACTGGTTCTTGGGGTGACGCTGTATTCCACTTTTGCCGTCAGAGGTTTTGAATCGGGTCCAGGGGGAAGGTTGAATTTCACCAGAATATGATGGTAAGGTCTATCCGGGTGGACCCTATCAATAAATGCAATGCCGCTCGATTTCGGAACTGCGATATAGATGACCAGTGGTACCGAGGCTTTTCGGTCCCATCGCATTTTTTCCCCGACAGCGTTTTCCTGCGCCGTCAACCGGGCTTCCAGCAGGAAACTGCCAGATTCACCAGCAATCAGGGCCTTGAGAGGCTGCTTCATTCGCACGGCAATGTATTTAGGCGACCGAGAAGAGGCGACAATGTCTGCGGTGATCGTGGGTTGCGGTAACGATTGCGATGCAGGGGATATTCCCCGGGCTTTGCGACCAGAAAAAAACAAGCTGAAAATACCGGCCACCAAAATGGTGATACACGCAATCCAAAAAGCCCTTTTTATGATCTGCATGCCAGGATAATTATTACAAGACAGAAAAAAGTCAATGGTAAGTATAAAATTTTACGGATTCATCCTGGCATAACCAATCAGAAAACTAACCTTCAATCCGTATAATCTTGCCAAAATGATCAAGTCACCACCAAGAAAATAGCTATGGCAATAGGTGACTCCTTTGTGGCGTTGTGGAAATTACAGTTTCTGATTATTTCCTGAATTTCCACCTTAGTCGGCAACAATTCAGCACAAAAGGTTACAAATAGAAATAGCAATCAGGAGACTTGAGGCGAATGTAGAGATTTTAACACATTCAAGTAGATGCTTTGGGTTAAGACTTTATGATTTGTGTTGCGATTGGTTGGAAAGAAATTTTTTCACCGATCGGTTTAAAAGGCTGTGCTACAAAGTCAAAACTCGAGAGTGTTCCCCGGGAATGATGTAATCATCGCTTTTCAGCGCCAACGGCACAAGCGACAACGCAGCGAACACGAGGCACAGTTGAAATATTTGACGACCACACGAAACCGGACAGCATACCTCAGCTCGGTTGCCTTTTTAGCCACAAACGAATCCTTGGTCGTGATGACCGAATCATCAACGTATTCCCCGGTGCTTGACTGTTTGGCGGTCGATGCGCAGGCCACCAAAGCGGCGACAAACATGATCAGAACCAGACAGCCAACAACCCCACGTCTCGTTTTCATGGCAATTACTCCTTTATTTTAAAGATCTCGCCTTGTTCGTCGAATGTCCAACGGGTTACACCCGTCTTCGTCCTTGAAAAACCTGGATCAGGATCACAATGATGGCGATGACCAGCAGGGCGTGAATGACACCGCCCATCGTGGTGCCGGTTAGTAATCCCAGCGCCCACAAAACCAGTAGAATTACAAATATGGTCCAAAGCATAGTTGTCTCCTTTCTTAACGCCAGCCGGATACGTTCAGCATCCTTGCCTTATTTAAACTTTGAGGCCGCATCATCATAGGCAGTCTTGAATTCAGCCCAGGCTTTTCCTGCGCCTGTTTTGACGGCTTCCCATGCCTCATCGCCGGCGGTTTTCAACTCCTGCAGCTTCGTATTGGCCTTATCCTGTTTCTGCTCTAAGGCCTCGATGGTTTTATAGTAATCGATCCGAACATCGGCTTTGGCATTTTCCGCCTTGGCCTTGAGCAGGGTGATCTGCGCGTGCCATTCCTTTAACTGTGCATCGAGCTTTTCTTCGTACGCTTTTCTTTTGTCCTTCATAAGAACCTCCGTGATTGAAATGTTTTGCCTCCCATCATCCCAATTGGGGCGGAGCCCCTGTCTTGATATAAATTCTTAGTCTCTTTGCCCGGCGCCGTGCCCAAACAAATTCAAACTGTCGAAAATTATATGCTCAAATTCCATGCCAGATTGGAAAAGTTTAACCATATTGACTTCAAAACATTGATTTATAATGGAATAATTAAATATGAGCGGCTGTCAATAAAGAAAGGACTGAACGTAACATCATGGTTGCATGTGACCAATGGTCATATATGACCATAACTTTTAGGGTCTATGACGGGGTGTCAGATATACTGCGTGCGGGAATATAGATGGGAAATATCGACGTTTTTAATAACCGTATTAATCAGCCTTTCAATCTCTTCGGTTTCCTTGTGGTATTCCGACAATAACCATTTAGCCTCATGCGTGTTGATTTCCCCTGAAACATACCGCCTCCTAATTGTGTCAATGTTTTTGCAAAGCTCGGTTAAGCCTTTCATACCGTTGCATTGTATGTCTTCAAAAGGCAGGAGGTTAAAGATTCAAAGAAGCCAATACTATCCGTTGCTTTTCAAGAGAATCAAGCCTGACTTTCAAGCTTCGTTCTTGATCAGCCTTACTTGACCCGTTTTTTTCCCTGGGCATATCCCGCAATTCCTATCAAAAATCGCACCAAACCGTAACAAAGCCAACTCGCCAGCCGCAGCCTTTTTGTCTGCGCTCTCCAGTTGTTTTTAAATACCTGTCGAGCTCCCATTTTGACGGCCTGCTCCAAGCTGTATTTCAATTTTTTTGCAAAATTTGCATCGTCAATGATGACATTTGCCTCAAGAGAAAGCAGCAGACTGAAAGGGTCAAGGTTTGAGGATCCCACCGTGGCCCAATGTTCATCAATCACTGCAACTTTGGCATGCAGCATGCTCTTGTGGTATTCATGGATCTCAATCCCAGCATCGAGAAAACTGCCGTACAGGGCATGCGAGGCATAATGCAGCAATCGGTGATCCGTTCTTCCCTGCAACATCAATACCACCCGGACACCGCGTCCGGCTGCATCCACAAGCACGTGACGAAAGTTCAATCCGGGCAAAAAGTATGCATTTGCAACAATGATTTCAAATTGCGCCTGTTCAATCGCCCGCCGATAGGCCTCCTCGATATCACGACGATGGCGAATGTTGTCCCTCAGCAAAAAAGCGGCATGCATATTGCCCTTGGGTTTGATGGAAAGCACGTGTCTCTCTTTGCCCCAAACTAAGCCGGATCGCCATCGGGTCCACGCCACCCGCGACCACACCTTGCGGGCAGAACGATTAATTTCGGCCACCAGAGGTCCTTCAACCCTTACTGCATAGTCATACCGAACCGATTGTTGGCCGGAAATATCACTGTCATCGATAACATTAATGCCGCCCACGAATGCGACCTTCAAGTCCACAACCACGATTTTCCGGTGCAAGCGGCGCAACCGCCGGCGTCGTAGTGTCCAAGGCGATATCTTGGGCCGGAACTTCAGCACCATTACGCCGGCCGCTTCAAGGTAATCGATCATAGTTTTCGGAAAACGATTCGATCCGAAGCCATCGATCAGCATGTGGGTTTTTACACCGCGAAAAGCTGCCCGTCTAAGCGCTTCCACAATACGCTTTCCGGTATTGTCATTTTCGAAAATATAGCTTTCCAGGTAAATTTCATGCATCGCCCGATCCAGCGCCGCTTCCATTGCTGGAAAATATGCTTCACCGTTTTGCAAAAGGGCGATCTGATTGTTTGGGATCATTCGAGTCACAGCACTGTTTCCCATAATCATTAACACTACACTCATAATACTGAAATATTGAAAGATTCAAGCAGACCAAAGATTAGTCTATGTAAATCAAGATGATTTAGAATTGAACCATGTTTACCATTTTTAATAGTAGTGCAGTTTAAAAGAAAATTTCAAGCAAGATTCCGACAATCGGCTGTTATTGTTGTTGGAATCATTTGATGGCAAAATGGGGCCGCCCCTTAAGTTATAATTTTAGGGGCGGCCCGGAAATCCTCTCCCAGGGGTGGGAAAAGGAAGTTTTGGAGATACGGTGAGAACAATCGAAAAAACCTATTTCTCATTTTAACCGCGATCTTTTTTGATATAAGACCCAACCGCTTGGCAACTGGGCATTTTGCCAGGAAGGCTTACATTTTCACCTTAATATCGGCAATAACCGGTAGATGATCGCTGGCAATTTTGGAGACCCGGAGACGACATCGCCGACCGCCCACGATTTCCAACGCACCCCGGCAGAATATTTTATCCAAGCCGCCCCTTGGTGAAAAGGACGGATAGGTAAGAAAGGATTTCTGATACCCCCAGCCATGGTTGGTGGCGCATTCAAATTCCAATATCTCGGTAAAGATAGGCGCCAGGCGCGTCTGCCAGTCATTCAGGTCACCACCTACCAGGCAGAAATCCTGCAAGCCAAGGGCACGGAACTCGTCGGAGCGCACCAGCATGCCGATTTGGCGAGGCCTTTCCCTAAAAGACAACCCAAGATGAAGATTAAAGACCGCGATTTCCGCATGCCCCATATTTTTTGCCGGCAGGGCGATGTCGGTATACAAACAACCCCGGGCCTTACCGGATTCAATGGTTAGATCGATATTCCGTTCGTTAACAATGGGATAGCGGCTCAAGGTAGCGTTCCCGTACATCCCCTCGCGCAGCTTCACATTAAGCCCCACCGCATGATGTGGATACCCGAGACGGTCGGCCAATTCCTGGGCCATGTCCAACCCCCGGGAGCGGGGCACCCCTACATCCACTTCCTGCAGCAGGACGATATCGGCATCATGGTGTGCCAGTATCGTGGCAATGCGTTGCGGACGGAAACGGCGGTCAAGCCCGATGGCCCGGTGGATATTATATGATAGAACACGTAGATTCATGCTTCTCCCTTAAAAGTAAGGCGAAGAAAGTATTCCCCAGCATTTGAGTCTTAATCTTAACTGTTTTGAACAAAATATTATACCAATATCAACTGATTGGCACTTTCACTTTCCCCGCTGGCTCACGAGCACCCCCTCATCATAGAGCCGTTTGCCCCAATCCATCTCCACTGCATAGGTCATGCATCTCTCGAAGACATCATCGTCGAAACCGGGACAGCGGATCCCTTTTTTTCCCAATATGGCATCGGCTTTCTCACTGCCGAAGACCCGCGTATCCCGCATATAGGGTCGCCGAGAACAAGGACCGTATACTCGATACCGAGATCCTCCCTGAAGGCACTCTTGATGCGGTCCCCCAGGGCCCTGGTCGGTGCCATGAAGGTGGACATGTATTCTGCTCCAGGCACTGCCACGGCAAGCCCGATTCTCCTTTTCCCCAGTTCCCCGGCAAAGGCCAGGGCATGGACAAGATCCATACGTCCCTGGGGATAATAGCTCACAAAATGGTTTTCCTCACCCGCGGGACAAAGGCCCGTCTGCAGAAAATCAATCTTGCACATCGCATAATGGCGACACTGGGAAGCTACCTTCGAGGTCTCTTCTGAAATCATTATTTCTCCTCTCTTTACGGCTGACGTATAAGGTATAGGCAATCTATTTCTGGGTGTCAACATCGATGGGGACGGCAGGGCTTTTGGTGTTAACATCAAAGGCCAGTTTCACTATACCCCTTAGCAGGTAAACAGTTTCCGGGAATACAGGGTTTGAAGTAACCTTTTAAGGCCATCTGCACCATAAAGATTCTTCGGTGGGTTCGTTCACATCCTCTCCAGGTGATCCTTATTATTTTACTCATAACCGCGCCCTCTTCCTTGCAGCCTCCCGTCCTGAATTTCCAAGCCTCAATCTAAGATCTTGGAAAGCTTTTTAGCAATTCATTGTCTTCAGGATCAAGATAGGCAAGTTTCCCCTAATTTTAAATCCTTCCTTCGGATGCGGTATGTGAATAAAACCAGAATCGAGAAATTCATGCGGAATATACCAAGCTGTTGCAAAATAATCCGAAAAAGATCAAAGTAAAAAACTGAGAGTGATTTATCCGTAGCTAAGGATGTAGACCATAGAGCTTAATCAGTTTAGTTTCGTAAACAGTCTGAATATTCGATATTGCCGGAAATCAACGAAATTGGAATTCACCATTATTGAAGAATAAGGAGAAGATCACAATGGCCAAAGCGCATGCCCTCGTTGTCCATAAATCGCTCATTTCTTGGATCCTTTCTAAAAACACATGGCTTCAAGTTGTTTTGGTGATCGCTGCAATTTTGGCTGTTTTTGCAAATGTTTTCCCGCTGGAGATGCAAAGACGCATCATAAACGACGCAATTAACTTAAGGAAATTTGACCTGCTGGTATTATATTGTGGACTATATCTGATTGCTGTTATTGCTGCCAGTATGTTGAAATATTTAATTAATATTTTACAAAACATCATCGGGCAGCGAACCCTGGCCGATATGCGCAAGGCGTTATACGCTCATATTTTGACAATCCCATTAATCTTTTATCGAACCACGCAGCCGGGCATGGTTGTGGGTGCTTTAACGACGGAGCTTGCGACAGCCGGTGATTTTGTCGGAATGGCAATTGCCATTCCGGTGACCAATTTGCTGATGCTATTGGCGTTTGCCGGTTATCTGTTCTGGTTGAATCCGCTTTTGGCCGCCGTCACGTTCAGCATCTATCCAGTAGTGCTCCTGCTGGTGTCCGTGCTGCAAAAACGTGTTAACATATATAACCGCAAGCGGGTGGATGCCGGACGCAAGGTATCCAGTAAGGTTGGTGAATCCATTGCGGTATTCATGAAATCCAGGCCAACAGCGCATTTTCAATTGAAAATAAGAAATTTGCAACCATAGTCGATCATTTACGGAAAATCAGGATCATATGGAATCTTTACCGGCTCTCTCTCAAGACCATCAATAGTTTGTTTACCAATTTCAGTCGTTTTCTGGTGTTTGCACTCGGCGGATATCTGGCCATAAACGGACGATTGGAATTGGGTGCTCTGGTAGCTTTTATTTCAGCCCAGGAAAAGCTTTACGATCCCTGGAAGGAGCTGATTCAGTTTTACCAGGCCTATCAGACTGCCAGTGTGACTTACAGCCGAACAATGGAATACTTTAATGTCGAGCCGGAACATGAATTGGTTCCAAAGGAGCGCCAGCCTTATGAACTGGAAGGCAGTATCGAAGTCAACGATTTATCATTTGTGGTCGAAGACGGCACTCAACTGTTGTCCGAGATCAATTTTGATTTAAATCACGGCGAGCATATGGCACTGGTAGGTTTTTCCGGAAGCGGCAAAAGCACCTTGGCTCAATGCATTGCGCAACTGTATAAATATACCGGCGGTAAAATACTAATCGACCAAAAGGAAGTTTCGCAGTTGTCCAAAGCAGATATCACCCACAGCATCGGTTTTGTCTCACAGACGCCTTTCATATTCGAAGGCAGCATCGATGAGAATTTGCTATATGCGGTTATGGCCAGGGCTGGAAAGGAGCAGGCCGATGGGCGGCCAAAGATGCCCAGTTTGGATGACTGCATCCTGGTGCTCCAACAGACCGGGCTTTTTATCGATGTGCTGCGTTTCGGATTAAATACAGTTTTAGACAAAAACAAACATAAAGACATCATTGATGAAATCATCTTTCGCACAGATAACCCAAGAAACCGATTGATGTTGGAGCTGATGGCGCGCGGGGGGATGAGAATTGGAGAGGTGTTAAATCTTTGCCCAATAGACTGTAAGGGCTGTAAGCTATCTCTGTCAGGTACGAAAAGTGGAAAAGAAACAGAAATTGTATTCATTCCACAAAAAATATCTGACCGCCTTAAGGAATACATCCAGTATACCGGCCTAAAGCCACAATCCAGAATTTTTCCGATAAGCTATACAGCTGCATGGTCAATTGTCGTTAAAGCTGGAAATCTTGTCGGCATTCACCTTTGGCCACATGATCTTCGCAGACATGCAGCGACATATGCAAGTCGCTCTGGAACACCGATTGAAATTATTTCAAAGGTGGTACTCAACCACCCAGAGATACCTTGGAAAAGTCAGTGACACAGAAGCGATGAGATGGATAGAAAACTTGTATGGCTAAAATAATAAAGGCAGGGCAATTTCTTTCAAATGGAATCGCCCTGCCCAATGAAATTCTTTTCGGCTATCTTATGAAAAGTTCTTGCTTGCTTTGAAAGTTATGGCATTTCTGCCTTTGATCTTGATCTGTTCACCTGTTTGAGGATTCCGGCCCTTACGAGTCTTTCGATAAACCTTCTTAAAGGTGCCAAAGCCCACCAAAGTAACCTTGCTACCGCGTGTCTTTAGGCCTCCCTTCAATCCATCCAAGAATGCTTCATAGGCCTTGCCTGCAGCTACTTTTGTAATACCAGCATCTTTTGCCATTTTTTCAGTCAATTCCGCTTTTGTCATGCCCCCCTCCTTCATTTTTAACGGTGAATATTGGAATTGCCCACACCACTAAAACAATCATGCTACCGTACCATTATCGGGTTAAGTTATCGGGATGTTCAAGTTGTGTCAATAATTGGAGGTTTCTTTTGAAATTTTCACTAAGGCATCAATCACTATAAAGGATGGATGGGCATAAGATTGATATTTGGGCCTTTCGATTTACAAAACGAATCACCGCAAATTAACCGCTTCAGTGATGTTTAGACTTCACGCGAATTATGTTAACGATCCAAATTAACGTAAATATTTCATTATGTTACATAATCACAACCTGAGGAAAACCGCCTGGATTGATGGTATCTCCAGCCTACATAAATGCGACTGATCGGAGGTTTAGAATGTAAATCATTTCATTCAGGAATCATGAAAAAGCCTAGTCTTGGCCACATCCACGATGTTACCCTCAAATGAATTACCCCGCAGCAGAGCTGCGAGGAATTCTTTTGATTAAAGCTTTTTAGGATCACAAAGATTTTCAGAGCTGTTTGCAACCCTTCCACAACCGCCACAAACATTTTGACCATTGGAAACCAATTTTTTCCACTCTTCAAAATTATCCTTTAACAATCCATCTTCGTGCAGGGCGCATAGATGTTTATCATGTCCTTCATGAGGCATTTCATTTTTTGTCATAACTTCCTCCAGTGTATTATAAAATACTAAAATTTATTAAAATTACCTATAAAAAAATAGGTTGCTGATGGCCACTTGTCAAGTATCTGAATTAAATTGTTTACCGCTGATACCACAAAGGCACAGCCTATCTAAAAATTAGGCTTCGGTTGTGATATGCTGAGCTATCACCAATTCACCATGAAAAGACATGCCCGTTGGTAGTTACCTATAGGAGACTTTAACGCCGGATTAGCTACGATATATCTATAAGCTCCATAGCCACCTCCTTAAGCAACCAATAAACAGTGTACCCGCCAACTCCTTGGCATTAAAAATATATAGCCCACAAGTTTCATCCGGGTCACCCTTTTCGTGTACGACGACCATCGCATCTAAAACAGGTCCGCTTTTTCTAAAAACCTTTCTGAGATTGACGTTTGTTAAACATATATGTCATTATAGTGCTTAAACGCGTCTATTGAGTTCAAAATGATCTCATAAATATCTGCAAATACAAACACAATATAGGGAAAAATCCATTGAATAAAAGCTCATCCATTAAAGCTGGCATGTCACCAGGTTCGCTCGTATATATTGGTGAGAAAAAAGATGACGTGGTTAAAATACAGATCCTTGATTACAACAAACATGATGTCATGGAATCTGAAGTATCTGATATAAAAGCATGCCTACCATTTATACAAAAGGCCTCGGTAACCTGGTTCAACATTACTGGCATTCATGACACCAAAATGATCGCCAACATAGGGTCTCAGTTCGGTTTGCATTCTCTGGTGCTCGAAGATGTAGTCAATAGTGGACAGCGTCCAAAGATCGATGATTATGGGGACTACCTGTTTACCGTGCTGAAAATGCTATATGCAGAAAAATCGACACACACAATTGTGCATGAGCAGATCAGCATGGTTGTGGCACCATCCTATGTCATATCTTTTCAGACATACGCGGATGATGTTTTTGATCCAGTTCGCAATCGAATCAGGCAAGGACGCAGTCGTATCCGAAATAAAGGCAGTGATTACTTGGCATATGCATTGATAGATACCATTGTGGACAATTATTTTAAGGTTTTGGAAGAACTGGATGATAAAATTGAAGTCTTGGATAACCATGTCATTTCTGACCCACAAACAGAGATGTTGCATGAAATTCAACAATTAAAAAGGGAAGTGTTATACCTACGCAAATCGACTTGGCCACTGCGGGAAATCACCAGCGCTCTATTAAAAGGAGAATCGCCGCTTATTCAAGATGACACCCATCTCTATCTGAAAGATGTGCACGACCATACGATACAAGTTCTTGAAACAGTTGAAATCTATAGAGATATGCTCTCAACCATACTTGATATCTATCTGTCCAGTTTGAGCAATCGCATGAATGAAGTGATGAAGGTTCTGACTATCATGGCTACCATTTTTATTCCCTTAACTTTTATTGCCGGTATCTACGGCATGAATTTCAAGCGAATGCCAGAATTAGAGTGGAACTGGGCTTACCCGGTGTTATTGGCCATAATGTTTCTCATCTTCATTGGCATGCTAATATGGTTCAAAAGAAAAAAATGGATAGGAAACTAATCCGATTTGATATTGATCGTCTATTCAAGGAAAGAAAAATTGTAATTGCGTTCCCGCAGAGAGACGTTCATCTCTTTAATACCAATGAAGCACCTCAAACCCAAAACTCTGAATAAATACACAGGCAAGAACGAATTCAGCATATTAGCAGAAATAAGTTCTAATCTTCATAGATTCAGTTGCATTTACAGCGAAGTGTCTTGTGTATAATGATCACAACGGCCGTAGCTTGCTGTGAGGCTCTTCAATATTTGTATGACATCTACAATTGTGCTAAAATTGGGTTGCCATTTTTCTAAAACTATTTGACCATTTCGATCGAACTGCCATATAATGTGTTTACACGCTGTCAGATAAACTGAAGTGGCAATATGGATCCCCACGGGTAAACCCGTGGTCCCATTAAAATACCCGTCTTCGCCTTCGGCTACGCCGGGGTTATCCGCCTTTTCCATGGGGTGACATCGCGCCGTAGCAATTAACTTAATTTTTAGCATTCATCCATGGGCGTGCCCGTTGTATTCTGCGAAGGCGGATAAAAACATTGCTTGTTAAGTGTTTAGATTAAGAACTTTATTGGAATGAAAGTTTGGTGCAGTAAAACTGTAAGTCAAGGGAAACGTATTCATTTTCGCACCAACTCTCTATGCACAGTAAATAAGGATTAGAAAAAAATGCATATGGTTGCCAAAGAAGAATTAATCAACGCTGCAAAACGAGCAGACAAGAAAACAGATGGACCGCTTTCACAAAATGATTTCATCAGAATAACCGGATTTAGGGAGTGGCAAATTGAGAATCTGTTTCCAGAAGGCGGTTGGTCCGAATTAAAACGTCTTGCAAAAATTGACAGTCAACCAAAAGGTCCTAAGAAATCGTCCGGCAAGAAAACTGTTAGAAAAATGAAAGCTGTTGCCAAGAAGATAAGCGCTGCTAAAGAGAAGACTACTGCCAAAGAAGATATTATTAACCAAAAAGAATCTATTAACGCAAAGACGGCGACTGTCAAAGAAGACGATGATGCCCAAGAAGACTCTATTGACCCAAAGGCGGCGGCTGCCAAAGAAGATGCTATTGCCCAAGAGGATGTTATTACCGAAACTGACAGACGGGACTTAAAAGATACAAATTCAAACCACAAAACAATACAGCCCCCAAGTAGTCCCCCTGCGGAATCTAAAAAAGAAATGGAGGAAAGGATTAAAATGGAAATTGCTGAGTTTGGTGAGCTAATCGACTTTAGAGGTCTTAGGCACGCGCCGATTAATGAAAACGGCGTTATATATCTATTTGGGATGGTGAGTCATGAAATTGGTTTTATGGTCGAAGCTGTTCATGCCGCTTTTCCTGATTGTGAAGCCAAAAGACACGTAGGGAATAATCGATACCAACGTGTAAGAATCAAATTTGAGTATAAAAGCAGCAACTATAAATCACAGGGCTATGATTCTGCCGGCGCGGATATGATCGTTTGTTGGCTTCATGATTGGCCTGACTGCCCATTGGAAGTATTAGACTTAAAAAGTGCCATAGATAAACTCAATAAATAGTTTGGGATATCGCTCGCCGCTTACGGCTGTCATCTAGCCTCGAACCCTTGTGTCACCCGTGGGTTCCTGTACCCTCGCCCCCATTAATTCTAGCGGCCTCCCAGCCCAGCATGGCCATTTTCCGCTCTTTGCCGCCACCGTAATTTCCAAATTCACCCATTTTTCTGATAACGCGATGACAGGGTATCAGGAAGGGAATGGGGTTCTGCCCCACGGCATTACCTACGGCCCGTGCCGCTTTGGGCATCTTGATCTGTCTGGCGATATCCTCATAGGTAACCACTTTTCCCAGGGGAATTTTCAGCAAAGCTTCCCATACCTTTATCTGGAAGTTACTGCCTTTAACATACAGATGCAGGGGGACCCTGCCGGATACCGGATTAAACTCAAAAACTTTTTTCACAAGCGCATGACTCTTCTTGGGATTCAAAACAATACCCGCCCGGGGCCATCGTTTTTGAATACCTTGGATGGATGGATTTTTCCGGCCGTCCCTCTGAAATTCCAGATAGCAGACACCCCGTTCTGTGACACCCATCAGGCAATACCCGAATGGCGTGGGGTGGCATCCATAGAATATTTCCAGGTCGTCTCCCCCTCCCCGCTTGTATTCGCCCGGCGTTACCGCCTCACAGACCACGAAAAGATCATGCAAACGGCTGCCCCCAGACAAGCCGACCTCATAGGCCGTATCCATCACAGACCGATCATTCCGCAGCAGTTTTTTGGCATATTCCTTGGTAATAAATTGTAGAAAGCGTTTGGGGCTGATACCGGCCCACCGGCTGAACATCCGTTGAAAATGATAATCGCTCAGGTGAACACGCGCCGCTAACTCAGCAAGACCTGGCTGCTGGCCCAAATTTTTTTTTATATAAGCGATTGCTTTTTCGATACGGTAATAGTCTTGAGAGAGTTGACTTAGCCTGATATTTGACATGATCGATTCCTTTTACCCCATCGTTGCATAAACAACATGGCAAAGTGGGGTAGAGTAAACTCGCCGGACGATTTTATGCGATGCAGCGTGGCCACTTTTTCTGGTTTCTGGCCGAAAAACCCTGCCAAAGGTATTTCATACAGCCGCCACAGATGAGAAAATAACATCACGGTGCTATATGCTATGGGGGGATCAATGTTATTTCAACCCGATTCTTGCGCTTTTGAAACAAACGACAATGCACGGTGGGATAAGCAATAGCTCAACTTCCCGGATAGAAGGACCTCACAAGCTGCTTATCGCTTACAGCTTATAGCTTATTCTGGCTTGAGATGGGGTCCCGTACTGCTCTGAATCATAACGGTTTCACCATAAGGTGCCATTTCCGGCATTAGGAATCTGAACTCAAAAATTGCAAATTGAATTTTATCACCGCTTTTGAGCCGCATGGGGGTATTTTCTTTGACTTTAATGTTATTGAGTCTTGTGCCGTTCGTACTGCGATGGTCTTCAAGATAGAAATATCCATTCCTGTATTCGATGGTTGCGTGCAAACTGGAAATGGAATCCTTTGGGATTACGATATCGTTGCTTTCATCCCGGCCGATCTTTACGACTTTGCTGTCGATCGGAATAGACAAATCGGTCTCTGTCACCACATTTTCAGTATCAATGAGTTCCGCATGGCCTTTGGGAGGTTTTTGGGGCGGCAAAGCTCCCACCTCCTTTTGTGTGGCCTTCTGTGCCGAAATTTCTCTATTCTTTTTCAGATAAACAAAAAAAACAAAGACGATGACAATGAAAATGAGACCCGATAAAAACAGCGATACGGAATTGAATGTCCTCTTTTGGGTTTCCGCCTGTGGCTGGGATGGGACAGACCGCCGAACATAGATCGGTTTGATCTGATCCGCTTCGACTTCGACCACATGTACCCGGGGTGCTTTTTCCCTGGGCTTGCTGATAATCCGATCGATTTTATCAAAAACAGCCGGTATATCCTCACTTTTGAAAGTTCTGAAATATTCACCTTCTGTTTTCAAGGCGATGGTCTGAATAAGCCGAAAATCTGCCATCTCTGTAAATGCAATGCCAAATACACGAATACCGGCTTTCTTGCAATCCATGGCCAGCTGGTCTCGCAACCATGCTTCTCCTGCAACATCCTTTTCCTTATTACCGGTATCGACAATACCGTCGGTGAGCAGAATAATAATTTTTTCCGCATTTTCACGGCCATTCGACTTGAGTTCATAAATGGCCCTTTCAACCCCGGATGGCGTGTTAGTAAACTGCCCTTTATAATCGATTTTAGCGAGACTTGCCATGAACCTTTCAGCATCCGCAACGGTGTCGATACTACTCAACGCTTCGATGAGGGTTGCGTCCTGATCAAAAGTGATCATGCCGACCCGAAAACCTTCTTTTAGGTTCATCAAGAAATTTGTCACAACCTCCCGGGTAATGAACTTTGGATCATTGGAAATCATGCTTCCAGAGTTGTCCAAAAGAAAAAGCACGTCCACCATCAAGGTCTTATCCGTATCGCCTTCCATACCGGTTGCCAGTGCCGGCTCTGATGGGGAATCGGGTACGTTCACTTCCTGTGCAAATACACCCCAACAGCAAACCATTAGCAGGCCCATGACCAGATAGCTCAGGATACCAACTTTAATAAGGGTAACCCTTCCCGCATATTTCATATTCTCATCCTCATTTAAATAAAATAGTGCCAAAAAGATTATGTTCAGGGCCCTTGAAATGTCAAGGATTTTCCGGGCAAGAACCGATTGTTTCATTGACACCATGATCTGTTTAGCATATTTTAAAAAGAAATTTCAGCCGCAATAAATGAAGCGGCCAACACCTTGTCCTTATTGAGCGACTATGTCGCGTTTTTACTATCGTGATACTTTTTTTAAAGGTTAAATCATGTATCTTTCGCATTTCAACCTCAAGATAAAACCCTTCCGAATCAGCCCTGATCCCAAGTTCCTGTGGCTGGGTGAAACCCACAAAGAAGCACTGGCCATGTTGAATTACGGAATCCACGACGACTGTGGCTTTCTGCTGCTTTCAGGCGATGTCGGAACGGGTAAAACAACACTGATCAACGGCCTTATAGAGAGCTTAGACGACCAAACGCTAATGGCTATGATCGCTGACCCGGGTCTTGAAAAACTCGATTTCTACAATTTCATCACACATGCATTCGACATAAAAAAAACCTTCAAGAGCAAGGGTGATTTTCTGGTTCATTTTATTCATTTCCTCCACAAGGCCAATGCTGACGGCAAAAAAGTTCTCATCATCATCGATGAAGCACAGCGTCTCAGCCATGAAATCATGGAAGAAATTCGTCAGTTGTCCAACATTGAAAAAAAAGACGCCAAATTGCTGAACATTTTTCTTGTCGGACAACATGAACTCATCGAGACACTCAATGAAACCAGGAACAGAGCCCTGCTACAACGCATCACCATGAAGTACTTGATCGGTCCACTCAAAAACGAGGATGTTGGTAATTATATCGCCTTCAGGCTCAAAGTTGCCGGAACTGAAAAAAAAATCTTCTCCAGCGGAGCTATCCGCCAGATCATTTCCTTTTCGAATGGGTACCCTCGCTTGATCAATATTATTTGTGATCACGCCCTCCTGACGACCTATGTAAAGGGTAAACATAAAGTTGATGGTGCCTGCGTCAAGGAATGTGCCAAAGATCTCCAAATCAATACAGAGCTACCTGAAGGAAGCCAGAAGAATATACACGCAAACAACCGCCTGATGGGTGCCTTTCTACGTCCTTTGAAAAAACCCCTTCCCGCAATATTGCTCTTCTTCGGCTTGTTTGTTTTGACGATAGCTGCCGTTGGTATCCTTTTATTCAAATCAGGTTTTATGCCATCTTTTATTATTGATATGTTTCCGGAAAAACCGGCTCAGCACATGGACATTGCGTTGGATAATCCCACATCAGCTCCAAAACTTTCAGCAGAATCATCATCGCCCCCTGATCCGACCCCTCAGTCAACCGATATGGCCCCGGAAGTTAAAACAGACTCTCAGGAAACAATCACGCCCCCACCACCTGCAGATGCAGTGCAGGCACTTCCCCCTTTTCAGGAAAAACTGTTTACGGTTCAGTTCCCGTCTGACTCCAATGAGTTCTCACCGGAAGCGTATGCCCTTCTGGACAACATCATCGACATTACCCTGAAATATCAAGGCCTGGAAATTCTAATTACGGGATACACGGACTCAATAGGAAATAAAGACTATAACAAGCAATTGTCAAAGTTTCGAGCAACGGTTGTCAAAATCTACATGGTAGGCAATGGTATTGATTCAAAGCAGATTTTTGTGTCTGGCATGGGTCCAGAAAATCCGATTGCTACGAACGATACGCGGGAAGGCCGACAATTAAACAGGCGGGTAGAAATCAAACTGCAAAGCAAGCAGCAATTTCCTGATAGCTGATTGCATAACCCTCAATTTTTGTTTATCTCTTTTTCTCGATCTCCGACATCTTCTCGATAATCATTCGGATATGTTTACCCATAGCCCTGGCATGTGCATAACGTTTGTCATCATCCTTCTCCAGGGATTTATTCAAAACCGTGAGAATAGGTTTGTGTATGCCTTTTGTGTGCTCAGTGGGTGACGACGGTTTGACGGACGTGATCTGGTACATGATGGCCGCCATGTTCTCCCCATCAAACGGCAGCTTTCCCGTCAGAAGTTGGTAGAAGACAACACCCAGCGAAAAGATATCGGATCTGCCTGAAAGTTTCAGGCCCTTGGTCTGTTCCGGAGACATATAGTAGGGTGTCCCCTTGATGATACCCGTGCGGGTTTTGGTACTGGTGGTTGCCCGAGCAATACCGAAATCGGTTACCTTGATCGAGCCATCTTCCAGCAACATGATATTTGCCGGTTTGATATCTCGATGGATGATATCGTGGGTATGGGCATAATCCAGGGCATCACATACCTGGGCGATGATTTCAAGGCATTTTTTTACGGGAAAAAGGTTCCCTTGGGATGTATATTTTTCAAGACTCTCTCCTTGAAGATATTCCATGGCAAGAAATGACAGATCCAGGTCCTCACCCACATCATAAATAGTGACGATATTCGGATGAGAAAGCTTGGCCACAACCTCGGCCTCGCGGTAAAAATGGGATTTGATGTCATCAACTTTGTCTTCATCGAACTCATCGGAAAAACGGATGGTTTTGATCGCAGTCAAGCGGTTGAGAATGGGGTCCTTGCCTTTATAGACAATACCCATTGCTCCCCGGCCGATTTGTTCCAAAATTTCATACCTCCCCAGTTTTGGGAGTTTATTCACTACGGTTTTAGCCACCTGTGTCATCTTGGGCATCGGGATCGGTGCTTCGATTTCTGGCGGTGGTGTTTCTTGATCTCTCAGATCAACCGTATGCTGCATCACCTCGACCGCACGTGATCTACCGACAAAAAAACGCAATCCACCAAAAAACAAAATACAGATCGCGGCCAACCGCAGTAAGATCTTTACAATCTGGACAATATCCTCATGCCCCGGCAGGACCAAAAGCAAAAAGTAGTCTGCAAGATCGGAAAGAAATAATATCAGCAGGAAACCCATTATCAGGTTGATGGCTGCGCCTATCTTGCCACCGATATATTCATTTCTGGCACGGTTATATATCAACAGCGTCATGATGTAAAAAACCAGAATCAATAGCTGCGCCAACCAGTAGTTTAAACCATTGTCCATACTATCAACCTTTTGCTATAAGCTATAAGCTTTAACTCAACTTTCGGGTTTCACCATTGATGGAGCGAAATGGGTGATCCAATGGCGATTTGCGCTGTTCGAGCCAATTATTTTACCAACATGGGTGCGGTGGTTTCTATAGTAGAGATAAAATATGTTGATAAAGGCATAAGATCTCCCTGTTTTGGATCGGACAGAAACCGATTGATCTTTGTCAAGCTTGCACGCGTAGACTTGTTCCCCAGGAGACGTCTTTCCTCCAGAAGAAGCTCAATCAATACCTGCTGAAACCCTTTAATGAAACTCATTTTGCTGAGTCGATAGCCCCCATTCGAAATATGTTGCCGAATGCTTTCTACATTGGCTGCGATATCGTCTGTAACATGGAAGCGGCATAAAAACGCTTCATGGTATTTCGATTTTTTTAGAATTTTATCAAACAGGGCATGAGATTTCGCCCCGAGATTTTCTTCTAAATCCATGATAAGTATCTGGGCAATTCTGATGTAGAATGCGATAATAACAGCCCCGCCTATGCCATTTAAATTTGGTGCTTGGGCGCCACTGGTTACGCCGGCAGCAACCCCGCCCGATGTCGTCGTTGCAAAAATGTCTTCTGTTTCCAGGGAATGTTTTTCATTCGCAAATAGTTTGGTCAGAAGAGGCATAAAAGATCCGGCGATGATCTTCTGTTCCGCAGGCATGCTCTCTATTATGGATATCATGCGTCTCAGTGTACCATTTACCGCCTTTGGCCCCAGAAGCTGGTGCTCTTCCTTGAGAACCTGCACAATGGTGTTTTTAAGTCCAGCCGCAAGATCAGTCGATTTTACCGGTTTCGAAGATCGACCCATCCTTTCGCGGATATTTTTAACCATCGTGTTGGTAGTATCCCCCGGGCGTATCTCTTGAAGAAATGTGTCGTAATGCGGTGAAGACGCAACGCTGCCGGAAAGAATGGATGCAGCTTTTTTACCCCCCATCTCTGTGGAGATGTCTGAAACGATCTCTTTGATCAGGGGTAAGAAAAAAAGCATGATGGACTCAGTGCTGATTTGCCTCCCCTTACTCATGTCATTAGGTATATTTTTTCTTTCGATAATGCCCTGAACAAAAAGGCTGGTAAGAGCCCTGTATACCGCAATGCGTGTTTTACCCGTCGCCTGGATAATCTGTGCAACGGTACGCTTACCATCAGCCAGAAGCATGACATCGTAAACACCCTCGGTTGAAAGACTGTTGGGGCGTAAATCCACGTCTTTTAATTGAAAGACAACCTGATCGTTTGGAACCAGAATCCTGTATTCTTTCCATCTCTCTGCCTCGGCAACCAGACGGATGGGGTCCATATCCAATCTGATATCTTCCACGTATCCATCAAGCCCATCCGTATAAACAAAGCTACCTTCTTTCCAGGTCAATGCTTTTGAAATAGCTTCTTTGAATTGCAGGTTCAATACCTTGATCAAATCCTCTTTTGTGACACAACCCTGCTCCATGAGGATGACACCCAGACGCTTATTTGAATTTGCAGCAATTTCCAAAGCGTTCTGGATCTCTGTCTCTTGAACCAGATTATCAGCCTTGAGCAATGCGCCCAGAGAAAGTTCCTCGGCAAGATCGCCGCTGATAAAAACGATGCCGCCCTGCTTGAAATAGATACGCGTGACGGAATCGGCGCTAGTGACATTTAAAATACCCGTCTTTTTTTCATCATGAATCATTCTCCCGATCGCGGATAGCGAAAAGGTCTGGATGTCTCCCTGAATTGACATATGGTCCTAGTTTCTCATAGGGTTTAATATGTTACCAAAATATTATTAGGCGATAGAGTGAAGAGTACCCTGCAGCAAGCTGCAGGGAATGTTCTGCCTTACGGCAGTGCTTCGCATCGACCGTAAGGAATTCTGCCTGCTGTGTCCTGTATTATATCTTCTGTTTTCTGCCTACGGATCAGGGCTTACCCTCCAAACCTCCAACCCTCAAACCCGTCTTAATCACATCCCTTGATAAGTTCCCAGGAATCCTTTGCAACATCATATGCGATCTCAACCGAACAGACACCTTCGCTAATACCTTTGAAACGCCATACTTCCCATTTGTAATCAACCCTATATTGTGACTGCTGACGGGTATTCTCTTTCAAGTGGATCCGCTGGTATTTGATGTCCTTTTTATGGATTGTCTCATCACTAAATTTTGCCAATACATAAGATTCCACAAGTGGTTCTGTTTTCGACCTGATAAGTTTTCGGAGGGTTCGATATTCTCTGAATTCACCCTGAAATTTAACATAACCTTCTTTGAGGCGTATTTTTTCATATTCTTCAGGGGAAACCCAGGTCTCCTTGTAGTGTATATAGCCCTTTGGGCCGTATACCATGTCTTCCTGCAACAGTCTGCTCTGGATTATGACTTTCTGTTGCAACAGCCTTGAATCCACCCTGTAGGCGCTCTTTTCAATCAATTCCAGCGCAGTTGCATACTGTTTTTTGGCAGCATCATATTCTTTATTTTGTCGATATGTGTCTGCTTCCACCACCATGGTTTCAACATTTGAAAGATCTTTTTGAAGGGCCGCCTCTTGTCTTTCTTTTTCGATTCGTTCCTGCTGTTTCAGCGCCCGCTGCTTTTCCTCTGCAATTCTGGCGATGCGTTCAGATTCTCTCTTCTTATCTTCTTCAATGCGCCGCAACCTATCTTCTTCCTCTTTTTGTTCCTTAAGAAGTCTGGTTTGGCGCTCAGCCTCCAGCTGTTTCTCCGCCTCAATTTTTTTCATTGCAAGGGCCAGCTGAATTTTATTTTTCTCTTCTTCAGTAGATTTTAATTTTTCTTGTTCTGCTTTTTTATCCGCCTGAACCTTTGCAAGCTGCTGCTTTTCAATCATCTTTTGCTTCATAATTTCCTGAACCAGTTGCCGCTGTTGCTCCTGAATTTTTTGGTTTTTCATATCGGCTGATTCAAAGTATTTATGGTACACTATTTTTAAGAGTCTTGTGTCGGCATTCGGGCTCTTCCAGAAAAAGTAATAGATAGCTGCTACAAAAATCAGTGTGAAAACAGCATAAGCTATCGGAAATGTGTATCCCGGAAGGGCCCTCTTTTCATCCGTGAATTCGTGTGACGCGGTTTGCTGCTGGACTGCTTCATTTAACTCTTCCTGAAATGATTCCGTCTCTGCAATCTGTCGGCTGGTATCGGTTTTAACCGCATCAACCTGTTTAAATGCATCCGCATCAATATCGGGTTCATCCAGAGGTGGTGATTCCGGTTCAACACCTTTTTGTTTTCCGGCAGCGATTATCTCTCTGAGTTCCGCCAGGTCGAATCCCTTCCGTGTTTCATCCCGGCCATCAGACGGCATCATATCCCCGGTACTATCCACTCCGGAAACATCTCCGGCATCGATGGCAGGCATATCTTTTTTATCCTGCGTCACGACTTCCGCCTTTAACACCTGCTCTAAATCCGACAGATCAACGGTTTCTTCCGGATCTGACCCGGATCTCAAAGCCCCCTCAACCGCCTCAGGAACAGCAGATCCAGCAGAATCGACTTCCTTAGAAACATCTTTCGTTTTCATCTTTTCTGCAGACTTTCTCAGGGCGTCGGCCATTTCCTTGGCGCTGCCAAAACGCATCTCTGGCTTTTTCTCAAGTGCCTTGTTGAGTATCGAGACCACCCCGGGGTCCAGACCCGGTTGGTATGTCGTGACGGGTTCCGGAGTCGCATTGGCTGTCTGATACATGATCGTTGCTAGATTTTCTCCAGCAAATGGCAATTGTCCTGTTAGCAGCTGATAGAAAAGAACTCCCAGGGAGAAGATATCCGAGGCGCCGGTAATATCGGCACCTGCCGCCTGTTCGGGTGACATGTAAAAAGGGGTGCCTTTGATAATGCCGGTTCGTGTCTTTGTACCCCCGGCGGCCCTGGCAATACCAAAATCCATGACCTTTGCAAATCCACCGTCGAGTATCATGATGTTTCCGGGTTTGATATCACGGTGAATAACACCCTGGTTGTGGGCATAGTGGAGTGCCTCGCACACCTGTATAATATAGTCAAAGCACTGGTGCAGGGGAAGCAGGTTGTCTGCAGAAGTATAGCGTTCGAGACTTTCACCCTTCAGGTATTCCATTGCCAGGTAGGACAGGTCCAGATCCTCACCCACATCGTACATCATCACGATGTTTTTGTGGGAGAGTTTGGCCACAACTTCAGCCTCCCGGTAAAACTGGGTCTTTATCTCTTCCGCCTTGTCTTCATCATATTCATCAATGAAACGAATGGTTTTTATGGCTGTTAAGCGGTTCAGTTTTGGGTCCCGTCCCTTGTAAACGATTCCCATGGCGCCCTTGCCAATCTGCTCGATAATCTCGTATCGGCCAAGTCTAGGTTTCTTTTTTTCAGACAGATCCTCCAGAATAACCGTTGCTTTGTTATCCGCAGGGGTGTCCGCCATTTGTGGCGGTGGCAATGCCGAACGGATACCAACCAAAATATCGGTATCCTGATCCATCTCGGATGCGGTCGACCTGGATGAAAAAAATCTGAGACCACCAAAAAACAGAACACAGATGGCAATCAATTTCAGCAATATTTTGAGAATGGTGATGGTATCCTTCCCCAGGGGCACCAGCTTCAGGAGAAAGTAGTCGATGAAATCCGTAAAAAAGAGGATGACCAGGCAAACCATGATCAGATTGATGGCGGCGGCTATTTTTCCACCCACATATTCTTTTTTGGCCCGGTTGTAGACAACAATGGTCATGAGATAAAATACAAGGCTTAGAAGTTGTCCCAACCAATAGTCCACACCGCCACTCATATGCTCTCCTATGTCATGCCTGATAAAATAGTAGAACCTATCTCAACATGATTTTATATATCAACAGGGGATCCTTTGTCAAAAGAATGATCGGTATAATACGGGCAAAAATCAACTTTGCTGGTTATAATAAACGATTGAGAAGGGGAAGGAAGCTCACACAGACAGTTTCTGCATCCATTGCATGTGCGATTCATCCTGAAAAGAAAGAATCCTGGCCATCTGTTCCATCAACCGGCGTGTAATGGGTCCGGGTGCCGCCAGGTGTTTATCTTCAAACTGCTTGACGGGTTCTACCTTGACACCTGTATGCGACAGAAACATCTCGTCGGCATCATCAAGATCTTCCATGCCCAGGGGCGCCTCGGCAGTCTCAAGACCCATAGACCGGGTCATTTCCAGGACGGACATCCGCGATATGCCGGGAAGAACTCTGCCCAGAGGCGGTATTTTGACAATCCCGTCTTTCACGATAAAAACAGACTCTGCCGATCCCTCTGCCACAAAGCCATCAGTTCCCAACATGATTCCAATGTCGTAGCCACGTGCAACAGCATCTTTCCTGGCCAGGTATCCATTCAGGTAATTGGAGCAGGCCTTGGCTGACACTGGAACTGTTTCCGGATCTATTTTACGCCATTTGCTTATACAGGTCTTTACAGGCTCTGAACTGTCGAGGTTCATCTCCGGCATTTCCGATATGGCAAATATCGCAAGATCCGGCTTTGACTGTGGCAGCAAGCGAATAACAGCTTCTTCGCCCCAATAAGCCATAATCTTCACCACACCTCTGCCGATATCGTTACGAATCACGGTTTCGGCCACAGCTTCTGCGATGCTGTCCATGGAATATAACATCTCCATTTCCAGTAGCCTGGCACTGTTCATCAGGCGTTTTAAATGTTCATCCATTCGAAAAGCTGCCGGACCCTCCGGACCTGTATGGATCCGAAAAATCTCAAAAATGGCGGAGGCCCTTGAAAAAGAATGCGATAATATCGGAACCGTAGCAGATGACAAGGGTATGAACGCACCATTCAGCCAGACCTGTTTTTCTTCTTTCATGATCGCTCCTTTTTATATTCTGAACTCCCTTGGCTCCCTGCAAAGCACTGCCGTACGACAGAACATTCCTCCAAGCTTGCTGTAGGTATCTTCAATAAGAATTAAAAGGAAAAGCTATTTTCGTTCAAACCCCAAGTAGCGGCTAGCACGCAGGATGGCAAGAATCGACAAGGCATCTATAATGATACCCGTGTCGATCATCTCCAGAATGTCATGAATATGATATCGATGGACCTCAATGATTTCATCTTCATCGAGAGTCTGCTCTGTCCGGGTCATGTTTCTTGCAAGATAGATATAGGAGATCTCGTCAGAATAAGCGGGTAACAAAAGGGTTTTCCCTAAAGCGATAAATTTCGAGGCGGCGTATCCGGTTTCTTCTTCCAGTTCACGCCTGGCACACTGCAGCGGGGATTCTCCGGCATCTATCGTCCCTGCGGGGATTTCATAAATGGTGTCATTGATGGCATGACGAAATTGCTTTATCACACCGATGGTTTGATCTTTGAACAGAGGTACAATAACGGCGGAACCTGGATGACGGACAAAAGCCATTTCAGTATCAACGTTGTGTGGCAGGGTAACATGTTCCCTATAAAATGAAAACTGCCTGCCTTTGTATATCTCTTCGCTTAAATGGACAATTGATTTTGATTTTTGGTTCCTTGCCTGCGGCATGGACTACCCTCTTGAGATTCTTTTATAATAGGTCCATCATGGGTAACCAGCGCTTAACATAAGTGTCCATCCACAAAGGGTCTTTTCACGCCCTGCCGGTGTTGGGCGCCATGATTTAAGGCCTCAAAATAGCGCGCTATTCCTCCGGGTTAAATCTGACGCCCGCCTTGTCAGAACGCGAAAATCCCTATTTCTGGACGGACACTATCTACAGCCGCATAAATACCTAACACACCGTTATAAACGCGAAAGTATAATCCGGTCACTCTCACAGGTAACTTTGAACATATCGCCTATTTTGAAGTCAGCATCCTCTATTCTTGCTTTGGGGATAATAATGGCATTTTGGCTCATTTTGACAATTTTGGGTTTTGGTTTGTATAGTCCCCTGATTTGAGACGGGCTTTTAAGAAGGTTTTTATAGGTTAACCGACCAACACGTGCTTGAAGCGTTTTCAGTTTTAAATCGGTCTCTTTGCAGATTTTATCTGCATCCATATACCGTTTTATCACTTTCAAGAGCTCTTTATCGGATATTTTAGCCGCCATAAATCCTCTTTAAAATTGAAAATTCCCCATTAAACAAAAGAACCCCGCGATAAATTGCGAGGAATGTTCTGCCGTGCGACAGTGCTTTGCATCGGCTAAGAGGAATTTTGTCAATTCCAGATTCCCTCGCTAACACCGCGACAGGGCCTCGGGGATCTCATTCGCATCACCAGGGTAAATACGTTCGCTGCTACGGTTCAGCGGGAATCTTTATGGTGTGATGTCTGAGATACCTGCAACAACAAATTCGACCGTACCCACCACTAACAAGCGGTCGGAAACGGACATGGTCTTTCTCCAAACCTTTGTGGCTTTCGAGAATTTGCAGTTACCTTACCACATCTAATTTGTTTCATCAAGATTTTTTACATTAATTTTTGATTCATATTTTCTTTCATATTCCCTTGAAATAATATCTATATCTATTTCATCAAATCTATCAAACTCATCTATAAAGGAACTAAAATTAAACCCTTCTGTAAAACTTTCATTTAATAATCTCATCTCAATCCTCCTTTATATGATTTTAATATTTCTAAATCATAGCCTTTTAATAATGTCAAGAAGTTTTTTTATTTTATTTTTTCAATATAATTTTTCATATAATATCATCAATAAATATATTTAAATATTTCATTATAATTTTTAATCAAATAGACACCTGCAACAAAACCGTGGTCCCATTATAGCCGGTGTCATAAGGTTGTTCGGGTTCGATTTTGAATGGCACTTCGGCGGGCTGTTAACCAGATAAAAACATACCTCAAAATTTCAGGAAGTTGATTCTATATATTTGGTGTCTGAAATTAATTGGGCGGGATTCACATCTGGTTTACAAGGCAATAAGAGGATGGGATTGAAGAACCTCGCAGCATGCGAGGCACTGCCGAACGGCAGAACCTAGGGGAATGCGCTCACTATTTCGGTTCATCAGGAGCTGTTTTGGCGGAATTTTTTGGGAGTGTTGGTTCAGCCTTCAGCAGTCTATCGAGCTGTTTGAATACCGGACCGATGGACATCCGTTGAAGCGGATCTAAGCGGATGTTGATACGCTCAAAAGCCCTGGTGATGATACGTTCCGGCCCGGACACAATTCGAAGACAGGCTTGAAATAAAAAAAAGCTTAAAAACATCACAATCCCGGCCGTTAGAAAGGCATGCATAAAAAAATCCGACGCAAGATAATCTTGTGCAAAATAATGTTTCACCGTCAACCAGGCTATATGCGCCAATATACCGATGGTGGGGATATTGAACAGAATCTGAAGCCACATTGCGCTGAATTGCCGGCCTGTTTTTTCAATTGTCGAGCCAAGGGTTTCCTGCCAGATGGTCGAAAGCGCTTCGTTCAATTCGTGCTGGTCAGACATCCCGGTATCTGGCTGTCTGACCGATTCTTCAAAACCGCCCTGTACAAGCAGATCGGCTACTTCAGGCCACTCTTTGAGAACTGCCACCCGGTATTTCCTCATGGCGGCCCCTAACTGGTCTCCTTTTTCTCCGGCGGCAATGGAAGCTTCCGCTTCCTTGAAATGGCGCAATGAAGAAATGATACCCATGATCTGACGCACAGGATTTCCAAATCGAAACAGGGCCATCAAACCGGTTCCAAAAATCAGGATTCTCGCCCAAAGCGCTATCAGCCACCCCACCGGCCCAAACCATTGCTGAGCCAGCTTCTGGTATAGCAGGACATTCACCCCCAGTACCTGGCCGGTCCCTTCGTTTTTGAGTGTCTCAAAAGCTTCTTTTAAAGCGTTTTTCTCCACGTCCCGCATATGATCAGATGCCGCCAATAGAGGGGCCCGGCACTGTTCAATGGCCTCTTGTACCTCGGATTGTGCAAAATTTCTCAATTCCTGTACGTTTTTAAGACGTCTGTCGGAAATCGCTCCCGGGAGCGTGTATGCCCCTGTTAAGAGGTCCTTCAGCTCTCCATACTGATCAAAATCATGTTTGGGACCCGCATTGACATCCCAATTCGGATGCTTCAGGTGCCTGCGGGCGGATATACAGAAAAAAGACGCCATAGGCCGTTCCCAGGCGTTTGTAATATGTTGTTTAAAATCAGGTAAAATAACTTCTTTTAGTTCTCGTTCATCCACCCGATCACATTTATTTAAGATACCTATGAGGGATTCACCGTGAAATCGCTGAACATAGGGGTGAAAAAAATCCACCTGATCCCTGGTTTTCGGGTTTTCCGAATTAAAGACACACATGAGCACATCCGCCGTCTCGATGATCCTTTTCACGAGAGGCCGATGCGCTGCCTGGTGCGTGCTGTCAATATCCGGCGTGTCCACCAGGAGCAGATGCTCCATCTGAAAGGCACCTGGTTCGGCAATCACCCGCAAGTCCTTTGAACTGAACAACGGGTCAAGAAACGCTGCGTCCCCGCGTGATCGGCACACCAGTACGACTTCCGTGGTCGTAGGGCGCCTGGTCCCGGCATCTGAAAGACCATCTATACCTGCCAGCGAATTGACGAGGGTTGATTTGCCGGAGCCGCCAGGTCCGATGATGGCGACCATCAGTTTTCTTTCCAATCGTCTCTCATGGTCGTCCATAAGATCAAGAATTTCTCTACACTCCTTTTTCAAGGATGAACCAGGACGCCACAGGGGAGTTTCCTCCACCAAAGTCATCATGCTTAGCACCTCATCTTTGCAGGCGGCGATCTTCCCCAACACCTTGATTTTTTCAGGGGGGAGTGTTTGATTCATGGGAGCACCTTTTATGCCAATACAATTTTAACAATCGGGAAAAGGAAAAAGATCTTTTATCACGAAATCACGAAAGTACGAAATAACAAAAAAGATCATGAAACTTTTCGTGTTTTCGTGATTGCTTTATTTTTTGCTATAGGCACTACAGTTTGCCAGAAGACGGTTCAGATCGTTTATATATTGGTCTGATTCTGAATAAATCTTTTCGGCCTTTTCCAGGGTTTCACCACTGATGGTGTCTTGAAAAATAGTCTGGATCACTTCGAGCTTGTGGTTGAGCCAGGTCTTTGCAATGGGCCCGATCAGCGATTCCAGCTGTGCCCGGTCCGCTGATCGAAGACCCGAAGTGGCCGGCAGAGCCACCAGCGCATACAGGTCTTTCAATCCGAACAAACCAGAGAGTTTTACCTTGATACCTGCAGCACCAACAGGATCGCCGGTTGATAAAATATAAGTAACCGCAACCGTTGCCGGCAGGACGTTCAGAAATGCAGAAAATGTCTGTCCAATTTTTGACAATAGATTCATACGCTTTCGAAATGTTTCCACCAATGCTTCAAGATCCCGGTCAATCTGCCCGGAAGTATCCAGGAGTTTTTCCGTGCTGGACAGGATCGATGTAATGGCCGGCCGCCATTCCCCTGAATCTGACGATCTCCCTGCATCAATAATTGCCGGATGGGCTCTGACAATAAAATCCCAACCGCCATTGGCAGAAACCCGCATCTGGTGCGGATTCTCCTTTGTAAGTGGATTGGATTGCGTCTCAATTTCCTGATAGGCTTCGCGCATTTCCTTTGCCACGGGATCGGTATTCACCAGCGATACGGAGATTTCGGAATCAATGACTTTTCGCCACAAATCATTGGCGGCCGTTAAGAGATCATCCATTGTCTCCTCTGAATATCGAACCTGGCTATTTTCCTCTGAGTCCGGCGGCCTGGTTTCCCTGCCTCTGATCCATTTAACCGTATTGACGGCAGCCCGAATCGGCAAATCGATGACCTTGCCTGCTTTGCGCATCCACCTGATATGAGAGGGGTCAGTCTGGTGCCAGATCTCCATGAATCGTTTGAGTACGATATCCATGGGAAAACGTTTCAAGGCCTGGTGCACACAATGGCTTTGCCACGTCTGCAGGGCATTTCGGTAGAGCCCCAGCTCCAGCAGCGAAACCCCAGCCCTGCTTGAAATATCTCCGGCCTGTTCCAGGACATCCATAAGGATGGAAGACATCAAGTCGAGGCGAATCTCTTCCCTGTCCAGGCTTGCCAAGGCATCCATCAGGAAAAGGCCACTGCTTCCCAACGGCAGCAAGTCCATGAATTTCTCATCAGCCGCAACCCGGTTATCCTCATCTGCCCGGTAGATACCCAATACATGGTTGGCAGCCTCTCTGCCGTATAGATTTTCGGCAACTGTTCCTGCATGGTCAATTATCTCTTCATCGGGATAACTGGCATATACGCGATAGATCAGAAAGCATTTGCGGATACCGATACCGGTAAGAATCTCTGAAATAAAATCGGTGTTGTCCCGGTTGTTATAATTGGCATTGGTAAAAATATATACCAGTACATCCGACACCTCAAGGGCCTGTCTGGCAACTTCGCGGTTGAGATAGGCACCTTTTAACCCGGTGTCAAAATCAGGTGTGTCCAGAAGAATAAGATTGGAAGGCGTCTGGGGATTGAGTACATATCGGGCATTTCCCTGCCGGATAAGATCGTTTTTATCCAGCAAGGGCTCTGGTCGAAACCCAAAGGTATTGAAAAGGTCTGCAAAACGGTTGCCATCTGAAAAACTATCAGAGTTACCGGATATAAGAATCCGGCGGTTAATACCGGCAGTACCACCTGTTGGAGATATATTGTCTTGAATGAGTGCATTGAACAGAGAGGACTTACCGGATGAGCCCCCACCACAGATGGATGCCACCAGGGGAAAATCAGGCGCCAGTTTGGGAAGCAGTTTTTTGTCGATGAGCGTTTGCCAGGTTGCGATATCCACATCCTTGTCCAACCTGAGCTGCCCCACCAGTTGCGGCACAATTTCCCTGAGGGTTTTGATTTCTTGCTCAATGGGGTGTTGTGGGTGTTTCACGATCGGCAGTTCTCCCTCTTGAATTTCAAAATGCTTGTAATCATATCACATTTCCCGCAAATCTGTGCAAATTTTTCATTACCGCCTGCAAATTTTTCTATACAAGTCCTGGGCTCTAAACGAAGCAATACGCGTCATTTATCCTTACTTACCCATTCAATATTCGACGCTGGACGTTCGATGTTGGACGTTCATCTTTTATTTCTTCATCTCTTGAAAACGTTTCCACCCTATTTAGTGTCCGTCCAGAAATAGAGATTTTCGCGTTCTGACAAGGCGGGCGTCAGATTTAACCCGGAGGAATAGCGCGCTATTTTGAGGCGTTAAATCATGGCGCCCAACACCGGCAGGGCGTGAAAAGATCATTTGTGGATGGACACTATTTAATGTTTATACCCTCACCGCCAAACTCAGAAATCTCCCCTTCTCTTCGAACATCAGGCCCTTGCCAACCATCATTTTCAGAAACAATATGAGTTTGTCTTCAGGAAGCGCTGGAAATCGCAATCTGATGCTCCTGACAGATCGGATATTGCTGCAAAACAAATAGATTTCGCGGGATGGGCCGGTCAAACGATGCTGCAGAGGGTCTGTGTCGAGCCGGCGCTGGCGGATGATCAGAAAACGTCCCCCATCCTGATAGCTGAGAATCGGCCCGGCCCACGGCTGACGGTGTAGATCCGCATAAAACCTGTTCCACGTATGAATTCTCTTTTCAACAGGCTTCCAGAGTTTTCTCTGGCCTAGCCGGTCACCGCGATAGGCTTGGATTGAAAACTGTACATTTTTCGTGACATGCTCCGGAAAAAGGATACGGTAATGTGGGTGATTCGATATGGATTGGACATGAAATTGCCTGGGGTTTTGCCAGACTGGGCTCCCCAAACCCAGCCAGAAATTAACCGACTTGAGGGGCCGGAAAGGCATGGCAAATGCCAGGTTTTGTAAGGTTTCCATGACATCGGCTTCATCACTGCCTGGAAAGTGGAGCATCAGGTTAGACACGTTCTCTATCCCCAGGGCCTCGCAGTGTTTCATGATCGCCATATTCTGAATTGCCGTGGTACCTTTATTCATTTTTTTCAGAAGGTTAGTACTCAATGCTTCAATTCCCACTTGAACTTCGGTCATGCCGGCTGAACGCATCTTGGCCAGGGTCTTCTGGGATGTCGACGCCCGGATCTCTGCAAACATCTGCAGATCCCTGTCCAACCGGCCCAAGGCCGAAAACAGTTTTTCTGACGCTTTGGCGGGCAGTACGTTGTCCATAAATGCCATGGACAGGGTCTGGTGACGGTCCGTTAATACATTGATGTCATGAACAACACTGTCGGGCGTTCTCTGCCGGTATCCATCCCACTGCAGGTTCAGATTGCAGAAAGCACATCCTTTTGTCTGTTCTTCGCTCGCCGCCCCTTTCCACCAGCACCCCCGTGATGATTCCACAGGAAGGGTGGGAAAAAATTGCTTGTCAGGAGAAAATGTGCCCAGTGTTTTAAAGTAATCGTCATAGTCAGGTGTTGCCAGACCTTCAAGATGGGGCAATTGGGAAAAAACATGCGCTTTCTTAGGGGACAAGCCCCGTGTCACGACACCGTCTATGGTATGGGCGGTCTCGATACTCCCGTATTTTCCAAGATGCTCCAGCAGCCTGAGCAAAGGAAGCTCCCCTTCCCCGTTAACAATAACGTCGATGTCTTGGAAAACATCGAGGTATTTCCTGCAAAAAGGGTTGGAAATGGTTGACCCACCAAAAAGCGTAATGAGTTCAGGGGATATCTTTTTGATCTGTTGGACGGCATAGAGACTCGATGTCAACTGGCAAAAACACACGGAAAAACCCACCAGGCCGATGTCATGCCAGTTTATCTGTTGTATGGCCGTATCTGTAGCGTCCTTGGCCTGCTGAACCAAGGCTCTAAAGTCAATAGACGCCAACACCTGATTTCGGTGAATTTTCTTCCGAAAAAACCGTTCTATGGCGTTGAACCTTTCAGGATACAATAGTGCTGCATACACCGATTCCGCCAGCCAGGTCCGCTTGGATATTGCCTGGTACACATCATAACCCACGGCATGGGCCACATTGAGATAGATATGCGCCGTATTGACCCGGATGTCTTTCAGCTCCTTGTTTAGAAAGGATTTCAGGGAGCCCAGCTGAATAGAGGGCCGTTTGAAAAGCGGCCACGGGCTGGACATGAGACATATGTGCTTGAATCTGTCGGACGGTTGGTGGTTCATGCGCTGTTTCCTATTTAAACTCAAGTCTGCATCAATAACCCTGAGACTACTTTCTGGATTCCCGCCTTCGCGGGAATGACGATCCGATCTGGGTCCCTTTCAATCCTGCGAAGGCGGGAATGAAAGGGTGATCATACGAAATTCTAAAAAACTGCATTTTGCCCTGTAATTTAAAAAACCTTCGGGTTCAGGTAGCTTTTGTCCATGTTAGCTCTGAGAACAGGCAGGGAGCCATCTGTGGGCACCTCAAACCCGAACATGAGTTCAAGAAAATTCAGCGTAATCCGACAGGTGGCACCCCAGAGTACCTCCCTTTCCAGCCCGCTTTTGTGAAGAAAGCTCGGAGCATCATAGACCTGCTGAACACCGTTGTCGGCTTTGGAATCTTTCATCTCGAGCCGATACTGAACATAGTTGCCGGGGTCCAGCAATTTCCGCAAGGGTATCAAGACAATCTTATCCACTTCCCAGTTCAGTCTGAAGTGCCGCTGTTTGGACACCCACCCCACCATGGGATATATGACCCGCCCAAACATGACCAATCGCTGGGTCGGCAAAGGACCCAAAAAACGCACACCAAATGGATTCAGACGCATCTCCTCAAAGCATTCACGCAGGCTGGTGAAAAAAAGTATCCGCAGAATCCCCGCCTCCACAGACCGCCGGGAACGAATAGTCGACCAGAAAGGCCAGCGCCACATGGGAAGACCCGGCAAAGCCATGGTTTTCGCCAGCAAGGTGTCAATGCCTGGGGAAATACCGCCACCGGGGCAACACAGGTCACCCGCCTGATTGACGGCCTGGGATCGCTTGTTCAATATAAGGCTGGGTTCGTGTCCCTGACCATTCTCACCCGGCATGAGTCCCAGAAGAAACATGACTGCCGAGGCATTCCTGATACCGTCCATGTGTTCCGGGTAGACTGGTTCCTTGAGGAGAAGCTTTCCCGTAACTTGCTGGATGTGGTCCTGGAGTGCGACAGCATCATTTAATAGAGGGTGCATTGGGTTCTTTATAGGCTCTTAAGAAGAAAAAGTAGTAGCGCAGGGCTAGCCCTGCCTATAAAAAGATCTCGAGCAGAGCTGAAGTTCTGCGCTACATCACGAAGTTACCGACATTGCGTTTGATAATTCAATGTTTTACATAGAAACAATCGTTCAGAAAGGTAACTGCTGGGAGAGACGTTGTCAAGAAATGAGAGCCCCTCTCAAACTTGAGAGGGATTAGGGATTTTCAATATTCGTTTTCATTTATTGCTGGACGTTCAGTTTTTCAAATCATCAAAGATTTTCTTGTATGTCTGCCCGGACTGACTCGTCAAAAGCCCGTTATCTCTGACCACGCCCGATGACACGGATCGCTGTTGAATAAAAAACTGCCCGTCCCCCATGGACGGGCAGTAAAAGGAGTGACTGGCGTCACGTTTCAGACTATTTGTTCACACAGTGTTATTTCTTGATTATTTTCCTTCGGGTAACCCCGGCAAGACCGATGAGACCGGTGCCAAGCAGTAACATGGTGGCAGGTTCGGGCACAGGAGCCGTCGAACCCATTAAATTATCATTTCCACACTCCATCGTAAAATGAGCTGTGAATTCATATCCGTAAGTATCTAAAAAAGAAAGATCAAATCCAGTTACATAGTAACGATATCCACCGGTGCCATCATCAAAAAAAGAAAAACGTCCGGATCCTACTACACTTTCACCGGCTCCGCCACCAGTATACTGCCAAGGACTCGATCCAGGTCTGTTATAATTAATAACATCCACCAAATTATCAGCATTAGATAAAGTATAAATATTGTAGGAGTCCGCGCTCCAATTTACATCGATGACAAAATCGTATCCATTCTGCAAACTTACACCATCGGTTCCGTATGTAGCATCACCGGTAACATCAAGAAATATGTCACCAGATTTCATTCCGCCAAAACCATCTATAAAATGATACCCACCTCCCATGGACAAGGTAGAGGTAGTTCCCTCATATAAGAATGCTTGCAGATCCCAATCCAAACTATTTATCATGCCTGGTTCTGTTTCCTCCTTTTCAAAACCAGTACCTTGGCCGTAGTATCCCCTGCCATCATAAATCGTAATATTGACAGCCATGGCACTTCCAGCCAATAAAAACAAAACTAAAAAGGGTAAAATTAAAATCTTAAACCATTTCTGCATGAGTTCTCTCCTATTTTGATTAATTTATTTTAAACATGGTTCGTATTCAATTTGTATTCTTACGAATGCAGAATTGGTGCCAAAACGACAAAACACTTTGCAGTGTCTTATTTCATTGATTTTATATCTAATATTTCAGTGATTTATGGTTCATATAATATGATGAATTGAACCTGGGCTGCCAAAAAGAATATGCTTTCAGCGTTTACTATGTAAAAAAGGTAATAGTGGCAGAATGCCTTGGTGTGTCGTTTAGGTAATAATATCCCTGTGCGTTTTTATCGATCATAGGCCGCTCTGGGCTCTGCAATAAACATATAGACATCTTGACTTTAGACATTTAAATGTGTATTATAAAACACATTTAAATAGGTTTTAGAGGTGCATTATGTATACAGAAAACATTCGCATGAACATCACCCTGCCAAAAGATCTGGCCGCATCCCTGGATGAAATGGCCGGGCCAAGAAAACGCAGTCGATTCATTGTCCAGGCACTGCGGCTGATGATCGACCAGATTAAAAAAGCAGAAATGGATTTGCAGCTCACAGAAGGTTATCGGGCCGGGAAAAATGAAAATCTGAAAGTTGCGGAGGCATTCGAACCCTTTGATCTGGAGGGATGGGATGAATATTAGGCGGGGCGATATCTACCTGGTGGCCCTGGATCCGGTGATGGGAAGTGAAAGTTCCAAAACCCGGCCGGCGTTGATCGTATCCAATGATATCAACAATCGATTTTCCGGAACCTTGACCGTACTACCCATTACATCTAAAAACCTTCAGAAGATATATCCCTTCGAGATTTTTTTACAAAAGGGGATTGGGAATCTTCCCAAAGATTCCAAGGCAAAAGCCGATCAGATCCGAACACTCGACAAAAGACGTTTTGTCAAGTTCATCGGAGCAGTGGATGCAGAGGCCATGCAAGAAGTCGAGAAAGCGTTGATGATTCATCTCCAAATAAAATCGTGAACAATTTTATTTGCTGGAGCTGATAGCCCATAGCGAATAGAATGGCAGTCGCATAACCGCCTGATCGTTCAGTCCCCAATCTAGCTATGACCTATGACCTGCCAGCTATCAGCTATCTGTCTTCAGTCCTTTATATATACAGGCCCCCCATGTTACACCGGACCCTAAGCCTAAAAACAACAGGGTACTGGCCCCATCAATGATGCCCTTTTCCAGGGCTTCATCCATGGCCAGGGGTATGGAAGCGGCAGTGGTGTTGCCGTATTTTTGGATATTGTTGTAGACCTTGCCCTCGGGTATCTTCATGGACTGCTGGTAGAACTGGTTGATACGCAGGTTGGCCTGGTGGGGTATGATCAGATCGATGTCGTTGATGGTCAGACCGGACTGCTTCAGGACTTTCATGGTAACGTCGGGCAGTCGTTTCACAGCCATCTTGAAGATGTTTTTGCCATCCATGTGCGGATAATGACGGTTCTCTGCCAGCATCTTTGTGTCAATACGGGGCATCTGACGCGATGCCGGGGCCTCCACCCACAGGCTTTCAGCAAATTCACCCTGGGCGTGCAGGGTCGATGCCAGAACACCTGCATTCTCTTGTGTCTCCACCGCCTCCAGGCAGACTGCCGCCGCGCCATCCCCGAAAATTACGGCCACATCCCTGCCACGGGTGGAAATATCGATGCCGGTGCTGTGGACTTCCCCGCCCACCAGGAGCACACGATTGTACAGGCCGCTGCGGATGAACGCATCTGCGGTTACAAGGCCATAGAGAAAGCCTGTACACTGCTGGCGAATATCCAGAGCCGGTGTGTCGTCAAGCCCCAGTTTGTGCTGAAGAAAGCACCCGGAACCAGGGAAAAAAGCATCCGGGCTGAGGGTGGCAAAAATGATCATGTCGATATCTTTTGGTTGCCACCCGGCTTTTTCAAGGGCAATTTTAGAGGCCTCGAATCCCAGATCGGACGCCCCCACATTGCCCCCTTCCGGTATCCAATAGCGCTGTTTGATCCCGGTGCGCTGCTGGATCCACTCATCCGAGGTTTCCATCCACTGCGTCAGGTCGTCATTGGTGATCAACCGCTCAGGAACATATCTGCCCGTGCCCTTGATAATCGTCTTTTTCATATTATTTATTCTCCGAGTAAAGAATCCAGGCCCAGAGGACCAGGCTTTGGGTTGCCCCTAAAAGGGGCTTTATCACAAAACATAGGAGCCAGAGAATTCAGAAGACAGAAGTATTGATTTTAATAGAACCATTAACAATGAACGATAATCAACTCAATAAACACAATAAACTCAATGAACCCAACAAACTCAATAGCGCCATAGGGCATCCCGTAAACCAGATGCCCGTTTTATCCGTCTTGATACGGCGTTCCTTATAACAGATTCAGAAGCCAAAATCGACAGCTTTCGTTTGGCCCGGGTAATACCGGTATAGAGCAGCTCTCTGGTTATCAAGGGCGTGTCTTTTTCCGGCAAAACCAGCAGCACCTCGTCAAACTCAGATCCCTGGCTTTTATGTATTGTCATGGCATACACATCCTGGTACCGGGGAAGACGAGAAGGAGAAAATCGTTGTAGCGCCCCTGCAGAACCACCCTGGAAATAGACGTGACAGGTCTGATCTTCGGCTGTTTCCAGGACCATGGTAATCCCCACATCCCCATTGAAAAGACCCAGATTGTGTTCATTTGCCGTAATCAGAATGGGACGGCCATGATACCATTCCGATTTAAATTCTCCCGGGATCCGGTTTTTCTTTTCCCCTGCCAGAATTGCTGCTGCCTTGGCATTGATGGTGTCGACACCCAGATCCCCCTGGTTGACAGCACACAGTATTCTGAAGCGATTCAGTTCTTCGAGCGTCTCCTGGGGATCATCTGCATGGCGCAGTCTGTTGTAGTGTTCATGAATGTTTTTGGACAGCAGGTTTTGGTGATCCGCATGGCTTGAAAGCGGGTACCAGCTAAGCTCTGGATAGTGACCCTGTCTGAGGATGTCCAAAACATCATCCACGGCACCTTGATTGACGGCCCGACTGAGTACGCTGATACCACTTTTTTTCTCAAAACGGTAGCTTCTGGTGAAATAGACCATGCTGTCTTGAAGGCCTGTTTTATCCTGGCAAGGGCGTGTCAATTGACCAGGATCGCAATTCACAACAGGCGCCAGGGTCCGGGCAAATACCTTGGAAAAACCATTGTCAATTTTGTCTCCACAGATGTCACCCAAAACCGACCCGGCCTGAACAGAGGCGAGCTGATGTCTGTCGCCGATGAGAATGAGTCTTGAATCTCTTGGCAGTGCCTGGACCAGCTTGCTCATGAGGGGAAGATCCACCATGGAAGCTTCATCCACCACCACCACATCTGCCGGCAATGGATTTTCGCGGTTGTAAAAAAAATACGGGGAGTCTTTTACGGACTTGAGCATGCGATGAATGGTGGCACTGACATCGGGAATGGCCTCAAGAATCTTGGGATCACAGGTCAATGCCTTTTTGGCTTCCCTTAGGGATTCCGCCAGCCTGGCAGCAGCCTTACCGGTGGGGGCTGTCAGATATATCCGCAAGCCGTCGGGATCGTGCTGTTCGATCAGTGTTGCCAGAATCCGGGCAATGGCATAGGTTTTTCCGGTACCGGGTCCACCTGAAATCACACAAAAGCGTTTCAACACCGCAACGGCTGCGGCCAGTTTCTGCCAGTCGATGCCGGGTTTTCCGGTTTCTGTAAAAAAAGTGTCCAGGTGTTGTTTCAGTTTTCCAAGATCGATTTCTCTGACATCGTTCCGGGTTTTCGCGTGTATGAGATCGATCAGATTTTTCTCATAATCCCAGTAACGGTAGAAATAAAGCCTGTCTGCATCATCCCGGATCAAGGGATAGTATTCTCCGGGCTTTCCCACCAGATCGCTTTTTCCCAGATGCTCCCGCCATTTCGACAGATTTGGGCATGTCAGTGCATGTTCCGCTTCCACTTCCGAGGCAAGTGTCAATCCGGCAAAAAGACCCAGGTCGATACAAACATCCCCCTCGCGGTTGTTGCGGCTTAACAGTGCCGCCGACAACCCGATGACAGGGTCTGTTTGTGGAGAAAGCCCTGTCATAAAACGTGCCAGATGACGATCGATGGACGAAAAGTAATCGTTTCGATCTATTTTATCGAGAATATCCATGTTTTGACTCAGATAGTTTTGCCTATTTTCTCAGGGTCGTTTTCGTGTTTTCAACCTTTCGTGCTTTCGTGATGAAAAAATCTTTTTCTCTTCCAACTTATCCTGCGGAGCAATATGTTCTTGTCAGGTCTTGTTGTAATTCGGAATCAAGGCCTTTCCCAAGGCATCCACCAGACGAATATCCGGACGGTCTTCAAAGATACCATATTCAGGCCCTCTTACGGCATCGATACCCCGCAGAAATATGTAAAAAACCCCCCCGAAATCTTTTTCATACACATACCCCGGCAACTTCATCTTTAAGTGCAGATGTGTTGCCAGAACATACAGATGGTATTGAAGCACATAAAACGCTTTCTGCATTTCGGCATTCAGCAGCTCTCTTTGATAATTTTCCAGTGTCGTTCCCAGAAAATTCGATTTCCAGTCCACGATAAAATATCGGCCTCCATGCTGAAACAGAACATCCAGATACCCTTTCATCAATCCCTTGACCGGGGAAAACGTCAGTCGTTCCATTTTTTCGGGAAATCCCATTAACACGCCCTGATCCGAAAAATCATCGAAAATTTGTTTGAGAAGGCTACGAGACAGGTTTTGCAATGGAAAATAAAAGGCCATCTCGTTGATCCGCTGGGCATTATCGACTGCAGACAAGGAAAAAGCAGTTGTGTCCCGGGTCAGGTTAAGGGCTAAAAGATTTTCAAGCATCCGCACAATCACATCCACCCAGGAAGGATCAAAACCGTAAGCAGACAATTTCGACAACACCAAATCCTGCCGGTATTTCATATCTCCATTGGTAAAATCGAGGTGTTCCAGGATGTCATGAAAGAAAATGCCGCTGGCAGCGCCTTTTGGAAAGGAAAACATGCTAGATTCCCCTGCAGCGCTGGTATCATCCAACATCGTTTCAGCATGCTGCACAGCACCATGATCCTCTAAAACTGGCAGCTCATCCCTGTCCGGCAGTTCATGATCCGGGGTTCTGCCTGAAACAAGTGACGAGTAGCTTGACACCCGCCACCTTCTGTCAATGCTGCGGGAAAAGGTTCTCACCTTGAGATTTTTTATGTCCGGGGCAGCCTGCACCATAGCCGGAATCGCATTGTCAGGCAAGGGCGACACCGTGATGCCCCCCTGAGAATTGCTTTCCAGGAGCTGCATGTCATGTAGGAACGTTTCCGAATCCATATTGGATAAGACATCTCGCAACTTAACGATCAGATTCTCTGAAGTATCAAAAGATGATTCCGGACCCAGACCATGCAACAGATACGCCAGGGCAGAGGTCTCTGTATACCGGAGTCTTGGCCACACCAGATAGCATTTTTCAATAGCCCGTGTGACAGCCACATAGAGGAGTCTCAGGTTCTCGGCCAGCAGTTCATTCTGGGCCATCACCCGGTGGTCTTCCATCTCCCTGGACCCAAGATCAAGCGTAATACGTCTGTCTGCATCCATGTCGTGAAATGTGAAATCATCACCGGAGACCTGGGATTTTCCCCATCCAAAAGGACAGAATACAATGGGAAACTCCAGGCCTTTGCTTTTATGAATGGTAATAATCTTGACGGCATCCTCATCACTTTCCAAACGAAGCTGGTGTATCTCCTGCCGGGGTGTATCAGGGTCTTTCTGGATAAAATACCATTTCAGAAGCCCGGTCATACCCAGTTTTTTTTCCATTGACGCCGTGTGAAGAATTTCTGAAAGGTGCAACACGTTCGTCAGACGCCGTTCACCATTGGGAAGGGAAAGCAGGCGTTCCCTTACACCCTCCTGGTTCATAAAAGATCGGAACATCGGCATAAAACCCTTAGCCTGCCAGAGACGATGGTAGTCCATAAAGACCTCGGTGCGCTTCTCCCACCAGCGTTCATCCATTTGTGTGGAATCAAGGGATGCCACCTTAGCGCCCAGCATATCCGTGGACAAGGCCGCCTTGAGGCTAGCCACTTTGGCTGGATTTGCAATACCCATCAGTATCTGCGCTATTTCACGGGATTCTGATGAATCCATGACATTTCCAGCGCTATAGATAACAGCGGAGATCCTGGCGCTGGACAGTGACTCTTTTGCCAGAACAGCCTGCTTGTTTGTGCGTACCAGTATAGCAATGTCCCCAGGTTTGACTTTCCCATCCGGAACCGAAATCAGCCGTGCTATTTCTCCGGTAACGGCGTGAACGATCGTATGGGTGGCATCCTGGACTGTCATGCTGCGGCCCCCTTGCAGTGACAAAAACCAGACACACATAGGCGCCCCTTGTGTGGTGACATTGAAGGCCGATTTGCTTCCGGGCCGGCCTTTCTCAAAAGGAATCTCTTCAAATATGAACGGGTTGGCCATATTTGAAAACAAGGTATTCACAGCCCTTATCATGCCGGGTGTTGAGCGATAATTCTGGAACAGGGTATACTTGTTTTCTGCATGAGCCGAGGCTTTCATGTAGGAAAAGACATCAGCACCGCGAAAACTGTATATGGCCTGTTTGGGGTCACCGATCATGAACAAAGGATGGTCTTTCCTCGAAAATATACGTGTGAATATTTCATATTGAACCAGATCGGTGTCCTGAAACTCATCCACAAGCGCTGCGCGATATCGGTGACGTATCCTGGCCGCCAGCACGTTCCCTTGCTTTTCCATAAGCGCTTGTTGCACCAACAATAAAAGATCGTCAAAAAACTGAACATTCCGACGCTTTTTTCTTTCCAGAAGCGCCTTTCTGCCAAATTTGAGGCATTCGGACTTCAGGTAGACAAGGGTTGCATCCAGTTCGGCAACAAGACCATCAGCATGTTTCTTCAAGGCCTTGCATTTGAGAAAAAATGGATGTGTAATGGGATCGTGTCCTTTCTTGACACATGATCCGATTTTGTCCGCCGTAAACTTTTCAAACCCCTTCCAGAGCGGCAAATCCGGGCTGTTCTCTTCCACAAACCGATCCATCTGCTTTACCAGTACTGCAACCCTGGCCTCCCTCACAGTCATGCCGGGTGTCTTTTTATCCTCCTTATAACCTCCGTAGACAACACCGCTCAAACACGGATCTTTCAGTATTTCCTGGATCTCGATGCTCACATCCGGCCACATCCAACGAACCTGCGACAGCTGCTCTCTAAAAGCCCCCAGGTGACTGAGTTCGGGTTCATCCGGATCAGGAATGACCCAGATACCCGGATGCCGGGCTTTCTGTAGAAGTGCATAAAAAAAATCAGGTTTCCTGATCCTTTTCAGAGCATATTGGACAAGTTCCGGGATTGCCTTGTAAAAATGTCTCCGCCAGAAATCATCCGCTACCGAGGTAAGCATGGATGTGGGCTCTGTCATCAGTTCCGTATCGAATCGATCACCGGTTTCAAAGGCGTGGTCCGTCAAGATCCTGTGGCAGAACCCGTGAATTGTGAAAATTGCGGTGTTGTCGAAATCCCGCAGTGCATCCTGTATCCTTTCGAGGGCTGTTTCAGCACGATCCATTCCCGACACCAGCACCGATACAGCTGCATCATCACTTGAACCCGATGTAAACGCCCGGCGGGCCTCCAGAAGTTTATTCCGAATCCGTTCTTTCAACTCTTCTGTGGCTGCCTTTGTGAAGGTCACCACCAAAATCTGGTCCACCGTCAAATTCTTTTCCAGCAGCAAACGCAGAAAAAGACCTGCGATGGTATATGTTTTCCCGGTGCCGGCGCTGGCTTCGATAAGGTTTGTGCCGGACAGCGGGCTATTTAGAAGGTCAAATGGTTTCATGTTTACTATTTTGGGTTCTTCTCCCAATTAGTTGGGAGAAAGGGTTCAAGGAATCCTAAATATGGATCAACTTTTTTGGAGATGATCCATATGTTGATAGCTCACCCGCCACCCCTCTGAAGCTCTGCCCTCAAACCCTTATTTGCTTATACAGCACAAACATGATATTTAGGCAAATTATCTTATAAACAATATAAAGGAATCACGAGGCACCCCATGACCCATGAAGACGCGGGACACTATGCATCCAAACACCCCCAGGGAGTCGAGGCCGATCCAAAAATCGTGGAGCAGGTCAAACAAAAACTTTCCAATAATCACATCACCTGTGCCGCAGCACATTTGGTTGCCGCAGATCTCTCGGTGCCGCCCTCGCAAGTCGGCATGACCATTGACCTCCTGGAGGCCCGTATTATCAAATGCCAGATGGGGCTCTTTGGATATTCACCCCAAAAAAACATCGTCAAACCAGCGGACAGTGTCTCTTCAGATCTCAAAAACGCCCTTGACACAAAGCAGAAAAGCAAGCGTATCTCATGTGAGCACTGCTGGGAGATCGCTTCACAGCAAGGACTCAAAAAACTTGCGGTGGCAAGCGCCTGCGAGGCGCTGAGCATGAAGGTAAAACCCTGTCAGCTGGGCGCTTTTTAAGAGACCTGTGAAAAACACTCCCTTTTGGCCTATTTCTGTGTCAGGCTCAAATTTTAATCCTCAAAATACCCGATGTATTCCTGCGGTTAAAATTTTCGCCTTCCTTGAACTAAACCAAACTTGAGCATTTTTCAAAGGCCTCAATAAATCCATATTTTTGACTTAGCCGAAGGTTATTAGCTTATTCTGTATTCTGACTTCTGACCCCTGTATTCTTTTTATCAATCAGTTCATCTGTCATTACAAATGTTGGAGATGGGTTCCACAAACCGGGACTCCGAATCCCATGGGAATAAAATCCAGGTGTCCTGGCTCACTTCTGTGATAAATGTATCCACAAGGGGTCTTCCGGCAGGTTTTGCATAAACCGTTGCGAAATGAGCTTTGGGAAGCATTTTTCTGGCAACCCCGGCGGTCTTGCCCGTATCCACCAGATCGTCCACGAGAAGCCAGCCCTCCCCGTCCCCCTGAAACGATTTAAGAACATCCACCTTTCCCTGTTCCTTCCATTGGTAACTGGAAATGCAGATGGTATCTACCAGGTGAATATCCAGTTCCCTGGATATAACCGCGGCCGGTACCAGTCCCCCCCGGGTGATGGCGACAATTCCCTGCCACTCTCCATGATCCAACAACCGCCAGGCCAGCGCTTTTGAATCCCTGTGCAGCTGCTCCCATGATATGGGATAGGTCTTTTGATATTTTTCAGTCATTTTCTGTATCCTTATAAAATCGTTGGGACGATTTTATTTGACGCGACCTTGTCGCTTTTTTAATTAGGGCCCTTCCTTTACCTGGGAATTTTTCAGTATTGGGCGGAAAATGGTTTCCGCAAGGGTTTCAAAACGGCTGTCCAATGGGTTCACTCCCGCAAAACAGAAGGCAACATACGGATCAGCCGATTCAGACCAAGAACGCTCATTGACCCATCTGCTCCCGGCAGACTTCAACCCTGCTTCACGTTTTTTTGAATATCGTATCACCTGTTCAGCATACGCGTAGGATGATGCCGGAAAAAAATGAATCGGCTCAGCCAGACCCTCCCAAAAAATCGACAGAAGAGATTTTAAAATCATAAGGCTGTCACTCACCGGCCCAAATTCAAATATTGCATCACGAGCCATGTAGAAACTCTTCCCCGGGGACACATCAGTCAGGCAGCAACGAACCAGATGATATATCCACAGACGGATCAAATCCCCAGGATTAAATCGGGTATAACGAAAATATAGACAATTGTCTCCATAAATACCGGGGAGGCTGCCCGTCAATGTAAAATCATCGATTATCAGTTTGAATACCTGGGACTCCGGGGTCCTCTTCTGGATATAGCCATCCAGAAAATCACCGTACGTTTTGATATCCAGGGACATCCGGTTGAATTCATACGAACCGATTTCCGCGTGGGGAAGAATACCTCTGGCATGGACAGCCGATTTCAAGTCATTCAGGTCAATCCCTTGCGCTTGATGATGGAGAAGCTCCTGTTCCACCAGGTACTTGTCCAGACCCTCCAGTCTGAAGTTTTCCCGGTCGTCCGGCAAAACCGCCAATTCTTCAAAAATGATGCCCAGTCGCTTCTGTAACAGAAACCTGGCTGGATTCTTGAAAAAAAGACCCAATGTCTCCACATCCAATTGACGCCATTCATCCGATGGTGAATCCAGGCTGCCGGCAACGATTTTTTGGTGAGGCTCTGCTTTATTTTGACGGGTCGCTGCTTCAAAATTTTCCCGCGAATAACTGAAAAAAGGGCTTTCTTCCTGAAAGTACGCCGGGGAAAAGGCCTGCAATGGGTGATGCTTTACCAGGGCACCCGGTTCAATACCAAAGCGATCATGGATATAATCCATGAGTTCACTGACCAGAACCGAGGGGACGATTCTCGTGTTATCCTGAACGCTTTGCCCGATATAGCTGATATATAATGCTTCTCTGGCTGAAATCAACGCTTCAAGAAACAGATATTTATCATCATCCCGCCTGGATCGATCCCCTTTCATGGGATGGCCCGCCATCAGATCAAAGCTAAGCTTGCGGACATCCCTGGGAAACACATCCGTACTCAGACCCACCAGGCAAATCATCTTGAAGGGTATGCTGCGCATGGGAAGCATGGCACAGAATGTAACGCCCCCCGAGATAAATCCAGAGCCAAAAACATTGCCCTCGATACTGTTGCGCAGGCATGTTTTGACGACCTCGATGTCAAGTCTATTCTCGAATTCAGAAACCCGGGCATTCTCGACCATCTGATCGATTATTTTGCGCAGTGTCTGCAGGTCTCTTTCAAAAAGATCACCACTAGAAAACATCTGATTCAGGATTGTGATAAAAGCAGCTGCCCATTGAGAAATTGTTTTGGCTTGTTCTAAGCTTGTACAAACCTGAAACAGACACGCTAAAAAATCAAGAAATCGGCCGAGCAGCAGACTGTCTTCCCCTTCCACGTTATCATAGGGAAGAATACCCGAAAACAGGTTTTGATCCTTGCCTGTCATGGTCAGACCCAGGAGCAGGCGCTGGATCCCCGCCTCCCATGTATTTTCGTTCATCCCCGGCAGCCCCAGTCGAGAACGGAAATCTGCATCCCTGCCCCACCGGATATTGACGTCCTTTACCCACCCCTCTAAACGGAATAGATCCGCTTCAGTCAATCCGAACTTTTCTCTTATGACAGGATATTCCAGCAGATAAAGGACACGCCCTGCTTCCATCCTGCTTTCCGTCAGTTCGAGAATGGCCATGAAACCCTCGATGACGCGACTCTCTTTGATGATACTTCTATCGGCGACGCTGAACGGGATGCGCATCTTGTCCTGGGCAATGGTATCGAACACGGCATAAATGAACGGTGCGTATGTTTCGATATCCGGGATCATCACCAGGATATCCCGGGGCATCAGGGCGGGGTCCTCATCCAGCATGGCGAGGATACTGTCATAAAGCACCTCGATTTCCCGCATGGGACTGTGACAGGCATGTATGACGATACTGCTGTCTCCGCTAAATCGGTGCGGTGCTTTGGGCCCTGCTTCTGTAGAATCATCACGATTCTCGGTATGCAGACCAAATGGGGCTGCGGGTTCAACCAGATCCAGAATATCAGCCTGGATCGTCGAAAGCATGGTCCGCCGGTGTGGTGACTCAAACATCTCCATCTGTTCGCAGTTAAGCTCACTGATCATGGAATTAAAATCTCTTCCAAGTGAGCCCATGGTTGCAAGAATTCTGTTTCCCTTATCCAGATGCAGGTCCTGTGGTTCAATCTCCCTTGTCTCATAATGGTGTCTGATGCGACGTATGTCCTTGTTGGTGACGATCTCCCCCCAATATTCCCTACAGGGATTCATGAGGAACAGATCGACCTGGACATGCCTGGACACTGCTGCCAATATCTGAAGATGGAACAAGGGAAGGTGCGAAATACCAAAGGCTGAAACCCGTTTCGGCAGGGATAGCACATCCACATCATCTCTTGACAGTCTTTCAAGCAACACCTCACGCAGGCGTGCGCGGTGCATGGATTCCATGGGTGTGTTAATCTCCAGCCACAGATCGGCCTGCCAATGCTGATTGGAATCTGCGGGGGTTTCACCCTGCTCCCAGCCGAGAACCATCCCGGGTCTGAAAACAAGATACTGGTCAAACAGATCTGCGATCCTGCTGGACAGCTGGAACAGCTTTATCCCCTCCTGATCATCCAAAAGGTAGGATCTCAGAGTACTGTATTCCGGCTTATGCAGGCATCCGGGCAGGATGGTCATAATTCTGAATGCCAGCGCATGGGCATCGAACATGGGGGATTCAGAAACACCGGGCAGCAGTTTTTTGCACAGATGATTCAAAAAGGCATTCGGAAAAGGGAAAAAACAGTTGGCACAAATGCGATTGATCCTGGCCAGCTCCATGGAAACCCACCTGGCCATCCCCTGGCTTTGTACAATGATCAGATCTTTATCAAGGGGTGAGGAGAGCGGTGCTCGAAGTTCCAGGGCCAGTTGTTCCACGAGGTTTTCAAGACGGTTACTGGTAAAAACATTGAAACCTGGTTTCGGCATTACAAACTCAATCTTTTCGCCATAAGAACAAGCCCATGGCGTTTATTGAAGAACCTCGCAGCATGCGAAGCACTGCCGCACGGCAGAAATTAGAGGAAATGCGCTCGCTATTTCGGTTCATATCCAAAATGATCTTTATGGCGTTTTTGTGATTGAGTTCCCTTTTCAAGGACCTCGCAGCAAACTAAAAAAATGTTCTGTTGCAGGCAGAACCCACAGGGAATGCGTTCACGATTGCGGTTCAAGAACGTGAGCCTCCAAAACAAAGCAGGTGAATCTGCCGCTAAAGACCTTTTTGTCCTTTTGGGTGATGACAACATCTACCATCTGTTTTTTCCCATCCACTTTCTGAACCGACGCTCGCGCCTCTATTGTGTCTCCTATCTGGACCGGACTAAGAAATCTTACATCGGCCGATCCCAGAACCACGTTAGGGTGGTTAACAGCCAGCATAGCGGCATAGTCGCCTAACCCGAACACAAATCCACCATGAATCAGACCGGTTTTGTCCACAGCCATCTCCGGCAAGGCTGTAAAGACAACCCGGCTTTCACCGTCCGCTATGGACAGTGGTTTTCCACACAGCGTCTGGTCTATGTCAAGATGGGTACGGATATCAACCACGGAACACCTCTGTCAGTTAAGAAACCTAAAAGGAACTGTGACATTGAAAATTGACTATTGAAACCGTAAAAGTTAAGATCATTTATCACGAAAACACGAAAACACGAAAAAGATCGAATAAATTTTCGTGTTTTCGTGTTTTCGTGATTACTTTTAATTTTTATAAATAAACTGCATCTTGATGGGACCCAGTTCGATAATATCAAACTCATTCAGAAGGACGGATTCCCTTACCGCCAAATCATTGACTTTGGGTTTGGCCATGCCGCCCACATAGCTCAGATAGTACCCCTTGGGTCTCTTGCTGATGGTAGCGGCTGTTTTTCCAATCATTAAACCTTTAACGACAATATCACAAGAGGCATCTTTCCCTATCTTGATCAGCTTCTTTTTGATTTCCAATTCGCCATCGCCACCTGCGAGAAAAGACAAAATGCCCATAGATTCTTTTTTCCTGATGGTAGCAGCTTCGTTTTCGGAGCTTTTTGACAGCATGTCGCGATATTTGTCGGTGTCCATGACCATGGTTCTGTCCATACCATTGGCGTTAGCGGCCGGCTTTTCTTCTCCCTCGACATAGGCAAAAACCAGTGTGTGTTTTCCGATACTCACCGTGTCTCCGTGTCCCAGCCAGTGTGTGGCAATAAGCTGACCGTTGACAAAAGTACCATTCTTGCTCTTCAGGTCCGTCAGGAGATATCCTTTGTCGATGGCATCGATCTTGGCATGCATTCCGGAAACTGCCAGGTTCTCAATTACGATATCATTGCTCTCCCGACGTCCAATCGTAATATTTATTCCCTGATCGAGCAGGAAATCCTTGATCTTGGTATCCTTAAACTTCAGTATGAGTTTCGGCATGTTCGTATCCTCTTTATAGTATCAATAAAATCATTATATGATTTTATAAAGCGCGACGGTTTCGCTCCTAGCCGGGAACGGTCTGTCCGTCCATCTCTTTGGGGAAATCAAGAGAAAATTTTCGATAGAAACTTAAAAAATCCTCCTTGGGGAGGTTTTGTGCTCTTTATCTTCAAAACGACAACGGTCACGTTGTCTCCCCCCATGCGTTGATTAGACAAATCCACCAGCTTCCGGCAGGCTTTCGCAGGTTTTTCTTTTGCTACGATTTCATGGATTTCTTCCTTGGTGATTTTCTCTGTTAACCCATCCGAACCGATAACGAGAATATCCCCCTTAAAGCACTGTAGTTCAGATACGTCAGCCTGGACTGATTCGGTGACACCCATTGCCCGGGTCAGCATATGCTTGAATTCATTGCCCAGTTCTTTGGTATTCTCCGGATCCATGGCACGCTGTTCAGCAAGAACCGTATGGGGAACCGACAGCAATTCAATCTTACCATCATGAATCAGAAAGATGGGGCTGTCACCGACGTTGGCGGCAATGAGCGTACTGTCCGTAAAATAGACGGATGAAACCGTTGAACCCATGCCACGATATTTTTCACTTTCCTGAGATGACTGGAATACACTCTTATTCGCCAGGTGGATGCCGGAAAGTAGTCGATTGGCTTCCCTGGATAAGGATTCATCATGGTCCGCCAGTTCTTCCACATCATCATCCCCGTTGAAGCGCTTGATGTAATCCCACAGGGTTTCCACCACCAGGCTGCTGGCAACCTCACCTGCCTGATGTCCGCCCATACCATCTGCAACGACATAAAACTGTTTCTCATCGTTCAAAAAAAGCGAATCCTCGTTATTCTTTCGCTTCATACCAACATCGGTAATCCCTGCAGATTCAATATGATACATACGCTTCTTTTCTATTTGGGCCTGTTGTGTCGGCTTTATTTGAAAATTTCTCACTACAAGCTATGAGAAATCTTGGATCACAAGTAAATCTGTATCGTTCAGATTCGCTAGTTAACCCCTCAGTAAACCACGAAAAATGCGCTTGCTGGCGCGGTTCAACTGGCAATGACTGATGGTGATTGACAGCCTGCTTTTTATAACAAAAACGGGTTTAGGTCAAGCATCGTGAGAAGAAGAACTGTAGAATACCGGTCCTTTTTCCAAGATCATGGGTCATTTTTCTCTTTTTTACGCGCCTTCAAGGCATCTATCCGCGTTCCGATTTGCCTGAGATGCGCACACATCAGAGAAGCTTTTTGATAGCGCTTTTCCCTGTCTTTAATAAGAGCGTTATTCAAAACGGTAATGACCGGTTTTACGATTGCGGGGTTGAATTTTCTTGGATCTGGATGGGGTTCGTTCATGATTTTATGCATCAGGGCTGCCGGGTTATCCGCATAAAAGGGAAGCTGTCCTGTCATGAGTTGGTACATCATCACACCCATTGAAAAAATATCGGACCTGCCGTCCACTTTTTTCCCGGAAAATTGCTCGGGAGACATATAATAAGGCGTCCCTTTGACGATACCGGTCTGTGTCTGAGATGTGGCGGTAATCCTGGCGATGCCGAAATCCATGATTTTCACCATACCGTTCTTCAAAAGCATGATATTGGCCGGCTTGATATCTCTGTGGACAATGCCCCTTTCATGGGCATACGCAAGACCATCTGCGATATCTGCCATGTAAGCGATCATTTCTCGGAGGGGTATTAAATTTTCTTTCTTGGTATATTTTTCCAGATCTTCCCCTTCCAGATACTCCATGGCGATATAGGCCAGATCCTGTTCGTCCCCGGCGTCATAAATGGTGACAATGTTGGGATGGGATAAGGTTCCGGCGCTTTCTGCTTCGCGGAAAAATTTTTCTTTCAGGCCTTTTATCTCAGATTCATCAAATTCATCGGCAAAGCGAAAGGTCTTAATAGCGGTGGTCCTGTTTATTCTGGGGTCTTTACCAAGATAAACAATACCCATGGCACCTTTGCCCAATTGTCTCTCAAGTTCATAGCGCCCGAGAGTCGGTTTGATATCGGAGCCGGTTTTCATGAGCCCGTCTCCGGGGACGCCCCCGCTCAGAAGGTTATCACCAAATACCATGGTTTCGCTTGCCTGGATCAATTTCTTTTTTCTCACCGTCACATCTTTAAAATTGCTGTCATGTTCTTCTATATATTCGTAGACAGCTGCTGCTTTATTGAACTGACGCTTCCGTTCGTAATCCAGAGCCAGATTATGGATACATGGACGGTATCCACAACCCGCCGGAAACGAAAGCGAATGCGGTGCCACCAATGAACAGCAGCAGCAAGATCGCAAAAACGATACCGGAAAACAGTGCTTTCAGACGTGGAAGTACAAACGCGATAATGATACCGATAAAATTGAAATCGTACGAACCAGAGCCCAAGAAACAGAATCATAACACCCAAACCCATAAAAAGCCCCGGATGTCTTTTAAGGACGCTCATTTGATCTCCTTTGAAGTAATGCCAGAACGTAAAGAGCCTGCGATATTGTTTCAAGCCTAAAAGGGTTACTGCTGCACATATAATGTCATGAAATTCTAAATACGAATATCAAAATACGAAACAAATCCGAATATCAAATTCGCAAATGCCCCAAACGTTGTCATTGGGTTAAGCGCCAATCGGATTGTTTTGATCATTCGAATTTAGGTCATTTGGAATTGTTTAGGATTTTGGATTTAGTGCTTCGCATTTAAATCTCCCATCGGCAAGGGTTATAGCTTCTGACTACCGTGAAGCAGGATCTCCTACAGCCATAGAGGATCCAGTCTTTCTGTTATTTGGTCTTCATGGTATAAGACCCGTTCCAGTCTGGCGACGGTGGTTCCTTCTTATAGTGAGTGCATCGATCTTTCATTTCTATGCTGGGGCCGTCATCCGGGGAAATATTGAGAGCGGCATCAAATTTTTCAATGGCGGAATCCCAGCGCTGTTGCCGGTATAAATGAAGCCCTTCAGCATACAGACCGGTCATTTTCAGCAGGGTGTCATCGATATCCCCGGCATAACCGAGGATCTGATAAACCGTAACCGGTTCAGCCTTGCCCACCACATTGATGGAATCGATCTCTCTGCCCCAGATACGCTGGCTTGCTTTCTTAAATGTGGTTTCACATACCAGGGTGTAAATACCGTAAATCTTGTTGACCCCTTCCAGTCTTGCGGCAGTATTGACGGTATCTCCCATCATGGTGTAATCCATCCGGTTTCTTGATCCCATGTTTCCGACAACTGCCGGACCCGTAGACAGCCCTATTCGCATCTTCAGTTCCGGCTTGCCTTCTTGATGCCATTTCTCGCGCAGCTCACCCAGACGTTTCTGCATATCCACGCAGGTCAAACAGGCTGTTTCGGCCTGATTTTCGAGAGCGTTTGGCGCCCCATAAAAGGCAATAATCGCATCTCCCTCGAATTTATCCACGGTCCCTTCATGTTTGAGAATTATATTTGTCATTTCAGTTAAAAACTCATTCAGGAGCTCCACCAGTTCAGGAGGTGTCAGTTTCTCGGAAATACTTGTAAAGCCCTGCACATCCGAAAAAAAGGCCGTGATCTCCCGCTCTTCACCCCCCAGTTCCAAATTTTCCGGTGAGTCAATAAGCTGCTGAACAACCGTAGGAGCAAGATAAGTGGAAAAGGCACTGCGGATAAAACGTTTCTGCCTGGATTCGGAGAGATATTTATAAACAGTAATACTGATGTAGACGGCAAGGATAACCAGCAAGGGGTAAACCATGTTCAAAATCCATCCCTGGCTGCTAAACAGATACTGACAAAAAAAGATGTGACCAAAAAAAAGAACACCCACCGTTATAATACCCAAAAAAGCGCCGGTTCTCGGCAGAACCATCCCCAAGAGAAGTCCAGCCAAAACAATCGCCAGGACATCAAAAACAGCAGCCCATGTCGGATGATACAGAAACTCCCCCCTTAAAACACTGTCCACGATATTGGCGTGAATTTCAACACCTGGAAAAACGCTTGTAAAAGGTGTCACCCGCATGTCGTAAATACCAATGGCTGTGGCCCCGACAATAACCGCCTTGCCTTTCAGTTCACTCTCCGTCACCTTGCCGCTGAGAATATCTGTTACGGGAATATGTTTGAAGGATTTGGCATCTCCCCGATAATTGATCATGATGCGGCCCAGCTCATCCGTCGGAATGGTAATATCATCAAACTGTATTTTCTCGACACCATATTCAGCCACGACCACAAGCGGTTGTGAATCCTTGAAAGCGCTCAGGGTCATGAGGGACAGGGGGGCATACATTTCACCTGCAAAATCGATAACGGCCGGTATCCAACGAACCACACCATCCTTGTCCGGAAACATGTTGAAAAAACCTGAATACGGTGTTGCCTGAGAAATTGCCGTGATATTCGCGTTGGCAACCTGGGCCTCGATCAAAGGGACGTCCAGGGCTTTTTCTGACTGAAACTTCACCTGGCCATAGCGCGAAGACTGGATATTTTTTTGTTGGATTTTGCTAAGTGCTTCGTCAAAATCACCTGAATGCAATTTCTCCATCTGGAAAAAATAACCCAGGACAACCTTTGCCTTTGATTCAGCAATGGCATCCGCCAGTAGCTGGTCATTATCTGAAGACCGCTTTAACTCCGCCAGATAGGTTCGGTCTTTTGCATCAAAAATCGTAAGATTTTTCTCGATATCCTCGATGGCCCTGACAACACTCTTTTCATCCGGTTCGAGAAAACCGATATCAAAGGAAATAACTCTGGCACCTGCCTCTGAAAGCCTATTAACGAGATTTGCCATCTTGGATCTGGGCCAGATCCATTTTCCCTCTTTATCAATACTCTCTTCATCGATAACGGCCAGGACAACATCGGATTCGGCCTCGAAACTTCCCCTGTTTATATATCGCAAATCAATTGTTTTCAGCTCCATCAGTTCCAGAAATGGAATTTCAGTGAGATAAAAGAAAATACCGCAAAGAATCAAGAGAATGGATAGGGTCAGGGGGTTCAAACGGGTTATTTTTTTCAGAGAAGACAACATGGCGGGTAACCTCTACAATATAGAATCTGAACAGAGCGATTTTTTAGAGATTTGCACCAATCTCTTCGGGACAAATTGCTCATTTCAGATAGAAAACAATAGACCACAGCACTCTATTTTAGGATACCGAATAAGTCAATACTGACATGGTGTTATGCAAGCCGGCAGATTGCATACAGGGAAACGAAGTACTGCTTGGACAGTGGAAAAAAACACAGATATTCTCCGGAACAGGCAGTTTGGTAAGCTGCGTTTTACCCATGTTTCTGTTTGACGGATTTTTCAAGAGTGTTTATACATAAATTTGCATGGCAATTTTAACTGAAAAACAAAAGCTGGGTTACCCGGGAGAAAGGTATTGAAAAAAGAAAAGACAATACGGATCGAAAAGATTCGAGCGTTGATGAATAAGCATGATATCGACACGTTCCTGGTGTCCACAGGGGAAAATCGTCGATATCTGAGCGGCTTTACCGGAGAAGACAGCCAGTGTGATGAGTCTGCGGGTGCGCTGTTTATAAGCGCTGATGAATTGATCCTGGCGACTGATTCGCGTTATGACCTGCAGGCAGCAAAAGAAGCCGATCAGTTTAACATTGTCTGCTATCGAGAGGGTCTCGCAAAAAGCCTCCCGGATATAGTGAAGCAGTTGGATTCTAAACGACTGGGGTTCGAATCTGTTCGAATATCGGTTAAACAGTTTCAGGAGTTCGAGAATATTTTTTCATCTGAAAATCTGGATACCGAGCTGGTCCCCACAGAAGACATGGTTGAACAGGTACGCAAAATAAAAACGGAAGATGAAATTGAAAAAACCCGTCAAGCTTTGTCGCTGGCCGAAAAAGCCTTTGAAAGGGTGCTCCTGAAAATTCAACCAGGCATGACGGAAAAAAAGATTGCCTGGCTGCTGGAAAAGGAGATGCGCGAATCAGGGGCGGAGACACTGTCATTTCCATCCATTGTTGCTTCCGGACCGAACAGCGCCCTGCCACATGCCATTCCCGGGGATCGCAAATGGATGAAAGGTGAACCCCTTCTTTTCGACTGGGGTGCCAGGCTGAATGGATATTGTTCAGATACATCCAGAACCCTCTTCTTGGGTAAACCCGACAGCACATTTCAAAAAGTATTTGAGACGGTTGTGCATGCGCAGAAAAAAGCCATTGCCGCCATTCGGGATGGCGCCGGCACGCAGGCAGTGGACCGAATTGCAAGGGACCACATAGAAAACAGCGGTTTCAAAGGAAAATTCGGTCACGGCCTGGGGCATGGGACAGGTTTGGCTGTACATGAAGCACCACGTTTAAGCCCCCTGAAAGATACCGTTCTGAAAACAGGCATGCTGGTCACTGTAGAACCCGGTATCTATCTTCCTGACTGGGGCGGTGTGAGGGTTGAAAACCAGGTTGTCGTGCGGGATGAGGGTGCTGAGGTGTTGAATACGCTTGATGAGAGTCTATCTTTCACTCATTCTTGACGGACTTGCAAGAAGTCATATAAACCTACCTGGAAACGTTTTAAGTTTTAGGTTTTAAGTTTTAAGTATCTGTAAAAAAGATGAGCTTCTAACCTAAAACCTAACACGTAAAACCTAAAACCCGGGTGAATCCCATTTATTACGAATTCGACAATACTCAGGTATGACATTTTGTTTATAGGGATTGATTATGTCTAATATGGACATATTGGCCGATCAGTATCTGCATTATATTTTGGTGGAAAAAGGACTTGCCAAAAAAACCATCACCGCCTACAGCAGGGACATCGTCAGATACCTGACATTCTTAAAAAAAAACCGGGTCCATGGCATCGAAAAAACAGATACCAGGATCATTCTCCAGTATCTCATCCATCTCAGAAACCAGGGCTTGGGAACCAGCTCCAGGGCCAGGCATCTGGTAACCCTCAGGGGTTTTTATGCTTTTCTGGTTCAGGAAAAACATATCCCCAAGAATCACGCCAAGCTTGTTGATCTCCCAAAAAGACATGTCACCCTGCCGGATGTGCTGTCCGTTGCTGAAGTGAGAACGCTCCTGGAAGCACCGGTTCCCACAACACCATCGGGTGCAAGGGATGCAGCAATGCTGGAACTTTTGTATGCCGCCGGGTTGAGAGTTTCCGAACTCATCCACCTAAGATTGATGGATGTCAATCTCGAAGGGTGCTTTCTGCGCGTGATGGGCAAAGGTTCAAAAGAACGGATTGTTCCTTTTGGTAGATACGCAAAAAACCAGATCGACAGCTATCTCGAAACCGCACGCCCTGCCTTGCTGAAAGGCCGGATAAGCGCTTATCTGTTTGTGGCCAGAGCCGGAAAACCTATGACAAGGCAGGGCTTCTGGAAATTATTGAAAAGATATGCCCAGAAATGTGGCACACTGAAACGCATTACGCCCCATACCCTGCGACATTCCTTCGCCACCCACCTGCTGGAAGGCGGCGCTGATCTTCGTACGGTTCAGGTCATGCTCGGGCATGTTGACATTTCCACCACGCAGATATATACGCACGTTGCCCAGAAACACTTAAAAGAAGTTCACAAAAAATATCATCCAAGAGGATAGTCAATGCGTCAGGTCAAGCAATTGGGATGGTGGACAAAGGGTGAAGACGAACCCGGATTAGGTCATGATGCCGTCTATTCGGCGATAAAGCAGTTGGAAAAGCCGATTTATGTCATCGATGCTGGAGGACAAATCGGGGTAGCCCAAGGGGGGGGCATCAACACGAGCCTGACTTCCGGCGACCCCATATCCCAGAAAGGACAATTTCCCTGGATAGGGTTTGTGCCGCCGCTGCATCCCGCAAGCATGGGAAGTCCCGATTTCATGCGCACCCATGGTCTGCGCTACCCCTATGTCATCGGTGCCATGGCCAATGGAATAACATCCACGAAAATGGTTGAAGCAGCTGGACGTGCCGGCATGTTAGGCTTTTATGGTGCGGCAGGACTTGCCATACCCCAAATTGAAACCGCGATCCAAGACCTTCAATCAAAAATGAACGGGCTTCCTTTTGGGTTCAATCTTATCCACAGCCCTGGGGACCCGAACCTGGAACTTGAAACAGTTCATCTTTATCTCAGATACGGTGTTCGTCTGATCAGCGCTTCCGCTTTTATGGGCATCACGCTACCCCTGGTATACTATCGTATAAAGGGAATTCAGCAGGATGAACACGGCATCCCGACAACACCCCAAAAAATCATTGCCAAGATATCGCGCGAGGAAGTTGCAAAACAATTTCTTTCGCCACCACCTGCCAAATTCATCCAGCAGCTCCTGGAACGGGACTGGATCACCGAACAGGAAGCCCGTTTGGCAGAAATGATCCCCATGGCCGATGCTCTGACTGCTGAAGCCGACTCCGGAGGGCACACGGACAACCGGCCGGCACTGGCCCTGCTTCCCACGATGATCTCCCTCAGGGATTGGGCGATGACGGCGTTTAATTTCAATACGCCTCTCAGTATCGGACTGGGGGGGGGAATTGCCACGCCTGAATCAGCCGCAGCGGCATTTGCCATGGGTGCGGACTATCTTGTAACGGGTTCCATCAACCAGGCTTGCAGGGAAGCCGGCACCTCGGATACGGTACGACAGATGCTTTCAGAAGCTGGGCAAGCCGATGTCACCATGGCACCTGCAGCAGACATGTTTGAAATGGGTGTCAAGGTCCAGGTTTTGAAACGCGGGACCATGTTCCCACTTCGGGCAGCCAAGCTTTACGAACTTTATACGAACCATGACACCTATGAGGATATTCCGGAACCCCAGAGGAAGATTCTTGAGAGGGATTTTTTTCGCAGATCGTTTCTTGAGGAATGGGCCCATACAAAAGAATTTTTTATGAACAGAGACCCCAAACAGGTCGAATGGGCGGAAACGAATCCAAAGCATCGAATGGCCCTGGTGTTTCGTTCCTATCTGGGTCAGTCCTCCAACTGGGCAAATACGGGTGAGCCCTCCAGAAAGATCGATTATCAAATCTGGTGTGGTCCAGCCATCGGTGCTTTCAACCAGTGGGTAAAAGGCACCTTTCTCGAATCAGCTCAAAATCGGCAGGTTGTCGTCATCGCCCTCAATATTCTGCTGGGAGCGGCCATTGTTACCAGAAGGCAATGGCTCCAACAGCAGGGAATCTTTCTTCCCGATGTCCCCACCCGCATAGAACCCCTTGAACTCGATGCAATCCAAGAACAGCTAGGTAATCCTTAGCGAAATAAATCCAAGTCAGAATGCAGAAGTTAGAATCTTTAGAATTGTGATTTTAAAAAAATGAACTTCCAAACAACATCGAACATCGAACGTTCAATGTTGAATGAAAACAACAACCCAATATTGAACCGAAACAGCGACCGCACTCCCCGTAGGTTCTGCCGTTCGGCAAAACATTTCTCGTAGCTTGCTGCGAGGTTCTTCAATCAATTCTATTTCTTCATTTTTTCAAATTCAATATTCGATGTTGGATGTTCGATGTTCATTCGTTCTCCAGCATTCAAATCTTTTTGGCTGAGCCGAAGGCGCTTACCCCATTCTGAATTCTGCCCCCGAAACCTCAACCACTTGTATCACCCTCGGACCCTCGGACCCTCCGGGTGCTGGGATGCTAGGATGCTTGGAAGCTGGGAGGCCGCTGTCCGCCGATAGCCATCAGCTACCCTCCAACCCTTGTATCACCCTTGAACCCTGGGACCCTCCGTGTGCTGGGACGCTGGGATGCTGGGAAGCCAGGATGCTGCTAACCGCTGATAGCTGTCAGCTACCCTCCAACCACGTATCCAATGTGCCTTGGTTCATTGTGTTCGTTGGGTTTATTGTGTTGCTTGTGGTCGTTGGTATAGAGCCTTCAACTCGTTTCCGCTTCATCAACCCAATAAACCCAAGAAACTCAACAAACTCAATAAACCTTATTCCCCTCGGACCCTTTTATTCCCTCTCCCCCCGTAAGAATTCTGTAAAGTTCTGATATACCTTCGTAATATACAATATTCTTGCAGCCATCCAGTATGGCACACTTTCTGATCTATGGGGATCGGTAAGCGGCCCTCCTTCTTTTAGCCAGTTCTCTATATACCGTTCCGTAACGATCCTGGCGCCTTTGCCATGTGATCTTTCCTGGTCAATCACCCTTCGAATCAGATATGCGTGCTCCTGTATTGCCGGGGTGGGTTCGAGCTTCATGAATATATAGATACGGTATTCTTTGACAGACGTTTGCACCAAAGACGGTTTTTCAGGGAGCAGGTATGAAAAATACTGGGTTGTCACCCATTCCTTCAAATCTGCTAAAATTATTTTCGTTTCGGGGATCGAAAATTTCAAATCCGCCACCAGATGCCCGCCCAGGTATACCTGAAAGGCTTCCGGCAGACTGTACTGGCGTGCAAAACCTGATTGCAGTCCCCCCAGGGGATCGGGCGGCAAAAATTCGCGTGACCAGCGTTTCCAGCGTGACAGCTTCAAGCCAAACATGGTGGAAAGTTCACGGTTGAGGTAAAACCGAATCATACAGGACCCCCCTTGCTTGTTGTCATGTTGTAATATCAACATAACAAGTTATTTTTTTATGGTCAATACTTGATAATCTATTAATTATACATTATATTGTCGGGATACTCTTTTAAAGAGTTAACGAAAACCAGGGTTCAAGGAATCAAGGATTCCAGAGTTTACATAAAATGAATAATAATTACAAAGAGTTAAAAGATAGCCCGGTCGCTATTATCGGGATCGGTTGTCTGTTCCCGGGCGCTCCCGGTTTGAAAGCATATTGGCAACTTCTTTTCCAGAAAAAAGATGCCATTCAGGACATACCCCGGACACACTGGTCAGCCGATGATTACTTTCATGAAGACCCCAAAACACCCGACCATGTCTACTGCCGGCGGGGAGCCTTTCTTTCTCCTGTGGATTTTGATCCCTCTGAATTCGGCATCCCCCCTTCCTCTCTGGAGGCAACCGACACCTCCCAACTGCTGGCCTTGATTACAGCCAAAGATGCTCTTGAGGATGCAGGCTATGGTCAGGATGTCGATTTCAACAGAGACAACACCAGTGTTATTCTCGGTGTCACCGGAACACAGGAACTGGTTATCCCCCTGGGTGCAAGACTCGGTCATCCCATCTGGCGTCGGGCTTTGAAAAAAGCAGGCGTGCCCGATGAAACAGCCCGTGAAGTCATGAAGGGTATTTCAGATGCGTATGTTCCCTGGCAGGAAAACTCCTTTCCAGGTCTATTGGGCAACGTTGTTGCCGGAAGAATATGCAACCGCCTGAATCTTGGGGGCACGAATTGTGTTGTGGATGCTGCATGTGCCAGTTCCCTCAGCGCACTCCATCTTTCGCTTTTAGAGCTTCAAACCAAAAAATGTGACATGGTCGTTACCGGCGGCGTCGATGCCATTAATGATATTTTCATGCACATGTGCTTTTCAAAAACCCAGATTCTGTCACCCACCGGCGATATCCGACCCTTTTCAAAAGATGCAGATGGTACCATACTCGGTGAAGGCGTCGGATTGATGGTACTTAAACGGCTCGATGATGCCGAAAGAGACGGCGACAGAATTTATGCCCTTATCAATGGTATCGGTTCTTCCAGCGATGGTAAATCTCAAAGCATTTATGCACCCGGAGTCAAAGGCCAGGCAAAGGCGCTCCAAAAGGCTTATCAACTTGCTCACATCGATCCAGCCACCATCCGAAACATCGAAGCCCATGGAACAGGCACCAAGGTTGGAGACAAAGTCGAATTTACAGCGCTGAAAAAAGTCTTTGATACTGATAAGAATCCCCCCATGCGTTGTGCCATCGGCTCCGTAAAATCCATGATTGGGCACACCAAGGCCGCCGCCGGATCAGCCGCCATTATCAAGACCGCTCTGGCTTTGAAAAACAAGGTCTTGCCCCCTACATTGAAAGCCGAATCACCTGATCCTGATCTCAACATGCAGGATTCGCCCTTCTATATCAATTCGGAGACTCGCCCCTGGTTTGCTGATAACGACTTCCCCAGACGCTCGGGTGTCAGTTCCTTTGGTTTCGGCGGCAGCAACTTTCATGTGGTGATGGAAGAATACACGAAAGATAAAGCGGATATTTCATGGGACGGAAGCGTCGAACTTTTTACTTTTTCAGGCCAGACCGTCCAGGAGCTTCACCAGCAACTTACCAGCATAAAAACCGCTGTCGCAAGCGGCATTTCCATGGATGACCGGGCCCGTATGGCCGAGCAAACCCGGCACCGGTTCCACTCGGACCGTCAATTCAGAATTGTCCTGGTGCACGACCTTTCCATAAAAAACACGGATCCTGATGAATCCCTGAAAAAACTCATTGAGAATGCGCTTTCAGGTCTTCAAACCCATTCCGGTCAGGATGTCTGGCACTTGAAAAACATCTACTTTGGCAACAGATCGGACCCACAAAAAACAGCCTTTCTGTTTCCCGGCCAGGGGAGCCAGTACGTGGGCATGGGCCGGGATCTTGTCTGCATATTTCCAGAGGCCCTGGGATTGCTGGAACATGCCAACGCCAGGTTCGGACCGGACCGTCGTTTGACCGACCGTATCTACCCTGTGCCGCCACAAAACATGCAAGAACGCCAGGACCAGGAACGATCACTGCGGCGCACGGATATCGCCCAACCCGCCATTGGCGCCATCAGCCTGGCCATGGTTTATGTTCTGAAAAATTTTGGGGTAAAACCTGCAATGACCTGCGGGCACTCTTTTGGTGAACTGACGGCCCTTTGCGCTGCAGGCTGGATCGATGAAACCACCTTTCTCGACCTTGCCGTTGCGCGAGGCAGTGCCATGGCCGACGCCGGCAAAAAGAACGGCCGCGGCAGTATGCTGGCCGTGAAAGCCCCCTTGGAAAGTCTGGTGTCGTTTGCCGACAACACACCCGATCTCGTGTTGGCGAACCGAAACAGCCCGGAACAAGGGGTTCTGGCCGGTACGAAAGAAGCCATTGACCGCGCCCGAAAACAGATGAACGACAAGGGATTTCAATGCGTCCGGCTCCCGGTGTCAGCAGCTTTTCACAGCCCCCTTGTCAAGGGAGCGGAACGGCCCTTTCAAAACGCGCTTGATAATTGCACGGTCACCCCCACTGACATCCCGGTTTTTGCAAACAATACTGCCGAGCCCTACCCCAGGAACAGCACAGCCGTCAGGTCGATTCTGGGCAAACAGCTCCTGGAACCGGTTCTTTTTATGGACGGTATCCAGCAATTGTATCAACAGGATGTCCGCACCTTTGTGGAAGTAGGCCCCAGATCAGTCCTTACCGGACTCGTCCATTCGATTTTAAAAGACCGAGACCACCAGGTCATTTCCATGGACACTTCCAATGGAAAAGCCTTTGGTATCGCAGACCTTGCAAGGACCCTTGCATTTCTAACAGCATTGGGGCATCCGGTTCATTTGAGCTCTTGGGAAGACCCAGCACCCCCTAAAAAGACACACCGGATGAAGATGCAGATTCTGGGAGCCAACTATCGGCGTCCCGCTAAAGAAAAACCGGACCAAACCCCAGTCCGGCCAATAGACAAAAAGATAACCATGAAAAAATCATCCCAAAAACAGGCACCATCACCGGTTGTAGAAAACGCCCTCCGAACCGTCCAGGAAGGACTCAAATCCATGCAGGCGCTTCAGGCACAAACAACCGAGGCACACAAAAAATTTCTTGAGACCCAGTCAGAAGCCGGACGCTCGCTCCAACGCATGATGGAAAGCATCCAGCAAATATCCGAAGCCTCCATGGGTATTGTCCGGAAACATGTCCCGGCTCCTGAAGCTCTCAATTTTCCGAATCAAAGCGAAACCAGAGTACCCTCCCCTGAATCAACTACCACCCGTGAAACGGGTGGCTTGGATTTCCCCCAAAATGGGGGGAAAGACAAAGGAGACGGCACGTCTCCGCAAGTTCAAGTTCGGAACCGCGTGCCAAGCACGCGGTTTGTAGAACAATCAATGCCCCTGGAAACTGAAGCACCAGCCAGTATAGCAATATCCGGCAACAGCGACGGACAACAGCAATCCCCATCTCCGGTCCTCTTAGACAGCCTTGACCATCAATCAAAAACTGATACGCTTCGGCCCCCCCAATCCCACCCAGATGCCATCGAAAGCACTTTATTGCGTATTGTCAGCGATCTCACGGGATATCCCATGGAAATGCTCGGTGCTGACATGGATATCGAATCAGACCTGGGTATCGACTCAATCAAACGGGTGGAAATTCTATCGACACTTGAAGAAAAACTTCCCAATCTTCCCGCCATATCACCAGAAATCATGGGAAGTCTCAAAACCCTGGCACAAATTGTGGCTGCCCTGGACGGGGCACCTGAACCAGTCTCTGTCGAAAATACATACACGGCCAAGAGCTCACAAGACTCGGGCACAGCAATACATCCCTCAGATGAAAACACCGAAAACATTCAAACGGTAATGATCGACATCGTCAGCGACTTGACAGGCTATCCACCAGACATGCTGGGACTGGACATGGATATCGAGGCGGACCTGGGCATCGACTCCATCAAGCGGGTTGAAATACTTTCCACCCTTGAAGATCGACTGCCGGGTCTACCCCAGGTTACGCCTGACATCATGGGGGGCTTGAAGACCCTTGGGCAGATATGCGATTACCTGACATCGAGCTCTGACAAAAGCGAGATTGCCGTGCATTCGGCGGAGCGGTCTTCCGACCATCTTCAGCCAGCCAATACAGCTGAAAAGATCCCCTCACCCGATGTGGAGGTTGCATCATTTTCAGCCATTGAACGGCACAAGGTGAGCATCAAAAACAGCCCACTGTCCAGTACAAAATTTGAAACAATACCACCTGAAAAACAGGTAAGCATTATCGGCGACTTTTCGCATCTTGGGGAAGCACTCGTTGCCGCATTTGCCACCCATGACATTCAGGCATCCTATCTGCCGTCATCAAAGATTCCCGATATTCTGAACGGGTCGCACAACATTTCCAATACCGCAGGGCTGGTCATTCTTCCAGGTTCTCGCCATGGCGATGACCCAGCAGACGATACAACCCTGAAGAACGCATTTCAATTGACCCGGTTTTTTGCGGCGCCTTTGATCCAAAATGGCAGCAAGGGCTTCACCCTGTTTGCCACAGTTACACGGCTCGATGGTGCTTTCGGCTTCAAAGACGGAGCATTGGAAAGCCCTGTTTCCGGTGGTCTGGCCGGGCTGGTAAAAACAGCCGCTATCGAATGGGAAGGCGTGAGTTGTAAAGCCCTGGATCTCGATCCTGCCTGGACGGATGTGACGGAAATGGCGCAAAAGATTACCGCCGAAATTCTTGATACACAAGCACATGAAAGTGTTGAGGTCGGACTCGACAGTGAAAACCGTTACACCCTGAATCTCACACCACTTCCCTATGATAAGGATGCCGATATCAAATTGGCGCTTGATCCGGGCGATGTGGTTCTTGTTGCCGGTGGTGCCAGGGGTGTCACCGCTGCAGCGGCCATGGCCCTTGCCGAACAGCTGCCGCTATCGTTCGTTCTCCTGGGAAGATCCCCCATGCCGGCCCCGGAGCCGGTCTGGTTGAATGGGCTTGAAAAAGAATCGGAGATCAAAAAAGCGATTCTTGTCAACGCGTTCAACAACAATGGCGCCTCACCTAAAGATATTGAGATGTCCTATAGACAACACATGGGAAGTAGAGAGATTGCAACGACCCTGAAAAAACTCGCAGCAACCGGATCCACGGTCCAATATGAAACGGCTGATATCAGGAATGCCGGTATGGTAACACCCCTGCTTCAGACTGTCCGAAAATCACTCGGCCCCATTCGGGCCGTCATTCACGGTGCAGGTGTTATCCAGGATCGTCTCATTCAAGACAAAACCCTGGAGCAGTTCAACCGGGTATACGAAACAAAGGTTCAAGGATTCCGAACCCTCATGGATGCTGTATCATCGGATCCATTGAAATACATCGTTGTCTTTTCTTCTGTAGCGGCACGCTTCGGCAACAAAGGCCAGGTGGATTATGCCATGGCCAACGAAGTCCTGAACAAGGTCTGTCGCAGAGAAGCCCAACAACGAAAAGACTGCCGGGTCATCGCCGTCAACTGGGGTCCATGGGATGGCGGCATGGTTACACCCGGTTTGAAGCGGGAATTCCAGAAAAGCCGGATCGCACTGATTCCAATGGAAGACGGTGCCCGTTGCATGCTGCGCGAAATGAGTGAGGCAGGCATACACCCGGTTGAAATCGTGGTGGGATCCTCTTTGCCCGCCCAGGGTGCCACGGATACCATAACAAAGGACGACCCAGAGCGGCAGGAATCGTCGCCACCGATGTCACTGACCTTCAAACGCGAAATCGATATTATTAACCATCCAATCCTGGATGCGCACATACTGGATGGCAAACCAGTTGTCCCATTCGCTCTCATAACGGAATGGTTTGGACACGGCGCCCTGCACGGCAACCCCGGGCTGGTGCTGCACGGTATCGATGACATGCGTATTCTGAAAGGCATCAAACTTGAACAACAGAAAAAACTGATACGTCTCTTTGCGGGAAAAGCAGACCGGAAAGGCTCTCTTTTTGAAGTCGGCGTCGAGCTGCGGGACGGTGTTCTCGAGGGAAAGGACGTCATTCACTCCAGAGCGAAAGCTATATTGACAGACCAACTTCCTGCGGCACCCATATTCGAGTCAAGCCCTCCAAAGCCTTCCAAGGGGAAGTATCCCCGCAGCATGGAAGAAGTTTATGACAAGATCCTTTTTCACGGCTCGGCATTACGGGGTATCAAGGAAATAACCGACTGCTCCTCCTGGGGGATCTCCGCAAAAATATCTTCGGCACCGGCACCGGAAGTCTGGGTCAAAGAACCCCTCAGAAGCACCTGGCTCAGCGATCCCCTTGCTCTGGATTGTGCTTTTCAACTCGCCACGCTCTGGTGTTACGAAGAGACCGGCACTGTCTCACTCCCAAGCTACTGCAGGCATTACCGGCAATATTACACGGCATTTCCTTCTGATGGTGTTACGGCTGTGCTGCAGGTAACGAACGTTACCGATCACAAGATGACGGGTGATTTTACGCTGATCGATGCCGAAAGCCGCGTCGTGGCAGAGCTAAAAGGCTACGAGGCCATCATGGATGCGTCTCTGTATAAGGCTTTTAAGCCGCATTTGGCATAGCCGTAAGCGATAAGCCATAAGCTTTAAGCGGTAAGCGGTAAGCGGTAAGCGGTAAGCAGCTTAATGCTTATCGCTTATGGCTTATTGCTTAATGCTTTGATTCTCAACAACCCCGGGCTGTTGTGCAGATACATCAGGGGTGATGTGTGCCCGGCATCCAGAAACACTTGCTCTAAATCATCGAAGAGAACTTTCTGGTCCGGCCACCGGAATGTCTTTTCCCGATCCTTCAAGGCCTGCCACTCCTTTTGGAGACCCTGGTTGTTTTTCAACACTGCATCTTCAGCCTTGTTGCAGAGAAACATTTCACAGATCAGCGGCTTCACCTCCCATAAGCATCCTTTTTCTCCAAGATAGATACATTTGGATCTGTCCGGGGGTGACTGCAGAACAGAGAACAAATCCTTTATTGCTGATTCATCGGACATGATCACATTAACCACCACATCGGCGAAAAAGGTAATGATGCCCTCCCGGGTACAGCAGGCACTTATCTGGCTTTGATAGCAGGTCTCTGTACAGATGTCGCTGAAATGAGCGGACAAATAGATATCCACATCCCTTCGAAAGCGGAGATAATTTGCCAGTTTTTCCTTGAATATTTCCATGTCCCCAGACCTCAGCCCTGACAAATACCCAGTTACCAGTTCCAGAGCCTCCATTTGTTCTTGTTGATATTCGGTCATTTTTTTAACGCCTTGATTTTTTGACGGTTCGATTCTTATTTGATCCCAGATATAATACCACATACAAGAAAGCTGATAACGCAGCACTCTGGATTTAGTGAATCTAACCATTGCATTTTTAGACTAATTCTGCCACAGCTATACAACTTGTCAATATCAATAAGTAAAGAATCCTGGCCCAAAGGACCAGGCTTTGGGTTGCCCATAGAAAGAGCTTTATCACAAAACATATGAGCCAGAGAATTCAGAATACAGAAGTCAGGAGACACAAGCATGCCCCAGCCTAAGGATACAATCGCCGTCAATGCCGTCGTAGAGATGACAACCGCTTCCCTGAAAACCATCGTCGAAAATGCCAAACGCCTTTCAGACAGAAATGAAAAAGGACATTACACGGTTGACACGGCGGACAAAGTCAGTGAAATGATCTCACGGTTTTTGCTTGAAAAGGATTTTGAAGCTTTTGTCACGAATCAGGAAAATTACCGTGACTGATCCTCCCCCACGCAAAGTGGGTGGCTCAAGAAGCCCCCTTCTTTATTATTTATGGTTTCGTATTTTATTGACATGAAACAACGTTTACGATAAATCGGCATAACAATATAAATGTAAATTTGAGGTTATGTCAGGTTCCATCAAACCATCCCGGCCTTTGTCCGGGGTGGTTTTTTTATTTTACAATACATGAAGGAGTACTCATGGCTGTCAAGATTTCCGTACTTGTTGCCTATTTTCTGGTTATTCTTTGTATCGGCTTTATTGCAAGGACAAAACTCAAGTCCCCCCCGGAAACCTACTTTCTGGCCGATCGCCAATTCGGCACGCTGATTCTACTGGGCACCATGGTGGCAACCAATTTCTCGGCTTTTACCGTGTTTGGGACCTCCGGAGCCGGTTACCGGGATGGGTACGCCTTTTTCCCCATCATGGGATTCGGCACGGGCTTCATGGCGCTGACATTCTGGTTTCTTGGCAGAAAAATCTGGCAGGTCGGCAGAGACCGGGGTGTTGTCACACCACCGGAACTCGTCAGATCCCTATACCACAGCCCTGTTCTTTCGCTGATTTTTGCTGCAGTCATGATTATCTTCACCATACCTTATCTGGCTCTGCAACCCATGGCCGCCGGCTATGCACTGGAAGCGCTCATCGGTCTGCCCTATGTTTATGGATGTCTTCTGGTAACGATTATTATCGTTCTCTATACGATCAGGGGCGGCCTCCGGGCAGTTGCCTGGACTGATATGTTTCAAGGCTTAATGATGTTTCTGCTGCTTCTGGCCTCTCTGATTATTGTCGCAAACCACCACGGTGGCTTTGTGGAAGCCCATCAGAAACTTTTCTCTTCAAACCCGGAATTGTTCTCACGCCCGGGCGGCACCGGGAAATACACCTACGGCATCTGGTTCAGCTACATCATGCTGTGGTTTTTCTGCGACCCCATGTTTCCGCAGCTTTTTCAGCGTTTCTTCACCGCAAAAAACCCGAATGTCATCGCCAGAACCATGCTTTTCTACCCGCTCATCTGCACCCTGGTTTTCTTTCTTCCCATCTCGGTGGGTGTCATGGGTCACCTGTCGTTTCCAGATCTTTTAGGTAAGGAAGCGGACCGCATCCTGCCCATGACCCTTACCCTGATATCGGGTGATTTCATGGCAGCCCTCGTATTGGCAGCCGGTCTGGCAGCCCTGATGTCCACAATGGACTCTCAACTACTGACCATGAGTTCCATTTTTAGCCGGGACATCCTTCCCTTAATGGTCAGATCCAAAAGCCAGACCAGTATCAGCGGGCGTGTGTTTGTCGTTTTCTTGAGCATTGCCGGTTTGCTGCTGGCCCTGAAACCACCGGCAACCATTCTGCAGATCGCCACCCAGACCTTTACAGGTCTGGCGGTTCTGTTTCCGACGGTCCTGTTTGGATTGTATCTCAAACGCGTCTATTCTTCAGCGGCCATCTTTTCGATTCTGGCCGGTGAAGGTCTCATGCTGCTGTTCTATTTCAAGGTGTTGCCGGGGGGTGGTGTTCTGCCTGTGGTGTGGGTCATGCTGACCACATTTGTCGTATACCTCATCGTCCATGCCGTACGAATGCAGCAGGAAGGCCGCATGCTCTTTTCTAGCCCTGCGTGGATTTCCAATCGTTATATGTACTTATTCATGGGAGTTTTTATCCTGGGAATGGATTTCTGGGCCTGGAACCGTGCAACACCCATGTTTCTGGGGATTCCGATCTGGATTTTTTATTTCGTGCTGTTGTCAGCATTACAGACAGGGGGGATGGTGCTCCTCCTCCATTCATCATCTTCAATGTTTGATGAAAAATGATAAGGCTATGTATTTAAAAACGGAAAGAATTCTTTTTCTCATCATTTTTCACCCTGCGGGCAAGCTTGAGGACTCAATGAGCAGCGTTATTGAAGAACCTCGCAGCTTGCTGCGAGGTTCTTTCGACCGTAAGGAATTCTGTCTAATTTAGATTCGCTTGCATTCCCCTCGGCAAGCCGCGGGGAATGCGCTCGCTGTTGCGGTTCAGCCCTCGAAGTAACTAATTACATCTTCGAACTGAAATGCCTTGCTCATTTAGCCCTCAAGCTCGTCAAACATCGAAGATGGTGAGGTTTGATAAAAAATATATTGATCAAGAGTTTTAAAGCTTCTTGACGTTATGACGTTAAAGCGTTATACTGTTACATCAATTTAGGAGGTGAAATCATGGCATCACTCGCAAAACGTGCCACAATTTACTTTGACCCAATTATTCATCAGACATTGAAACTGAAATCCATAGAAACGTCCAAATCTATTTCCGAACTCGTAAACGAATCTGTCAAAGAAACACTCGCAGAAGATGCAGAAGACATCACAGCATTCGAAGATAGAGTGAATGAACCGCTGATAAGTTTTTCTGAAATGGTTAAAAGGCTCAAGAACAATGGCCGAATTTGAGATTTTTTTCAAAGAATCGGTTTGGAAAGAACTAAAAAAAATTCCTAAAAATGATTTAAGGCGGATTCTGTCACGAATCGATAAACTGGGCGACAATCCTCGCCCAGCAGGCTGTGAAAAACTGACAAGTATGGAACTTTACCGCGTCCGCCAAGGAAAATATCGTATCGTATATTCGATTCAGAATAATGAACTGACAGTCTGGGTTATCAAAATCAGCCATAGAAAAAATGTATATCGCCGAAACTGATTTGGACTTCACTAGATAGTGTCCGTCCTGAAATAGGGATTTTCGCGTTCTGACAAGGCGGGCGTCAGATTTAACCCGGAGGAATAGCGCGCTATTTTGAGGCGTTAAATCATGGCGCCCAACACCGGCAGGGCGTGAAAAGACCATTTGTGGATGGACACTATATAGGTACCGCGGCCCTGTAGATGACCCCTTTGCCCTGGATGGTATAACCAGGAACAGCGGCCGGAATCAGCACGGAAGCACCCTTGCCAAGAGCCAGGTGATCTATGCTGCCGGTTTCGGCAATTTTGTGCTCGCCGGATGTACAGAGCAGAATCTCGACACTTCTATCCATCTGACCCTCATAGGTATCCCCGGCATCCAGGGTAATGACCGAAAGTGCGAACTCCCGGGCAGGGGTTCGGTAAACACCCATGTGCTGTTCCCAGCTCTCGGGTAGAAGAATATCCACAGCTTTCTCTTTAAAAGACAGGATGCGCATCAATTCGACAACATCCACGTGTTTGGATGTCAACCCGCCCCGGAGTACATTATCGGAATTGGCCATAAGCTCGATTCCCACCCCATTCAGGTAGGCATGCAGTTCTCCCTGTTCCAGAAACAGGGCCTGCCCCGGCTGAAGATGGACCAGATTGAGCAGAGCCGGAAAGATAACGCCAATATCGGATGGGTATGCGTGATGGAGTCTGACAACCCAATCGTATTCAGGTCGCACATGTTTGACGGTCTGGGCATGCCTGACGGCTTCATGAACAATCTCGGCATGCTTCCGGGGATCCATATCCATGATGGCTTTAAAAAAGACCTGGGTGCTGTTGGTCGACATGTTCTTTTCCAGCAGGTGAAACAACGCCCCGAGAGATTCGGGACAAAGCTGGTGCAGCAGGGACGCTGTTTCAGAAACGTTCCTGAAGCCGCATAAGCCCCAGAAAGGTGTCAAGGCGCACAGGCATTCCGGCTTGTGATAGGGGTCTTTGTAGTTACGCTCAAAGGCATCAAAAGGAATGCCGCGTGCTTCTTCACGGGCATACCCTGCCTGTGCATCGGCTGCACCGGGATGCGCCTGAATAGACAAGGGTTCTGCTGATGCAAGCACCTTGAACAGATAGGGCAACTTGCCATCAAATTTTTCTGCGACCCCCCTGCCAAGGATATCCATGGGATGCGCCTGAATCAGGTCGGCCAGCGATTCCCAACCATTATCGGTGGCCACAAAAGAAGGTGCCTTGGGATGTGCCCCCATCCATATCTCGGCCTGGGGTCGATCAGCCGGTGATGGCTGCCCCATGAGCTCGGCGATGGCTGTACAAGACCCCCAGGCATATTCCTGAACCGTATTTTTAAGATAAGCAATGTGTTTCATAAAAAAATCGTTTCACAATTTTTAAGACGCGACTGCGTCACTATTTATTTATGATGTGTATCTTACTAACTCAAATTCCGGGTTTTACCCCACGAATGATTCTTTCGCCGCCGTGTTAAGCCCGAAAGTTGAGTAATTCTTATCCACTCAGCTGTAAGCCATACGCTTTAAGCCGCTTACAGCTTATGGCCCAACTTTAATGTCGTTTATAGCAGGTTTTTACTTTTGAAAAAAGGGATTGAATTACATTTTCTTTCGGGGTTATATTATGGAGGGTCCGAGGGTTCGAGGGTGGCTGACGGCTATAAGCGGACAGCAGCATCCTAGCTTCCTGGCATCCTGGCGTCCCAGCACACGGAGGGTCCGAGGGGAATAGGGTTTATTGAGTTTCTTGGGTTTATTGGGTTGATTGGGTTGATGAAACGGAAACGTATTGGTGGCTCTATACCGACGACCACAAGCAACACAATAAACCCAACGAACACAATGAACAAAGTAACTATGTTTGTAGGGTTGGAGGGTGACTTTTCCTTTCAGGCGTCATTTATTGCAGCCGATAGCTTTCAGCCCCACTCGAACCCTCGAACCCTTGGATCCTTGGACCCTTTTTATTTAGGAATATTGATATGGCCAATTCCAATACCGTGAATTATTCAGCTCTGGACAGACCCGAAGTGCTTATGGCCCTGTTTCACCCTCGCCCGGAAGAAGGTACTACCGGCAGTGCAGGCAAAGGTCTGGACTTGCTCATCCCTGTGGAAAAGGACATCCGGGTGGGCGCCCGTTTTCACATCAGGGATAACACCTGCCCGAATATCCTCTTTTTTCATGGCAACGGGGAAATCGTGTCAGACTATGACGAACTGGGCCCCATGTATAACCAGTTGGAAATCAATTTTCTGCCGGTTGACTACCGTGGATATGGGCGCTCCAATGGAGAGCCTTCGGTTGCCGGCATGATGAAGGACTGTCACGGCATTTTAAGCTTTGTTCGTGAATGGCTGCAGGAAAACGGACACCATGGGCCTTTGATTGTCATGGGCCGTTCACTGGGAAGTGCCTCGGCCCTCGAACTGGCCCGGGCATACCCAACAGATATCGACGCCCTCATCATAGAGAGCGGATTTGCCCTGGCCGCCCCGCTCCTCAAACTGCTGGGGATCAACACAAAAGCCATCGGATTCAGCGAGGAAAATGGATTTGGAAATATTGACAAGATTCGAAACTATGAAAGGCCGACCCTGATCATTCATGCTGAATACGATCATATTATCCCTTTTTCAGATGGCCAGTCCCTGTACGACGCCTCCCCTGCACCCGACAAAAAGCTCATTAAGATACCCGGTGCCAATCATAATGATATTCTATTCCGGGGCCTGTCAGAATATATGAACGGTATCAAGAAATTAATCGGGCGCTTGGCACATGCATAAAAAGAAAAAAAAACTCATCGTCTTTGACATGGACGGTGTTATCGTGGATGTGTCGGAATCATACCGGGAAGCGGTACGACAAACCGCCAGGCTGTTCTTTCGTGGTGCGCCGGGCTGGGACAGCTTGCCGAAGCCCCTCTTCTCTCTTTCTGATCTCGCCGGTATTAAACAGAGCGGTGGGCTCAACAATGACTGGGCTTTGACCTATCATGTTCTGGATTTGCTGATGACACAGGTACATGTCCCGGACCTGTCCGCTGAAACCGATCCCTGGCTGCTGCATGATAAAACACTTCAGGGATGTGACCTGAAACGCCTGATCGATTTCCTGGCTTCACATGCATGCCCCCTGGAAAACCTGCAGCAAAAATCCGGAGAGCATCACTGTCAATTCATACAAGAGATGTCATCCAATGATGTGGGCAATGGAAATGTCATCAAACAGATCTTTCAGGAAATTTACCTGGGTCGAAAGCTCTTTAAGACAACCTATAACCTTCCAGCAAACACCGACCCAGGAGAAGGACTGATCACCAGGGAAAGTCTCTTGATAGAACCTGCTGTATTCCAGAGGCTTGCAACGGGAAATCTGCTGGCCCTTGCCACCGGACGCCCCCAAGCCGAGGCAGACTATGCTCTGGATCATTTTGATATTCACCCGTATTTTTCTTCAGTTTTCAGTCTGGATGACTGTATCCGCGAGGAGAACAGAGTCCTGAAAAAAGAGCACAAAACAGTCTCATTGAGCAAACCCCATCCATTTATGCTGGATGCTATTGCCCAGATCCATGCCCGTGAGGCTTCGCAGCGGTATTATATCGGGGACATGCCGGATGACATGCTGGCAGCGAATCGATCTGGATACGCATACACAGGTGTCGGCATCGTTACTTCTGCACCGGATAAAACAAAACTACACCAAGCGCTGGTGGCTTCCGGTGCCAAATACGTCATCCAGGATATCATTGATCTGCATGAAATCCTGGACGCATAAAAAAGCTTAGGCTGGTACAAGGCTAAGAACATCCCGGGGGTGTCTGGCGAGAAACCGGCACCCGTTTTCCATCAGCTCAGCCTCGGGCTTGAATCCCCAGGTCACGCCCACGGAAAAGATGCCGGCAGCAGCGGCTGTTTGCATATCAACACCTGAATCTCCCACAAAAAGACAATTCTTCCTATCCAAATTCAGTTCCGACACGATGCTCAGGGCACCTGCAGGGTCTGGTTTTCTTGGGAACTGCTTGCTTACGCCGATGACTTTTTCAAATGTCCAGGCCGCAAGCAGTTTGTCAACGTATTGCCGTGTAAAAACATGTGGTTTGTTGGACAGCACGGCCAGCTGAATACCCTTTTGAGTCAAAGCGTCAAGCAGTTCAGGTATACCGGCATAGGGGGCTGTTGTGGCATCCCAGGTCTTACCATATTCCATCAGGGATTCTTCAACACATGCTTTCACTTTTTCATGGTTCGTTTCAGATTCAGGAAGCACCCGCTTGATCAGCATTTCCCAACCGTCGCCAACAAAAGATCCATATCGGTTCACAGGATGGGTGGGATACCCGCTATTGGACAAAACCCGGTTCACTGCATTCCCAATATCTTCCAGGGTGTTAAGCAGGGTCCCATCCAAATCAAAGATGATTGCTTTTATCCTATCGACCTGATTTAATTTGTTCTTTTCCATATATTGTCACACGATCGTTTTAGATATTAAACAGTAATAAATCCTAAATCCGAATATCGAAAAAAGTCAACTCAGGGGGCAAGCTTTAATGACTGTCCAGGGTTGATGATTGACCCTTTGGAAAGTTTATTGAATGTCATCAACTGGTTGATCGACATCCCGTATTTCTTACTGATGCTGTACAGGGTTTCCCCTTTTTTGACAACATGGGTTTTGGTTGTCTGTTTGACTGTCTTTTTTGGTGTGGGGCTCTTGACAGCTGGTGTCTGAGTCTGTTTTGCCTTGGTATTGGCAAGTTGGACCTGCAGTGTCTTTAGTCTCTTATCTATCTCACCGATTCTTTTTGAAAAAGAGGATTCCAGACGATCCAGTCTCACCATCAACGGTTGTGTGGCTTGTCGGTTGTTATCGAGATCTGCCACCAGTTCACTGACCCCTTCCAGGGCTGCCATCCTTATTTCGATCTGTTGAAGGCGATGGTCCATTGCAGTTATCTGTGCTTTATCGCTGCCACCGGGACGAATCGCAAAGAGAAAGATCGCTAACAACAAAACTGGAATGATCACCAGCCAGGAGCCTGGTCGCGTAAAGATCGAAGCCAGTTTGGAGCCGGCATCGCGCTTCTGCGTTTTTAAAGGAGAGTAATCTTCCTCATAGGTTCCTTCTTCTTCAGCCACCGTCTCAACACCCTCATTAGAATCTTTCCATTTCATCCCTCTTCCCTCCTGTTATAAAATTGTGTGACAATTTTATGTGAAAAATCTTTCAACTGCAAGCAGCATTTTTTAACATACAGATTTTCTACCCTTATCACAAACCTAAGTTGAGCGTTTTAAGCTATAAGCGTACAAATTCGTCAAAAGTTGTCCAAAATTTTTCCAGAACGGTGTCTTTCTCGATGAGTAATTCGTGCAATGCATCGGGAATCATAACAAAATCGCAATTGGGTAATCTTTGGCAGATCTTCTTCTGAGCTGCTATGGACACAATTTCATCCCCACCTGCAGAAATTATTTTTACAGGTGTCGCGATGCTCTCAGGATACCCGTCGGCCATCATCTGCTGAATGGAATCAAAGGTGGCATCCAACCATCCGAAGGTAACACCTCCTATGGCAACATCCGGGTTGTCGACTATCATCTGAATGGTTTGTTGAAAACGATACGGGTCCCTGGTGAGACGATTCCCGGCAAAGCATTTTTTAGAAGGATCGAAATTGTTCGCCCGGGTGGCATAATGTTTTTTGAACCCGTATTTAACGGCAATTTTTACGATCATCTTCATCGTCTTTGTCAATAAAACCGGCCCGGCAATATTGATCAGAGGTGAGGTCAAAACAGCCTTCTCCACCCTGCCCGGATGATCATGCAGATACCGAAGCGCGATATGCCCCCCCATGGAGTGCGCCAGCATTATCACCGGCTTGTGCGCTTTCTGCAAAACATGCCTGTCCATGAAACAGGTAAGATCTTTCAGATAGTCTTCGTACGACGCCACATAACCCTTGAAACGATTTGGCAAAAGACGGTCTGACAATCCCTGGCCCCGCCAGTCAAATGTGACAACATCCAGTCTTCTCGCAAGAAGCTGATCCACAGTTTCCCGGTATTTCTCAATAAATTCGGACCGCCCCCCCAGCAGGACAACCATCCCCCGGCATGTCTCTGTCCCACAGGCATAGGTATCAAAACGGATTTTCAGTCCGTCATGCGTATCGAATGTTTTCATCTTTGCCTATTGATTCTTGTTTCGTAATCCATTAGTTTAGATTTTCTGCCGTTCGGGTCTGGAGGTGACACAGTCACGCTTCATAAACTCGTCTAAGGATTTTATGTCGGGTACTGTAATTCAGGGTCGGGCGTTAATCAATATTTTAATGATACCTGAACTGAGCAATTTTTTCCAAAAAGATGAGCCAATATCTTGATGGAGGAAGCTTCCCAGTAAATAATCCTGGCCCAGAGAACAAGGCTTTTTAATAATGGAATAAACGAAAGCAACTCATGTTAAAACACTCTCACAGATTTACGGATGAATATGATGGTTTTGTCGGTTTTGGATTCAACCGCGAGACCGACGAACATACGATTATTTATTATCTTCAGAAATTTTCAGATGATGCCTTGATGCAAACCCTTGTCAAGCGAATGTCCGACCAGGACCTGAGCGACATTTTTGATCTGCTGACCCGGCTATTGAAAAGCCATCTCTCTGAAGAAGAGTATCATCGCCTTTTTTTGAAAGAATAATAAATTCGCTTTGTGAATTTATTTACAATAAGTTATTTAACTATTATTAATGTTTTGAATGAGGTATTGTATGTTTACAGACACACAGCTTGATCGATACGCGGAAGTACTGCTTTGGGGACTCAAAACAGCACGCAAAGGCAGTCTGAACCCGGGAGAAATTTTTCTGGTTCGCTATAATCTTCCGGCAATCAAACTTGCCGAAATTCTTCAAGCCCGACTTCTCGACATGGGCATGAACCCGGTCATGCGAGCAGATGCCACACCCGTGATGGAACAACAATTTTTTAATATCGCCGGCCCGCAGCAGCTTGTATTCCAGCCGCCCGGTGAAAAAGCTTTTTACGAGCATTTAAATGGCAGTATCTTCCTGCATGCACCGGAAGCCATTACCCATTTAAGCCATATAGACTCCAATAAAATCGCCCAGGCGGCCATTGCCAGAAAGTACATCCGTGACATACTGGAGAAGAGAGAAGAGCAGGCCCTGTTCAGCTGGACACTCTGCATGTATCCCACAAAGGCGCTTGCCAAACACGCCGGACTTTCACAGAAAGCCTACACAGGCCAAATAATAAAGAGCTGTTTCCTGAACAAACGGTCACCCATTGATGAATGGGAGCGTATCTTTCATAACGCATCTGAAATAAAAGCGTGGCTCAACAGTATGCAGGTCCAGCACTATCATATCGAATCCCAACATATGGATCTTGAGATTACTCCGGGTGAAAGCAGAAAATGGATCGGCATCTCCGGTCATAATATTCCCAGCTTCGAACTCTTTCTGTCGCCCGATTGGCGGGGCACCCGGGGTATATATTATGCCGATCAGCCGTCTTTTAGAAGTGGGAATCTCGTAAAGGATATTACGATCAGATTTAAAAGAGGAAATGCATTTGAAATTAAAGCTAAAAAAGGGCTTGCATTTATAAAAAAGCAACTTGCCATGGATAAGGGAGCCAACAAGGTCGGCGAGTTCTCTTTAACGGACAAACGATTCTCCAAGATCAACCAGTTCATGGCCAACACCCTTTTTGACGAAAACTACGGCGGGGCCAACGGCAATTGTCACATTGCCCTGGGTGCCTCCTATTCAGACACCTACGACGGCGACACCTCCACACTCACCAAAAAAATCAAAACAAAGCTCGGTTTCAACGATTCCGCTTTGCACTGGGATCTCGTGAATACAGAGAAAAAACAGGTGACAGCACATTTGAAGAATGGGGAAAAGACGGTTATCTATGAGAATGGGAAGTTTACATATTAGGATCATCTCTAATGGTGCCGATCCTAATAAAGGGTCCAAGGGTCCGAGGATCCAAGGGTTCGAGTGAAGTTTACATAATTTCAAATGGCTGGCGGTTCCGAAACTTGCAGATCAGGAACTTGGGCCCTTATATGCTGGGCAGCGAGGAGGCTGGGAGGCTGCTTTTCGCTTATCGCTCTCTGCCACCCTCGAACCCTTGTATCCCCCTTGGAACCTCAAACCCTTTTTTTAAACCTTATATTTCCCAAAATCCTCAGGGGACAGGTTCTTGAGATACTCAGCCCATTTTTTGCCCTCTTCGCTCTCGTCTAACACTTCCGGCTGAGCCTCACCGCTATTGGAGCGCTGCACCACTTTGTCATCCACATAAATGGGTGCCCCAAATCTGAGCGCGATGGCAATGGCATCGCTGGGCCTGGCATCGATATCAAAAGACATCTCCCCATATTGAAAGTAGATTCTTGCGAAAAAAGTATTCTCTTTGAGATCGCAGACCTCGATACGTGTCACATCTGCGTTGAACCTGTCGGCAACATTTTTAAACAGATCATGGGTCATGGGCCGGTCAAAATCAATCTTCTGAAGGGCCGATGCAATGGAGGTCGCTTCCAGCAGACCGATCCAAATCGGGATCGTATGATCATCTTTTTCCGATTTCAAAATGATAATCGGCGTATTGGACGCTGGATCCATGGTTAATCCTGCAATAGTCACTTTATGCAGCATAACTTTCATCTCCTTTGGCAAGGGAATGCCCCGAGTCACACGTAAACAAACTGCCCCACAATGAATGGGGAAATGTCCTCTCAATTCTTACCCGGACCATCTCTCCCACCTGTATGTCTGTGTCAACGCACGAAACACGGTTCTGAATAAAATTAACAACTTTATTACCGCTGGTTCTGCCAGTCCACTCAACAGCATCGAGTGCCCTGCCCCGGTTTTCAGCGGCCTGTTTTTTACTGGTGCCTTCCACGAGGACTTCCTGTATGGTCCCCTTCATACACGCATGAATTTTCTGAGTGATGCCTGTCTGAAGATCAAAAACTTCCTGAAGACGTTGTTTTTTTTCTTTCTCCGTAACTTTTCCCTTGAAACGACCAGAAGGTGCATTGGGTCGATCTGAATAAATAAAAGCGAACAGACTGTCGAAGTCAACCTGCCTGATAAGCGCCTTGGTTTGCTCAAAATCCTCCCTGGTTTCACCCGGAAACCCTACAATAATATCGGATGTAATGGCGATTTCCGGACATGCCTCTCTCAGTTTTGCAACCATTTCCAGGTACTTTTCGCGGGTATAACGCCGATTCATTCGTGCCAGCACGTCATTGGAACCTGATTGTACGGGCAGGTGGATATGATGACAGAGCTTTTCCATGGATCGGAATGCGTCAATCAGACCATCCGATAGATCCTTGGGATGCGATGTGGTAAACCGAAGACGAAACAGACCCTCAACATCATTAATCCGCTTTAAGAGTGTCTGGAAATCGCAAAGACCCTGTTTTTGTCCATAGCTGTTGACGTTTTGTCCAAGGAGGGTAATCTCCCGGACACCGTTTGCAACGAGTGACTTGATTTCATTGATAATATTTTCAGACTCCCGGCTCGTTTCTCTTCCCCGTACATAAGGCACCACACAATAGGTACAATAGTTATCGCACCCGCGCATGATGGTGACAAAGCGTGAAATCTCATGGGGCTTGCCGGAGGTTGGAATATCTGCTGTTTCCTGGATCTCCTGCGCCATATTCACATCGACGATGCGGCAGCGTTGTCTTTCGATTTTTTCTATTGCAGCAGGCAGGCGTTCAATGGCCTGAGTGCCCAGGACAAAGTCGATATGCGGCATCCGTTCGATAATCTTCTGCCCCTCCTGCTGGGCGACGCACCCGCACACACCCACCATCAAACGCGGTTTTTCACGTTTTATTTTGGCAAGACGGCCCAGAAAACTGAACGCTTTCTGCTCTGCTTTTTCCCTTATGGAACAGGTGTTTACAATGACCAGATCTGCTTCCTCAAGCCGCGTTTCCGTAACAAACCCAATTCGCTGCAGGCGCTCTGCAATCTGTTCGGAGTCATAGACATTCATCTGACACCCGATGGTATTGATATAGAGTTTTCTATTCTTCATTTAACATAAGGTTCCATGAATACGTCTTTCTGAAGATCCTTCAAGATACCCGTCACTTCGCCTTCACATCCTGGTGGGATCTGAAGGGAAACCAGGCCAAGCCCTGCATCCACCGTGGACATGGTCACAATCCCGTCACAAGCCTCGAGAATGAATTTCAAAAAGCCGATTTGTCTTCGGTCTACCCTGTAATAGAGAACGGTTGATTCCATAATAAAATCGTTTCACGATTTTATAAGACGCGACCTTGTCGCTTTTTTATCGTATGGTTTGTGCATTAAACATAACGTATGATTAATTTCCTATTTAGATTATCATCATCATCCTTTGTATTGCAATAATAGATTTCCTCATAAATGGCGACTCAACACTACCAGTGTGTCTTGATTCTGCTCCACCGTTTATAGCAAATAACATAAAGATGGGATTGACCTTGCAGCCGGTTCTATTGTATCGACGTGGCAAATTAAAATTGACAAGGATAATCTTGACGCTGAAACAGATATTCATGCTTTAGCAATTGACAAAATAATTTCAATTACCCCTTTGAGTTTAGATTTAACTTCACGCATTAACTTTTCTGATCTTCAAGGTTTGCTCGATAACGCATAAATGTTATAGTGTTCAAACACAAAACCACTCAGTTTGGGATATAGGAGCTTTTTTATGAACAGAAATGTATTTATAAAAATATTTATGACACTCACAATACTGCTTTTGGCAGCTTGCGCTCCATCGACCTCCTTAACAAACGTCCGAAAAAATGACATGTTTAAAGATAGATCCATAGACAGTATCATGGTGCTCGGTGTCGCAAAGCATGATGATGTCCGTCAGCATTTTGAAGATCTATTTGTCGACGCCTTCCAAAAGGAAGGTGTCACCGCTGTCCCCGCATACAAAATTATGCCAAAGAGCAGAAAACTGACCAAAGAGAATATAATGGACCACAAGGAGATCATCAAAGAAACTGCCGCCAATAATCATTTAGGTGCTGTATTGTTCACCCACCTGGTTCGTATGGGAGAAGAACAAAAAGACTTGGATGGGCAAAAATGGGATGCCGGGCCCACCCGTAGCTACAGAGATATGGGGTCCTACAGTGTCTTTGTTTTTCGAGAAGCGGATAGAAGCCCAAAACGGACTGTAACGCGCCAATTTGTCCGGCTGAGGACAACTATTTACGATACGGCCAGCGAGAAACGGATGTGGTCTGCGTCCTCGACATCTGTTGATGAGACATCGGCAGACGCCATTTTTAATCAATTGATCAAAGCGGTTATGGGACAATTGAAGAAAGATAAACTCATAGAAAGATAGAACCCGCTTTTCCAGCAGGCTGGAAAAGCATCACTCCATCGCCAACACCTTGGCCCCGCGGATATTTCGTCCCTTCAATTCAGCCAGGGCCTGGTTGGCATTCCTAAGGTCAATTTCCTGGACCTGGGGCCGAATACGATAAATTGTCCTGTACTATTTACCGGCAGTCTTAAAGATTCCTTTATTCCAGACATTGGCGAACAAAATATTAGCATGGCAAAACAGATTCAAAATAGCACAACCTTTTTATGCAACGATGGAGATCATCCTTTTATGTGGACCTGCCCTGACGTATTACAGCTTTATTACACCTGGTCTTCAAATTACGGATAACCTGGAGAAGAACATGCAGTTTAAGCCAATAGGAAATATTCAGACGCCTTATAAAACAAAGGAAGATTGTCCAATTCAATAGAATCTGCCTCCAACGGTTGGGTTGATGGTACTCAATGGCGCCCTAAACCAATAAATCGCGGGTATTCGTCTGATGATCCCTGCGAAAATGTTCCAAAAGGGCATGATCCTGAAATGTGGAAGAAACATAACAATTGTCCATAGAGGCACAATCATGCTGTGCCTCACTACTATTTCATTGATTTTGACAACTGGGCCTTTCTCCATAAAACACATTTTCCGGATTGAAGGTTTATTAGCGTCGTTTTCAGTAACCTTTTTGAAATAAACAACGAGGATATATTTGAAAAACAAAATAATTATAAAATTAATTGCCGCAATTATATCATCTCTTGTACTTATGGGAATAGGATTAGTGATTTGGTACTTCATGAGAGAATCTAATACATCTTTTCAGGATGTTCTTTTTATAGTTGGTGCTGTACCGATAGCGATATTTGCATTAGGAACGATGGGTAACTTCGCAGGAAGGGGCAATTTTTTTATTCAATTCAGTAGGTCTGCGGGCAATAAATCACTAGACGAAAAGGCACTGCAGGATATAAGTGATATGAAATCTATTGTTCTATCTAAAATGAATTGGATCATGGCTGGATTGTTTGTATGGTTATTTGTTATTTTTTGTAATCTTTAAAAAATCATCCCTACAGGGGTTAGCAAATCACTGCACCTGACTGGCAATTTGCGGGCGCTCATTGCCAGCAGATGATATGATATCAGAATAAAATCGTAGCACGATTTTATGTTACGCGACGTTGTCGCTCCGGTGCGAAAGGCAAAAATCCCGAAATACTTCGCGTTTCGGCACCGCACTTTCGCAAAAAAAATCTTTATCAATAATTTGAATTCATCCCGCGCTGCAAGCAGCGGGGGATTCAAATTTAAATCAGATGTTGGCAAAAAAAGAGCGTACCGAATTGAAACGTAAAAAAATAAATTTCATGTGGGAGAGCGAAGACGCCCAGGCGGTATTCGCAGAGTGGGTTCCTTTTCCCGATGCTCAAACCAGCGCCAAAGATGTGGATATGATTGAGCGTTTTGTTGGATTGAAACCACCAATGGCAGTGCTGGATATCGGGTGTGGAAACGGTCGACACGCATTAGAGTTTTCAAAGCGTGGTTACAGTGTCGTAGGTATTGACGTGGCAAGACGTTTTTTGAATGAAGCCAAAGAGGCGGCAAGAAAATCTGATTTTCAGCTCGAATATCGCTTACAACGTGCATCTGAACTCAGTGAAAAGAATGCCTTTGATTTCGCATTAGCCTATTGGCATACTATCGGATTCATGTCAGATGACGAGATCAAGAAGCATTTTTCTTCAGTTTACACCGCATTGAAACCGGGCAGTATTTTTCTCTATACCTTTCAGGGTCCTAAATTGGTTCCAGGTCAGGAATCGACTATGGCAATACCAGTCAAAAGCTGGCGCGAAAAAAACGGAAAGTTTATTTTAGCTGAAAAGTACATTAAAAATGGCTATAGAGACGAATACTGCGTAGTCATCGATACAAATACAGATGAAATAATCGAATACAAAGAGCATCAACGTGCAATTGGCTATGAGGAAATTATTGACTATTTGGCAACCGCAGGTTTTTCGTCAGTAGAGGGGTATAAAAATTTCAATGGTGAGCCTGCTACACCTGAGGCGTTTTATATTTTTCAGTGCAGAAAGAACTGAATTGACAAAAGACCAAGAGTGACTTTCCAAACCCTCGACACAAAATTTACTTGGCCTGGCAGCTACAGGCTATGGTCTCTGTAATTGTACAGGACTGGTAGCATTCTCCCAGCAATCGTTTGCTTGCTGGTTATCCGGCATAGAATATCCCAACGCATCAATTTTGAGATATCTAATCTCTTGACGTGACATATCCAATCCCGTATACATCTATAATACACACTTAAACTACACCTGATTCTGACGCTGCACTGGTTTCATCACCCAGCCCTAACGCATGCTGACCTCTATTTCTTACGCTTCGACACATAAAAGAAATGTTCAAACAGCTCGGTCACATCAAGTCCTAATACGAATGTACAAGACAACCGAATGAACATGGCACTATTCATCTCGAAAAGCATTTTGAAACTACCGATGTGATGCCTTCAGAAAGGATTATGTTTCTTTCTGGAGGTCAATTGTGTTGGCAATCAGTAAGATGAGATCCCACTAACAATTATAGAGATGAAAATGGAGGTAAAATCATGGGAAAGTATATGGCACTTTGGGAAATCGATCAATCAAAAATACCAATTGACCCAAAAGAAAGAGGAGAAGGATGGATCATGCTGATGGCAATGGTGCGGCAGGATTTTGAGAAAGGTGTTTTAAAGGATTGGGGTGCTTTTCTTGCTGAATCCAATGGGTATGCCGTCTGGGAGGGATCTGAAATTGATGTGATGAAGACGATTCAGCAATATGTGCCATTTTGCATCTTTGAAGTGCATGCAATCGCGACTGAAGATCGTGTGAACGAGATGCTAACCGCCTTGAGTGGCTAATTTACTAAACATTAGACCAAGAAAGACATTCATCAGTAGGTTTATCTATATGCTTAGTTATAAGAAGGGAGATTCACTATGATTACAATTGGTATATCAAATTGGCCAACCGAAAAAGGTCCAGAAGTGGGTAAAAAATCGCTTGAAACAAAACCGTTACCAGATTTTGTTCAGATGATTGGTCCTTATATGTATCCTGATGAAAGCAAAGGTATCGGCTGTATTACAATTTTTAAATACGACAAGGCAAAAGCTGGTGAAGCAGCAGAGGCGATTGCAAATGGTTTAATGATTTACAATACCATACCAGGATTTCGATATTCTTTAAGGGTCGCTTCAGGGGCTGCTACAACAATGAAAATGATGGGATTCGAGTAGGCCCGGATAACTTCGAGTCTTTAACATTTCAATAACCGACAACAAGACCATTATGAGAATCTATCTGACCATTGGATGTCTGATAAATCTAATATGATGCCTCCAATTGGACCATTGAATCCTATGCAGGCTCCCATGTATTATTGATGGTAATTGGAGTCAGAACCCATTTGCGTAGGAAAGGAGAGTCTCCCATGAATAATGTGGAATTGGTAACACAAGGATATCTGCATTTTGCCGAAGGAAATATTGAAGCAGTTCTGGCCCTTTTTCACCCAGAGATGGAATGGGATGAGTGTCAAGGTTTCCCGTACATATCTGGCGATGGCATATTTATTGGGCCTGGTGCGATTGCACAAAATGTTTTCGCAAAAATTCCTGAGAATATTGACGGTTTCAATATCGATGTCCGGGAACTTTTCGGAAACGGAGATAAAGTTGTTATGGTTGGGCATTACAGGGGCATTTATAAAGAAACGGGTAAGGAATTTAAGGCAAATGCAACCCATGTGTGGACTGTAAAAGATGAGAAGGCTACACATTTTTTTCAGGCTGTTGATACGGCTGAAATTGTAAACCCATAAGCAATAATAAAAAAATAGATAAACATCATCCGCATTGAGAGCGATATAAAAGGAGGATTAGAATGATTCTGCAGAAGCAATGGCTGCAGCTAATCTTCAATTGACACTTGCAGGTGCAACCGTTAATCGCATACCTGTTATGGAGATCCCAACTGGTGATGCTGAAGGTACGGTAGATACGCTAAAGTCTTGAAGACCAATTTTTATGCTGCCTATGCAACAATTTGAGCAAGTTTGGATGGCAGGGCCAATATCGGCCCTGCTTTTTCTTTGTGCGCCCGGCAGGGCGCACCCACTTGGAGGTGCGACTCGACAGAGATTGTTGAAGTCAAGTCCTCTACACACCCGTCAGGGGGAAGTGTTAGCTGAACGGCAACTGCGTCATTGCGAGATGTCGTGGGAAGGAAGCTGAAGGCAAAGCGCTGGTCCGACGAACAGGAACCACATACGAGGCGTTCATGCCGGATGAGGAGACAAATATCTCTGAAGTCCGATACCTGACCGGATGGTATGAACGTATATGTGGCGGATACTCGATAGTAGCTCCAACATACTCACTCTTTAGAAGGCCTGCCAAAACTTGTGATATCTGATTCTTTCGGAAATTAGGAAACCTACCCACCTAAATGGGACACGGTGTTTCATCAATTATACGGTATTTTTATGAAAAATGAAGACGCTTAGCAGTAACGGCACGATATAAAGAATCCTGGTCAGAGAACCAGGATTTGTGTTATCATAAACGGACAAAAGGAAGACAGAGAATTCTTACCAATAAGAGGAGGAAGAATGGATCAGAGGACATATGACTATGACTTCATCATTATCGGTTCCGGTTTCGGCGGTAGTGTGTCGGCTTTGCGGTTGACTGAAAAAGGGTACAAGGTCGCTGTCCTGGAAAGAGGAAAGCGCTGGAATAAAGATGATTTTCCCAAGACCAACTGGAATGTCAAAAAATATATGTGGCTACCCTCTTTAGGTATGTATGGCTTCCAGAATCTGACAATACTTAAGCATGTGGGAATCCTACATGGAAGTGGTGTTGGTGGTGGCAGCCTGGTTTATGCAAACAACCTGCTCGTGCCACGGGATGCGGTGTTCAACACACCGGAGTGGGGAATTGACGATTGTAAAGCCACGCTCCAGCCACACTACGCAGAAGCTCGCCGTATGCTGGGTGCCAATCCCAGCCCACAGATCGGTGCTGCGGACAAATGTCTGAGAGAGGTTGGAAAGGATATTCGTGGTGAGGATACCTTTCACATCAACGATGTCGGTATATTTTTCGGACAACCGGATAAAACTGTTGCAGATCCTTATTTCAAGGGGGAAGGACCGGACCGGACCGGTTGTACATTCTGTGGTTCCTGCCTGGTCGGCTGTCCTGTAGGAGCAAAAAATACATTGGATCGCAATTACCTCTACCTGGCCGAAAAAAAAGGCGCAAAAATTATACCGGAAACTGAAGTCACCGGTGTACACCCGCTGAATGGCGGCGGTTATGAAATCACAACCCGCAGTCCATTAAACGCCCGTCCACTAAAAACGTACACTACAAGGGGGGCTGTCTTCAGCGGCGGTGTGATGGGGACGGTCAAACTTTTACTGCAGTGCAAGCAGAAAGGCTTCTTGCCGAATATTTCCAATCAGTTGGGAAATGTCATCCGGACTAATTCCGAGACCTTAACAGGGGTGAAATCCCGGGATGATAGTACCGATTGGAATGATCAGATCGCCATTACTTCAGGTATTTATCCAGACAAGACGACCCATATCGAAATGACACGCTTCAACAAGGGATCTGATGTTTTGCTTAACTTGCTGACACTGATGACAGATGGTGGTGGCTGGATGCCACGGGGGCTGAGGTACTTGGGAAGCATACTGCGTCATCCAATTCGTTTTGTTTCACTTCTTTGGCCGCTGGATAAGGCCTCCAGTACAACCATTGTGCTGGTAATGCAGACAGATGACAACTACCTTAAACTGAATTATAAACGTCGCTGGTGGCGACTGGGTGGACGCAGTATGAACTCTAGTGTCCCTTCGGGTTTAAGGCGGTCGCCCTCCTATATTCCAATTGCCAATGATGTAACCAGGAGGTTGGCAGAAAAGATGAACGGCATTCCCTTGAGTTCTATTTTCGAAGTGGGCATGAATCTCTCAACAACTGCGCATATACTGGGCGGCTGTTGTATGGGGAAAACACCCGATGAGGGAGTTGTGGGATTAAATGGTGAACTGTTCGGTTATCCAAACCTGTATGTGGCAGACGGCTCGGTTATCGCAGCAAATCTAGGGGTCAATCCCAGCTTGACCATCACGGCCCTGTCGGAATATATTATGTCCCAGGCAACATTGGATTAGTTTCCATCCTTCTTGATAGTTAGTGAATGGACTTTAATTACGCCAGATTACGCTACCCGCAACCATCATTTCTATGAAAAGAATGGATTCGTGTTGAAACAAAAAGGTGATGTCGAACCTGATCTTGGGTTCGGCTTCTACAAATATCATAAAGATGCTCTACAATAGCATTCCCTCTGATCCAAAAGCTTGGAGTATTCTATAAAGAGAAATTGAAGCTTACTGGCATAAATTTTGAGCTTGAGCGCGTGGTGATATCTGAAACTTGGCCCAACGGGTAACCTTCTCCAGGGGCCCCTCTTTGTCCTAATAGCATCCCACACGATCATCACCCATTTCGACCCCGAGCCCCATATGTAGACATTGTCGACCGTACCATGTGGGCTCTGTGTTTTCTCATAGATGTCCTTGAGCTCATCGGTCGCCTCTGCTGGGAGAATGGTTCTGATCCAGGTCATCGCATGTTTCCTTTGAAAAGGTTGATCGGAATCAAAACGATAGTCCCGGTTATCAGTTCATTTTCTGTCCCCTTCCCTCTTTTTATTACTGGCATAATTGGTTACGAGGTAGTATAGTTTGCGCTACTGAAAAACACAACTCACTATATATATTAACAAATCAAACAAAAGGCACAAGTCGGTTGGTTAGACTATAGGCTTTCTCAAAATAAAGATTAGGGTTCATGGCAAGGCGCATAGCAGTGAAAAAGCGGAGCATACACCTGGTATGTGAGCATTTTTAGCTGTTATGCAACGCCGCAAGGGGCGCTTAGATTATTTTGAGATAGGTTCTAAACAACCTTTCTTGTGATACGGCCTGCTGCATGCAGAAGACTTGGGAAATTCAAACAACGGATGCCGACGCTGCAGCACGGGTAACCCGCCTTATAGGCTACCATCCTGCAACGGCATCCATATTGGCTCAAAGAGGACTGGATACCGAAAAAGATATCCAGGCCTTTCTAAAACCATCCCTGCACCGTTTGAGACCGCCTTTTGAAATCGCAGACATGACCAGGGCTGTTGTACGCATCAGCGATGCCCTTCTGAATAAAGAGCGGATACTCATTTTTGGGGACTATGACGTGGATGGTGTGACGGCCACAACCCTGTTGTATCAATTCCTGAAAGAAATCAATGCAGAGGTTACATTTCATATTCCGCACCGCATCACCGAAGGATACGGTCTGAAAGCATCACACATCACTGACATCGTCATACCGCAGGAAATAAAGGTTCTATTGACCGTGGATTGCGGCGTGTCGAGCCATGAGGCCGTGTCCCTGGCTAATGAGAATCATATTGATGTGATCATTACGGACCATCACGATATTCCACCTAAATTGCCCGACGCACTGGCGATCATCAACCCCAAGCGGGACGACTGTCATTCAGGTCTGGAAAATCTGTCCGGTGTGGGGCTGGCATTCTACCTGGCCCTGGCACTACGAAAGCACCTTCGAGATCAAGGTTTCTTCCAGGATCAAAAAGAGCCGAACCTAAAAAAAAGCTGTGATCTCGTGGCCCTGGGAACGGTATCCGATATGGTGCCCCTGGTGGAGGAAAATCGTATCCTGACCTGTACAGGGATCGAAATTCTCAGATCCGCACACAGACCCGGCATCCAGGCCCTGGCAGATGTCTGCAGCATCGATCCCCGTCATATCGATGCACAGGATATTTCCTTTCGATTTGGCCCTCGCATCAATGCGGCCGGCAGAATGGACCATGCCGGAATTGCAGCACAGCTCCTAAGGACGCCTCTTCCTGAAAAAGCCGGGCAGGATGCAGCACTGCTCAGCAAATTCAATTCACAACGCCAGCAGGAAGAAGAACACGTTCTGACAGATATTTTAGCACGCATAGACAGGAATCCAGATCTTGTACAAAGGAACTGCATGGTTTTTTCGAGCCCGGACTGGCACGAAGGTGTGGTGGGTATTGTGGCTGCCCGATTGACCCGTCTTTATTTCAAACCGGCGATTCTCCTCTCCGAAAAAAAAGACCTGGGAAAAGGCTCCGCCCGGAGTATTCCCGGTATCGATATCCTGGCTGCGCTCACAGCCTGTTCTCACATGCTGCAGGGCTTCGGCGGACATCCCATGGCAGCCGGATTACAGCTCCCGGCTGATCAGATAGAGCCCCTTTGGAAACACCTGGACCAGGTGATCGCCCAGACAGCGTCGGCCGAGGATTTCCTGCCAAAAGTGTACATCAATCATGTATTGGAGCTGTCCGACATTAAACCCAAACTACTCGATGAGATCACTTCCCTGGGTCCTTTTGGGGTTCAGAATCCCGAACCCGTTTTCATGGCCAATGATGTACATGTCCACAAGTCTTCTATGGTGGGGAAAGGCCACAGGCGCATGCTCTTGTCATCTTCAGCCCATAAAAAGAGCAAGGGCCTGTGGGCCATCCAATTCAATGCAGATCCAGATTCCACTCATATAGACCAGTTCGCAAGAATCGCCTACCACCTCCAGTGGAATCGATGGAACGGCAATAAATCCATTCAACTGCTGGTCAGCGATACCCAAGCTTGTTAACGGACGATTCCTTGTTATCTTTATGAAAGAGAATCCATAGATTGTAAAAGGAGCGTCACGAATGATAATCGGAAATCTTTTTAAATACTGGACCTATCGGTTGTTTTCTCCGGGAACGGTGTTAAAGGAAAAATACGCCGCATTCAAATCTCTTTTGACCCATGACAAACGCTCACATGAACTCTTGGCGGAACTGGAAGACATCTATTACAATCGGGAAAAAAGGGATTTCAGTGTCATTGCAAAATTGTGTACAGACCTTTCCCGGCACGTATCCGGAATTGTCCATGATCTGTCAAGGGTCTGCCCGGCACGCTACCCGGATCTTTTGTTTTTTTATAAAAAAATCGATTCCTATATCCGTTTTATGACAACACCGGATAAAGTTGTGGTTACCCCGCCTTATGTAATCAAGCTGGAAGACACCGCTGCCCAAGACCTTCACCTTGTGGGTGGTAAAGCACTGAACCTCGCTATTGTCAAAAATACACTGAAGCTTCCGGTTCCCGATGGATTCTGCATAACAACCAATGCCTATTACCACTTCATCGAGCACAATGGTCTGCGGCAGGAAATCGACGAACGGCTGTCAAAGATCGATATTCAAGACACTGGATCCCTTGATCTTCTGTCAAAGGAAATAGAGAACCTGATTATGGCCGCAACAATGCCATCGGAGATCAAAACAGCCATCTACGAATCGCACCGGTCAATTGTGGTCAAGGAGATCGGCGTTCCAAGGGTTGCCATGCGCAGCAGTGCTGTTGGTGAAGATTCCCGGGCATCTTTTGCCGGGCAGTACACGACCGTCCTGAACGTGAAAAAAGAATCTTTGTGCAAGACATATAAAACAATCATCGCCGGCAAGTATTCACCCGAGGCCATTTACTATCGTATCAGCTATGGTCTTTCAGACCATGACACCCCCATGGGCGTACTTGTCCTGAACATGGTCGATGCCGTAGCCAGCGGCGTTTTGTACACGGTTGACATGGAGGATCCAGAAGCTGAGAACATGAAAATTCACGCCATCTGGGGACTCGGAGAACTCTTGGTAAGCGGGCAGGCACCTGCGGACATCCTTACAGTATCAAAAGAGGCCTCACCCAGGGTTTTAAGCAAACTGTCGGCATCAAAACCTCTCCAGATGATTTATAGCGAAAATGGCCAGACAGAATCCATACCGCTCGACAAAACCCAAAGGGAATCGTTTTCCCTTAACCAAGGTTCAGCCATCAAGCTATCCAGGTGGGGGATGGAACTCGAAAAATATTTCCAGCAGCCGCAGGACATCGAATGGGCCATCGACCCCCTGGAAAACACTTACATTCTACAATCCAGACCTTTGAATACATGGGCCTTTAGTGAAGAGAACCTGAGTTGTGATTTTGAAGACATTCAGAACGACGTTTTATTCAAAGGTGGAGAGCGGGCCGCTTCCGGGATCGCCGCAGGAACAATCTATAATCTTGAACAGGGATCAAACCTTGAAACCGTTCCGGAAAAGGCTGTCCTGGTAGCCAGAAACGCTTCACCACAATACGTCAAAGTGATCAACCGGCTCAGTGCCGTGGTCACCGATGCCGGCAGTTCTGCCGGTCATTTTGCATCGGTTGCCCGGGAATTCGGTGTTCCGACGATAGTCAATACCCGTGATGCCAGCGCCCACCTCAATCAAAACCAGGCAGTTACTGTTCACGCAGACGGGCGAACCGTGTATGCCGGAACAGTCACCCAAATGCTGGAAAGCCCTTGTGCCAAGATCGATTTGCTCATTGACAGCCCGTTCATGCAGAAATTGCACGCCATCATGAAATTTGTATCTCCTCTGGAACTGGTGAACCCTGATGACAAATCCTTTAACCCCCGGAATTGCAAATCGTTTCATGACATCATCCGCTTTGCCCATGAAAAGACCGTTCAGGAGATGTTTCACATCTCAGACAACCGTTTGAGAAAACTGAGTTTTGCCAAAAAGCTGGCCTCGGTCATACCCATGCAATTCTATATCCTGGATGTTGGAGGGGGTCTCAAGGATCGTTCGGAATCTCAAAAAGAAATTCACATCGACGATGTCCGCAACAGGGCCATGCGCGCGTTGTGGGCGGGGCTGACCCATCCGGACATACAGTGGGGCGAATTCAGCCATTTTGACTGGGAGGCACACGACAGGATCGTCATGAGCGGCGGTATCGCAAGCCCGGAATCAACCATGTTCTCCAGTCATGCGGTCATCTCCGATGAGTATATGAACCTCAACTTCAGATTCGGCTACCACTTTGTTATCGTGGATGCGTTGTGCAGGGGCAACACATCGGAAAACAGTATTTTGTTTCGCTTTTCCGGTGGGGGTGCAGATCTTTCCCAAAGAATGCTGAGGGCGGAATTTCTAAATAAAATCCTGATTCGCCTGGGTTTCGATGTTGCCGTCAAGAGCGATCTGGTAGATGGACAGTTCAAGGGGGCGGATATGGATACGAGTCTTCAACGGATTGACATGCTAGGCCGTCTCCTGGGTGCCACCCGTTTAATGGACATGTACCTGAAGGATGCGTCCATGATCGACGGATTTGTTGACGATTTCATGCGGGGCCGCTATCATTTTGCTTCGGTGGACATAGAACAGAGATGAGGACACCATGTCATACACGCTTAAATGGATAACAGATAACCTGGCTGTGGGGTATGCCCCAATGGTTCAGGTCGATCTCGATGCCGTCAAAAAACAGGGTATCGATGCCATCGTCAATCTCTGCGGAGAATTCTGCGATCTGCACGAAATTCAGATGGAATCCGGTTTTGAGGTCTACTACTTTCCCATACCGGATGAATGCGCACCGGACATGGAAGCCATGCAGCAGGCCTTTAAATGGCTAGACAACACCATCGCTCAAGAACGTAAGGTTCTTGTCCACTGCCGGTTTGGTATCGGCAGGACCGGCACCTTTGTCACCGCCTATCTCATGAAAAACGGCCTGGACATGAAGGCAGCCGCCAAAGCACTCAGGCACACCCGGGCAGATCCCACTCATTATTGCCAATGGAAGTTTCTGCGGTCTTACAAGAAAAAACTCAAACACAGGTAAAACACCGGGTTAGGATCTGTAAAGATCCGTCTTGATCCCGTAGCGCTTAATGATCTGCTGAAGCGCCTGACGCTCCAGCCCGCACTGTCTGGCCGCCTGGGTGACATTACCCTTGTTCAGGGAGAGAAGGTCTCCGATATAGGTGTGATTGAATGCATTGAGGGTTTGCTCCTTGGCCTGCCGGTATGGCGCATCCTTATATTTTTTTCCATAGGACATGGACTTTTTTTCTTTCTCGCTCAAACCCACATCATAGGACACGATTTTATCCGATCCTGAAAAAAGTATGCCCCGCATGATCAGGTTCTCCAATTCCCTGACATTTCCTTCCCATGGCATGGTCATAAATGTTTTGACGAGTTCGCTGGAAAGCCTTTTCAAGGGTTTGTTCATTTTTGCACAGTGTTTCTCCAGGAGGTGGCTGGCAATCAGCGGGATATCTTCGGCACGCTCTTTTAGGGCAGGCAGTTCAATGGGCAGAACGTTCAGGCGATAGTAAAAATCCTCCCTGAATTCACCTTTTTTGATTTTCTCTTTCAAAACTTGGTTCGTCGAAGCGATAATGCGGGCATCGATTTTCACCGGTTTTGCATCACCCAGGGGTTTCACCTCCTTTTCCTGGAGTACCCGGAGCAGCTTGGTCTGTATAGCAGGGCTCACATCCCCGATTTCATCCAGGAATATCGTGCCGGTGTGCGCTTCCTGAAACAGGCCGTTTTTGTCATGTTTCGCATCGGTAAATGCACCTTTTTTGTACCCGAAAAGCTCGCTCTCCAAGATATTTTCAGGTATGGTGGGACAGTTCACCGCAATAAACGGCCGGTTCCGGCGATTGCTCAGAGCGTGTACAGCCCTGGCCGTCAGATCCTTTCCGGTCCCCGAAGGGCCCGTGATCAGCACCGTGATATCAGTGCCGGCAACCATCTGGATAGTTTCATACACCCGCTGCATTTTAAGACTGTTTCCCACCAGATTTTCAAAGGCAGCCTCTCCTCTGCACTCTTTCTGGAGCCGACTGTTTTCCCTGATCAGTTCACTTCTTTCCAGGGCCTTTTTGAGTCTGATAATGAGCGCCTCGTGCTCAAATGGTTTGGTTATGAAATCGTAAGCCCCCTGCCGCATGGCCTTCACGGCCATCTCAATATGACCATAGGCCGTCATCATCACCACCGTCAGATCAGGAATGTCTTTTTTAATGATTTCCAAGAGCTCCAGCCCACTCATAACCGGCATCTTGATGTCCGCCAAAAGCAGGTCATAGGACGTTTGAGACAACATTTGCATCGCCACTTGCGCTGACGGTGTGGTATCGACGCTGCAATCCAGTTCAACTTCCAGGCTTCTCTTCAAAAGCTGGAGCATATCGGGTTCATCGTCGACGATTAATATTCTGGTTGGCATACATCAATTCTCCTGAAGGGTTCAGACAGCAGGAAGTGTCACCGTGAATGTCGTCCCGTTACCGGCTTTACTGTCAACAAAAATATTGCCGCCATGGTTTTTTATGATCCCGTAGCTGACAGACAATCCCAGTCCTGTTCCCTCTCCGGTGGGTTTGGTGGTGAAAAAAGGGTCAAAAATTTTTTTAAGATGTTTCTTTTCTATGCCATGACCGTCGTCCCTCACCTTGACCATAAGATCACCTGTGAGTTCGTTCAAATCTGTGGAAATCCATATGTGGCCATTTTTTTCGACAGCATGTATAGCGTTCACCACAAGGTTGATAAGTACCTGCTTGATTTTCTTCTCATCGATCAGGAGCGGCTTTACGTCTGGATTGTATTCTTTTTCTAGTGTGATGTGCTCGATGTTGGCGTGGTGCTGCACAAATGTAATCACATCGTCGATGACCCGGTGAATATCCAGCATCTCTTTTTCGGTCTCAGACTTTCTGGAAAAGCTCAGTAGATCCTCGACAATGGTCTTACAGCTCCTGACATGCTTTTCTATGGTTTTCAGATCGGCATAACGCTCCGACGATTTTTTTTCGCCTCTTAGCAAAAGCTGGGTATACCCCAGCATGACACCTAAAGGGTTGTTGATTTCATGCGCAACACCGGATGACAGTTCACCGATGGATGCCAGTTTATCAGCCTGGGCAAGCTGTTCTTCCATACGCTTTCGCTGTTCGATATCTTTAACCAGAAAATGAATGGTCTCCACTTCGTTGTCCGAGGAATCAGCCATGCTCCCACTCAGAAGTATCCGCTTGCCAGTACCCTCGGCTGTGATGATTTCTAATTCTACATTAGAAATTGACCGCTCACGCTTGCACAGATGCCATTGCGTCAAGCCAGCTTATCAGGTTCTGCCATGAACTCACGGGCATTTCTATTCTCGATTTTATCCGTTTCCCTGTCCAGACCCAGAAGGCTGTACCCGGACGGATTCAGATTGACAATGGTCCCGTCTTTTTCCGTCACCAGGATCATATCTTTGGACACTTCGAAAATCTTGCGGTATTTATACTCGGAAACGGAAAGGGCGTTGGTGCGCTGCTCAACAAGTCTCTTCCAGGTTTTGATTGAGAAACAGGAGTTCCTTGTGGGCCGATTGAAGGGCGTGCCTGTCCTTGCGGATGAGCTGATAAATCTTCCAAATGCGTTCAAAAAAGAGGGTGACGGCACCGACGACGATGAACATAAAGGTGTTGATGGCCCCGCTGAAAGGACGGATCTTGGCCCAGAAGGGTTCTTGACCGGTCATAAAAAGAAAATTTTTCAGTATGTGTCCGGCTGATCTCGACACCGCAAAGCAGGAAAGGGCCAGGCAGATCCACCAGAGATAGGTCCAGATGAGATTGTTGTGATCCTGTTCGCGCAGCTTAAACACAAGTCGCAAGGAGAGAAAGGACAGAATGATCATCAGGATCGAACCAATCAGATCAACCAGTAATATGGGGAGGGAAGAGATGATCATGGCTTGACCCTGTTCCCATCGTCAGGCGTGGTGTTTTTTAAAATCGTTTTCAATCCGTAATATAGAAAAAACATGGCAGGTACGCACAGCAGATGATCCAGTTTGAGCAGATAATACAGAAGTGATATACTGTTCTGCCCCTGGATACTTTCGATCCGCATATGCCACAAATCAATTTTGCTTATCCCCAGAATATCCAGATGTTCATCCAGAAAATGGACCAGAGCGGCATCGATATTCCAGAGGATGAACAGAACAGCAGACAACTGAATGTACTTCCAGCCTTTTTCCTTGATGAGGTTTCGCTGTCGCAACCAGAACTCCAGACTCCCCATGGATATGATAAAAAAGATATGTGCCATCTGGTGCACGTAAAGGCCTTCCGGTTGTCCATGGGTCTGGGTGGCCAGAACCGGATCGGCATGATAAAAGCAAGCCGGTAAGTGATGCGATAAAAAAAGCAAAGCCCCAAGTTGTTTGAATTCATAGCCAAGCCTTCTGCAGGAGTTTCAGAAAAAAGACCAGCAAAATTGCACCGAAGATACGGCGAACAGTCTTTCCTTTCAGTTTTTCAGACATGATCCGTGATCCAAGTTGTCCACCTGCAAATGAAAAACACGCCGCCAAAAGGATAAATTTCCAGTCGGTGCTCGCCAGAGAGATATGGGCGACAAATCCGGAAAAAGAAGAGAACATAACAATGAAAATAGACGTTGCCGCTGCGGTTTTGGTCGGCATCTTCAACACGTAAATGAGCAAAGGCACAATAAAAACGCCGCCGCCGATACCCAGTAGACCCGCCATAACCCCGACGGCAATACCGATGACGCCGCCACCGAGTATCCGGTGTTTTTCGTTCAACACCGTCGGTCCCTCTCTCAGCCTTTCCGGAAAATATCATACGCATGGCAGCAAGAAATATCACCCCGGCCAGTATCCCAGAAAATATCCTTAAATCGATAACACGGGTCAACATCGCCCCAAACGGCGCTGCCAAAGAAGACGATACAAGAAGCGGAACAGCCGTTTTTACATCGATCATCTTCTTGCGGTAATAGGTTATGGCTGCAGAAAGAGCGGCAATCCCATTTAAAAAAAGAGATGCCGAAACAGCGGTGGTCAACGGAAATCCCAGCAATACAAAAAGAGGCGAAAAAATCAGGCCGCCCCCCAGCCCCACCATGGTCAGGATAAAAGATGCGCAGAATATGACGGCTAAAAGCAGTGACAAGGACATGTCAAATGAACTTTCCTGGTTGTCGTTAAAATTTCGCCCGCTCACCCCGCGGCATGCGAAACACTGCCGCACGTCAGAACCCACGGGGATGCGCTTGCTGTTGCGGTTCAGGATCCGGGTTTTTCGATATCAGGTTTCCCATTCAATCCGGGACTGTTTTTCTTTTTGAACATCTTTTTTGTGACCGCCCACAGTATGTGAACCAAAATCAGGGACAGCACAAACCAGACCAAAGCGCCGGCAGGGGTCGGTTCACCGCCAAAACCAGGTACCTTGAAGACATAGGATTTTCCGAACAGACTGACAGCCTGTCCGGGTTGTAGGCCTCATTGACATAGGCCGCCATGAGAAGAACCGGCAGGATGGTGGTGAGGATATTCTTCAAAAGACCTTCAAAAAAATAATCATAATAGACCTTGTTCAGCTTGGCCTGATCAATATTTTTTGCAAGCGTCTTGCCTTTTTCGCGGTTCTCCAATTCCATGGCCTGCTTGCGGATTTCAGCCCAGTGGTTAAACTCTTTTTTCAGGGCCTCATACCGTTTGGTGGTATAAAATCGATTGAAAAGCTTGGTTAAAGCCACAGTAACAAAAACCAGCATGAATATCACCATCCCAGGACCCAGGACATTGAGCGGTGAGACAATCACATCCATCGCATTCACAACAGTCTGTGTGACGGCTACAATCTTGAACCACACGATATCTAAAAATTCATCCATAATAAAATCGCTCCACGATTTTATCTTACGCGGCTTTGCCGCTATTTTTTATGAAACGATCTTGCTGATCTGCGATATTTGTTAATAAAAAAAAAGGGGAAAGTGTCACCACTTTCCCCTTTTTTATCACATGTTATGGCTTATATCCAGATTTCAATCTTGAAGAACCTGAAGAACAGAAAGAACAGGGTGATGGCCAGAACGATCTTGAGTGTTCGTTCACTGAAGAGTTTCTGAGCCCGGCTGCCCAGCATACCGCCCACAAATCCGCCGATAATAATGGAGATCATCAACCACATGTCCGGAAGATAGCCGGTCATCAGATAACCGATAAAGGCCCCGATGCTTGAGAAAGAGGTCCCGATCAGTGAAATCGGCACGGCCACGTACATGGGAAGTGCCCCGATGGTGGTCATGGCCGGTACCAGCAGGAAACCGCCGCCGATGCCGAATGATCTGGACACCACACCGATGGCCAGACCCAGAATGGCGAAAAGCAGCGGATTGATGGTGAACTCTTCACCCCAAAACTTGAATCGGTAGTCCGTAAGACCATTTTTTACCGGTTCGATGCGACCCATTTCCACCGAGGTCCCTTCGGTTTTGGCTTTGGCCACCGCATCGTTGAACTTCTTTACCATGGCCTTGATATTTTTCCGTTTTTCCATGGCTTTGGGTCTCAATTCCCGAAGGGTCTGAATACCCATGAGCACCACCAGAACGGCCAGCCACTCCTTATACGCCTGCATGGGCAGGTAGGCCGAGACATACTTGCCCAGCCAGATGGAGCCGATGAAAATACCCACGCCAAAGGAGATACCCACCGGCCAGGCCACCCGTCTTTCCACCACGGCATAGCGATAGAAAGAACCCAGGGGTGAAAACAGGGTCAAGGCCATGTTGGAGGGTTTCAGCACGTTGGCTGCATTGATGCCGATGGGACCGGCCGTTTGAACGATCAGAACCTGAAAGGCAGCCATGAGCATACCCCCGGCAGCACCGATCATGGAAAAGTATGTGCCCACCAGAATCGCACCGAGAATGATCCAGAGGGGGTTCATGTAGCGAAACCCTTTGGAAAGCCAGAATCCATTTTTTAGCAACCTTGAAAGATCCGTTTTTGGCACCGTTGACATAGACATCGAAACCGGTTTCCGGAGGCGTGTGGCGATAGGTTTTAAAGGAGGCTGTAAATTTACCCGTGGCTTTGTCAAGATCGATGGACGTATTCTTGTCCCAGTACTTGCCGCTTTTCTGGTCGGTGATGACCGTGCGTGAAAAAATGACGATTTTCCCTCTCAGGGCACCCTCTTTTACAATGGTGTTGATGCCGTAGGCCGATTCATTGGCATACCTGAGGAAGTTCCACTGCTCTTCAGAGGTGATGGGACCCATCATGCTCCTGGCTTCAGCATCCACATCATTGAATTTCTTTTTCAGGTAGTACATGGTTGTGGAGTAGATCCCGTTGCCCTTGCCCAGGAGAACCGACGGGCCACCAAATTTCTTTTTTCCTTCGGCGCCATAAGCTTCCGGGTTGGTGGTAATCAGGTAATACAAGGGCGGAATTTTTGTATCGGCGTTGAATTTGGCCTTCGCTGCATCTTTTTTCAGCCGTTTGACCTCATGGACACCGTTTGTGTCTTGCGGTGCAAACATATCCTGCATGGCAACTACCAGGTACAGATCCTTGCCCGGCTCGATCATGCCTTCGATGGTGACCGTATCGCCGGCTTTAAACTCGCTGCCGGATACGGTGGCCGAAGGCGCACTGAAGCCGGGCACTGCAAGCGCTATAATCATTAAACATAGTGCGATTGGAAAAAATAACTTTCTCATTAACATCCTCCTCTTCATTTGATGGTCAAAAAAATTTCTCTTCCCTAAATATTACGACAATGTGTTTCTTATTCATCAGGCATTCAAACAACTACCATGCATAAGGGTTGCTGCTTTCCTCCTTTCCGCATGGATTGTATGTGTATTTATTTTAAGCTGAAATACTTAATGGCCAGCATGCCACCAAGTCCGCTGGTTACGATCCCGACGAAAAGCAGTGTCATCAATTGCTCAACATCAATGAGAAAAATGCCGGCTCCGCGCAAAAATATGATGTTCAGCAACGCTGCCGTGACAAGCACCATGGCCGCCCCCGAACCGATAGCGACAGCCCGTTTATGCTTGAACCCATCTCTTGTCTTCTCGAGCGCCATGTAACCGGTAAGGGCAGTATTGAATCCAATGATCACCGGCAGGACATTGCCGATTGTAACCGTATATGTCATCCCGGTTAAAAATAGGACCAGAATAACGGCGCCCAGGGATCCGGCCAAGATACTGTAAAAAACCTTGCCGGGTCGTGTGCCGCCTATTTTCATAATGTGATCTGTATAATAATGGATGTTAAACATTTTGCCTCCCAAGGAAAATTTGTCTTGCTGCAAGACAGTCGCCAGACTAAAGAAGCCTGCATTTCCTTAATTTCTGAACCACAAACTTTCTGTTGATAAGATAGTTGCCGCTGTATAAGCCAAAGCAATCTGTATGCCACCCTTTTCATAGCGGACAAAACTATTTTATTGGCGGTTGATCTATAATACTTTATTGTTTGTTTTCAGATAGATAGTGTAAATATGAGCGCATCTAAGCCTCCAAAACATTTATCGCTTTTCCCGGGAATAAAGAGCATGGACTGCAATAATAACATTGCACCTTTTTTGGGGAAGCCTTGACCGGCAACGGAATCATGCCTGAATCCATTGCTGCAATAAAAATATATCAGTGCAACATTTCAATTACACCTGAATGATATTTTCAGATTCGTTTCGCGAAGGTTTTCCTTGAATCGTATCCCTTCAATAAGCTATAAGACTGAAAACACACCCTATTTTGCTGGAGAAAAAAAATTCTAAATTGATGTCCCGATTTAATGTCGCTGGTATGAAACTTGCTGTTGAACTCTGGGATTGTCGAAAAAAAAATCCAATTGTGATTGTTCGTTATGAATTGGAAAATTTAAATCATCGGAGGAATATCATGGAAAAAGAGGTATACAGTCTCTGTTTTATGTGCTCGATTCGTTGTCCCATCAAAGTCAAGGTCAAAGATGGACAGGTCACCTGGATCGAGGGAAACCCGCATGTGGCCGGAATGGAAGGCAGTCTCTGCCCCAGAGGAGCGGCCGGCCCCAGTCTGCTGTACGATGACCAGCGACTGCAAACACCGCTGATCCGGGTGGGAAAACGCGGGGAAGGCAAATGGCGTAAAGCGTCCTGGGATGAGGCCCTGGACATGGTAGGCGAAAAACTTTCAACCATCGTTGAGAAACATGGCGGGCACAGCGTCGTGCTCGGTGAACGGACCCAGTTGGCCACACACGTCAGCAAAACATTTCTGAAAGCTATTGGATCGCCAAATCACTTTACCCATGATGCGCTCTGCAAAGGATCCGTCAACACGGCCTGCCGGTCTTTGTTCGGATATACGGATGGCCAGATGGGAGTGGACTACAAAAATACAAAACACATCGTTCTCTACGGCCGCAATATTTTTGAGTCCATTTCTGTCAAAGAAGTCAATAATCTGATGCATCGCCATGGAGCATGGCGCCAAGATGACCTATATCGATCCCCGGGTTACCGTGACAGCAACCAAAGCCCACCGTTACTGGATGATACGCCCGGGAACCGACCTCGCACTAAACTATGCCTTGATCAATGTTATTTTAAAAGAACGCCTCTATGACGCCAAATATGTTGACCAATGGGTGACGGGGTTACGCGAGCTGCAGGATTTCGTCAATCCTTATACGCCCGAGTGGGCCGAACAGGAAACCGGCATTTCTGCCGATGCGATGGTCGACCTGGCCCGTGAAGTCAGCAAAGAAAAGCCATCGGTTATTTTTCATTTTGGCTACCGTGGTGCCAGCCACCAGAACGAAATATATTTTCGCCGCTCCATTCTTATCCTCAATGCACTGATGGGCAGCATTGAATCCAAAGGCGGGTGTTTTCTTTAAAAAAGGCCCCGGCGAAGAAGGAGGAAAACCGGCCAGAAAACTCACGGAGCAGAAATTTCCAAAAATTGAACACCCCCGTTTTGACAAGGTCGGCACAAAGGAATTTCCGTTGCCGGACCCAAACCACGGCGTCGGCCAAATGCTCCCTCATGCCATACTGAATCAGGATCCCTACCCCATCAAGGCCTTGATTGCCTACCGCTTCGACCCGATCATGTCGATTCCGGATTCCACCCTGACCAAAAAAGCTTTGGACAAACTGGACCTGATTGTTGCCATCGACATTAATCACAGTGATATCGCCTGGTATGCAGATGTCGTTCTGCCCGAATCCACTTATCTCGAAAGAACCGACTGCATCCAACAGGCCAATGGCTTAAAACCGCAGATGTTTCTACGGAAACAGGCGGTCGCTCCCCGTTACGATACCAGGGACGGCGCCATGATTCTGAAACAGATTGCAGAGCGTATCGGAACAGGCAATTTCTTTCCCATATGAGAGCATTGATGAATTGGTGGAATGGCAGCTGGAAGGCACCGGATTTACAATGGAGGATTTCAGCAACAAAGGTTTTGTGGCCTACGGGAAAAAGCAGATATTCTGGGATCGTGAAAACGGACTCAAATTTAAAACACCCTCTGGAAAGATCGAATTCAAATCTTCCCTGCTCGAGGGGGCCGGCTTTGAATCTTTTCCTGCCTATAAATCCGTGTCCAAACCTCCCGAAAACCAGTTTCGGCTCGTGGTTGGCCGTATTGCCTTGCACACGCATGTTTCCACACAGAACAACCCCTATCTGAATGAACTGTGTGATGAAAATGTTTTATGGATGAACAAGGATCGTGCCGCTGATCTCGGTATCAACAATGGCGATAGTGTGGAAGTGGCTTCCAGCGTGGGCAAAGGGCAAATTAGTTAAGGCGACCGATCTGATCCATCCGGAAACCGTATTTATGCTGCATGGTTTCGGTCATGAAGCCGGCAGCGCTTCTCGTAGTTGCCGGAAAGGTATCAATGACGCCCTGCTTCAGGAAAACCTGACCGATAAAATCGGGGGCAGCCCGGCATTGCATGACACATTTGTCAAGGTAACACCGGTATAACTGCAACCTGAAAGGAAACAATTTTAAATTTTAATTGCACTGAAAAGCGATTCAGATCAGGGAGGACAATAATGAGCAAGTATTTTCTATTGCAAGATCAGCAAAAGTGTATCGGCTGCCATTCATGCGAAATTCAGTGCAAAATAAACAAATCACTTCCGCCGGAGACCCGGCCCTGCCAGGTCATCCAGGTGGGACCCGAATTTTTTAACGACAAACCCAGGGCCTCCTTTATTTTTATGCCCTGCTTTCACTGTGAAAACCCGTGGTGCGTTCTGCATGCCCTACCGGCGCCATGCAGCGCCGTGAAAAAGACGGTATTGTTTTCGTGGACCACAATCTTTGTGTGGGGTGTAAAACGTGTATCTCTGCATGTCCCTGGGGAGCCCCGCAATGGAACCCGGAAATGGGAAAAGTTGTCAAGTGCGACTACTGCATGGATCGGATCGACCAGGGTTTGAAACCCGCCTGTGTGACCGTCTGCACCACGCATTGTCTTACGTTCAACGTCACGGAAAAAATGCCGGTAATGAAGCGCACACGCTATGCCCATGCCATGGCTTCCACCAAGGGAGCGGCGACGCTGGGATAATATGGTTAAAATAATAATCAACGGTGCGGAACACAATGCTGAAGAAGGAAAACGGCTCCTTCTCGTACTCAATGAAAAAGGCATCCGGGTGCCGCATCTCTGCTTTCATCATGCGCTCACACCGGCGGCGGCATGCAAGCTTTGCGTCGTGGAGGTCAAGGAAAAAGACAAACCCATCCGCACCCGGCTCTCATGTGCCATCAAGGTCGCCAAAGGTATGGAAATCACCACGGAAAGTGCCATGGTGCACCAGATTGAGAAATACCGCCATTGGAAATCTCTTGAAACTGGCACCCCATTCTGAAGCCATTCATAAAATCGGACGGGAATTCGGTTTGACAACAGGAATCATACCCGACGGATGTATCCGCTGCAGACTCTGTATCCGGGTCTGTTCTGAAATCATCGGGGCAAAAGCGCTGAAAATGGTTAAAATGGAGGGACGAAGCTATGTCAGCCCATCCGATAAAGGTGAATGCATCGGTTGTCTGACCTGTACCAATGTCTGCCCAACCAAAGCCATTCGATATGAAGATGACGGCAACATCAGAACGGTGATGGTCAGAGATGAAATCGTGGGTAGACATACCCTTGAACGTTGTCAGATCTGTGGCAAATTGTATAGCACCACAAAATTTCTGGAACATGTCAAACAGGTTGATGCGGACCTCCCTGAGGAAAAAGAAGACCATCGCCACTGCCCGACCTGCAGTAAACTGTATTACCGAAAAAACTTGAAAATGACTGCCCCCAAGCTTGCAACACTTTATGGCAATAAACCGGTGGCGTAAATAGGTGAAAGAATGAGCACAAATGCCTGCCCGGTGCACGGCACCATCACAGAGATAAAAACATCCCTGGAATCGGGTAGGATCCGTCACCCTAAAACCCGTCGTATCATCGATGATATTTTGAATCTGCTTCGGGATATTGCCTGGGGGATGGCTGGCAACGATCACCTGGCGGCCATCGACGGCCTGTTGGATGAACTGGATGAAAACAGGGCGGATCCTGTCGGCATCGACATCAGACAAACGATCGGCACTGCCTGGACGATCACAGCGAGGTATTCCAAAGTCATATCAAGACCCGTAACTGCGCCACCGGGGACTGCATCAAGCTTACCCCGGCACCCTGCCAGATGGCCTGCCCGGCGGGGATCGATGTCCCCACCTATGTGACGCTGATCGGTATGGGCAGGGATGCAGAAGCCATCGAGGTCATCCGCAGGGACAACCCCTTCCCCTGGGTGTGTGGCCTGGTATGCACGCGCCCCTGCGAATTCATGTGCGTAAGGGGCCGAATCGACACACCGGTCTCCATTAAATTCCTCAAGGCATTCGCGGCAGAAAAAGCCCTGTCTGACGGGCAGTATCAAAACCCTGAAAAAGCGCCGGACAAACATCAAAAGGTCTGTATTATCGGTGCCGGTCCCGGTGGCATGAGTGCCGCCTACTACCTGGCGCTCAAAGGCTACAGCGTAAAGTGATCGAGGCTTTACCCATGGCGGGTGGCATGACCATGGTGGGAATCCCGCGCTACAGGCTCCCCAGAGAAGTGATTGACAGAGAAGTGGCCATGATCGAAGACCTGGGGGTGGAATTTGTTTACAATACCCGCTTTGGACAAGACGTGTCATTGGAAGACCTGAAAAAGGAGGGATTTTGCAGCCTTCCTCTTTGCCATAGGCGCGCACAAGGCTTATAAGCTGAACATCCCCGGGGAAGATGACTTCCCCCAGGTCATAGACGCCATCGATCTGCTCAAAAACGTTGCCCTGGGCCATCGACACGCACCCGGTAAAAAAGTCGTGGTCATCGGTGGCGGTAATGTTGCCATCGATGCGGCCCGAACCTGTCTGAGGCTCGGATGTAAAGAAGTGACCATCGCCTACAGACGCACACGCAGGGAGATGCCCGCAGATGAAGAGGAAGTGGAACAGGCAGAGGAGGAAGGTGTCCATCTGGCTTTGTTGACCATCCCGGTGGAAATCAAGGGAGACGGTAACAGAATCCGGTCTCTGCATTGCCTTCAGGCCAAACTGGTTAAAAGGAAGGGCAGCGACAGGATGTATCCCACACCCGTTGAAGGAAGTGACCACGATATCGAAGCCGATGTGATCATCCCCGCCATCGGACAGTATGTAGACCAGTCCTGTATGGACACGCTTGATGAAATTGAATGGACCGGGCGGGGTACCATCGATGTCAATATGGCCAATATGACCACATCTCAGCCGGACGTATTTGCCGTGGGTGATGCGGTGACCGGACCGGCCACGGTCATCGAAGCCATTGGTGGCGGAAAACGGGCCGCCAACGCCATCGACCGCTACCTTTCCGGACTGCCACAGCCCAAAATGCCACCGGTCCCGGTTCGCCGTGCCAGTACTGATTTTATCGAAGTCCCTGCCGTTACAAAAATGACGTTGAAACGGCCGGTGATGCCCTTGCTGAATATCGAAAGACGGCGTACCACCTACCAGCAGGTTGAGTTGGGCTATTCCGAAAATGTGGCCAGGGAAGAAGCCCGCAGATGCCTGCGCTGTGATATCTGTCGCAGGTGTGGGGATTGTGTAAGCGTCTGCCGGGACAAGATGAAAATTGATGCGCTGCAGATGGGGTATTTCGATTTTGATCATCCTGTGGAAACGGACTTCAGGTTGACCCAGGAACGCTGTATCGCCTGCGGGGCCTGTGCAGAAAACTGCCCCAACAATGCCATGCAGATAGAGGACAGAGATGGCGAAAGAATACTTTCGCTCTGTGGTACTGTTTTGAATCGCCAGAAACTGGTTCTCTGCAGTTCGTGCGGCGCCGTGATCGGCCCTGCCAGATATCTGGCATATATCGATGAAAGATTTAAAACCGATGGGCAGGTGGCATCTGAGCAGACACTGTGTAAGGTGTGTGCCCGAAGAAAGGGGAGCCAAACCGGACTGCCCGTTTCAACCATCTGAAGTGTATAGATAGCAAGGAGACTGCAAATGATCTTACGAAGAGGGCAGCGTGTGGAGGTTTTCCGCAAATCCCATGATGAAGGATGGGAAAGCTACATGGACGATTATATCGGCTGTCACGGTATCATTACCGATCCGGACACGGCCATCAACGACCCGGAAGCCCTGGTGGAAGTCAGCCTCCAAAACAAGGGAACCCACCGTTTGCCCCAAGACTGTCTGCGTGTGCTCAGCGACTGAACATTGGATTGTATTTTAAATTTAACTGCTTGTAACCTTTAAACATCTCACTCGACCCCTTGAACCCTCGGGACCTCGAACCCTTGATTTGGATCAACTCTTTTGGAGATGATCCGGATTTTAAAACCGGTACCCAAGTGACAGTTCGAGTCCGTTGTTTTCGGGCCGTGAAGACAGGTTGACCTTCAGATTTTTTTTGAGACGATCCACAAACTTTCTGTCCTGATCCCGGTTGTATTTGTGGGCGCTGGAGATGGAACCGTAAATACTTCCGGAATAAAATCCAATCTCCACAAAAGCGATAACACCACCCAGGGCGTACATCTCATTGTCGAAAGCTTCGTATGCAGCATAGATGAGACCGCCGTTCAACAGAAAGGAGAACAGGGCATCCCGGGGCCGGTTGCAGTATAGATAGCCTCCCCCGGGCAGAATGGCCAATATGCCAGCCACCCCCGGACGCTTGTGGCGGATGTCACCGGCACTCTCAAGATCTCTGATCAGGTCGGTCAGTTGGTATTTAGTATGATTCTGACGGCTGATCTTTTGAAAATAGCTTTGTGCTTCTTCCCAGTCAGCCGATTCGATATAAATCCAGCCAATACGATATCTGGCCTCGTCTCGCACATCAATATCATCCGAATAATTCATGAGGTTATGAAGGGTTGTCAATGCGGATGAGCGCTGTCCCAGACGCAGCTGACTCTCTGCAGCCATGAAGAAAGCCCGGGCATAATAATAAACCGACCCCACACTTTCTGTCTTGATCAAGTCACTGAAGGACTGAATGGCCTCTTTATAACGTCTTTCTGCGTAGTAGGCCATGCCCACGCGATATCTGGACTCGGACACCCGCTCATCCCCTGGAAACAGGTAGACAAAGCGCTCATACTCTGCGATGGCAATGATGTATTTTTTCTGGGAATACAACTGTTCCGCATACTGAAACTGCGTATCCGCATCGATGGTAACGGTTGTTTCCGCATAGGAAAGTGTGGTGAGGATGACCAGAGCAGCTATTCCGGACAGGCACACAATCAAGGGTCTGATCCTACCCAGACGATACAAGACGTTGCCGCTTAGAAACCAATGAACATCGAACATCGAACGTCCAACATCGAATATTGAATTTATAAGAAGAAGAAACAGATGTCGGTATTGAATATTTTTTTTCATTCGATGTTCGATGTTCAGCGTTCGATGTTGAACGTTCATCTTTAAAATTCATCAGGTTTGTGTCACCCTGAGGACCTCTTCAATGGTGGTGACACCCATTAGTACTTTTTGGATACCAGCCTGCCGCAGACTGACCATGTTGAGTTTTCTGGCTTCCTCCATAATCTGGTTCGCATCATACGATTTGAGAATAAGACTCTTCAACTCCTGACCCATCAGCATCAGCTCGTAGATACCGATGCGTCCCCGGTACCCCGTGTGAAAGCACTTTTCACAACCCACGGCCTTATATATTTCAGATCCGTGGACTGCTTCACCTGGAATGCCGATGGTCATGAGCATGGTCTCATCCGGATGGTGGGACTCCTTGCACTCTTCGCAGAGCACCCTTACCAGCCGCTGGGCGGCAACGGCGATAACGGATGATGAAATCAAAAACGGTTCGATGCCAATGTCCACCAGACGTGTGATGGCACCGGCCGAATCGTTGGTGTGGAGTGTCGAAAACACAAGGTGACCTGTCAGGGCAGACTGGACAGCAATTTCCGCTGTTTCATGATCACGGATTTCACCCACCAGCACCACGTCCGGATCCTGGCGGACAATGGAGCGCAGCCCCCTGGCAAATGTCAGATCAATTTTGGGGTTCACCTGTATCTGGCTGATACCATCGATCTGATACTCAATGGGATCCTCGATGGTAATGATATTGATATCCGGCGAGTTAATCGAGGAAAGTAGCGCATATAAGGTTGTGGTCTTGCCGCTCCCGGTGGGCCCGGTCATCAGAATCATTCCGTTGGGCGATGCAACGAGTTTTTTCAACATCTCGAGCACTGCCGCATCCAGTCCAAGCTCGCTGAGTGTCATCAGAGAACTCGTCTTGTTCAGCAAGCGCATGACAACCCTTTCACCAAACGACGTGGGGATCGTGGACACACGCACATCGATTTCCTGATTCCCGATCTTCAGGTTTATGCGCCCATCCTGGGGAAGGCGTTTCTCGGCGATATTCATCTTTGCCATCACCTTGATCCTGGAAATAAGGGAGGCCTGAATCCACTTGGGAGGCGTGAGCAGGTCATACAGAATACCGTCGACCCGGTATCGTACCTTAAAACTTTCCTGATAAGGTTCGATGTGAATATCACTGGCCCTGGCCTTGATGGATTGCGAGATAATGTGGTTGACAAGCTTGATGATGGGTGCGTCACTGGTGTCATCCAGAAGATCGGCCGTATCCTCGATTTCACTGATAATCATACTGCCGCTTTCTTCCATGTTCTGAACGAGCTGTTCAGCAGAATCCCTGCTGAAATCGTAGGACAGATTGATGGCGGAGATGATTTCGTCTTTGGGCGCCAGTACCATGTCATAGGTGTCGATACCAAGAAGCCGGGCGAGATCATCCATGGGCTGAAAATTGTCGGGATCGCTGGTGGCAATGATAATCCCGTCACCACCTGAATCCATATCAATGCCCAAGACATCCCCTCCCCTCCCTGAAACGGTGTCCGCTATATTTAGGCTTCTTTTCTCCAGGGGTACGATCTGATGTTTTTTTAAGAAAGAACTCGGCACCTGATCGGCAAAATCCTTGCCAATGGCCTCCAGGGGAAGCTTCGTCCAGAAAGGGATATCGTAATGGATGCCAAGGGCCTTTAATAGCTGTTTTTCAGAGATCACCTTTTTTATTATAAGGATGCTGCCGATATCACCGCCCTTTTCTTCCTGAACCTTGAGGGCCTCCTGGATGTCACTATCGGAGACATGGCAGTGTTGCTTCAGAATTTGGGCAAATGATGTTGTCATAGGATTCTTCTAACTAAGTTGAGCGATTGTCGAGGTTACCGTAGCTACAAGGAAGATGCTGTCCCGCTATAGTGAACTATGCGATATAGCATCTGACGCCGTAGATGCGGTAAGATCGTCAATCCTAATGGGTTTCAAATTTTAAGAATTGAAATGAATTAAATCCTTTGAAATTACTTAAACACCCATATTCTTAAAATTTGAAACGCTCATCTTAGGTTCTGATTACTCTTGGAGCGCATCAATGGCGTCAACATCTTCCTGACGCTCCTCCTCAATGGTTTTTCCTTTTTGATTCTTGTCGGCTTCCTCGATCTGTTTTTTCTTCATTTCGTATAATGCCTGGACTTCGGCCGGGTTGGCCACCACCCGGGGTGTCAGAAAAATAAAAAGATTCGTTTTTTCCAAGGCATCATTATCGGTCTTGAACGCCCACCCGATGATGGGAATGTCCCCCAGGCAAGGCACCCCGTAGCTCGTCGCTGTCGTCCTGTCATCGATGAGGCCGCCGATGACCACCGTTTCTTTGTCCTTGACAATCACCGTGGTATCGATGGTCCGTTTAAATGTCGTGGGTCGATCCGACGAGGTTGTAGACAATTCATCGAGCTGTGTCACTTCCAGATTGATGACGAGACGTACAAATCTGTCCTGGCTGTTGTGGGGTGTAATTTTCAGTATGACCCCTACATCTTTGTATTCATAGGAACTATAGGTCTCAACGCCGGTTTCAGCTGCAGATCGTGTCTGGTAGGGCACATTTTTTCCCACATTGATGGTGGCTTCCTGATTATCCGTTGTCAAAATTTGAGGCGTCGAGAGGATATTGACGTCCTTGTCTCTTTTGTAGGCCTGAACAATGGCCCCCAGACTCGGAAAGGTTACACCCCCCACACTGATGGAATCCCCAAACACCCCCATGGAATACCCTGGGGGATAAGACGCGATTCCCGTGAGCCCTCCGGAAAGCCCGCGCAGGTTAGAAAATCCGGGATCACTCCCGCTGAAACCACCTGTGGCACCGTAGGAATCACCATTTACACGAAACTTTTCGCCGACAATCCATTCGGTCCCTAAAAGAAAATCCTTTTCAACATCCACCTCCATGATGAGGCATTCGATATAAACCATGGACCGGGGGATATCGAGTTTTTTAATCACTGCTTCCAATGTCTGGTAATCGTCTTTTTCAGCCGTGATGATTAGACTGTTGGTGACCTTGTCTGCCGTGATACGAACCTTTGACGAAACAACGGGCGCTGCCTTGGCTGTCTTGCTCTCTGTTTTCTTGCTGGGCAGGGCCTCCAGAACACTTGCGAGATCCTCTGCTATGGCATTTTCAAGGTAATAGACATGAATGGTTTCCTTGCCCTTGGGGGTTTCCGTATCAAGAATCGCGATAAGCTCCTTGATTTTTATGGTATCCCCTTCACTGGCCAGAATGACAAGCGTGTTCGTACGATCATCGGCAACAAATTTGATGAGCCTGGACTGGGCGGCATTCTTTTGGGCTTTCGACACCGCAGCACCGAATATGGAATCAAGTGTCTTGGCCATATCCTGGACATCCGCGTAAACCAGGGTTACAATACTTAACTCCTGTCCGGACTTGAGGATATCAATGGCTTCCAGAATCTTGGTCAAACGCTTGATGTTGGAATAAACATCCGTCACGATCAGGGTATTGGTAGGCGAATAATCGAGAATGATACTGCTTTTGGATACCAGGGGGGCAAACAGTTTTTTTATTTCAGATGCAGTGGCGTATTTCAGAGGAATGAGCTGGGTTACGACCTTGTCTGCGCCGGTACCGGATTCCTCTTTGAGGCGTGTTTCGATATTTTTCGACCGGGCATCCGGAGACGGAACAATCTTGATGATCTTGCCTGCCTGTATGGTGGTAAATCCATGAACTTCGAGAACCGACTCAAATACCTTGTAGGCCTCGGCAACAGATATCTTGGAAGGTGAGATGATGGTGGCTTTACCCTTCACACGTTGATCGATAACAAAGTTTTTGCCGGTGAGTTCACTGATGAATTTGATCAGGACATTGAGATCGACATTGTTGAAATCGATCGATACCAATCTATCGGTCTGGCCGGCCTTTATTTCAGCACCAACTGCAGGCTGCAGCAGTAAAAAAACCATTGAGACAGCCACAACAATCTTCACTATTAATTGATGTGATTTCATAAGCTTACCATTTATTCCTGTATAACTACATTGCACATTTAATGAACCCTGTATCAAGCCGAGAAAAACCTTTGACCATAAGATTTCCGTCTAAGTCAGATTGGCTCGCTGTGGCGGTTCACCCGGTCCCTTGGACCCTTGATCACATTACTCCACCGAATAATTTAGCGTCTGCAGCCGTCCCCTTCTCCGAATCTCAACCTGTACGTTTTCTGCTGACTGTAAGTTCTTATAGAGGCTCAGGGCATCATCCACAGATTCGATATCCTTGCCATCCACCCCGACAATGACATCGCCGTTCCTGAAGCCCATTTCACCGAATATGGAATTGGATCGAATACCGGAAAGCGTCAGTCCGTCGGATTGACCATCCTTAAAATGCGGTCGTATACGCACTTGTTTCATCAGAGTACCCAGATCATTCACAGCCTCATCGATCCGCTCCCGCTTCAAGGAAAAGTTTTTGGATCCAGACGCCGTGGATCCTTCCAGCTTTTTGTTGCTAGTCTGTCTGGCAATTCTACTGCCACCGGCGCTTGCCTGCATCTTCTCCATTTGCAGCACTTCAAAACCGCCATTCACTTCCAGAACAACCTTTTCCCTGTGAATCTCTTTGACGACGGCATTCTGTATGGCATCTTCCCTGTGGTAAAGCTTTTGCACACGCTGTTTGACATCTTCGATAACGGCATAGGCATTTTGGCCATTTCCGGTTACCGTGCCCCAGAGTTTCAACTGCAGCTTGGTCTCTTCCAGTGCTTCGATATCTACCTTGGCCGACTCAGGCTTCCCCGCCTGCTTTTCCGCAAGTCTGAACAGGTTGCGCGCTTCAATGGCCTTGTACTCGGACAGCGGCTTGACAGATTTCCTGGCGGGGGCTGCTTTTTTTTCACTCTCTTCCATAGAAGGGCTGATGACCTCAAACTTTGCGCCGACCACTTGATAAAATGAACTGACGCCGAGATACGATGCCCCGGTCAAAAGAAGTAGATTGATGAGTATCAAATAGGTTCTCATAAATACCTTAACGGTTGATGACCATTTACCTGAATGAGAATTTCGGTTTTTCGATGGTCCCGTATATGCGGATGGGAATCCCTTTATCACCCATCTGCTGCTTGAAAAGGTTTCCAGGTAAAAAATCCTTTATGCCCGCCAGTAAGACCTCCTGCGGAAAAATCGAGCCCCGCAGATTAATGCGGCTCATGCCCATGGGTTTCCGAAGCATAACAGTGCCTGTCAGGCTGCCCTCTACCTGCCCCCCCATTGCTTCCAGGCGTTTTAACGAAAAGACCTTTTTATTGACATTAAATTCAGCCTCAACAAGGTTGAGAACCACTTCCTGAATATTGATAATGGGATTCGACAACTCGATGCGCACATCCGCAAGATCCAGTTTGCCTTTTAAACTCCTTTTTGGCCCATTGTTGTCCATGAGGTCCACATCTGCATTCATGAATCCGGACACTTTTCTCCCCAGCCGCTCCTGAAGGTATGTGATGTCGGACAACTGGATATCTGCCAGTTTGATAAACACATCTGTCTGCTTGTTCTTATCAGACGTATTTACATCCATGTGCCCCTTTAGGTGTCCCTGATAGGCCCTACCATTATAATTGATTGTTTTCCGGGATGACAATAGGGAAACAATCCGGGGCGCTATATTCAGTCTGTCGATTTTAGCCAGCTTGTGATGGTCTTGTAAGACATCTACCGACTCGAACCCGAATCCCAAAGGCAGTACCGGCTGCATCCGCTCGAACTGGATCTGATAGCCTGGCAACATTTTCAGAAAATATGTGGACACCACACCCTTGAATGCTTCCGATGGAAACAAAAGATAGAGGAAACACCCGGTTGCAAGCAAGGTAAAAGCGATGTAGCCTATTAATATTTTAAAATTCTTCATAAACTAAATTTCAAATGTTTCCACCTGTAAAATCACGTTCAACAGTCCTTCTTTTTCTTCTTTCTTGTTGAGAGACAATCGCCGGACATGAATCATATTTTGTGATGTTTCGATTCGATACAGAAACCGGGTAATCTGTTCCATGGTAATACCATTTAGTTTCATCTCAACCAGGGACAGACTGTAGGGTGTGTCCTTCTGTTTTGTTGACGATGGTTTCATATAGGTGATGCGTTCTTTTATGCCGACCTCCCCAGCAAGCTTGTCGAGAAAAGAAAATAAGGTAAATCCCCTTTGCCGCCGGTTAATCTGCGTTTTGGAATTATCTGCACGATTCTGCAGCTCCAGATATTTTAATCGTAACTGTTTGATCTCATCGTAGCTTCTTGTATGAGACACCAATCTTCGCTGAAGCCTTTCCCGGGCATCTATAAGCGGAAAAATAGCGACTTGAGCGAGAATGAAGATAGCAATAAACCCGATACCAATTCCGAGGGCCATCTTTTCTCGATTGCTCAGCTTGGCTAAGAATGGGCGAAGCCTTTTTATCATAGGGCAACCTTCAATTTAAACCGTACACGCGTGCCGGATTTGTCCATGTTTGCCGAGCTGATGGACACGTTTTTAAATATGTCCGCCCCTTCCAAGCGGTTCTTCATATCATCAACAGCGTTGAATGTATCGGTATTGCCTGAAATGACGACAGTATCCGAACCCGCAACGATACTCACCAGTTCCACATCCTGCTTTTCCGGTACGAGGCGGCTGATGTCGTTCAAAATATCGATCGTCTTTACCGATGTCGTAAATTCACCTGGTTGCGAGATGCTCTTGGCTACCCCTTCCAATTTCACCCGCATCTGGTGAACAGGGTCCACAATTTGGGTTACCTCCGGAAACGTCGTCTGAAATATTTCCAGTATTTGGGTCTGCTTGGTCTCAACACGCTGTTTCAGGGTATAGTAATTGATGATACTGCTGCCCAGAAACAGCAAAGCAACAACACCTGCCAAACAGCACGTCTTCAGTATATCCTTTTTGTTTTCAAGCCAGACCTTTTCCATGGCCATCCGGCCTTGTCTGAAATTCAATACACCAAACCCTGACAATTCGTTCAACACCAGCGATAAGGCGCCATCCATGAGATGTGGTTCCCAGGTTTCTTCTTTTGAAGACAGCTCTATCTTTCCGGAACTCTTCATGAGATCGGCGCGGGTGACAGGTGCGCCAAAAAAGGTTTCAAGGTCCTGAACAACATCTGCCGTAGTTGAATACAACCCGGTAATTCGAATTTCATCGATGTCACAAGCCAACCTGGATTTCTGCTCAAATGCCAGCAGGGTCCTTTTTATCTGGGAGCAGATGGCGTGGCGTTTTGATTTGTCTGAAGCCACGATCGAAAAAGTGCGAACCAGGCAGACATCACCAGATAAGGACAGGACCATGGTTGTGTAAATGTCGTCGAAATCCAGAAACACCTGGCAATACTTTTCCCCGGATAACCGGGACAGGTATTGCCCCATGGCATATCCACCAATCGTCAGTATGTCCGGTTCAATTTTGAATGGATTCAGAAGATCGATCAGGACGGCACTGTGTTGCTTCTCTATTGCTGCGGCAAAAAGCTGTGGTGTATCTGTCTCCAAAGAGACTTCAAGCATATTGAAATCAAAAACAATATCTTCGGCCTGATAAGGAAGATCTGTTTCCAGTTCAAACGGGAGTATCTGTCTTACTTTCTTGACTTCTTTGAAGGGGGCCTTCAGATTTCGGTAGGTCACATCAATAGCCGGCAGCGCCACAATGCAGACCGCATCGGTAATATCGATATGTCCACAGATCCCCTCAAGAGACCGTTTCAGTTCTTCTTCAAAGGAGGTCTTCTTCACTGAAATGGGAACGCGGGCATAGCTTTCTATCCAGCTGCCGCTCATGCCACTCTTCACCATAACAGCGGAAACTGCATCGTAACGAATATCCAGACCCAGTATTTTTCTGCCCATAAATGTAAAACCGCCTACCCGATAAGATTACAGAACGCTCGGTAACAAATAGTAACTATACCTTATGTTTCCTGAAAACTCAAGATTTTGCCATACCACTTGCCTGTTTTCTTTTCTATGACCCGTTTTACAAGCACCTCAGCCGTCAAGGTCATACCTTTTGCCTCGGCTTCGGCACGCACGCTAAACAGGTCGCTCGTCGTCCGGATAAGCTTGGGGTCTATTTCAAGGTCACTACAGCCAGGCGCCTCTTTATACCATGTGGGGCTGGAAAGATCATGGATATATTTACCGTCCGACATTTCCGACCTGTACTCGAATATCGACTGCGCCAGGTGTTCGTCCTCCGCCGGTAGAATCGCTGCGATTACCGCTAAATCCGCGGTGCCGATATTGATGGCCCCGTTGAAGGTAAACTGATTGTCTGTGCTTGCCGTTATTCCCCATACCGTCATGTACTCCGCGATACCGGGAATACCTCCCACACCCTCAAATAAATCAGGCGTTATGCCCTTGACCAGCATGAGTTCTCCCAGGTGATGGAACGGTCCATTTTGGCTTTCATAGGGCGGAGACAGATCAAGGTAATATTCTGACTCAGCCCCGCTCAACCCGGTAATCAGGTCGTCATCTCCACGGTCAAGCCAGTCTTTGAGTGAGTTGATAATGGGTATGGGGGCCGTGTCATCGGTTCGCTCCAGGACAGGAATGGCAAGACTCAGAAAGTGCTCCCACATCTTGCGCTGAGATTCGTTGAAATCACGACCATCTGGGAATTTCACCAGCGAATTCACTTGGATTTTCCCCAGCTCATCCACAATCGACACCCGCACCCTTCCGTAATCGAAGGGTATTTCCATGAGAAATTCTTCTATTTTCTCCGGGTTGGCCCAATCCTCCTGAATAGAATCAATGTCGGAATTTTCCTTGTCTTTGATCAGAAGCACCAGAGCGGCATGCACGCCTGACATGGCCATCTGCTTCAACTGAATTCTTTCCCGAAAAGCACTTGAAACATAGATGGATGAACGGGTTTTGCGATTCAGTTCCAGCGTCGTGACCACCAGTACGGCAATAATGGAAAGGGTGATGATCAGGGCAACGCCACGGTTATTGTTCCACTTTAGAGATGACACACCATTCTCCGTATTGATACTCCTATCAGGTCGACAAAATAGCCCGATAGAAACTGAGCCTCCACCCGCGGAGCGGGTGGGCTCAAGTAGCCCCCTCGAAATGGGCTGGAATATCCAATATCGAATACCGAAGACATGAATTTCGAAGTGATGCTTCCCAGCTTTTAGAATAAAGGAAGTTAGAGCGCAGCGATACAACACTTCAATATTCTACATTCCTTGTTCGACAGCTGTTGCGGTTCAATATTGCTTTTCATTCGATGTTCGATGTTGGACGTTCGTCTTTAGGCATCACTTCTATTCCAACGCTTCTCTCACAACCGGCAGCATCACCATGGTTTCAAATACCATGGATACCGCGTCCTCCTCACCCACTTCCATCCGGATATTGATAGATTTCGGTGTCGCATAGTCTATCTCCTTGGACTCAGAATCCCAGGTATCGTGGGTCTCACCCTCATGGTCAAAATAGGTGAATACCAATGATTTTAGTTTTTCACACAAAACCGGATCACCGGCCTGTTCTTGGGGTGTTTCATATGGGTACAATTGGTCTGATCGTCGAAGACGATAACTGCCCTCCTCATCTTCCGAAACATAATAAACAATTTCTGCCACACTCTCATGTGCGGATCCATCCAGAGGCACGTGGGATCGAGAGGCCAGCCTGAGACGCGGAAAATCCGCACCTGACAGGTCTGACTGATCTCCCACCACTCGGTAGGGATCCGGTGTTGAATCTAATTCAGGTTTTGCATACTCGGGTACCTGGGTAATGGCTATCCCGCTTAAATCGAGGGATATCCGGTTCAGACAACTGCCGGACATACCATATAATTCAAGACCTGCGTTGATTTTGTCTGTACTGAAAAAAACAGATCGATAGGAGGCGAAAATGGTTGTGATGATGATGCTGAAAATAAAGATAGAGATCATAATCTCCAGCAGGGTAAACCCGGTCTTCTGGCTATGCTTTAAACAGAGCAGGTGCATGTCAGTCTCTTGAAAAACGGTATCGTCTAAGAAAATATGTATACTCATCAACATTCATGGATACACGAACATCGATTCTTTTTAAGTCCTCTGTTTCCAATGTCCCGGGAATCACGTCTTCAATAGAAACCGTCCATGTATATCCTTGCAATTCTTCGCCAAAGTCTCCTGTGTCATCGGCCATATCCTCTCCCGGCATGGATGTCTGCTCAGCCATTTTCTTCTGTGCCAGAAAGGGGGCTGTGGTATTGAAAGCCAGCAGATGATTCATGGAAATTGTTTGTGTATACAAGCGGAATACGGCAATAAGTGCAAAGGTGATAATCGACATGGCCACCAGAATTTCCAGGAGGGTGAACCCGGGTGATCCCCTCCGGGTGCTTCGCTGTTTATCAAATAGTTTTAAGTGGTTCAATTGTATATTCCCAATAGGTCAAATCAGAATAGAAAAAGATCTTTTAACACGAAATCACGAAAGTACGAAATCACGAAGAAACGCATTAAATTTTTCGTGTTTTTCAGATTTCGTGTTTTCGTGATTGTTTTTCGTTTTTTACAATTTGGGCAAATGTCCCACAATTTTGGGTTTGAGAGTTAGAGTGCTCATTTAGATCGATGACTTCTATTCTTCCAGGTCGATATACTCCTCAATGATTTTCATATGTGGTAAAAACGGAGGTATATGATATGACAACTCCATATCGTTTTCATTAACCATGTGAATCATGGCGTTATCCGAATATCCCTTGGCATAAAATTGAATCTGAGCCACGCCATGTGTCATTTTTCTATTGCCGGCAAACACAACATCGCGGATGCGAATGCCGTCTGCAAGGGTTAAACCGCTGGTCTCTTCTTTTTCATGGCTCTCTTCTTCCTCTACGCTAGAGCTCACCCAAAGTTTCTCATTGTCCATGTCCACATGAAGCGTATAGTCCGCCTGGTCCCGAATAGAGGCTTCCTTCAGATATCGAACGCTGGTCAAAAGCCATCTTGATGTCTTTTTGGTCTGGTCGAAAAAAATATCCCTCTTGATTCTGGGCAAGGTTACAAAAAACATGATGCTGATCAATGCCATGACCACCGTTAGCTCGATAAGTGTGAACCCCGCATCGTATGACAGCGTGCCGATACCCTCTGTGGCAGTTTTATTGTGAAAGCTTTTCTGTTTTAATCGTAACATCACCGGTCCATATGGAACCCAAATTGAGCGATTGTCGCGTTTGCCTTAGCTACGAGAAAAAGGCGATTTCGATAGTGGTATAGGTTGGATGCGGCTATTCGATTTCCCAGGAGTTGATATCCTTGTCTTTCCCCTCTCCTCCTGGAACACCATCCGATCCATACGAAATAATATCGTATTCCCCGTGAACACCGGGGCTCAGGTAGATAAATTCACTGCCCCAGGGATCTTTCGGCATTTTTCCTTTTTCTATATAACCGCCTTCTCGAAAGCTGTTTGACACGTTGCCGGTATCCGGTGCGGCTATGAGCGCAGTCAGACCCTGTTCCGTAGTGGGATAGGCGCCAGTGTCCAGTTTATATAGGCGAAGACTCGTTTCAAGGCTCTCGATGGTCAACTTGGCCTTGAGCTGTTTGGCCTCTTCTGGTCGCCCCATTATCCTGGGTACGATCAAACCGGCCAGGATTCCGAGAATAACAATGACAACCATCAATTCAATCAGGGTAAAACCACGGGTATTTTTAACAATATTCTTTGTTGATGAACACATGATTCCTCCTTGGTATTGCATGTGAGTTGTATCCTTGAATCGCGCCCATCACATGATCAATTGATTCATTTCAAAAATAGGCAGACAGATGGACAACACAACGAATCCGAGCACGACACCCATGACCAGAATCATCACCGGTTCCAGGAGTGAGGTCACACTCAATACTCTTGATTCAACCTCATTTTCATACATGGTCGCTATTTTCAGCAGCAGATTCTCCAACTCTCCACTCTGCTCACCCACCTGAATCATCTGCAGAGCCAACTGGGGAAAAGCCGGTGATTCCGCCAGAGAGGTTCCAAGGCCCTGTCCTTTGCTCACTTCATCGGCTGCGTGTTCGATGGCCATGGCTATCTGTGTGTTACCGGCAATATTCCTGACAATTTCGAGAGATGTCAGGAGGGTAACACTGTTTTCCAGAAGTGACCCCAAGGTCCTTGCAAAACGTGCCACCGCCAGTTTTTGGAATATCGGTCCAAAAAGGGGCAGTTTCAATTTCACATTGTCAACCACTTGACGCCCGCTGGTTGTTTTTATGAAACTACGGAAACCAAACCAGAGTACAATCAAAACCAAGAGCATCCCCCACCAGAAAGTTTTGAAAAAATCACTGACATTGATCAAAAGAATGGTGGGTAGCGGCAAAATCTGTTCCATGTCTTCGAATATAGAGGTGATGTTCGGAACAATGAAGGTAATGAGCAGAAAAAGAACCAGAATACCCACACATGCCATCAGGATGGGGTATGCCAGGGCCGATCGAATCCGTGTTTTGAGGGCCTGTTGTTTTTCCGTGATATCCGCCAGTTGTTCCAGGACGATTTCAAGCGTTCCAGAGGACTCCCCTGCCCGAACCATATTGGTGTAGAGAGAGGTAAATGCACCGGGATAATTGGCCAATGCGCCGGCAAAACTGTTCCCTTCCACAATGGCATCCTTGATCTGCGCCAGAATCGGCTTGAAGGCTTTGGACGCTGTCTGGGGTATCAAGGCATCAATGGCAGATACAAGGGGGAATCCGGCGGAGATCAAGGTCGCAAGTTGACGTGTCATGGCAGCAATGTCGGTCTGCTTGACACGATAAAAAACTGAGGTCACAGATGGGGTTTGTTTTGTTTTCTGTTTTGACAGATCAGCCACTTCATTGATTGAAACGGGAAATTTCTGTATTGCACGCAGTTTCTGACGAGCCATAGATGCACTTTCCGCATCCACAATACCCGTGGCGTTCTTCCCTTTGATGTCCAGTGCTGTATACTCATATACCGGCATTTCAAATTATCGCTTCGTAAGAAATTCGGGTCAGTGCTCAAGCCATATGGGCGTTCCGGAAAAAACCGTTCTGCCCGCTGGCATCCAGTTTGCCTGCAAACCGGATCGCAATATTAATTTCATATCTAAACGATTAAGTATAATCGATAGCATATTTATTGTAAATACCATTCCTGCAAATATTTTCCTTGCAATATGATGTCGCAGTCATTAATATTCGGTAACATATTTCACTTAAATAAGGGTATGAAAGATGGCCAAAGTTTTTCGAACAAGCAACCGTGAATCGAGTATTTTGTCTAAAATCGAATCTTCCAAAGAGCACGCTCGTCGAATGGCATTGAAAGGCATTGCCGACTGCATCGACCCATTGAGCAACGCGATTGCCACAAAACTTGTTGAAACCAACCTCGTTGAAACCAACAGCAAAAACTCGCTTGAAGAACAGATCAACAGCTGTTTAAACAAACTGCAGCATGCCGATGATTTCGACATCGACTATCAGGTGGCGCCGCTGAGGGAACTCATCCATCAGCCCCATGTCGTGAGTATCTATATGACCTCTTTTGTCATAGAAAGCGTGATCAACCACAAAGACACGGTGGACGTCTTTGGATCTGACGAAGAAATTTATCTGTGCATCCATCAACAGGTTAAAAAATATTTACCATAACCGCTTGTTTTCACAATTCGATCATGCGCCCCTCCCTACTTCCCCGGCTGGTTAACGGTCCCTTTGAAGATCCCGTACTGTTTATCCGTTTCCAATTCCAGAACAAGGCCATTATGTTCGATCTCGGCGACATTCATACCCTTTCAGCCCGGGATATTCTCAAACTGACGCATGTTTTTGTTTCCCACACACACATGGATCATTTTACCGGATTTGACCGGCTGCTTCGGGTCTTTCTTGGCAGAGAAAAACAGCTGCACCTGTATGGACCCCGGGGATTTATCCGGAATATTGAAGGAAAACTCGGTGGGTACCAATGGAACCTGGTGGATAATTTCACCAAGCACTTCAGCATCAAAGCCACGGAAATCCGAGCTGACCGGCACCTGACCATGACATACCGTTGTCAGAATCGTTTTAAACCGGACGCCAAGAAACCTGCGGTCCTGCCATTTGTGCCGGGCCTGCTCCAGGAACCCGCCTTCAGGGTTTCCACCGTGCTTCTGGATCATCGCATTCCCTGCCTTGGCTTGAGCATTCAAGAAAAATTTCATGTAAACATCAAAAAAGATGCCCTGGCAGAAATGGGATTGGATACCGGACCATGGATTCAGGTTTTCAAGCAGGCCTTATACGAAAAGCAAGCAGCAGATACACCCATCGAAATCTGCTGTGCAGATGCTGTCCGGCAGTATTCTCTGGGTACCCTGGAGAACCAGATTGCCGTCATTACCCCCGGGCAGAAGATTACCTACATCACAGATATTATATACTCACCCGACAATATTGATAAAGTTATTGCCTTTGCCAAGGACTCGGACCAGCTTTATATCGAGGCGACCTTTCTTGAGGCAGACGCCCACATGGCCGCCCAAAAGTATCACCTCACAGCAAAACAGGCCGGCGAAATCGCTGGCAGGGCCAGGGCAAAAAAAATGATTCCCCTTCATTTTTCTCCCCGGTATTCGGATCATGCACTTTGTTTAGAGGCTGAGGCACAAAAAGCCTTCAATGGAGTAGATACCCGGGTCCAAAGGGTCCGGCATTGATCCAACCCTATAAGGAATTAATATTATGCACATTCAGCGTGTGATAAATTCTAAATCCGAATATCGAAATACGAAACAAATCCAAATATCAAATGCTCAAATGAATGAACTACCCCGCAGCAAGCTACGGGGTATCTATTGTCATGCCGGACTCGATAAGCCTGCCCCGGTAGGTAGTTGTCCGGGAGCATCCAGTTTATATTCCTGGATAGCGCTGAAGCTTCACTTCGTGCCCGGCTTTCGCCGGAATGGCGACTCGCAGTATGCGAAGCGCTGCAGAACGGCAGAACCCGCGGGGAATTGAACCCGAAAGCAAATTAAAATACCCGTCTTCACCTTCGGCTTCGGACTACGCTCTATGAGCTACGCCGCGACAAGACGCCGCGGTTATCCGCCTTTTCCATGGGGTGACATCGCGCCTTAGCAATTAACGTAATTTTTAGCATTCATCCACGGGCATGCCCATGGTATTCTGCGAAGGCGGATAAAAAAATCATGATACACACGCTATTTCACAATGGGATACCCGCTTTTTGCCCATTGATAGATACCATAACGCATATTGACAATCCGTTTAAAGCCGTTATCCACAAGAATTTTCGATGCAACGGTACTGCGGTTTCCCGTGGCGCAATATATTAAGATATCACTGTGTTTATACTCTGACAGCTCACCCACGCGTTTTTGCAATTCCTGAACAGGAATCAGTATCGCATTTTTTAAATGACCATTGTTAAACTCTGCATGCGTACGAACATCCAGCAATACTGGATTGAGATTTTTCAGAAATTCAGCAGCTTCCCCGGCTTCGATCTCTCGATAATGCGGTTGTTTGTATTCAATGACCTGGATACTGCCGGTGACATTGCCAAGTGAAAAACGAAAACGCCCCATGGTTTTCATCTTGAAATATGGCGCGTTATCCAAACCCATGGTGAGTTTCTGCTCGACGGACAATTCGGGTATCTTCAGGATGGGATCTCCGACATTTGTATTGAAATCAAATTTGATGTAATCCCCACGGTAGACAAGCAGATGGACGTCTCCAACGATAGGTTCAACGGATAGGATCCGATAACCTCGTACAAGCTTACCCGAGGCAGGCTCATTTTCGACACCGGTAGCGGCGGCAGCCCCTGAAAGAACGGTTAAAAAAATAAAAGCAATCAGAATGACGAATACTTTAAACGTTTGCATGGCGTTCTTCTCCTGTGATGATATATACGACATAGTGATACCTATTGTCCATCCACAAATGGTCTTTTCACGCCCTGCCGGTGTTGGGCGCCATGATTTAACGCCTCAAAATAGCGCGCTATTCCTCCGGGTTAAATCTGACGCCCGCCTTGTCAGAACGCGAAAATCCCTATTTCTGGACGGACAATAACTAATATGAGCGTTTCAAATTTTAAGAATAGTGGTTATAGAAATATAATCACGAAATCCGGATGTAAAACCCTATAAAGCAAATTGCACGATAATCTCGATATTTATAAATTATCTCCAATGGTTGTCATTCTTACGTGCCTGCCCTTCACAAAAAGGTCAGGACATGAAGTGAAGCTTTAGCGCTATCCAGGAAGTGAACTTGAGGTGAATACTAGCGTATTTCGAGGCGTTGAAACGAAAACCCAACACAGATATTGGATCAAAAGACCTTTTTTAGAGGGCTTATGGTTTAAGACTCAACTTTCGGGTTTCACCACAAATCGAGCGAAATGGGTGATCCAATGGCGATTTGCGCTGTTTGAGCCAATTAGGGTACCTTACATCAGCGCATGACAATGAACAATCCTATTTGAAAACACGGTCATTTAATTGATAGGCCTGTTTAACCCTATGGCCGGCGCTGATGTTAGGAGCCCTTGCGGCGAGTTCGCAAAGCGCCAGGGGATTATTCATTTCGCGTTCGCCCAATCCCGAAAGTTGAGTTAAGCTCCGTAATAATCCCGATACCAAGCAACAAAGCGCCGAATACCGACATCAATGGGTGTCTCAGGTTTGAATCCCACATCCCTGATGAGATCATCCACATCCGCATAGGTTGCCACCACATCACCCGGTTGTAAATCCATGTAGTCTTTTTGGGCTTCTTTTCCCAGGGCTTTTTCGATTTCGCTGATAAATTGCGTCAGCTCAACAGGTTGGTTATTCCCGATATTGTAAATTTTGTAGGGAGCGTAGGACGTTCCAGGATCTGGCTTGTCCCCGCGCCATTTTTTATTTGGAAGCGGCAGATGCCCCATGACCCGCACGACCCCTTCTATGATATCGTCGATATAAGTGAAATCCCGTTGCATTTTCCCGTGGTTGAACACCTTGATGGGTTTGTCCTCCAGGATAGCCCGGGTGAATAGAAACAAGGCCATGTCCGGTCTGCCCCAGGGGCCGTATACGGTAAAAAAACGCAGACCCGTGCACCGCAGACCAAACAGGTGGCTGTAGGCGTGCGCCATGAGCTCATTGGCCTTTTTGGAAGCCGCGTAAAGAGAAACCGGGTGATCGATGTTGTCGTGAATTGAAAAAGGCATTTTGGTGTTGGCACCATAGACCGAACTGGATGACGCATAAACCAGATGCTGCACTGCTGTATGCCGGCAGTTTTCCAGAATGTTGGTAAATCCCACAATGTTTGCATCCACGTATGCTTGGGGATTTTCCAATGAATATCGGACGCCTGCCTGGGCTGCCAGGTTCACCACGACATCAAAGGAGGTGGCTTGAAAAATGTCCTGCATGGCATCCTTGTCAGCCAGATCTATCTTGGCAAAGGTAAAGTTGTCATGGGTTTCCAGTTGCTTTAGCCGGTCTTTCTTTAAGTTGACATCATAGTAAGCATTGAGATTGTCGATTCCCGTCACCTGACAACCGTCGTCGAGCAGACGTTTTGCCAGATTAAACCCAATAAAACCAGCCACACCAGTCACCAGGACGTGTTCATACTGATAGGTCATTTTTTTCTCCTCTGCGATAGATACCACTCGAATGTTTTTTTCAAACCATCTTCGAATCCATAGACCGGCTCAAACCCCATCAGCGCGCCTGCTTTTCGAATATCCGCCACGGACTCCATGATGTCTCCGGCCCGTCTCTTTTCAAATACAGGCGGAAAATCTACGCCGGCCAGACCCGATATGGTCTTCCAAAGTTGGCTCACCCGCACAAAACGACCCGTTCCAATATTGAAAACCTCTCCGCCTGCGCTATCAACGGTTGCCGCCAATAAATTGGCCCGCACCACATCCTTGACAAAGATAAAATCCCGATACTGGAGACCATCGCCATGAATAATGGGCGCAATATTTTCAGTCGCCCGGGTCATGAAGATGGAAATCACACCCGAATAAGGCGATGAGGGGTCCTGCCTGGGACCGAATACATTGAAATACCTGAGGCAGACCGTCTCTATGCCGTATAGGTCGGCATATAATCGGGCATGCAGTTCCTTGGTCAGCTTTTGCACGGCATAGGGACTCTGGGGCTTTAAGGGCATCTTTTCATGCTTGGGGATTTCAGGATCATCACCGTACACGGCACATGAACTGGCAAGAACAACCCGTTTTACATTCTCTAATCGCGCCGCCTCCAGGACCACCAAAGTCCCCATGTCATTGACGGCTGACGATCCAACAGGGTCCTCCACGGTCTGGGGTACGGAAACCACTGCTGCCTGATGGAAAATAGCGCTGCACCCTTGGGCCATTTCCTTCATGGTATCCAGATCGCGAATATCCCCCTCACAAAAATTTATCCTGTGCTTGACATGCGCCAGATTGGCTCGTTTACCTGTGGATAAATTGTCCACAACGCCTACATCAAACCCGTCCGCTAACAATGCATCCACCAGATGAGATCCGATGAAACCAGCCCCCCCTGTTACAAGCACGCGCTTTATGGCTTCATTCATAAACACCCTCAACAAACGCTTAAATTATTTTATGCAAACCTTTTGATTTATCAATAAAAATATGCCACTTGAATATTTAGGTCTGCACCACACTCTTGGGGATCAAGGGTTCGAAAAAAAAAGCTTCCACAGATCCATTGGTTTGTGAACCCTCCTCCATCGAGATTCTCGGCACATCTCTTTGGAAAAAATCCCCTCAGTTCAGCTCAGGGGTTAAAATACTTGATCAAAAGATTTTGTCGTGGCATACATAGCATATTATTCTGGTGTTATAAATAATTTTGATACCCAACATTTAAAGCAAAGCAATAGACCATGACAATCTCCATTGAATTAAAACTTTTTGCAACGCTTCAGAAATTTGCACCGCAGGCATCCAGTACCCAGGTGCTTGAAGCGGGGACAAGTGTACGCACCCTGGTCCAGCAACTTGGAATTCCAGAAAAAAAAGCCAAACTCATTTTTATCAACAGTCGCAAGGTAACACTGGATTCCGTCTTGAATGATGGGGACCGTCTGGGGATTTTTCCAGCGGTGGGGGGTGGATAGTTTGAAGCCGCCTCTCTTGGAAATGCTATGGGAAGCCTCACGTCTCCTGACCCTGCCGGACGGCTCCAAACGCAGCATCATCTCCCTTTTGAACACCGCCGACATTGCCCAGCAATCGGGGAGAACCCGAAAAGAAATCGACATTCTGGCCCTGGAGCACGACATCGTTCCGGAACGCTATATCCGCAATATGAATGCCCTTTCCATTAAGAACCAGATCACACTGCTTCAATCCCGGGTCTGCATTGTTGGTCTGGGTGGTCTGGGAGGCACCGTGGTGGAAACACTGGCCAGAATCGGTGTGGGCGCCATGACGGTGGTGGACGGCGACGTTTTTGATGAAAGCAATCTCAACAGACAGGCAATCAGTTCTGAACAGAATCTATCACAAACCAAGACGGCTGCAGCACTGGAAAGCATTCTCACAATCAATTCCTCGATCCTGATCCAGGACCACACCGAAAAAATGGATGAAGAAAATGCCACCAGCTTGCTGGAACATGCCGATATCGCCATCGATTGCCTGGACAATATCCACACCCGTTTTGTGCTTGAAAAAGCCGCAAAAAGTGCTGGCATCCCCATGGTATCAGCAGCCGTGGCCGGATTTTCCGGTCAGATAACGGCTATTTTTCCCGAAGACAAGGGACTTGAACTGATATACGGTCCTGAAGAAAGCCTATCAGCCGACAGAGGCGTTGAAACAGCCTTGGGCAACCTTGCCTTTACTGTGTCCTTGATGGCCTCCCTGGAGTGCGCTGAAGTCGTCAAAATCCTGCTTAACAAAAACTCTGATCTGAGAAATCAGCTTCTGATCGTCGATCTCAAGGAACACACCTTCGAACACATCCGGTTGACATAATGGGAAATAAGAGACTCCGGAAACAGCTTCAATTCATACTCGAAATCGACAAACTGAAAACAATTCTACGTCAGTCGCCGCTGACCGACCAGTCCAGAAAAGAAAACGACGCCGAGCACTCCTGGCACCTGGCTGTCATGGCCATCCTCCTTTCAGAGTACGCCAAGGAACGTCACATGGACACCTTTCACGTGGTCAAGCTGGTTCTCATTCACGACCTGGTGGAAATCGATGCCGGGGACACCTTCTGCTACGACAAAATCGGAAACCGCGAAAAGCTGGCAAGAGAGACCCAGGCAGCCGACAGAATTTTCAACATTCTGCCCCGGGACCAGGCCGGAGAAATACGAGCGCTATGGGATGAATTTGAAGCACGCCAAACACCGGAGGCCTGTTTTGCAGCAGCCTTGGACAGACTTCAACCCCTTCTGCACAATTTCCACACCCAGGGCGGCACCTGGCGGGAACACGACATCAATCGCCAACAGGTGATCCAAAGAAACAGCCCCATGCAAGATGGCGCACCAACACTCTGGGAATATGCTGAAAAGTTGATCGATGAAGCCGTTGAAAAGGGAATGCTCAAAGAGTAGATATAGAACAGAAGGCTATAGGCTTTAGACTGTTAGACTATTAGCAGCCTACAGTCTAATAGCCTACAGCCTAAACAACCTGAAGGTAGATGTTTTCACCGGTGCAGCAATATCAGCGTTCTGGACAAATTCAGAATCGGCAGTTTAACGTTCACACACCTCATCTGGAGTTCTGTAGGGTTGCCCTTTCCTGCAACAAAAAACACATCCCCGGCACCCTGGGTTGATACCGGGTCCAGATCGGCCCCAAGCTCCCTGCCTTTGAAAGCCATCAACAGTCCCCCCGGCGCCAGCAGCGGCAGGCTCTTTTCAACAAAATCGCCCAAGCTCGAAAACGCCCTGCATACAATCACGTCAAATATATCCTCCTGTATCCGCGCCAGATTCTCTATACGGGAATGAATTGCCGCAATACACTCGAGATGGAGTTGCCGGATGACATGATTCAAAAAACTGACTTTTTTTCGGGTAGCATCCACGAGAGTAACCTTCAGGGACGGTATCATAACCTTGAGGGGAATCCCCGGGAAACCGGCGCCGGAACCCACATCCAGCAAGCGGTTTTCAGGCTCGATATAGCGGGAAGAAACAATGGAATCCAGGAAATGTTTGACCGCCATGTCCATGGGCGAAGCAATGGCAGTCAGATTCATTTTCTGGTTCCATTCTTTGAGGATGAGCGCATGGGCGGCAAATTGTTCTGCCTGGCCGGCATGCACAGTGATCCCCATTTCCCGTGCCCCGCTAACAATCACTTCCTTCCATTCTATGGAACCAATATCCATCGTAGCAACAAAGCCATCCCTTTCTATTCTTCCGCTTTGTCATCCGCCACAAAATCCATGACCACAGATATATCGCTGCCGCCGCTCATGGAAACCTTGGCACCAGGGTATTGCCGTTTGAAGACCTTCAGCATGGCGGCATTTTCTTTCAATACGGTGGCGGTGAAGCCCTTGTAATCATTTTCCCTGGCAATCGCTTCCAGTTTTACAAGAAAATGAGATGCCACGCCCATGCTTTGAAAATCCTCCCGCACCACAAATGCCACCTCGGCCCGGTCCCCGTCGTCGGCATAGGAGCCAATGGCCATGATCTCCTTGTGCCCCCCTTTTTGAACCATGCCGATCAAGGACATGTTCTTGCGGTAGTCGACGCTGGCCCACTGTTTTTGGACAACCGCATGGGAAAAGAGCTTCATCTTGTAGAAGAATCTGAAATAGATGGTTTCCTCGCGCAGGGAATAGAAAAAATTCCGGTAGGCAAACTCATCGGATGGCTGCAGGGGGCGGATTTCCATGGTCTTGCCATTGGGCAGCAGAAACATGCTTTTGTAGGCTTCCAGAAAATGAAGGTCTTCACTGGAAGGCGGCAGTTGATCTGAAAAAATATAGTGCCGTTTCTTGGCGACGTCGATCAGCTCGTCCCGGAACCTGGGATGGGCGATCTGGGCCAGCTCCATGACGCGCTGATAGATACCTTTTCCCTGAAGCTCGGCAATCCCGTATTCGGTTATGATAAAGTTAACATCCCCCCGGGTCGTGGCAACACCGGCCCCCTCGCTGAGGTGGGGCACAATACGGGATACCTTACCGTTCTGGGCCGTGGACGGTAGTGCAATGATGGAGAATCCGCCTTTGGACATGGCACTGCCCCTGAGAAAATCCACCTGGTCACCGATGCCGCTGTAAAAAAGGTAGCCGGTGGAATCCGAACACACTTGACCGGTCAAGTCGACCTCGAGCGCCGAAGAGATGGAAACCAGGTTGTCGTTCCGGGCAATCACGGTTGGGTCATTGACAAATTCCGAGGAGCGAAAATAAAATACAGGGTTGTTGTCCACATATTGGTATAGCTTCTCCGAACCCATGCACAGAGAAGCCACCACCCGTCCCGGCAGCAGTGTTTTTTTCTTGTTGGTAATTACCCGTTTTTCCAGCAGCGGGATAAATCCGTCCGTGATCAACTGGGTGTGAATACCGAGATCCTTTTTATCCTGGAGATGTCCGAGAATGGCAAAAGGAAGCTGGCCAAAACCGATCTGGAGCGTGGCACCGTCATCCACCAGCTGATTGACATAAAACCCGATCCGCTGGGCCACCTCGTTGTCCTTGACATTGGGCACCGATTCCACCAGGGCTTCCTCGTGCCATACCAGGAAATCCAATTCATCCACATGCACGAAACTGTCCCCCCATGTTCTGGGCATGCGGGGATTTACCTGGGCAATCACTATTTTGGCGTTTTCCATCCCGGAGCGTGTGATATCCACAGACACCCCGAGACTGCAGTATCCGAATTTGTCGGGAGGTGCGACCTGTATGAGCGCCACGTCAAGACCAATCCGCTGGCTTGCAAAGTATCGTGGGATCTGTGACAAATACATGGGAAGATAATCGATCTTGCCTTCGAAGGCCGCTTTTCGCATGTCTTGACTGATGAAAAAGAGCTTCAATGAAAATCGCCGTAAAAAGGAAGGATTATCCACATATTCCGCCAGGGTATGGGACAGCATCTGATATATCATGATATCCTGAAGCTGATCATTCGCAACCAGGGATCGGATCAAATGTTGTGGCTCTCCACATCCCGTACCTATGAACACGCGGCTTCCCCGCCTGATTAATTCAACAGCGTCCTCGGCCGACATCAATTTACTGGGACAATACGTTTTCAAATCCATTTTCACGGCTCTCCAGGATATACGGATTAGATATTACTTTTAACCATAAACTATCAACAATAACCAGACAAGCAGAAATAAAGTCTTGTAATGATTTCTTCAGGCAGATCATTAGCCTTTTAGGCTATTAGACTGTTAGGCTGTTATAGCGTTTGCCAGAATAACGTTCCGAAACCGTTTCGGCAAATAATGTCAAACAGAACATACTTATGACAACAGCGATAGACTTTTAAGCGGTTAGGCCGGTCCACAGTCTAATAGTCTAACAGTCTAAAAACCTATCCACCTATCATATGATGGTGGTTGACACGCCACCGGATTCGACTTAATTTGTCAAAATTAAGACAACTTAATACGACAGGAGAACCGTAAATGAAAATAACACACTATTCAGATATCGAACCCACAGCTTTTGACGGGGACGCCGTTAAAGGCGTCAAGGGGCGCGTCGCCATTGGGAAAAATGACGGTGCCAAAAACTTCTGCATGAGGATATTCGAAGTCGAATCAAAAGGCTTTACACCGCGGCATGCGCACGACTGGGAACATGAAATTCTTTTTTTCTCGGGAAATGGAGATGTTTTCTCAGAAGGAAGATGGATTCCGGTGTCCAAAGGAACCACCGCATTCATCCCCGGCAATGAAGAACACCAGATACGCAACAGCGGAAACGAAACCTTGCGTTTTGCCTGCATGATACCTTCCGGACCACCGGAATTATAAAATCAGGTATTGTAGGTTGTTTAGGCTGTAGGCTGTTAGGTGCTGCGGGTAATACCGTGATGTGCACCGCCCCTTCTCGGCCACTGCGAATTCATCAGCGATTACAAAAGCCTGAATTCTGTATGCCCTAAGACAACCTAACAGTCTAAAAGTCTATAGCCTAAGCAACCTAAAGTATTTTCCCGCTCAGCCAGAACAATACCATCCCCACCACCACCGTCCCACCCAGGGATTTGGTTGCCAGCGCAAATACAAAGGTGGGAACCGCTACCCACAGTTCAGGCCGCATGATATCAAGATGTCGGGGGTCCCCTCCGCTCACGAGTGCCGGCAGCAGTAAGGCACTCAAAACAGAGGCCGGAATCAAGGCCAGCCACTCTTTGAACCATCCCGGCAAAGTATATTTCGTCAGGATAAAAAGCGGCAGCCACCGGGGAATATAAGTCACCAGTCCCATGCCGACAATTATTAAGACATAGGTATCCGGCATGCTCAATCCCCTTTTCCTGTGTGAAAGGTGCGGGAAAGCTTCCCCATGCCCATGCCAATGCTCGCGGCAATCACAGAAGCCAGGACAATATAGGAATTGCCGGGAATCCAAAGAGCCAGTGCCACCGACAGTATACCGGCCAAAATCGCCGTCAGAATGATCAGACGACTGGTGAGCTGAAAGACAAGCAGACAGATAAACATGGCAATCAAAGCATAATCGATGCCAAGACTGTGTGCGGGAATAAGATGACCAAAAAAACCGCCGGCAACAGTACTCAGGATCCAGCACGCATTGGCCGTATGATTGAGCACCAGGGACCTGTTCAGATCCCAGTCCCCGGCCAGGAGGCGTGTATAATTGATGGCAAAACTTTCATCGGTCACCCCGTATGCAAAAACAGAGAGCTTGCCCCGATGCTCGTTATGCAACAGCGTCGCCAAAGAGGAACTCATGAGCAGATGCCTCAGATTTACAAAGAAGGCCGTGCTTATCACGGCCAGGGCCCCAGACCCACTCGCCAGCATGGAAACGGCAATAAATTGTGAACTCCCTGCAAAAACAATGGATGACATCAACGCTATCTGAAACCATGTCATACCGGCTTTCTGCGCCAGAACACCAAACGCCAGACCAATGGGGATATACCCCAGGCAGATGGGCCAGGCTGCCTTGACACCCGGCATGATCGGATGTTGGTTCATTTTTTCATACCCTCTCACCAAGATGAATGCTCATCTTCGGTTTTATTTTTATCAGATGAAGAAAAGAATCGAACATCTGGATTCCGGCTCTCCGCTTCGCTACGGCCGAAATGACAAGTCGCTAGGCGACAATTGTTACCTTTTCTTCGCCTAAAGGCGACTGGATAGCGCTAAAGCTTCACTCCGTGACAGGCTTTCGCCGGAATGACGACTCGCGGCATGCCGCAGGGAATTGCACCCGAAAACGATCAAAGCTGCGTTGCCTACATAGTAAAACCAGCCGGTCGCTTCAACAGGTTTTTTATTGAATCATCTCCCAAGGAGTTGATCCAATTTAAGGATTCTAGGATTCCAGGGGTCCAGGATTCAAGTGTGATACTTCATGTCATAAAGAGTAACTATTTGGAAATATAGTATAAAATTTGTTTTCATATATATAGTAGCGAAACGGTTTCCCAAAAATGATAGGTACGGTTTGACCTCACAAATCAGAAGATCCGCTTTTTCCATAAGATTCCTGGAAAACAAACACTTGAATCCTTGAACCCTGGACTCCTTGTATCTTTTCTCCCAACTAATTTGGAGAAGATCCAAATTTATGTTGACAACACAGATCCGCATCCCTATATTTGTGCACTTTTTTGCGGTATTATGACGCCATCTCTAAAAGGGATGGCGTTGCTTTATGACTTTCAGACCGGGTTTTCCTGCACTGAATTATCCCATAAAAATAGATACCCGTTAACGAAGGTACGAAAAGACCTCGTTCACCTTTTGGTATTTTCGTGTTTGAATATTATGCAATTTTAAATAGTATAGTCGAGGAAACTCTGAGAAGGAATAATAAAAATGATTGGCGATTTGAAAAACGTCCGCAATATCGGCATCAGCGCCCATATTGATTCGGGCAAAACAACATTGACGGAAAGAATCCTGTTCTACACCAACAGAATCCATACCATTCACGATGTCAAGGGCAAAGACGGTGTGGGGGCCACCATGGACTCCATGGAACTTGAAAAAGAGCGTGGTATCACCATTGCTTCGGCAGCCACTTATTGTCAGTGGCGCGATCACAAGATCAATATTATCGACACACCCGGGCATGTTGACTTTACCATAGAGGTAGAACGATCTCTGAGGGTCCTGGATGGTGCCGTCCTGGTTTTGTGCTCAGTGGGTGGTGTTCAGTCCCAGTCCATCACTGTTGATCGTCAGATGAAACGCTACAAAGTGCCCTGTATCGCCTTTATCAACAAATGCGATCGCAGTGGTGCTAATCCCTTCCGGGTCATGGAACAGCTCAAGAGAAAACTGGGTCACAATGCCGTGGCCTTGCAGATCCCCATTGGTCTCGAAGCCGACATGGAAGGTGTCGTGGACCTGGTGTCCATGAAGGCCATCTATTTTGACGGTGAGAACGGTGAACTGACTCGCGAGGAAAGCATACCGGACGCTCTGCTGGCAGAGGCAGAAGAAAAACGGGAAGAACTCATCGATTCAGCTTCCATGTTTTCAGACGACCTCATGGAAGCCGCCCTGGAAGGCGACGTGCCGGAAGACTTGCTCATAGCAGCTATCCGTAAAGGAACGCTTACCCGAGAACTGACACCGGTCCTCATGGGCTCAGCTTATAAAAACAAAGGCGTACAGCCCCTCCTGGACGCTGTCACTGAACTGCTGCCCTGCCCTTCCGACATTGAAAACCAGGCCCTGGACATGGATAACATGGAAACCCCGGTAATACTCGATTCCGATGCAGGCAAACCCGTGGTGGCCCTTGCCTTCAAACTGGAGGATGGAAAATACGGACAACTTACCTATATTCGTGTCTACCAGGGAACCGTATCCAAGGGGAGTACCATTGTAAATGTCCGCTCAGGCAAGAAGGTAAAGGTTGGCAGACTGGTTCGTATGCACGCCGACCAGATGGAAGACATCGACAGCATCCCGGCTGGATACATCGGGGCCCTTTTCGGAATCGAATGTGCATCCGGGGATACATTTACCGCTCAGGACATGCATCTGAGTATGACCTCCATGTATGTTCCGGAGCCGGTTATCTCTCTGGCCATTGTTCCCAAGGACAAGGTTTCTCAAAACAATATGTCAAAAGCACTCAATCGCTTTACCAAGGAAGACCCCACGTTTAAAACCTATGTCAACCAGGAAACCGGCGATACCATTGTATCGGGTATGGGGGAGCTTCACCTGGACGTCTATATCGAACGGATGCGAAGAGAGTACAGCGCGGATGTGGAAACAGGCATGCCCCGGGTTGCATACCGGGAAACCATTACGCAACGCGGCGAGTTTAATTACACGCACAAGAAGCAGACCGGTGGCTCAGGCCAGTATGGCAGGATTGCAGGCTGGGTGGAACCAACGGCCGAAAACGATTTCGAATTCGAGAATAAAATAACCGGCGGCTCCATACCCACGCAGTTCATCTCTGCCTGCGAAAAAGGATTCAAAGCCTGTCTTGGAAAAGGACCCAAAATGGAACTGCCCGTAACCGGCATCCGGGTCTTGATCAACGATGGTGCATCCCATGCAGTGGATTCATCTGAAATGGCATTTCAGGCTGCTGCCCGAGGCGCTTTCCTTGAAGGCTATGCCAAAGCAAAAGCTGTTATCCAGGAGCCCATCATGACTGTGGTGGTAGAAACACCCACGGAATTTCAAGGTGCTGTCATGGGCTCGCTCAACCAGCGCAGAGGAATGATTCTGGGCTCTCAGGATGAGGGGGCCATGTGCGTTATCGAAGCACGGGTACCTCTGGCTGACATGTTTGGATATTCCACAGTACTGCGCAGCTCCACACAGGGAAAGGCCCAGTTTACCATGGAGTTCTCGGATTACAAGCAGGTACCCCAATCCATTGCCGAAGAATTGATAAAAAAAGCCCAGGAAGATAAAAAGAACGTTGCTTAATAGGCGATATATTGAAAACAGATCAAATAAAAGCCATCAAGACTGGTGCGAATTCCGGGTTGAAACGTCATGGACTTCCACCCAGTGACAATATTATCAACCTCAAAGAGAGGAGCTTTATGATGTTGAAAAAGGATCTCACACTACGGAACCCCTTAAGGCTATTGGGAAAGGAAAATCAGGATATTCTTTCCAAGGGTGGTTTTGGCGCGGTCTTGGCACGGGCAGGTGTCGGCAAAACCGCCATAATGGTCCAACTGTCCCTGGAAACCCTGCTGCGGGGTAAAAACGTCCTGCATGTCAGTCTGAGCGATCCCGTAAACAAGGTGAGTTTGTGGTACAAGGAAGTTTTTCACAATCTGGCAGATCAGTACAATGCACAGCAGATCAACCAGCTCTGGGAATCCATTCTCCACCACCGATTCATCATGACCTTCAAGGTAGAGGGCTTCAGCGTGCCCAAACTTGAAGAGCGCCTGACTGATCTTACGGAACAGAATATTTTTTCTCCGGACATGATTGTAATCGATGGGTTCCCCTTTGATGATGATGTCGAGGCATCCCTGAAACAGCTGAAGGTTTTTGCAGAAGCCAACGATCTCCGTATCTGGTTTTCAGTCCGGACACACCGTCACCAAGAACCCCAATCTGATGGTATTCCACCCCAGCTTGCACATATCGACGATTTGTTCGAAGTCACAATTCAGCTGCAGCCGGAGGGAAAGAATATCCATGTCAAGGCCACCAAAGGCGGAAGCGCAGACGGATCGGCTTCCGGTTTGATTCTCGATCCCTCGACCATGCTGATGGTGACCAAAAGCAAATAACACCTTCACACCGATACGCTTATTTTAACAACTGTTATCCAAATTATGCTTTCTGAATTCCTGGATGCGTTGGCGCATGATGTCAAAACCTGTCATTTTGAATTTTGACATACCGTCCTGGAACACCTCCGGTTTCTGCAGAAGTTGGTCGACTTTTTTATTTAGCAGTTCAGGAGAAACCCGGTTCCAGGGAATGTAGTCCAACAGATTCCTCTGGGCAAAGCATTGTGCGCGCAGGGTTTGTTCCAGGCGGGGTGTGTCGCGGGGTATAAGAAGCGAAACCGTTTTCTGGCTCATCAACTCGCAAACCGTATTGTATCCTCCCATGCTGATCACCAGGTCTGCCGCTGCAAGAATTTTTTCCATTTGTCGATAAAAATGGTATACTTTGATTTTCAGTTTTTTGGATCGCTTAAAAATTTCCTTCCGTTGGGCTTTTGGCATGAAAGGGCCCGTTATCAGGATACTTCTGTAAGGCACAAGAGATCCCTGATGTTCCAGCATGGATAGATACGCATCCATCACCGGATAGCCATCCCCCCCGCCACCAGTGGTAACAACCACCAACTTGTCTTCCTGTCTGATTTTATGTCTTTTTCTCTCCCGGATTGCATCTTTTTTCGATTTTACCTCACGGGGAATATAGCCGGTAAATTTAATTTTCCGATGGATGCTCTTAGGAATATCATACTCTTTGATGGGGTCATAAAAATCCTGGATGCCATAGGTCCATATCTCGCTGTAGTACGTGTCCAAGGCTTGATAAATCCCCTTTTTATTCCAGTTATCCCTTACGACTGCGGCATCATCCATGATGTCCCGAAGTCCTAAGACACTACGGGTGTTGGGACAGCACTTCCGCAGCCATTTGAGGGTGGGCAATATTTCTTTTTTCAAACCCAGTGGTTCTTTGTCCACGAGAAACAGATGGGGCTGAAATGCTTTGACCGTTGCAATAATGATTTTTTTCCGGATATCCAGGGCATGACCGGCATTGATCTTGATGGACAGTGGAAGGTATTCTTCATTGGTTTTTTTTATCATTCCCGGGATACGTACAAAATCGACCTGCTCCGGGAAAGAAAATCGACCAGCAATGGGTGAGCCCGTCAGGATGAGGACATTGGTATTTGGATTCCGCAATTGAGACGCGATGGCCATGGTTCGCCGAATGTGCCCGAGACCGTAGGTGTCATGTGAGTACATGACAATGTTATAGGGTTTGCCCTTAAAAGCCATATATTGAAATCCTATAAATCCGTCTCCTGCTGAGCGCTTATCAGTATCCCCTTTTATTTAGAACACCGCGCCCACCAAGGGGTCATCCCGGAAATATTGCAAACCTGATCGGCTCAGGCACAAGACATCTCAATCGGAAACTCTTCTCGCTTATACCGAAATTTAATAAATATTGAAACGTTTCTTTTCAAATTAAGCAAATTTGCAGGCAATCGGAAGATCAGGGGGGTGGAAAAATCTCAAACAAGACGGCAGAACCAGGAAGGGGGTCCTGGTTCTGCCATAGCTTACCGGAGTATTTCTTACAGTCCGCCCACGGCACTTTCAACACGCCGGTTCAGGGCGCGGCCGCCTGCACTGCTGTTGTCAGCGGTGGGGTTGAGCTCTCCATACCACATGGGTGCAACCCGTAAGGGGTCGATGTCAAAATTTTCAACCAGGTAGGACGCCACGCTCAATACCCGGTTACGCGATACCCACAGGCTGGCTTCCTCAGGCCCGATGCTGTCCGCATAACCGTCCATCACGATAAAAGTGGACGGGTTGGCTCTCAGGAATTGACCCAGTTTGTCGAGCTGCTCGACATATTCCGGTTTGATTTCCGCGCTGTTAAAGTCAAACAGAATATCATCCAAGACAAAGCCCACAATTGTTTCAACAGGCGTGAGCTTGACGACGGCGGTTTCCACAATATCAAACAGTGCACCCGACACGTATCCGGGGTTGTATACAAACGCTTCAAGGGGAATGACCCGTGAGCTGGCATTGATGGAAGAAACAGCCTCGAGAAGTTGTTTTTCTTTCTCGCCCGTAGCGCTGCTGATCACATAGAAAGCGACATCATTTTTTGCGGCAATTTCCCTGGCAATCTCTTTGGGCTTTTTGCCGACATCGCTCACCACAAGCTTGCCGTCACTGAAAAGAAACACCACGGTTTTCCCGGAGAGCCCTGCGATAACCGTTCGCATCTCGCTCAATCCTTTTCTCAGGTCGGTCCCCCCTTTGGCTTCGTCAGGCAGTTGATCGATGGCCTCACGAAAACGTGCCCGGTCATAGGGCTGCACACCGTAAATGGCCCTAAATGGATTGGTATACAGATACAGACCTGCATTGAATCCCAGATCCGGCAGCAGCTCATTTCTTAACTTTAAGATATCTTTGGCCACGGCCAGCTTTGATTTGTTTGTGCCCGGCAGTGTTTCCTGCATGGTTCTGGATGAATCGAACAGGATAATAAAATTATCGGCATTTTTAATAAAATCGACCTCGGTCAGGATTTCCTTCTGGAGCATCTCTTGGGTAATAATCTCCACGGCACCTGCGGTACCGACACCCCATATTGCCAATGCACTTACCAACAGAAACTTCATCATAATTTTTCGCATATCTTTTTACTCCTTTAACTGTTCATTTTGATTTTGACTGACGCTTTGACGGGTGATGGCAAACATCCGGTCGCCTGTTGCAAGTCCGAGCAGTTGTTTTACCTTATTTGCCGAAGCAGTTTCGAAATGTTATTCTGACACATGCTATACATCCGACTTAAACAAATATAGGCATTGTTGAGGGATGCTGCAACCCCCCCCAAAAAAAATTGGGGATATAGAAGAGCCTCACAGCAAGCTAGGAGGAATCTTCGACCGTAAGGAATTCTGGCTGGTTTAGATTCGCTCGCTAAACCCGCAGCATGCGAAGCACTGCTGCACAACAGAAACTATGGGGAATGCGCTGGCTTTTTCGGTTCAGATGTAAAGTAGAAAATGTTGCAGTAATTTATTATTCGATAAACTTCGTTGGCAGTTACTCTTTTATATGATTGATGAACTCTGCGATGGTCCGATAAACCCTGTCTGCCCCTTCACCCAGCAGAATTCCGTGCCGATCGAAATTGAAAAGAATATATCTTTTATCCACCGATCCCAAACGCTTGAATATTTTTCGTGATCCTTTGGGGTTTACCACCGGATCGTTCTCCGACTGGACAATCATGGCGGGCACGGTGATGTTCTCCAGTAGCGGATAAAGCGATTCCATCAATTTTTCTATCTCACTGACACCTGAAATGGGGTTTCGAAAATAATTGATGTGGGGGTTTTCAGGCGTGTTGTTAACAAATTCTTTTTTGGCAAGCCCTTTCCCGATTTTGTCCATCAGATGGTTCCACGCATCCAGTGTGGATGCAAAGCGTGCCCCAAGATCCTGAAGCCGAAGAGGTGCTGCAATAGCGAACACTCCGGATAGATTCCTTGCCCGGGCCGCAATATGGAGCGCCAAACCCGCGCCCGTGGAAAAACCGCCCACAACGACCCGCTCACAGATGCTGCTGATCAACACATACCCCTCTTCAACAGAAGCGAGCCAATCCTGGTATGTACGCTGCGCCAAGTCTTCCGGAGATGTTCCATGCCCCTTCAAACGTGGCGTATATACCCAGAATCCCTTGCGTTGAAGATACTTGGCCAAACCCTGAACCTCGAGGGGTGCGGCCATGTACCCATGGGAAAGAACGATGCCGACACGCTTTGACCTGCCCTTGAACAAGACCGGCATTCCCACCATCTCATCTTTGGTTTCCCCTTCGATAAAAAATGCCTTGTAGTCTGTAGCAAACTCATTCATAGCCTTGTCTCGAAGACGGCGCACAACATTTCTGCGAACAATAAAGGACGGCTTCCAGGCAATTCTTCGGACATACCGTTGGAATTTGGTCAATGGCTCGACCTCATTTGCAATGACCGAAACCAGGTTCTGAATCCGCGCGAGATGAAAATTCAACACCACACCGATGGGGTTGAGTTTCACCAGACTGCGGCCCTGTTCCTTTACAAAACCCTGCTCCTTTGCCAGGGATATGAAATCCTGGTACTTGCCGTAGCCATCATCCACAAGCATATGGGTCTGATTTTCGTTGAGACTGCTGTGACAATGGACGTTCATCTTCCGGAGTGATGAAGATGCCGCCAGAAAAACACGTCTTTTCAGATCCTGTGTTTTGATGCTGCTGAATGGAAATAGTTTCAGCATGGATGCAAAAATATGATCATGGTTCAGGGTTGTCAAACTGTAGATGTCGGTCATATACCGCTGCATGACTTTTAAAGCGGATTTGCGCATTCGTTTCTTTGAGGGCAATGAATCATCGAACTCAAAGGGTCTTTTGGATTGGATGTCCTGCTGGATGGCTGGTTGGTCCAGGTATGCCTCTATCTCTATGGGTTGACCGAAACGAATATCCATGTCGACTCCGGATAGCAGCATGTGTCCTTCGGTCATGAGTTCTTCGATCAAGCGCTCGGATATATTTTCAACTAGATTTTTGGCAATATTGCTCAAGGCATTTTCTCTGGCTCGCAATGGATAATAAGTGATGTTGACAGGCACCAGCCGGGTTCCTGTCTTGGAAACATCTGCCATGGATTCTATCCCGAAAAGCGTCAGGAGGCGAGTGGCTTCTTCCGGGTTTGACTTGTGCATGGCAAAAAGTCGCTGGCGGTAAAACTCGGTTCGCATTGCCAGGGTTGCCGCGCCGGTGTGTGGCGGGTGCTTTCCACCGGCGGAAGAGATCATGAAGCGTCCTTTTTCTATGATTTTTTTGTTTTTGACCATACGGCCTTCCGGGAATATAATCCACATGGCCTCACCCGTGAGAAGGGTCTTCACGATCAGGTGATCCCGATCCGGATCTTTTACGGAGACCGCTCCGATGTTGTCCATATAGCTGCCAAAGGCCCCCTTGAAAAATTCAGCTGCCGCAAGAGACCAGATAGGGGTCTGTGTCAGACGGAAAAGATGGGTGGGCAGAACAAATGTCTCAATCCTGGTAAAATGGTTGACCACAAAGATGTTGTTGCCATCGGGAATATTTTCCGTACCATGCAGATTTACACGGGTCCGGGAAAGGTTTTCGAGGACCTTCACAAACAAACCGGTTGTGCGGTATGCAAAGCGGTTCATTGTATTGACATTACTCCCTGCAGAACATAGAGTAGTGATACTTGACAATCTATTAGCCTACAGCCTGATACCAATGGCTCATGGTATGCTGCATTTTAAAAAAAATAAAGTCTAAATCGAACATACCCTAAAGTTAAGCCGCTCAATTTAGGGTAAAGCTATTTTCGGAGGTATCCGTGCATTCCAAGATTCTCATTCTGAAATTTTCCAAAACTGTGGCTGAAAAACCCATTGTCTGCTATCTCGTCAAAAACCATGACCTGACATTCAATATCCTGAATGCTGCCATTCTACCCCAAAGGGAGGGGGTCATGGTCCTGGAGTTGACCGGATCAAAAAAAAACTTTTCTGAAGGTATCCAATATCTGAAAGACATGGGGGTCCAGGTCCAGAATGCATCCCAGGAAGTTAAACGCATCACAAAACAATGTACCCACTGTGGGGCATGTACGGCCGTATGTCCTACGGGGGCGCTATGGGTAATACGGCCGGAAATGAAGGTTGAATTCGATCAGAAAAAATGCAGCATCTGCGAACTATGTGTCCCAGCCTGTCCCACGCGGGCGATGCAGATCCGTCCAACCAACACGATTTTTTTCGAATGAGAAAAATTGCCGTTCTGCTCAGTGGCGGGGTCGATTCCCTGGTCACCGCTCGCCTCCTCAAGGATCAGGGCCAGGCCATTTTCGGAATCCATTTTTTTACGGGGTATGAACCGCAATGCAGTGTTGAACCGCGGGAAGCAGCTGCCGCTATCGCCTCTCAACTGCACGCTCAATTAGATATCCCCATTGAAATATTTGATGCCCGCATGGCGTTTCAAACGCTTGTGGTAGATTATTTTGTCCGCACGTACCAGAAAGGCCGCACACCAAATCCCTGTATGATATGCAATCCGTCCATTAAATTTAATGCCTGTCTGTCCCTTGCGGCGCAACAGGGTGCCTCGCATCTGGCAACAGGCCATTATGCCCGTGTCACAAAGGACAGCAATGGTAATTTCCATCTTTTCCGCGGCAAAGATCACAAAAAAGACCAGTCCTATTTTCTGGCCAGATTGAACCAGCAGATGCTGTCAAAAACCGTATTTCCCCTGGGAGGGTTTACCAAGACAGAAACCATGGGATTGTCCCGAAAACTGGGATTAAAACCCGTAACGCCCAAAGAAAGTCAGGACATCTGCTTCATCAGCAACCGCAGCTATGGTGAATTCCTGGAACAGCAGCCCGGGTTCGAGAGTCAAAAGGGACCTGTGGAAGATACTGACGGCAATGTCATCGGTGAACACCAGGGGCTTCATCACTATACCATTGGCCAGCGGCGGGGCATCAACATCCCGGCATCCGAACCCTACTATGTTATCCGCATCGACGCTGAACAAAATCGGCTGGTAGTGGGGTTCAAGCAGGATACCTTCTCAGATACCAGCCGTGTGGAGGATATTCAGTGGATTCATGAACCTCCACCGCACACCATCAGGGTGATGACACGCATACGTTATCGGCACAAAGCCGCACCATCGCAACTCACGCTCCTGGGCGAACACACAGCACATATCCGCTTTGAAACACCCCAATCTGCCATTACACCCGGTCAGGCAGCTGTTTTTTACGATGGGGATGAGGTGCTGGGGGGAGGATCTATCACGGCCTGAAATAAGTGGTGTTAAGTGTTAGGTTTTAGGTTTTAGGTTTTAAACAGACCGATTCAAATCATATATTATCTTTTTATAACAGAATGTTGTTATATGATAATTCATCTTTTATTTTAAGTAAAATCAATTCGATGGTTCCATAAATATTGACCATGTCCACGACAAGAAAAAAAACCTCATTTTCCATCATCACCCTGGGTTGCAAGGTCAACCAGTTTGAATCAGAGACCATCGCACAGGACCTGAAGCAATCAGGGATTCAGAGGATCGGCAAAAACAAGGTGCCCGGTGATAAAAAAGCCGACACCTGTATCATCAATACATGCACGGTCACCCACAAGGCTGCCATGCAGTCGCGACAAGCCATACGACAAGCCATACGGTCCAACCCGGATGCCACTATCATTGTTACAGGATGTCTTGCACAAACCGATCCCGACGATATCCGAAAAATAAAGGAAGTTCATCGGATCGTGGGGCATGCTGAAAAACACCGGATCCCTGAAATAGTCCGATCCATTGATCTGCCAATCATGACATCTGTGCCGATAAAAAAGAAATTTCAGCCGAATCCGCCTGATAAAACAGCATTTTCTCCTCTTGGGAACAAAACCCGTCCTTTCCTGAAAATTCAGGACGGTTGCAACACCTTTTGTTCCTATTGCATCGTTCCCTATGCAAGGGGACGCCACCGCAGCATGCCCTTTCAAGATGTACTGGCATCTGTCCGAATCATCAAAGAGGCGGGTTTTCACGAGCTTGTCCTCACCGGTATCCACCTCGGATGCTATGGCACGGATCTTTTACCTGCAAGCCATTTAACCGAACTCCTGACCGTTCTGCGAGATCAGAAAGCCATTGACAGGATCCGCCTCAGCTCCATTGAACCCCTTGAGGTCACAGATGAACTCATTGACCTCGTATCGGCGTCGTCCACCCGACCGGGGCATATGTGCCGCCATTTTCATATACCCATGCAGAACGGGGATGACGCCATTTTAAAACGGATGAATCGGCCTTATGGTCAAAAAAACTATCGTAACCGAATCCAGGCAATACACCGGGCCCTGCCAGATGCTGCCATCGGTGCGGATGTCATGATTGGATTTCCCGGTGAAACCGACCAGGCATACCAAAACACGCTCTCCTTCATCAAAAGCCTCCCCCTCTCCTACCTGCACGTATTCCCGTTCTCGCCCAGAAAAGGAACTCCGGCATACACCTTTCCTGACCGTGTGCCACCAGATTTGGTCAAGGAAAGATGCAGTGAAGTAAGGGCGCTTGGAAACCAAAAAAGAATGGCTTTTTTAGAAAAACAGATTCATACCGAAATAGAAGTGCTGGTTGAAACAACTCCTGACGTAAAATCCGGTCGGCTCAAAGGTGTGACATCCAACTACATCAAAGTTCTTCTGGATAAACATGAAGGTATTGAAAATACATTCCAGAAGGTTCGAATCCAAGGGATCCATGACACACAATCGCTTGTTGGCCGTGTTTTGCCGTAAATAGATATTCTACTGTATTCTGCCTTCTGTACCGCGTTCCTTGCGGATAAGATCATATGCTTCCTGGATTTCTCGAAACTTGTCTTCCGCCAGTTTTGTAAATTCCTCGGGAAGTCCTTTGGAGGCGATCATATCGGGATGGTATTCCTTTACAAGCTTGCGATACCGTGTCCGGATAAGCTCATCGGTATCGTCCCGGTTAACCCCCAGGATGGCATAATATTTGCCGTCATCCTTGATGTATTTTGACTTGATGGCAATGTATTGAGAGTCGCTGATGTTGAAAGTGGATTTGGCGGCAAGAATCAGCCGTTCTTCAACATCGCTGAGCTTCCCGTCGGCAATCGAAACACGCAATAAAATGTCGAGCATGACATCCAGAAGCTGGGGCTGAAACCTGAAGCGTTCGTGGAACTGGGTGGCAAAATCCTGAAAGGTTCCAGGGGATGCCATGGCAGCCTGGAAGATATTCATGGCCACAACCTGGCTTTCCCGGTTCAAGTTAAGGTCATGTGTCATGAATTTTTCAATGGAGGTGACCTCTTCCTGTGAAACGCGCCCATCGGCTTGTGACAATTTGGCAAGCATGGAAAAGGCCCCGATAAAAAAGGCAAACTGGGATTCCTCTCCTGGTGACAGGCGCTGCTGCCCTTCGGAAAAGGTTCTTTCTTCGCTGCGATCAAAGGCATGCCCAAAAACAGCACCCGCAATGGCACCCAATGGCCCTCCCAGGGCAAATCCGATGGTGCCCCCCACCATTTTACCTAACCAACCCATACATCTCTCCTTGTAAAAATCAGTTGTAGATACCCGAGTCCAAAGGGCCCGGCACTGATTCAACCCTATAAGGGTTAATGTTAACCACATTCATCGGGTGATAAATTCTAAATCCGAATATCGAAATACGAAACAAATCCAAATATCAAATGCGCAAATGTTTCAAACATGGTGGTTAATTTGGTATCGCTAATGTCTTGTTTTGATCTTTCGAATTTGGATCATTCGGTATTGTTTTGGATTTCGAATTTCGTGCTTCGGATTTAAGTAACTACCACCATCGGCATAGCCAAATATCTTGATATGGCCCGAAAAACCGGTTTAAATGGCGGAATGAAATTCGATACAGCTTGCTAACTCAACTTTCGGGTTTCACCATAGAATAGAGATAGAGCCAAATGGGTGATCCAATGGCGATTTGTGCTGTTTGAGCCGCCTGGGGCACCTTACATCAACGCGTGAAAATGAAAATCCAAGATGAAAACGCGGTCATGTGGCAGCCATACCTCTTTAACACTATGGCCGGTGCTGATGTTAGGAGCCCTTGCGGCGAGTTCGCAAAGCGCCAGGGGATTATTCATTTCGTGTTCTCTGAATCCCGAAAGTTGCGTTGCTAACATATTTGGCATCAACGATATAGTCAAGTATATCCGGGTCCAGAAAGCCCGGCACTGATTCAACCCTATAAGGGTTACGGAATCAAAGGGGTCAAGGGTGATACAGGGAGGGGTATGGATGTGGCTGACAGCTGTCAGCGAATGGATGAGCGATCTGTAGCCTAAGCTGAGCGATGATCAAAGCCTGCCCCGTCGAAAGACGGGGTTGCCGTAACTACAAGAAAGATGTTGTTCCGCTATAGTGAACTATGCGGTATGGCATCTGACGCCGTAGATGTGGTAAGATCGACAATCCCAACAGATTCAGAATATTAAGAATTTAAATGAATCAAATCCGTTGAAATTATTTCTAAATCCCATGATCTCAAAATTTGAAACGCTCATCTTAGGTATAGGTTAAACTGAATATAATCAAGTGCATGAACAGTTCATTCAAGCACTTGTTGACGGCTTCGGAAGGGTCTCCTCTCTTTCAAAATAGGCTTTGTCATCAAAAGATAATTCCACCAGCCGTTTGTCCTCCGATGCATACAGCCCTATAACGGACACGGCTATTTCTTCGGCATATGTCCCGATAGGGTACATGTTGTGGGTACGCAGCACCGAAATAAGATGCCTCTTCCCCTTTTCAATAGCCATCTCAACGGCTCCTTTGCCATAAGTTTCCTCACCTATGAGTGAAAATGCCGCCGCATCGGATCGTTGCCATTCGTTTTTAGGCTCTCTCTCCAAATTGGCGTACTCCCTGATACGAAGCTCCTTTTTGCTTTCATTTCTCTTTATTAGAAATTTATGTCGCATGTGAACACTCCTTTGATGTAACCATAACTGATATGATTTTACATCGATTTAAAATTCATATTTGGCGGGCTAAGCGTCTCTTTTCGAAGGTAGGTAAGGACTTTCCTGAGTGCTTACAATGACGCTGAAACCGAGGAGGATATAATGGTTATTATAGTATAAGACAAGCAGGCGCTTGTCAACCTATTTGCAGGAAATCGGACATCCCCAATCAGGGATTGATATCTTCACCGGCAGAATACCACCAGTTGTCGTTTGCCGATAGCGGATCGTAGAATTTCCATTCGCCATGAACAAAAATTTTGGGCGCACGTCCCAATTCGTCACGGCTGCATCGCAACAGCCGATCCATGGCCATGGCCCATCCTACGACAAAACCATGCCGTCTCAACAGCCTGGCGACTGTATTGGGAACAGGAAGGATGCATGGGGCAGACACCGCGCCTGACAGCCGCCAGGTGATTCAAAGGCCCGCTATAGACACCGAGAAAATCTTCATACAGGGACGGATCGGGTTGCGTTACGGAATGATGTGCACAGGCACTCAATAAAAAAACGCCACCAGATTACCATCAGAGCGTACAGTTGAGCTATCCATAACGGCGGTAAATGTCCAGTTGAAAATGTTTCAATGCAGTTCAAGATCGCATAATTTTGCTCTTTTTACATGATAAGCTTTGGTCAATTTCTCTCCAGCGTTAACCCCGATACGTCTCTTCGATGATCAAACAAGAAATCCAAAAAAAATACGCCCCCGCTACCAGGATAATGGAAGCACCAGAGGTCAGGTCAAAAAAATACGCCAGCCACAGACCACTGACCGTAAATATCGCTCCCAGCAGACTCGATGCCAGCATCATCTGAACCAGGGAATGGGTATACTTTTCCACGATAAAAGGGGGAATCGTCAAAAGGGCAATCACCAGGATAAGTCCTACTACCTGTATCAGCATGACAATCGCGACCGCCAGTATGCCGATCAAGGTAAAATAGAGCGTTTTGACAGGTACCCCACGGATCTGGGCGAATTCTTCATCGTATGAAAAAGCAATCAGGCTCTGGTAATAGAACCTCACAAAACCGATGGTCACGAGACAGATCACCAGCATGATCTTCAAATCAAAGGCAGGCACCGTAAGGATGCTGCCAAACAGATAACTCATCAAATCGACATTGTATCCCGGAGTCAGGTCTACCAAAATGATACCAAAAGCCATTCCCAGAGCCCAGATAACACCGATAATGGTGTCGGAACGATGCTTGAGTTTAATGCTGACCAGGGCCATCAGCATAGCGGCTCCCAGTGAAAAACCGATGGTACAGACCAGGTAGTTCCATCCCAGATAAAAAGCCAGTCCAATGCCGCCGTATGCAGCATGGGCAATACCGCCGGATAAAAAGGCAATACGGTTCACAACAACCAGCGTGCCCATGACACCGCAGATAATGCTGGCCAGCAGACCGGCCATGAGTGCATGACGCATGAATTCAAACTGCAGGGCTTCGATCATATTTACTTTTTCTTAACTACTTTGTGACTGTAATTAATATTTCAGATTCTTTTCCCCAATTCGTTGAAAGAGAAGGGGTCAAAGATTCAAGGATTCGAGAATATCGAGTTGGCAAGCTGTAACCATAAGCTGTTACCGCTTATGGCTTAAATCTGCTTGAACAATGCTATCTGTCTAATCCGTTATTGGTGATCCTTCAACACCCGATGCGGCAGTCCATGGGCCACCAGTTCCACCGGACAGACCTCTTCCACCGTGCATGGATACATGATTTCCAGCATATCACCGGTAATTTCAGCGTGATGGTGATAGTGCAGGTGCCTGTTAACACAGGCCACACTTTTAACATGTCTCGAAATTGCCAGCAGATCATGGCTGACCATCAGGATTGTCATCTCATTGTTAAGTGTCTCCAGGAGCCTGAAAAAATCAGCTTGACCTTTGGAGTCGATGCTGGCGGTGGGTTCGTCCAGAAGCAACAACCGGGGTCTGGTGACAAGAGCACGCGCAATAAATATCCGTTGACGTTGTCCACCCGACAGTTCCCCGATCTTGGTGTCTGCAAATGCTTCCATTTCCATGTGGCGCAGGCTGCCATGGCCTCTTGCCGGTCTTTTAAAGGATTTCGCTGCCATCGTTTCCCCGGCAACAACTTGCCCATCAAGACCACATCCATGGCCGTTATAGGAAAGTTCTGATTGATGTGAACATCCTGCGGCACATAACCGATGAGATAAGAGGCTTTTTGCGGCGGCCGATCAAATATGTGTATCTTCCCTTTGGAAGGCGGCAGAAGACCCAGGATCAGTTTCAACAGGGTGGTCTTCCCACCGCCGTTGGGACCGATCATGGCAACAAAATCCCCCTCGAATATCTTCAGATTCACATTTTCCAGAACCACCTGGTCATTGTAAGAAAATGCCACCTGTTCAATATCTGCAATCAACGATGTCATATATCCACCCTGATTCTATTAGCTGTTTATCAGGTGAAATAAGTTGTTTCGTGCCAATTTTGTGCCAGTTCTCAACACCCTCTAACCCTACAAAATCAGTTGCTTTGTTCATTGTGTTCTTTGGGTTTATTGTGTTGCTTAAGGCCATCGGTATAGAGCTTTCAACGCGTTTGCGTTTCATCAACTCAATGAACCCAAGAAACTCAATAAACGCAATGAACTTACCCTCGAACCCTGTATCCCCCTCGGACCCTTACCCTTTTACTGCTCCATCGCCTGTTGAAATTTACCGGCGACATCTCGAAGATTTTCCGCCCAATCCAGGGCAAGTGGATCGGCCCATGCCACCTGGGCACCGATTTCTCCGGCCACCTGCTCAGCAATCTTTGCCGATACCTGTGGCTGCAAAAACAAAACTTTTATACGATGCTTGCGTGCATTTGTTATCAGCTCTTGAGTTGAGCCGATTTGGGTGCCTTGCCCTCCATTTCCACAGGTATCTGTTCCAGATGATAGGTGTCGGCAAAATAACCCCAGGCTGGGTGAAATACCATGAAGCGTTGTCCCTGATACGGTTCGAGCAAATGCCTCAGTTCTTTGTCCAGGTCCAAAACTTGCAAAACAAACGTTTGATAATTCGCTTCATAGACCGAACCATTCTCTGGATCGATGTCCTGTAAAGCAGCCAAAACAGTACGCGCCTGCAGTATCACCAGGGGCGGCGACAGCCATATATGGGGATCGGGAATACCATGCTGCATGGTCTCTCCCATCGCCATGTGAAAGTGTTTGCCCGTCGGTGTGTTGTTCTGTCTCGTCATGAGAGTGATAGGAAGCCATGGGCAATTTTTGAATGCCACGATCCATCGGGACGACCCGCAGGTTTCTATTGGATGCGACAATCTTCTCCAGCCAGACCGCCTCAAACGGCACCCCTATGGAGAAATAGATCTTTGCCTTTGCAATAGCCGCCATTTGACGGGATTTGGGTTCATATGTGGTTGGGCTGGCGCCCGGAAGCACCATAACCTGAACATCCACATACTGCCCCCCGATCTGCTCCACAAAATACTGCTGGGGAAGAATACTGACAAATACCGGCACTTTTGCCAGAGCAACCGTCGGCCAAATACAAACGAGCAGCCAAGCCAAGGTCATAACCTTTCGAAAACAATCATTCATAATATATAAGAATATGGCAGAAAATACCAGAATGCAACCCGAATAAAATCGCAGTTGGGTATTAAGATTGAATATAGTGATCAAGGCGTCCACATTTTACAGGATACTCAAAATTTACTATTTACGATAGTGGTGGGACATAGGCTGAAACGGACTGAGCAGCCGAAATGAAAAACGTCCGAGTGCCAGTTAACCTCGTTCAAACGGGTTTTAATGATGGTATCGTTTTCCAGGAACACACGATCGACACCCCTTTCGGTTGACCATTCCTCTGTTTCATATCCAAGGGTTACCAACCACTGTCGTTCAAGCGATACAAACACCCAGGCTGGCAACCATGCCGCTTCCATCGGCTTCATGTTCAAAGCTTTGGGATGCATGAAGTCATCACGAAGATTCCAGTCCGCCTCTGCATAGTAGTCTGCCCAGTGATACTCCCAGGCAGCGTAAAACGAGACCGGTGAAAGGGTCTTTATAAACCTTTCCGCTTCCAGAGTCATCTCAAGCCCTATCCATGGACCCTGCCAGTGGGCATCATAGGAGCTATCCAGACCGTCAAACGGTCCCAGAGGCGGTCCTCCCGGCCAGGTTATGGCCTGATACCCATCCGTCATGGAAAGGTGCTGGCGGTGATAAGAATACCCGGCAAGGGGTACGACACTGAAGGATTCCGAAATAAGCCGGAATCTGTAACCAGCCCCCAACTGACCGTCCAGGGTATTCCCTTGTCTGCGTCGTTGTTTGACCGGGAGAATTCCATTTCACGGTTGTCCGCAGCATAGTCAGAATCCTGGTTATCACCAGCGACAATCACACCGTAATTTATGGATCCTTTCAAAACAAAATCTTTTTTCAGATCTACCCGCACCCCCATGTGAATTTCGTGGATGAGTAGATCCTCCCATTTCAACTCGGATAGAATATTGGGATTGTTCCCCTGGAGGTCCCCGGCGATATTCCAATCGAAGCTGTCCCGCCGATATCCGTAACCCACTTCAAATTCAATCCCATTCAATCCCTTATCCATTGCCTGATTTTTGATGGATGAGGGTGCTGACTGCATGGCCGGTGCCGCCGATACACGGAAATTGGAATAATCATCAGAAGAGAAAGCAGAAACGTTAACAGAAACAACTGTCTTCCTTTTCTCGCCAGCAGGCAGCAACTATTTCGAAAGTCATGATCAATCCAGCTTGGAATAAGTACCATATGGGACAAAATACGAGATAGAACAGCTTGCTTTTTGCGCAAAATAGCATAGATATGCAAATCATACCATGAAAACATCTAACAATGCCAACTACGCCTTTGGTCTCCTGTTTCTGCTCTACATGTTCGACTACATTGACAGGCTGATCATCGTATCCCTCTTCCCCTTTCTTCAGCAAGACTGGGGATTGACGGATACCCAATGCGGTCTGCTGGTATCGGCAGTTTACTGGTCCATCCTCTTGTTCTCATTTCCGGTCTCCATTATTGTTGACCGCTGGAGCAGAAAAAAAGCCATAGGGCTCATGGCTATCCTGTGGAGCTTGGCCACCCTTCTGTGTGTCTTTACCAGAAATTTCAAACAACTATTTCAGCGCAAGAATTGCCATTGGCATCGGTGAGGCCGGGTATGCACCCGGGGGAACAGCCTTGATTTCCGCGCTATTTCCCCCTGAAAAACGGGCCAGAATTCTGGGTATCTGGAATGCCTCGATCCCGCTGGGAGCGCCCTTGGCATTGCCCTGGGAGGAATCATCGCAGAACATCTGGGCTGGCGCCACGCGTTTGGAATCGTTGCCATTCCAGGATTTGTCCTGGCCTTGATGTTTTTCAAGGTAAAGGACTACAAGACCGTTGAGTTGATACGAGAAACCGAAACCGAAGAACCACCGCAAAGAATGACTCTCCTGGATATCGCAAAACCTTTTTGACCAAAAAGTCACTCCTACTCAACAATCTGGCCTTTGCATCCAACGTATTTGTCACAACCGCCCTTTTAAGTTGGATGCCAACCTATTTCCATCGCATGCACGATCTCCCCATGAGCAAAGCCGGTCTCAAGGGAGGACTGATCATGTTTCTGGCCATAATCGGTGCACCCTTAGGAGGATACCTCAGAGACAGATGGATGAAACATACCCCTCGTGCCCGCATGCTGCTGCCGGCAATATCTTCTGCTGTCTCGGCCATAATTCTCTTTGTCGCTTTTGGTTATCTGGAAGGCAGCCACCAGTACCTGGCATTGCTCTGCCTGGGTGTCACGATTATCATGTTTGTCCCTGCAGCTGTTGCTGTAACCCAGGATGTGGTGCATCCTGGTCTTCGTGCAATTTCACTGAGCATCAACATCGTCATTCAACACTCCTTGGGTAGTTCCCTGGGCCCGCTCTTTGTGGGTATGCTGTCGGACAGATACGACCTTACCGTCGCCTTAAAAATACTGCCTGTTTTCTGTGTGATAGGCGCTGTTCTCTTTTTTGTAGGCTCATTTTTTTACGAAGCAGATACCGACTCTACGGCGCAGGTGGAGGTGGTTCTGGAATACTAGAAGATTTTTGAAAGCGATCGCTCCGTAAGCGAAAGACTAAATTATCCCTGCAGAAAGACTTATGGAGCTACTCGCTGAGCTTAGCTAATTAAAGGAGATAACATGACCGGTAGAGAACGAATTCTGACAGCCTTGAGTCACACTGAACCGGATCGGGTTCCCCTTTTCATTCACGGTATCAACGAAGGCCCCATCATGGGAATCGGAAAGTACCTTACAGGTGGTTTACCCTTGGGCAAGATGCTGCATCAGATGAGTGATGCTGAAAAAATCAAACTCATCGACACCCTCTTTCTCATCCTGGAAACCTATGCTGTCGATGGCTATACCTGCCTGCCCGGGACCTGGCACCGAATTCTCCGACCAGAAAAACGTCGTAGATGACTGGGGCGTGGGTTACCCGCAGTCCCCATGGTATTCCTGTACCGTCCAGCCATCCCATCCAGTCCAAAGGGATCTGGAACACTACACCCCTCCGGAACCCAATCCCGAACAGATTTTTGCGGTGGATTTGATCAAAGACCGTTTTAAAGACAGCAAGGCTGTTTTCTGGATGATGCGTGGCGCCTTTGTCCGTAGCTGGCGTCTTACGGGTATGCAAAATTATATGATGAACCTCTTTGACAACCCCCATTTCTACATAGAATCGCCGAAATGGTGACCCAGTACAGTCTATCACAACTAGAAATGCTGGGTGAAGCCGGACTGGATGTTCTCATTGTCGAAGATGATATTGCCGATAAAAACACAACCCTGATTTCACCGGACCATTTTTCTGAATTTATTCTTCCTTATAATCGCAGACTTGTTGACAGGGCCCATGAAATGGGTCTAAAAGTGGTTCGCCACAGCGATGGGAACCTGTGGCCCATTCTCGACAGGATTCTCGAATCCGGATACGACGGACTCAACCCATTGAACCCCAGGCGGGAATGCAATTAAAAAAAGTCAAGGATTACTGCGGAGATCGTTTGTGCCTCCTGGGAAATATCGACTGTATGGATCTCCTCCCCAACGGCACACCTCACCAGGTGAAATAGCCGTACAACAGGCCATAAAAGATGCCGGCAAGGGCGGTGGTCTGATCATTTGCTCCTCCAACACCCTGCATCCAGGTGTTGATCCGGATAACTGCATTGCCATGTTCGAAGCGGTCAAGACTCATGGACGGTATGAATGAAGCGTTGGCGGGTACGAAGGTGATCCAAGGGTGATTTGCGCTGAAAGTATCAGCCGATATCAGCTTAAACCATCAAGCATCCTGACATCCAAGCATCCAAGTGCAAATCGAGGATCCTAGAGATATCATGAGGTTGACTGTGGAGCCGGGAAGTAACCAAAGGCCAGTGATTGTCATTTCGCACCTATCCCGACATAATAGCTCTAAACATAGCCAATACAATAAACCAACAAACCCAATGAACCCAATAAACCCAACGAACTCTGAATTCGGCACGCAGATCGGGGCCTTTTTTGATTTTGACAAAACCCTCATCGATGTGGAAAGCGGCAGGGTCGGATTCAAGTACCTCTACCAAATCAAAGAAATACGCTTATCTTTCTTATTGAAGGTTGCCATAACCAATTTTTTTTATGAACGCGATTGGTTATCCGACACGCATGGCCCGTATCATGCTCACATTCTATAAAAATAGAGACATCAACCACTGGAAGACGGCGCTGAGGAATTTTACCACACCTACCTAAAACCGCACATTGCACCCAACATCCTGAAGCGGGCCGAAAACACCAGACGCAGGGCACACCCTGGTCCTGGTATCGGCATCACTTCGCTACATGTTGAAACCCGTTATTCAGGATCTGGGATTCCACCATCTTCTTTGCACGGATCTCGAAATAAGCCGGCGATGGCAGTTTGACCGGAAGGACAGACGGCCCATCTGCATCGATCACCACAAACGTGTAGCGGTTAAAAACCTGGCCCAAAAAAAAGGCATCCGTCTTGACCAGTCCTTTGCCTATGGAAATCATCACTCGGATATACCCATGCTCGAAACGGTTGGCAACCCCGCAACCGTCGAACCCACATCCCGGCTCTACAAAAAGAGCTGTCGAAAGAGGGTGGCCTATTTTAGCCTTCAATTGACGCATCGCTTTAAACACGTCTTTGGGGCGATGCTCAGGAGCGATAAAGAGTAGCCATTTTATAAAACAGGCTTGATGATGCAATTGCGTTTTGGTAGGTATGATCTGTTGTCAGTCTCCCGAGTTGATGTTATGACGGAATAAATAAATGAAAAGTCGTGTACAAAAAAGGAGCGTATTATGAATATCGCAAAGCAAAATATTATTGTATTGGCAATCATTTCGATTGCATGCCTATTCATTGTATTTCAGGCCTCGGCGGAAGATATCGAGGAGACCGTCAAGTACAAAGCGCCCACCATGGACCAGACAATCGACTTTATCAATAAAATGACCAGGGGCAAAGTGAGTGTTGATCCGGGGCAATGTATAGTGACAACCAAAATGGAAAAGAATACAAAAACGTTTGAATATATAATTCCATTAAAAAAAATCAATCCAGGCCCTGACTACGTAAAGCCCCATTTAGACAGAGTTATCCTTACGGTTGAGGGATATGAAAAGGAAATCAAACGTGTTGAGGAAAACGGGGACGTGGAAATGAAAAGTAAGGTAGAACTACCCACACCGGATGAAGATTCGGCCGATAAAGTCGCCAAGGCAATACGCTATCTGATCAGTCTTTGCGGCGGCCCACCCTGTGTGGATTGTGATCCATTCATGTGGCAATGATGAAGTGGTGAGGACAAACTATCTTTTTACTATAACAATCAGTCCCTATTGCATATCAGTGTGGTATCCTGTAGAGATCGGACCTGGGGCACGCCTTCACGCCGGGCGGCGATGCCCTTGGCGGGGCTATCGCGGCGGCCGTTGTCGTAATGTACGGCACCCGATATTTAATGGCGGCCTTACGGATATTGGAACTGTCTTGCACACCCTTACGGCCGCTGGGAGTATCCACCAGCAGATCAACGGCACCATTCTTAATGGCATCCACAAGGTCCGGCCTTCCGTATCCCAGTTTGCGCAAAGGGGTATTCTCAATGCCCCGCTCTTCCAGAAAATAATCGGTGCCTTCGGTGGTCATGATCTTGAAACCCAGTTCCTTGAAAAGCCGGACCGCTTCCAGGCGGCATCTTATCCCGATCGGCAACAGTAAACAGCACGGACCCTTCCGGGGCAGCGGCGTCTGGGTGGCTTCCTGGGCTTTAAAAAAGGCGGCCAAAGGAATCGGCAATCCCAGGACTTCACCGGTTGATCGCATTTCCGGTCCCAAAAGCGGATCGACCTCGGGAAACATATTAAAAGGAAATACCGCCTCTTTAACACCGAAATGGGGAATGGATTGTGTTTAAGTTCGAGATCCGCAATTCTTTGCCCAGCATGACCTGGGTGGCCAACCGGGCCATGGAGATGTTACAACCTTGGAGACCAGCGGAACGGTACGCGAGCCCGGGGGTTGGCCTCCAGCACATAGACCTTATTTTCAGAAATCGCGTATTGGATATTCATCAGCCCGACCACATTGAGTTCGATGGCAATCTTGCGTGTATATTCGCTAATGGTTTCGATGTGTTTCGGCGGAATGCTGATCGGCGGAATAACACAGGCTGAATCACCGGAATGGATGCCGGCAAGTTCGATATGCTCCATGACAGCCGGAACAAAGGCATCGGTTCCGTCGGCAATGGCATCGGCTTCGGCCTCAATGGCGTTTTCCAGGAACTTGTCGATCAGAATCGGACGTTCGGGCGAAACATCCACCGCCGCAGCAGATAAATGTAAGAGCATTTCTCATCCTGAACAACCTCCATCCCACGCCCGCCAAGAACATAGGAAGGACGGACCATCAGCGGATAACCGATTCTTGTCGGCAATTTCCAGGGCTTCATCCAGAGTGCTGGCCATACCGGATTCCGGCTGGGGAATGCCCAGTTTTCGCATCATCTGGCGGAAACGGTCCCGGTCTTCGGCCAGATCAATCGTATCGGGCGAAGTCCCAGGATATTAACCCCCAGCTCTTCCAGTTCATTGGCAATATTCAGGGCGTCTGTCCACCAAACTGGACGATAACGCCTTCGGGTTTTTCTTTTTCATAGATGCTCAGAACATCCTCAACCGTCAGCGGCTCGAAATAGAGTTTGTCGGAGGTGTCATAATCCGTTGAAACGGTTTCAGGATTGCAGTTGACCATGATCGACTCAAAGCCTGCATCCCGAATGGCAAAAGCGGCATGCACACAGCAATAATCAAATTCGATCCCCTGACCGATACGGTTCGGACCGCCGCCCAGGACCATAATCTTTTTACGGTCACTGACCGTAACCTTGTCCGGTGCATTATAGGTGGAATAGTAATAAGCCGCATTTTCAACACCGCTGACCGGAACCGGCTCCCAGGCCTGACAATGCCCAAGCCTTTCTCTTTTCCCGGATTTGCTTTTCCGGCAGATGAGCAGCTGGGCCAGATATCGGTCGGCAAAACCATCTTTTTTGGCCTGGTCAGCAGATCGTCCGGCAATGCTTGACCCTTGTAGATCAGGATTTTTTCTTCCAGTTCCACCAACTCCTTCATCTGTTCGATAAACCACGGTTTGATGTGGGTTATTTCATACAGGTCCTCACCGTAGCACCTTTGCGCAGGGCTTCATACATCATAAACTGGCGTTCACTGGTTGGCAAAATACAGCTGTCATAAGTTCTTCCAGAGACAGTGTATTGAAATTTTTTGCAAACCCAAGTCCGTAGCGGTTGATTTCAAGACAACGAATCGCTTTCTGAAAGGCTTCTTTATAGTGTTTTGCCGAGGCTCATAACTTCGCCCACAGCCCGCATCTGGGTGCCCAGCTTATCTTCGGCCCCCTCAAATTTTTCAAAAGCCCAGCGGGCAAATTTAACAACCACATAGTCGCCCGAAGGTGTATATTTCTCCAGGGTCCCATCCCGCCAGTACGGAATTTCATCCATAGTCAGACCGCCGGCAAGCAGAGAGGAAATCTGGCAATAGGAAACCCGGTGGCTTTGGATGCCAGGGCTGAAGAGCGTGATGTGCGGGGGTTGATTTCGATAACAACCACCCGGCCGGTTTTGGGATCATGGGCAAATTGGATATTGGTTCCGCCAATAACCTCAATGGCCTCGACAATGTCATAGGAATATCGCTGCAAACGTTTCTGGAGCTCCGGGCTAATGGTCAGCATGGGGGCAGTGCAGTAAGCTGTCGCCGGTATGGACCCCCATGGCATCAACATTTTCAATAAAACAAACCGTTATCATCTGGTTCTTGGCATCCCGGACGACTTCCAGCTCAAGCTCTTCCCAACCCAAGACCGATTCTTCAACCAGGACCTGATTGACAAGGCTGGCAGCAAGACCGCGGGCGGCAATGGTTTCTAATTCTTCAACATTATAGACCAAGCCGCCGCCTGTGCCCCCCATGGTATAAGCCGGACGGATGACAACAGGATAACCAAGGTCTTCTGCCGCTGCTTCAGCATCTTCAACAGTATTGACCGCTTCGCTCTTGGGCATTTCGATGCCCAGCTTATCCATGGTTTCCTTAAAGGCCAGACGGTCTTCCCCGCTTTCAATGGCATCCACGTTGACACCGATAATCTGCACACCATATTTTTCCAATACGCCTTTTTGGCTCAATTCTGAAGATAGATTCAGACCCGACTGCCCGCCCAGGTTGGCAGAAGCGCATCCGGCCGCTCTTTGTCAATAATTTGTGTCAGGGTTTTTAGATTGAGCGGTTCGATATAGGTCACATCGGCCATTCCCGGATCGGTCATAATCGTTGCCGGATTTGAATTGACCAGCACAATTTCATACCCCATTGATCGCAGTGCTTTGCAGGCTTGTGTTCCTGAATAGTCAAATTCACATGCCTGTCCGATGACGATGGGGCCTGATCCAATGATGAGAATCTTGTGGATGTCGTCTCTTCTTGGCATAGCCTCTCCTTTTGGTGCGTTGCAGATGATCAATCGAAATTATGAAGTCTTTGAGGCTTTATCCTTTTTTAGTTTTCGTTTTTCTTTGATGCTGCTTTGGGGTTTTTTCTTTTCCTGTGGTTTTCTTTTGTCTTTACCTTTTGCCATATCAAACCTCCAATGGAATGTTTTTATTGAAGCATCTGCTATAAACCTCGGGAAATGGGCTCGCTGTTGTGTTTCAGTTACATGAAGTATACTTGTCCGGACGATATAAGACAAGCGCCGTCCGACAGGGAAGATACAGATCCAGTCCACTCTCCGGGCGACCCTTGCCGGGTTTGGATTCGTAAACACCTGTCCGGGCATCATCCAACCTGCCATAGCCACCATAACTGCATTGTCGCTGTCAAAAACCCATTCATATCGCCCGGACGGAAGATAAAAGAAATAATCGGTAAAGGAACGTCCGGGTGGAAGTTGAAAACAAAGACCAGCTGATTTCTTTCAAATGCAATGATCTTATCGTCATTGTGGGTGTGAACCAGGCGTAGGAGCACTCGAACAGGGCGTAGGCCTTAACAAGCTGAATCATATCACGATCAAAATGGGCCAGTTGTGAATATTTCAGATCTGGATCATCCATGAGGTGCCACTGCCGCCGCGCATAAAGATACGACCAGTTGTTTTCCTTTCGGGGAAAATCGATCCACTCAGGATGACCGAACTCATTGCCCATGAAATTCAAATAGCCATTCCCGGCCGTGGCAAGGGTCAACAAACGAATCATCTTGTGCAGCGCCATGCCCCGGTCGATGATGAGGTGGTTGTCTGATACGCGCATGTGGTGGTAGATGACATCACCCATGAGCCGAAATATCAGGGTCTGGTCACCCACCAGCGCCTGGTCATGGGATTCGGCATAACTGATGGTTTTTTCGTCGGATCTGCGATTGGTCAATTCGTACCACAGATGGGCCATGGGCCAGTCTTCATCCCGGGTGTCCTTTGTCAGCTGGATCCAATAATCCGGCACTCCCATGGCAAAACGGTAGTCAAATCCCACACCGCCATTTTCTCCGGGACAGCAAGCCCGGGCAGACCACTCATATCTTCTGCAATGGTCACGGCCGTGGGATCAATTCATGAATCAGGTCATTTGCCAGGGTAAGATAGGTCAGCGCATCATCATCCAGGGCGTCATCAAAGTAGTCATCATAACTCGTGAAGGCATGACCCAGGCCATGGTGCAGATAGAGCATGCTGGTAATGCCGTCAAATCGAAACCCATCCAGACAATACTCATCCAGCCAGAACCGGCAGTTGGATAAAAGAAAGTGGAGCACCTGGGTCTTGGCATAATCAAAACATCGCGAATCCCAGGCCTGAGTGTCGACCACGGGGGCCCTCGTGAAAATACTGACAGTCTGTTCCATCAAAACGACTGAGACCCTCCACTTCGTTCGATACACTGTGGGAATGAATCAGGTCCATAATCACACGCAAGCCGGCACCATGGGCGGTGTCGATGAGCATTTTGAGATCTTCGGGAGTGCCAAAACGTGAAGAGGCTGCAAAAAAACTCGACACCTGGTAACCAAACGAGCCGTAGTAGGGATGTTCCTGAAGACCCATCAGCTGGAGGGTGTTGTAGCCGGCCTTGACGATCCGGGGAATGACATTCTCAGCAAATTCACTGTAGGTCCCGATTCTGGCTTCTTCCTGGGCCATGCCGATATGCGCTTCGTAAATGAGTGGCGGCTCCGAGAAGTTTCCGGCACCGGGTGGTGCCAGTGAAATGGCGTTTCAGGATGCCACACCTGGGCGTTGAAGATCAGTGTCTGTTCGTCCTGAACCACCCTTCGGGTATAGGCCGGTATCCTGTCTCCGGCCCCTCCCTTCCAATGAATCCGGAGACGATAATGATCGCCATGGGTCAATGCCTTCAGGGGCAGGCGAAGCTCCCAATCCCCGTTCTTATTGATGCGTCTCAGCGCAAAGGAAGGCCGTTCCTCCCAGTCGGTCATATCTCCGATAAAAAAAACCGCCACTGCATTGGGGGCCCACTCCCGAAAGACCCATTCACCATGACTGACATGCAGACCATAGTAGGTATGCCCCAAAGCAAAATCAGCCAATGTCATTTTATTTTTAATCAGACGGGTCTTGGTCTCTTCTACCTTGATGAGTCTTTTCCGAATGACATCCTGGTATGGCTCCAGGAAAGGGTCCTGCTTCAGCAGATGATTAACTTGCAAGTCAATTGATTTCATTTTCTTGGTCATGCTCATCGTTAAATTAAGCCAATAAATAATGAATGTATCTTACATCTATACCGTATATAGCGATTGTCAGAATATCGTTCGAAACCGCTCCGGCAAATAACATCAAACAGCCATATTATAGCCATAGAAGTGATCTTAAAAAAGAATATTTTGGTTCAAGATCAAGGCGGACTCTCGTTTTAACCCGCAGGAATACTGTAGTATTTTGAGGAGTTAAAACGAGAATCCAAACAGAGATTGGGCCAAAAGACCTTTTTAAGACACTTCTAATAGGGTGACGCCGATACCAAGGGCCTCTGCAACATCCGCTCATACAGATCAATGTAGCGACGGGCGGTTACCGTATGGGTGAACGTCCTGGCACTTTCCTGCATGATCCGTTCAATCTGGGCTCTTTTTTCATCGACGGGCCGTCTGTAAAAATGCATGGCCTCATTGATGGCCCACCACAAACCATTGGCATCATAGGTTTCAAAAACAAAGCCATTGCCGATGTTGTTTGCCACATCGAGATGAGAAATCGTGTCATGAATACCGCCGGTATCGTGAGCCACCGGCAGAGACCCATAGAGAGGGGCGATCATCTGGGGCAGACCACAGGGCTCGAATCGGGACGGCATCAGGATAAAATCAGAAGCGCCATAGGCCTGGTGCTCCAGCTTTTCACTGAAATCACAGACAGCCACCCGTTGATGCAGATTGTGAAAGGAAATGATGTCACGAAATATCCGCTGATATTCGCCATTTGCCACAAACACGATCTGCAGGTTATCATCCCAATAGGTTGAAATGACATGATAGAGAATTTCTGCCAGCAGTTGGCAACCCTTCTGAATGGGATCCAGACGGGATGGCCAGAAAAAGAGCGGTGCCCCGGGATCTTCGATCAACCCGAGATTGGCTTGAAGTGCCTGCTTGTTTTTCTGTTTGGCACCCATGGGATCTTTATGGGTATATTTGTGAAATAGGTGAGATCGGTTTCGGGATTGAAGACCGGGTCCGGTGCGTTAAGAATACCTACGGAACAGTCAGCCGCCACCTTGTTGGCCAATTCCCGTTCCAGATTACCCGATACAAAATCATGCTTCCCCTCCACAATTTCTCTTAAAAATGTCGGGCTGACGGTATTGACGAAATGAGCTGCAAACACACCACTGACCAGAAAATCCACGGATTGTTTTCCCACGTTTGTTCATAATCATTAGGATTTTTTTCATAGTACAGGTGATGCCAGAAATAGGCCGCATCAATCCCACGATCCTCGATATGGGACAAGGTGCTTTTGACTGTGTGAATGTTGTGGATCGTAAACAGACAGGGTATGCCCATCTGGCGGGACATGGCCGGGATCAGGCCGGTCATCCAGTCATTGCAGTGAATCAGGTCGGGTTCCACACGGGGAATCACATGGTTGATGACCTCCCGTTGAAATGCCAGTGAAAGCTTGGTGTTCTCACCCCCATAATCGGAATAAACGTGATTCAGGTAATAAAACGCCCTGTCCTGGGCCAGGTGGATTCGGTCGTCGGGCATGGTTTTTCGGATGATGCGCTGCTCTTTCCTGAGAAAGGGTGCCAGATGATCTGAAAAAATAGCGCGATAGTCCGGCAACGCCACGTGCACATCCACCCCCTGTTTGAACAGCGCACTGATCAGCGCTGCGAAACATCAGCCAGACCCCCGCTTTTGCGGTCAGATAATTGGACAGGCTCCCCATGCGGTCCGGCAGATACGTAACCTCGGGCGTTACAATCAGAACACGCGGTGATGTTTGAGGTGTTGCCATTTATTTATGCTTCAGCTGCAAGCTGTTTAGCGCGTAATTTTTTTTCTCTCATCCTCGGCCTCGGGTACCCTGTAGCTACGAAGATAGAATGCTTTGAAAGCAGGGACGCTGCTATTCGCTAATAGCCGTCAGCAACCCTCGAATCCTCGACCCCTTGAACCCTTGAACCCTCTTCTTTACGCCCACGTGATCAACCCCGGTGTAAATCGTAAAAAGTCATCCCCCTTGGGGCTGACCCGGACCGTAAACCCAAACCTTCCGGATGACCCACAGGGGAGCAACAGGAATAGAGATACGTGCCCGGGCCCAGTTCCTTTTCTACTTCCATGGGCTGGGTCATTCCGGGCATCAGTGTGTCGATGGCGCGCAGCTTTCCGTAATAGAGCTCCACCAGAACCTCCTCGGGACGAATCTCACCCAGGGATATTTCAGCCGATATCTGAAAGGACTCACCGATTCTGAAAGGGCCGTTGTATTCTCTGGGGCTCTTTTACCTGAATATTTTTCCACAGGCCCATGAGACGCTTTTTCTGTGCCAGCATCTGCTTGGCTTTTTCAGCATTATTCCGGGTAAAGGTCTGATAACTTTCAATGGCCGGCTGGTAAAATTTTTGATCATATTCGAGAACCATCCTGTGTGTACAGTAGTGCTCCAGTGCCATTTTCATGGACGCCTTCATCATCTTGGTCCACTTTTCAGGCGACTCACCGTTTTTACGGTCATAAAAACAGGGTATGACATCATTTTCCAACAGGTTGTAGAGGGCATAGCTGTCCACCATATCCTGGTACTCGTGATCGTCGTATTCCTCACCATTGCCGATGGCCCAGCCGCGGTCTTCCCGGTAGCCCTCGCACCACCACCCGTCCAGAACACTGACGTTGAGAACGCCGTTGATGGCAGCTTTCATCCCGGAAGTGCCACAGGCCTCCATGGGCCGTCTGGGCGTGTTGAGCCAGACATCGGCGCCCTGAACAAGATATCGGGTCACATTGATATCGTAATCTTCCAGAAACACGATCCGTTGTCGCAACTCCGGATCCTTTGCAAACTCGATCAACTGCCGAATAATATCCTTGCCTTCCCTGTCTTTGGGATGTGCTTTTCCGGCAAAAATAATCTGCACGGGCCTGTCAGGATCGTTGATGATTTTTTTCAGTCTCTCAGGATCCTTCAGGAGCAGTGTTGCCCGCTTGTATGTGGCAAACCGCCGGGCAAAACCGATGGTGAGGATTTCCGGGTCCAGAACACCTTCAGCCTCCCGCATGGTTGACTGGGGTGCATTTCGCCGGCCATACTGTCTCACCATCAATTCCCGGCATGTCCGTATCAATCTGGCGCGGCTCATGCGTCGTGTCTGCCAAAGCTCATCATTATAAATCTGATCGATCCGTTTTGAAAGATCCTTGATCCCCGCGTGCAGATGCCAATCAGGTGCCAGATAGCGTTCGAAAAGCGTTGCGTTTTCAATCGATATCCAGGAGGGGATGTGAACACCGTTGGTTACATGGCGATATGGGGATTTCGTCTTCAGGCCAGCCCGGCCAGACATGGGACCACATGCGCCGGGCAACCCGGCCATGCAACTGGCTCACACCGTTATGGTGCTGGGACATCCTGAGCCCCAGTACGAACATGGACAGGGGTCCGTTTGATTTCCCACCACCGGGTTGCCCCCATGATATGATCTGGTCCGTATCGATACCGAGGCACTCCTGCATGGATGCGACATAGGGAGCCACCATCTCCTTTGGAAATTCATCGTGTCCGGCGGCAACCGGTGTATGGGTTGTAAAAATGGTTGTCCTGGGTACGATTTCAAGCGCCGTTTCCAGGTCAATGTCATAATGTCTTTTAATCTGGCACAATCGCTCGATGCTGCAAAATGCCGAATGACCTTCGTTCATGTGACAGATCTTTGGTTGAATACCCAAGACCTCCAAAGCCCGCATACCACCGATACCCAGCAGAACTTCCTGCTCCAGGCGCTGCCTTGGCTCACCCGCATAAAGCCGATCCGTAATAGCCCTTATCTCGACCGAATTTTCCGGTATATTGGTGTCCAGCAGATAGAGCGGCACGCAACCCACCTGTACCTTCCAGATAATGGCATGGATCGGTCCCATGGGGACCGTCAAGGGTGATGGATACTTGATTTCCTAAATAATCCTTGACACGCCGCAAGGGCATATGAAAAATATCGTTGTCCGGATATTCCTCCTGCTGCCAGCCTTCGTCATTTAGAAACTGGCGAAAATAGCCTTTGTTGAAAAGCAGGCCCATACCCACCAGTGGCAGGGAAAGGTCGGATGCAGCTTTCAGGTGGTCCCCCGCCAGCACACCCAGGCCTCCGGCAAACAGCGGCAGGCTCTCATGAATACCGAATTCCATGGAAAAATAGGCAATGGTTCCAGCCTCGGCATCCATTGATTCATTGTCCGGATGAAGTATCGCGGTTTCGGTTTCAAATTTCTTTTTCACGCGCTCCATATGGGCGAGATACCCGCCATCCGTTGCCAACTCCTCCAGGCGTTCCGGCGGGATCAGGGTAGAGAAAAAGATCGGGTTGCGGCCGGACTGTCGCCAGAGTGCGGGTTGATACGCCTGAACAATTCGATGGCGTCCATATGCCAGCACCACCACATATTTCTGGACAGATCCTCCAGAAATTTCAATGGTTCGGGAACCGATGGAAAGACCTGATACATTTGAAGACGTTTCATTGATTGTCCTTACATGTATTGTTGATGTTGTTATATTCTATAATACATTATGGGAAAGGCTACAATAAAATCATTTATTATCTCTTGTTCATTGTGTTCGAGGTTTATTGTGTTCATAGGGGTACTGAAAGTTCGATTTTGATTCAAGCAGTTAAAGCTAAGAATAGGTCAAATGAACTAGAATAACACCTGGGCTCTGAATTCAACCTCTTGTTGCTATGAAGCAGGAACTGAGCTGGCTGTCCGCTGATAGCTGTTGACCACCCTCGAACCCTTGTATCACCCTCGAACCCTTGAACCCTATAAGTACAAGCTTCAACCACACCCGCAATGCTTCACTGGCACCCCATGCCTGGGCCGGGCATCCACGATGATGATGCGGAAAATCACCATCCAGAATCTCGGGTACATGACCGACACAGCCCTGCTGCAACAAACGGGTCACACTGCTCATCCAGGCTTTGGCCGTTTGGCGCGCCCGGGACCAAAGCTCATCTCCCAGGCTTCACAAAAAGATGGGAAAAGCCATGTCCAGGCGGTTCCATTGTGATAGGCGGGCTTTCTGGACGTGTCCTCGTCTCCTTCATACCGGCCTCGGTATGGCTGATACGGATCGCTAAGGTGTTGCCCCTGATGGATAATTTCCAGAGGGTGGTGCACGGGACGGTCTGCCAGGCTGCGGATGGCACCGGGAACCAGCAGTTCCTGACATGCTTCCAACAGGTTTCGGCACATATCAGGCTGGACAACGGCTCCCATGGTTATCGCCAGAAGCTGGTTTGGCCGCAAAGCGTCATCTGCTTTTGCTTCGCGAGCCGGGGTCCCCTGCCCTGCATGCAGGCAGTCGGACAGGTATGCCCCGGATTCGAGCCGGAAAAATTCACCAATGGACACCTGAACCGTCTCCGCCAAATCCGACCATCGGCCACCATTGCTGTCGATGGTGCTCAAAAATTGCAGCGCTCCATACCATAAGGCCTGGATTTCAATGGGATACCCTTCCCGTGGCGTACCAGCCGGATGATTGGTATCCATCCATGTATAATGCGAAGGGCTGTAGATCAAACCGGTTTCAGCATCCATCTGAATGCCGTTGGAAGTGCCTTTCGTATAGGCATTGGCGATGGCATTGATGATGTCCTGGATGGTTCTTTGGCCACAGACTCTCCGCAAGCCATGAGCGGTTATTTTCCTTTGCAACCAATTCCTTGCAGGCAACGATAAACCATAAAGGAGCGTCTGATGTTTCCCGATTGGACGTACGGGTGCCTTGAAGCATATTCGGCAAGGTACCATTTTCCTCGAATCGTCCAAACAGTTTTAATATACGACGGGCAAGGTTTGTTTCACCCAGTTCGATCAGGGCTCGTGTAACAATGATGGCATCCCGGCCCCAATCAAGGAACCAGGGGTATCCCGCAATAACCGTATGCAGTGATCCTCTCCGTACGATAAACCGGCCAAGCGCTGCTTCCAGTATTTTTTGGACAGATATCACCGAATCCATACCATCTTGGTCTGATCGCCCATGAAGTATGCAGATGATTTCATGGATTGGCGTTCGGCACAGGTTGTACTTCACCCGGAGCGGTCGCGCTGGCATCCAGACGCGTCACCCCACCACCACCGACCTTTACCTTGAAATAGCCGGGGCTGAAGAGATCTCCCTGCGCATCAAAACCCCGTGAAGCATCCTCTGACCGGTGTACCATGTAATGCCATTCCGGTTCGTAAACAAAAGTACTCTTTTCCTGGTGCATATCCAGGATATGCCGATCGTCCGGCCGGAAAGTAAAACCTTCTTCACCCGGGTGTAACAGCCGACGGCCATATTTGTTCAAGCCCTTTGTAGGCCTGGTGTTGGCATGGAATGAGCGGTTTTCGATATCCGGTCGCAAAATGATATCAATCAACTCCGTATCCGGAAGGCGACCCTGTCCCTGGGTTGCCGGGCATCGCTCAAACACGAGCTGGACGGTATCCCTGTCTCTATCCATAAGCGCTTTTATTTTGATAACCACGTGGGTTCCGCGGCCCGTGGGAACATGAAAGGTCCACTCCCCCTGCAGGGAACCATCAAGGGCAAACATTTCCAGACAATCCCCATTCAGAGATTGAGAATAATCCTGATACACCACCCAGCCCCTCAAGCGCGTAAACATGATCCATCTGTCCACCGGAAGTTCGGTATCTACGTTGGCGGAAAGCACCGCATCGTAGCGGCTGTTCAACTTTCCCCACGCAATCGGCAGAAAGCTTGCAGCGCCCAGATCGTTTGTCACGAGTGTTCGCAGGGAAGACTCGTCCAGCATTTTTCTCGGATAACACAGATCCAAGACCTGTATTTCACCACTCAACAGCAGCAGGCACGTTTCTATACGGTGATACCCATCAGCAGCGTAAACCGATAATTGAAGCGTCAGCTCCAGGTGTTCGGCCGGCTGTGGGTAAAGGGTTCAGCAGTGCCCAGTGAAAACCTTTGGGGGACAACATGGATTTTTCAGTGCCCAAGACTGTCCGCTGGTGAGAAATCTTCACGTGAAATGCCTCCCGGGGATTCCACCAACAAAAAATGTCCTGGTGGCAACATGACTTCCCGACGGCTGTCCCCTGGCCACACCCATCGGACAACACGGGATTCAGGGCTTTGGGTGTAGGCCTCCCGACAGAACCCAAAGGGATCGGTCTGTAACTTGCGAACAGCGTTTCAAGGTCCTGGTCTCCAAGGTCTCCAAACCCGTTAACCTCCTGGATTACCTCCAACACCTTTGCCCGTAGACGCTGCCGGACAATCCGCTCGGGGATCTGAAAAAGTTCTTTTGTCTCTTTGCGAACCTTTGGGCCAGTCATCTGGATCGTCTGTCTATACAAAGAACCTGGCCGGGAAGCAGATCCATCACGATTGCCTCTCCTTCCGTCTGTGGGGCATCTTCTCCCCGGTCAAAAGATCCCGCCATGAATCAGGCGGCCCAAAATTCTCATTCTTCGGCCATGACGCCCTCCTAGACCTAATGTCATCGAGGTTGACAACGACCATCAGTTTTTTCCCGGAAGGCCGGTGATGCCGCAACAAGATGAATATATCTTCTAACGCGTGATCGACAACACTAGATCCGGGTTTGATCATGAAAGGCCGGATGATTTTTCAGCAGTTCATTCAATCGATGGATATGATCCACTTGATTCTCTTCTGCATTCCAGTTCAGGGACGGGGATTCATGGACATCGATTTTTTCGGTGGCAAACCATTCGACACCGTTGGCAAATCCGAAGGTCCCCTGAAAGGAACTGAGTGCACACAGTGCCGTACGCATTCTGGCCCAAGTATGAGATCGGGATGCCAGGCGCGGATTGTCATGGGTTTCAGCATAGTGGGCCGAGGCCCTCACCTTCTGAAACCTCCATGCCTTGTATCAGTTGAAAAGCGATGTCCTGGCGATGGTAATTCTGGAAAAGCTCCGAATATGCCCAGTTGAAGTTAGCTGCATCCAGAAGCTCACGGGTTACAACAATTTTCCCCCCAGGCCCTCGAGGAAAAAAATCGTGTCTGGGAATTGTTCCCGGACTATGGCAATAATGTACTGCCAGGCTGGAATGGGTATCATGTAACCTGCATCACACCGGAAACCATCTACCCCACGGTTACACCAGGTCAGGAATACATCGGCCATGTATTGCCACAAGTCCTGATGCTGATAGTTGAGTTTGGTTAGATCTTCCCAGCGAACACCCCACGCGCCGGGTACTTCGATATCACCCTTTAAACCGCGCACCAGCCATTCCGGATGGGTTTCGTGTAAGGAGGCCGTCCAGCCGGTGTGGTTGATGGCGATATCCATCAGGAGCTTGGCGTTGCGGGCATGGATAGCCTCCACCAATTCGATGAACTGCTCCCTCGGGCGTGGCTTTTGCGTCGAATTTCGCCAGAGAAGGATCCACATTGGTGAAGCTGAGAGCTGCGTACGGGCTTCCAAAGCGACCCATTCTGCCGTAAGTTGTAGGGGTCGGATGGATTGGAAGCAGTTGCACAAACCGGCAGCCCGGTGACCGACGATGAAATCGAGCTCTCGAATCAAATCCCTGAACGTACCGGAAGGTGGGATGGCGGCATAACCGGCCTTGTCCAACAATTGAACCGCATCGGTATGATCCTGCCTGAAAAACCCACCCCCTTTGTTGGGTCCGAACTGCCGCACAAAAGCATTATAGATAACATTCCCACAGCAGGTATCGGCCGGTTCGACATTGATGGTAATATTAGGGCCTGGAACCCAGATGGGGTCTTGCCGGTCTTCTGGAATGAACATGGCCTTGGCTTTAAAATGACCGATATCGGTCAAAGGAAGCCGCAGGTTGAACTGTTGCGGCGTCACTTCCGTCATAGGAATGTCAAACCAGTCACGCCCCAGACCTGGCAGGTTCTTTTCAACAGAAGAGATGATCTGCCTGCGGGAGATGCTGCCTTGTCCAAGGTTGGTCCTGAGAAGTGCTGTCCCTTTTAGCGGACGGGTCGACGTGAGTGTGAATGTCACCGTCTATCCCCGATGCCGCAAGAGTTTCCTACCGGGTTCCGGTTTGAGCGTCATGTTCATGTGCGTGGACATGGATGAAATTTACCTGTTTCATAGAATAAATTCAAGCATTTTCCCGGTTCTTGCCACAATACCCACAAGACCGATTTATAGCGTGTGAAGCACTCTGCTTCATGAGAGCTACGAATATACATATGTTCCTTAAGGCAAGCGCACCAAGAGCTGGTATCATCAAAATGTAGTCTTTGCTTAAGGCTTGTAAACGTAATAACCTCCACATCTGTTAATTTACCGTTATCAATCTTAGATTTTAATGCCAAAATTCAAAGAAATTGGTTGAATAAAGGAATGTCCAAAAATGGCATGATAGAATTTAAGTTGAGATTTTCTGGATTATGTCAACGGATTGGAGGCTGATGGTCTCTCTATATTGTTACAAAGTCTTCAATCATCGGTGATTGCTGATAATACGTAATGAAAGGAATCGGCTTTGGATAACCTTCTTCGAGATATAACTTAACCACCTTCAATTTATACTCTGGGGAAAATGGTCGCGTAGATCGCTTCCTGTGTTTGCCATTTCCCACACCGTTTCGTTTTTTTCACTGGTTCCACTCCTTTCCTTTTAATTGAGTCTTACACTCAGGAGTTTAACCCTTTTTTCTCAGTCTTATTGTGTCATCATCTGGCGAGTAGGACACTTAATTGGCAGAAGCGAAGATATAAATATTGGATGTTAATTTTGTTACTTTTAGATGAATCCAAAAAAAGACCTCAAATGGTTGAGCCAAATATCAATAATTCTTTTATCACGCCATAAGTCGCTGTGTTGATCAGTTTCTCGAATGATATGGTATTCATAATCACCGGAAAATAGCTTGCGCCATTCAAACTTTTCGAAAATCATTTTGAGTTTGGCACATCGTTACCGATCCTGGGTATTTTTTGGCAGTGTATACACTGGTTATTTTGCGATACAGTCGATCTATATAGGGTTTACGCCATTTCAATGGGAAATGATAACCGAAAATTTTACTCAATTTGAATATTAAATAGTAATTACAGATCGTGATCTCATAACGTACTTTATTAAATAGCTTGACAATAACGAACCATAATCCTCGAAGTGGATGCTCACGAAGAGCGTTTGTTATATGAGCATATCGATGCGTTCCGTTAGCACTCGCGGCCACAGCGCTGTGGGTCTCCAGTTGCGTCCTTTTCGGAAGTGTTGCGGGTCAAGCAAAAACAAGAAAACTTCCTTATTGTAGTTTTCGATCAATTGCCTTGCAGTTTCGAAGGCGACCATTCCTCCGAGAGAGTATCCACAGAAAATATAAGGACCATTGGGAAAGGCGTTAGTTAAAATGCTGATGTAATTCTGAGCCATTTTCTCTATGCTATCAATGTTGTAGGGAAACAGTAGTACGTCATAGTAATTATATAAACGATAAAACGGCTGATCATCGTCAAAATACGAAAATATTTCTGCGGGCAGACCAAATGTAAAAACAGGAACCTTGCTTCCTTTTGGCTGAATGGGCACAATCAAACCGTCACTTTCAACGGGTATTTCATTTTTAGGCTGGAATACCACTTTTTCGATCGATGGATTTCTTATGAAAGCAGCCGGGGAAATATCAATACCAATTTGGTTCTTAATGTCTGCGATCAATCTCAGCGCCAGCAGTGAGTCTCCACCAATCACGAAAAAATTATCTGTGATGCCAACTCGGTCAACATTTAAGTGCTTTGCCCAGATCGATGACAATGCTTTTTCAAGCTGTGTTCTCGGTGCGACATATCCGTTGTCAGCGCGAATTGTATGGTGCTCGGGGGGTGGTAGGGCATCCAGATCGATTTTCCCATTTGCATTAGGGGCACCTTATCGATGGCAATAAAAAGAGCCGGAATCATATAGTCTGGTAATTTGGTTACCAGAAAACGACGCAATGTTGAACTGCCGATCGCCATATTCGGTTTGTACTCGATATAGGCAAACAACCTTTGCGAATCCTCCTTCCTCTTGCCCGTTACAACTACCGATCTTGCCACAGCAGGGTGACCATCAAGGATCGCCTCTATTTCCTTGGGTTCGATACGATACCCGCGAATTTTAACTTGCTGATCAATACGTCCTAAAAACTCGATGTTTCCGTCGGGGAGATAGCGAGCCAGGTCCCCGGTGCGATACAGATAAGTGGGCGGATCGCTGTCAATGGCGTACTCGAAAAATTTATCGGCAGTGAGTTCCGGGCGATTTAAGTAACCTGATGTTACCCCGGCTCCGCCGATACAAAGTTCCCCCGGCACACCAATGGGTACCGGCTGGTTGTGACTATCCAAGATGTAATTTTGCGTATTCGGAATGGGACGGCCAATCGGAACACAATCGCCCTTAAAAGTTGGGGGGATTTTATAGGCCGTACTCCAGACAGTACATTCGGTGGGTCCGTATTCGTTGAACAGCGTAGCTTGCGGCAGCCTGGCATAATGGAGATCGACCAGTTTACGCCGACACTCTTCCCCGGCCACAATGACCGTATTCAATGAGGCTAATCTCTTCGGATCTGACTGCTCCAGCAGAATGGCGTAAAGTGACGGCAGCGTAAGAATATGGGAGATTTTAAACGAGGCAATGGTCGCCGCCAGTTTTTGAATATCCTGCTCGGTGCGCTGCGGTGGCAGCACCAGCGTTCCACCCTGGCAGAGTGTCCAGAAAATACCCACCACCGAACTATCAAACGTAAAGGACGACAATAGCAGAAAACGGTCCACCTTTTTTTTGTAGAACTGAAAGCGGGCCGAAGTTGAATGCACCAGATTTCGGTGGGATACCGTTACGCCCTTGGGCTTGCCCGTAGAACCAGAGGTGTATATCACATACGCCAGGTTTTCGGGTGCAGCAGCAATGCGGGGCACGGTGTTGTCTTCCCGCGCGATTAGGTCCCATTCGGCATCAATGAAAACCGTTTTGGCTTTGTGGTCTGGTAGAGAGACAACCAGCTTTTTTTGTGTCAGCACCACGGGTGCTTGTGTATCGGCTATCATAAATTTCAGTCGTTCCGATGGGTAGTCCGGATCCAGTGGCAAATAGGCGCCACCCGCCTTCAGGACGCCCAGAATGGCCACGATCATATCTATTGAGCGTTCCAGCACCAGGCCAACCGGCGTGTTCGGACCCACCCCAAGCGTCTGTAAATAATTAGCCAATTGATTGGCCTTCCTATCCAGCTCGCCATAGGTAAATTGTCCAGCATTGTCTACCACGGCCACGGCATTCGGGTTTTTAATGACGTGTTGTTCAATGAAGTGCTGGGTTTGCTGCGGCTGTAGCAAATCCACATCGGTATTATTCCACGTATGCATAACCTGTTGACGTTCGGCAGGCGTTAGCACTTCTATCGTATTGATGGGTTTCACAACGTTGGCAACAATGCCTGTTAAAATTGTTTCCAAATGCCCCAACAAACGACCAATAACTTCATCGTCAAAATAGTCTGTATTGTAGATGATATACAACTGCAACTGTTTTCCCGGCTCTACCAAAACACTCAACGGATAGTTGCTCTGTTCAAGATAACAAACATTGTTAATATGAAGGCGATGATTACCATTTTGAAAAGTTGATCCTTCAACGGGATAGTTTTCAAAGACAACAATGGTATCAAACAGCGCTCGGCCCTTTGGGATATCACTCCACGCCTGAATTTCAACCAGCGGGGTGTACTCAAATTCTCGTAACTCTAATAGGCGGCTTTGGATTTTTTTGAGCCAAGGTAGTATTTCTTCATCCGGATCTACTTGAACGCGAGTGGGCAATGTGTTGATGAACATGCCAATCATCGCTTCGACACCAGGTAAATCTGCAGGCCGACCCGACACGGTTGTCCCAAACAACACATCGCTTTCGCTGCTGTAGCGGCTAAGCAAGATAGCCCAGGCACCTTGAAAAATCGTGTTAAGCGTGAGCCTGTGCTGCTGGGCCAATTGTTGCAGCGTCGCTGAAACAGACTCCGACAGTTTTGTTCGCTTTTGTTGGTAGATTCCCGTTGCTTTCTTTGCCTTAACGCCTCTTTCAACCCTTAACGCAGTAGGGGTGGTAAATCCGGCCAGCTCTTTTTTCCAAAAAGATTCTGCCTGGCTAATATCCTGTTTTTTTAGCCAGCCCACGTATTCTTTAAAGGCACGTGGTGGACTTTTTTTAGGGAGTTCGCCACGTCGTAAGATTTCATAGCTATCAAACACTTCCTCCAATAATAACCCGGTGGACCAGCCGTCAAGCTGCAAATGGTGAAAACTCCACACAAACTGATGAACAATGGGGGCTGTTTGAAACAAGGCCAGCCGCAACAGTGGTGCTTTGGCCGGTTCAAAACCTCGGTTTCGGTCATTTTTTATATACTCTTCAAGCCGTTCATGTTGTTCAGCCTCAGACAGCTCACACCAATCTAGGTGTTCAAAGGGAAGTTCAACCTTTTGTCGCACCACCTGTAGCGGCTCATCAAGACCTTCCCAAATAAACGCCGTACGAAGCACTGCATGGCGCTCTATAGCGGTTTGCCAAGCCTGTCTAAAGCAAGTAAGGTCCAGAGACCCGCTCAAAGTGCAAACGTACTGCTCAAAATATACCCCGGAACCGGGTGCTTGCAGGGTGTGAAACAGCATACCGGTCTGAGTCGGCGTCAAGGGATAAATATCAGATACGTTTTTCATAAAGAACTTACCTATTCAAGTGCATCCAGAATGTTAGCGAGCTGATCCAGTTTTTGATCATCCAGATCGGCCAATGGAAAGTCTGAAGGGGTGACACCGCCTGCTTCGGATGAGAGACAATGGACGATGAGTGTTCTTAATGCCTTCACAAATCTCTCAGCGAGTCGCTCAACGGTTGAGGGATGGTGCAAATTTTTACTGTAAGTCCAGTTCGCTTGTAATTGACCCCCAACGATCCAGGTATTGATCTCCAGAAGTTGCGTCCTGGGATTTCGTGCGTCACGCCAGCCGGTAAGCGCTTGACTTAATTGAAAAATAGCCGTGTTGGGCAGTGCGGCGTCAAACTGTCCCAGATAATTGAAAAGCACTTGTGGCGATGTCATAGCTGTCAACTGGCGGTGAACCTCTTGATCCTGGCACAAATATCGTAGCAGCCCAAAACCAATGCCTTTGTTAGGGATGGCGCGAAGCTGTTCTTTTATTGTCTTGATCATTTTACCTGGTTCGGTGCTGTTAGGCAGGGTTAGCTTTACAGGGAAGATGGATGTAAACCAACCGATGGTGCGGGCCGGTGGCGCACTATTTGGCAGAATATCCTCCCGACCGTGACCTTCTAAATTGATTAGCACCGAGTCCTGACCGGTCCATTCGCCAAGAACCTGAGCCAGGGCTGTTAACAAAATATCGTTAATTTGGGTATTATAAATAGAAGGAACCTCTTTTAACAGCGCATGGGTTTCATTCTGGTTCAAGCTGGCGGTTACGACGCTGGCCGCACCTTCGCTGTTATCGCCACTTTCGATATCGACAGGAATATTTGGCTGAACATCATTAAAAACAGATAGCCAGTGGGATAATTCCTGTTTCAGTTTATTGGTTTGGGCAAACTCGGCCAGCTTTTCTGACCAGCCCCTCATCGAAATTGTTTTCGGTGGTAGAGATATTGATTCGCCTCTGCTGAGTTGGTGGTACGCTGTTTCAAGGTCTTGCAACAGAATGTTCCAGGAAAAACCATCAACCGCCAGGTGGTGCACAGTAATGAACAGCCTGCAAGGTTGGTCAGTCTCCCCTTTCATATATGCCGCGGAAATGAGCCGGCCTACCGTTAGACTATGACTGTTTTCCAATTGAACCATGGCTTCTTTAGCACGCAAACGCTGTTCCGCTATGGGCAGTCCTCCTACGTCGACAACTTGGAACATGGGCGGTGGGGCTATTTCGGCAATGGTCTGCTGCCAGCCACCGGGTGTATCTGTCGGCAAGAAGCGGGCACGCAACACATCGTGGTGACTTAGCATATGCTGCAAAGCCTGTTCCAGCAATTGTGGCTTTAATTCGGTGTTGACATCCACCAGCATAGACATATTCCACTTGTTTGGTTCCGGCAAGTTTTGTTCAAAAAACCAGTGCGCTATGGGCGTCAGCACAACCTGGCCGGTCACCAAACCTTGCTCAGCCTGTGCGTCAGTGGTCAGTTCAACCAGCGGCGCTAGGTTCGCAATTGTTTGGCTTTTGAAAAGCTGTTGCGGCGAGAAATACAGGTCCGCCTGCCCAGCTTTAGCGATTATTTGAATACTGATGATTGAGTCACCGCCGAGGTCAAAAAAGTTGTCGTGAACGCCTACGCTTTCCAGCTGAAATACCTCGGCCCAAACCTGGGCCAGTGTTTGTTCCCTGTCGGTAGCCGGGGCAACAAATTCAGTATCAAGCCTTATTTTTTGCTGTGTTGGATCGGGCAGCGCTGCACGATCGATTTTACCATTGGTAGTAAGTGGCATCTGGTCATGCTGTACAAAATAGGTTGGTATCATGTAATCGGGCAGACTTTGGCTCAGAAATTGACGCAGGCCTTGGGTAGTTAGCGACTGCTTGGCTGCATAATGTGCCACCAGCTGCCTATGCGTGGTCTCAGGTTCATCATACCCAATCTCCATTAGGATTTTGCGAACCCTGTTCTTATCGATATCGTCGTCTAACTCATCCAAGGCTTCGCTTCGGCTTTTATGTCCGATCCGTACATCCCAACTGTAAGGTAGCGCGTAATTGTGATAACCGCGCTCTTTCTTGTGAATGTAAATACCCACGTCGTTGATTAGACAATTTGTGGAACGTCCGGTGTCAGATGGCCGGACCCACGGTGCGTGTTGATCTAAATAGCTGTAAACTTCACTCAAGGGTACATCTTTATATCGATAAAAGTCGACAAGCTGGACCTCGTTAAAAACAGTGTCATCTTGAAAATTTTCCACATCAAGCAGTTGGTTTACGGCGTCATCAATGCGATGATAAGCTTTTCTGGCTTCCAGAACGGTTCGATCAATTTCATCTACATCAAAAATGCGGGCCTTAAACATATCCGATAGACGGGTTTCAAAGAGCTGACCACGAGACAGCCCGGTAAAAATATATTTGATCCCCTTTTCACGAGCCATATTGATGCTTAATGTGTAGATCACCTTAAAGCACCCGTCACAGACATTGCTGTGACGCCTTAAACTATCCACAAATACAGCGTTCATTTGCGACGTTTGGCCAAATATCAAATCGACACCCAGGTCTTCAGTTATCCGGCTAATATTTTCTTTGGCCTCTTCCGAGATGTAGCCGTTATCAAGACTAAACACCAGCGGTGTCATTCCCATTTCTTTAACAAGTTGGTACAGCATATAGGTACTGTCTTTACCACCGCTGTATAACGCTATGCAGTCATACTTGCCCGTTTTGGTGTTTTTGGCCTGATTCAGTATAGGCTGTAAGTCTGCAATGGTCTTGAAGTAGGGTCGGAACCTTTCTTTAAGCGTGTTGAAATCACGACACGTATTGCAGATACCTTCCTTATCCAGAGTGGTACCCGGGTAGTTGTCGGGTAAACCGCACTTTGTGCACTGATTGACAACCCCGTTTGTCTGCGAAGCCTGTGATTGAAAAACAGTCATCGCCGCAAGCTCAATATCGGGGTGCGCCAGTAGTTTGCTCTCGATTTCGCCCAATTCCACCCGGTACCCTTTGACCTTGACCTGATAATCGGCACGGCCCAGGTATTGCATCTTACCGCTGAGGATCCAGCGGGCCAAATCACCGGTACGATAGAGGCGTTTGTCTGTTTGCCACGGGTCGTCTACAAATTTGGTTACATTTAGATCGGGCCGGTTAAGGTAGCCTCGCGCCACACCAGCGCCGCCAATACACATTTCACCAATGACCCCAGAAGGTACCGGATTCAAGTATTCATCCAATATATAGATCTGAGTGTTGCTGATGGGTTTGCCAATGGGAACGGAGGCGCCTGTATCCATTTCGGGATCAAAACGGTGGATCATGCAACCCACCGTGGCTTCGGTGGGACCGTACTCGTTGTAGATTTCAATACGGTTACCAAAGAGGTCGCTAACGCTTTTGGCCAAACTGCGTTTCAAATCTTCCCCGCCTAAGATCATTTTGCGCAGCCGAGTCTTTTCAGGATTGATTTCTTTGATTAGGGATAAGTGGGCCGGCGTAAGTTTGATAATGTCAACCAGATCGTCTTTGATGACATCCAGAATTACCAGGTTTCCCATATCGCTCTCGCCGTAAATGACGATTTTGCTGCCAGATATCAGAGGAACATAAATGGAGGTGACAGTGAGGTCAAATGACAGTGAAGAGAAAAGCGGGAAATCGAGCTTCTGACCCTGTAAATAATAGTTTTTGGCCCACCAGACATAGTTAAATAAATTGTTGTGGCAAACCATCGCGCCCTTGGGCGTTCCGGTGGAGCCGGAGGTGTAGATGACGTAGGCCAGATTCTCTGGTGCGGCCGCAGCTGCAGGGTTATCATCAGGTTCTGTTTCAATGGCTGGCCAGTCCGTATCCATACACACAATCTTCGCACCTGATTCGGGAAGATTGGTTACAAAACGTTTCATCGTCAGCACCATCGGAGCTGCTGTTTCGGTAAGCATCAATGTAATCCGTTCTGCAGGCAGCATCGCATCCACTGGCATGTAGCCTGCTCCGGATTTAAGTATACCCCAGATTGCGATTATGGACTCTGGAGAACGATCAAGGCAAATAGCTACGATGTTCTCCCGGCTTAGGCCGTGCTTGATGAGGAAATGAGCCAGTTGATTCGCTTTTTGGTTCAACTGGGCGTAGGTGAGCGTGTTGCCGTCAAAGCGCAGGGCGACAGCATCTGGGGTTTTGGCAACCTGTTCTTCAAAAAGCTGAACAGCTGTTTTGTCGTCCGGAACAGCTGCGTCGGTCTGGTTGAAGTCAACGACAAGCTGTTGGAATTCTGCTGCCGTCAAAAGAGAAAAAGTTGAAAGGGATTGATCTGGGTTAGCTAAAATGGACTCAAGTAAGGTTTGGATGTGTTCTATTATCTGAAAAATGATCTTATCACTAAAACGATGTGTTTTATAAACAATTCTAATGGTGAGTTCTTCACCCGGGTCTATGAGTATGGAAAGCGGATAATTCGAACCTTCAAGAAAGAGCACATTACCAATCTCAAGATCTTCGTCAATGTCTGTCATAGCATCATTTAGCGGATAGTTACCAAAAACTAAAAGACTCTCGAATAAAGATTGACTGCGAGAGCGAACCAGCTCACTCCATGCCTGAATACTTCTTAACGAACTATGCTCAAATTTACGAGACTGAACTTGCTGTCTTTGTAATTCTTTTAGCCAGGGGATTAACATGGTTTGGGGTGAAATTTGCACTCTTACGGGTAAGGTATTGATAAGCAAACCAATCATCGATTCTACATCTGGCAGGGCTATCGAGCGGCCAGAAACGATTGTCCCAAACATCACATCTGTTTCACCGCTGTAGCGGCTTAGTAACATAGCCCAGACTCCCTGCAGCAGGGTATTTAAAGTTATTTGATTCTGTTGCGCGAAGGACTGCAATCCATCAGTTGTTGTCTTGGATAAGCGGAGCTGCTGTTCATCATATACTTCCATCGAACTTTGCGTGTTTCCTGGTTCCTCATCGACGCGGATGGGGGTTGGTTCCGTAAACCCTTGTAATGTCTTTCGCCAATACAATTCTGCTTCGGAGAAGTCCTGTTGTTTGAGCCAAGTAATATATGTTTTATAGGGTTGACGTTCTTCGAAAGATATTTTCTCGTCGCTTCGGATTGCTCGGTAAACTGCAAAAACCTCTTTAAGAAGCAATGCCAAAGACCAGCCATCTAACAGCATATGATGTTGAGTAAAGATAAAATGGTAGTCATTTCGAGTTGTTCTAACAAGGGTCAAACGCATCAATGGAGCTTTAGACAAATTGAACCCCTTCTCTCGATCTGTTTTCAGAAAAGACTTTAATAGCTCAGTTTGCTCTGAAGTAGATATATGGCGCCAGTCATGTTCCTGCCAGGGTAGCTCTACCCACCTGCGGACAATTTGGAGCGGTGTCCCACGGTTTTTCCAAATAAAAAATGTACGCAGTACAGGATGACGGTTTAGTAATAGTTGCCAAGCACGTTTAAAAGCCGAGATGTCCAAGGTGCCGTGAAGGCTGAAGTGTGCCACCACTACATATACTTTCGATTCTTGGCCATCAATCGAGTGAAAAAGCATACCCTCCTGCATCGGAGAAAGCGGGTAGATGGACTCTACATTTTCTTTGTTCATTATTTTCCCTATTCTTAGAGTTCACTAATTTCTGACATGAGATCATCAAGCTCATCTTGGCTCAAATCGGCTTCTGGAAAGTCGGATGGGGTAAACCCCCCTGCTGTCGGCGACTGACAATGATCAATAAGGTTTCTTAAGGCTTTCATAAAACCTTGTGCCAGACTCTCAATGGTCTTTTTGCGGTGAATATTTTTGCAATACACCCAATTTAGTTGCAATTTGCCTCCAACGATGCTCCCAGCTATTTCTAGTAGATGCCGCCGGTTTCCTCGCAAACTACGTCTAGGCCCGTAGGATTCGTTCGTGAGCTTAAATGGAGATGCTGGTGACAGGATTTGGTCAAATTGTCCCAGATAATTAAAACTCAACTCGGCTTGCGGCAAAGCCCTTAATTCTTGCAATATTTCTGTGTCCTTTCTCAAATAACGCAGTAAACCGTATCCGATACCTCGGTTTGGAATACGTCGCAGCTGCTCTTTAATCGATTTTAACATCTCACCTGGATTTGAAGTGCTTCCCAAACTCAATGATACGGGGAATATGGTAGTGAACCAGCCTACTGTACGTAATAGGTCTATGTCTTCAAAAATAACCTCTCGGCCGTGGCCTTCCAAATCGACCAGCAAAGTGGATGTTCCTGCCCATTGACTAACCGCTTGCGATAAAGCCGTTAACAAGACATCGTTAATTTGAGTATGATAGGTTTTTGGCACCTGTTTCAATATGGTTTCAGTTTCTTCAACGTTGAGTGATACGGAAATGATCCCCGTCGATGACACGGTATTATCTTCTATACCTCGCGGATAATCTACCGGCAGAGGGGATGGCTGTTTTTTCTGCATTGAAAGCCAAAAAGGTAACTCTTGTTGAAGCTTATCTGATTGGGCATATTCTGTTAGTTGATGTGCCCATTGTTTATATGAGGTAGTTTTCGGGGGAAGTTGAATGACTTGGTTGTGGCTAAGTTGGTTGTACAGTACCTCGAGGTGTTCCAGCAATATTCGCCAGGAAACGCCATCAACTGCAAGGTGATGGATAATAATGAGTAAATAACTGAATTCTTGAGAGCCACGCTCGAACAGAGCAACTCGAATCAAGGGGCCTTTTGACAGATCTAAACTCGCCTGTAATTCTGTCGCAGTAGATTGGATAGCTATTTTTTGCTCTACTTTTGTTAACCCTGATAAATCCATTCGTGAAACAGGAACAACTTCATCAAAAGAGGTCATCATTTGATGCCACTCGGAATTCTCTAAGGCAAAACGAAGTCGGAGCGCATCGTGATGAATCAGCAACTGATAAATAGCTTTTTCAAGTAGTGAGAACTCTAAAGTATGTGGTGCCCTAAGCAGAAATGCCTGGTTCCAATGGTGAGACTCTAGAAGACTTTGTTCAAAAAACCAATGTTGGATTGGCGTGAGTGGCAATGGGCCCGTAACCACTCCCTGCTCTGCTTGAACATTTGGCTCGGTAGCAGCTATATCGGCTAACTGGGCAATTGTTGGATAATGAAAAAGTTGATCAGGTGTAAGATAAATACCAATTTGGTTAGACTTTGACGTGATTTGAATACTTAAAATCGAGTCTCCCCCTAATTCAAAGAAATTGTCGTTTATACCAACCCGTTCAAGCCCAATTACCTGAGCCCAAATATTTGCCAGTGTTTCTTCAGTGGCGTTCCTGGGGGCCCTAAAATCACTGTCTAAAGCTGATCGATCCAATTCGGGCATAGGAAGTGCTTTTCGATCAACCTTGCCGTTGGGTGTTAATGGCATAGTATCAAGCGTTGTAAAACTAGCTGGTATCATATATTTTGGTAATTTTTTACTGAGATAATCACGAAGCTGGCGAATAGAAATAGACTGCTCCTGCCTTGGAACGATATAAGCCGCCAAGCGTTTATCACCAAGATCGTACTCATGGGCCACCACAGCAACTGCTCTGACACCTGGGTGTTGATTCAGAATAGCCTCAATTTCGGCTAACTCAATTCTATGACCGTGAATTTTGACTTGATGATCAAACCGACCCAAAAACTCAATAGTGCCATCCGCAAGATACCTTACCTTATCGCCGGTTTTGTAAAGCTTTGCATTCGGTTCATCACTGAAAGGATGGGGCACAAATCGTTCTTTTGTCAGATCTGGTTGATTCAAGTATTCCCTGGCGAGTCCGTCTCCACCGATATATAGTTCTCCATAAACACCCACGGGTACGGGTTGCATATGTTGGTCTAAAACATATACCTGTGTATTTGAAATGGGAATGCCGATGGGTATGGACTGACCCACACGGCTTGAACCAGTCATCACATGGCAGGTTGTAAAGGTGGTGTTTTCAGTGGGGCCATAACCGTTGATGAGCTTCCTATCCCCCAGGGATGCAATCATTTTTTTTACATGTGAGACAGATAGCGTTTCTCCACCTGCTAATAATTGCTTCACACCCTGCAGGCTTTCCATATAATGATCAACCATTTGATGAAACAGAGCGGCGGTCAGCCATAGTGTGGTTACCTTAAGATCCTGTATAAACCTGCCCAACTCTTCCAGGGAAAATTTGCCCGGTGGAAAGATGATAAGTTTAGCACCATTTAAAAGGCTTCCCCATATCTCAAAGGTTGATGCGTCAAAAGAGATGGGCGCAATCTGTAAAAATACTTCTTTGGGGCCTAATTCCACATAGTTGGTATCCTTAACCAGTCGAACCACACTCCGATGTTCGATACAGGTGCCTTTGGGTTGGCCGGTTGAACCGGATGTATACATGATATAAGCCAGATGACGTGATGTAACCTCAATATGGGGATTGTCGGAAGGCTCCTGTTCAATTCGTTGCCAGTCAGAATCTAGACAGAGAACTGGATTTGAATAATCGACAAATTTATCTTTTAATGTTTTCTGAGTTAAAAGCAAGGGTGTTCGCGTATCATCAAGCATAAACGAAAGGCGTTGTATGGGATAATCAGGATCAAGCGGTACATAGGCGCCACCGGCTTTTAGGATCCCTAAAATGCCAATCACCATCTCAATACTTCTCTCCACACAAATCCCCACCATCACATCCGGTCCCACTTGAAATTTTTGTAAATAATGGGCCAGTTGATTGGCACGCTCATTTAAATCGGCATAAGTTATATGATTGTCATCAAATATAAGGGCGGTAGCATTTGGTGTGCTCTTCGCTTGAGCTTCAAAAATTTCGACAATAGTTTGTTTTACTGCCATATAACATCCCTTCCTTGATCAAACGATTGGATTCCCTGTCGTTCATCAACCGCTGAGTTCGCACTTTGCAACTATTTTCTCCAATGCAATAGACTCGTCGAGATTTTAGTTCGAAAATATTGCTGATTCATTTTATCATATTCAAATATAATTCTATTGCCCAACTTTTTAAACCAAGACCCCGAAATCCCCGGTCTACCGTCCAATACATACCTAATAAAATCAAAGCGAACGCACCATAACGCATTAAGACTTTTGAATAAACAGTGTAATGTCGAATAAGATAGAAATTTGAAAACAAAAAACATATTACCACAACCAGTCCGATTTCCACACCCAGGTTGAACCCCAAAATAGAAAGGGCCATGTGATCACTCAGCGCCCCAGTTCCAGAGAGGTCTCTTGCGAATCCAAAGCCATAAAATAGGCCGAACATGAAAACAATCCAACCAATTTTACGCTTAAAAATCGGTATAATAATTTCCAGAGCTGCAATAGCAATGGAAATAGCAATAGCTGTATTCACCAGGCGGCCCGGCAAAGAAAAAAGGCCGAAAGCAGCAATACTCAACGTTATACTATATGCTATCGTGAACAGAGCGATGATTTTTACTAGGTAAATAAGTGCGGGTCGAAATTCTGTTACCGGCTCCCAGACATCTTTTTTTCTAACCATTGCTGCCGGTAATATAAGCGCAATGATGAATAGGATATGATCGAAACTTTTCCATAAATTCATAATACCTAATTTAACGACACCCATAAAACCTGTAAATACAGAGTATTCAGAAAAAGAGAGCTCTTTGCGATGATTGTCAGGGCTGAAGGATAGGGATACCTCACCTTCGTTCTTAAACATACTTGCATTCCAAAAATGTTCGATCGCCAAAAGCGCTACATGATCAGGGGCTTTATCAAACAAAACACTATAGTCAATGTCGATGGCATCTGGTGTGGCAGCGTTTTCAATGATGACAAATTCCGTTAATATCCAAGGATCTTTATAACGCAGCATATCAAAACCGGTGAAGCGAATGGGTAATTCCTTATCTTTATCAAAGAATTGAACCTTCTCTTCATAGTAACTGTGAATTTCATTTATTCGATCCGCCAAATTATCCTCGGTGATCTGAACATCGGTCGTTTGAAGCCCCAAAGCATTGTTAAGATCACGAAGCGTGATGTGAAAAATACCGGTTAGCCTATTTTCGTATACGCTAAGATAAATATAACTTTCGCCGGCTCTATGGGCATAAACAGAACTGCCCGTAAATACAGAAGCTATCAATATGAAAGAAATTAGTAGGGTGTATGGAATGCTAAAGCGATAAAGATACCTGGTTCGCATGCCGACCTTTCGAGTGATATGTTAACAGTTTATATAGATTCAGCAGATTAAAAAATATGCAAAAAATATACCAAATACAAAGAAACAACTAGCAATATAAATATCAATTAGTTGTGCTAATGACTGTTTTTGCTAGTAACTCCTGATCAATAAAAGTTTTTTAAATTATGAAGCAAACTTCATGAAATTGTGAAACAAATATCATAAAATTAATCACCTTTTTCTTTTCTTGCAAGTTACTAAAAGGAAAGGGCTCAAATAGTCATTACCGTTTTTTTCGGGTACCGACTTGGCAAACCATTACACCGGCTGCCGGTCGTTTTTTGTATCATAACACAACCTATATTGAAGAACCTCGCAGCAAGCTGAGAGGAATCTTCGACCGTAAGGAATTCTGCCTAATTTAGATTCGCTCGCTGTTTCGGTTCAATAACACGTTGACGCATAATCAATATTCTGGCATACTTAATTCTATGATATCGAATTCCTAATCATTTATCCAGGACTCGCAGAAGCTGCCCGAATCCGCAGATCTCTGGATTGATCAGGATTATTTAAAGCCATCAAGTGGGTCATCGACATGGCATATACGCCCAATGAGCCGATGTAATTAAAAAGCATCCAAATGGTAGATACTGTACAGACATCTTCGCATGCGATCAATGAAATTATTGTTCCGCCCCTGGATGCGAAACGTGAAACCGTGGGCGTCCTGCTGGCGATTGAACTTATCGTGCTGCTCATGGCGCTCCGATTCTTCCTGATTTCTGGCAGCGAAGCCCCACAGTATATAAGGCCTTACCAGCGACTGGACACGATGTTGACCGGGACACAGCGCACCCTTTATCAGACACTTCTCAGCTCGGTTCCCGAAATCGAGTTCCTACGGAACCGTGAAGGCAAGTGGCCGGAAGTGGCATTGTTGGAAATGGAAGACGTCCCGCCCTTTGCCGACGCCTTTCTTCCCAAGGAACTTCAGGACTACACCTGGGTCGGCTATGACGGCGAAACCTGGGTCGATTATATCGGCAACAACCCGGCGGAGCCCAGGGCCCATGCCTTCATTCTCCGGGTGATCGACCTTCACGCCGATTACCACCCCCACCCCCATCCAGGCCGGGATTACGACCCTAACCAGAAGGTGGCGGTGCAGGTCTGGATATACCCGGAATCTACCCGGCCCTATCCCGGAGAGCGGCTAACCGAAGCGAGCTGGTGGTGGGTGGTGAGCCCTGATGATCCTTCACTCAAAATACCGCTAAGAGATCGGACACCTTCCCCAAAAGTAAACAATGCGGGAGCAAACCAATGAAGCGCTTTCTCTTGACAATTCTCATACTCTTTTTGGTTAATGCTGCTTCCTTGGCTGAAGAAGGCAAGCTAAAGATTGGGGTGTCCTTGCACGCCTATTACTCCTGGGTAAAGACCATCGTCGGCGACAGCGCCGAAGTCTTGCCGATCATTGCTGAAGGCTCCGACCCCCATTCGTACCAGCCGCGCCCGGAAGACATACAGAAAATCAACGGTCTTGATGCCATTGTGATCAACGGCATGGGCCATGACGGCTACATCAAACCGATGATCAAGGCGGCCGGGAACAAGAACCTGGTGGTGATCGATCCTCACAAAGATGTGCCCCTGATTCCATCCCATCAGAAAATTTACGATTTTGAAAAGACCGGCAAGAAGCAGAAGGTCAGCTATAACAGCCACACCTACATTGCCATCAACGGCGCCGTGCAGCAGATCTACAACATCACCGACGAGCTTGTAAAACTCTCCCCGGAAAACAGCGATCGATTCAGACATAATGCACGGTCCTATTCAAAAAGCCTTCGAAAAATGCTGGCCGTTGCCTTGCAGAAAATCAATGCAAACAAGTCGGACAACGTACGAATCGCCACGGTTCACGACGGATACGCATACCTGTTGAGCGAATTGGGAATCGAAGTAGCGGCAGTGATCCAGCCGCGCCACGGCATCGAACCAAGTCCTCGGCAGCTGCAGGACACTATCAAGCGCATTCAACAGGCGAAGGTTGGTGTGCTCTTTGCCGAGCTTGACTATCAGAAGAAATACGTGGACATCATTTTTAATGAGACCGGGTGCAGAATTTACCAACTGAGCCACGTGTCAAACGGCCCTTACTCAAAAGAGAAATTTGCGTTGGATATGAAGAAGAATCTTGACACCATCGTACAAGCGGTAACAAGTGGAAACTGAATCCGTAGCCGACACTTCCATAAACAGCCCTGCCCTCTTATCGGTGAAGGACTGCTCTGTCACCCTCGGCGGGAACCGTATTCTGGCCGGGGTGACATGGAAAGTAAAACCCGGGACCCTTCACGCTCTGATCGGGCCCAACGGTGCCGGAAAGACCACGTTGATTCGTTGCATCATGGGCGGCATGCCCCACCTGGGGGAGATTCGATTTCGGTTTCAAAGGGACGGGCGTATCGGATATGTTCCACAACTACTCGAGTTCGATCACACGTTGCCCATCACAGTCGGTGATTTCATTACCATCATGCTCAAGAAAAAACCAATCTTTATTGGAAAAGGGCAAAAGGTTCGAAAGCTGGCTGTTGAAAACTTGAAGCTGACCGAATCCGACCATCTGATCGATCGGCTTATCGGCGGTCTGTCTGGGGGAGAACTTCGGCGAGTGCTTCTCGCCCAGGCCCTGATTCCACTGCCGGAGTTATTGATTCTCGACGAAGCGGCCAGCAGCGTGGATGAGTTCGGCGCCCGGATTTTCGAGGACCTGCTGCTTCGGTTAAAGGAAGAACACAGCTTGACGATCCTGATGGTAAGCCACGACCTGACCATGATCCGACGCACGGCCGATTGGGTCACGGGAATCAACCGGACTGTCGCCTTCGACGGCTCCGCCCACACGTTCTGCAATCTGGAAAAAATCGGCGAACTATTCGGTGAAGCCGCCCTGGTCGTATTGGACCGACATGAGGGAGAGACACCATGAACGTCCTCTTTGAATTTTTCACCGATTTGGCAAAAGCCGGGTATCTGCCGGCCATGTTCGAACATGCATTTATGGTACGAGGCATGATGGCAGCCCTGATCGTCGGCCCGGTTCTTGGTGCAATGGGGACCGTCGTGGTCACGCGCAAACTGGCCTTTTTTACACAGACTGTGGGAAATGCCTCTCTGACCGGGGTGGCGCTGGGCCTGCTGTTTGGTGAGCCTATCGAAAGTACATACGCCGGGCTCTATGGTTTTTGCCTGATCATTGCTCTTTTGATGACCTACGTGAAAAATCGTGCCCGGGTTTCCAACGATACGATCATCGGCGTCGTGCTGGCCCAGGTGCTGGGCATTGGAATTCTCATGCTGGTACTGGTGACCAAGCAATTCAATGTCCATCAGATCGAAGGCATTCTCTTCGGCAGTCTGATCACCTTAAACAATAATGACCTGATCTTCCTGATTATCATTTCCATGATCGCGATGGTGGTCGGCGGTATTATCTTCAACCGGACCATGTTATCCTCTTTTAATCCAATCCTGGCTAAAGCGCGGGGTGTTCGCCCGGTGTTTATCGAGTATGTTTTTATCGCGATCCTGACTGCCGTCATCGTTGCCAGCCTGAAACTGGTCGGGGCCCTGCTGGTTCTGGTCCTGATGGTAGTCCCGGCGGCGGGCGCCCAAAACATTGCAAAGAATCTGGCCCAGTTTTTCTGGCTCACCATCGCCTTTTCAACCGTCAGCACCGTGATCGGCCTTCTGGCTTCGGGGTTATGGCCCGTACCGACCGGAGCCAGCATCGTACTGGTGGCAAGTATTGCTTTCTACAGTACTCTGGTGCTGAAGCCGATCTTCGGAAAAGGTGAAATTCAGCAAGGGCAATCGTAGTTATTGAAGACGACAAGATTGACTGGATTGGATCAGCGTTTGGAATCTTTGGTAGCTATGGTTGGTCGATTTTCGGTTCAAAACCTGATGTTGTTTACTGGTTTCTTTATACAGGATCAACAAGATTTCATTATTGTTTCCTTTACGTTTTGAAGCCGAGTTGTGTACAGCATTTAATGTCTAAGCAAAGGAGGTAGAGATATGAAGAAACTGTATTTGCCGTTAATCAGCCTTCTTGTCCTGGTCCCATCCGTTGTTCTCGCCCATTTCATGGTGGTGCAGCCGTCGGCTCCCATTGTAATGGATCGGAGCAAAAACATTGTTACCGTCGACGTCCGCTTTGCCCATCCCTTTGAACAAAAGCTGATGGATAATGAGCTTCCAGTTCAATTTGGCGTGATGCTCAACGGAGAAAAAACCGATCTTCTGGGTAAGCTGAAAATAGTCAAAACAGGCAAGTACCGGACCTATACTAGAAGCTACCAGCTCAAGCGCCCTGGAGATTATATCTTCTATGTGGAGCCCGCGCCCTACTGGGAGCCGGCGGAAGAGAAGTTCATCATTCATTACACCAAAGCCCTGGTGCATGGCTTCGGCCTGGAAGAAGGCTGGGACGATCTGGTCGGCTTTCCCATTGAGATCAAGCCCCTCACCCGGCCCTATGGCCTCTGGGCGGGCAACGTTTTTCAAGGTCAGGTCCTTTTAAAGGGAAAACCCGTACCCGACGCTGAAATCGAAATCGCTTATGACAACAAGCCCAAGATAGCCCAAAACGCATTGGATCCCTTCCATATCCAGGTGATCAAAGCCGACACAAACGGCGTCTTCACCTACGCCATGCCCAAAGAGGGCTGGTGGGGTTTTGCCGCCTTGGAAGAAGGCGATGAAAAGATAAAGGCCCCGGACGGGAAACTAAAGGTGGTAGAGATTGGGGGTCTGATCTGGGTACATTGTTCGGCTTTGAAATAAAGCCGAACAAAGAATCAGGAAACAGGATACATGTGTATTCAAAGACGATTATTCGAAACAATAATCGAGTAACCGTGTCATTCTGAGCGAAGCGAAGATTCTTTCTTTGAACATCGAAAGGACCGACGATGAAAAGAACACCTACAATAATAATCCTCACCGCACTGCAGATTCTTTTCTTTTTCTTCATCGCCTTTGCCCACTCGGTCATCCTCTGGGCCTACGTTGAGAAGGGAAAGGTCTATGTTGAAGCCTTTACACAGGATGGGACCAAGATCAAAAATGCGAAGATAGTGGTCGTAGACAAAGCAGGAAAGAATCTCCTGGAGGGCAAGACCGACGCCGAGGGCAAATTCAATTTCGATCCCCCTGTGAAGGACGAGATGACGATCGTGATGGTCATTAACGACGCCCATAAGGCCGAGTTCAAGCTTACTGCTGAGGATTTTAAAGAGAATTAGATAGTGCGTCGCAGGTAGTGGATAGGCAAAACCTGACATGAGAGATGATCACCAAGAGGACTATTTGCCAGCAAGGGTCCAATGACTGAACGGCTTACTTGAGGCTGGATGGTTATCATAAAAAAAAGAGCGGCCGTTAAACCCAAGCCAGAAGCGATCATGAACATGCTTCGCAATCCGAATAAATCCGCCAAAAACCCTTGGAAACAAAACCCCCATCAAAAAATTATTTTGATGGGGATTTTGTCAAGAGGGCTATATTTGAAGACTATCCTTTTATGCTTCTGGGTAACAGCATCTGGTGCTGTGGACAAATGGATTTTGGATTTTGATAGACAGCACCGGCAAATGCTACCATGTAATTGCGAATGTCTGTCATCCTGGTGACTTCATCGACAAACCCCTTCTGGGCACAATAAAGGGGCCTGGAGTAATCATAATATTCCTGCGCCATCTGATTCATCTTGTCGATAACGGGCTGCAGATCCCTGCCCGCATCCTTCTCCTTGACCAGACGCCGGGAAAAACTTGCCGCTGCGGCAGTTTCACCATGCATGACATAGATTTCAGAGGTGGCAATGCCCAGTGTAAAAGCATTGTGGCGGTTGCCTGTGGGACCTCCCATCACGTAATGTGCAGCGGCTGTTCCTTTTCGTAACAGGATCAGAATCTGGGGAACATCTGTCTGCTGGATCGAGTAAATGAGACTTTGCCCCAGGCCCAGCAATTCAGCTTTTTCGGCAATATCCCCCACATCAATACCGGATGTGTCCTGGAACCAGATAATCGGAAGTCGGTCCCTACCGCAGAGCGTCACAAATTCGTTCATCTTGATGAGCCCTTGACGATAGAGTTTTCCACCGATGCCGGGGTAGTCGGCATATTCCGGGTACTCCATTCCCAGAAAACCCTGCCGGTTGCCAATACATCCCACGGGAAGTCCGTCAATCTTGACGATCCCCGTGTATATCTCGGGACCGTAGTCCGGCTTGAACTCCATATGCTCGCTGTTATCCACCAGACGTGCCAGGACTTCATCAAAATTGTACATCTGTTTCTGATTAAACGGAACCAGGCGATATAAATCTTCAGCCGGAAACCGGGGCTCCTTGGGCTCCGCCACCCGGAAAAATTTAGGGTTATAGGCCGGCATGTCCTTCATGTAATCCTTCAAGCCGTCCAGAACACCCGTTTCCTCCTCGTAGACATACCGGAAAAAGCCTGTTTCATCATAGTGAATCTTGACCGAACCGGGCGGTGTCACTTTGTATTGCTTGGCAGTGTTGATCAGTTGTTCAGCACCCTCCAGGTCAAAATAGCCCTTGGGGGACATCCCGCTCAAAATGCCGCCACCACCCACTGCGATGTTACAGTTCTCATGGGCAAAAAGAATGGTCGGGCTGATGCCCTGATACCCGCCGCCTGCAGGGTTCGTACCATAAATCGCGGCAAGAATCGGGATCCCCATCTGTTCCAGTTCGGCATGCCTGAAAAAGGTCGTGCCGCCACCCCGGCGATCTGCGTAGAATTTTTCCTGTTCGGTCAGTTTGACACCGCTGCAGTTGACAAGCCACACCAGGGGGATGTTCAAACGCTTGGATAAATTGGTAACCCGCAGAATGTTTTCGTACTGTCCCGGAACCCAGGCACCGGCCAAAAGCTTGTTGTCAAAACCGATGATGACAGCCCACTTACCGGAGATTTTTCCAAGACCATCAAAAACATTTGTCGACCCTTCGGCATTGTCATCTGGATTGTACAGTGTATGCAGAGGACACCATGTACCGGGATCCACAAGATATTTAAGCCTTTGCCAGACAGTCATCTGTCCCCTGGCATTGATTTTTTCCTCTGGGAAACCCACCTTTTTAATTTTTTCGACCTCCGCTTCGATCCCCTCCTCCACGCTTTTGATCTTTTCAACATTCTCTTCGGTGCTCAGTACCTGTCCCTGACTGATGGCCTTTCCGAACTCGGGCATTTTTTCAAAATACGGTCGCATAGTTAACTCCTATTAAGATTTTTTACGACGCCAATTGTTTCATACAATAGTCAACAAACTGCTTGTCTTTTAAATGAGCCATAAGCTGTAAGCTATAAGCGGCTTAAAGCTTATGGCTTATTGCTTATTCCCTCGAATTCTAAATTTGTAAGATTTGATAAGCTAACATTTCTACATTCTCGTTTGAGTATGTATCGGATTAAGTTTTAGGTTTTAGGTTTTAGGAAAGTCTCGGGTTAGGCGTCATCGGCTTTTTAGCAAACAGCTACCTAAAACCTAACACTTAAAACCTAAAACGATTCCTTTTCTTCGATCGGCCACCTCCCTTTTTCCTGTAGGACCTCTCGTAAAACCTTTAAAGCTGTATTGGTCGCGGGAACGCCGCCATATACAAGGGTTTGAAATATGGTTTCAGCAATATCGCCAGGGGGGCAACCCACATTCAATGCCGCTTCAATGTGCAGCTTCAATTCCTCGGGGTGGGACAGTACCGTAAGGGCGGCAACCGTCACCAATTGTCTGGTCTGGTGAGGAATCTTCTCTCTCGCATACATACTGCCGGTGATAAACAAAGAAAGATCTTTTGCCAGATCCTTGTCAAAAGCCCGCCATAACTCGAAAGGCCGTTCACCCTCCACACCCTTGAAATACAGTTCTGCAGTATGCTTTGTTTTCTCAATCAACTCTTTATCCAAAACAGTACCTCCCCAAGGACTTACATATTTTAATCACAAAAACACGAAAGCGACTAAGCGGGAATTTGTAGCGCAGAGCTTCGGCTATGCCTAAAACCTGTCTTGGCAGAGCTAAAGCCCTGCACTACACTACACTTGCACTTTATAACTCATTCCATTTTAGGTCAATGACGCTGGGTCCTTAATATCCAACTTTAAATAAGCGGCAAAGCCGCGCCATATAGAATCGCCAAGCGATTCTATTAGCGGTTCGCTTTTCGGTACCCGAGTTGATCCAGGGCGATAATCCACTTGCAGATATTGGCCGAGCCTTCCACGATAAAATAAGTGGGGGTGTCCTTGTAAAAACGGGCAACCGGATATTCGGTGGAATATCCATAAGCCCCCAGGATCTTCATGGCATAGTTGGCACATTTGGTAACCACCTCGCCGGCAAAATACTTGGCCTTGGCAACATCGAGGCCATTGTTCAACTGACCCTGATCTTTCCGCCAGGCTGCCCTGTACACCAAAAGACGTGCAGCATCGATTTCTGTCGCCATTTGGGCAATCATGTCCTGGTTCATCTGGAACTGTCCAATGGGTTTGCCAAACTGTTTTCTTTCGTTGCAGTATTTGGTGGCAATATCCAGGAAAGCCTGTGAAACCCCCACGGCACCTGCTGCCGCCGACATGCGGGTCTGATTTAATGAACCGAAAACAATCTTGGCGCCATCCCCCGGCTTTCCCAGGATGTTCTCTTTGGGAATGCGTGTGTTGTCCAGAAAAACTTCTCCTGTTGGGGATGAATGAGAACCCATTTTATCCAATGCCGATGTTTTGACACCGTTAAAATTTTTCATCTCCAAGACAAAGGCCGACAAGCCTTTGGACCCTTTGGACACGTCCGTATAGGCATAGTAGATAATGACATCTGCTATATTGGCATTGGATATCCAGGTTTTTGAACCGTTCAACAACCAATGATCCCCTTTGTCTTCGGCCGTCGATGCCATGGCCATGACATCGGACCCGGCATCCGATTCGGTAATGCCGAAACCACCGATATAGTCAGCATTTACAAGTTTTGGGATGTATTTGGCTTTGATTTCATCCGAACCGTAAGTCAGGATGGTATACGCACATCCCAAGGTCTGCATATTGATCTGGACCCGCAGCGAACTTGATGCCCTGGCGATCTCCTCGGTCACCACTGCAGCAGCCACCCAGCCCATGTCGACCCCTTCATATTCCTCTGGAATCACCGTACCGAAAAACCCAAGCTCACCCATGGGTTTAATGACTTCCTTATAGGGAAAGTAATGCTCGGCATCCCACTGGTCGGCATTGGGTGCAATTTTTTTGCTTGCAAACTCCCGGACAGCTTTTCTGAGCATTTCCAATTCTTTTGAAAGTTCAAAATCCATTCAATATCCTCCTGATTCGCATTCTTTGATTCATATGGATCTCTATCGGCATGCGCTAAATCGATCACTAAAGAAGGGCGAGCCAGCGCAAAACCGTGACCATCGTTGTTATCTATCTGTTATAACTTGTTTTATTAATGCTTTCGCAAATTTATATGGACAATATATAGCAGCAACTTTAAAAGATTGTCAAGCTATTTTGTAGTCACATTATAATTAAAAGCCTGATCAGAGCGTTACATCTGATCAGGCTTTTTCAAATATTGAACAACGACACAATCGTCTTTAATAAATTGCTCGATTCTATTCTAGATATCCGAAAAATTTAGGTAGCCAGAGCACCAAGTCCGGCATATAGGTGAAATACCCAATACAAGCATCTGGATAATGATGAAAGGTATCACAGCCTTGGACACATAGATAAGGTTTCGATTTGTCATGGCGCCAGTGATATACAGGCTGACACCCATGGGGGGCGTACAATATCCAATGGCCAGGTTGACGGTCATGATGAGCCCGAAATGCATCCAACTGATATCGAAAGCCTGAAGCATGGGCAGAAAAACCGGCCCCAAAATCATGGTGGCCGAAATAATATCCATGAACATTCCCACAAACAAAAGTAAGACGTTCATGGCAAATAAAAATACTATTGGCGATTGAATGGCGGATAGAACGGTTTCGGTGATTCGCCCCGGGATACTTTCCAGCGTAAGCAATCGGCCGAAACAGGTGGCTCCCGCGACAATGATCAACAAGGTGGCGGATGTAACGGCCGACGAAACCGTGATCTCCTTGACTTGACTTAATTTCATGGACTTGTGGATAAAGATCTCGACAATGAATGCATAAACACAGGCCACGACAGCCGCTTCATTGGCCGTGAAAGCACCGGAAAAAATACCACCAAAAATGATGACCGGCAACATCAAAGACCAGAACCCCTCCTTTAATACAGCCAGGGTCTCTTTAACGTTCGGAACCGGTAGTCTCGTAATTTCGGTCCGTTTGCGAAACAGAAGATAGGTATAAATACACACACCCAACATAATCAAACACCCGGCAGAAAACCCGTCAGGAAAAGGCCTTCCAGGGATACATTGCTGATCATGCTGAAGAGAATCATCCCGATATACTGGCAGGAATGATGACACCCAGATTGGGCGAGGTTGTCATCAATCCAATGGTATACTTTTCTGGATATCCATGTTTGATCAAGGCGGGAATCATGAATCCGCCCAGAGCTACAACGGTGGCAACCGTGGACCCGGAAATCGCACCGAATAAGCCACAGGCGAGAACCCCGGCCATACCCAACCCACCCGGAAGCCAACTCACCAGTGCATTCGCAACCTTGATGAGTTTTTCAACGATACTCCCGGCCGTCATAATATTCCCGCAAAGGATAAAAAACAGAACCACCACCAGCGCAAAATTGTCCATGGATCGAAAAAGGGTTTGCGCCAGCAACAATAGCGGCAGAT
>CAWJIL010000021.1:0-38794 GCA_963842925.1 uncultured delta proteobacterium
CTGTGCGTCATATGCTTCGATTTCCATGGGGTTGTTCTCATAACTGAAAAAAGACCCCACATACCCCTGGGTATATTTCCTGCCAACTCAGCAATGGAGCCGAGCTCCTGGTACTGTTTGATGTGATAGGCTTCATGGCTCAGCAATTTCAGCAGGTTGCCATCCTTGCTCTTGTGGGCTTGCCGAAGGTAGATAATGTTGCCAAAAGTCTGTCCGGCCAATTGGTCCATAATGGCAATGGGCCAGCGGTCCAGGATCTTGTGGTCGTTCAGCAATTCGGCATCGTAAACGATCTGAATTTCATCGGGGTCGACGCCCCATTTCTCCAGCCAGGGGTCAGCCATTTTTTCTGGTAGGGGCTCAAGGGGTATGGCTGCTTTTGGCCTTGATGGATATTGTTTTGCCAGATTTCTTTTGCCAGAATGGGAAATGTCTTTGCTCCCCATTCACCGGCATCCAGGATTTTACCTGATTCGATCCCCTTTCGGAGGGCACTGTTTTCATCTGAAAGATCCAGGTCGCGCCAGTCAAGACCGGCTGCGAACCGGACAGCAGGTATATCAGCAAGAACCCGATGAATATGGCGTGTAAAATGCGTTTCACGAGGCATGTCCATTACGATCTTATCGTGTTGGGATATTTGGCAAGGAAACGGTACAGGGTTGCACGGCCGACACCTAAAAGTTTGGCCGCTTTAAGCTTGTTGCCTCCTGTTTTGACAAGTGCTTCTTTAACGGCGATTGAATCGAGTTTTCGGGAGGGGCCGCGGTTCAAATTCTTAGGTGTAAATTGTTTTAATTCAAGAGGAAGATCCATGGGCCGAATGAAACCACCCTTACCCCGCACAATAGAAAACTGGATGCAGTTTTGAAGTTCGCGAACATTCCCGGGCCATCGATAATCCATCATCATGGAAAGGGCTTCATCGCTGATTTTGAACTCCTGCTGGTTTTTATGCCCGGGAAACTGTTTCAGGAAATGGTCCACCAGGAGCGGTATGTCTGTTTTGCGTTCCCGCAGAGGCGGAACCATGATCGGTATTACGTTCAGGCGATAAAAGAGGTCTTCACGAAAATTACCATTCTGAACTTCCTGTTTCAGATCCTTGTTTGTGGCACTGATGACCCTCGTATTAACGGATATTGTTTTTTCTCCCCCGACTTTCTCAAAGGTTTCTTCCTGCAGAAATCGCAGAAGTTTTACCTGCATGAGTTTGGGAAGCTCCGATACTTCGTCCAGAAAGACCGTACCGCCGTCAGCCAGTTCAAACCGACCCTTCTTTTCCCTGATCGCTCCGGAAAAGGCGCCTTTGACATGACCGAAGAGTTCGCTCTCGATAAGTCCTTCCGGCAGCGCACCACAGTTGATGGGAACAAATGGTGCGCCTCCCCGTCGGCTTTCATTGTGGATGGCATGGGCGACGAGTTCCTTGCCGGTGCCGGTCTCTCCCGAGATATGGACGGGAAAATCATAGTCTGTAACATCTCGAATCTGTTTAAAGACCGAGATCATTTTTTTATTGCGGCCGATAATGTTCGAGAAGCTGAAAATCTTTTCGGCATCCATCTGCAACTCGATCAGTTCCGTCAGATCCGTAATGGTGGCCAGGGCACCGATATCCTGGTGGTTTTCATCTTTCATCAGGATGATGGACATGTCGATCATTCTTTTGAGACCGTTATTGGTGGTGACGGGGAGGGTATGATCCTTCTTATTTTTCAGGGTAGGGTCGCCGGTGCAAAAGGAGCATCGGTTGCCACACAAAGACTCGCCAAATGCTTCGTGGCAGTCCTTTCCCAGGACCTCTTCCCGGGGAAATCCCAGGATTTTTTCGGCGCCATCACTATAAAAGAGGATACGTCGATTAAGGTCGTGGGCAATGATACCTTCTTTGAGGCTGTTCAATATATATTCAAGGCTTTTACGGTCGGCCATATTTTTGAAAAGCATGGCCAGCTGTGTTTCGGCAAGCTCCTTGAATTTGCATATCAGGTTTTCAAAGCGGGGCGTATAGGTATGCTCTTTGGAATCCAGCAGACTCATGGTGCCGAAAATCTCGCCGTCCGGCCAAAGAAGGGGAACACCCATGTAAGAAACCATTCCCAGGTCGGCGTCCCTGTTTATATTGCCCGTTTCCTTTAAAATATTCGGAACGAGTAGTGGTTCTTTTTGCTGAACCACAAGGGCACAGTATAGATCTTTCAATAAGGCCTTGTGGCCTATTTGATACGGGTTGTTTCCAAGCGTGCTGGCGCTGATGACCTCCATGTGATCGCCCTGGAGTCTTCGAATCAAAACGGCCGGCACATCACAGAATTCCGCCAGGGTGTTGGCGATACTCCCCCAGCTTTCCAGAACGCTGGCATTGACTTGAATTGTCAGTTTCGGGATAGCGGGACCGAGCTGTTGCAGAAATCCGGTCTGTTCAATATGGGTTTTAATATTTTGCTCTTTCTCTGGCATCGATTCCCTGCCAAACACACCCATGACACCGGTGAATTTCAATCTATCACCCTATCAGCCTGAGCACTTACCTTCTGGGCATATATATTATCCTGGTACGTATGTCAAAGATTGCCTTGTCGGGAGTTATAAAAATGTATATGGTGAAACGCGGATTATATGGAGACAGAAAAGATAAAACAGAAAGAATATCGAGGACTGGCCTGGCCGGAACTGATACCGGGCAGGTTGATCAAACGGTACAAACGATTCCTGGCCGATGTTGCGTTGGAAGACGGCACGCTTGTAACCGCCCACTGTCCCAACTCGGGAAGCATGACCGCCTGTTCAGAACCCGGCCGGCCGGTGTACCTGTCCTGGCATGACAACCCAAAGCGAAAACTGAAATACACCTGGGAAATCATCCAGATGCCTGACTCTCTGGTGGGCGTCAACACCCTTGTACCGAACAGGCTTATCAAAAAAACCATAGAAAATGGGTTGGTGGCGGAACTGGCAGACTATGAAGAGATTCGTTCCGAGGTTCAAACGTCAAAAGGATCACGCCTGGATCTTCTTTTGACGGATTCTCATGGTGCCAGGTGTTTTGTGGAAATAAAAAACTGCACCCTGGTCGACCAAGGTGTTGCCTGTTTTCCGGACGCGGTTACGCAAAGGGGACGCAAGCACCTCAAAGAGCTCCAACGATTGACTGCCGAGGGAAATCGGTGTGCCATGTTCTTTTGTATTCAACGGATGGATGCCGAATGCTTTCGGCCTGCAGATCATATTGACGCTGCTTACGGAGAGGCCTTGCGTGAGGCGCATCTCAAAGGGGGCGTGGAAATTCTGGTATATGACGTGTGGATGGATCTTGAGCGGATCGTTTTGAATCGGAAGATACCTTTCCAGTTGTAACGCTTCCGATATTTGATCGAGGGGTATTTGGACTTTAAAAAAGCGGCACAGCCGCGTACGATAAAATCGTGAAACGATTTTATTTTATAAAGGAGCCGGATCAATGGGTGGATTCTTCGGAGAAGTCTCGAAGCTTGATTGTGTTTTAGATGTTTACTATGGAACGGACTATCATTCCCATCTTGGAACCAAACGCGGAGGGGTGTGCGTCAAAAACAGCACAGGGTATTCACGCGCCATCCACAACATCGAAAACGATTATTTTCGCTCCAAGTTCGAACCGGATCTTCCAAAATTCAATGGCCACCAGGGGATCGGGGTCATCAGTGATACCGATGCACAGCCTCTGATTATCGGATCCCATCTGGGAACCTTTGGTATCGTCACGGTGGGAAAGATAAACAATCTCGAGCAGCTCGGGAAACAGGCTTATGGCAAACGGCTTCATTTTTCAGAGATGAGCGGTGGGGAAATGCATCCCACGGAGCTCGTGGCCATGCTGATATGCGAAGGAGAAAGTTTTGTCGATGGTATTCGCAAAGCCCAGGCATCCATCCAAGGGTCCTGTTCACTGCTGCTATTAACGGAAAAGGGTATCTATGCCGCTCGAGACAGGCTGGGCAGGACGCCTGTCGTCATCGGGAAAAAAGCGGGTGCTTATGCAGCCTCATCCGAGTCGTGTTCGTTTCCCAACCTGGGATTTGAGATCGACCGATATCTGGGACCAGGGGAAATTGTTTGTCTGACACCGGACGGGTGCGAGCAGTGCCAGGCGCCGGGTGAAGATCTTCAAGTCTGCAGCTTTTTGTGGGTCTACTATGGTTATCCAGCATCGAGCTATGAAGGGATCAATGTAGAGAAGGTGCGCAATCAATGTGGTGCCGCACTGGCCCAGAACGATGCGGTTGCCATCGACTTTGTGGCGGGTATCCCAGATTCGGGAATCGGGCATGCCATCGGGTACGCCAATGAAAAACAGGTCCCCTATATCCGACCTTTTGTCAAGTACACACCCACCTGGCCGCGGAGCTTCATGCCGCAGAATCAGGAACAGCGAGACCTTGTTGCCAGGATGAAACTAATTCCGGTTCGAGATCTGATCGAGGGAAAACGGCTTCTTTTTTGTGAAGATTCCATCGTCCGCGGGACCCAGCTCAAGGACAACATTCAAAAACTTTTTGAATATGGTGCCCGTGAAGTTCACATGCGACCCGCTTGCCCGACCCTTATTTATCCGTGTGAATTCCTGAATTTTTCCACCTCGAGATCGACGCTCGATCTTGCGGGGCGCCAGATCATTTATAAACTGGAGGGAGATGAGACCGGCTTTCTGCCGGAGTATGCTTCAGCAGACTCGGACAAGAATCTAAAAATGATCGAAGGCATCCGTCAAAGACTCGGCCTGACATCCCTGGCTTATCAGAAACTGCCGGACCTTGTGGACGCCATTGGTATGCCCAAGGATAAACTGTGCACACATTGCTGGGACGAGTCGAGTTATTTTTGACGGTCTCGTAAAAGTCCAACGTCTGCGTTGTGCTGCATTTCGTAATCATTCAACGTACGATAATACGTACGCCTCATGATTACAAAACTTGCACGCCTTGAATTTGAACTTTTTACGAAACCATCTAATTCTGATTTTTTACGCGTTCATTATTTTTAATATGCGGACTAAAGGCTGTAGACTATTAGGCCATTGGGCGCTCAACAGCCTACAGTCTAATAGCCTAACAGTCTACAGCCTGAAGATTAGGCTACCCGCTGCTCCAGTATTTGCCCCCGGGTGCTGATGACCACCGTTTCCATTGGAACGGTTTTGCCTGCTTTTTCCATTCCTTTTTTGATGATGTACGGCAGCCCGGAACAACAGGGAACTTCCATGATTGCGGCTGTGATGCTTGCGATATCCGATGCCTCGAAAATAGCTGCAAATCTGTCGATATAATCTTGCACATCGTCAAATTTTGGACATCCCATCAATACGACCTTGCCTTTTAAGAACCGTTCATGAAAATCCGGGTAGGCCAGGGGTGTACAGTCCGCCGCCACGAGAAGATGGGCATTTTTCAGAAAAGGCGCCTGCGGCGGCACAAGGCGAATCTGGACCGGCCAGTGTGAAAGTGCTGATACGCCTCCCTCATGGGCGGTGGGCTGGTTTGCCTTCTGACAGGCCGTTGGTGCAAAAGACTGCAATGTTTCCGATGGACACCCGCAGGGTGAGCCTGGTGCGTCATGGGTCTGTTCTTTTTCCATCTGAGACAGGTGTTCTTCCACTGCGATTTCGTCGAATTCATCGACTTCTTTTTCCACAATGGTCAAGGCATCATTCGGGCATTCACCGAGACAGGCGCCCAATCCATCGCAGAATTTGTCGGCTACAACTTTTGCCTTGCCATCAATGATCTTGAGTGCGCCTTCGGCGCAACCGATGATGCACAGACCACAACCGTCGCAACGTTCTTCATCGATTTCAATTATTTTACGTCGTACTTTCATTGTATGCTTTCCTTTACAAGACCGAAAACACTTTTTCGGCTGTTTCTTTGCCACCTTCCGTCAGCAGAGATGTCTGAATAAAATTTTCGATACGACCGGAATCCATGGGTTCGTCCTTGTGGCGTTCTTCCATGTTGGTGATCATGTCGGCATCATACAGGACCTTGAAGTTAATGGTGTCATCCGGTCGGGGGTGGTGATGGTGCCCGATGATGTCACAGACTTCCTCGATTAAGGCATCCTTTGCGCCCAGTTTTTCGAGGAGGCCCCGTGCAATCGGCGGACCTTCCTGTTCCTGGTACTCCGGGGCCGCGCTCTGGTGTTTGCGCTCTGACTCAGGGATGCCGATGTCGTGAAGGTAGGCGGCACATAATATGACCGCCATATTGCCGACTTCTTTTTTGGCAATCCTTTCCGCATATCTGGCCACACGCGTGGCATGACCGATGCGTTTGAAATCTGTTTTGAAATATCGTTTCATTTCAATGGCGACCCGGTCTTTGAGGAGATCTTCTTTTCCTGCCAGGAGTTCGGGGGGCAGGGTGCCGATGCACTGCTCTGCAAACTCGCAATAGGACGCACACCCGAAATCCATTTTCGGGTTGACGAACCGGTGGTTGCAGTGATGGCATTTCCGGGCAGTATCATCCTTGAAGAATTCAACGGAATGACCGCACTTGGGACAGGATTCCTCAAAAATCGCCCCGGGTTTCCAATAGCGACTGTCTTGACCAGGACATTTCATGGCAGATCCTCATGACTCTATTTAATTGTTTTTTAACTGGAGGATCAGGATCCACACGAAACAATTCGTGTGGATCCTGATCCTTTATTTCTGTTCAAGCGGCAAAGCCGCGTCATATAAATTCGTGTAACGAATTTATCCCAATATGGCTTTCAAATCTTCATCCGGTGTCGAGATGGGCATCAGATTGAAGTTCTTGACCAACACATCCAGGACATTGGGTGTAACAAAAGCCGGTAGACTCGGCCCCAGACGAATGTCCTTGATGCCCAGGTGAAGAAGCGTCAGCAGTATGGCACAGGCTTTCTGTTCGTACCATGACAGGACCATGGATAGCGGCAGATCATTGACACCGCAATCAAATGCATTTGCCAGGGCCACGGCAATCTGTACGGCGGAGTAGGCATCGTTGCACTGACCGATATCCAGGAGCCTCGGGATCCCGCCGATATCGCCAAGATCCTGATCAAAGAACCGGAATTTACCACATGCCAGGGTAAGGACAACGCTGTCCTTGGGGACCTTTTCCACGAATTCGGTGTAGTAGTTTCGACCGGGCTTGGCACCGTCACAACCGGCTACGAGGAAAAAATGACGAATGGCTTTGCTTTTAACGGCTTCGACAATCTGGCCGGCTACCGAGAGGACTGCATTTCTGGCAAATCCAACCATGACGGACTTGCCTTGCGTGTCTTCCTGGAATCCAGGCATTTCAAGGGTCTTTTCGATGACTTCTGAAAAATCCTTGCCTGCAATGTGCTTTACACCGGGCCAGCCAACAAGACCTGTTGTAAATATGTTTTCCTGGTAGGTGTCTTTAGGCTTCTGGATACAGTTGGTTGTCATCAGAATTGCACCGGGAAATTCGGCAAACTCTTTTTTCTGATTCTGCCAGGCTGTGCCATAATGCCCGTAAAAATGTTCAAATTTTTTCAACTCGGGATATCCGTGGCAGGGCAGCATCTCGCCATGGGTATAGATTTGGATGCCTTTGCCCTCGGTCTGTTTCAGCAATTCATACAAATCCTTGAGATCGTGTCCGGATACGAGAATCGCTTTTCCTTTTTTTACGCTCAAAGGCACGCTCGTGGGGACAGGGTGACCGTACGCGCCAGTGTTTGCAGCATCCAGCAGTTCCATGGCCTTGAGATTGACCTCACCACATTTCAGGGCCAGCCCCACCAGCGCCTCTACGCCCAATTCATCGTCGAGTGTTGCAGCCAGCGCCTGGTAGATAAAATCGTAGACCGTGTCATCGTGCTGGCCGAGTATCCGGGCATGATCTGCATATGCTGCAAGGCCCTTGAGACCGTAAACCAGCAGTTCTCGAAGGGAAAGAATATCCGGATTGACATCCGGGTTTGACTTCACGCCCACCTGTTCTCCTTGGGCAACGAGTTTTTCAATATCGGAGGCGGGGGAAAAGCTTGCAGGACCTTCAGGGAACTGCACATCGTTTTCCACGGCTTGGATGCGTTTTTTCAGGGCATCTCTGCGTGTGACGGTTTCTTGAATTAAAACGACAAAGCGTTCCGAATCAAAATTAACATTGGTCAGCGTCGAGAAAACCGCTTCGCAGGTAAATTGATCCATATCCGAATCTCTCAAATCGAGACTGTGGCCTTTTAAAGCCACAAGGGAAAGTCCTTTGAGTGTGTAAATCAACAAATCCTGTAGCGCTGCGGTATCGGGCTGCTTTCCACAGACACCGACACTGGTACAACCCTGGCCTTTTGCGGTCTGTTCACATTGAAAACAAAACATATGGGTTTCTCCTTTCGTGTTCGAATTGAATCGAGCTGATTTGGTTCGTTATTGGTTGGACTGACTATAGGGGTTAATTCAGATGGTTTCATTGACATAAGTCAAAAGAATTGGTTTTAGGTTTTAAGTTTTAAGTTTTAAGTGTTAAGGTAAATTATTTAACATTTGATCATTCCCTGGTGCTTACTGTAAGTCTACAATAAAGTTTATATATAATCGCAAAAAAAAATTTATTCCGGAGTAGTGTCGTCATGGAAAAAATACTGAAAATTATCTCCCTGATACCGCTTTTCCAGAATGTTCAGGAGGGAGATCTGAAAAAGATCCGGGGGATTGCCCTGGATAAATTTTACAATAAAGGGCGGACTGTTTTTTCAGAGGGCGACAAAGGTAACGGTTTCTACGTGGTTGCAGACGGGAAAGTCAAGATTTACAAGGTTTCCATGGATGGTAAGGAGCAGATCCTGCATATCTATGGCCCTGGAAGTCCTTTTGGTGAAGTGGCCGTGTTTACAGGAAAAAATTTTCCGGCAAATGCCGAAACCCTGTTAAAAAGCCATCTTCTCTTTTTCCCGAGAGCTGCTTTTGTTGAACTGATTTCTGATAACCCATCCCTCAGCCTGAATATGCTGGCCATGCTTTCCATGCGCCTGCGCCAGTTTACCGTTCAGGTGGAAAATCTGTCCCTGAAAGAGGTTCCCGGTCGTCTGGCTTCCTACCTGATCTATCTTACCCGGGAGCAGGGAACCGAAGAAATGGTGGCCCTGCCGGTTTCAAAGGGGCAGCTTGCAAGCCTGCTGGGTACCATTCCTGAAACATTGTCTCGTATTCTCGGCAAAATGAGCATGCGTGGTCTCATCGCTGTTGACGGCCGTGAAATCAAACTGCTCGATTTGACGGGGCTTGTGGATCTTGCAGAAAACGGAAAGCTATGACTATTTTTTATCACGAAAACACGAAAGATCGAAACCACGAAAAAGACCATGGTTTAAGGGAAATAGCCGTAAGCTTTAAACCATAAGCTGTTAGGAGCTTCTCAGCATCATAGCCTCCCAGCTTCCAAGCATCCCAGCTCATTCCGCCGGGTAATTGATTTCCCTGAGCTGTGCCCTGATAATTTCCAGTGTTGCCGGTGCTTCCCATGTCACTGTCATTGATTTCAGGTCGGGGTCGCCATCCACCGCACTCACGCCCTCCAGATCACCCAGTTCGTTTTTAATACTCATCACGCAGTGTCCACAGGATATATTTGGTATGGTAAACGTTGTTTTTTCCATGGAATTTTCTCCTAATTAGCTTATACCTGAACTGATCGATTTTTATCTCGATCTGCACCAATCTTTTGCGAATCAAGGGTTCGCAAAAAGCCTCGACAGATCAACTGATATGCCTACGTTTTTTGAGAACCCTTCTCCATCAAGATCTCGGCGCATCTCTTCGGTAAAAATCACTCAATTCAGGTTGTACTTTTTTTGCCAGGATTTCAAAATCAGAATCCTTGAAAATCTGTGCGAAACGTTGGCCATGTCGACTGTTTCGTTTATAAAAGTTAATACAGTATTGGATAATTTCAAGTACCTCTTTCTCGTTGTACACACCCGGCAGTTCCATTGCCAGGCGCGGATGTCGGCCCAGCTTGCCTCCGAGTAGAACCCTGTAACCCCTTTTCTGTTCTTGAATGGTCTGGGTGGGACACACGCCCACGCATTTTCCGCAGGACATACATCGGTCCATGTCAATTTCGGGTTTTTCAGGGGACGTGTGCAGATGGATGCAGTTGTCCGGACAGATCTCGACACATGCTTCGCAAGCGGTACAGACTTCATTTGTAAGACCGGGAACCAGGGCGGCGATGATGCCGATGTCCTTGATCTGGGGTTGGGAGCATGCATTGGGGCATTCTGCAATGGTGATTCTGAACTCATGGTGGTATTTGAGATCTCCCTGAACATGCTGCTTCAAAAAAGAAAGAAGCGCTTGTGCTGCCATCGTTTTCTCTATCCGTTCGAGAAGCTTTTCCGAAGGGATGGTCCGGTTGGGACAGCCGCCCGAACCAAAACAGGTGTCGATCTGGTAGCCCTTGATTTCTTCGCTCATCGTTTGCAGGTGTCGTTTCTGGGCTGTTTTGACATCCGCCAGGGTGACGATCTTTTTTCCTATTTCCGCCACCTGTGTTTCAACACGTGCCCGAACTTTTTTTCTGACGAAAAAAGGCACTCTTTTCACTGCATTTTCAGCATCTTTTGTCCACTCCATGGTCATATTCCTCCAGCCAATCTGACTGTTGACGACATAGTATAGCTCAACTTTTAGGGTTCAGCGAACGCGAAATGAATAATCCCCTGGCACGTTGTGAACTCGCCGCAAGGGTTCCTAACATCAGCGCTGGCCATAAAATTAAACTTTCATGGCTGCGAAATGACCGTGTTTTAATATTGGGTTTTCATTGACATGCGCTGATGCAAGGAGCCTTAATTGGCTCAAACAGCGCAAATCGCCATTGGATCACTCATTTCGCTCTAGTTATGGTGAAACCCAAACGTTGCGTTGTAACTCAGAATATTGTTCCGAAGCTGCTTTGGCAACTCAATATGGAATAAATAGCGACAAGGTCGCGTCACATAAAATCGTGTAAGGATTTTATTATCACAACGTGGTATGCAAGCATTGATTTAAGTCAAAAATATGATATACGTGATACCTATCCTGGGGATTTCACGAACCTGAAATGTTCGGGCTAAATCATTGTATTTGGTTCACAGGCGATTTATTTTGACATCTTTCAAGACGATACCTATTTTAGCGGGTACGTTTTTAAAATTCCACTGAAAAGGTGATTCAGACAATCCATGGCAGACAAGAACCCCATATGGAAATTTTTTGTATCGATTCGTCTGACCGTTGTGCTGCTGCTGTCTCTGGCGGTGACATCCGTCATTGGTACCCTTGTGCCACAAAATGCGAATCCTGAGGCTTATTTTCATCAATACGGTGCGTTTTTTTATCGTCTATTCGACATCCTCAATGTCTTTGACATGTATCACTCCTGGTGGTTTCAACTGCTGCTGCTGTTGCTCATTTGCAACATCGTTGCCTGTTCCATCGATCGGCTTTCCGCTACATGGAAAGTGATCTTTCCCAAAGAAACCACATTCAAACTCTCCACCTTTCAAAAGCTGAAACAAAAAGAGAGATTTACCGACCCAAGGCAGCCGGAAGATCTGGAGAATGAATTTACTGCCGTTTTTACCAAGGCCTTTGGTCACCCCAGAGTTGAAAAAACAGACCAAGGCTTTTCCTTGTTTGCGGAAAAATGGCGCTGGACCCGCTTGGGTGTTTATATCGTGCATTCGAGTATTCTTTTTCTTATTGCCGGCGCCATGATCGGATCGATGTTCGGGTTCGATGGCTATGTGAACATCCCGGAAGGCGAACGGGTCGACCACGTGCAAATCAGGAATACACGCATGAGCCAGCATCTTGGTTTTGAAATTCAGTGCAACAAATTCAGTTTGAGCACTTATAAGAATGGTGCGCCAAAGGAATACCGGTCCAGCCTGACGATCCTGGAAAACGGGAAACCTGTCCTGACGAAAGACATTATCGTCAATGATCCACTGCGCTACAAAGGCATCAGCATATTCCAGTCGAGCTACGGAGAAATAGCACCTGAACGAAGCGAAAAGCACGTGTTTTCTCCTGACGATATCCAGCTTGCCTTTCTCGTGAAAGCTTCGGGAATGGTTTACAAGCGAACAGCCGAGATTGGGAAACCCCTGGAAATCCCGGAGGGAATGGGGAAATTCGTTGTCATGGAGTTCATGGAATCGGCTTCTTTTATGGGACAGAAGATCGGAGCGGCTTTGGTGGGCATCCTGACGCCTGTGGGCGGAGAACCCGCCGAGGTCACCCTGCCGATCGAATTTCCCAATTTCGATAAAATGAGAAAGGGGAATGTGGTTATTTCGGTCATTCATCAGCATGAAAAGCAGCCGTCTGAAAAGAAACCGGAAGACAAACAGTATTATACCGGGCTGCAGGTGGTCAAAGACCCCGGAGTGTGGGTCGTTTATTCAGGATTTATGGTCATGATAGCCGGTATCATCATTACATTTTTTATGTCTCACCAGCGCCTTTGTGTTGACGTCAGCCGAAAAGGAAGTAAAAGCCGGGTCATGGTTGCGGGGACGGCCAACAAAAATAAATTGGGAATGGCGTTAAAGACGAAAAAGCTTGCACAACTTCTGGGTAAACCCGAAAAATGAACCCTATAGAGCGACGAGGTCGCGTTCAATAGAATCGTAACATGATTTTATTTTGAGGTTGGATATGAACAGTTCTGAATTATTGTCTGTCGTAACATTTGGCTATGGAATTGCTGCGACGCTGTACCTGGCTTCGTGGATATTTCAAAAGCCATTTCCCGGGCAGCTTGCCAAATGGGCTGCCGTGGTGACTGTTATCGGTAACCTGACTGGTTTTTTTATGCGCTGGGCAGAGTCGTATGAGCTCGGGATTGGTCATGCTCCCTTGTCGAACATGTATGAATCACTGGTATTTTTTGCTCTGACCATCGGCATTATCTATCTGTTCATCGAAAAACGTTATCAGAGCCCCATGATAGGCGTTTTTGCAACACCTATTGCATGTCTGGCAATGGCTTATGCATCCATGTCTCCCAATGTCAGCGATCGCATCCAGCCGTTGGTTCCGGCTTTGAAGAGCAACTGGCTCATTGCGCATGTGTTTACCTGTTTTTTGGGATATGCGGCATTTACTATCGCGTTCGGCGTCAGCATCATGTACCTGTTAAAGAAACGGGAGCGCTCGGATGGTAAGGGATTACTGACATACCTCCCGCAATTGAATATACTCGATGAACTGACACACCGCATGGTCCTGTTCGGATTTCTGTTTCTTTCCGTGGGTATTATCACAGGGGCTGTATGGGCCAATTCGGCCTGGGGGAGCTACTGGTCCTGGGACCCAAAGGAAACCTGGTCCCTCATTACCTGGTTTGTTTATGCAACCCTTCTGCATGCCAGACTCATACGGGGGTGGTACGGCAAAAAGATTGCCTACATTTCGATTGTCGGTTTCATGGCCATGCTGTTTACCTATTTTGGTGTGAACTACCTGCCGGGTCTGCACAGTTACGGTTCTTTCTAAATAAAATCGTCACACGATTTTATTTTTGGAGGCATAATGATTGAAATCCATCTTTATGGCAAACTACGTAAGATGCTGGATCATGACATTCTTTCAAAAAGCAACGTTTTGCGGCTTTCTCCCGAACCCGGTGAAACCATCGCGTCGGTTTTTGAACGAATGGGCATATCCACGCAAGATGTCTACAGTCTTTTCCTGAACGCAAAACTGCTTGCCGCTCGCAGTAATATGGTGCGGTGGCTTGGATATCAGCAAGCCGGCGTTGACCCCTTGTCCTGGGATCTGAACGTTCCGGTTTCATCAGGCGATAGAATCGGCGTGTTCGGGCGCGATATGGCTGCACTGGTGGTATAACGCTGAGCTATAAGCATTAAGCAGTAAGCTCTAAGCGGCTTAATGCTTATAGCTTGATGCTTATAGCTTCTTCACTTGCAATCTGCCTGGCAAATATTTCCGGATCGACTGTGGGTGCCTGACAGGTTTTGTTTTCACAGACATAGGCGGTTGGCTTGGCGTTCATGGCAGATTTTTGTTTTATGAGCGGAATGATCTTGGTCTGTGAGTCTAAATCATTTCCTTCGGTGGCAACTACGATGATACGGCCTGGTAAATACTGCTGTCTGAGCTTGTCAAGCAGCACATCGGATGAGCCTTTTTTATCTTTTGGTTCAACGATGACGATCTCCCTCGGGGGCACCAGAAAGTTGTCTAATGCCAACTGAAGTTCGGCCATGGCAGTGGGGTTGGCAGATAGGGTGCCGGAGAAGGCCTGCAATGCTTTCTCAGCCCGGAGAAGGTAGTCAGGGTTGGATGTGAACGCCCCAAGTCGCAGCAGATTCATTGTGGCGACGGCATTACCGGAGGGCAGGGCACCGTCGTGTTTTGGCTTCTCTCTGGCAATGAGGTCTTCGTGGTCCATGCTCGTCATAAAAAAACCACCGCTTTCTGTGTCTTCATAGTACCGGGCGAGTATTCTTTCTAATTCCATGGCCTTTTCCAGCCAGTGAAGGTCGTGGGTTGTTTCATACAGGTCGATTATACCTGCAATCAGGAAGGCATAGTCATTGAGGTAGCCATTGTGCTTTGCAACAGCATCCATGTAGCTACGCTGCAGCCTCCCATCGACATATAGATGATCCAGGACAAATGTAGCAGCGCGGACCGCATCTGCCCTATAACCGGGTTCATCAAGAACGAAAGCGGCTTTGGCAAAGGCTGATATCATCAGCCCGTTCCAGGCGGTGAGAATTTTTTCATCCCTCAGAGGGGGTGGGCGATGTTCGCGTTCAGCATGCAACATATTAAGCGCCGTTGCAATCCGGGAACGTAAATGCTGCTCATCCAGATCCAAGCGTTCAGCCACATCCGATAGGCTGTCCGGTGTGTTGAGGATATAGCGGCCTTCGAAGTTGGGAAATGAGCCTACAGCATGGGTTTCTCTAATCAGACCGGCAAGATCCGGGCCCAGCACTTTCTCCATCTCTTCCGGGGTCCAGGTAAAAAAGTAGCCTTCCTCCCGGTGCCCTTTGGGTGTCAGGCTGTCCGCATCTGTCGCGGAAAAGAAAGCACCGTCCGGTGATGTCATATCCCGCCGTACATAGTGGAGAACTTCATGGACAACACGTTTATATTCCGGGTTGCCCGTCAATTGATACCCGTCCAGATAATCCATGACCAGCAGTGCGTTGTCGTAGAGCATTTTTTCAAAGTGGGGTACGATCCATTTCTCGTCCGTAGCATAACGATGAAAACCACCCCCCACGTGATCATAAAGTCCGCCTGCGGCCATTTTGTCCAATGTCTGTGTAGCCATATTCAATGCATCGGAATTCTTAAAGCGCTGGTAATAACGTAAAAGAAAACGGACGGGCAGGGAACTCGGAAACTTGGGCGCACCACGGAGGCCTCCGTTAAGCGGATCAAAACGGTTCTGGTAGGATTGAAATGACTGCTCCAGTATGTCTTTGCCCGGGAGCTGTGAACCGGCATCCGGCGCCAGCATCTGCTTGACCACATCCGTCAGTTGCCGGCTGGTCTGGTTTACAAGGTCTTTTCGATCCTCGTAACTCTGTTTGATTTTTTTTAACAAGGTCAGAAAACCCATTCCGGCACCACGGTCTCCATCCCGGGCAGGATAATACGTGCCGCCGTAAAAGGGTTTCCTGTCCGGGGTCAGCCAGACGGTCATGGGCCATCCACCCCTGCCGGTAAGGGCTTGAACAGCAGCCATGTATATGGCATCCACATCGGGTCTTTCTTCCCGGTCTACCTTGATGGGGATGTAATTCTCATTGATATAGCGGGCGATTTCCTCGTCCTCAAATGATTCTTCTTCCATGACGTGACACCAATGGCAGGTGGAGTAACCCACGGATAACAGAACCGGACGGTTCAGGGAGGCTGCCGTCTGAAATGCCTCGTCACCCCATGGATACCAGTCCACGGGATTGTGGGCGTGCTGCAGCAGATAGGGACTGGATTCCAGGAACAGACGGTTGGTATATTTTGCCCAGCCATCAGGGCCCAGGTGTTTTGTGCGGGGGGTGTAAGACGGGCCTCTTGTCAGTTTCATTTCTGAATATTGATCCACCAGATTCATGTTTAATCCTTTTGTGCCCGGTAAAATTGTGAATGCCGGGGGTTTTTCAAAATTAATGACTTGGTTCTCCTGAGCAGGGCTTTCAGGGAAACACCCAATCATGCACGTTATTTGGCGCCATGCGGGGACAGGGGTGAGAAATTAAACAACTGAATTTTTTTTTCGATTAAAACGTTATTGCGATTGATCTGCAAAGGATAGGTGCCTCCCGGATCCGTGGTGAAAAGCCCGTATCTCAAATCCGCCAGGGAGTGTATGTCAATATGGTTGAACCGGGTAATGAAATCACCTTTTTCAAGACCGGCCGTTTGGGCAGGGCTTTTAGACGCAACACTTTTAACCAGCAGTCCGGTTTCATTATTTTCCACGGCAACACCCAGTTTCGGTGATCGGGATCCCTCCAATCTGGTGGTTTGCAGTACATAGTCCGCGATGCCGCTTTCCAGGGTTTCGTCCTGCAGTATGACCGCGGAAGAGGTCATGATACGCCGCTGGAGACGTTTTGGAATCCCATATCCATACCGCAGATGGCCATTGCCTGCCAGAACAATCAGTTTACGCTTAGGCGTTTTCCGGAGGAACTGATACGCTGTCTCGGCCATTGTCTCGTCCCACAAGACCTGTGCCTGATAGAAATAATTGAAATCTTCAAGAGCTCCCTGATCACTGTGCAAGGCAAAGACTTCCCGCAGGTCCTGGGCGTAGCGGCTGTCAGAGAAATCAAGATTTTCAGGTATGAGTTCTTTGTCTTCAGGGGCAAGCATGTCGATTCCGGATCGGGACACCTGCCGGGTGATTCTCTCCGGTAAATTGAGGGCTATCAGGGGAATGTGATTCTTTTTCATGAAATCGATGATGGGCTTGTAGAGATGGTAATCGTAACCCCATTCTTTAAAGTAGCGGGTCTGTTTAAGGAAGGCTTGCTCATCAATTTCATCGGAGAGGTAGGCATCGATGACACGCTGATAGGGTTTCTTGAACATTTCCATGCCGACACCAAAATCAGTTCCGGCCTTGTGGAACTGCTGGATGATCTGAAGCTGGTTGATGTGGTGCTCGAACCGATTATGTTGCTCCCCGACAAAGATGACCTGTTTGTCCAGCAGCTCAGGAATGATTTTGTCAAGGCTTGGCATCTGGTCCGGCACAACGGCCATGGAGGGTTTTGGCTCCAATATGAGGATGCCGTTTTGGGTGTCGGTAATCTCTTTGCGGACGTTGCGACCCTGGTTGAATGCCAGATCCGAATATTGACCGTAATGACGCAGTTTGTAGCGGATGGCCTCTGCTTCAGCCTTGCTGGCAACATCGGCCAGCAGAATCCGTTGCGTGGTCTGAAACGGGTTTTTAAAAACTCTAAGACGGATACCCGCTGCGGGTGGGTCCATTTTCCCAAACAGCTTCCTTGCAAGATCGCTGTTGGAATCGGCGATGAGCAGGTTCTGTTCACCCAGGTCAGCAATACGTATCTTGTCAGACGTCATGCTGGTGACGTTCGGATTACCGAGCGCTTCCACAAGGGCTTGGAAGCTGTCCTTTTTTTCAGGCGGAATCACTGCCACGATCTCAGGCGTTCCCATTATGGATGCCAGTACCGGTGGTGTCTCAGCTTCGGTAAGGTGGCGCATGACATCATATTTTTCATCCAGAACCACTCTGGATGGGAGTGCCTCCAGGGGCAGGTCAATGCTTCCGGAGCTTGTCCCATCGACGACACGTACCCATGTTTTGTTGTCGGTGTAAATGGAGATGGGTAGTGTCAATGGACGTGGATCCGGCTCCCGGTGCAGATCGAATGTCAGGAGCAGCTTGCCTTTGCTTACTGATAGGCGGGCATTCTGAATGTCCATTGTGGGTATGTCGGTTCGGGTGAGCCAGGCAGCAAAGGTTTCTTCCAGGGGTATTCCCGCCACCTTTTCAAAGGATGTCTGTACATCTTGCCACGATGCTTTTCGAAAGAGATGTTCATGGACAAAATCCTTCAGGGCTCCATAAAATAGATCCGGTCCGAGGCGCTTTTGAAGCTCATGAAAAAACATGGCGGTTTTTCCATATCCGATGACCCCATCAGACCGGCTCCGGCGGTATTTGAAAGCACGCAAGGGGATGACGGTCTCCGGTCGGATATAGGCCTCATAATTCACCATGATCTGTTTTCGATAGGCGGTGTCCAAACCGTTCCTTTTTGCAGCGGCATGGTCCGCCAGATAGGTGGTAAGTCCTTCTGCCCAGTTGCCCTGTGTACTGTCGATATAAACAGCACTGCCGAACCACTGGTGAAGTATTTCGTGTCCCAGTGAGGTCTTGACGATGAAGGGTAGGCGGACGACATCTCTGCCGAGAAGTGTGAAGGTCGGCAGGGATATGCCTGTGGGAAGAATGTTTTCCACGATGGCAAAGCGACGGTAGGGATAAAACGTCAGCAGTTCCTGGTACTGCCGAAGGTAGGCGATGGCGTGGCGTATATAGGTTTCAGCCAGAGCGGCATCCTCCCTAAAAAAATAGGCCGCTATTTCAATACCCTGATAATAGTCTCTCTGAACCGTGAATCGGCTCGAAGCCGCTATATGAACAGCATCCACAGGGTGCTGAAACCCAAAGGAATAAGTGGCCATGCCGCCTGTTTGTTCTCGACGAATGATGTCAGCCTCGGATACGGCGATAAATTCCTGTGGTATTCTCAGGGTCAATTGATATTCGGCCAGAGACGATGGCAGGGGATACCAATGGCCGGTCAGGAAAACATGCTCCGCATCCATAAAAGTTCCAGTCAACTCCATGGGAAAGACCTGGAAAGAGAGATGTGTTTCACTGTTTTTGGTCACTTTTACAACCATTGTTTCTTCGGATTTTGATAGGACCGTACCGGAGTGAACAGTGAGATTGGTCAGGCCTGCCGTGCCGAGGCTTACCTCCCTGTCATGCTGTGATGATATGCGTGCCGTTCCGGAAATCATATTTTTTGAGGGGTCGATATGGACATCCAGTGCATAGCGCAAATCCGTACAAAGACCGGTGGCGGGTAATGTGAGAAGACAAGCGAGAATCAGTTTCTGCATGGTTAACATAGCGTTGTCCTTGAGAAATAGTCAAAAGCCCGTTGGTATCATCGTTTGTTAATCTATCGTGTTCAGAATAGCGTTCCAAAACTGCTTCGAAAATAACGTCAAACACCCGCCGAAGCGTCAGTCGAAAGCTAAACCGGAGATATTTATGGCGGCAACTAGGATCAATGATATGCATTTTCAGCAAGGTTTCAAGAAGCAGACGAAGTTGGGCGTTGTGGCGTCATGCATGTTGTCCTTAAAATAGCGACAAGGTCGCGTCTAATAAAATCTTTTTACTATTTTATTTCTTGAAGTATTTCAATGTGCTGGTATTCTTCGGCGATAACCTGATCGAGACTTTCAAGAACATCCTGGTCTTTGATAAAGGATCGCAGCATTTCATAGAACAGGATGCCGTCTTTTTCGAATTCGATAAAAATATTTATGAGGTTCCGCATGTCATCCACACCGGGGAAATCGATGTCCTGAAGTGTAAAGCTTTGTTTGCCGATGATATTTTGCAATACATTGCTGTTCATTTCATTCGCAACAATGTGATTTTTATTGCTGCGAAGATCGGATTGTAATTTCATGAGCCATTGAGCATGACGGGCTTCCTCATCCGCCATCCAGGTCAAGCGCTTGATTATATCCGGGATCACCAGATTCTGAATAGCCTGGCGGTAAACAGATTCACCGTTTTGCTCTATCTTCAGTGCGATGTCCAGTATTTCCATGGTGGTAAACATTAATTTTCAGCCCCTGTGCTCATTGAAAAAATGATATAATAAATACTTGATTTTGAAAGAAATGGCAAAAGAAACTTTTGAGATAGCTTCTATATGCCCAAAGGGTTTGCATCAATCTAATTGTTATGCTAATTTTGCCATCGTCGAAATCAATGGTTCAACCCTTAAAAAGGATTTTAGCTCGAACATTTCATGAAACTTGACGAGAACTTTTCGGGTTAGACGATGTCAAGGCAGATAAACTCTATCGTTGCAACTGTAGGGTAAATGTTGAAAGGAGTTATCATGGCAGCACCATTATGGAAACCGTCTGAGGAGAGGATCAAAAGCACCAATATGTACCGGTTTATGAATTTCATCAATGAACAATACAAAAAAAAAATTACCGATTATTCGCAGCTGCATCAATGGTCCATTGACAATATTCCCGATTTCTGGGCTTCCATGTGGGACGTGGCCGGCATCATCGCATCCCAACCCTATGACCGGGTTGTGGATGATCTTGGCAAAATGCCGGGAGCCGAGTGGTTTCCGGGCGCCAGACTTAACTTTGCTGAAAATCTTCTCCGCTACCGGGACGATCAGACAGCACTGATATTTAAGGGTGAAGACCGGGATTCCGTCCGCATGACCTATATCGAACTGTATGACGAGGTGGCCCGTGTGGCAAAGGCCTTGAAAGAAGCCGGGGTTCGGGTCGGTGATCGTGTGGTGGGTTTTATGCCGAATATGCCGCAGTCTGTTATCGCCATGCTGGCGGCAGCCAGCATGGGCGCTATCTGGTCTTCATGCTCTCCTGATTTCGGTATCAAGGGCGTGCTGGATCGCTTCGGTCAGATCAAACCCAAAATTTTATTTACCGCCAATGGCTATTTATTCAAAGGCAAGTCCATTGATTCCCTCGAACGGATTGCAGACATTATCAGCAAGCTTCCCTCCATCGAAAAAATAGTCGTGGTACCCTATACGGAACTGGAACCGGACCTAAGCAAGGTTCCCAATGCAGTTCATTACAAGGATTTCAAGTCATCTGAAAGCAACCTGGAGATTGCATTCGAGCAATTGCCGTTTTCCCACCCGCTGTACATCATGTATTCCTCGGGCACTACCGGTCTTCCCAAATGCATGGTTCAAAGTGCCGGCGGGATTCTCCTCCACCAGGTCAAAGAACTCATGCTTCATTCGGATTTGAAAAGAGAGGATACGATATTCTATTTTACTACCTGCGGCTGGATGATGTGGAACTGGCTGGTCAGCTCTTTGGCTTTGGGCGCATCACTAGTCCTGTTTGACGGCAATCCCTTTCATCCACATCCAGGGGCCTTGTGGGAGATGGCCCAGGACGAAAACATTTCTATTTTCGGTACCAGTGCCGGCTATGTCGCCGCCCTTCAAAAAGCCGGTGTGAGACCCGGCAAAGAATATGATCTGACATCACTGAAAGCACTCCTTTCAACGGGATCCCCTCTATCAGTGGAGAGCTTCGAATTTATCTACACTGAAATCAAGCAGGATCTCCAGCTGGCGTCTATTGCCGGAGGGTCTGATTTAAATGGATGTTTTGCCCTGGGAAATCCCATGGGTCCGGTTTATGCCGGTGAACTTCAGTGCCGGGGGCTTGGTATGAACGTACAAGCATTCGATGAGGAGGGCAACGCGATGGTAAACCAGCAGGGTGAACTGGTGTGTCTGGCGCCTTTCCCCTCCATGCCCATCTACTTCTGGGATGATCCGGACAACAGCAAGTATCATGCGGCCTACTTTGATGTGTACCCCAATGTCTGGCGGCATGGTGATTTTGTCGAGATAACCGATCGGGGCGGGATGATCATTTACGGGCGGTCCGATGCCACCTTGAATCCCGGGGGGGTACGCATCGGTACGGGTGACATTTATCGATTACTGGATCAGATAGAAGAGATAGAAGACAGCGTTATTGTGGGGCAGGATTGGAAAAATGATGTTCGCGTGATTCTTTTTGTTAAACTGGCCGCCGGATACGCGTTGACCGAGGATCTCAACCAGAAAATCAAGCAGACCATCCGGGTCAATGCCTCGCCCAGGCATGTACCATCAAAGATTCTTGCCATACCGGACGTTCCCTATACCTTGAATATGAAAAAAGTCGAATTGGCGGTAAAAAAAATCATCGAAGGCAAACCGGTTCTCAACAAGGACGCCCTCAGCAATCCGGAATCGCTGGATCATTTTGCGGATATAAAAGAACTGCAGGAAGATTGACGGTTTCGTAAAAAGTCCAACTTCTGCGTTGTGCCGCATTCGATATTGGATATTTCAACCCCCTTCAAGGGGCATCTTGAGCCCACCCGCTCTGCGGGCGGAGGCTCAGTCCACCCCGATAGCCGATACCACAATATGACACATTATCATCTTGACATTTTATCAGCGCCTCTCCTATCATAATTCTTAAAATTTGAAACGCTCATCTTAGGATGAAATATTCGGGCTGACATGGCGCCACCAGGAAAATGCACAGAATTCTTACCGATCTTCCGGCATGTGCCAAAGGGGGCCGTTTATGGAAGGTGTTAGATCAAACGAGCACTGTTTGTTGCTCAGGGTGGCTGTGGTTGCCAGGGACTACCGCGCACTATCTGTTATGCGCATGCTGAGCGAAATCAAACCGGGCAGACTGCGGTTGCAGCTGGTTGCTATTGCCACGGTCAACAAATCCATTGCCTGTTCCAAATTTGCCGGAGAAGTGGGTATTGCGGTTTATGACGAGCCCACGGATCTGCTGGCGCTGGAGCACCTGGATTTGATTCTCGAGATGACCGGTGATGCTCAGACGCTATCTCAACTGGTCGCTAACAAGCCATCTTCCATCGGTGTACTGGATCGTCAGGCATCCATGCTCATTTTCGATATCGCCGGATTGTATCAACAGGTGTCGGCGCGCGATTCAGAAATCAGTCTGGCTTCCTCTTTTGCTTCCGCGCTGTTGGAGGCTTCACCGGACGGGGTCATGGTCCTTGACAGAGACTATCGGGTTATCAATTGCAATGAATCACCCATCATCACCGGTGGAAAAGGACGAGAATCTGTTCTTGGAAGATCTTGTTTTGACCTGATTCATAATTTCAGAGACCATTGCAGTAACAACGATCTGAGATGCCCGATGGAGGAAGTACTCCAAACAGGTCGACCGGCCAGAACTGTTCACGAGACCCAACCGGGCAGCCCGGATACCCGGGTCCACCAGTCCACTGCTTACCCGCTGACCAACTCTGCTGGCGAGATCGTTCAGATCGTGGTTTCTATCCGGGACATTACCCAGGAATTAACGGACAGGGTGGAGCAACGCACACAGGCCATCAAAAATGACCTGGAACAATTGGTACGTGAAGACCGCCTGGCTTCACTTGGTCGCCTCGTGGCATCCGTATGCCATGAAATCAACAATCCCATTGCCAGTATCCTGACATTCAACAAACTCATCTTACGGTGTATTCAGGAAGATGACCTGCCGGAAGGGGGTGTGGGAGCCTTTGTTCAATATCTGGATATCTGTGTCCGGGAGGCCTTGCGCTGTGGCCAGATCGTCAAAAACCTGCTTACATTTGCCAGACAAAAAAACATCGAACTCATTCAGATCGATCTGAAAGAAATGATTGATACCATTCTGGTTCTCACGAGTCATCAATTGGAAATGAACAACATCACGTGTGATCTGAATCTGCCGGAAGCATCATTCACCGCCAAAGGAGATTATACCCAGATTCAGCAGTGCCTGATGAATCTCATTTTCAATGCCATGGAGTCGATGACGGACGGCGGCACTTTGACCTTGTCGGGCGGGCAGGACCATGAAATGAATACGGTATGGGTGACCGTGGCCGACACCGGCTATGGGATCGATCCGGAAGACCTTCCCCGTATATTCGAGCCTTTCTATACCACTAAAAAAGAAGGTAAAGGTGTAGGACTTGGGCTGTCAATGGTATACGGCATCATCCGTGAACACCAAGGGACCGTTGAAGCCCAGAGTGAAGCAGGCGAGGGGTCCCTGTTCAAACTTACCTTGCCTGCTGGTGTTGGCGTCGTTCCGGAAACAAAAGGAGAAGACACATGATACAATCGATGCGGATACTCATAGTGGATGACGAGGAGCCGATTCGCGAGGCTTTAGGTGCCTGGCTTATTAAAGATGGATATCAGGTCAATACGGCCGATTCGGGACAGACGGCCCTGGCAAGTATCGAAGAGGGCTTGTTTGATCTGTATCTTGTGGACATAAAAATGCCGGGTATGGGCGGGATTGAGCTCCTCGGGAGGATCAAAGAAATTCAATCAGATGCCAACGTCATTATGATCACAGCCCACGGATCTATCCAGACAGCCGTTGAAGCCATGAAACGCGGTGCCTGCGATTATATCTGCAAACCGTTTGATCCGGACGAGTTGTCTTTGATGACCGAACGGGTGTCGGCCAATCAGGCCCTGAAAAACGAAAACCTGGTGTTGCGCGAACAGCTCATGGAGCAACAGGAAAACACCTTCGAAGGTATCGTGGTGGCATCTGATGCACTGCGGGAAGTGTTCAATAATCTGGTGGACGTGGCACCGTCGTCGGCACCGGTGCTTATTACCGGGGAAACGGGCGTGGGTAAGGAAATGGTGGCACGGGCAATTCACATGCAGAGCGGGAATGCGTACGGACCTTTTGTTGCCATCAACTGTGGTGCCCAATCTGAAACCCTTTTGGAGAGCGAACTTTTCGGTCATGAACGCGGCGCGTTTACAGGGGCGGTAAAGGCCCGACGGGGAAGACTGGAAATGGCCAACAATGGAACCCTTTTCCTGGACGAAATCGGGGAAATTTCATCCAAAATGCAGATCAGCCTGCTGCGTGCTCTGGAGGAGAAACGTTTTCAACGACTGGGTGGAAGCCAGGAGGTCAGTTCAAGTTTCCGATTGATTTGCGCGACGCATCGCAATCTCCCTCAGTTGATCAAAGAGGACCAGTTCCGGGAAGATTTCTACTATCGCATCAATGTTATCTCCATCAACATTCCTCCCTTGCGCGAACGTCTGGCAGATGTTCCGGTGCTGGCTGATCATTTTCTGGTTCAATTTGTCCAGGAAACGGGCAAACGCCTGGAAGGGTGGACCCAAAGGGCCATTGGAATGTTGATGGCCTACCACTGGCCGGGAAATGTCCGCGAGTTGCGCAACGTGGTCGAGAGAGCAGTGGTTCTTGCCCGGGGCCGGATGATCGGTGCCGATGATCTCTCGTTTCTTCAGCCCGGCACGGATGAGTGCCATTTTGGGACGATGACCCTCAGGGAAGTGGAGATCAGTCATCTCAAGGTTGCCCTGGATTCAACCGGCTGGAACATTTCAAAAGCTGCGGAACAGCTGGCCATTGACCGGGGTACCCTGGCCCGCAAAATTAAGCGTTACCAGCTTGTCAGGACCTAAACTGGGTGAATGATTTGGTCAGTGATCAATCGAAATCCAAAGCCAAGGCCCACATCGATTTAATCCCTCTTGGACGCATCGATCAATTGGCGGTCTCCATCATAGCGGCAAACCTGCAGGCCATCCTCGGTTTGAACAGCGATATTTCAAAACCCAGGCCGGACCCTGATTACGCGTTGCTGCCGCAAAGACGGCAGTTCGACGCTTTGAAAATCATCAAAGAACTTTACAGGGAAACACACGGGGCGCCGTTCAAACTCGGTGTAACGGCCCTCGACATCTGTACGCCTATCCTTACGTTTGTCTACGGTGAATCACAGCTGGGAGGGAAAATCGCGCTGATTTCCTTGAACCGTCTTCAGGAGGGGAGCCCTGATCTGGCTTACGAACGGGCAGCCAAAATAGGTGTTCATGAAGTCGGACATATACTGGGACTGGAGCACTGCTGGGAAGTCCGGTGCCTGATGCATTTCAGCCGCAATATCGAGCAGCTCGATTCCCTGCCCCTGCAGTTTTGTTCCGCCTGTGAATTTGAAACCACTCGCCGCATCAGGGCCTTGGGTAACAAATAGAAATACCAGGGTTATCGTCGATATCTGACAATATTTGCCCAAGCAGTTTCGGAATGCTATTCTGGCAAACAGTTAGCCCGCTGTCTGGCGGGCTAACTGTTTGTTCAGGAGCGACAAGGTCACGTTCCATAAATTTGTTCACAGATTTTATTTGAGGAAAGTATTCACCAGACGGTCCCAGCCGATCTCGGGTACCGCGCCATAGATGTCGCCAATGGCCTCACCACCGGTAGCTGCCATCCGGTAGCCCCCTTCCTCGTCCAGCAGGGTGGTCAGTTGTGATGCTTCGTCATCGGTCCACGCCAGACTTTCAACACCGAACAAGAGGTTTTTGAGACTCTTGCGAAGATTTTTCGGCTGAACAACCATCAGCCACCCTTCAGCATAGGGGGAGCTGTTGACGTCTTTGGAATTGCCGTTAATTCTCGGATTAACAGCAACCACGGTACCATCCAGAGGACTCAGTGTTTCAGCTTCGTTCTTACCCCTGACCATTGTGGCTTGAGGCCTGTTTTGTTCCATGGATGCACCCAAACGCGGAAGCTTGATTTCATCCTGGGGGCCGAGCAGCCGCAGGGCAAAATCGTCGATTCCCACCCGGACCCGACCACCGTATTCCACGCGCGCCCAGGTATGCCCGTAATGGTAGTAGTGATCCCTGGCGACAGAAAAGCCGGACACGTGATCACACACCGGTGGTGTCAGAGCCGGCATCATGGCCCCGTCTTCTATCATCTGATCATACGGACATTTTACACAGTTGTAATTGTGGGCACACATTTTATAATCCACCCGGCCACTCAACATGTGCCGGCATTTCCCCTGATTTTCCAGCAAGCCCATTCGAGGGGTGCGAAAGTCAGCCCTCGAATGTCCGGCCGCATTTTCCCTGGCCTGGAAATCCGCCTGAACTTTCTGATCGAAGGCACAGCCGAGACAATCAAAAGCATTGATGCACATCATGGACTTTACCACGCCTGCTTTAGCCCAGACACACTGATCGTTTGAAAGACCGAAGACATTGGGGCGTCCGGCTTTTTTTCTTTTTTTCTCAACCATGACTTCCTCCTTTTGTTGGTGATATATGAAAATCTGATTCTGTTTGCCTGTTTGCTTATCTCTTAGAGCATAAACCAGGCCAAACCATACAATTCAGCGTGGATTGTTTTTAACTATTTTAAATTATTGTTAATAAATTTTTCATACAGAATTGATCGCTTACATGCAGGGGTGTGGAAAAAAGCGGCATAATGCAGCACCAAACAGGCTAAAACAGAAAAATAAAATAAATATCGGCAGGTTATATCGGTGGGGTAAAATGACAGGGGGTGTGGCATATTGCAGCAGCTGCATTATGCCGCACAGCCCACTAGGCCATGCTTGCTGCACATCAACGACGTTTCAAGGTCTTTGCTTTGAATGTCCTTGCTTTTGTTGTTTTCGTTTTTACAGCCTTGGCGGGGTTTGTGGGTTTATCTTGCAGGCGGATGCCGTCTTTCTCGAGGGTGATCAGTCTTTTCTTGTAGAGATTACCGATACTCTTTTTGAAGGTTTTTTTGCTGACGCCAAAAAGGTCGGCGATTATTTTGGGCCGGCTTTTATCGGTGACGGCCATGAATCCATCCTGCTGCAGTTTCTGCATAATTTTTTTGGACAGGGTATCGATGGCTATGTAGCCGGATTTCTGCAGGCTGAGATCCAATTTTTTATCATCGCGTATTTTTTTGATAAATCCGTCAATTTCCTGACCGATCTTCAAGGGCTGAAACACTTCATTTTTGTACAGGATGCCCTTGTGCGTGCCATTGACCACGGCCACATAGCCCATCTCGGTTCGAGAGGATATGAGCAGCGCGACCTTCTGACCTTCCTGAAAACCGGTCTGATTTTTAGAGAGGGTGTCTTTGGTCTGTTCAAGCGGTGCCATTTCCCGCTCCGTCAATTGTCGCCGGCGGTCTTGCTCACGGGTTGTCCGTTGAAGGGGTCGGGTCGTTTTCGGTTTCATCGGTTTCATCGGTTTCATCGGTCTCATGGGTTTCAACCATCTTGCTTTCCAGTTTACGCTGTCTTTTTGCCTCTTTCTTCTTTTTCTTGTCCAATTCTTTCTGACGTTTTTTGAATTGGTAATAGGATTTTGCCATGATATCTTTCCCTGGTTGCTTGCCGAATCCGTATACTCTCAACCTAAAAAAAATAGAGACCGGCAATATTGTGGTTCAATACAAGGAACAATAAAAACGGCATCCCCCGTTTTCCAGGAGATGCCGTTCATTGCCTTAAAAAAACAGCTTAGACAATGGTCACGTTGGCAGCGGCCGGGCCTTTATTCCCCTGCTCAATGTCAAACGTCACGCGAGCACCTTCATCGAGGGATTTAAAACCGGTTGCGTTGATTGCGCTGTGATGCACAAACACATCCGGCCCGTCTTCCTGTTCGATGAATCCAAAACCTTTGCGGTCATTAAACCACTTAACAATTCCTTCTGTCATAATATCATCCTCCTTTCAAAATATTTCAACGTTGCAAACTGAAGGATGATAACGTTTAACAAACGGATAATTCCCACAGAAAGAAACATTTCCGCCCATTTGCAGCGGAAAGCAATTGATAAGATATATTAAGCACCTTTAAATGCAATAGCAAGACAATAAACGCAAATACCCGTTTCAGGGTAAGAATGGGGCGGCATCAAATCTAAGAAGGAAAAAATCTTAAAAAAAATAAATAGCTTGCATTCGCGATAAAAAGTGTTAATATATCTGGATTCAACATGGCTCCGCCCATAATCAGCGGAGCGGTTTTTTTCTGAAGGGAAAAATCATTTTTTTGGTGTTTCATCCTCCAGTTTAAAATTTTGAGCATTTCTTAGAAAGGAGGATGACATCATGGCCAACGGAACAGTTAAGTGGTTTAACGACCAAAAAGGATTCGGCTTTATTGAACAGGAAGACGGGCCGGATGTGTTTGTGCATCACAGCGCAATCAATGCAACCGGTTTTAAAAGTCTCAGCGAAGGCGACCGGGTTTCTTTTGACATTGAGCAAGGGAACAAGGGTCCTGCCGCAGCAAATGTCACTGTAGTCTAGAAATTCAGCAGCTGTAGAAAAAGGGGCATGCCTTTATAGGATGCCCTTTATCGTTTTTGAGTGATTTCCGGGGAAGAAGACCACACGCCCACTCTCGCCTTTTGTACGATGCTTCGGACACCTCACTCTTTACATAGTACCTATCCTGCGTGTGAACCACAGCCTGTCCTTTGATGATGGGTACTGCTTGCTTTTCCAGCGAAAAATAAGCGAAGCAATGAAAGGCGAAAGGTTTTTTGCATGAATATCTATATCGGAAATTTATCTTTTAACACCACGGAAGAGACGTTGAAGTCATTGTTTACAACCTTCGGTGTTGTCGAAAATGTCAAAGTGATCAAGGACAGGTTTTCCGGCAGATCAAAGGGATTCGGTTTCCTTGAAATGCCCAGCAACTCCGAAGCGGATCAGGCAATAAAGGCCTTGAACGGAAATCGCGTTGACGGCAATAACATTAAAATAAAACCAGCGGACTCGGGCGGGAAAAAAAAGAAGAACAAACGCTCATTTCGTAGAAAGAATTATTAAACAGAAACGATTTTATATATATAAGGAATAGGTTCATTTGAATTTTAAAAATTTTTTATTTCACCCCCAGATTGCGGCGGGTATTGAAGCCGCAGGTTATTCCACACCAACCCCCATTCAAACCCAAGCCATTCCCGATGTCATGCAAGGCCGTGATTTAATGGGACTGGCCCAGACCGGTACAGGAAAAACAGCTGTTTTTGTGTTACCGATATTGCATCGATTGCTGCATGGGAAGCGCGGACGTGTCCGCGCCCTAATTGTTGCTCCCACGCGTGAACTGGCAGAACAGATTCATGAGAGCATTGAAGTTCTAGGATCTAAAACCGGTTTGCGAAGTGTTACGGTTTATGGCGGTGTCGGCATTCAGCGACAGATTCAGTTGCTGAAACGTGCTGATATTGTTGTGGCTTGTCCCGGGCGGCTTCTTGACCATATTGGACGGCGGACCGTGGATCTTTCACGCGTGGAAGTGCTGGTGCTCGACGAAGCCGACCAGATGTTCGACATGGGTTTTTTGCCGGATATTCGCCGGATTTTAGGTCATCTGCCAAAATCGGATCGTCAGACCTTGTTGTTTTCGGCTACCATGCCCAGTCAAATTCGTGGTCTGGCAGACGAGGTTTTAAACAATCAAGTCCGGGTTCAGGTTGGGCATGATGCGCCTGCAGAAACGGTCAGCCATGCCTTTTATCCGGTGGCGCGGCATTTGAAGACAGCGCTTCTACTCAAGTTGCTCGGCAACACGAGCACCGAAGCTGTCCTGGTTTTCACGCGCACCAAACATCGCGCCAAACAGCTGGGAGGAAAACTGGCCAAGGCCGGTTATCGCTCAACTTCCTTGCAGGGAAACCTTTCCCAGTCGCGGCGGCAGGATGCCATGAACGGTTTCAAATCGGGCAAGTATCAGGTGCTGGTGGCCACCGACATTGCAGCCCGTGGCATCGACGTGTCCAATATTTCCCATGTTATCAACTATGATATGCCCTCTACCCCGGATACCTACATTCATCGTATTGGGAGAACCGGCCGGGCTGAAAACAGCGGCCAGGCATATACCCTGGTAACCGATGAGGACAGGCAGATGGTTAGGGCCATCCACGGGGTTATGGGGACGCCGGTGGAGCAGCGCACTCTGGCAGATTTTAATTATCATGCCCCCATGGCAAACGCCAGCGGTCAACCAAGGCCACGCAGCGCAAAACCTCTTCCGGGCAGACAACGCAGACATCCGGGTGGGAATGGCCGTAAACAAAACAGCCGAATTGCCAAAGGCGCCTTTGCCTGGCTTTCGCCCCAAAAGGCAAAGGGGACCGGAGCACGTGTCAGACCATCCGCCTGACCCGGAAGTTTCATCAAATGTTCGGGTTAGACTATCTTGCATATAATAACATTTGGATCATCTCTAAAAAAGTTGATCCAAATGAAGGATTCAAGGATTCAAGGGGCCCAGGGTTCGTTCTACCCTAACACCCAGTTTTCTCATCCGTCCGCTCAGGGATCGCTCCTCAGTCTTATAGCTTTACCTTTGTTTGTTTTTTAGATCCGAAACCAAACAATTCACTTCCCAGCAATGTTCCCAAAATTTTCCCACAATTGAAAATGCCTATTTGTAATCCATTTCAGGAGACGGTATGATACCATCTAAAGGGTTCGAGGGTCATAGGGTGATACCAGGCTTGGAGTGTGGCTGAAAGCTGACAGCAATGGGCAGCTAACAGGCTACAGCATAAACCCCTAAAAGGCTGAAAAGGATCCGTATCGAAATGGCGGTGGTGCCAACGAAGTCATGAGTGATATTATCTGTAAGTTTGAAGGGATGTAATTAAAGGGTTTGAAGGTTCGATGATGATACCTGTCAAAGGACAAACTATGAATAATTCTGAAGTTCATCAGGACAAGGACGTTACAATTGTCAACACCGGTTGCTGCCATGACTGCGGCGGCCGATGTGTTTTAAAGGCCCATGTCAAAGATGGAAAGATCATTCGATTGGAAAGCGATACCGGGGAAGATCCCCAGATCCGGGCGTGTATGCGGGGGCGTGCGTATCGGCAGCGACTCTATGCACCGGACCGCCTGAAGTATCCTCTACGGCGGGTGGGAAAAAGAGGCCAGGGAAAGTTCGAACGTATTGCCTGGGATGTGGCTTTAAATGAGGTTGCCGGCAGGCTTGAGCACATCAAAAAGACCTATGGTAACGCAGCTATCTTGTTAATGGCCAGCGGTGGGAACCAGGGCATGCTGCATGGTCATCTTCCGGTGGGTGCCATGCTTCAGGAATTCGGCGGTTTTACGCGCACCTGGGGGATTGCGTCGTATGAAGCGGCTATGTATGCGTCCATGGCCACCTATGGGACCATACGCACCGGCAACTCAAGAGAGGATCTGTTAAACGCAAAACTGGTGGTTTTGTGGGGTTGGAACCCGGCTGTGACGGTCCAAGACCCTGGAACCAGTCTGATGCTTGCAAAGGTTCGGGAAAAAGGAATCAAAATCGTGGTGGTGGATCCCCGGTTTTCCGATTCAGCGGCCACATTTGCCCACCAGTGGATTCCCATCCGCCCCGGGACCGACAGCGCCGTACTCATCGCCATGGCCTACGTAATTCTCAAGGAAAACCTCCAGGATAAGGCCTTTATTGATAAACACACCGTGGGTATTGAAACCTATACCGACTATCTGTTCGGTATTGAGGACGGTATTCCAAAAACACCCCAATGGGCCGAGTCTATCAGCACCGTTCCTGCCGAGGTCATCGCAGATCTTGCCCGGGAGTATGCCCAGAGCAAACCGGCTGCCCTGATTGCCGGGTGGGCCCCTGCCCGGGCAGCTTTTGGGGAGCAGTATTCCAGGGCTGCCAACGTGCTGACGGCTATAACCGGAAATATCGGCATTCACGGCGGCTATGCGGCGGGATTTATGCGGGCATACTCCAGCAGGGAGTTCAGTCACAAAAAAGTGATGGCACATCCGGATCAGGCAAAACCCAAAAGCACGGGCAATCCCGTGGAAGACGGGGCAGCCCCCAGGAAGTATTCGCTTTATAAACTTTACGGCGGAACCAACCCCAACGGTGCCCGCATCCACAACTCCAAGGTGTACGATGCTATCCTGCGGGGAAAGAACGGTGGGTATCCGGCCGATATAAAAATGGCTTATGTGGTGGCCAGTAATTTTCTGAACCAGCACCCCAACACGCGCCGGGGGGAAGAAGCCTTGAGGGCGCTCGATTTTCTGGTGGTGCACGAGCAGTTCATGACCCCCACTGCAAAATTTGCCGACATTGTTCTGCCGGTCAACACATTTATGGAACGCAGCGATATTGCCCCTCCCTGGCTGGGGGCGCCTTACTATATCTATTTGAACAAGGCCGTGGACCCCCTGTATGAATCCAAGTCGGATCTGGATATCTGCCGGGAGATTTCCCGGAAACTGGAAATATCGCCCATGATGTTCAATTTTACGGAAGACGAGATTTTACAGGGCATTACCGCAGGCAGAAACGATATTCCCGACTACGATGCCATGAAACGTGACGGTGTTCTAAAGATCAAGCTGAAGGAGCCGATTGTCTCATTCCGGGATCAGATTGAAGATCCTGACAAGGCACCGTTTCCGACCTTGTCCGGCAAAATTGAAATCTACTGCGCGCACCTGGCGGAAATGGATGATCCCAAGGTTCCACCCATCCCCAAATACATGCCCCACGCGGAAAGTCACGACGGGCCCCTGAGCAAGCAGTATCCCCTGCAGCTGCTGACCTCCCACGACAAAAAACGGGCCCACTCTACCTGGCACAATGTGCCCTGGTGCAGGGAAATCGGTCAGCACGAAGTATGGATCAACCCCAGCGATGCCCTGATCCGCGGCATCGACAACAAAACCCTGGTGGATGTGTTCAACGACCGTGGCCGGGTTCGTATTCCGGCCAGAGTGACCGAACGGATTATGCCCGGTGTGGTGGAGATCAAGCAGGGGGCCTGGTACGATCCGGACGAAAACGGCATCGATCACGGGGGCTGTGCCAATGTGCTGACCTGTGATGACCCATCCCCCGGGGGCGCCCATCCCATGAACAGCGCCTTGGTCCAGGTGGAACTGTCACCTGAGGGCTAAAGACAGCCTCTCGTATGGTTTGGGGAAATTATATTTTAGTTGGAGACAAGCATGACACAATTGGGATTTTATTTTAATCAGACCCGCTGCATCGGCTGCTACACCTGTGCGGTTGCCTGCAAAGACTGGCATGATCACCAGACCGGTAGCGTCAACTGGATGCAGATAAAAACCGTGGAAAAGGGAACCTTCCCCAACCTCTTTCTGGCCTTTGCAGCCATACCCTGCCACCAGTGCGAATTACCGGCATGCATGGCTGTCTGCCCGGTGAAGGCCATATCAAAAAGAGAATCGGACGGTATCGTGGTGGTTGACCAGGAAAGATGTCTGGGTAGGGAAAAATGCAGGAACACGCCCTGTTTAAAAGCCTGTCTTAGCCGATCACCGCAGTTCGGTCCGGAAGACAATGCCAAAATGCAGAAATGCGATTTTTGTCTGGAGCGACTGAATGAGGGAAAAACGGCCATCTGTGTCGAGGCCTGTCCCATGTTTGCCCTGGAAATTGGCGCCCTGTCTGAATTGCAAAAAAAATACAATGACCAAAAAGAAGCCCATGGATTCAGATATTCCAAAAAAATCAGACCGGCGGTGGTGTTTACACCCAAACCTGAGGTTTACAGCTAGTAAAACCCCAATGTTGCAATTGTGGGGGTAACATGGAGGAATCAATTATGAAGGAACTCGCCTTTCAGTCGGCCACCGAATTGGCCGGGTCCATTCGGGGCCGGCGCATAAGTTCCCTTGAATTGCTCGAGTTGTACATGGAAAGGTTTGAGCGCTTGAATCCGTCCATAAACGCCATTGTGGCCACTGACTTTGAGAATGCCCGCCACCGGGCACGCCAGGCTGATGATGCACTTTCCAAAGATGAAAACTGGGGGGTGTTGCATGGGGTTCCCATCACCATCAAAGATTCAATCGAAGTAAGCGGTATGCCCTGTACGTCAGGGGCTCCGGAATTGAAAAACCACCTGCCGGACAGGCATGCCGATGTTGTCCAGGCCTTGATCGATGCGGGGGCAATCGTGTTCGGAAAAACAAATCTGCCTTTTTACGCCATGGATTTTCAAAGTTATAACGACGACTATGGCCAGACAAACAATCCCTGGGATGTTTCAAAAACCACAGGCGGCTCGTCGGGGGGGTCGGCGGCGGTCCTGGCCTCAGGTTTGACCGGTCTTGAAATAGGTAGCGACATTGGGGGTTCTATTCGCACGCCGGCCCATTTTTGCGGCGTTTTCGGTCATAAACCTTCTTTTGGCATCGTTCCCATACGGGGGCATATCCCGCCGCCTCCCGGTATATTTAAAGGGGCATACTCATTGTCAGGCGATATCGCGGTCGTTGGTCCGCTGGCTCGTAGCGCCAAAGATCTGGACTTGAGTTTAGATGTGATTGTCGCTCCACCAGCATATCTGAAAACCGCCTGGAACATCCATCTCCCACCAGCACGAAAAAAGCGTCTTCAGGACTTCAAAATAGCTATATGGTTGGATGACCCTGTTTTCCCGGTTGACACCCTTGTGGGTGACGCTCTCCAGAGGGCCGTAGACGAATTGACAAAATGTGGCGTGAGGATCCAGGAAAAAAAACCGGATATCGACTTTGCCAAGAGCCATGAAGTATACACCCAGCTGCTTTCGGCAGTATCCAGCCCTGGCTTGCCCCGGGATATTTTTGACCAGGCTTTGGCAGAAACCCCGAATCTGCTGGAAACGGACAAAGACTATCGAGCCCAGTGGGTAAGAGGAACAACCCTCTTGCACCGTAACTGGTTATCCCTTAATTATGAACGATTGAAATTGAGAGAGAAATGGGCTGAATTTTTTACAAAATTCGACATATTTCTTTGTCCTGCTGCACCGGTAACGGCTTTCCCGCATGATCACAGCCCATTTTTTGACCGAACCCTGACCGTAAACCAGAATCGCGGTCCTTATGCGGACACGCTTCTGGGTTGGGCAGGCTTGACCTGCGTGACTTATTTGCCGGCCACAATTGCCCCGGTGGGATTGGCGAAAAATGGTCTGCCGGTGGGGATTCAAATTGTCGGTCCCTATCTTGAGGACAAAACATCGATTCAATTTGCCGGATTGTTGGAAGAAACAATGGGTGGGTTTGTGGCTCCTCCGGGATTTAAATAGAATCTATCTAATAAATGTCTATTGCCTAAATCCCTTGGGGAAATTGCCGGTATGGCCTTAAGCCGGAAATTTCATGCATCTGAAAGAATCGGATTAATTCCTCAGAGGCCCAATCGACGGGCAATGAGCTCTTTCATGATTTCGTTTGCCCCGCCATAAATGCTCTGGACCCGGGCGTCGACAAAATACCGTGAAATGGGAAATTCCTTCATGTACCCATAACCGCCGAAGAACTGCAGGCAACGATGGGCGACTTCAAACTGCAAATCCGTCATCCAGTACTTGGCCATGCTGACTTCACTGACGATATCTTCACCCGCCATATGTCTTGGAATCAAATCATCCAGGAAAGAGCGAGCCAGTTGAATTTTGGTGGCCATCTCTGCCATACGAAAACGGGTGTTCTGAAATTCACCGATGGCTTTTCCGAAAGCCCGACGCTTTTTTACATATTTTAAGGTTATATGAAAAGCACCCCTGGCTGCGGCACAGGCACCGATGGCAAGCAAAAGCCGCTCCTGCTGCAGATTTTCCATCAGGTATTTGAAGCCGCTGCCTTCAACACCCAGAAGGTTTTCAATCGGAACCCGACACGCGTCAAAAAAGATCTCAGAAGTATCCTGTGCATGCAAACCGATTTTGTTCAGGTTTGCACCCCTGTGGTAGCCCTTTCGATCTGTCTCGACGAGTAGCAGGCTGATCCCGTCGTGGGGTCGGTCTGTATCGGATGTTCGTACCGCCACGATGCACAAGCCAGCCAACTGCCCGTTGCTGATGAATGTTTTGGTTCCGTTCACGATAAAATTGTCATCTTCTCGACGGGCGGTCGTGGTGAGTCGGGCGATATCCGAACCCACTCCGGGCTCTGTCATGGCAAGGGCCAGTATGCATTCCCCTGTTATGCATCTGGGTATCCATTTTTGTTTTTGTTGTTCAGTGGCGTATGATTCAAGGTAAGGAAGAAATATATCACTGTGTACCCCCCAGAAAAGGCCATTTAAGGCGTGATAATAGAGTTCTTCGGTGATGACGACAGAATACAGGAAATCGCCTCCCGGTCCACCGTAGCGTTCCTCGGCCTTGGTACACAACCAGCCATTTTTACCCGCTTCCAGCCACACCTCCCTGGGTGTTGTTCCGGCTTCTTCCCAATCATCGTAAAAGGGGATAATTTTATCCTTTAAATGATTTTCGGAACATTTCGTGTTCCGGCTTGAAGATGCGTTGTTTCATGGCAGTTTCAATCTGTTCTAACTAATTAATAAAATTAAATATAAAAGATGCAACGTTTATATCACACCTTGCGCGGTAAAGTCAAAAACCAGCAGCCATGTTGCCAAATATCTTTTAACCATTTTACCAACCGGAAAGGAAAACCTATGAAAATCATTGGCATCAATATGAAACAGGAATTGATCGGAAATCAGCAGCAAATGACCCGAAGATACTGGACAAAGCCAAATCATTTGGTGCCGGTTTTTTGTCAACGACTGCCCCGAAGTAACGCTGACTGGAGATAAGCAAATGTCAAATTTTGAAGAGATACTGGGCCTGGATGCGACAGCCCAGGCTGCGTTGATACATCGCAAAGAAATAAAGCCCTTGGAATTGGTAGAGGCAGCCATTGAGCGGGTCGAAAAGGTGAATCCATTCGAATTCCCGCTTCGTGCTGCGGCGCGTTCGGCTTGAAACCGACCCGTGCACGCAACCCGCTTGGGCCCGATTTTGGCGACATCATATCAGGACTTGTCTGCGAGCATGCTGTTTGCCGTTCTGTCCGGGACTCCGCAATGCTGCTGGATGCCACCTGCGGACCTGACATCGGTGACCCGTATTTGGCACCGGCACCGGCAAGACCTTTTATTGAAGAGGTGGGTGCCGATCCAGGCAGACTCAAGATCGCCTTTTCAACCCAGGCCTTGACCGGCGGAGCCATTCATGAAGACTGTCTTGCTGCTGTGGACGATGCTGTATCAGTAATGACTTGACCCTTCCCATCAGAGATTAGCGAATCTGAAGTTTACTCATAAAGGCTCCAAAACCGCGCTATCTCTGAATTTGTTGTAATCTTCAACTTCCTAACCCATTGCAGTCTATTGATATGGATCATCTCCAAAAAAGTTGATCCATATTTGGGATAAACGTCGGTTAGGAAATATTTAGAATATAGTTGATATCACTTACCCATTTCTTCTTCCTCCTTGATGACCATCCCATTCTCAGTCAATAACGCCAAAAGTGTGGTTATATATAACCATTGGCCATATATAACCATTGTTGCGGACCCCTTTTTCCACCGATAGGCATGCTTGTGGAAAGATAAAATATAATGAAATCAATATCTTGAACAAAACATATCATGACATGGCTTTTATGGCATGAAGTTTGATTATCTATTATTCAGTTGCCCGTCATGGACGGTTCTCGTTTAGCCGGTCACACTTCAAATGATTGGAAATGGCCCAAAAAAGAAACATTATCCGAAGCTCGAAAGATAAAGCAGGAGGTATGCGATGAAAGAGATTATCGAAGCCATTGCCCATAGCGAGCGCATTCCCCGCAGCTTGCTGCGGGGTTAGCGAGTGAATTTTTTATTTACCAGGTGAGTGAACCTAATGAAAGGAGACGAAGGTGGAAATTAAAAAAATGATGGCGGGATGGAGCAAAATCTGCCCAGGCTGCAACATTGGACGTAAATATCCGGATTCCTTTATCGGCAAGAAAGTGAGGGATCATTGGGAAAAAGGTTGCACCACGCATGACGCCTATATTGAGGTGTATGGCAGTGAGGAGCCTTCATCGAACCAAAGCAATGAAACGTCCGACGAGAAATGAATTCGATATTAGCGCCTGCTTTACATAGCAAAGGCGTAAATCGTTTTAGAACATATGGAATTTGATCTTTTCGCTTGTGAGCCTTTTCAAGGTAAGCGCTACAGGAGGCGCGGAATGAAACCAACCCAATTCGAT
>CAWJIL010000022.1:0-44908 GCA_963842925.1 uncultured delta proteobacterium
TCTATATTCCTCTGAAAGTGCATTCAAATTGAATTTACTGTATTCAATATTGAGAGCCTTTAGCATGAGACCACCACAGTTGTGTGAATAAAAAGCATCAAGTTCCTCAATGTCTTCTGAATCAGAAGGATTTAAACTCCAATCCCAAAAAATATCATTTTTATTCTCTATTGAATTTTTTTTATTATTAAAATGAAAATAAGCGAATGATTCTATATCACATTTTTTTGCATCGTTTATTGTTCTCGTAGCACCCCCAAACACACGATTTGGGAATTTGTTTTCAGGGCGAAAATAGCATATTAAATAGTTCATATGATTTGAATAAAGACTGTGAGAGTTGTTTGAAAAGTGACCAATTTGATTTAAAACTACTAACCCGGCATTAAAAGCAGTAGATCTTCTTCCAGCATGGTGATGAATTAACCAGGTGTTCTCGTAGAACCGTATCATGGACAAATGGCCTGCTATCAACCCTTTGTTTTGATATGTAAAATGCCTTGCTATGCTTGGGTTCTCAATATATATTTTTTTATATGTATTTTTTATGTTATGTGAGTTCTTTTGGAGGTAGTTATACTTTTCGGGATAGATAAAACCAGTTTCGAATAGAAAGTCCCACAGTGAATCTATATCTAATTCATTGCAGATATAAGCATCTTTGTTTTTTAGTTGAAGTAAAGTAGACTGTAAGTTTAGATGGTCATCGGTGGCAATATCTAGTAATGCCAACCCACATTTAAACACTTCCTCTGACTCCAACGACACAGATTTTTCTCGATAAATCACCTGGGCTTTGAAATGTATCTTGAAGCTGTTGGCAAAGAGCATTTCAACATCAGAGAGAATGATGCCCGGCAGAAGAACACAGGTATTTTCTGTTTCTTGAACAGAAAAACCTGACCCTGAAAGATCAACGACTTTAAAGCTATGCACTTTACCCGTTAATGGGTGTGTGAAACGGATGATGGGGGCAGGAATGATATCTTCACGGATGCTTCTGAATCTTTTTTTCTTAAATCGCTGTATATTGTGATTTGTGGGCTTGAGCAGAAAATCAATTGTGTTACCGTTCGATGTCTCCTTAACAATTTTGCATTCCCCAGAATAGAGTGTTTCTTTATCGCGAGTCAAAAGAATATTAACGGAAACATTTGGGTTGAGCCACTGTGATGTCTGGGGAGGCGCCAGCCTGGTTTTTACGCTGAATTCGGTTGCACTAAAATCGATGAGCGTACCATCAAAAATAACGCTGTTTTGAAACATTTGCGCCCTGACGCCTTGGCAGGGTGCTCGTAGGATTTTCTTTGATATCAGTTCATAATATATCTCAGGGATTCGAAAATGGATAAAGTCCTCGTTAAGGTCTATCAGTTCTGGGCGCAACTCCAGATTCCATTGTTTATCTTTCAACAGGATACTTTTGAATTCATATGCCCGGAGCCGGGTTTTCAGTTTTGAGGCATCCACCCATGTGCAGAGCAGGTCTTCTCCCATGCTGGGCTGTGGTTTTGCCGCGCATGCAAAGACATGTTTGAATTTTTTATGTATAAAATTTATCAGGATAGTTTCATCTTGAAAGTTAATGAAATTCAGTTTATTGACGAGCTGTTGCCTGCTTATCTTTTGGGGGGGCGTATGTTCTGGCTTTTTATTGATGCTGGTTTCAGGGGTACTGACCGGGCAGGCGACAGAGCCTGATTTAATCAATTGATAACTCATACTTGTTGCAACCTCATTCGTTAAAAGATATCAAATCTTGTGGCGACGGAATCTATGTCCTGCACGCATGTAGCCTATTAAAAATTTCTAATGATTTTTAATAGACCCATAACAGAAAGATATTTATCATGGAAAAACAGAATATACAAGAAAATATAGCAGTTTATCGCTAAACACAAGCATTCAAATCATTGGATTTTATCGGCAATTTTAGAAATATCTTGGATATTTCCAAGTTTTAGGCATTGTCAAGTGAATACCGGGTAGCACGAAAATTTTCAGAAGTTCACCATGCCGGTGCGTAATAATATATTGAATGAACAGGAGATTGCTATGTCCACTTTATCACATTTTCTCACGGTTATGCTTGCTATCTCACTGATCTTCCTTCCATGTCTTCTGGCAGATGCTCATGCTGATGACCTTAAAGCGCGTGAGATTATGGAAAAAGTAGATGCAAGGGACGATGGAGACAATCAAACCGCTGACCTGGAGATGGTTCTGATAGATAAAAAAGGGAAGGAACGTTTTCGTGAGATCAGAACCTTCAGCAAAGATATGGAGGCAGACACTTTTCGGCTGATGTTTTTTGTTTCGCCTGCCGATGTCAAACACACAGGATTTTTAACCTACGATTATGACAACCCTGAAAAGGATGATGATCAGTGGCTTTACCTGCCCGCTCTGAAAAAAACCAAGCGAATAGCCTCTAGTGATAAGAGTGGGTCTTTCATGGGTTCTGACTTAAACTATTCAGATATGACTTCAAGGAATCTCCAAGATTTTGATTTTTCCTTGAAAGATGAACAGGATGTCCGTGGCCATCCTGTATGGCTTATTGAATCTATTCCCCGGACAAAAAAAGTAATAAAGGAAACCGGGTATTCCAAATCGTTTCTTTTTGTACGCCAGGACAACTTTTATGTTATTCGAGCGATACATTGGGTTAACGGTAGCGGATATTTAAAGTATGTGGATGTTAAGCACCTGGAACAGATCGATGGCATATGGATAGGCACTGAAATGCATGTTTTCAAGAAAAAGGGAAAAACCCTTGTTCACCGAACAGAACTAAAATGGAAAAACATCCAATTCAACCAAGATTTAGAGGACGAGCTTTTTACAATTCGACGACTTGAAAAAGGTCTGTAAGGAATGAAAACAATCAAAGCATTGCCGATCATTGTTTTTGCATCGCTCTGCTTGATCTTTTTGCAACCCGTCTTTCCGGCGTTTGTCGCAGCCGAAGAAGACCTGGATAATCTGATCGAAGGATTTGAGGATGCGTCTACCGACACGTCTGAAGAATCGTTCGATCGCATTTTAGATGGGTTTGAAGAGCCGGAGGGAGAAGGCCGTCCCCAGGTTATCGATGATGAAGATGAAACAAGGCGAAATAAAAATAAGGTGGATGCCATTAGTTTCAACGGGCATGCCAGTGTTCGGTCAACCTATAACTATGCACACGAGAAACCCGAGGAAAATGAAACAGATTGGAGAGGTCTATCAAGCCTTCGCTCGGAGTTGATGCTGGAGATTAACACGAAACTAGGGAAAAACTGGTCCGCCAGAATCAGCGGTAGCGCTGCCTATGATGCTGCCTATGAAATAAACGGTCGGGATTCATATACTGATGACGTTCAGGATAATTATATAGAAGAAGTGGAACTCCTGGAAACATATGTCCAGGGGCGTCTTCTGAAGTATCTGGATGTGAAAGCTGGGCGGCAGATTGTCGTATGGGGGAACCTGGATAATATTCGGGTGACAGATATCCTGAACCCTTTGAACCTCAGGGAAATTGGTGCCACCGATATTGAAGATCGTCGTCTTCCTGTCAATATGCTGAAAGTTGACGCCTATGTATACAACTGGACCCTTAGCGGGTTGGCGATACCTGAAATCCGCTTCAACAAAGAGCCCGAATACGGCAGTGATTTCTATCCTGCCGATTTGCCGCCCGTAGATGAGGATAAACCTGAAAGCGGATTTGAGAATATGGAATATGCTCTGTCGGCCAGAGGTGTGTTCAGTGGCTGGGATGTCGCTTTTTACTGGGCGGATGTATACAGCGACGCACCCCATCTGAAACGGCTGCCAGGTTTTTTTCAGGTGGAGTTGGCCCATGCGCATTTAAAGCTTTATGGCGCGGCCTTTGATGTTGCGCTTGGAAACTGGCTTCTGAAGGCTGAGGTCGCTCATATTACGGGTCTGAAATATTTTAATACGGACGATGAAACCTATTCAAGGACCGATGTCGGTGCAGGCATTGAATTCTCCGGTTTTAGCGAGATGATTCTGGGTATTGAGGTAGTTCAGCGGCATATTCATGATTATGATGATGTATTGGAAAACGAACCGGACAATCTGAAAAAGATTTCAACCCAATCAGCGGCTATGTTGACAAAGACCTGGCTCAACGAAACACTCTCCCTGACAATCTTGGCATCGGCATTTGGAACCGACTTTAAAAAGGGTTCGCTTCAGCGTTATGAGCTGATCTATGATATTTTAGATGGCCTCTTGTCAAAGGAGGGCTGGTTGCATACCAGTCAGGGTCCACCACTGGCTTTAATAACATCGGTGACAATGATCGCTTGTTTCTTGAATTCAAATATAGTTTTTAGATGGACCCAGGGTAACTCAAATATGGAAAATGCTAAATTCAATTTCTGGCAGGACCACTCATCCAACTACTTGGAGATGGCCTTTCGCACAGATCACACAGGCATTGTTGAAAAATCGGATGGCCACGGCAAAAAAACAGGTGAATGCGGAGATACCGTTGAAATATTCCTGTCGATAGAAAACGATTGTATCAAACACATGTCTTTTGTGATCGAAGGCTGTCGAAATACACATGCATGCGCCAATACCGTGGCTTCACTGGTCGAAGGAAAAGATACGGATACAGCCTGGGAAATAACGCCTGATGACGTCATTCAATTTCTTGAAACGCTTCCGAAAGAGAATCACCATTGCGCGGAACTTGCCGTGGGCACTTTTTATCTTGCACTCAGCAACTACCAGGAAAACAAACGCAGCGGCTGGAAAAAAATATACAGATAATGTGAGTATTGAAGAACCTTGCAGCTTTGATGAGCCGGTATCAACATGCTACAAGGAATGTTCTGCCATGTGGCAGCGACCTGAAAGAATTCTGTCTATTTTTTGAGTGCTCGCGTATACCCTGCGGAATGCGAAGCACTGCCGTACGGCAGAACATCCGGGGTAAGCGCTCGCTGCTGTGGCTTAGCCGTGGTTGTCCTGCCACACCAAAAAATGAAATACAGAACAATTGAGGCAAACAACCCTTTGCCAAGGGTCGTTTATGCTTGACAGGATATGGCATTTTGACTATAGCACATTCTTTGGATAGAGGTCATACGAGGTATTGTTTTCAGCCAAACTAGCAAGGGACATTGCATTGGTATGGGGCTAAGGAATTTACTGGAAAACAAAAAATCTTCCATTATTAATAAATGGTTTGAGTTTGTGACCGAGACCTATGCGCCGGACGCAGCTCTATTCTTTAAAAATCAAGGAGATGGATTTTTAAACCCTGTCGGCGGCACCACCCGAAGTATTCTTGAAAAACTCTTTGAAGCCCTCCTGGAAAAGACAGATGCCGATGGCATCGCTGTTACGCTGGAGCCGCTTATAAAAATTCGAGCGGTACAAAATTTTTCTCCTTCTCAGGCAGTTGGATTCCTTTTCGTTCTGAAGACAATTATTCGCAAAGAACTAAAAAAAGAATTAAAAAAGATAAACCCGGAAGAGTTGGTATCCATTGATACCAGGATTGATTCATTGGCCTTGATCGGGTTTGACGTATTTATGCAATGCAGAGAGAAGATTTACGATCTAAAGACCAATACAGAGAGAAGTAAAATCTATACCGCATTTGCACGAGCCGGGTTAATTAAAGAGATCGCGGCAGATGAACCTGATCTCAAATTTGTTTAATATCTATCAGCGAGGTAATGTTAAATGAATACAAAGTACATGTATTCCCTGTTAGCGGTTATTGTGCTGGCTTTTATTTCCTATTTCCTGGTTGAGGCTGCATCGGGATTCAAGGTTCTATTTGGTGTCATCATTCCATATTTAGCCTTTATTATTTTTGTTTCAGGATTCATCTACCGTATGATGAACTGGGCGCGTATTCCTGTGCCGTTCCGTATCACCACAACATGCGGCCAGCAAAAATCGCTGCCTTGGATCAAACCAAACAGGATCGACAATCCTTTTTCCAAGGGCGCAGTGCTTGTACGGATGTTCTTGGAAATCGTGTTCTTCCGTTCGCTCTTCCGAAATACGCGCTTAAAACTGAAATCAGGACCCAAAATAGCATACAACCTTGAAATATTTCTGTGGGCGGGTGCTTTAGCCTTTCACTGGGCCTTTTTAACGGTTCTCCTCAGACACTTGCGCTTTTTTACCGAACCCGTGCCAATGCTGGTGCAAGCACTTGAAAATGTAGATTCCTTTTTCCGGGTAGAAATACTGTATGATGTAGCTCAATTTGGATTGCCTGGCGTTTATCTGTCCGGAATTGTATTGTTGGCAGCCGTTATATACTTGTTTCTCAGAAGAGTTTTCATACCCAATGTTCGTTACATCTCCCTGGCTGCAGATTTCTTTCCTCTGTTTCTTATCATCGGCATTGCATTTACAGGAATGTTGATGCGATATGTCACAAAAATCGATGTTACCGCTGCCAAAGAGCTTACCATGGGATTGGTCACATTTCATCCGACAATACCCGATGGTGTTTCATCCATTTTTTATATTCACCTGTTTTTTGTCAGCATCCTTTTGATTTATTTTCCTTTCAGCAAGCTCATGCATCTTGGCGGCATTTTTTTGAGCCCGACCAGAAATCTGACTGCAGACACACGCGCAAACCGACACGTCAACCCATGGAATTACCCGGTACATGTTCACACGTATGAAGAGTACGAAGATGAATTCAGAGAAAAGATGGTAGAAGCTGGTTTGCCGGTAGTGAAACAGCCAGTTGAAACGCCTCCCGATGAATCAGTGGAAAAGGAGTAATATATGGCAGATCTTCTAAAACCCGAAGAACTATACAAAACAGACACCCGTCCACCGACAACTGACTGGATGGATACGCCTGCCGAAATTAAAAGGGGCATTGCCTGTTATGCGGGAAACCCCAAAAGCCTCGAGTATGTAGGATTGCCCAATCCGAGGACCTGGAGCTGTTTCGACGAGGACTGGCAGTTGCCGGAGAACTGGCAGCAGATCATTCACGAGGGATTTAAGGAACGTCTTGAAAAATTCCGTTCCTTTAAAGTTTTTATGGATATCTGTGTCAGATGTGGCGCATGTGCGGACAAATGTCACTTTTTTATCGGGACGGGCGATCCGAAAAACATGCCCGTATTGAGAGCGGAACTGTTAAGATCGGTTTACAGAAATGATTTTACAACAGCGGGTAAAATACTCGGCCGGCTCGGAGGCGCACGACCCATGACCATGGACGTCCTCAAAGAATGGTGGAGTTACCTGTTTCAATGTTCCGAGTGTCGCAGGTGTTCCGTGTTTTGCCCGTATGGAATCGATACAGCTGAAATCACCATCATGGGACGTGAGCTATTAAATCTACTGGGTTTGAATATCGACTGGGTCGCAACACCGGTTGCCAACTGTTATCGGACGGGCAACCACCTGGGAATCCAGCCGCATGCGTTTAAAGATATGCTTGACTTTTTTCAAGATGATATTGAAGAAATTGCGGGTGTACGCGTAGAACCTCAGTTCAACAAAGTCGGAGCCGACATCCTTTTTATTACCCCGTCCGGAGATGTGTTTGCAGATCCCGGCACATACACCTGCATGGGGTATATGATGCTTTTTCATTTTTTGAAGGAAAAGTATGGGTTTGATGTAACCTGGAGCACCTATGCTTCTGAGGGGGGAAATTTCGGTTTCTTTACCTCGCATGAGATGATGAAGCGCTTGAATTCAAAGATGTATGCGGAAGCCAAGCGACTGGGTGTCAAATGGATTCTGGGTGGAGAGTGCGGACACATGTGGCGGGTTATCAACCAGTACATGGATACGATGAACGGTCCTGCAGATTTTCTGGAAGAACCGGTATCACCCATCACGGGAACCAAATTCGAAAATGCCAAATCCACAAAAATGGTTCACATTACAGAGTTTACAGCTGACCTGCTTAAACATGGAAAACTGGATCTTGATATATCAAGAAACGATAACCTGAAGGTGACATTTCATGATTCCTGTAATCCCTCAAGGGGCATGGGACTGCTGGACGAACCCAGGTATGTTATACAAAATGTCTGCAATCATTTTTATGAAATGCCGGAAAATACCATCCGGGAGCAGACATTCTGCTGCGGCAGCGGCTCAGGGCTCAATGCCGGAGAAGATATGGAACTGAGAATGGCGGGGGGACTGCCCAGAGCCAATGCAGTAAAATTTGTGCATGAGAACAAAGGGGTCAACACGCTGGCCACCATATGTGCAATAGACCGTGCTGCCTTGCCGGATCTCATGTCCTACTGGGTCCCGGAGGTGGAGGTATACGGTGTACACGAGATGGTAGGAAATGCCCTGATTTTGCCAGGCGAACCAAAGAGAGAGACAGACCTGCGCGGCGAACCGCTGCCGGGAATGGAGGCTGCAGATGAGTGATAAAAAATTGATCATAGCGGGTGTTGCCATTTTTGTTGCTTTGATCGCTTTTCCGTTCTGGTTCAACATGGGCAAGGCTGCACCAGCACCTGAGCTCAAACTTACCGAGCATGCCAAAACAGCCAATGATGGCAAGTGCGTCATGCCGGTGGACTATATGAAGGCAGAACACATGCAACTGCTGGATGTGTGGCGGCATTCGGTTGTGAGAAATGCGGAGAGAACGTTCGTTAATACAAGCGGAAAAGAATTTAATATGAGCCTCTCCAACACCTGCTTGGATTGTCATTCGAATAAAGCAGATTTTTGTGACAGATGTCACAATTATGCGTCGGTAAGACCATACTGCTGGGATTGCCATATCGATAACCCGAAGGAGACAGAATAATGGAAGACAGCAGAAGACGCTTTCTAATGCTGGCCGGTATTTCGGCGGTGGGCTTAACTGCTAAGCCTGTATTGGATGCATTTGCAGCTGAGCAAAAGCAGAGTCCAACAATCGGTCTAAAAAAGGGTAGCGATGCGCTGACTGCGAAACAGTGGGGAATGGTAATCGATACCAGAAAATTCGAGTCTGCGGAAGATCTTGAGCATATCATCGAAGCCTGTCACAAAACACACAATGTACCATCCCTAGAAAATGAACACCATGAAGTTAAATGGATTTGGGAAGAACATTTTCATAATGCTTTCCCAGGCCTGGCACAGAAGTATCAGGATGAACGAACCGAACATACACCTTTCCTGACTCTCTGCAATCATTGTGAAAATCCGCCTTGTTGTCGAGTTTGCCCGACCCAGGCAACATTTAAACGGGAATCCGACGGGATTGTTCTGATGGACTTTCATCGGTGCATCGGTTGTCGTTTCTGTATGGCAGCCTGTCCATACGGCTCGAGGAGTTTTAACTTCAGAGATCCTCGGCCATTTATCGAGGAAACCAACAAATCTTTTCCAACTCGGATGAAGGGCGTCGTTGAAAAATGTAATTTCTGTGCCGAACGCCTGGCCGTTGGAAAACAGCCGGCTTGCGCAGAAGCTTCCGACGGTGCCATCGTCTTTGGAGATCTTTACGATCCGGCGTCAGAAGTCAGAGAACTCTTGAGAACCAACTACACCATTCGCCGTAAACAGGGTCTTGGAACAGAGCCCGCTGTTTACTATATCGTATGAGGTGACTATGCTTGAATTAGCAATAAAAGGAAGCAAGAAGTATTATGCATGGGTGGCCTTCTTGATGGCTGTCATTGGTATCGGCTTTCTCGTATACCTGAAGCAACTGTCTTTTGGTCTGGGAATAACCGGTCTAAGCAGGGATGTTTCCTGGGGTTTTTATATCGCCAACTTTACTTTTCTTGTTGGTGTCGCTGCCGGGGGTGTCATGGTTGTACTGCCATACTACCTGCATGATTACAAGGCTTTTGGAAGGATCACCATTCTGGGTGAATTCCTGGCGATAGCGGCCCTTGTCATGTGCATCACGTTTGTTGTGGTCGATTTGGGGCAGCCCATGCGTGTGTTTAATACTCTTTTGTATCCCTCCCCAGGATCCATCCTCTTTTGGGATATCGTTGTTCTGCAAGGGTATCTTTTTTTGAATCTTGTTATCGGCTGGAATGTCCTGGAAGCTGAAAGGAATGGAACGCACTATCAGGCCTGGGTAAAACCTTTGATATTTCTGTCAATTCCCTGGGCTGTAAGTATCCATACAGTAACGGCTTTTCTTTACGCAGGACTACCCGGAAGAGGGTTTTGGATGACTGCAATTATGGCACCGCGATTTTTATCGTCAGCATTTGCTGCAGGGCCTGCATTGCTAATTCTTCTCAGCCTGTTCATTCGTCGTGTTACCAATTTTGATCCGGGAAGAGAACAGATTCAGTCTTTGGCCAAGATTGTTGCTTATGCCATATGTATCAATGTTTTTTTCTTTTTGTGTGAAGTTTTTACAGCTTTTTACAGCAATATTCCGGAACATATGGACCATATCAAGTACTTGTTCGCGGGTTTGCATGGCAAGGGTTCACTGGTGCCCTGGATGTGGACATCCTATTCATTGATGATCATCTCCATTATTCTCCTGGTAAACCCCATCACGCGTAAGCATGAAGGGGTGCTGGCCTTTGCTTGTGTTACAGTATTTGTGGGGACATGGATCGACAAGGGATTGGGCATGATCTCTGGTGGGTTTGTACCAAATCCCATGCATCATGTTACTGAATATGCGCCAACAATTCCTGAGATTTTGATAACACTGGGCGTGTATGGTATTGGTGCTTTGGTTTTGACCCTATTGTATAAAATGTCCGTGGCGGTCAAAGAGGAAGTTGCTGCTTAACCTTACCTTATTATAATCGATTTAAAAGGCTCACCCCAAACAGGTGAGCCTTTTTTTTATCCGTGCAGACAATGTAGGCAGCAAGAATATCCTGATTGTTAATTTGCCTGAAACCTTGGCCGAAAATAGGGATGGAAACAGCCATGGATTTGGGCAAAGCTGGAGGAATCGAGCCTTTGGGAACCGGTATTATATTTGACATCAAAAAATATGCTCTTCATGACGGCCCGGGTATCCGCACGACAGTATTCTTGAAAGGATGCCCTTTGTGCTGCTTATGGTGCCACAATCCTGAAGGCATCGGTGCAACACCGCAAATTTTATACAATAACAGGCGATGCATCGCCTGTGGTGAATGCCTGTCTGTGTGCCCGGAAGGCGCCTTGTCAATTACTTCCGAGGGTATCACCACAGACAGCGCTATGTGTAAATCCGACGGTACTTGTGCTGAGATATGTCCGGCTGAAGCCAGAGAACTGGTTGGCAAAACAGCTTTGCCTGAAGATATATTGGATACAATAAAAAAGGATATACCCTTTTACGACCAGTCAGGTGGAGGGGTGACTTTTTCCGGTGGGGAACCACTGATGCAGCCGAATTTTCTTTTGGAGTGCTTAACATTATGCGGCCAGGAGGGAATTCACCGTGCAGTGGACACAACCGGATATGCCAAATTAGAAAGCATCAAGCAGATTGCCATGCAAACCGATTTGTTCCTTTACGATCTGAAATTGATGGATTCAGAAAAACACAAGCAATTCACGGGCGTATCGAATCATTCAATTTTAAACAATCTCAAATATTTAGCGCGATCCGGTGCCCAGATTATCATCCGCTTTCCTTTGATTCCCGGTATCAATGACGACAATGAAAATATTGATCTTGTGGGCATGTATCTCAGGATCTTGCCAGAAATAGAAAATGTGCATATCTTACCCTATCACAGACATCAGGAGAATAAGTATGTCCGTCTCGACGTTGAAAATAAGGTAAGAGATATTCCCGTACCCACGTCCGAGGATCTTTCCCGGGCGAAAAAGCGGCTGGAAGGCTTTGGTTTACATGTCGAGATAGGAGGCTGACAAGCAGAATGAATACGCGTATTGAAAATCTTCGTAATGAAAGCTTTAATGCCGAACCCTGTATTTCCATTGAACGAGCGCTGCTGGAAACGGCGTTTTATAAGGAAAACTACGGTAAATATTCCATGCCAATCATGCGGGCCTTGACCTTTAAACATCTCTGCGAGAAAAAGACCATCTATCTTGGGGACAACGAACTCATCGTGGGAGAAAGGGGACCTTTTCCCAAGGCCGTCTCTACGTTTCCGGAGCTGACGTGCCATTCCGTGGAGGACCTTAAAACCCTGAATAATCGCAAGATGACGTATTTTTCCATATCAGAAGAGGAGATACATACTTATGAGCAGGATGTCATTCCCTACTGGCATGGGAAAAGCATGCGTGATCGTGTATTCAGCCAGATACCAAAGGAATGGCAAAATGCCTATGGAGCAGGCCTTTTTACTGAATTTATGGAACAACGGGCACCGGGCCATACGACACTCGACGGTATCATCTATGAAAAAGGGATGCTTGATTTCAAGAGAGAGATTCGTCAGACACTTGACGCCCTCGACTATCTCAATGACCCGGAAGCAAGCGATAAAGCCGAAGAACTAAAAGCCATGGATATTGCCTGCGATGCAGCCATTCTTTTTGCTGAAAGACATGCCGCACTGGCGGATGCCATGGCCGTTTCTGAAGCTGAACCTGTGCGGAAAGCCGAGCTTCAAAAGATTGCCAGGGTCTGCAGGCGTGTACCCGCGCATGCGCCACAAGATTTCTGGGAGGCGATCCAGATGTACTGGTTTGTTCACCTGGGTACGATAACCGAGTTGAATGGCTGGGATGCCATGAGCCCGGGACATCTCGACCAGCATCTATTTCCTTTTTACCTGAAAGGGCTCTCCAACAAGACCCTGGATCGTGAAAAAGCCAAAGAGCTTCTCAGTTGTTTCTGGATAAAAGTTAACAACCATCCCGCACCACCAAAAGTGGGTGTTACTGCCAAAGAAAGCGGTACCTACAATGATTTTACAAACATCAATCTGGGCGGACTCAAGCGAGACGGCAGGGATGGTGTCAATGATGTTTCCTATATTCTTCTGGAGGTGATCGATGAACTGCATCTGCTGCAGCCCCAGAGCAATATACAGATCAGTGAAAAAACGCCCAATGGTTTTCTTCAAAAAGCCTGCCGTGTCATCAGCAAGGGTTTTGGATATCCATCGGTTTTTAATGCCGATGCGGTAGTGATGGAGCAGACAAGAGTTGGCAAAAGCATCGAAGATGCCAGGGAAGGTGGATGCAGCGGATGTATCGAAACAGGAGCGTTCGGTAAAGAAGCCTATATTTTGACGGGTTACTTGAATGTACCCAAAATCCTCGAACTGGCCTTGTACAACGGTATAGATCCGCTCAGTGGGAAACAAATTGGCATTGAAACCGGTGATCCGATGAGGTTTGAGACACTCAAGGACTTGTATAAAGCCTTTGAGTGTCAGCTTCATCACATTGTGGACATGAAAATTCGTGTGAATAACTATATCGAGCGCATGTATGCCATCAATTCTCCTGCCCCGTTTTTATCAGTGGTTATCAGAGACTGCATAAAAAATGGAAAAGATTATTACAACGGTGGTCCCCGGTATAATACCAATTATATACAGTGCTGTGGCATTGGTACCATTACAGACAGCTTTTCAGCCATTAATAAACATATATATGAAGACAAGACGCTGACCATGGATGCATTACTCGATGCATTGCGGCTCAATTTTAAGGGGCATGAAGCGCTCAGGCTGCGTCTTTTGAATAAAACACCTTTTTTCGGCAACGATGATGATCGTGCAGATACCATCATGCAGCGGGTATACAATTCTCTTTTTAATGCCATCGACGGGAAGCCCAACACCAAGGGAAGCTCGTATCACCTAAATATGCTTTCCACCACGTGCCATATCTACTTTGGTAAAATGCTTGGTGCCACACCCAATGGCCGTTTTGCTGAGAAACCTATTTCTGACGGCACATCACCATCCCACGGTGCAGATCACCATGGACCTACGGCGGTCATTAAATCACTTTCTAAAATGGATCAGATCAAGTCCGGGGGAACCTTATTGAATCAGCGGTTTTTACCGAGCGCGTTGGAAAAAGATGAAGATATTGTCAAGCTGTCACATCTTATCCGTACGTATTTTAAACTCAAGGGACACCATATCCAGTTCAATGTTGTTGGAACCGAAACACTAAAAAAGGCCCAGGCGGCGCCGGCTGACTACAGGGATCTGCTGGTAAGGGTAGCGGGTTACAGCGACTACTTTGTTGATCTGGATGAATTCCACCAAGAAGAAATCATTGCACGGACAGAGAACAAAGCCTTATAGTGCGAAGCATTCATGATTTTCGGGTTTGTTTTTTCTGTTTAACTCAGGTTTTATGTTTAAAAGACCGTCATGCCCTCCTTGAGAACATGGCGATCTTTTATTTTTTAGTAGGGAGAGAGACCATTCTTGAGGACAACAAAATTTTAAACGGACAGATTTATCCCAAGGCAACATCGAGGGTCATCATCACGGCAAACCCCAGCATCGCCCCAATTGTCGCCACATCAGTGTGTTTTTCAAGTTGAGATTCTGGGATGAGTTCTTCCACCACAACGTAAATCATCGCCCCTGCAGCAAATGAAAGTGCGTAGGGTAGCATAGGTTCCATAAAGATAACCGCAACAGCTCCAAGAACACCCGCAATGGGTTCTACTATACCGGATAGCTGGCCGTACCAGAAACATTTAAATCTTGAAATACCTTCTCTGCGAAGCGGGACCGAGACAGCGGTACCTTCTGGAAAGTTCTGAATACCGATACCGATTGCCAATGCAATGGCCCCCCCGAGAGATGCGGATGGCAAATCAGCTGCCAAGGCCCCAAAAGCGACACCAACAGCCAAACCTTCGGGTATATTGTGAATGGTAATGGCTAACACCAGCAGTACGCTTCGGCGCCAACTAGTGCTAACCCCTTCTGCTTCTTCTTTTGGAAATCCGGGATGTAGATGGGGCAGGAGCTTATCGATAGTCCAAAGAAATGCACCCCCCGCAAGAAATCCAGATGTAGCTGGAACCCAGGCCGGCAAACTCGATCCTTCTGCCATTTCAATGGCCGGGGCAAGCAAGGACCAATATGACGCCGCAATCATTACACCAGCAGCAAAACCAAGCATTGCGTCTAACATATTCCGTTTGATGGTTTTGAAGAAAAAAACCAAGCCCGCACCCAATGCCGTCATAAACCAGGTAAATAGGGTTGCGATAAGCGCCTGATAAACAGGGTGTAAACCAGAAAAATATTCGAACATAATAATCTCCTGCTATAGCCGAGTTAATTTCCTTTAAACTGCGGTTCTCGTTTTTCAAGAAAAGCCGTGATGCCTTCCGTGAAATCTTCGGTTTTTGATGAGAGCAAAAACTGATCTGCATCCATGTGCATAATGGCCTGATCCATTGCCGATGCAATAGCATTAACACTCTTTTTTACCATCTGGGCGGCAATGGGTGGCTTGGCAGCATATGTTTTGGCCATCTTCCTGGCGCTTTCCTGAAGGTCTTCTGCCGGTACCACCTCGTCCAGGAAGCCCCAATTTGAAAGTGTGGCGGCATTTTCTTTTTTTGCTAGAATGACCATTTGCTTGGCCTTTGAAGGACCGATCAGGTTGACGCACATGGGCAGCGCCACCCAGCTCAGGTTCATGCCCAGCCCCACTTCAGGATATCCAACCAGGCAGTCATCGGCTCCCACACGAAAGTCACAGGCTGCTGCAATACACGCCCCGCCGCCGGTAGCAGCACCATTGACAGCGGCAATGGTAATCTGATCCATATCGTATATGGCCTTAACCATGCGGGGTCCAAGTTTTAGAAAGCGTAATTTCATCAACATGGAATCTTCCTGAAAGCGTTGGACATATTCGGTATCGGTAAGATCCAGGCCTGCAGAGAAGCATTTTCCAGCACCCGTAAATATGACCACACGGGTCTCGGCGTCTTCTTGAAAAGCCTCCGCGGTTGCGATGATTTCATGCATGAGTTGAACATTCAGTGCATTCAGCGCATCCGGACGGTTAAAAATGACGGTTGCCACATGTTGATCTTTTTCAATGGTCAGGTACTTGACGTTCATATTTCCTCGTTGGATCGATTTAGGGCCCTTTGATTTTTAATGTTGAAAAAGACTTGAGTACCGATTCACTGCGCAACAGATGTCAGCAATTGCATGACCCTTTCCCGATGGTAAACAGGCGTCCCAAGCGCTGCCTGATTGGCCTTAGCCCTTTTGAGATACAGGTGCATCTCGTTTTCCATGGTAAAACCAGTGCCGCCCAGAACCTGAATACCCTTGGCAGCAACCTTGGTGAAAGCATCCGTACAGTAGGCTTTTGCTGAGGATGCCGCGATGGCAGCTTCATTTTCAAGGCCGTAATCCTGGGCCCAGGATGCCCAGTACAGCATGCTCCGGGAGCTTTCAGCCTCCGTAAACATCTGGGCACACATGTGCTTGACAGCCTGGAATGATCCAATGGGCTGATCGTATTGAACCCTGACCTTGGCATAGTCAGAAGCGATTTCCATGGCTTTCTGGGCGCCGCCGACAGCTTCGGCACACAATCCCACCTGTGCCCTTTGCAGTGCCTGCAACAGCGGCTGCCAGCCCTTGTTCAGTTCGCCGAGAATGGATGCCTTGTTCAATTGTACGTCTTTACAGATTACGGCGCTCAGTTTTCGTGTTCCATCCATGGTGGGCAAGGGCGATATGGTGAGGCCCCTCTCCCTGGCGCTCATTACAAAAAGAGAGAGGGTGTCAGCTAGGTCGCCGGTTGTTCCGGTACGGACGGGCATCACGATAAAATCGGCCAGATGGGCATCGGGCACATACAGCTTGGTGCCGTTAAGGATAAAGTCATCACCGTTCCTGGTGCCCGACATGTTAATATATCCAAGATCAGAGCCCCCGTCGGGTTCATGAAGTGCCAGGGTGGCCTTGGCCTTGCCGTCGGCAATAGCGCTCAGGTACTTCCTTTTCTGGGTGTCTGTTCCGGCTGCCATGATCGTTTCACCGGCCAGAATGACTGTTGAGAAAAATGGCCCGGGTAGCACAGCCCGGCCCATTTCTTCCAGCAGCAGGCTCATATCAATCTGCTCCATTCCCATACCACCAAAGGTTTCCGGAATCCGCATGGCCATCCAATCCATTTCAGCCATTTTCTGCCAGAGATCGTCGGTCATCCCCTGTGTATCTTTAAACATTTCCTGGACATATTCGGATGGACATTCTTTCTTTAAAAACCGGCGCGCTTCCTGTGCGATATTCTGCTGTGTTTTGCTGAGGGTGATATCCATGATATTCTGACTCCTTTGACGAATTCTTTCTTTTTGGGTTCAAACACCGAATGACACCGCCGAATTAAAAGATCAGGAAACGCTTTTGTCCCGCGATGCATCCTTGGGAAGTCCCAATACCCGCTCGCCGATGATGTTGCGCTGAATTTCTGATGTCCCGGCTTCGATGGTATTTCCTTTTGATCTTAAAAAAGCATACTGCCAGCTGCCATTTTGCACGGACCAGGGACCGCCGGCGATCTGGCCTGCCGGGCCCTGCATGTCCATGGCAGTTTCGGTGATGCGTTGATTCGGCTCACTCCATAGAAGTTTGCCGATGGAACCCTCCGGTCCCGGGATGCCCGTCTTGATGTGACTGCTGAAATTTCGTAAACCATGATACTTCAGAGCCATAATTTCTATGTAGGATTGGGCGATCTGTTGCCGGTAAACGGGATCTTCAATAACGGGTTGCCCTGAATTCTTGGTTGTTGCAGCCATGCGAATCAGTTTTTCAACATTCGTTTCATAGGCGGCGCTGATGACGACATCACCCATGGCACGTTCAAACATCAATGTGGTGATGGCCATTTTCCAGCCCTGTCCTTCTTCGCCGATGAGACTGCTGACGGGCACCTGGACATTGTCAAAAAAGACTTCGTTAAATTCCGCTTCTCCTGTTATCTGTGTCATGGGTCTGGGGTCGATACCCGGCAGTGACATGTCTACCAACAGGTAGCTGAGCCCTTTGTGTTTTCGGGAATCCGGGTCCGTACGGACTACCAGGAGGCAGTAGTCTGCAAAGTGCGCCATGCTGGTCCAGACCTTCTGGCCGTTTACAATATAGTTGTCTCCGTCCCGGACAGCCATGGTTGAAATGTTGGCCACATCGGAACCGGCGTCCGGTTCACTGAAACCCTGGCACCACAGATGAGAGCCATCGAGGATTTTGGGGATAAATTTTTTCTTCTGATTCTCTGTTCCGCAAAAATAAATGAGCGGAAGCGCCATACCATGCGTAATAACGCCGGGCATGACCAGGGAGATACACATTCGGCCCATCTCCTGGGAGACAATCACACCTTCCATGAGCGACCTGCCCTGTCCGCCATAGGCTTTGTCATAATGAATGCCTGCATAGCCGGCCTCCGACAGTTTTTTCTGGAAAGCCCTGTAGGCGTCTCGGATCTTTTCGGGTTCCTTGAAGGTCGGCTGATTAAACGGATCCCAGTCGCCCGGCAAGGTCTGGCTTAACCACTTCCGGAATTCCTGTCGGAAGGCCTCTTCGGCGGGTGTCAATCGAAAATCCATAAAGTAGCTCCTTTGGTAAAGTGGGTCATCCCTTAGGTTGATGAATGGTTTTTACTCATACCCGATTTTTTTCATTTGGTGCAATATGAAACTGCAACATCGGGACGTCAGGTGGTGAAAGCTTGCCACCCGGTCACCTCCCTGGCGTTTGGCTTTGTACAATGTACCCAATCATTCAGATATATATTTATTTAGTTCTTCCTTGGGTATTCCCAGACAGTAGAGCACATTAAGAAGCTGGTCATTGCTGAGCACGCCATCGGTCATGATACTCGGATTCTCAGGGTTCAACGCAATAGAAAGGCCAACATTCTTAATAAAATGGGATGATTTAGAGCCGTCTCCCACCGCAATGACCTGTTCCCTGAGGATATTTTCATTCTGCATAATAAACTCAAGCAATTCTTCCTTGGTGTCATTGGTAATTATGGGCTGTTCCAGGTTCCCGGTGAACACGCCTGTTTCATCTATCTCAAGTGTATTTGAAAACGCATAATCCACGCCAGCGGTTTCAAAAAGTTTTTTAATGAAAAAATTGAATCCGGAGGACAACAGAGCAATTTTAAAGCCCATGGATTTCAATATCTTTATTAGTTCAAAGGTTCCAGGATTCAATTGAAGAATATCCACATGTTTTTCAAGATCATCGGCAGATAAACCCTTCAACCGTTTGGCATTGTCAATAAGCACTTCCACCTGGCCGTCAATTATCTCTTTTTGCCCTGAATCGTCGTTTCCCGCTGGCATTCTCCCATTGATTGTCTTGATGAACTTTTTGAGGGAGGCCTGCTGTACCAGGCTGGATTCAACATCAAACACGACTAGTTTTTTGCTTCTTTGATAGATATTCCCGCTTTGAATTACCACGCTTTGATCTATTTCGGTACACAGCTTTCTCAGATCGAATTTCATCTTTTTAATGCATGCATCATGGGACATTTCAGGGGTGTCAATCATTGTGCTGGTATCGATGATCACTTCCATGGAAAAAAAAGCACCCCGGGCGATCATTCTGCACTTTTCAATGGTAATTCTATAGCTGTGAAACAGGCTAGATACCTTGGCGATAATACCCGGCTGGTCAACACCGATGATGGTTACAAGATGGCTTTCGTTTTGGGATGGCAGAACGGATACCTTGTCATCGTAGCGGTCAAGAATGATTTTGATCCCGGAGTCTTCCTGTATTGCGCCCAGTATTGTCATGATCTGTGTTATGGTGTGTTTTGAGACTGAGAAATCAACCACTAGAAAGATAGAAATTAGACCTCGCCTACAGTTTTCTTCCACATCGACGATGTTGCCTTTCATTTCGAATATGGTATTCGTAATTCGCGCAAACAAGCCAGGCGTATACGGCCCAAAGGCAGATACGCTGATCAGTTTTTGTTTTTCTTTCATTGTGAACCCTTTCGTCGCGAGCTGAAAAAAACGAACAGCTCTTCTTCATAGTAGCGGCCATCGATTATTTGACCAGGCCCAAACCGCCGCACCTGTTTTGCCTGTATGAAGGTTTCGAAACGTTGGTTGATTTCATCCAGAGAAATATTTTCATTAAGCCAGTATCCCGGGACATTGACGTTAAGAGGTCTGGCAGGGATTACGTGTCGGGTTGTTTTGGGTGCAAATATCTTTTTTTTCTTTGCAGCGGCAATGACTATCTTTTTGGTCAGTCTAGGCGTCCAAACAACGGCTTGGTTTACTTTCAATTTCCGGCAGAACAGCTCTGTGTGAACAATGTTGCAGGGAATGTAGTCCAGGGATATCTCCAAGGAGGTTAACTGTTGCTGGATTTGCTGCAGCAGATCAAATGTGGCCACCGCATCTTGTGATATGCGTTCAGGAAATTCGATAAAGATGCAGCCATCTGTCCTTTGAATGCCGCACGCATCCGTGTTGGCTTCCAGGGCCTCCATCAATGATGATACGTCTGGAACCGTGTGAAGACGGCATCCAGATGATTCAAAGGTATTTTTAACGATACCCATATTCGGAACATGTCCCAGCAGTCTGAACCAGCGTCGCAATTTTGTATTGTCATTCAGGTAGTCGATTTTACATACAGGAATGTATCTGAAGTTCAAGGCTTTGAAAACATGGGTCCGGTGGTTGCCATCCAGGATCACATGATTTTCATCGACAATAACCGGGTTTTGAAGATGTGCAAGGTTTTTAAACTCATAGGTAAGCTTACCGGCTTTATGCGGAATGATCTGTTCATGTTGCAACAGTACTTTAACCGGCACAACCTCCAGTTTCAGCGTTAATTTATTTGTTTTGATGCAATACATTATTATAAAAAACCGTTGATTCTATCCAGGTCTGTAATGACAAATAGATCAATAGGAAATACTAAACATATGCCAAGTAGATATGAGAGATGGATGCCTTTTAGCCTTAAGCGGCAATGTTGCTTTAACCTGGCGCAAATAACATCGCATGGGATTTTATTGAATTATCAGCGAAGATGTCAAATAGAAATAATCCGGGCGGGCTACGCGGCCCTACTCATTTGTTTTGAGGGTCTTATTACGTCAGGTTCAAAGGTTAGGGTTGCAAAATAATCTTCGACCTGTTCTTCCCTTCGAATCAACCTGACAGTCCCGTCTGGGTCAAGCAGGAGTTCTTTAGGGCGCAAACGTCCGTTGTAGTTGAATCCCATGGAAAAACCATGTGCCCCGGTATCGTGTATACAGAGAATATCACCTGCATCGATATCTGGAAGACGTCGCTGAATGGCAAACTTGTCGTTGTTTTCACAAAGGGAACCCACCACATCGACCTTTTTATCATGTTCCGTTGCACTTTTTTCGAGAACGTCGATATGGTGATAGGCACCGTACATGGCAGGGCGCATGAGAGATGACATGGAAGCATCCACGCCGATATAGGTGCGGTAAATATCTTTTCGGTTTATGGCGCGTGTCACCAGCACACCGTGTGGTCCTGTAATATATCGACCGCTTTCCATGTAGAGCCTGGGCGCATATCCGTATTTATCTTTGAACTCAACAAAAAGTGTGGTGATCGCCGAGGCCATCTTCTTCAGGTTTAGGGGCGTTTCCGACGGGTGATAGGGTATTCCCAGGCCACCTCCCATGTTGACAAACTCAAATCTTTGGCCAAGCTTTTCTGACAGCGTTGCAACGGTTTTCAGCAGCATCTGAACCGTATGGATCATATAGGTGTGGTTCAATTCGTTGGATGCCAGCATGCTGTGAATACCCAGTTTTTTAGCACCCCTTTGTATGGCCATCTGGTATGCCTGGTATAACTGGGTGGTGCTGACCCCATACTTGGACTCGAGAGGATCACCAATGATGCTGTTCCCAGTTCTTTTTGCTCCGGGATTGTATCGAAAACTGATCCGTTCCGGCATCTGTGGGACTTTAGGGATCAGCGAGATATCATCGAGGTTCAATATGCATCCACCACCACAGGCTGCCCTTTCAAATTCTGCTATGCTGGTTTTGACTATGCCTGAAACACATTATTATCTGCATGGGTGCGGTTAAGACAGGGCCGATTTAATGCGATCCATGGCAATCGCCACCTTTTCGTAATTGTTAAAGGCGCTGATTCTGACAAAGCCCTCACCGCACGTTCCGAAACCGGCCCCAGGCGTGCAGACAACACCGGCTTTATCCAGAAGCAGATCAAAAAATTCCCATGATTTCTGCCGGCAGTCGACCCAGATATAGGGGGAATTCACGCCTCCGATACAGCTAAACCCCATTTTTGTTATTTCTTTTAAGATCAATGCAGCATTTTGCAGATAATAATCAATCAATTTGCGGGTTTGTTGTCTTCCCTCTGGACTGTAGACAGCTTCGGCAGCTTTTTGTACCGGATAGGAAACACTGTTGAATTTTGTTGTGTGCCTGCGGTTCCACAAGTCGTTCACGGAACAGGATTCACCACTTTCGGTATAGGCGGTACAGGATTTAGGTACGACTGTATAGGCGCAACGGGTACCGGTAAATCCGGCTGTTTTAGAAAAACTCCTGAATTCAATAGCAATTTCCCGGGCACCTTCGATTTCAAATATCGATCTGGGGAGGGTCTCGTCCCGGATAAACGCCTCATAAGCGGCATCGTATAATATCAAAGCACGATGGTTTCTTGCATAATCGACCCATTGGCCTAGCTGTTCTTTGGTAATCACAGCGCCAGTGGGATTGTTCGGGAAGCATAGGTATATCAGGTCCACAGGCGTTGAAGGGAGCTGGGGGATAAACCCGTTTTCCTGACGACCTTCCAAATAGGTGATACCTTCATATCTGCCTTCGTGATAGCGCCCGGTTCGACCAGCCATAACATTGGTGTCGACATAAACGGGGTATACGGGATCCGGGATTGCGACCGTGATATTCTGGGAGAAAATTTCTTGAATGTTACCGGTATCACATTTGGCACCGTCGCTGATAAAAATTTCATCCGCCTGGATATCCGCACCATATTTCTGAAAATCCTCTTTCGCAATGGCTTCCCGCAGGAATGCATAGCCCTGCTCAGGACCGTATCCGCGAAAGGTATGGTCTTCGGCCATTTCATCCACAGCCTTGTGAAAGGCCTGAATACAAGCCTCCGGCAGGGCCCGGGTCACATCGCCTATTCCCAGCTTGATAATCTCTTTGGCCGGGTTTTCGGTTTGATGCTGATTTACCCGCCTGGCTATTTCGGCAAACAGGTAGGACGACTGCAGTTTTTGGTAGTTCTCGTTAATTCGGATCATCTGCCACCTCTTCTTTATATCGGTTCAAGTTATATTTTTTTCCGGTATTTATTGATATTTTGGTTTTTCGGGACCTAATAACCCTGTTCGTCTGAGTTATGAAGGATAAAGGCAGTTTAGACGATATTAGGTGTATCTATTTGAATTCGTGCGGTTTCTTTGAAGGTAGACATGGCAATGGCGGTATGGGTCTTTTCCACGCCTGCTATCTTGAGAATTTTATCCTGGATAAGCGTTCCCAGTTCCGCTACATCAGAAACACGTACTTTAACTAAAAAACCATCTTCACCCGTGATATGGTGGACCTCCTGGATTTCAGGAATCGACGTAAGCTGTTTGCCTGTCAACATCACAGCCTCTCGGGTATTTGTCACGATGGTAATAAAGGCAACCAGATTGCGGTTGAATTTGTCAGGGTTTAGCCGCACCTCATACCCATCGATAAACCCCTTTTGTTCAAGTTTCCGAATTCGTTCCAATACAGCTGACGGCGCCATGTCTACCTGTCTTGCCACTTCGACGTTCGGAATTCTTGCTTTTCTCTGTAGTATCTTCAGTATTTTTAAGCTTATGTCATCTAACATTCTTAAATCCTTTCAATAACAAGACAAATATTCATTTAAAAGTGATTTGTCAAGAATATTATTCAAAACAAAGCAGGTGTTGCCAGTGTCAATCGTTTAGACTTTGAGGAAACGAATGGTTCCAGAGACTGGCTTCATTCAATGCCGTGTATGATTTCTGTGGTTGACAATTTATTTTTTATTTAGTATTATCAAGGCATTAAATATATGATATTCACGATCGTCTGATTTGTCAGCCCTTAACCAGTATCCGTCCAGAAATAGGGATTTTCGCGTTCTGACAAGGCGGGCGTCAGATTTAACCCGGAGGCGCCCTTAGGAAGTGCCCTTGGGGTGAATAGCGCGCTATTTTGAGACGTTAAATCATGGCGCCCGACACCGGCAGGGCGTGAAAAGACCATTTATGGATGGACACTAACGAACCGGCTGCCTAGGCTGAATAAAACCAACACCGGACAAAAACAGATGAAATTTTTCAAAAGCAAAGAAAACCATGGCAATCTGATGGTGTGTTACGAAGATACCGATGTCTCCAAAGAAACCTTAAAACTTGCCCAGAAGCATGCCAAAGAGTGGCAGGTTGCCATCGATGTTGTTTCCACTTTTAGAAGAGAAGAACCCCTGGCGATATCTGAAGTAAAAGAGATGGAGGAGGCCTTCCAAAGCCAGATTAAGGCGCAATTCATTCATAACAGCATCCAGTACCATGCCCACCTGCTTGTGGACATCTATTCGCCCGGAGAACAACTGGTGAAATTTTCTGAGGACAAAGACTATGAGTTCATTTTTATCGGGATATCAAAAAGATCAAAAGTCGGGAAACTATTGTTCGGATCCACGGCACAGTATATCATCTTAAATGCGCCCTATCCGGTAATAACCGTTAACGGATTGGGCCGATAAGGGACCAGATTGATTGGACAGCCCGATACGGCGGCGAAGAATTTCTGCTTGTGCTGCCTGAAACTGATTTTATAGGTGCGAGGCTTCTAGCCGAACGGCTTCGACTGGTGGTATCTGACAAATGCTACACCGTTGACGGCAAGGAGATTCGTATTACCTCCAGCTTTGGCGTTTCTGGATTTTCTCCAGATATGCGCATAAAAAATCTGTCGGTTGATGACATGCTTACTCATGTGGAAAAAAATCTCTATAAAGCCAAGAAAGGCGGCCGCAACAGAGTCGAGGGGGCGCAGTTACAATCGCATGTGTTGAACCGCAACAACGAGGGTATTCCCCGTAACGACTCGACTTGAGCTCGTCGACACGTCTTGCTGCGAGGCTCTTCAATTCAATTTAGACAAGCTCGCAGAATTTATTCTTCTGAAGAAACCACCCTTCTTTACCGACCTTATTTTTCACAATTACCCATAATTTGTCAGGCGTGTCAGGTTGGGATTGCTTTCTCCGAATTTAACGTATATGAAGCAACATTTGAGATATTCTTTTATTATCTCAGAATTGATCGAACTCGCTGGTAACCGCGTGCGCTTGAACGTTTCATAGGCAGAGCAGATACGATTTTCCATTAGAAGGAAAGACTATCATGGACTCGTTCGATACGGCATTTCATCGTCCACATCTTCGCATCTTATCCGACAGTCAGATCCGCAATGTCTACCAGGCAACCTTGGCCTGTTTACAACGAACAGGTGTTGAGGTTCACAATCGGGAAGCAAGACAACTTCTGTACGATGCCGGTGCTAAAATCGATGCCCACCGGGTACGCATTCCTTCTCAAATTATTGAAGCCGCGCTGGCAGATGCACCCAAGGCTTTTACGATCTTCGGGCGAAATCAAAAATGGAACATGTCCATTGAGCCGGGGCAGGTCAGATTCGGCCCGGGCCCGACCTGTACCTATTTCCTGGACCCCGAGACCGGGGAAAAACGTCTTACTCAAAAAAGTGATCCGATGCTGACAGCTCGGGTTTGTGATGCTTTGGACAACATCGATTATGTCATGTCCCTTGGACTGATAGACAACGTCACATCCTCTTTGGCATCTGTGCATGAGTTTGCACAACTGATTACGCATACAGGAAAACCGATTCTTGGCTGGGCCTTCAAGAAGGCGCATCTCAAAGATATCTACAAAATAGCCTCTGTCGTATCAGGAAGCGAAGAGGCCTTTCAGGAGCGACCGAATTTCGGTTTTTTTTCCACCTGGCAGGCGCCTTTGACACACACCGATGAAGATTTGGCCAACTGCCTGTGGGCGGTGGAGAAGAATATTCCGATCATTTATATCGGTGGCGGTGTGGCCGGGCTGAGTGCCCCTATCACCGGCGCCGGTCTTTTGGTTTCCAACCTGGCCTGCATGCTCAGCGGCATGGCCGTCTTTCAACTCAAGAAACCGGGCGCGCCTGTTTGTCTTGGCTCCATACCTGCACCCATGGATCTTCGAACGGCACGCGTGGCATATGGTGGACCCGAAATGAGTCTTTATTCGGCGGCAATTTCAGAGGTCACACAATTTTTAGGTGTTCCCTTTATGGGGACCGCCGGTGCCTCGGATTCCAAGACAATGGACCTTCAGGCCGCCATCGAAAGTACGCTCCAGGTAGTCCTGTCCCAGTTGAGTAAGACCCATATGGTGCACGATGCCGGGTTTCTCGACTGTGCCGACATCGGCTCACTGGAAATGCTGGTGATGACCGATGAGATTATCTCCCAGGCCAAGCGGGTTACCAGGGGTATTGAGATCTCTGCGGACACATTGATGCTCGATCTCATCGATGAAGTAGGACCTGGTGGTAGCTTTATTGCCACTCCGGAAACGGCCAGGCGATGCCGGGAGGAAACCTTTACATCCGATCTGATGGATAGAAACGCATGGGCCACCTGGCAGGAAAATGGCGCAGAGACCATGCTGGACCGCATACAAAGCAAACTTGCCTATATTTTATCCCGGCCGCCATCGATTCAAATGTCCAAGGAAGTTCTTGATCGCATATCAGCAGTAATCCATGCGGCTGAGCAAAGAGAAGGGGCTTTTGTGTTAGAAAAAACAGGATAAAAGGGAGTGAGACATGTATTCCATTCATGATTTGGGCATCAGAAGAATAAAGGCGCGTAGAGAACACCGGTGTTATGGCATGGGGCTGGGCATCATTATTCTGGATGACATTTATCCCGGGTTTCCCGGTGACGTGAGAAATGCCAGCGCCTATCCATTTCCCATTCAATTCGAAATTGCCGAAGATGTCGATATCAAGGCGCTGGTGGTGGAAGAAGACAAGTCACCCTGCTTGGAGCCGATTCAGAGAGCCGCTAAAAAATTGGAGAAAATGGGTTGTCGGGCTATTGCTGCCGAGTGTGGCTATTTTGCTTATTTTCAGAAAGAAATAGCCAGGCACGTGGATGTGCCGGTTTTCATGTCCAGTCTTTTGCAGGTCCCCTGGGCACAACAACTCGTGGGGCCAGACAAACTTGTTGGGATTCTGGTGGCTGAAAAGATGTATCTTAACGATGCCCACCTTTCAGCAGTAAATATCGTCATTGGCAGTAACTATGTGATTGCCGGCGCTGAAGACGATTACCATTGCCCTGAATTCGAGCACCTGTGGAGTCAGTCAAACCGCACGGACCCACCCGGCGCCGATTATGAAAAAGCAGCTTCTGATTTTATATCTGCAGGCCTAGACTTCTATCAAAGTCATCCCAAAATGGGCGCCATGGTGCTGGAGTGTACTGGATTTCCACCTTTTGCCAGGGCGCTCCAGCGTGAGATTGATATCCCTTTGTTTAGTTGGGGGACACTTCTCGATTTTGCTTACAGCGTCACGGTCCACCGTGATTATTATGGGCATGTTTGAGTCTGCAGTACGGAAAAATTGCACGGGGTTAGCGCGTGCTGTTGCGGTTAATAAAATGAATTACCACAAAACCAGAGAGTCTCTCTGACATCTTCCATGCGGGCAGGAGAAATCGTCAGAATGAACAGGGCCATCGCCAGTTTCGACCAGCCTACACTCGATAATATTCATCAATTCAGTCTGGATCTCCTTTCAGACACAGGTGTCCGTTTTCCCAACCGGAAAGCCCTGGATATTTTTTCGGCCAGGGGGTTCAACATCCATGGCGATATTGTCCGCTTTGACAGGAAAGACATCGAGGCAGCTCTTGAAACAGTACCGCAAGTGTTTACTGTCGAGGCAAGAAATTCTGAAAAAAGCATCACGATTGGCAATGATCAATATCAGATGGCACCTGGTTATGGACCACCTTTTATTATCGAACCCAATGGTGAAAAAAGACACGCCTTGCTGGCAGATGCGCATCTTTTTTATAAACTGGTCCACACGTCCGATTATTTGGATTTCAATAGTTCCCTGGTGGTTCAACCCCATGATGTTCCGGCAGAAAGCGCGCACCTTGATCTTCTTCTGGCTGCTTTGACATTGACCGATAAACCGATCATGGGAAGTTCCACCTCGGGACGAGCAGCCGTCGATTCCATCCAGATGGCGGAAATCGTCTGGGGAACCTTAACACGTCCCGTCATGATCTCCCTGATTAACTCCCTGGCACCCCTTCAATTTGCCGAAGAAATGGTCGATGCCTTGATGGTGTTTGCATCTTCGGGCCAGCCGGTCATCATCCATTCAGGCTGCATCCTCGGCACCACAGGACCGATAACCATCCCAGGATCCCTGATTATTACAAATGCCGCCACCCTGGCAGGTATCTGCCTAACACAGCTTATCAGACCCGGGACGCCTGTTGTGTACGGCGTGAGCGGCAGCCCAACGGATATGAGAACCGGCGGTTATGTCAATGCTGCACCGGAAGATGTCAAACATGTTGCCATCTCACCTGCCATGGGGCGCTACTATGGGATACCCAGTCGCAGCCATGGTGCCGTAACGGAATCCTTTTGTCTGGACTATCAGGCAGGTATGGAATCGGCCATGATGCTGACAACGGCTGCCATCAGCGGTGCCCATGTGGGTTTGCATGCCTGCGGTACCTATGGGTCGATGCTGGCCATGAGTTTTGAAAAATTCATGGCAGATGAAGAGCTTTGTGGTGCAATAAAAACAATCCTTCAACCCGTGTCCTTTACCAAAGACACCTTTGCCATGGAACTTGTGCGCAAGGTGGGTTTGTCCGGAAGCTATCTTGTTGAAGATCATACCCTGCAACGCTGTAGAAGCGAATTCTTTCTGCCGAAATTGAACATTCGAACGGATCATAACAACTGGAGGCAAATGCAATATCGTGAGATGGCAGCCAGGGCCTCCCAATGTGTTAAAGAACGCATCGCCGCATATCAACAGCCGGTGATCGAAATATCTATCATGAAAGCACTTGAACAATATATGGCGTCAAAGCGAAAATGAGAAAAATGATCACCCGAACACCCGACGATCATTTTGATTGTGCGTGGGGGTGGACCACGGTTTTTCCAAAAGGAGAAGAATGATGGCCCTCGGAACTCGTCAAAGAGAAGACTTTTTAAGACATCTTGGCAGCCAAACAACCGCCCTGAAGGAAAGTGGTCTATTCAAGACGGAGTACGGGATTACCACGCCCCAGGCGGTGGAGATTACCCTCCAGGAGGACAAAAAATGTATCAACCTCTGTGCCAACAACTATCTCGGCCTGGCCAACCATCCAGCCCTGGTCAGGGCAGCCCAGCAAGGTGCGGGGCGATACGGCTTTGGTATGGCTTCCGTGCGGTTTATATGTGGTACACAGAAACTGCACAAAGACCTGGAAGCTCGCTTGAGTCGATTCTTGGGTACAGGGGATACCATTCTCTATGCTTCATGTTTTGATGCCAATGGGGGTCTGTTTGAAACCATTCTGGGCGCCGAGGATGCCGTTATTTCCGATGAATTAAATCATGCTTCCATCATTGATGGTGTGCGCTTATGTAAAGCCAAGCGTTTCCGGTACAAGAATAACGACATGGCGGACCTTGAAGCAAAACTTAGGGAAGCAGATACCGCCGGTGCCCGCTATAAGCTGATTGCCACCGATGGTGTCTTTTCCATGGATGGCATCATTGCAAATTTAAAAGGTATTTGCGATCTTGCCGACCAATACGGTGCGCTGGTTATGGTGGATGACTCTCATGCAGTGGGTTTTATGGGTAAAAATGGCCGTGGCACACCTGAGTTTTGCGGTGTCGAAGGACGGATTGACATCCTGACCGGTACCTTGGGAAAGGCCCTGGGGGGCGCCTCCGGGGGATATACCAGCGGCAGCAAAAGACTTGTTGCCTGGCTGCGTCAACGATCGCGGCCTTACCTGTTCTCCAACACACTGGCTCCCATGATTGCGGCAGCATCTTTAAAGGTACTGGATATGCTGACGCAGGGCGATGCACTTCGCATCAAGTTGACAAAGAACAATCAATACTTCAGATCAGAAATGCAGAGACTGGGTTTTGATCTGGTGCCAGGTGAGCATCCGATTATCCCGGTCATGCTGGGTGATGCCAAGCTAGCATCGGAAATGGCAGGACAAATGCTGGAAGAAGGTATCTATGTTATCGCCTTCAGCTATCCGGTTGTTCCTAAAGACAGGGCTCGTATTCGGGTGCAGATGTCTGCCGCCCACGAGAGATACCATCTGGATAAAGCGCTCACAGCCTTTGAAAAAGTAGGTAGAGCATTGGGAGTGATTCCGTCATAAACGTTACAAGTTTGCATTTCAGACCATTGTTTTACGAGCTTATATATTATCTTCACCAGCGGAGGAGAGCATGAAAGCACTTGTAAAGGCAAAACCGGAGCCGGGCGTTTGGCTGATGGATGTGCCGGAGCCGGATGTCGGTATCAACGATGTGCTGATCCGGATATACAAAACCGCTATTTGCGGTACCGATGTTCATATCTACGACTGGGATGCCTGGGCCCGGAAAACAATCCCTGTTCCCATGCATTTTGGTCACGAATTTGTAGGCAAGGTGGTGGAGACCGGTGGGAATGTTCACAGTTTCAAACCGGGTGATATTGTATCGGGAGAGGGCCATCTGGTTTGTGGAAAGTGCCGCAATTGTCTGGCGGGCAGAAGACATTTGTGTATGAGAACCAGTGGTGTCGGTGTCAACCGGCCGGGTGCGTTCGCTGAGTACCTGAGTATCCCGGTCGCAAATGTCTGGTACTGTGATCCGGATATTCCCATGGATCTTCTGACGTGCTTCGATCCTCTGGGAAATGCCACCCACACTGCCCTGAACTTCGATGTGCTGGGAGAGGATGTTCTCATCACCGGCGCGGGCCCCATTGGATGTATGGCCGCTGCCATTGCAAGGCATGCCGGGGCCAGGCACGTGGTTGTCACCGATGTGAATCCATATCGTCTTGACCTGGCAAAATCCATGGGAGCCACCATGACCCTGGATGTGCGGAACGAAAAAATTGAAGATGCCCAGACGACTTTGGGTATGAAGGAGGGGTTTGATGTGGGCATGGAAATGTCCGGCAACCCTGAAGCACTTCAAACCATGCTTCCAAATATGTGCCACGGTGCCAAGATCGCTCTTCTGGGAATACTTCCCCCGGAAACCACCATCAATTGGGACTTTGTTATTTTCAATGGTTTGACGATCCAGGGCATCTACGGTCGAGAGATGTATGAAACCTGGTATAAGATGACCGTCATGATTCAATCGGGTCTGAATATTCAGCCTATCATCACCCATCGCTATGATTTCAACGATTACGAAGCCGCTTTTCAGGCCATGCGCTCCGGGCAGTCAGGAAAAGTGATTTTAAACTGGTTTAGTGATTGAATTTTAGAAAAAGCTATTTTATAGAGGCTTTTAATAAAGATAAGCGGTTCGACAAACCCCTAAAAGGAGATATCTAATCATGAACGAGCTGTATGAAAAAATGGCCCAAGAGCTGATCACAGGTAATGAAGTTGAAGTCAAAAAACTGACCCAGGAAGCCTTGGACAAGGGGGCTAATCCAAAAGAAGTTCTCGACAGTGGATTGTTGGCAGGTATGGAAGTAGTGGGGAAACGATTCAAGGCCGGTGATATGTTTATTCCGGAAGTACTTCTCTGCGCCAGAACCATGCACGCTGCCATGGACATCCTCAAACCTCTTTTGTCTGATGCCGATGCCGCCGGGGCCGGCACTGTCGTTATCGGAACCGTGGAAGGAGACTTGCATGATATTGGAAAAAATCTGGTAGCCATGATGCTGCAGGGTGCCGGATTCAAGGTAATCGATCTGGGGGTCAATATCAAACCCCAGGGATTTGTGGATGCCGTCAAAGAGCACAAACCCAATATCCTCGGTATGTCGGCACTGTTGACCACCACCATGCCCAAAATGGAGGAAACCATCACGGCACTCAAGGAAGCCGGGATTCGCGACCAGGTAAAAATTATGGCCGGCGGCGCACCTGTAACCCAGGATTTTATTGAAAAGATCGGTGCAGATGCCTATGGAGCCAATGCTGCGTCCGCATCTGACAGCGCTAAAGCACTTGTTGATTAATCAATTTTTTCATTAAAAAAATGATTACCCTCCTCGATTACGGCGCTGGTAATGTCCGAAGCGTTATCAATGCCATAGAAAAACTGGGCGAAACCGTCCGGGTTGCACAAAACAGCCAGGAAATTCTGGCGGCCGAGAAACTCGTTTTTCCCGGTGTGGGTAATTTTGGAAACATGATCCATATATTGAAACAGAAACAGTATATGGATCCATTGAAAATTTACCTGCAGAGCAATCGACCCTTTTTGGGTATCTGTCTGGGTCTGCATGCCTTATTTGAAAAGAGCGAAGAGGCTCCAGAATTAAAGGGACTGGGTATTCTCAAAGGGTGTGCCCGCCGATTTCGTGTGAAACGATCGGTTCCTCACATCGGGTGGAACGGTATCAAGGTAAAACAGCCTTCCATCCTGTTCAACGACATAAAAGGGGATGAAAAGTTTTATTTTGTCCATTCCTACTATGTAGACCCTGCTGATGCGTCTGTTGTCATGACAACCACCGATTATGGCATCGAATTTGTCAGCGGTATTCAAACAGGCAACATCCTGGCCACCCAGTTTCATCCGGAAAAAAGTGGTTCCACGGGTCTGTCGCTCCTGAAAAATTTCATTCAAAAAGACAGAAAATCGGTATCACCGTCCATCCAGCCGGGGAAAACAAAACTTGCCAAGCGGATTATCGCCTGCCTGGACGTTCGCTCCAATGATCAGGGGGATCTCGTGGTGACCAAGGGGGACCAGTATGAGGTACGGGAAGAGGGTGCCGTCAGAAATCTTGGTAAACCCGTAGAGCTTGCCCAGCGGTATTTCGATGAAGGTGCCGATGAAATCACTTTTTTGAACATTACGGGATTTCGAGATTTTCCTCTTGAAGATATGCCCATGCTCAAGGTGTTGAAGCAGACCTCCAAAACAGTTTTTGTGCCCCTGACCATCGGCGGCGGCATCCGGGAATATACCGATGAAAATGGCCGGCAGTATTCCGCACTGGCAGTTGCCGAAGAGTATTTCAGGTCAGGGGCCGACAAAATCTCCATTGGCAGCGACGCCGTATATATTGCCGAGGCCTATCTGAAGACAGGTAAAAAGACCGGAGACAGTTCCATAGAACAGATTTCAAAGATATATGGCAATCAGGCGGTGGTGATTTCCATTGACCCGAGACGTGTGTATGTTCACGCGCCCGATGCCGTGAGCCACCCTGTTGTTAAAACCCGAATACCCGGTCCGGAAGGTGAGACATTCTGTTGGTTTCAATGTACCGTGCAAGGTGGAAGAAAAGGCCGGGACATAGATGCCACCACCCTGGCCAGGGTGTGTGAAACGCTGGGTGCCGGAGAAATATTGCTCAACTGCATAGACAGAGATGGTACCAACAGCGGTTTCGATATGGAGTTGATCCATGCGGTCAAGGATGCTGTAACCATTCCAGTCATTGCCTCTAGCGGTGCCGGATGTGTAGAACATTTCCAGGAAGTATTCGAGGAGACAGATGTTGAATCAGCCTTGGCAGCAGGTATTTTTCATCGAAGGGAAGTTCCCATTTCTGAGGTGAAACGCTTTCTAAAGGATAAGCTGGAAATCCGTCTTTGATCGCGTATTAAGGGATTCAATACGATAGCGTTGGCTTGATGACCGTCCGCACTTGACCTTTGAATTGTTCGAGGGTGTCGAGCACGTTGTTGATGGCTTCGGCATCCAGCGATACGGAATCTGTAATGACATGAGAAAGGTCAATCCTGCCCTGGCGCAGAAACGCCAGAAGAATCGGCAATTCCTCTAAAAGGTGATCTGAACAGCCAATAATCTCAGCTTCCTTTCCCAGCAACTCCTGGTAGGAATCAACGTCGAATGGAGATTCAGCGATGCCTGCCAGGGATGCGCGTCCGAATACGGCCAGACAACGAACTGCCTGCTGCATGGTTTCCCGCAGCCCGACAACTTCCAGGGATACGTCAATTCCTTTTCCTCTGGTATTTTTGTGAAGCGACGCCACCGGGTCGCATACCGAAGCGTCAATTGGGATGGCACCGTATTTTTCAGCCGTTGCCAATTTTTCCGGACTGATATCGATGGCAAACACCGCCGCGGCACCCATGGCGTATGCCAGCTGAATGGCGGACATACCCAGACCGCCAGCACCGAAAACAGCCACGGTTTCACCGGCCTTCAAGCGGGCTTTCCGCAGTGCATGAAAAGAGGTGGATGTGGAACACATGAGAACCGCTCCCTGTTCAAAGGAAACTTCATTCGGGAGGGGAACGGCATTCCGCGCCGGAACAACAATATACTCCGCATATCCCCCATCCCGGTGTTTTCCGATCATTGCACCCCTTACACAGAATTGTTCCTTGCCTTGTCTGCAGTAATCACAGTTGCCGCAGGTCAGTAAGTAGTGAAGACTGACCCTTTCCCCCATGCGATCCTTTGCAACACCGGCACCTATTTTTTCGATGGTGCCGGCAACTTCATGACCCAGGGTCTGAGGCAGATCACCCACCGGGGATTTACCTGCGCGGTAATGCACATCCGAATGACAGATACCGGCAGCCTTCACCTGGACCAGGACATCGTATTCTCCCACAGCTGGAATGGGAATCTCCTGCTCCTGAAGTGGTTTTCCAATCTCCACCAATCTGACGGCTTTCATGATGTCTCCTTTTGTTTCACATGGCGTTTTGCTTAGGATGGTATCGTCTCCATACTTGCAAATCTTGGCTCATGAAGGGGTATTATCAGATCTGCCATCTCCTTGACCTTTGTCATGATGTCATATGCTTTATAGGTGTCGACATGGGTTCCGGGAGGAATGACATTCATCTCCATGGCGCGGATTTCTTTTGGGGGATTGAAATTCTCATCGATAACACAAAATCCGGTGATGGCGGCCCTACCCATGTGCGTGTCAATAAAAACCGTCATGCCCCCGGGCGTGTGGGCTGGTGTGTGCATAACCCTGATTCCAGGAACGATTTCCATGTCCTGGCAGACGGTTTTTATCTGACCGTTATCTTGCACGTCTTCGATAAAATCTTCCAGATAGCGGTAATCCAGAGGGTGGGGGTCATGAATACTTTCCAGTTCTTTTTCATGAACAAAAATGTCGGCATTGATACACTTAAAGTCGTTTTCACAATGATCGTTGTGCAGGTGTGTATGGATGATGATATGGATATCTTCGGGTTTGAGGGACCATTTTGCAAGACCCTCCTCAAAAGTGTAAATCTTTCCGTTGATGGACGTTTCCCTGTCTTTGGATTGAATCGGATGCATCTCACCGGTGTCCACAAGAATGTTCTTGTCGCTGCCTTCGAGATACCAACTGTAGATGGGGATGGTATAGGTTTGCCCTTGTCCGTATTGATAGGTCATCATGGATTTGTCGAAAATCTTTGTGCCTAAAACAATGGGATGTATTTTAAAGTTTGGCATGGTTTAGAATCCTCCAACAGCTATGCTCATGATGTGATAAATATTTATGCACTTGGAAACACCTTGCACATAGACGGGTTTGAGTTGTCAAGACTGTTCGTCTTGAATACACGCCAAAACATTTCCAATAAACGACTCGTGGCTCCAGGAGTCATCATGGGTGACACCCAGTCTCACAATGACGATATCCCGCGACGGAATGATTGCAACGATCTGGAAATTGAAACCGCCCAGATAGGCCATGTCTTTTGGAAGCGATGGAAACAAGGCCTCTTCCGAACCATCTTTTCTCCCGGCATTGAGCCAGAATTGTGCACCACTAAAACTTTTTTCATCAGCACCTCTTCTCCAATTCAGGTATTTTTGTTGCGTGATCTGTTTTTATTTTTGTTCGAATAGGCTATAATCATATGCTTGGGCTCTTTTTCGGTGCCCATGATTGGGACGCAACATAATAGGAAGAATATTTGGAATGGTCACCCATGTCAAACAGTTTGCCGCTCCTCTATGGGCAAGCAATATGGATGGGCGGATGGGGGAAATGCATTCGGCATTTCTGGAAAGTTTTGAAGAGATGGATAAGAATTGAGACGTCCGAACGATATATTGGAGGACCTGAGTCAGACACCTCAGGTTGTTTAAGCATATGGGAATTTACGGCATGGCGCTCAATGTCAACCTGACAGAGAAGCGACATTTTTTATCACCTGTCCAGGACAATATATTGAAAACAACCATCGGCGGCAGAGGGTTCAACGTGGCCTATCTGTTTGACCGTATTTCAGGGCAGATCGACCCTCTGGGACAGGACAACTGTTTGCTTTTCAGTTGTGGTCTTCTCACCGGAACCGCTGCCCCGGCATCTTCACGCCTGCATATCAATGCCGTCTCGCCCCTGACAGGCCTTCTCGGGAGTTCCAATATCGGCGGCCAGGCCGGTGCGTGGCTGCGATCCTGTGGTTTGCAGAGTATCATTGTCAGAGGCCGATCAGACAATCCTGTATATCTGTATCTTGAAGAAGGCCGCGCAGAAATCCGCGATGCGCGTTTTTTAAAAGGTCTTGATACTTTTGAGACTCAGGAAACGATCAAGGATGTCCTGGGAAACCGTCAACTGGCCTGTCTGGTCATAGGTCCTGCCGGGGAAACTTTGGCCAGGTTCGCCTGTATCATTTCCGGCAGGGATCATGCAGCCGGCAGGACCGGTATGGGTGCGGTAATGGGGTCAAAAAATCTCAAGGCCATTGTCATAGCAAAAGGGGGCAAAAGAAAGCTCCCCCAAAACAAATCGCAAGCCAGGGATGCTGTCCGGCAATACGTCAAGCGAATCAAAGCCTCACCAGACTTTAAAACCTTTGCGCAATATGGCGGTGCCGGGTACGTTAAATGGGCTGACGATATGGGGATCATGGCCACACGTAACTATCAAGGGAATCGCTTTCATCGGGTAGACAGCATCGACGGCCGACGTTTAGAGGCATTCAAACTCAAATCCAGCGGGTGTTACAACTGTCCGGTTCAGTGCAAAGCGGTTCTCAGCTTTGAGCGAAAAGAAGATTCTAAGCAAACAGCAACCCGGCCGGAGTTTGAACCCATGCTGAATATCGGTGCCAAATGCGGTCTGGATGATCTTGAGGCCATCGTTTATCTGGATAATCTTTGTTCAAGACTGGGTATCGATTCCACGTCAGCCGCCACCACCATGGCTTTTGCCATGGATCTTTATGATCGCGGTATTTTGACCCGGGATGACACCCATGGCTTGGACCTGACCTGGGGAAATGCTCAGGTGATGGAGACCTTGATATCCCAAATGGCCTTTGCAGAAGGATTTGGAGCGCTTCTATCGAAAGGCGTCAGACAGGCCGCCAGGGTTATCGGTAAGGGTGCCGATCAATACGCCGCCCATGTCAAGGGGCTGGAGCTGTCGGCATATCACCCGGGCAGTATCATGGGCACAGCCTTGGGATATGCGATTTCAAGTCGCGGTGGTGATTACAACAATGTATATGCCTCCCTTGAATACCGCTGGTCCAAGGATCAGGCATCCCATAATTTCGGCAGTCCGGAGGCTGTGGACATTCATGCAACACGTGGGAAAGGAGAACTGATTCGACGTGCTGTTCTGGTGAACATTGTCCTGGATTCTCTGGGGCTTTGCAAGGTGCCCGTCCTTAGTATGATTGGGACTTTCGACCTCAAGGGCGAGGCGGAGCTCGCCAGCTCACTGACGGGTCTCTCTGTCACAGCCGATGCACTTTTTAAAATTGGAGACCGTATTGCAAGTATGGAGAGGTGCTTCAATCTGCGTCAGTTGCCCGACATGGACCAGGATACCCTGCCAGCCATGTTTATGGATCAGCCCGGTTCGAATCTGAACCAGGAGACGCTCCATGCGATGATAAGCGAATATTATACTGCCATGGGATGGGATGAAAAAGGAAACCCGGACCCAGGCTCACTGAAAGGCACAGGTGAATGACCCCAATGGAAAATGAATTCAAACCCGTATTAAGCGTGTTGTCTCTGGAAGACAAAGAAAAAATTTTTGATGCAGCCCTGCAAGTGCTGGAAAATATCGGTATGCAGCTGTTTCATGAAGAGGCGCTTGCCCTCATGGAAAAATCCGGCTGTATTGTAAACAAAAAGCAAACCGTCAAGATATCCCGGGAACAGGTACTAAAAGCGATAGCATCCGCGCCGGGAAACATCCCCGTTTACGACCGTGAGGGAGCGCACGTCATGGATCTGGGCGGGCGCAGAGCCTATTTTGGCACCGGTTCCGACCTGATGTACGCGTTTGACGCGTCGAAAGGGGAGCGTCATTTAACCGGTCTGGCTGATATCGAGCGTGCAGCACAGGTATGTGACGCCTTGCCGAATATCGACTTTATCATGTCGTTTGCACACCCTCAGGAATTGCATCCCGATGTGTCTTATCTGGAGAGTTTCCAGTGCATGGCATTAAATTCCGTCAAGCCCATCGTCAACACAGCCAAAGACAGAAGCGATCTGTCCGCCATGTGGGAAATCAGTAAAATAATACGGGGCAGCGAAGCAGATTGCCGTAAGAAACCCTATACGATCCAATACGCAGAACCGATCAGCCCGCTCAAACATCCCCATTCAAGTGTCGACAAACTCATTTTCTGTGCGGAAAAGGGAATGCCGGTCATTTACTCACCTGCACCGATTGCCGGTTCAACAGCGCCCATGACCATTGCCGGCCATGTTGTACAGGGCTTGGCCGAGTCTTTATTCGGGCTCGTCATCCACCAGTTAACGACTAAAGGAGCCCCATTTCTGATGGGCATAGGTACTGCTGTATTGGATATGAGCACAAGCCAATGTTCCTACAATGCGCCGGAATATCTGATGGCCTATCTGGCGACCGTTGAGATGAGTCACCATCTCAACCTGCCGAACTGGGGTTATGCCGGCACCAGTGATGCGCAGATACCAGACGGCCAGGCAACGTTCGAGGCCGGCTTGATGTCGTATATGTCTCTGGTTACGGGCTCCAACCTGAACCATGATGTGGGATATCTCGATTTTGGACTTACCGGGTCGCTCGAAATGGTGGTCATCATGAACGAAGTGATCGGCCAGATTCGCAGGATGCAACAGGGGATTCCCGTAAACGAAGAGACGCTGGCCGTCCAGGTTATCGAAGAAGGTGCCCGGCAGGGCGAGTTTTTATCCCATCCACACACCTTGACACATTTACGCGCCACACAATGGCGACCACAACTTATGAATCGCATGGGGCATGAGCAGTGGGATCTTTCCGGCAGAAAAGACCTCCTGTCCCGGGCGCGAGAGCAGTTGAATACTATTATTGAAAATCATCAAGTAAGACAGATCGCCGAGGACAAGGCCTTGCAGATAAAAGCGTGCATGGATCGATTCCGCAAAAAAATTCTATAGAAGCGATTACCGGGACGGTTTCAGGCTGAAATGCTTTGTGCCAGAACGGATCCGGTTCGTGAAGTTTCCGGATTACGATGCCCCCTCATTTTTCAGCGTATCGATCTGCTTGAGAAGGGCATCGTATTCGTCTTCGAGTGCCAGTAGATCCATCATTACCGGCGGTTTCACGGAGTGAGCCGGCAGCCGTTTTTTTGTTTCACTGATTTCATCATCCAGCTCTCGGAGTCTCTTTTTCAGCGTATCCAATCTGTTCATGGGCCTCCAGAAGGCATGGGTTCCAAATTATCCTGTCATTTAAAACCCGGTCCTTTGGGCTATATCAGAGATATTTGGCTATGCCGATGTTGGTAGCTTTTTAAATCCGAAGCACGAAATTCGAAATCCTAAACAATACCTAATGATCCAAATTCGAATGCTCAAAACAAGACCTTGGAGCCTATAGGTTTAGGCTATGTTTAAATCATTTGAGCATTTGATATTTGGATTTGTTTCGTATTTCGATATTATTAACCTGGCAACTAAATAGCTCAATGTGTCATGCCGGACCTGACCCGGCATCCAGTGCCTTTCTGGATAGCGCTAAAGCTTCACTTCGTGCCCCGCCTGTGCGGGAATGACAGCCTTAACATATTTAATTGCCGGAGTAATAGGGTTTTGAATTTATCATGTGGTGAATGTGCAAAATACTAATCTCTTATAAAATTGAATCAGTGCTATACCTTTTGGGACCGGGCATCTACCTATGGATAAGATGGTGCCATATGTTATCGAACATCTCCTGTGATGCTTTGTAGGCGGCATCGGGATCTTTGTGATAAATACCATCTACGATGGCGCCATGAAACGGCAGGGACTCCTTCTGGATGCCCATATCGGCTGTGTCGCTTTCCCGAGCTTTGTGGACGGCATTTCTTACGGTACTGCCTATTTGGGATAAAAGATCATTGTGACTGGCCTTGAGAATTTTTGAATGAAAGAGAATATCCAGGTCCAGATAGTCCTGATACACATATCGATTGCCGTCACTCAGTATCGTCTCCATTTGTGACAGGATAACTTTGATGTCCTCAACTTCAGATTTTGTGGCCCTGCGGGCAGCCTGGCGGGCAGCCTCGGACTCGATGAGCCGGCGCACTTCGGTAACATTTTTCAAAAAAGTGGTTTTGTCTTCGATCTGTAATCGCCAAACCAGAACATCCGGATCAAACAGATTCCAGTTTTCACGCGGCAGCACCTGGGAGCCCACCCGGGGGCGGGTCTGAATCAGCCCTTTCTGCGTCAAGACCTTGATGGCTTCCCGCAGAACACCCCGGCTTACATGCAATTCTCCGCTCAACTGATCTTCAGTGGGCAGCACCTCTTTTGTGCGATACCTTCCCCGGATAATTCGCTGGCCGATTTCATCGACAATATATTGATAAAGTTTACGGTGGTAGGTGTTGGCATGCATGTTGTCACTCCCTAATCATAAAATGATTTAATGATTATATATTAAGTTTTGCCTGGCGTCAAATAAACCCAAAAATGTTATGCTCTTCTGGGGTGTCCACTTATTTAATGTTTTATATTAAATGGTTACCGAAAATATCGGCTTGTGTAACAACAGGAAAAGGCTTGACATATAAATAATTAATTATATAATCATTCTACAATTAAAACCGATAAAAGGTTTTCTGAAAATCATTGGACCAGGAGGTGGGCATGTCTTCAACATTAATCGAACTGGAAGAGCAATATGGTGCACACAACTACAAGCCTTTAGATGTCGTTCTCAGCAGAGGGGAGGGTGTTTGGGTGTGGGATGTGGATGGAAAGCGCTATATGGATTGTTTGTCTGCCTATTCCGCCGTAAATCAGGGCCACTGTCATAAGAAAATCATGCAGACACTCATGGATCAGGCACAGAAACTGACATTGACATCAAGGGCATTTCGCAATGATCAGCTCGGTCCTTTCTATAAAGAATTGTGTGAACTGACCCGTTCTCACAAGGCCCTGCCCATGAACAGCGGGGCCGAGGCTGTCGAAACCGCTATTAAAACAGTGCGCAAATGGGGGTATACCGTCAAAGGTGTCCCGGAAAACGAGGCCGAGATCATCGTGTGCGAAAACAATTTTCACGGCAGAACCATATCCATTGTCAGTTTCAGCACGGACCCTGGCGCACGCAAAGGGTTCGGTCCTTTCACACCAGGCTTTACCATTATTCCTTATGGGGATGCCACTGCGTTTGAGGCAGCCATTACACCGAAAACCGTTGCGTTTCTTGTGGAACCCATTCAGGGAGAGGCCGGTGTCATTATCCCACCTGAAGGGTATCTTAAAAAGATCAGGAAAATATGCACCGAACAAAACGTCATGCTTATTCTGGATGAAATACAGACCGGGTTGGGTCGTACGGGCAAACTCCTGGCAGAAGAACACGAAGGAATTGAAGCAGATCTGACCCTTATCGGCAAGGCCTTATCCGGAGGCTTTTACCCGGTGTCGGCAGTTCTCTCGAATTCAGAGGTCATGAATGTCCTGCAACCGGGCGAGCATGGTTCCACCTTTGGTGGTAATCCCCTGGCATGTGCGGTGGCACGAACAGCCCTGCAGGTACTCCTTGACGAGGGAATGATCGAAAATGCAGCAAAGATGGGCGCCGTATTTTTAAACGGGTTAAAGCAGATTGCAAATCCGCTGATTAAAGACGTCCGTGGAAAAGGTCTGATGCTTGCCATAGAGTTTTATCCAGAGGCGGGAGGGGCCCGTCAATATTGCTTGAAACTTAAAGAAAATGGGCTGCTCTGTAAAGAGACCCATCACGACATCATCCGTTTTGCACCACCCCTGGTAATTACCCCAGCGGAGGTTGAATGGGCTTTGGAAATAATAGCCAAGGTTATTAGTACATAAACTCATATATCAATCAAATAAACAATGAGCGTGTAAACCGTTCACAAACAAGCGACATCGTCGCGTATGATAAAATCGCTCAAGCGATTTTATGGAGGGAACAGAAATGGTGGAAAATGTCATTATCATGGGTGCTGCCGGACGGGATTTTCATAATTTTAATGTCTATTTCAGAGATAACCCGAGGTATCAGGTCATTTGTTTTACTGCCACGCAGATACCCGATATCCATGGGCGTCAATATCCGCCGCAGCTTGCCGGGTCCATGTACCCCGATGGGATTCCCATAAAAAGTGATGAGCGACTGATGGAAATGATCAAAGAGAACAAGGTCGATCTGGTGGCCTTTTCATACAGTGATGTACCTCATACGGAAGTCATGCACAAGGCCTCCCAGGTGATTGCTGCTGGTGCAGATTTTATCATCATCGGTGCATCCTATACCATGATCGCGTCTACAAAAAAGGTGGTTTCCGTTTGTGCCGTGCGGACAGGCTGCGGGAAATCCCAGACCAGCAGGCAGATCGTACAGGTTCTCAAAGATGCAGGCAAAAAAGTGGTTTCCGTTCGCCATCCCATGCCCTACGGTGATTTGACCAAGCAGATAGTTCAGCGTTTTGCCACCTATGAAGATTTTGAGAAACATGCCTGCACCATTGAAGAGCGCGAAGAATATGAACCGGTGGTTGATATGGGCGCCATCATATATGCAGGAATTGACTACGAGAAAATACTCCACCAGGCTGAAAAAGAAGCGGAAATTATTGTCTGGGACGGCGGCAACAATGATACACCATTCTATAAGCCGGATGTGCATGTGGTGGTTTTCGACCCGCACCGCGTTGGTCATGAAACAACCTTTCACCCCGGTGAAACCAATATGTTGTTAGCTGATATCGCTGTTATCAACAAGGTTGACAGCGCAGACCCCAGGGATGTTGAAACACTGAAGCAGACCATTGCCCAGCACAATCCCACGGCCAGAATTGTTTTAGCCGACTCAGAAGTAAGTGCTGAAAATGGAGAAAGCATGCAGGGCAAACGTGTCCTGGTTATTGAGGATGGACCGACCCTTACTCACGGAAACATGAAATTCGGTGCCGGTGTCATTGCGGCTCAGCGATACGGAGCGGCTGAGATGGTGGATCCGCGACCGTACCTGGTGGGATCTCTAAAGAAAACCTTCGAGACGTATCCGGAAATCGGCAAGGTGCTACCTGCCATGGGATACGGCGAGCAGCAGGTTAAAGACCTGGAAGCAACCATTGACGCATGTGAGTGTGATCTGGTTGTTTCGGCCACACCCATAGATCTTACACGATTGGTAAAAATCGAGAAACCCATCCTCCGGGTTCGCTATGACTATCGAAACAACAGTGAACCAACCCTGGGTGAACTCGTCATGGAAATGCTCAGTTAGCCGTTGGAGGTGCGAAACCATGAATCAAACCGGCATAGGCGTTTCAAAACCCACCCTGTTGATAGCCCTGGGCGGAAATGCAATGATCCGGAAAGGACAGCAGGGGACAATCTCCGAGCAATTCGAGAATCTCCGGGTTCCCATTGGCCAAATTGCTGCCCTCGTTCATGAATACAATATCATTATTTCCCACGGTAACGGACCACAAGTCGGGAATCTGATGCTGCAGCAGGAATCCTGTAATGCAGTACCCAAGCTGCCCCTGGAGATACTAGTAGCCCAAACCCAGGGACAGATCGGGTACATGATCGAATCAGTATTGGATGAAATGCTCATGCAACAAGGTGCAGGCTTTCACCCCCTTGTTTCGTTGATTACCTATGTGGTTGTAGACAAAAATGATCCTGCATTTGTCCGCCCGACCAAACCGATTGGGCCGTGCTTTACCGCAATGGAAGCCAAAAACCTGACCTATCCCACGGTGCAGACTCCCAAGGGATTTCGACGTGTTGTCGCTTCGCCGAATCCTGTTACCATTATTGAAAAAAGAGAAATCCAACGATTGATAAACGCTGGGTTTCTTGTCATCTGTTGTGGCGGAGGCGGTATTCCCGTGGTTCGAAATGGGCGTGCTTTCAATGGTGTGGATGCCGTTATTGACAAAGACCTTGCCAGTTCGCTTCTGGCCGTAGAAGTCGGAGCCGAATTGCTGGTGATCGTCACCGATGTAGAAGGTGTTTTAAGCGACTTTGGCACTCCCAAGGAAAAGGTGATTCAGCGTCTTAGAGTAAAAGATGCCAAAGATTTCTTGGGTCACAACCAGACAGGCAAGGGATCCATGGAACCGAAGGTGCAGGCGGCCGTGCGCTTTCTGGAACATGGCGGCAAACGAGCCGTGATTACGGGCCTCGATGCGATTACTTCCGGGTAAACGGAACGGCAGGTACCCAGA
>CAWJIL010000023.1:0-50279 GCA_963842925.1 uncultured delta proteobacterium
ATTGCTGATTCATTTTATCATATTCAAATATAATTCTATTGCCCAACTTTTTAAACCAAGACCCCGAAATCCGTGATCTATCGTCCAATACATACTTAATAAAAACAAAGCGATTGCACCATAACGCATCAAGATTTTTGGAATTAAACGACGTAATGTCGAATAAGATAGAAATTTGAAAACAAAAAACATATTACCACAACCAGTCCGATTTCCACACCCAGGTTGAACCCCAAAATAGAAAGGGCCATGTGATCACTGAGCGCCCCAGTTCCAGAGAGATCTCCTGCGAATCTAAAGCCATGGAATAGGCCGAATATGAAAACAATCCAACCAATTTTACGCTTAAAAATCGGTATAATAATTTCCAGAGCTGCAATAGCAATGGAAATAGCAATAGCTGTATTCACCAGGCGGCCCGGCAAAGAAAAAAGGCCGAAAGCAGCAATACTCAACGTTATACTATATGCTATCGTGAACAGAGTAATGATTTTTACCACGTAAATAAGGGCAGTTCGTAGTTCTGTTACCGGCTGCCAGACATCTTTTTTCTAACCATTGCTGCCGGTAATATAAGCGCAATGATGAATAGGATATGATCGAAACTTTTCCATAAATTCATAATACCTAATTTAACGACGCCCATAAAACCTGTAAATACAGAGTATTCGAAAAAGAGAGCTCTTTGCGATGATTGTCAGGGCTGAAGGATAGGGATACCTCACCTTCGTTTTTAAACATACTTGCATTCCAAAAATGTTCGATCGCCAAAAGCGCTACATGATCAGGGGCTTTATCAAACAAAACACTATAGTCAATGCCGATGGCATCTGGTGTGGCAGCGTTTTCAATGATGACAAATTCCGTTAATATCCAAGGATCTTTATAACGCAGCATATCAAAACCGGTGAAGCGAATGGGTAATTCGTTATCTTTATCAAAGAATTGAACCTTCTCTTCATAGTAACTGTGAATTTCACTTATTCGATCCGCCAAATTATCCTCGGTGATCTGAACATCGGTCGTTTGAAGCCCCAAAGCATTGTTAAGATCACGAAGCGTGATGTGAAAAATACCGGTTAGCCTATTTTCGTATACGCTAAGATAAATATAACTTTCGCCGGCGCTATGGGCAAAAACAGAGCTGCCCGTAAATACAGAGGCTATCAATATGAAAGAAATCAGTAGGGTGTAAGGAATGCTAAAGCGATAAAGATACCTGGTTCTCATGTCGACCTTTTTTGTGATATGTTAACAGTTTATATAGATTCAGCAGATTAAAAAATATGCAAAAAATATACCAAATACAAAGAAACAACTAAATATAAATATCAATTAGTTGTGCCAATGACCGTCTATGATAGTAATTCCTGATCAATAAAAGTTTTCTAAATTATGAAGCAAACTTCATAAAATTGTGAAACAAATATCATAAAATTAATCACCTTTTTCTTTTCTTGCAAGTTATTAAAAGGAAAGGGCTCAAATAGTCATTATCGTTTTTTTCGGGAACGTAGTCGGCAAACCATTACAGCAGCTGTCGGTTGTTTTTTCTATCATAACACAACCTATATTGAAGAACCTCGCAGCAAGCTGAGAGGAATCGATGCAAGGAATTCTGCCTAATTTAGATTCGCTCGCTGTTTCGGTTCAATAACACGTTGACGCATAATCAATATTCTGGCATACTTAATGCCATAAAATCAAATTCCTAATCATTTATCCAGGGCTCGCAGAAGCTGCCCGAATCCGCTGATCTCTGGATTGATCAGGATTATTTAAAGCCATCAAGTGGGTCATCGACAAGGCCTATACACCCAAAGAGCCGATGTAATTACAAAGCATCCAAATGGCAGATACTGTACAGACATCCTCGCATGCGATCAAAGAAATTATTGTTCCGCCCCTGGATGCGAAACGTGAAACCGTGGGCGTCCTGCTGGCGATTGAACTTATCGTGCTGCTCATGGCGCTCCGATTCTTCCTGATTTCTGGCAGCGAAGCCCCACAGTATATAAGGCCTTACCAGCGACTGGACACGATGTTGACCGGGACACAACGCACACTTTATCAGACACTTCTCAGCTCGGTTTCCGAAATCGAGTTTCTACGGAATCGTGAAGGCAAGTGGCCGGAAGAGGCATTGTTGGAAATGGAAGACGTCCCGCCCTTTGCCGTCGCCTTTCTTCCCAAGGAACTTCAGGACTACACCTGGGTCGGCTATGACGGCGAAACCTGGGTCGATTATATCGGCAACAACCCGGCGGAGCCCAGGGCCCATGCCTTCATTCTCCGGGTGATCGACCTTCACGCCGATTACCACCCCCACCCCCATCCAGGCCGGGATTACGACCCTAACCAGAAGGTGGCGGTGCAGGTCTGGATATACCCGGAATCTACCCGGCCCTATCCCGGGGAGCGGTTAACCGAAGCGAGCTGGTGGTGGGTGGTGAGCCCTGATGATCCTTCACTCAAAATGCCGCTAAGAGATCGGACACCTTCCCCAAAAGTAAACAATGCGGGAGCAAACCAATGAAGCGCTTTCTCTTGACAATTCTCATACTCTTTTTGGTGAATGCTGCTTCCTTGGCTGAAGAAGGCAAGCTAAAGATTGGGGTGTCGTTGCACGCCTATTACTCCTGGGTAAAGACCATCGTCGGCGACAGCGCCGAAGTCTTGCCGATCATTGCCGAAGGCTCCGACCCCCATTCGTACCAGCCGCGCCCGGAAGACATCCAGAAAATCAACGGTCTTGATGCCATTGTGATCAACGGCATGGGCCATGACGGCTACATCAAACCGATGATCAAGGCGGCCGGGAACAAGAACCTGATGGTGATCGATCCTCACAAAGATGTGCCCCTGATTCCATCCCATCAGAAAATTTACGATTTCGAAAAGACCGACAAGAAGCAGAAGGTCAGCTATAACAGCCACACCTACATTGCCATCAACGGCGCCGTGCAGCAGATCTACAACATCACCGACGAGCTTGTAAAACTCTCCCCGGAAAACAGCGATCGATTCAGGCATAATGCACGGTCCTATTCAAAAAGCCTTCGAAAGATGCTGGCCGTTGCCTTGCAGAAAATCAATGCAAACAAGTCGGACAACGTACGAATCGCCACGGTTCACGACGGATACGCATACCTGTTGAGCGAATTGGGAATCGAGGTAGCGGCAGTGATCCAGCCGCGCCACGGCATCGAACCGAGTCCCCGGCAGCTGCAGGACACTATCAAGCGGATTCAACAGGCGAACGTTAATGTGCTCTTTGCCGAGCTGGACTATCAGAAGAAATACGTGGACATCATTTTTAATGAGACCGGGTGCAGAATTTACCAACTGAGCCACGTGTCAAACGGCCCCTACTCAAAAGAGAAATTTGCGTTGGATATGAAGAAGAATCTGGACACCATCGTACAAGCGGTAACAAGTGGAAACTGAATCCGTAGCCGACAATTCCATAAACAGCCCTGCCCTCTTATCGGTGAAGGACTGCTCTGTCACCCTCGGCGGGAACCGGATTCTGGCCGGGGTGACGTGGGAAGTAAAACCCGGGACCCTTCACGCCCTGATCGGGCCCAACGGTGCCGGGAAGACCACGTTGATTCGCTGCATCATGGGCGGCATGCCCCACCTGGGGGAGATTCGATTTCGGTTTCAAAGGGACGGGCGTATCGGCTATGTTCCACAACTACTCGAGTTCGATCACACGTTGCCCATCACTGTCGGTGATTTCATTACCATCATGCTCAAAAACAAACCAATCTTTATTGGAAAAGGGAAAAAGGTTCGAAAGCGGGCTGTTGAAAACTTGAAGCTGACCGAATCCGACCATCTGATCGATCGGCTTATCGGCGGTCTGTCTGGGGGAGAACTTCGGCGAGTGCTGCTGGCCCAGGCCCTGATTCCACTGCCGGAGCTATTGATTCTCGACGAAGCGGCGAGCAGCGTGGATGAGTTCGGCGCCCGGATTTTCGAGGACCTGCTGCTTCGGTTAAAGGAAGAACACAGCTTGACGATCCTGATGGTAAGCCACGACCTGACCATGATCCGACGCACGGCCGATTGGGTCACGGGAATCAACCGGACTGTCGCCTTCGACGGCTCCGCCCACACGTTCTGCAATCTGGAAAAAATCGGCGAACTATTCGGTGAAGCCGCCCTGGCCGTATTGGACCGACATGAGGGAGAGACACCATGAACGTCCTCTTTGAATTTTTCACCGATTTGGCAAAAGCCGGGTATCTGCCGGCCATGTTCGAACATGCATTTATGGTACGAGGCATGATGGCAGCCCTGATCGTCGGCCCGGTTCTTGGTGGAATGGGGACCGTCGTGGTCACGCGCAAACTGGCCTTTTTTACACAGACTGTGGGAAATGCCTCTCTGACCGGGGTGGCGCTGGGCCTGCTGTTTGGTGAGCCTATCGAAAGTACATACGCCGGGCTCTATGGTTTTTGCCTGATCATTGCTCTTTTGATGACCTACGTGAAAAATCGTGCCCGGGTTTCCAACGATACGATCATCGGCGTTGTGCTGGCCCAGGTGCTGGGCATTGGAATTCTCATGCTGGTACTGGTGACCAAGCAATTCAATGTCCATCAGATCGAGGGCATTCTCTTCGGCAGTCTGATCACCTTAAACAATAATGACCTGATCTTCCTGATTATCATTTCCATGATCGCGATGGTGGTCGGCGGTATTATCTTCAACCGGACCATGTTATCCTCTTTTAATCCGATCCTGGCTAAAGCGCGGGGTGTTCGCCCGGTGTTTATCGAGTATGTTTTCATCGCGGTCCTGACTGCCGTCATCGTTGCCAGCCTGAAACTGGTCGGGGCCCTGCTGGTTCTGGTCCTGATGGTAGTCCCGGCGGCGGGCGCCCAAAACATTGCAAAGAATCTGGTCCAGTTTTTCTGGCTCACCATCGCCTTTTCAACCGTCAGCACCGTGATCGGCCTTCTGGCTTCCGGGTTATGGCCCGTACCGACCGGGGCCAGCATCGTACTGGTGGCAAGTATTGTTTTCTACAGTACTCTGGTGCTGAAGCCGATCTTCGGAAAAGGTGAAATTCAGCAAGGGCAATCGTAGTTATCGAAGACGACAAGATTGACTGGATTGGATCAGCGTTTGGAATCTTTGGTAGCTATGGTTGGTCGATTTTCGGTTCAAAGCCTGATGTTGTTTACTGGTTTCTTTATACAGGATCAACAAGATTTCATTATTGTTTCCTTTACGTTTTGAAGCCGAGTTGTGTACAGCATTTAATGCCTAAGCAAAGGAGGTAGAGATATGAAGAAACTGTATTTGCCGTTTATCATCCTTCTTGTCCTGGTCCCATCCGTTGTTCTCGCCCATTTCATGGTGGTGCAGCCGTCGGCTCCCATTGTAATGGATCGGAGCAAAAACATTGTTACCGTCGACGTCCGCTTTGCCCATCCCTTTGAACAAAAGCTGATGGATAATGAGCTTCCAGTTCAATTTGGCGTGATGCTCAACGGAGAAAAAACCGATCTTCTGGGTAAGCTGAAAATAGTCAAAACAGGCAAGTACCGGACCTATACTAGAAACTACCAGCTCAAGCGCCCTGGAGATTATATCTTCTATGTGGAGCCCGCGCCCTACTGGGAGCCGGCGGAAGAGAAGTTCATCATTCATTACACCAAAGCCCTGGTGCATGGCTTCGGCCTGGAAGAAGGCTGGGACGATCTGGTCGGCTTTCCCATTGAGATCAAGCCCCTCACCCGGCCCTATGGCCTCTGGGCGGGCAACGTTTTTCAAGGTCAGGTCCTTTTAAAGGGAAAACCCGTACCCGACGCTGAAATCGAAATCGCTTATGACAACAAGCCCAAGATAGCCCAAAACGCATTGGATCCCTTCCATATCCAGGTGATCAAAGCCGACACAAACGGCGTCTTCACCTACGCCATGCCCAAAGAGGGCTGGTGGGGTTTTGCCGCCTTGGAAGAAGGCGATGAAAAGATAAAGGCCCCGGACGGGAAACTAAAGGTGGTAGAGATTGGGGGTCTGATCTGGGTACATTGTTCGGCTTTGAAATAAAGCCGAACAAAGAATCAGGAAACAGGATACATGTGTATTCAAAGACGATTATTCGAAACAATAATCGAGTAACCGTGTCATTCTGAGCGAAGCGAAGATTCTTTCTTTGAACATCGAAAGGACCGACGATGAAAAGAACACCTACAATAATAATCCTCACCGCACTGCAGATTCTTTTCTTTTTCTTCATCGCCTTTGCCCACTCGGTCATCCTCTGGGCCTACGTTGAGAAGGGAAAGGTCTATGTTGAAGCCTTTACACAGGATGGGACCAAGATCAAAAATGCGAAGATAGTGGTCGTAGACAAAGCAGGAAAGAATCTCCTGGAGGGCAAGACCGACGCCGAGGGCAAATTCAATTTCGATCCCCCTGTGAAGGACGAGATGACGATCGTGATGGTCATTAACGACGCCCATAAGGCCGAGTTCAAGCTTACTGCTGAGGATTTTAAAGAGAATTAGATAGTGCGTCGCAGGTAGTGGATAGGCAAAACCTGACATGAGAGATGATCACCAAGAGGACTATTTGCCAGCAAGGGTCCAATGACTGAACGGCTTACTTGAGGCTGGATGGTTATCATAAAAAAAAGAGCGGCCGTTAAACCCAAGCCAGAAGCGATCATGAACATGCTTCGCAATCCGAATAAATCCGCCAAAAACCCTTGGAAACAAAACCCCCATCAAAAAATTATTTTGATGGGGATTTTGTCAAGAGGGCTATATTTGAAGACTATCCTTTTATGCTTCTGGGTAACAGCATCTGGTGCTGTGGACAAATGGATTTTGGATTTTGATAGACAGCACCGGCAAATGCTACCATGTAATTGCGAATGTCTGTCATCCTGGTGACTTCATCGACAAACCCCTTCTGGGCACAATAAAGGGGCCTGGAGTAATCATAATATTCCTGCGCCATCTGATTCATCTTGTCGATAACGGGCTGCAGATCCCTGCCCGCATCCTTCTCCTTGACCAGACGCCGGGAAAAACTTGCCGCTGCAGCAGTTTCACCATGCATGACATAGATTTCAGAGGTGGCAATGCCCAGTGTAAAAGCATTGTGGCGGTTGCCTGTGGGACCTCCCATCACGTAATGTGCAGCGGCTGTTCCTTTTCGTAACAGGATCAGAATCTGGGGAACATCTGTCTGCTGGATCGAGTAAATGAGACTTTGCCCCAGGCCCAGCAATTCAGCTTTTTCGGCAATATCCCCCACATCAATACCGGATGTGTCCTGGAACCAGATAATCGGAAGTCGGTCCCTACCGCAGAGCGTCACAAATTCGTTCATCTTGATGAGCCCTTGACGATAGAGTTTTCCACCGATGCCGGGGTAGTCGGCATATTCCGGGTACTCCATTCCCAGAAAACCCTGCCGGTTGCCAATACATCCCACGGGAAGTCCGTCAATCTTGACGATCCCCGTGTATATCTCGGGACCGTAGTCCGGCTTGAACTCCATATGCTCGCTGTTATCCACCAGACGTGCCAGGACTTCATCAAAATTGTACATCTGTTTCTGATTAAACGGAACCAGGCGATATAAATCTTCAGCCGGAAACCGGGGCTCCTTGGGCTCCGCCACCCGGAAAAATTTAGGGTTATAGGCCGGCATGTCCTTCATGTAATCCTTCAAGCCGTCCAGAACACCCGTTTCCTCCTCGTAGACATACCGGAAAAAGCCTGTTTCATCATAGTGAATCTTGACCGAACCGGGCGGTGTCACTTTGTATTGCTTGGCAGTGTTGATCAGTTGTTCAGCACCCTCCAGGTCAAAATAGCCCTTGGGGGACATCCCGCTCAAAATGCCGCCACCACCCACTGCGATGTTACAGTTCTCATGGGCAAAAAGAATGGTCGGGCTGATGCCCTGATACCCGCCGCCTGCAGGGTTCGTACCATAAATCGCGGCAAGAATCGGGATCCCCATCTGTTCCAGTTCGGCATGCCTGAAAAAGGTCGTGCCGCCACCCCGGCGATCTGCGTAGAATTTTTCCTGTTCGGTCAGTTTGACACCGCTGCAGTTGACAAGCCACACCAGGGGGATGTTCAAACGCTTGGATAAATTGGTAACCCGCAGAATGTTTTCGTACTGTCCCGGAACCCAGGCACCGGCCAAAAGCTTGTTGTCAAAACCGATGATGACAGCCCACTTACCGGAGATTTTTCCAAGACCATCAAAAACATTTGTCGACCCTTCGGCATTGTCATCTGGATTGTACAGTGTATGCAGAGGACACCATGTACCGGGATCCACAAGATATTTAAGCCTTTGCCAGACAGTCATCTGTCCCCTGGCATTGATTTTTTCCTCTGGGAAACCCACCTTTTTAATTTTTTCGACCTCCGCTTCGATCCCCTCCTCCACGCTTTTGATCTTTTCAACATTCTCTTCGGTGCTCAGTACCTGTCCCTGACTGATGGCCTTTCCGAACTCGGGCATTTTTTCAAAATACGGTCGCATAGTTAACTCCTATTAAGATTTTTTACGACGCCAATTGTTTCATACAATAGTCAACAAACTGCTTGTCTTTTAAATGAGCCATAAGCTGTAAGCTATAAGCGGCTTAAAGCTTATGGCTTATTGCTTATTCCCTCGAATTCTAAATTTGTAAGATTTGATAAGCTAACATTTCTACATTCTCGTTTGAGTATGTATCGGATTAAGTTTTAGGTTTTAGGTTTTAGGAAAGTCTCGGGTCAGGCGTCATCGGCTTTTTAGCAAACAGCTACCTAAAACCTAACACTTAAAACCTAAAACGATTCCTTTTCTTCGATCGGCCACCTCCCTTTTTCCTGTAGGACCTCTCGTAAAACCTTTAAAGCTGTATTGGTCGCGGGAACGCCGCCATATACAAGGGTTTGAAATATGGTTTCAGCAATATCGCCAGGGGGGCAACCCACATTCAATGCCGCTTCAATGTGCAGCTTCAATTCCTCGGGGTGGGACAGTACCGTAAGGGCGGCAACCGTCACCAATTGTCTGGTCTGGTGAGGAATCTTCTCTCTCGCATACATACTGCCGGTGATAAACAAAGAAAGATCTTTTGCCAGATCCTTGTCAAAAGCCCGCCATAACTCGAAAGGCCGTTCACCCTCCACACCCTTGAAATACAGTTCTGCAGTATGCTTTGTTTTCTCAATCAACTCTTTATCCAAAACAGTACCTCCCCAAGGACTTACATATTTTAATCACAAAAACACGAAAGCGACTAAGCGGGAATTTGTAGCGCAGAGCTTCGGCTATGCCTAAAACCTGTCTTGGCAGAGCTAAAGCCCTGCACTACACTACACTTGCACTTTATAACTCATTCCATTTTAGGTCAATGACGCTGGGTCCTTAATATCCAACTTTAAATAAGCGGCAAAGCCGCGCCATATAGAATCGCCAAGCGATTCTATTAGCGGTTCGCTTTTCGGTACCCGAGTTGATCCAGGGCGATAATCCACTTGCAGATATTGGCCGAGCCTTCCACGATAAAATAAGTGGGGGTGTCCTTGTAAAAACGGGCAACCGGATATTCGGTGGAATATCCATAAGCCCCCAGGATCTTCATGGCATAGTTGGCACATTTGGTAACCACCTCGCCGGCAAAATACTTGGCCTTGGCAACATCGAGGCCATTGTTCAACTGACCCTGATCTTTCCGCCAGGCTGCCCTGTACACCAAAAGACGTGCAGCATCGATTTCTGTCGCCATTTGGGCAATCATGTCCTGGTTCATCTGGAACTGTCCAATGGGTTTGCCAAACTGTTTTCTTTCGTTGCAGTATTTGGTGGCAATATCCAGGAAAGCCTGTGAAACCCCCACGGCACCTGCTGCCGCCGACATGCGGGTCTGATTTAATGAACCGAAAACAATCTTGGCGCCATCCCCCGGCTTTCCCAGGATGTTCTCTTTGGGAATGCGTGTGTTGTCCAGAAAAACTTCTCCTGTTGGGGATGAATGAGAACCCATTTTATCCAATGCCGATGTTTTGACACCGTTAAAATTTTTCATCTCCAAGACAAAGGCCGACAAGCCTTTGGACCCTTTGGACACGTCCGTATAGGCATAGTAGATAATGACATCTGCTATATTGGCATTGGATATCCAGGTTTTTGAACCGTTCAACAACCAATGATCCCCTTTGTCTTCGGCCGTCGATGCCATGGCCATGACATCGGACCCGGCATCCGATTCGGTAATGCCGAAACCACCGATATAGTCAGCATTTACAAGTTTTGGGATGTATTTGGCTTTGATTTCATCCGAACCGTAAGTCAGGATGGTATACGCACATCCCAAGGTCTGCATATTGATCTGGACCCGCAGCGAACTTGATGCCCTGGCGATCTCCTCGGTCACCACTGCAGCAGCCACCCAGCCCATGTCGACCCCTTCATATTCCTCTGGAATCACCGTACCGAAAAACCCAAGCTCACCCATGGGTTTAATGACTTCCTTATAGGGAAAGTAATGCTCGGCATCCCACTGGTCGGCATTGGGTGCAATTTTTTTGCTTGCAAACTCCCGGACAGCTTTTCTGAGCATTTCCAATTCTTTTGAAAGTTCAAAATCCATTCAATATCCTCCTGATTCGCATTCTTTGATTCATATGGATCTCTATCGGCATGCGCTAAATCGATCACTAAAGAAGGGCGAGCCAGCGCAAAACCGTGACCATCGTTGTTATCTATCTGTTATAACTTGTTTTATTAATGCTTTCGCAAATTTATATGGACAATATATAGCAGCAACTTTAAAAGATTGTCAAGCTATTTTGTAGTCACATTATAGTTAAAAGCCTGATCAGAGCGTTACATCTGATCAGGCTTTTTCAAATATTGAACAACGACACAGTCGTCTAGAATAAAATCGCTCGATTCTATTCTAGATATCCGAAAAATTTAGGTAGCCAGAGCACCAAGTCCGGCATATAGGTGATAATACCCAATACAAGCATCTGGATAATGATGAAAGGTATCACAGCCTTGGACACATAGATAAGGTTTCGATTTGTCATGGCGCCAGTGATATACAGGCTGACACCCATGGGGGGCGTACAATATCCAATGGCCAGGTTGACGGTCATGATGAGCCCGAAATGCATCCAACTGATATCGAAAGCCTGAAGCATGGGCAGAAAAACCGGCCCCAAAATCATGGTGGCCGAAATAATATCCATGAACATTCCCACAAACAAAAGTAAGACGTTCATGGCAAATAAAAATACTATTGGCGATTGAATGGCGGATAGAACGGTTTCGGTGATTCGCCCCGGGATACTTTCCAGCGTAAGCAATCGGCCGAAACAGGTGGCTCCCGCGACAATGATCAACAAGGTGGCGGATGTAACGGCCGACGAAACCGTGATCTCCTTGACTTGACTTAATTTCATGGACTTGTGGATAAAGATCTCGACAATGAATGCATAAACACAGGCCACGACAGCCGCTTCATTGGCCGTGAAAGCACCGGAAAAAATACCACCAAAAATGATGACCGGCAACATCAAAGACCAGAACCCCTCCTTTAATACAGCCAGGGTCTCTTTAACGTTCGGAACCGGTAGTCTCGTAATTTCGGTCCGTTTGCGAAACAGAAGATAGGTATAAATACACACACCCAACATAATCAGAACACCCGGCAGAAAACCCGTCAGGAAAAGGCCTTCCAGGGATACATTGCTGATCATGCTGAAGAGAATCATCCCGATACTGGGAGGAATGATGACACCCAGATTGGGCGAGGTTGTCATCAATCCAATGGTATACTTTTCTGGATATCCATGTTTGATCAAGGCGGGAATCATGAATCCGCCCAGAGCTACAACGGTGGCAACCGTGGACCCGGAAATCGCACCGAATAAGCCACAGGCGAGAACCCCGGCCATACCCAACCCACCCGGAAGCCAACTCACCAGTGCATTCGCAACCTTGATGAGTTTTTCAACGATACTCCCGGCCGTCATAATATTCCCGCAAAGGATAAAAAACAGAACCACCACCAGCGCAAAATTGTCCATGGATCGAAAAAGGGTTTGCGCCAGCAACAATAGCGGCAGATCCGTAAAAATGAGGAATCCGAGTGCAGCCGTAAAAAAAAGACACATGAACACGGGAATATAGGTTGCCATACAACCCAACAGTATGGAAAGAATGATAACGTCGCTGGTTTCCATTCAGGGCTTCTCCTCAATATCTGTATGTTTCAACTCCAATACATCCTGGTAAATGATCTGCAGTGTCCGGATAAACATCAGTGTGCCCATCAAGGGCAACACACCGTATAGATACGCCAGGGGGATCTGCATGATGATAGTCTTTTGATGGGTCCGGTACTGCATGGCCGACATGAGCCAGCCATAGTGTATCATCATATAAGCAAATATCAGGGTAACCAGATTACTGAAAAAGTTCAGTGGCACCTTGAGCTTAGGGAGTAGCTGCACCGAAGCATCGATCTTGATCATTTTCCGCTGTTTGATGGCAGCACTACAACCGATGAGGGTCGTATAGATGATCACCTCCCGTACCAGTTCTTCAGACCAGGCCAGGGTATAATTGAACCCATACCGTAGCACCACGTTGATAAAAAGAGCTGACAATGCGACCATCACGGCGATGAACAAGGTCCAGTCTTCAAAAAAACTTAAAATCTTATCTAAAAACCCAAGTATTTTTCCAATCATCGACAACCTCTTGACATAAACTCAAGACAAAAGGGGCCCGATATATTCCAAGCCCCTTTTATATTTACGATTGCAGGTATTATGGTTTGTAGCCCATGAAATCCTGTACTTCTTTCAAGTAGCTGACAGGTCGATGCATATCACTGGGATAGAGCTTGTTGATTTCGCCAGCCATTTTTTCGTGAGCAACATTGCCTTTTCTCTGGAGAACATCCATGGCCGAATCAGACAAGGTGATAAACTCGATGCCGGCTTCTTTTGCCTTGGCAATCTGATCTATTTCCTGCTTGGCAGTTTGTTTTCGGATATCGGCAGCAACATCGTGTACCACCTCGACAAAGGTCTGCCGCAGGTCCGCCGGCAGTTTCTCGAGCCAGGCTTTATTGAAAATCCAGATAAAGAGCCCCTGGGCATAGTTGATGTATGTGTAGTATTTACATACCTCAAATTTTTTGGTGATGTTACAGACCATGGGGGTATGATCGAGGCCTTCGATAACACCCTGTTTCAAGGCTACCGGCACATCCGGCCAGGGCATGGCAACGGGGTTGAATCCCCATTCCCTGTACAGGATCTGGTTGACGATGGCTTCAGCCGTTCGAAACTTGATTTTTTTGGCATCCGCCAGGGTTCGGACCGGCGTGGTGGTGGCCCATCCATAATTACCATAACCGGTGATATCGAGTCCGGTGATGCCCTGGTGATCCATGGCCATCATGAAGTGATCAAACAGTTTCTTGTTGGCAACAAATTTGTCCAGCTTGTCAAAAGAGTTGATCAGAAAAGGCAAATTGACGAGTCCAAACCGCGGACCCAGATTGGTCGCGGCAACAGAGCTGACACCCATGCCTTGGATGGCACCCATTTGAAGTTGATTGAGAACTTCCACTTCACCGCCCAGCATGGAGAAGGGTTTGTAGTCAAGATAAATCTGCCCGTTGGTCCGTTTCCACAGTTCATCCCGGATAGCAAATCCGGTGTAGACACCTTTGATAACAGGGTGTGACACATTGGAAACAATACAGCGATACTTGGCTCCGGACGGATCAAAAGCCGGCTTCCATGCATCCAATGATGGTCCTGCAAGTGCAATCCCAAGAAAAAAACTTAGACTGACCAGAGAGACCGTTAAAATTATGGATAGTTTTTTAATCATCTGTGCCTCCTTTTCCAATACGGGTCATCTTGCGAACTAAACCTCATTCATTTGCCAAAGCTGATTTGAAGCTAAATTACAGCTACAAAGGCGAATAGTCAAGAATAAAATTGTTCCATAGTTTATATGAAAAGAGAAAATCCTTGTGGCAACAAAGGGCTCTGCCGGTCTGATAGAATACGAAATGGATCATCTCATTGGGGTGCTGCTGCATATAGATTATTAGAACCCTAGAATATCGAACAAGAAATATCGAATTTCGAAGTGATGCTTCCCAGCTTTTAGAACAAAGGAAGATAGAGCGCAGCGATACAATACTTCATTATTCTACATTCCTTGTTCGACATTCGATATTTTTTTTCGTTTTCCCGGATCGGTAGAATCTTTCCAGGGCCTCTAACCGAGGTGGAGGGCTTATATCTGAACGAAAAAAGGCCCTGACAGAATATCAGGGCCTTTTTTATATCGATTTTGTGTGTTTGGTTTATTCTTTTTTCTGGGTATCCTCAGCCGCTTTATCTTCCCCAGCCGGGGCCTTGGTCTTAGCCTCGGTTTTTTCGGGAGCTGCTTTTTTCTCTACCGCATCAACAGTCTCTTGAGCTTGGTCGGCTTTGGTTTTTTCTCCGGATGCTTTAGTGGACTTCTGAGTTTCCTCCCCAGAATCAGCCTTTACCTTGGCGGCTTTCGACGGTTCTGTTTTGGATTTTGCAACGTCTGTTTTCTTTTCATCCGTCTTCTTCGGCGTTGTTTTTTTGGGTTTCGCTGTTTTGGTCTTTTTGGCGGTTTTCTTTTTCTCGGTCTCCGGTGTAATCAGCTCAATCAGAGAAACCGGGGCAGCATCACCAGGGCGTCTCCCGATCTTGATGATACGTGTATATCCGCCAGAAACCGTTGCAAAGCGCTTGGGCGCTTCTTCAAAAACCTTGTGAACAACAGCCTTTTCCCGTACGATGGACATGGCTTGTCTTCGGGCATGTAGATCACCCCTCTTGGCCAATGTAATGATATGATCAGCCCAGCGGCGCAGTTCTTTTGCCTTGGCATCTGTCGTTTGAATACGATCATACTTGAGCAAGGAGGTCACCATGTTTCGAAACATGGCATTCTTGTGACTGCTCGTCCTGTTTAGCTTTACGCCTGATTTTCGATGTCTCATTTTACTGTTTAATCTCCTTCCTCTTCATCTGCCTCAGGAGGAACAAACCCTTCCAGCTTCGTCCCCAAGGAAAGTCCCATCTCGGTCAATACTTCCTTTATCTCGTTCAAGGACTTTCTGCCAAAGTTTTTTGTTTTCAGCATTTCAGCTTCAGATTTCTGCACAAGCTGGTAAAGTTTCAATATTTCTGCATTTTTCAGGCAGTTGGCACTACGTACAGATAGTTCAAGCTCTTCGACGCTGCGATATAGATTTTCGTTGAACTTAGGTTTCTGCTGTTCTTCTGACGATTCGTCAGGATCCGGTTCAAGATCTTCATCGAAATTGATAAAAATTGCCATCTGCTCTTTGAATATCTTTGCAGCATACGCCACAGCATCCTCCGGGATGACACTGCCGTCCGTCCATACTTCCAGTGTTAATTTATCATAATCAGTTCGCTGACCCACACGTGCGTTGCCCACGACATAATTGACACGTTTAACAGGTGAAAAAACCGCATCGATGGGGATTGTTCCTACAGGTGCATCCTCGTCCTTATTTGATTCAGCTAGGGAGTAGCCTTTGCCGATATTGACCGTCATGGTCATCTTCAACTCGCCAGTTTCAGACAGTGTCGCAATATGGTGATCCACATTTAGGACTTCGACCTTACCGTCTTCACTGATGATATCACCGGCTGTCACTGTTCCCCCGGCTTTGGCATCAATTGAGATAGTTCGGGTCTGGTTCCCTGCCATTCTCAGGCGAACTTCCTTTAAATTCAGAATAATTTCAGTAATATCTTCGATAACGCCTGGAATGGTCGTAAACTCGTGCATAACAGATTCGAATTTAACCGATACAATGGCAGCGCCATGAAGGGATGAAAGGATGATTCGTCTCAAGGAATTGCCGATGGTTATGCCGAATCCCCTTTCCAAAGGCTCACAGACAAACTTACCATATGAAGGCGTACTATCCACTTCAACCTTGTTCGGCTTAATCATCGCTTGCCAGTTCATGAACATAATGTCACTTGAAGTCATTGTTTTTCTCCAGATTATCTTGAAATCGTTCCTACGATTTTTATTTGGAATAAAGCTCTACGATAAGTTGTTCCTGTATCGGCATGGTAATGTCTTCTCGAACCGGAAGCCCTTTTACCATTCCTTTAAGATCTTCTTTTTCCAGGTCGAGCCACTGTGGAATGCCTCTCCGGACAACCGCATCCATGGAATCACTTATCGCTTGAATCTTTTTGCTCTTTTCTCTGACTTCTATAACGTCTCCGACATTCAGCAGATAAGATGGAATGTTGACCTTTTTCCCATTGACGAGAAAATGGTTGTGACGAACAAAATGGCGACCCTGTGTTCTTGAATTCACCAGACCCAGACGATAAACAACATTATCGAATCGGCGCTCGAGTGAAACAAGCAGATTGGTTCCTGTAATACCTTTCTGATGATCCGCTCTGCCAAAAAACAGATGAAACTGTTTTTCAGAAAGACCGTACATACGTTTCACCTTCTGCTTTTCTCGCAGCTGGATACCATAGTCTGATGTTTTCCCTCTCCGTCGTTGACCGTGATCACCAGGGGCATACCCGCGTCGGTCAAAGGCGCATTTATCTGAGTAACAACGGTCACCTTTGAGAAACAATTTTAAATTTTCGCGTCTGCATATCCTGCAGACTGCTCCGCAATATCGTGCCAAATTAGCCTCCTTTATTATTTGGCCAAATCAAACCTGTTTAGATTATTTCAAAACGGTTTGAATTGTTAAGACTGTGCCGAGGTATCTGTATGCACAGATACCTTTTTTACACCCGGCGTCTTTTGGGTGGGCGACACCCATTGTGGGGAATCGGTGTCACATCTTTTATTAAAAGGATATTAAATCCTGCAGCCTGAAGCGATCGCAGTGCTGATTCCCGTCCTGCACCGGGCCCTTTTACATAAACTTCGACATTTCGCATGCCATGCTCCATGGCTTTTTTGGCGGCATCCTCAGCTGTAAGTTGTGCAGCAAAAGGTGTACTCTTCCGAGATCCCTTGAAACCATGAACGCCGGCACTTGACCAGGCAACCACGTTACCACCCTGATCTGTGATGGTTACGATGGTGTTATTGAATGTGGACTGAATATGAACAACACCGCTTGATATATTTTTCTTCTCTTTCTTTTTTGTTCGGGTTTTTCTCGGCATATAGTATATCCCTGTTTAATCGTCTTGTTGCGTGTTATTATTTTTTCTTGATGCCACCCTTTTTCTTGACGGCGGAACGTTTCGGACCCTTGCGTGTCCTTGCATTTGTACTGGTACGCTGTCCGTGAACAGGCAATGATTTACGGTGACGGAGACCACGGTAGCACCCCAGGTCCATGAGACGTTTAATATTCATGGAAACTTCGGTTCGCAGTGTCCCCTCCACCTTGCATTCATTATCTATGACCTTTCGAATACTATTTATTTCAGACTCTGACAAATTATCTGTTTTGGTATCCGGACTGATGTTGAGCTGGGATAAAATCCTGCTCGACGTGGTTCTTCCTATACCATAAATATATGTAAGGCCTATTTCTATTCGTTTATTTCTTGGTAAATCTACGCCAGCAATTCGTGCCAAAGCCTATCCTCCTCTATCCCTGCCTCTGTTTATGCCGTTTGTTCGTACAGATAACGCGCACGACACCTTTCCGACGAATGATTTTACAATTATTGCACATTTTTTTTACCGATGCCCTGACTTTCATTTGTGCATCTCCTTATCTTCTTTCGATATAACCCGCCCGGTTATAATCGTCACGTTGCAGTGCTGTGTAGTTATATTTCCCATCCCAGGACTATAAGCTATCATTTGGACCGATACGTAATCCTGCCCCGTGTCAAGTCATAAGGTGAAAGTTCCACGGACACCGTGTCACCGGGCAGAATCTTAATGAAATGCATGCGCATCTTTCCTGAAATATGCGCCAGTACCTGGTGCTTGTTTTCAAGTTCAACCTTGAACATCGCATTGGGCAATGTCTCAAGCACAATGCCCTCAACCTTGATTGCCTCTTCCTTCGGCATCTTTCTTTATCCTTTTTTAAATGATTGCTTTTCCGCTTTTTATTCTAACGTCTACCCTTGATACCGCCCTTTTTTAAGAAACCTTCATAATGCCGCGTGAGCATGTGTGACTCGATTTGCGATATCGTATCGATAGCCACACCAACAACGATCAGAAGCGCAGTACCACCAAAGTAAAAAGGCACATTGAATTTGGTGATCAATATGGAAGGCAACACACATACTGCCGACACGTAAATCGCCCCCCCCAGCGTAATCCGGGTAAGAACTCTGTCGATATAATCGGCGGTTCGTTTTCCAGGACGGATACCGGGAATATACCCTCCCTGCTTTTTCATGTTGTCTGCAACATCCACTGGATTGAATGTAACCGCAGTGTAAAAATAGCAGAAGAAAAAAATAAAACCCACAAAAAGCAGTTGATACAACCAGTTGCCTGGTTGCATGGCGTCGGCAATGCTCTTCACCCATGGAATGGCGATAAAGCTGGCGATGGTAGCCGGGAACATGATGATGGACGAAGCAAATATGGCCGGTATAACACCGGCGGTATTGACCTTGAGCGGAAGATGCGTACTCTGCCCCCCATACATCTTGCGACCCACAACCCGTTTTGCATACTGTACCGGAATCCGGCGCTGACCCTGCTCGACAAAAACAATGAAGCCCACAACCGCTATCATCAAAACAAGTATCACCAACACCGCAAAAATACCCATCTCACCGGTCGATACCAAGCGGAAGGTATTGGCGATGGCGGTGGGCATCCTGGCAACGATGCCGGCAAAAATAATAAGAGAAATACCGTTCCCTATACCGCGTTCCGTAATCTGTTCACCCAACCACATGATAAAGGCGGTTCCAGACGTCAGGGTAATCACCGTCATGAGCCGAAAACTCCATCCCGGATCGATGACCACCGGCGCTCCCCCTGGAGACGTCATGCTCTCGAGACCTACACTGATTCCAAATCCCTGAATAATACTCAAGACAACCGTCCCATAACGGGTGTACTGCGTGATCTTTTTTCGCCCTTGTTCACCTTCTTTGGAAAGACGCTCTAGATGCGGAACCACAACTGTCAGCAGCTGTAGAATAATTGAAGCGCTGATGTACGGCATAATGCCCAGGGCAAAAACAGACAGCCTCTCCAGAGCACCACCGGAAAACATGTCGAACAAACCCAGAAGGGTTCCTTGAGCTTTTGCAAAAAAGGAGGCCAGCGCAACAGTATCGATCCCGGGTGTGGGTACATGCACACCAATCCGGTAAACCGTTAAAAGAGCCAGGGTGTAGAAAATGCGCTTTTTGAGCTCTGGAATCTTGAATATGTTCTGGAATCCGCTACCTATCATTATACGACCTCTACGTTTCCGCCCGCAGCTTCGATTTTCTGTTTTGCATTTTTACTTACGGTGTTCACCTTGATGGTCAAGGGATAATCAATGTCGCCATACCCTAAGAGTTTTATACCATCTCGCGCACCCTTAACCAGGCCGCAACCTACCAGGGTGGTTTCATCAACCACACTGCCGCTTTCAAACCGTTTTAGATCCCGAATGTTTATGGTCACAATTTTTTTGCTGAAAATATTTGTAAATCCACGTTTGGGAAGCCTTCTGTGGATTGGCATCTGACCACCTTCATACCCGGGTCTGACACCACCGCCTGAACGGCTGTTATATCCCTTTGTACCGCGTCCGGCAGTTTTCCCATTTCCAGATCCAACACCCCGGCCCTTCCTATTCTTGGATTTTTTCGATCCGGCTGCCGGAGAAAGTTCATTTAATCTCATCGCTGTTCTCCTCAACCTTGACTAAATGTGAAACCGCATTGATCATTCCACGAATGGAGGGGGTGTCTTCTAACTGAACCGTTTTGTTCAATTTTCTGAGACCCATCCCGTATAAGACTCTGCGGTGCTTTTCAGGTCTGCCTATCATACTTTTAACCAGCGTTATATTCAATTTCTCGACCATGAATTCTTCCTCGATTTATAAATCTTCAACTGAAATTCCCCGTCTTGCGGCAACCTGCTCGCGAGATTGAAGCTGCTGAAGTCCCTCAATTGTCGCTTTGACAATGTTATGGGGATTGTGAGATCCCAGGCACTTGGTCAGAATATTCTGTACGCCTGCTGCCTCCAGAACAGCCCGGACAGCACCACCCGCAATCACACCGGTACCTTTGGATGCAGGGGCAAGCAGCACCCGGCCGGCGCCATATCTTCCCACAACCCGAAAAGGAATGGTTCCTTCAATCAGTGCCACCTGAGACATATTCTTTTTCGCCTTTTCAACGCCTTTGCGTATGGCCTCCGGGACCTCCCCGGCTTTTCCAAGACCATATCCGACATTTCCATCACCATCGCCAACAACGACAATGGCACTGAAGCTGAACCTGCGGCCACCCTTGACAACCTTGGCTACCCGGCTGATATGAACAACCTTGTCAATTAATTCGTTTTCTTCCTTATCTTGTCTGAACAAGAGTTTGCCTCCTTACTTTGAAATGGCTTTTAGAACACCAGTCCCGCGTCTCTGGCTCCTTTTGAAACAGCCTTTACCCGACCGTGATATTGAAATCCGTTCCGATCAAAGACTACCTTTTTAACGCCTTTCTCGATCGCTCTCTCTCCCAGGATCTTACCGACATGTTCGGCTGCTGCTATCTTACTTTCAAATTTTGGCTGATCCTTGACCACTTTTTCCATGCTGCTCGCAGCCGCCAGTGTACACCCGCTGACGTCATCGATCAACTGCGCGTAGATGTGTTTTGAACTGCGAAACACACTCATTCGCGGCATCTGATCCGTACCGCTCAATTTTTTTCGGATCCGTTTTTTTCTTTTCAATCGGGATAGTTTGCTTGGATTTGTTGCGCCCATTTTATTGTCCTAAATCTATTTTTTGTTATTTGGTTCCGGTTTTTCCTGCTTTTCGCTGTACGTACTCTTCTGCGTACTTGATGCCTTTCCCTTTGTAGGGTTCGGGGGGTCTCAACTGCCGGATTTTCGCAGCCGTGCGTCCCAGCAGTTCCTTGTCAATGGCAAAGAGCTTCACAATGTTGTTCTTTTCCGATTTAGCTGACACACCTTCCGGTAGATCAAACGTTATCGGATTGGAAAAGCCAAGGTTAAAAACAATGCTTTTACCTTTTAGCTCGGCACGGTAGCCAATACCATTGATTTCAAGAACCCTCTCAAACCCGGTACTGACACCCGTCACCATATTCGCCACAAGACTTCTCGTCAAACCCTGCAATGCACGGTTTTCCCTGTTCTCATTGCGCATTGTGACATTTATGACATTGTCTTTTATCTCCAGATCAATCGCTTGATGAATTTCTCTGGTAAGACTGCCCTTGTCACCCTTAACGGTCAGCACTTTATCTTTATAATCAATTTTTGCTTTATCTGGAACCGGAATCGGTTTTTTCCCAACTCGAGACATGGGTTAACCTCCACTGTCACCTAACTTCGTTAACATCCTTGGGTGGATTTCTTTTATCACCACAACAATTACCAGACATTGCAGATAATCTCTCCACCAATATTATCTTTCCTGGCATGTTTGTCCGTCATGATTCCCTTGGACGTCGATAAAACAGAAATACCCAATCCATTGTAAACCGGCTTGATGTCCCTACCCTTCATGTAGACCCTTTTGCTAGGCTTGCTTACACGGTCTATGCGAAGAATCGAGTGCTCCTGTTTTTCGTTATATTTCAGATACACCCGCAGTATACCCTGTTTGTTGTCTTTAATGAATTTATAGTTGCGGATATAACCTTCTTCTTTCAGTAGTTTTGCCAATTCGAATTTCATCTTGGAACCGGGTATGTCGACACTGTTAAACTTTGCCTTGCCGGCATTCCTTACCCTGGTCAGCATATCGGCAATTGGATCGCTCATCGCCATTGTCTTCTCCTATCTCTTTTAACCCATCAAGCTACGTGCTTGTTGAAAGCGAAAATTCCGATGTCCACCATCGAAACCGTTCTATTTACCAGCTCGACTTTACGACGCCTGGTAGTTTTCCCTGAGATGCAAAGTCACGAAAACAGATTCTGCAGATTCCAAATTTTCGAATAAAAGCTCTGGGTCTGCCACAAATGGGGCATCTGTTATACGCCCTTACCTTGAATTTCGGTTTTGCGGCCGCTTTATTTCTTAGCGCTGTCTTTGCCAAATCATCCTCCCTCGTCAATAAAATCGTTACACAATTTTATCGGACGCAAATTTGTCGCTACAATGCGAAAAGTCCGATATAGTCAGTTCTCGTAAAAAGTTCAAATTCAAGGCATGCAGGTTTTGAAATCATAAGGCGTACGCGTCGTACGTTGAATGATTGCAAAATACAGCACAACGTAGAAGTTGGGCTTTTTACGAAAACCGTCAATTTTTAAACGGCATACCGAGCTTTTTTAGAAGCTCTTTCCCTTCTTCATCTGTTTTTGCGGTTGTAACGATCGTGATGTTCATGCCCTTGATTTTATCGATCTTATCGTAATCAATTTCCGGAAATATAATCTGTTCCTTGATACCCAGGGAATAATTTCCCCTGCCATCCATGGCATTCCCTGACACACCTCTGAAGTCGCGAACACGTGGCAATGCAATATTGACTAGCTTGTTCAAAAAATCGAACATGCGTTGCTTTCGAAGCGTAACCATGCAGCCAATCGGCATCCCGGTCCTGAGCTTAAAAGCTGCAATCGATTTTTTTGCCCGGGTTATCACGGGTCGCTGACCAGCAACGGCCGTCAGTTCTTCTACAGCAGAATCAAGGACTTTGATATTCTGAATCGCCTCACCCATACCTATGTTCAGGACGATTTTTTCCAACTTGGGAACCTGCATAATATTGCCGTATTTAAAGGTGTCGATCAGGGCCGGCACGATTTCTTTATCGTAATATTCTTTCATCTGTGACATTTAAGTTTTCCTCGATCTAAGATCTTCCTGTTTGATTCAATTATCTGAAATATTTTAAATACCGTTTTCGTCAGAAACTGAACAGGACCCCGGGTTATGCATCAATAATTTCATTGCACTTTCTGCATGAACGCACTTTTTTTCCATCATCCAGTCGCCGCATCTGGATACGAACCGGGCTCATGCATTTGCTGCACAGTAGCATCACATTCGACCACGGAACAGTTGCTTCACTCTCAACGATACCACCCTGACGATTTTTGGCGGTTGGACGGGTATGTCGTTTGACGACGTTAATGTTCTCCACAAGGAGTCGATCCTTCTTCCTATCGACTTTCAGCACTTTACCAATTTTGCCTTTGTCTTTACCGGCAACGACCTTTACCTTGTCATCTTTTTTTATATGACACTTGTCTCTTAACATATCCTCATCTCCACAGGCCGATCGCGTTATAGAACCTCAGGTGCCAATGACACAATTTTCATAAATCTCTTGGCGCGTAATTCCCTCGCAACCGGGCCAAATATACGGGTGCCGATCGGTTCTTTCTGTGCGTTAATCAAAACCGCTGAGTTATCATCAAATCGAATAAAAGACCCGTCCGGTCTTCTGATTTCTTTTTTCGTACGGACAACAACTGCCTTGAGAACATCCCCCTTCTTAACCTTCGCATTGGGAATGGCTTCCTTGACCGAAACGACAATAATATCGCCAATACTTGCATACCGCCTTCTGGATCCGCCAAGAACTTTGATGCAATAAAGAACCCTGGCGCCTGAATTGTCCGCTGCGGTCAGTTTTGTTTCCGCCTGAATCATCTTTCTATTCCTTTATATCAAACAGCTTTTTTAACAACTTTAGCAATACGCCATCTTTTGTTCTTGCTCAAAGGCCTCGATTCCGTCATCAGTACTTCGTCTCCGATCCGGCATTCATTGGTCTCGTCATGAGCAGTAAATTTATTGCGTCTGCGAACATATTTTCCGTAAAGGCGGTGTTTCACGAGTCTTTCAACCTGGACCGTTACCGTCTTATCCATTTTATCGCTTACGACCGTTCCAACCTGTTGTCTTTTCATTCCTATTGTTTTCATAACAGCTTTTATCGCCTATTCCTGTTTTTGGTTTTCTGTTTCACGAATAATGGTCATGACACGCGCGATGTCGGATTTGGTCAGCTTTAACTTTGTTGGGTTCTCAATCTGTCCAATTCCATGCTGAAAGCGAAGGTTGAATAATTCTTCTTTCAAATCAATCAGCTTCTGCTGCAACTCTTGGGAGCTGAGATCTCTTATTTCTTTAGGCGTCATTAGCTCACGCTCCTTTCCACAAATTTCGTTTTAACGGAAAGTTTGTGCGATGCAAGCCGAAGTGCTTCTTTGGCAAGATCCCTGGGTACACCCCCCATCTCATACAAAATTCTTCCTGGACGGATAACCGCAACCCATCCTTCAGGGGCGCCCTTGCCTTTTCCCATACGAACTTCAGCCGGTTTTTTCGTGAAGGATTTGTCGGGGAAAATACGTATCCAGAGCTTTCCACCCCTTTTGACATGCCGCGTCATGGCAATACGCGCTGCTTCAATCTGCTTGTTGCTGATGGTACCGCACTCAACAGCCTGCAGACCGAACTCCCCGAAATTGAGCTGACCGCCTCGTCGGGCCAATCCCCTCATTTTACCTTTTTGCTTTTTTCGATACTTTACCTTTTTAGGGCTCAGCATTGTTTATCTCCTGTTAAAGGGCCTTGAAGCGATCTTTAAATATTTAGTTCCGACTACTTGCACCCTTGATTTTGTATTTTATTTCGACTGACTAAGCACGGCCTATTTCTGTATCTTGCTTGCTCAGTATCTCGCCTTTGAAAATGAACACTTTTATACCGATAAGGCCATAAGTGGTTTTGGCTTCGGTAAACCCGTAGTCGATATCCGCTCTCAAGGTATGCAGAGGAACCCGGCCCTCTTTGTACCATTCCGTCCTGGCCATCTCTGCACCACCCAATCTTCCGGAACAGATAATCTTGACACCCTGTGCGCCGAAGCGCATGGCAGAAGACACCCCTCTTTTCATGGCCCGTCTGAATGCCACCCGGCGTTCTATCTGCAAGGCAACATTTTCAGCCATAAGTTGGGCATCGACTTCAGGTTTTCGCACTTCCTGAATATCGATGGAAACTTCCTGTGAAACCAGCGATTCCAGGTCCCGCTTTAGCTGCTCTATTTCAGAACCCTTTTTTCCAATAACAATCCCGGGCCTGGCTGTAAATATGCGCAGGCGTACACGCTTGGCAGATCTTTCGATTTCTATCCGGGAGATACCTGCATGATACAGTTTCTTTTTTATGAATTTTCGGACTTTATGATCTTCGAGAATATAATCCGCATAATTCTTCCCGGCATACCATCTGGAATCCCATGTTTTGATGATCCCTAATCTTAATCCAATCGGATTTACTTTCTGACCCAAGCTCGTACCTCCTTTTTATACAGCTTTCTCAGCTAATACCACTGTTATATGGCTGGATTTTTTCAATATCCTGGCACCGCGCCCCCTTGCTCTCGCACGAAACCTCTTCAATGTAGGACCCTGGTCCACAATAAGGTTTTGAATCACCAGGGAATCGACATCGATACCGTGATTATTGTCGGCATTTGCAGCTGCGGAGCGAAGCGTCTTTTCCACTAAACCGGCTGCTTTTTGCGGCATGTACTTCAACATGTTCAATCCGGCCTCTACCGGTTGTCCTTTGATAGCGTCCGCTAATCTCCTGACTTTCTGGGGCGAAATACGAACGTACTTGCTTACCGCCTTGACCTCCATTACCGAAACTCCCTTTTAAAAAGTGTTATCTTCTTAACTTCGATTTTTTATCACCGGCATGACCGTAAAACGTTCGCGTCGGTGAAAACTCACCCAGTTTATGCCCTACCATGTTCTCTGTAACGAAAACCGGAATAAATTTTTTCCCATTATGAACCGCCAGCGTTATACCGACCATTTCGGGTATGACTGTCGATCGCCGGGACCAGGTTTTTATAACCTGATTACTCCTGGATGCCTGGGCTGTCTCCACTTTGTTCATTAACTTCTGGTCGATGAATGGACCTTTTTTTAAAGACCGTGGCATAAATTCTCCTGAACTGTGTTATTTTTTCCGGTTGTTCCCGCTTAAATTCTGCTAATAAGCAGTGTCGCGGACATCCTATCTTTTTGTTCGTCTCTTGACGATAAACTTGTTGGTTCGTTTGTTTTTACGGGTTCTGTAACCCTTGGTCGGCACACCCCATGGTGTACATGGGTGACGCCCGCCTGATGAACGGCCTTCACCACCACCCATGGGATGATCCACGGGGTTCATGGCCACACCTCTCACCTTGGGTCGTTTGCCGAGCCACCGTTTACGACCGGCTTTGCCCAGATTGATATTTTCGTGTGTCACGTTTCCGATCTGCCCGATAGTCGCCATACAATTAAGCAGTACCATTCGGACCTCGCTCGAGGGAAGTTTTACCAGCGCATAACGATCTTCCTTGGCCATGAGCTGCGCATACGTTCCCGCACTTCGTACGATCTGTCCGCCCTTGCCAATCCGCAGTTCAATATTATGAATGTGCGTTCCCAGGGGGATGTTTTTCAATGGAAGCGTATTGCCCGGTTTGATGTCGGCCTCGGGTCCGGACATCACTTCATCACCCACGGAAAGGTGCAGCGGGGACAGAATATATCGTTTTTCACCGTCCACATACTGAAGAAGTGCAATCCTGGCGCTCCGATTCGGATCGTATTCGATGGAGGCGACTTTGGCAGGAATATTGATTTTATCTCTCTTGAAATCGACTATCCTGTAATGTCGTTTGTGACCACCCCCGCGATGACGACTGGTAATCCGTCCGTTTGCGTTACGCCCACCACTCTTCTTGATGATGCGCATCAAACTTTTCTCGGGATTTGTCTTGGTAATCTCTTCAAACGAAGCATATGATTGAAATCGACGTCCCGGTGATGTCGGTTTAACTCTTCTTGTAACCATACCTGTCTCCTAATCGACGGGTCCGAAAAGCCGAACCCGTTGGTTTTAGGTTTTATGTGTTAAGTTTTAAGTAAAAGCTGACAGCTGAACACCGACCTAAAACCTAAAACTTAAAACCTAAAACGATAGTTATACGCCTTCAAAAAAATCGATTCTTTCCCCTGGCATGAGGTTCACAATCGCTTTTTTCCAGTCCCTGCGCTTACCCACAACACGGCCCCGCTGCTTTACCTTGCCTTTAACCTGCATGGTGCGGACATGGGCCACTCTGACATTGAATATTTTTTCGATAGCCCTTCTGATTTCGACACGGTTTGCCCGACGATCGACCTCAAAGGTTACCTGATTATGATCTTCTTTCTGAATACTGGTTTTTTCAGTAATCAGGGGTCGAATGATGATATCGTACTGAATCATTAGAGCAACCTCCCTTCGATTGCCTTTACTGAAGCTTCGAGCAGCACCAGCGTCCTGTGCTTCAGGATATCGTATACATTGAGGCCCTCGGATCTCATCACCTTGAATTCCGGCAGATTTCTGGAGGATAGCTCAAGGTTTTCGTTCTGCTGGTCGATAACGATCAGTGCCTTTTCCATTTTCAGATTTCCGGCTATCTCCGAAAAGTCCTTGGTTTTAACCTTCTCAAGCTCGAGTTGATCCAGAATCAGGATATCATCATCCTTGAATTTGCTGCTCAAGGCCATTTTAAGTGCCAGTTTTTTCACTTTTTTAGGTACCTTGAAGCCCCATGATTTCGGTTTTGGGCCAAATGCAACGCCACCACCCCTGAGCAAATTTGATTTGATATTGCCCCTTCTGGCTCTTCCGGTTCCCTTTTGACGATACAGTTTCCTGCCACTCCCCGTGATATCGGATCTGTGTTTAGTGGAAGCACTCCCAGCTCGCCTGTTTGCCAGCTGCATGGTAACCACCTCATGCAGGACGCTTTTTTTCACCGGCACCTTGAATATCTCGTCATTCAAATCTACCTGTGAAACTTTTTTTCCTGAACTATTTATAACATCTACGACAGCCATGGATTCCCTCGGTTCTTATTTTGCGAATTTTGGTTTTCTAATGGTGACAAATCCTGAAGTATGTCCGGGTACCGCTCCCTTTAAAAGGAGGAGGTTCTCCTTGGGCCTGATATCAAATATTTCCAGGTTCCGGACCGTCTTTCTTTCATGCCCGTAATGCCCGGGCATTTTCTTGCCTTTGATGACCTTGGCCGGCCATGCACTGCATCCAATTGAGCCGGGTATTCTATGGCTATGGCTTCCATGTGTCTTTTTCCCGCCATGAAAACCATGTCTTTTGATCACGCCTGAAAAGCCTCGGCCTTTACTTGTCCCGGTCACCTCTACACGCTCGCCAACAGCAAACATCTCTACGGTCACCTTCTGACCTGGGCTGAATTCCTGTGGGTTTTCAACCGCCACCTCTTTTAAAACCCGGATAGTCTCGGCTCCGCTTTTATTAAGATGGCCTTTCAGCGGCTTGTTGGTTCTCTTCTCTTTTTTTTCACCAAAACCGATCTGTAAGGCATTGTACCCATCGCTGTCGACGGTTTTGACCTGTGTCACGACACAGGGTCCCGCCTCGATAACCGTTACGGGAACAGACCGGCCTTCTGATGTAAACTGCCTGGTCATACCCAATTTTTTTCCGATTAATCCTTTACACATAATTCACGACCATTCCTATGCTATAACTTGATCTCCACATCGACACCTGGAGAAAGATCCAGTTTCATCAATGCATCAACTGTCTGTTGTGTCGGCTCTAAAATATCGAGCAGCCTCTTGTGTGTTCTCATTTCAAACTGCTCACGTGACTTTTTATCGATGTGTGGGGAGCGAAGAACACAATATTTATTGATTGCAGTGGGAAGTGGTATCGGCCCAACGACCTTAGCGCCCGTTTTTCTCGCAGTATCCAGGATATCTGCAGCAGATTGATCCAGCAGCTTGTGGTCATATGCTTTGAGCCTGATTCGTATCTTTGAATTCATTATCATGATTCGGTCTCTCTTTTTATTCGATTATTTCGCTGACCACTCCGGCACCGACGGTTCGACCGCCTTCACGTATGGCAAACCTGAGTTCTTTTTCCATGGCAATGGGTGTGATCAGTTCGGCCGTTATCGTCACGTTGTCGCCCGGCATCACCATCTCGACACCCTCGGGAAGATCAAGGATCCCGGTCACATCCGTTGTTCGAAAATAAAACTGCGGCCGGTATCCATTAAAAAATGGCGTATGACGACCACCCTCTTCCTTGCTCAATATGTAGACTTCCGCCTTGAACTTCGTATGGGGTGTAATCGTTTTCGGTATCGCTACAACCTGGCCACGCTCAACATCCTCACGCTTGGTTCCACGGAGAAGGACACCGATGTTGTCACCCGCGCGACCTTCGTCCAACAGTTTCCGGAACATCTCAACACCCGTGCAGACTGTTTTGACGGTCGGGCGAATACCTACGATCTCAACTTCATCGCCCACATGCACAATACCGCGCTCCACACGACCCGTTACCACTGTACCACGACCCGATATACTGAAAACATCCTCTATCGGCATTAAAAACGGTTTGTCGATGTCACGCTTGGGCTCAGGTATAAAACTGTCGACGGCTTCCAGAAGCTCAAAAATACACTTGGCTTCTTCTCCGTCGGGATCGTCGCTCTCAAGTGCTTTCAAAGCACTACCCCGGATGATCGGCGTGTCGTCGCCTGGAAACTCATACTTGTCCAGTAACTCACGGAGCTCCAACTCCACCAACTCCACCAGCTCCTCATCGTCCACCATGTCGCATTTGTTCAAAAATACAACGATCTGAGGAACACCCACCTGACGGGCCAGCAATATATGTTCCCGGGTCTGGGGCATGGGACCATCATCCGCACCTACCACCAGGATGGCACCGTCCATCTGTGCCGCACCCGTAATCATGTTCTTGATATAGTCAGCATGTCCTGGACAGTCCACATGGGCGTAATGACGATTGACCGTCTCGTATTCCACATGCGCCGTCGCAATCGTGATCCCACGCTCTTTCTCCTCGGGAGCCTTGTCTATCTGATCAAACGGTATGAAATCCGCCATACCCTTCAAACCGGAATGCTTGGTTATCGCCGCTGTCAAGGTCGTCTTACCGTGATCGATATGGCCTATCGTTCCTACGTTTACATGCGGCTTGGTTCGCTCAAATTTTTCCTTTGCCATCTTCTCACCCTCCCCTTTGATTTTTTGATCGGTTCAACACACCTGACCGTAAGGCTTTTGTTCATTCGATTGGTTCAGTTACGTCCTTACCACCGATAATGTGCGAACGCTTTGTTGGCATCGGCCATTTTGTGCGTATCTTCTTTTTTCTTGACGGTCGCTCCCCGGTTGCTGGCTGCATCCAGAAATTCTCCAGCGAGCTTTCCTGCCATTCCTTTTTCTGAACGGCTCCGGGCATAATTGATCAACCAACGAAGCGCCAGGGCTGTTCTGCGAGAAGGCCTGATCTCCGTGGGAACCTGGTATGTCGATCCGCCTACCCGCCGTGACTTGACCTCGATCATGGGCCGGGTGTTGTCTACCGCCTGCTCAAATACCTTCAGCGGTGGTTTACCCGTTTTCTCTTCTATGATGCCAAACGCACCATAGAGGATAGACTCTGCAGTACTTTTTTTGCCATCCCGCATTATGCATGCAATAAACTTCGATACCAGTTGACTGTTAAACCTTACATCGGGAATGATAACGCGTTCCGGTACTTCTCTTCTTCTTGGCATCCTCTAAATCCTTTTGGTTCGTACCTTGATCCTGAATCTTTAACTATTTAGGTTTCTTTGCGCCGTATTTGGACCTGCCCTGCTTTCTTTCCGCCACACCCAGTGTGTCGAGGGTGCCCCTCACAATGTGGTAACGGACACCGGGAAGATCCTTTACACGCCCACCGCGTACCAGGACAACCGAGTGCTCTTGCAGGTTGTGACCGATACCCGGAATATAGGCTGTCACCTCTATTCCGGTCGTCAACCGGACCCTGGCAACCTTACGTAAGGCCGAGTTTGGTTTCTTTGGCGTTGATGTATAAACACGCGTGCAGACACCTCTCTTTTGCGGAGCCCGCTTTAGAGCCGGTGTATTGGTTTTCTTGATTACCCTTTTACGACCCTTTCTGACTAACTGGTTGATGGTTGGCATACGCTCCTCGTCTAGTGTGTTAACAAAATCGTTAAAATGATTTTATATAATTTGATTTTTGACCCACGTTTGCAGCTCTGGTCAAAATTAAATGTAATTGTTACACTGGAAAGATTTTCGACATCGCACAAAAGCGAATATGTATACATTTTGCATGGGACTGTCAAGCGATTTATCCATTTATTTCTTGAAAATCACCGCTTTTTATCAATGGCTTCTGCAAAATTATTCGGCCTGTTCAATCATGACGTCCCGGTGGACCTTCAAACCTGTTCCGGCCGGTATAATCCTTCCCATAATCACGTTTTCCTTCAAGCCCCGTAAACAGTCGACCGCTCCTGAAATGCTAGCTTCGGTCAGGACCTTGGTGGTCTCCTGGAAAGAGGCTGCTGAAATGAAGCTTTCCGTACTCAGTGAAGCCTTGGTAATACCCAGAATCAGCGGCTCCGCCACAGCAGGCTTACCACCCTTTTCGATGACTGCCCGGTTGGCCGTCTCAAAAATGATTTTATCAACCTGCTCTTCGACGATGAAATCGGTATCACCAATTTCACGAACTTTTACCCGGCGCATCATCTGCCGGACAATAACCTCGATGTGCTTGTCGTTAATGCGGACACCCTGCAGTCGGTATACCTCCTGCACTTCATCCACGAGATATCTTGCGAGAGCGACTTCACCCTTGATATTCAGAATGTCCTGGGGAATAGCCGAGCCTCCGATCAAAGGTTCACCGGCACGCACGTAGTCACCCTCATAGACATTGATGTGTTTTCCACGCGGAATCAGGTATTCCTTTTTCTCACCCACATCCACCGGGGAAACCGTGATTTTCTGTTTGCCCTTCTTGGTGCCCTTGGCAATCGACACATAACCGTCGATTTCGCTGAGAACCGATATCTCCTTGGGTTTCCTGACTTCAAAAAGTTCTGCAACCCTTGGCAGACCGCCGGTAATATCCTTGGTTTTCGTCGTGGCCCTCGGCAGCTTGGCAAGAACATCGCCGGCCTGGATAGTATCGCCTTCTTCAACAAGGAGAATGGCATTGACAGGCAGTATGTATCTGGCCTGGCCTGTTTTTTTCGGCAGAGAAGCGGTTTTGCCCTCCTCGTCCTTGATGGAGATCCTGGGTCTTTCTTCCGCGGTTTTTGATTCAATAACAGTACGGCTCGATTTACCTGTGACAGGATCCACTTTTTCCTGGAGCGTTTTCCCGAGAGCCAGATCACCGAATTTGACGGTTCCATTCACCTCCGAAAGAATCGGTGTGGTAAAAGGATCCCAGTTAGCAAGCAGATCACCGGCCACAACCTTATCGCCGTCATTAATATCCAAATGGGCTCCGTAAATAACCGGAAATCGTTCCCGCTCCCGTCCGGAGTCACTGACGATAGCGAATTCACCACCCCTTCTGTTCATGACCACATATTTGTTGTCGGCATTCTTCACGACATCCAGGTCGATAAACTTGATTGTGCCCTCAACGCGTGCGCGAATATCAGCCTGCTCCACCCGTCGACTGGCGGTACCACCGATATGGAATGTCCTCATGGTCAGCTGTGTACCGGGTTCACCGATGGACTGGGCTGCCAGGATACCAATAGCTTGTCCCATCTCCACCTTTTTTCCGTAGGCAAGATCACGGCCATAACAACCCGCACATACTCCATGCTCGGCTTTGCATGTCAAGACCGAACGGATTTTAGCGCTGGTTATGCCGGCGTTTTCGATGAGATCCACAGCGGCTTCGTCGATTTCTTCACCGGTTTTCACCAGAACCTTGTCCGTAAACGGATCCAGAATGTCTTCGAGAGCCGTTCTCCCGAGAACACGTTCGGACAGACGTTGTATCACTTCGCCGCCTTCCATGAGAGGCTCCACCTCCACGCCCATCAAGGTGCCACAGTCATCCTGCAGAATAATACAATCCTGGGCAACATCGGCTAGTCTTCTGGTCAGATACCCTGAATTCGCTGTTTTAAGGGCCGTGTCCGCCAGTCCTTTTCGGGCACCGTGTGTGGAAATAAAGTACTGCAGAACCGACAGCCCTTCACGAAAGTTAGCCGTAATCGGCGTTTCAATGATCTCGCCGGATGGTTTAGCCATGAGCCCACGCATGCCAGCCAACTGCCGCATCTGATCCTTGCTGCCCCTGGCGCCGGAATCCGCCATCATATAAATCGGATTCATGCTTTCCATGACAACGGGTTTCTTATCCTCATCCAGCACCGGGTTTCCGTCTTCATCCACAACAGGAGCAATCTTCATGGAATCCATCATCTCGTTGGCAACATCATCCGTTGCCTTGGCCCATATATCGACAACTTTGTTGTACTTTTCACCCTGGGTAATCAGGCCCTCGGTATACTGCCTGCCGATTTCCGTGACCCGGGTTTCCGCCGCCTTGAGAATATCCCACTTGGCATCCGGGATAATCATGGCATCGATGGAAATAGACAGGCCCCCTTTGGTTGAATACTTGTAGCCGATGTTCTTTAGACGGTCTGCCAAGATAACCGTCGCCTTGGGTCCCAGGTTCCTGTAAGCATAATCAACAATTTTTCTCAGTTCGCTCTTGTCCATGACCTTGTTGACAATACCGAAGGGTATTTCCGGTCTTTTCTCGACAAGTTCGAACAGATGAAACATCAGATCGTTGGACATGATAATCTTGCTGGTTTCACCTGCGTTCAAGGCAAACAGGCTCTCGGCATCGCTTTCGTCGATATGCATGATCTCGCTAAGATCATGTTTTTTGACCAGCCCTATATCACCGTCAAAACGCTTGTCGGCACTTTCAGAATAGGTATCAACCAGGCTGATAAAGGCATCGCCCTTGTTGATCTTTTTCAGGACAGCCCGCGCGGATTTCTCGTCGGTCAGCATGATATGCCGTAAGCGCACAATTTCTTCCCTGGGCATGATCTCCCAGAGCAGAATCCGGCCAACGGTGGTTTCCACACGTGTACCCGCTATTCGAACGGTTATCCGGGCATGCAGATCAACAGAACGGCCATCGTATGCAGAGCGCACTTCTTCAGGATTTGAAAAAAGCCGTCCTTCCCCCTTGGCGCCCTCGATGGATCTGGTCATGTAATAGATACCAAGAACAATATCCTGACTGGGGACAATGATGGGGCTGCCGTTTGCAGGCGATAGAATGTTGTTACTGGAGAGCATCAGTGCACGTGCTTCTATCTGGGATTCAACGGACAGCGGAACATGAACCGCCATCTGGTCACCGTCAAAGTCTGCATTGAACGCCGTACAAACCAGCGGATGCAGCTGAATCGCCTTTCCCTCGATAAGTATCGGCTCAAAGGCCTGAATACCCAGACGGTGAAGTGTCGGCGCACGGTTCAGAAGCACTGGATATTCTTTTACAACCTCATCAAGTGTGTCCCAAACTTCCGGGACCTCCTTTTCGACCATTTTTTTGGCACTCTTAACGGTAGAAACCAGGCCTTTCTGTTCGAGTCTATAGTAGACAAACGGTTTGAAAAGTTCCAGGGCCATCTTTTTAGGCAAACCACATTGGTGAAGTCGCAATTCCGGTCCTACCGAAATAACGGTTCGTCCGGAGTAATCCACACGCTTGCCCAATAAATTCTGTCTGAAACGTCCCTGCTTCCCTTTCAGTGTGTCACTCAGGGACTTCAGGGGTCGCTTGTTGGAACCTGTTATAACTCTGCCGTGCCGCCCGTTATCAAAGAGCACATCAACGGATTCCTGAAGCATCCGCTTTTCATTACGCACGATAATATCCGGTGCTTTCAGGTCCACTAGCCGTTTTAGACGATTGTTCCTGTTAATGACCCGCCGGTAAAGATCGTTGAGATCGGATGTTGCAAAACGCCCACCCTCCAATGGAACAAGGGGTCGCAAATCCGGGGGGAGCACCGGAATGACATCCATGATCATCCACACCGGATTAACGCCTGACCGTCGAAAGGAATCCACGATCTTAAGTCGTTTGGAAAGCTTCTGTCGCTTGGCAATGGAGTTTGTGGCCCGGATATCTTCACGAAGCTGGACATAAAGCGCCTCGAGATCGATTTCCTCCAGAAGTTTCTTGACAGCCTCGGCACCAATACCCGCCTCAAATTTCGACCCGTAAACTTCCTGGGCTTCGCGGTATTTTTCGTCGGTCAACAGTTGGCACTTGGTCAGCCCCGTATCCTTCGGGTCAGTCACGATATAACTGTCGAAATAGAGAACCTTTTCCATGTTTTTCAATGTCAGGTCCAGCAGGTTCCCGATCTTGCTCGGCAGACTCTTTAAAAACCAGATGTGGGATACAGGTGTTGCCAGCGCAATATGGGCCATCCGCTCCCGCCGTACTTTGGACTGGATGACTTCGACCCCGCATTTCTCACAGATGACACCACGATGCTTCATGCGCTTGTACTTGCCGCAGTTGCATTCATAGTCCTTGGTGGGGCCGAATATTTTTGCACAGAAAAGACCATCGCGCTCCGGTTTAAACGTCCTGTAATTGATCGTCTCCGGTTTCTTGATCTCGCCGCTGGACCACTGCAGGATCTGTTCGGATGATGCAAGGGATATTCGAACACCACTGTAAAGTTTCGGGTCTTTGGGCTTGGCAAAAAAATCGTATAGTGTATCCATATATAATTACCTTTTCATGCGTTTAGTTGTTTACGTCGTCTTCCAGGAGCGTCACGTCCAAACCTAAACTCTGCAGTTCCTTTGTCAGAACTTTGAAGGATTCGGGTATGCCGGGTTCCAGCACATTCTGACCTTTTACAATCTTTTCGTACATACGGGTTCTACCGGCCATGTCATCCGACTTGACGGTAATGAATTCCTGGAGAGCATGCGCAGCTCCGTATGCTTCCATGGCCCAAACCTCCATTTCTCCGAGACGCTGACCACCGAACTGTGCTTTGCCACCCAGTGGCTGTTGGGTTACCAGGGAATACGGCCCGATGGAACGGGCGTGGATTTTATCGTCCACAAGGTGATGCAGTTTCAGCATATACATGGTACCCACGGTAACACTTCCCTTGAAAGCCTCTCCTGTATGACCGTCATAAAGTGTTGTCTGAGCAGTGGTGGACAGCCCCGCTTCCTTTAACAGCGCTTTCACCTCATCTTCTTTTGCACCGTCAAATACCGGCGTGGCCATGTGAACACCGTTCGCATACCCTTGAGCAAAATCCTTCAATTCTCCATCATCCATGTTTTGGACCATCTGATTGATGGAATCATCGTCAAAAATCCGTTTCATTTTTTCCCGGATCAGTTTCATTTCGTTGTCTTTCATGAACTGGTTGAGCTGATCACCAAGGCCCTTTGCAACACATCCTAGATGAATTTCCAGAATCTGGCCTACATTCATACGTGATGGAACACCCAATGGATTAAGAACCATGTCCACGGCTTCACCGTTCTCGAAATAGGGCATGTCCTCCACAGGCAGTATTCGCGACACGACACCTTTGTTACCGTGCCGGCCGGCCATCTTATCCCCCACAGAGAGCTTGCGTTTCATTGCCACATATACCTTGACCATCTTGATGACGCCCGGTGGCATTTCATCGCCTCTTTCATATCGAAGGAGCTTACGCTCGAACTCATCCCGTACACGTTCCTGTTCATTGCGATAGCGCTCCAGTAAGTCATGAACTTTCTCGGTAACCTGAGCGTCGTCCAGAACAATGCCTTCAAAGTGGGCAACGGGGATGTCTTTCAACATTTCACTGTCGATCTGCTTGCCCTTTTTGAGCAGTGTCTTCTGGCTTTTTTTCAAGGTTGACGCACATTTTTGACCCACCAGGATCTTTTCGATGCGTGTTCGCATCATCCCGCTCATGACGGATAGCTTGGCATCCCTGTTGGTTTCTAGGATACCGATTTCCTCGTTCTCTATGCGCTGTGCCCGGTCATCTTTTTCAGTGCCTCTTCTGGCAAATACCTTTGCATCGATGACAATGCCTTCAACACCCGGCGGCACACGCAGAGACGTATCCTTGACGTCTCCGGCCTTCTCACCGAATATTGCCCGCAGCAGTTTTTCTTCGGGAGAGAGCTGTGTATCACCTTTGGGCGTAATTTTCCCCACAAGGATATCACCCTGGGTCACTTCGGCCCCGAGTCGTATAATCCCGCTTTCATCCAGGTCCTTAAGTGCCTCTTCACCGACATTCGGAATGTCTCGTGTGATTTCTTCCTTGCCCAGCTTGGTGTCTCTGGCGACAACCTCGAATTCCTCGATATGCACGGAGGTATAAATACCGTCCCGAACCAGTCTTTCGCTCACCAGAATGGAATCCTCAAAGTTGTAACCGCCCCAGGGCATAAATGCCACGGTAACGTTTTTCCCGAGGGCCAGTTCTCCCTGATCCGTGGCGGGCCCGTCAGCGATAATATCACCGGCAGAGACGATGTCACCTTTTTTGACGATGGGTCTGTGGTTAAAACAGGTGTTCTGATTTGACCGGCTGAACTTGGAAAGGTTGAAAACGGTCACCGGTTTTTCAAATCCATCCTCGCTAAGATCATGGGCAAGAACGATGCGGGAAGCATCGACATCTTCCACAACCCCATCCCGGTCCGCCACGATAGTGACACCGGAATCTTTGGCAACAACACCCTCTATACCCGTGCCCACAAGCGGTGCTTCGTTCATGATCAACGGGACAGCCTGCCGTTGCATGTTGGATCCCATCAAAGCCCTGTTGGCATCATCATTTTCCAGGAAGGGAATCAAAGAGGCGGACACACTCACCAGCTGATTGGGTGAAATGTCCATAAACTCGAGATCCTCCCTGTTGACCATCATAAACTCACCCTCAACCCGAGACGTTACCAGCTGATTGACAAATTCCCTGTTCTCGTTGATGCTGGCGTTGGCCTGGGCAATGGGGTGCTTTTTTTCTTCAAAGGCGCTCAGAAATTTGACCTTGTCCGTTACCTTAGAATTTTCGACGACCTGATAAGGTGTTTCGATAAACCCGAAATTGTTCACCCGTGCATATGTGCTCAGGGATACAATCAGTCCGATGTTGGGTCCCTCGGGGGTTTCAATGGGACAAATTCTGCCATAATGAGAGGGGTGCACATCCCGGACTTCAAACCCGGCACGCTCACGCGTCAGCCCGCCCGGTCCCAGGGCGCTTAGTCGCCGCTTATGTGTCGTCTCGGACAACGGATTGGTCTGGTCCATGAATTGGCTGAGCTGGCTCGTGCCAAAAAATTCTTTGACAACAGCTGAAACCGGTTTGGGGTTAACAAGGTCATGCGGCATCAGTGCATCGACTTCCTGAAGACTCATCCTTTCCTTAATGGCGCGTTCCATCCTCACCAGTCCAATACGGTACTGGTTTTCCAAAAGCTCGCCCACAGCTCGCACGCGACGGTTTCCCAGGTGATCAATATCATCGACAACGCCCTGTGTATCCTTGAGTGCCAGAAGGGTCTTGGCGGTGAGAAAAATATCTTCCTTCCTGAGTGTTCTGAGCTGGATCGGCGTTTCAATGCCCAATCGCAGGTTCAATTTAAGCCTGCCAACACTTGACAGGTCATAATATGACGATTTGAAGAACAGGTGATCCATGAAATCCTGTGCCACTTCGGGCGTTGCGGGATTCCCGGGTCTCAAACGTCTGTAGATTTCTATAAGGGCGTCTTCCTTTTTCTCGACTTTGTCAAGATTGAGGGTTTTATGAATCGATTCGCTGCTGGTGACACCGTCAATGTGCAGGACATCAAACTCGGATATGCCGGCGTCCAGGATCCGGTCCAGAATCTCCACATCGATAACCGTATTGGGCCCGGCAATGACATCACCGGTTTTCGGATCGGTGATGGCATAAGCCGAAATACGATTTTCCAATAATTCCCTGCTGATGGGAATCGTTTCGATCCCACTGTCGGCCATCTGTTTGAGAGAGCGCTTGGTGAACATACGTCCCTTTTTAACGACGACCTCTCCCGATTTGGGATCTTTGACGCTCTCAGTGGCCCGCTGGCCTTTCAGCAACTCCGGGTTGAAGGCTTTGAGAACTTTCTTCCCTTTTAAAAATATCCGGTCAAAACTGTAAAAATAGGAAAGGATATCCTCGGTGGAATAGCCAAAGGCTTTGAACAGGATCGTTATGGGGAATTTGCGTCGCCGATCAATTCGGATGTGCAGGATGTCTTTGGGATCGATTTCCATATCAATCCAGGAACCCCGCACAGGTATGATCCGTGAACTGTAGATAATCTTGCCACTGGAATGTGATTTTCCCTTGTCATGGTCAAAAAACACGCCGGATGATCGGTGCAGCTGGCTGACGACGACACGCTCGGTCCCGTTAATAATGAAAGTCCCCTTTTCCGTCATAAGGGGAATCGTACCAAAGTAAATCTCCTGCTCTTTGATATCGCGGATATTGGATACGCCGGACTCTTTATCTACCTCGTAAACAACGAGACGAACCGTAATACGTACAGGCAGCTCATAGGTCATGCCCCTCTGCACACACTCCTCTTCACTGTGCTTAATTTCTCCAAATCGATAAGAGACGAATTCGAGAGAAGCGCTTCCCGTAAAATCTTTGATCGGGTATACGGACTTGAATACCGCCTGCAAACCGATTTCCTCTCTTTTCTCCGGAGGAATATCCATTTGCAGAAAACGTGCAAAGGACTCCCTCTGCATACCGATCAGGTCCGGAATGTCCACTATCTTACGTATTTTACCAAAATTCTTTCGAATGCGCTTTGTGGCCGAAGGTCTATTCGACATGGCATCTCCAATTTTTTTTAAAAGGTTCTGTATGGGTTTAACTTACAGTTCCTATCTTTTACTTCACAAGTCTTCGAAACAAGCCGACCTGGCTTGCCGGCCCGTTAAGTCGGTTCGGCTGATTGTTCGAACCGACTTAACAGACAAATTGACCAACAGACAAACTGCTATTTCATTTCTACCTGGGCACCGGCTTCTTCAAGCTGAGCAACGAGTTTGGCTGCTTCTTCCTTGGCAATGCCCTCTTTGACAGGTTTGGGTGCTTCATCCACAAGCGCTTTGGCATCTTTCAGCCCCAGCCCTGTAATTGCGCGGACTTCCTTGATAACCGCTATTTTCTTATCACCTGCAGCTACCAGAATAACATCGAATTCAGTCTGCTCCTCTTCCTGTGCGCCGGCGCCTGCATCACCGCCACCCATTGCCATCATGGCCACGGGAGCTGCTGCTGAAACGCCAAATTTTTCTTCCATTTCCTTGACCAGTTCCGAAAGATCCAGAACAGACATATTCGCTATAAATTCAATAACATCTTCTTTTGTGATATCAGCCATTTTAATGTATCCTCCAATTGTTTTTTTCTTTTAATTATCCGGCTTCCTTTTGATCCTTTATCGCAGTCAGGACATTGAGGAAATTCCCCGTAACACCATTGAGTACTCTTACAAATGCGGTTGGCACGCCATTCATGGCAGAAAGCACCTGTCCCAGGAGAACTTCCCGGGATGGAAGCGCTGCCAGAGACTTGATGGCTGCGACGTCCAGCATCTTGTTCCCCATAACACCTGCCTTGATCTCAAGCTTTTGATTTTCCTTGGCAAATTCAGTGAGCACCTTTGCCGGTGCAACCGGATCATCATAACTAATGGCTATCGCGCTGGGGCCGACAAAATGATCTTTGACCACGGCAACGTCAGTGCCTTCAGACGCCCTGATGAGAAGCGTGTTTTTGGCAACCTGATAATCGATGTCCGCTTCCCTGAGCTTCCGACGCAAAGCATTGATGGCCATGACATCCAGACCCTTATAGTCTGTGACGATGACAACTTTGGATTTCGAAAACCTTTCCTTGAGATTCTCGGCGATTCGTTTCTTATCTTCTTTTTTCAATGTTAACTCACACCTCCTTCCTTTTTTCTGAAAAAAACCGGAGGAGACAAACTTTTGCAGCGTTTGCTTCAATAAGCCGCCTCGGTAGGATGGCTTGGCCACTTAGACACGCATAGGTGCACCTACTGTCTTTGACAGGCTTTTTTCAATGATATTAACTGCACAAAAGACTATCCATCCCAACAGGGTACCAAAACGGCACCTATGCTGTGAGTTGGGTAGTCTTCGCAGATTCAAACCTGTGATATCCTTTTTTAGGAACAGTCTACTTGGTCAGGTCTTTGATAGAGGAAATGTCGATCTTGATTCCAGGCCCCATGGTTGTAGAGACAGCAATTCCCTTAAAATAGGTACCTTTGCTTGACGCCGGTTTCAGTCGAACGATGGTTTCCAAAAATGCGGATACATTTTGAAATATCTTGTCTACACCAAATGACACTTTTCCCATGGGCGCGTGAATGATTCCCGTTTTTTCGACGCGAAAATCAATTTTCCCAGCCTTGAGTTCCTGGATAGCCCGGGCCAGATCGAAGGTCACGGTGCCTGTCTTGGCATTCGGCATCAGACCACGCGGACCGAGCAATTTTCCTATTTTTCCGACAGAACCCATGATGTCCGGCGTAGCCACTGCTTTGTCAAAACCAAACCATCCGCTTTTAATCTTTTCGATCAAATCGTCGTTGCCTACAAAATCGGCCCCCGCTTCCTGCGCCTCGGTTTCTTTTTCCCCTTTGGCAAAAACAAGAACGGTTACCTTTTTCCCGATACCATTGGGAAGAATGACGGAGCCCCGTATCATCTGGTCCGCATGTCTGGGATCAACACCCAGCCGTACAGCAACGTCTATGGTTTCATCAAATTTGGCGAACGAAGCATCGATGGCTGTTTTCAAAGCATCGAACACGCTCTGTCTCTCGCCGGTAAGGTTCTTTGTAACACCTAAATAATTTTTACCCCGTTTTGGCATTTTGCTCACTTACTCCCTTTTGCCATTAAAATAAAACAACCCTTTTATAAATACGGGCTGCCGTGTCCTATCCGAAACAGACTATTCCACCTCTATCCCCATACTTCTGGCGGTTCCGCTGATGATCTTGCATGCTGCGTCCAGATCATTTGCATTCAGGTCGACCATCTTGAGATTAGCGATCTCTTCTACCTGCGCACGCGTAACAGAGCCGACACGATCACGTTTGGGATCACCGGCACCTTTTGCGACTGCTGCCGCCTTTTTAAGAAGAACAGCCGCCGGTGGTGTCTTGGTGATAAACTTGAATGTTCTGTCCTGGAAAACCGTTATCACGACAGGTATAATCATCCCTTCATCATTGGCCGTCCTGGCGTTAAAGGCCTTGCAGAAATCCATGATATTGACGCCGTGCTGCCCCAATGCGGGCCCGATTGGAGGGGAAGGATTGGCTTTCCCAGCCTCGACCTGAAGTTTAATTAAAGCCATAACTTTTTTTGCCATTTAGTATACTCCTGATTCCTGTTTCTAAATTTTTTGAACTTGTACAAACTCCAGTTCGACCGGAGTAGACCTGCCGAAAATACTTACGAGAACTTTTATTTTTCCCTTTTCCGGGTTCACATCTTCTACGGTACCATTGAAATTAGAGAAAGGACCGTCAATAACTCTGATTTCATCACCCGATTCGAAATAGTACTTGGGCTGGGGTTTCTCTTTGCCCGCTTCCATACGGTTGATGATCTGTTCCGCCTCTTCATCCGATATGGGTGTCGGTCTTTCACGGCCACCTAAAAACCCACTGACTTTGGCAGTGTCGTTGACAATATGCCAAGTCTCGTCATCAAGCTCCATCCGTACCAGGATATACCCGGGGTAAAACTTTCGAGAGGATGTCTTTCGTTTGCCCTTGACCAATTCGACGATTTCCTCGGTGGGCACGAGTACTTCACCAAATTTTTCGGGATGAGGAGATGAAGAAACCCGTTCTTCCAATGCAACCTTGACTTTGCTTTCAAACCCCGAATAAACATGGACGATATACCATTTATGTGCCATCTCGCTTTTCTCCTGATATTTAATTGAGGATGACCCGGATCAGTCCTGACAACCCCATATCAACAACACCGAGGAAAAGGGATATGATCATGGCGAGTATCACCACAACAACAGTAGATCCGATGGTTTGTTTTCTGGAGGGCCAGGTCACCTTTTTAAGCTCTACCTTGACCTCTCTGAGGAATTGGAGGCTCTTATCAATAAAATTGGGTTCCTTCTTGACACTCATGGCCTTAACAGGCTTAGAAGGTTTCCTGATCGGTACGAATTTCTTGGCTATGCTTCCCGTATCGGCATTCTTTTTTACCGGACTCGCTTCCGTAGCCCCAGCTCCTGCCGATGGTGTCGAGAGCGCGTTTTTCGCAGCCGCTGCCGATGTTTTTTTCTGGCCCGAAGACTTTTTCCGTTTTAACCGTCCCATTGGTCTCCTGAAAACGTGAACATTCGCCAAAGAGGCATAACCCTAATCTTTGGCTCGTTCACGATTAAATGCTCTGTTAGCTTGCTATTCTCTGCCCATAAAAGTGGCAGGCCAGGAGGGATTCGAACCCCCAACACCCGGATTTGGAGTCCGACGCTCTACCGTTAGAGCTACTGGCCTGCATGGGTAAGTCATCAAAAACATTATCACAAATATCGCTTATCACGCTATTTTGTTTCCTTGTGAAACGTGTGTTTGCGACAAAAGCGGCAGTATTTATTGAATCCCAGCTTGTCCGGTGTCGTCCTTTTGTTCTTTGTCGTTGTATAATTTCTTCTTTTGCATTCGGTACATGCAAGGGTAACTATTATTCTCACCAGTAAACTCCTTCGCCGTTATTCGATTATTTCGCTGACCACTCCGGCACCGACGGTTCGACCGCCTTCACGTATGGCAAACCTGAGTTCTTTTTCCATGGCAATGGGTGTGATCAGTTCGGCCGTTATCGTCACGTTGTCGCCCGGCATCACCATCTCGACACCCTCGGGAAGATCAAGGATCCCGGTCACATCCGTTGTTCGAAAATAAAACTGCGGCCGGTATCCATTAAAAAATGGCGTATGACGACCACCCTCTTCCTTGCTCAATATGTAGACTTCCGCCTTGAACTTCGTATGGGGTGTAATCGTTTTCGGTATCGCTACAACCTGGCCACGCTCAACATCCTCACGCTTGGTTCCACGGAGAAGGACACCGATGTTGTCACCCGCGCGACCTTCGTCCAACAGTTTCCGGAACATCTCAACACCCGTGCAGACTGTTTTGACGGTCGGGCGAATACCTACGATCTCAACTTCATCGCCCACATGCACAATACCGCGCTCCACACGACCCGTTACCACTGTACCACGACCCGATATACTGAAAACATCCTCTATCGGCATTAAAAACGGTTTGTCGATGTCACGCTTGGGCTCAGGTATAAAACTGTCGACGGCTTCCAGAAGCTCAAAAATACACTTGGCTTCTTCTCCGTCGGGATCGTCGCTCTCAAGTGCTTTCAAAGCACTACCCCGGATGATCGGCGTGTCGTCGCCTGGAAACTCATACTTGTCCAGTAACTCACGGAGCTCCAACTCCACCAACTCCACCAGCTCCTCATCGTCCACCATGTCGCATTTGTTCAAAAATACAACGATCTGAGGAACACCCACCTGACGGGCCAGCAATATATGTTCCCGGGTCTGGGGCATGGGACCATCATCCGCACCTACCACCAGGATGGCACCGTCCATCTGTGCCGCACCCGTAATCATGTTCTTGATATAGTCAGCATGTCCTGGACAGTCCACATGGGCGTAATGACGATTGACCGTCTCGTATTCCACATGCGCCGTCGCAATCGTGATCCCACGCTCTTTCTCCTCGGGAGCCTTGTCTATCTGATCAAACGGTATGAAATCCGCCATACCCTTCAAACCGGAATGCTTGGTTATCGCCGCTGTCAAGGTCGTCTTACCGTGATCGATATGGCCTATCGTTCCTACGTTTACATGCGGCTTGGTTCGCTCAAATTTTTCCTTTGCCATCTTCTCACCCTCCCATGAGTTTTGAAATGATGCTGAAATAAGATCGTTTTACGACTTTATGGAATGTAATGTTGTCGCTCTAACAGTAAAAAACTTATCCGCTTCTTGAAGCGAGACGATTAATTTTACAAAAAAACACCCATCCCTAAGGATTTGTATTGTAAATACTATGGAGCCCACGATCGGAATCGAACCGATGAACCTCTTCCTTACCAAGGAAGCGCTCTACCGACTGAGCTACGTGGGCAAATCATAATCCATAGCGTCAACTGTTTATTGGCCATGCATTCCGCCAATTAATTTGGAGCGGGAGACGAGGCTCGAACTCGCGACATTCAGCTTGGAAGGCTGAAGCTCTACCAACTGAGCTACTCCCGCTTCGAATATCAGTCGACTTTCAGTCAAACAGGGCATGGAGACAACAACGTTTCTTCAAATTGCAGACAACGCATTCAGAAAGAAGCCGTGTAGTTCTTTGCGACCCCGATTAATAACCGAAATCTCCTACATACAACTTACCAATTGGCTGGTGGTGGGGGGAGGATTTGAACCTCCGAAGGCTTCGCCGACAGATTTACAGTCTGTTCCCTTTGACCACTCGGGAACCCCACCTGAACGATTGAACACTCATCGCCAAAAACAAGCTGCCATGCCCGCTTCGACGATGCAATAACACTTGATTTAAAATGGAGCCAGCGGAGGGACTCGAACCCCCGACCCACTGATTACAAATCAGTAGCTCTGCCAGCTGAGCTACGCTGGCACATTTTTAGTATTTACAAGCTGTTGCAAAAGAATTGAAACACTCTGAAGCAAATCATAGGAAAAGGACTCGCAGTTGTGGTTCAAAACAGTGACTTGTATCTTACCGAACCAATTTTTTCAACCCCCAAAATAATCATCTATCTCGATTTACAGATGATTATGACAGAATATAAGCTATAATCAATCATTATATTTTAATTTAGACTATTTTCATCGTTTATCAAAATTCTTTATTATGATTTCCGCACGTCTTGTCCTTAATATAAGACAGGCAAAGCAGTAACAGCCGGATCAATCTATAATGCACCTTACAACAAATGGTTACTTTTACAATGTTACCAGAATATTGACGCTTTTTCGCGGCAAGACATGAAGCTATCGTTCAGTGTTACAGTGCACAGTAATCTCTAATTTTCAAAGATCAAGCCTCTTTTGTCATTTTCTGGCGATATTTGCTTGTTTGGCACTCCGGCCGCATTTGGCTTGACATACGAGACCTTTTTCCCTATATAGTGTATGTTTATAGGAAAGTATCATACAATATATAGTGTTGTATTGGCACAGACTGAGTCTCCACCCGCTGAGGGAGAAGACTCAAAACGCCTTGCGAAAGGGCACAGGAGATTAGCTTCTTGTATATTCCTGCGACGACAAAATCTAATATGCAACGTAGAACAGACTATTTCAGGCACCCGGTATGGAAGGGATGCCAACACTTTCTGTGCTTGTTCTTTTTTATCATTTTGGTGACCGGCTGTCAGCACCTGACACAAACGCCTGATGTGACCCCTGAACAGGCGTCCGACAATGATTTCGGACTCCTGCAAGATTCTGCTGCCTCCCCGGCCCTGTCTCCCGATATAATGGTTCAACCACCTGAAACGCCCGTGGAGGAAGCCCTGTTAACGGAGACAGCAAGGGATGAAACACTGGGCCAAAGCCCTCCTTCCGACACCCCCGATGACACAGACCCTGCAGAAGCAAACACTGTTGAGGAGGATGTCCAAGAAACTGACATCAGTATAGCCGCCCTACAGCACACCCAACGCGAAAACAGACCGACATCTTATCCCACAGACGAGGCTCTACCTGAAGATGCGGAAGCGGAAATACCGGAGCAGGAAATACCGGAGCCTGTAGTTGATAAAACAGTGCCTCCCCCAAAAACCACCCAGATGATCCTTGACGAAGCCCTTGGTTTTTGCGAGGCCGCTCAGGAGTTCTGGCAAAAGGGGGAACTAGAAAATGCCCTTGAAGCACTGGACCAGGCCTATTCCCTGATCCTCGACATCGAAGACGAAGACCAGCCGCAACAGATGCAGCAAAAGGAAGATCTCCGTTACCTCATATCCAAACGCATTCTGGAAATATACGCATCGCGCAACACAGTGGCAAATGGCAGCCACAACGCCATACCATTGGAGATGAACCGCCATGTGCAGGCTGAAATAAAACTTTTTACCCAGGGCAGAGAAAAGAGTTTTTTCAAGCAGTCCCTGATCCGGTCAGGTAAGTATCGGCCCTTTATTCTTTCCCGGCTCAAGGAAGCCGGGATGCCTGAAGAACTGTCCTGGCTGCCCCTTATCGAAAGCGGATTCAAAGTGAAAGCCCTATCCAAAGCCCGGGCACTCGGTCTCTGGCAGTTTATTCCATCAACCGGCTACAAATTCGGTTTGAAACGCAACAAATACATTGATGAACGTATCGATCCAGCTAAAGCGACCGAAGCCGCCATTGCCTATCTGCAGGAACTGCATGGTATTTTTGGAGACTGGATAACGGCACTTGCGGCCTATAATTGTGGAGAGGGTCGGGTACTGCGGGTCATCCGCGGCCAGAACATCAACTATCTCGATAATTTCTGGGATCTGTATGAACGGCTTCCCAGGGAAACAGCCCGGTATGTCCCCAGATTTCTGGCCGCTGTTCATATTATCAACAATCTCGACAAATACGGTCTCGGGTCGGTCGTACCTGCCACACCCCTTGATTTCGAAATCGTAGAAGTGTCCAGACAGGTTCAAGTGACGGACATTGCCAAAAAAATAGGGGTATCCAGCAGTGTGCTCAAAGAGTTGAACCCCGAGCTTCGCTACAACATCCTGCCACCGGAAAGCTATCTTTTAAAGGTGCCCCCGGCAAAGAAAGGTCAGTTGCTGGCATCCATCGACAGCATCCCTGTTTCAAATCCACCCAGACCCGCCTATGTGACCCATCGCGTCCGGTCCGGCGAAACGCTTTCCGGGATTGCCGATAAATACAGAACCAGTGTCCGGCGTATTATGCAGGCCAACAATCTACGCTCGTCACATCTTATTAGGGCAGGAAAAAAATTGAAAATACCCCAGAGGGGAACCGTCATCGCCCATACAAACACCGCAACAAAAAAACCTACTGGCAAGACCACTATCCACAAGGTGCGCAGCGGTGATTCCCTCTGGATCATTGCCCGGCGATATGGAACCACCACCAAGAAGATCCAGGCTCTGAACGGTTTGAAAAAAACCAACCTTTATATTGGGCAACGCCTGAAGGTGCCAGAATACCGTTATGAAAGTTCTGCCACGACTGCCACCAACCAGTATTTCGTGCGTCGTGGGGACAGCCCGTACAAGATTGCCAAACGCCACAACATGTCCCTCGGACACTTTTTGCGTATCAACAAGCTGACTCCCAGGAGTAAAATTTTTCCGGGCCAGGTGCTCAAAGTCGAATAAAACAGCCCTTCCACCTGCCCCTGGCAAGGCAAAAAAGATTTGCAAAGATACTCAAGGATGACAGAAGGATGGCTGCCGGGATTTCTTCGTCAATATGTACATCCTGAGGATTGGGCCTACTACAAAATAGGCTCGTTTGATCAAAAGAAATGATGATGCAAAGACATGCCAGGACTGAGGAAAATCATTTCCTGATAGAAATAATAAAAAACCATATAAGGCATAATACCTGGGTGCCCAGCATGACGGAAAATCCAGCCTGATACCCGGGCAGGGCATAGCTTCCGTTCTCACCTACCGGCCAGAATCCGATAATGGCCCCGATAGCCCACTGGCCAATAAACGCAGCGACAAACACCAGCAGATTAACACCGGTTGTTACCCGGCCGGAGAGGTGTGCTGGAAAACTTTGTGAAAGCGATGCATAGGTGATGATATTGGATGTGCCGAAAAAGCCGAAGCAGGTCCACAGAACATGGGTCTGTCGCCAAGCCCCAGAATAATAGCGGTCTGAATCATCATAAAGAGAATTGTGCCGGTTACGGCCGTGGCCAGCGCGCTGATACCGACCCGGGTCAAGCGTTCGGCAAGTGTGCCCAGCGAAATGAACCCAGCAATCATGGCAACGGCTATCCAGAGTAGCGATCGGGCCACGGCTGGACGATCCATTCCGGCCACATCCTTGAGCCAGGGGCCTGTCCAGAGTCCCTGGATGGAGAGAAAACTCGCCTGGGACATGGTGGTCAGCGGCGCTGTCCGCCAGAACTCCAGGCTGGAGAATACTTGCCTCACACCGTGCATTTGTTCGCCGAAGCTTTCCCCTTTTTCACGCAGAGGTTTTTCGGGGACCACCAGAAAAATAATGACCGCAACCAATAGGGTGAGGATCGCCAGTATCGTGAATACTCCCCGCCAGTCGGTGATCTGCAGGGCTGCTTCCACAGGGGTTGTCGCGGCCAGGGCTCCCATTCCCCCTGCAGCCATTTGAAAGCCATTAGCCAGAGGCCACTGCTGTTTGGGGAACCACAGCACATAGGCTTTAAAGGCCGCCATCAGGCAGGCCGCTACCCCAAAACCGATGAAAGCCCGCCCGATGACAAGACCGGCCAGTGTGTCTGATCTGGCAAAAACAAAGGCGCCAAGACCCGCAAAAATCAAAAGAAATGCTTCCACTTTTCTGGGTCCAAAACGATCCAGCAGAACGCCCAAGGGAAGTTGTACAGATGCAAAGGAAATAAAATAGGTTGCCGTGAGCAGTCCAAGTGCCGAGGGCCCGATACTCAGGTCACCCACAAGATCCGGTGCTATTACGACATTGACGACCCGGTAGAGATAAGAAAGGAAATACCCAAGGGCAAAAGGAATAAACACCCGAAGTGTCGTGCTTATAGAGTGGTTCATAGAGCCATCAAATAAATATAAAACAGGATTCTGTCAAGAACGTTCACCATTGGAAAAGACTTGCAAAGACACCAAAATTGGCATAAGGCTTTTTCACGATTTCAGGCGTACAGCAGTAAGCATTGCGCTTCGTCTCAATATGCCCCCGTAGCTCAGTGGATAGAGCATTGGATTCCTAATCCATGTGCCGCAGGTCCGATTCCTGCCGGGGGCACCAA
>CAWJIL010000024.1:0-284137 GCA_963842925.1 uncultured delta proteobacterium
TTTTCTGAATATGACTGCGGTGCTGGGTGCACTTATTTTTGCGGCGGCACAGGGACGTGGGACAGGTTTGTCGGGTATATTCCTGCTGGGCCTGGGGATGTCCGCTAATATCGTAGGATCCTTAACGTTATATGTTGCCTGGTTCAAGCCATCTGAGTTTGCCAGCGTCGCCGGATTGACCTTCGGTATTGGTGCTTTGGGGGGGCTTCTGGCCACAAGCCCACTGCACATACTTGTAGCAGCCCTTGGCTGGCGGATGGTTTTTGTTGTCTTAGCACTGATTACGTTTATTCTTACCGTGGCATTTTACTATATTGTCCAGGACGATCCCAGCCAGGAAACCCGCGCGAGATTGGCACCAGGCAGTCAAAACCGTCTGTCGATTATGGAAACCTGCCGGACCTTGCTCACTGATTTTTCCTATGTGTGCATATCCCTAATGGCTGGTTTGCGATACGGGGTCTATGCTGCGGTTCAATCACTGTGGGCCGGACCATTTTTGATTCTGTATTTAGGGGTCCCGGTTGTATTGGCAGCCCACTTACTGCTGTTGCTCAATATCGGTTTCATTCTGGGCGGCCCGCTGTCGGGTCTTTTAAACGACCGTATTTTTGGGCATCCCAAGCGTATCATGCTGGCCAGTCTGGTTTTTATGGTGTTGTGTCTAGTGGGTCTTGCAATTGAAGAGGGTCCGGACCGAATCATCTTGTTGGCAGGATTTCTATTTCTTTTTGGTCTGTTTGGCGGATTCGGCCATATTGCCTTCACCCATATCAAGACCTTGATAAAACCGGAGTTGTCCGGTCGGGCTTTTGCCATCACCAATTTTTTTTCCATGATGGGTGGCGGCATTTTTATACATGGAATGGGGGGCTTTATCGGACGGGGAACTGCCGGCAGTCTCTCTGCGGCTAAAAACTATCCACTGGCTTTCTGGTTGTGTGCTGGTACCCTGATCATCGCGGCAGGGGTTTATGCTTTCACTCGCAATAACCTGATTGCTGAGGTTTAGACCGATGCTCCGAGATTGACCGTTAATGACACATGCAGTCCCCGCGGCCTGTTGTGGGGGTTAACGCGTAAATCAAACAGCTAAAATTTTACCTGGGAGATTCCTTTTCATCAAGCATGAATGACATAAGAACGGCAAAAGCAAGTCGCTGGCTAATGGTTGTCAATTGTTCTTTGCTTTTTATGATGGCCATGTTGTTTCGCGCATCCACGGTGATCATCTCTCCGGATTTGATGGGTGATCTCCATCTGAGTATTGAAAACCTGGGCCTCCTGGGGTCTGTTTTTTTTTATGCCTTTGCGGCTGCGCAACTACCCATGGGATTGCTGCTGGATAAATTCGGATCACGGCGGGTGCTGATCTGCATGAATATAGTGGGCACGCTGGGGGCCTTGTTGTTTGCCAGGTCCAATGGGATCAATGACGCGTTGATGGCCAGGGTTCTTTTGGGTCTGGGTATGTCCGTTAATATGATGGGATCCCTGAAGCTTTATACGGTCTGGTTCAAACCGCATCAATTTGCAAGCATAACAGGTGTGACGATTTCTATCGCTTCTCTCGGTGGTCTGTTGGCCACGAGCCCCTTTCGATTGCTGGTGGATGAAATCGGCTGGCGAAGCGGTTTCATGGTTTTGGCCGCAATCAACTTTATACTGGTGATCTGCTTTTTCTTGTGGGTGCATGATACACCAAGGGATGAGATTTCTCCTCCCTGCGTCCCTAGCGAAAAACAAGACACTTTTCAGTGGAAAGGATTGCTAAAGCTTTTCGGGAATTTGAATTTCTGGATCATAGCCATGACAATGGGACTACGGGATGGGGTATTTACCGCAATCCAGGCGCTGTGGGCTGGGCCCTACCTGATATTTCATCTGGGTCTTCCGGTGCTCAAAGCCGGCAATCTGCTGCTTTTTTTGAATATCGGTGCGATTGTTGGCGCACCCATAGGCGGTTTGCTGGCGGATCGCGTTCTGCGGTCTGCCCGGCGAACCGGCCTCATCAGTTTGTGTTTTCTGGCATCCTCCATTCTTCTGCTGGTGCTCTGGCCGGGACCTGTTCATCTGTTGCTGTTGGCCATGGTTCTATTTATTCTGGGCTTTTTTGCCCCGTTTGCCAGTCTTCTTTTCGCCCATATCAAGACCATGATGCCGCCGGAAATGACCGGTGTCTCATTTACCGGTATCAATCTATTTTCAGCTATTGGCGGTGGAGTTTTTCTGCATGCCCTGGGGCATATCCTGGATCATGGCAGACCTGCCGATACCATGTCAGGGGGAGATTACCAGATGGGTTTCAGTGTCTGCTTTTTTGCTATTCTGATTGCCTTGATCCTGTATTGGTTCAGCCGGGAGCCAAAAACTGCCGTTACATCAATTAACGAATCATAAAATAATAGGGGAGGAAGCTATGCGGACGATATCAAAAAATCTATCTAATCTAACACGCTCCGGTATCCGTATGATTCTGGACAAAGCTGTTCTACTGGAGGAATCGTACCACCTGGAAATCGGTGATCCCGGGTTTGATACGCCGGAGCACATCCAGGAGGCAGCTATTTCTGCCATCAGAGAGGGCAATACGCATTACACCACCCACGCTGGTATGCCGTCTTTGCGTGAAGCCATCCTGGAAAAGGTGACCAAAGAAAACAATATTGGTGCTAAGTTTGAACAAATCGGTGTGACCCCCGGTGGTGTTTTTGCCGTGGCAGCTGCCATGATGGCCATCAGTGAAAAAGGGGATGAAATCCTGATTCCTGATCCGGGTTGGCCGAACTACCATACCCAATCGGTGGTCATCGGTCTGAAGCCCGTATATTATCATCTCTCCCTGGATTCAAATTTTCAGCCTGATATTCCCGGTATCGAATCCATGATATCCTCAAGAACACGGGGTATCGTCATTAATTCGCCAGGGAATCCCACGGGGGCTGTTTTTTCCCGTCAGGTCATGCAAGACCTGCTGGAAATGTGTGAGAAACATGATATCTATCTTATTTCCGATGAGGTCTATGAACGCATCCTCTACGAAGGGGAGCACTTTTCACCGGCATCATTGGACCCGGATGATCGGGTTATCTCCATTTTTGCAACATCCAAAACCTACGCCATGACAGGCTGGCGAATTGGTTACTACGTGGCACCGCAGCCTGTTGCCAAGGCCATGGGAAGAGCCATCGAGAGCTACCTGTCCTGTGCGTCTTCGGTTTCACAGATTGCTGCCCAGGCGGCCCTGACAGGGCCTCAAGACTGTATTGCGGAGATGGTGAGGTCTTATGCGGAACGCAAAGACATCTGTGTGGATACCCTGGAAAAGGCTGGTATTGGTTATGCAACACCCCAAGGTGCTTTTTACCTGATGCTTGGTATCGCCGACACCGGTCTTGGCTCCTATGATTTTTCTACCCAATTGCTTGATGCCACGGGGGTTGCCATCGCGCCCGGTCTGACCTTTGGTCCCAAATCTGATCAAATCGTCCGTATTTCATATTGCGCAAACAAGGAGGTTGTCGAGGAAGGAATTCAGCGGATGTGCCGCTTTTATAAGGCGTGTACCGATGTTTGAACGGAGATAGTGAACGCTGACCCCGTAGCTTGCTGCGGGGCTGTTCAATATGGCAGTCTTTAAACGAGCAGATACTGGAATTATCTTGACAGGAATATCGGTTTTGATTATAACTTAGAATATTGGTTCAAAAAAAAACTAAAGGTTTAAAAATATAACAATGCGTCTTTTTCCAGGCGTGGTAAGGTAAAGGAGCTGGTGTTGAATCTAAAGCAAATAAGCGTGGTGGGTGCAGGTACCATGGGCGCCGGTATTGCCCAGGTTTGCGCCGTTGCCCGATACCGTGTAACGCTCGTTGATCTGGACCCGAAACAATTGGATCGGGCCCAAGAAAGTATCCATAATTCACTGGGTCGCTTTGCCCATAAAAAAAAGTTGTCCGAGTCAGTGTCGACCATAATGGCGCGCATAGAATACCGCCAGGAACTGGCGGCTTGCGGTAATGCCGACATGGCCATAGAGGCTGTCTATGAGGATATTGAGGTCAAAACGGGTATTATCCAGAAATTATCTCAGGTCCTTGATCCCGCCGCCATCATTGGAACCAATACCTCGGCCATTTCGATTACGGCGCTTGCCGCTGCAGCCATCAAGCCCGAACGTGTCATCGGGATTCACTTTTTCAATCCTGTACCGATGCTTAAAGCCGTTGAAGTTGTGCGGGGTATGGAAACGAGTGATGATACCATGGATGTGACAACCCAGTTTATCGCGTCTCTTGAGAAACGACCCATCGTGGTCAATCATGACATTCCAGGATTTCTTTTGAACCGCATTAACCTGCCATCCAATCTGGAAGCCATACGGATGGTGGAACAGGGGGTTGCCACCATCGAAGACGTGGATCAGGGCGTCAAAATGGCGTTTGGCCGCCCCATGGGCATTTTTGAACTGGGTGATCTGGTGGGTCTGGATGTGACCTTGAACGCCTGCGACGCCATTTATGCTGAAACCAAAGATCCCAAGTATCTGCCGCCTGTTCTTTTGCGTCGCATGGTCAAAGCGGGCAGGCTGGGAAAAAAGACGGGCAATGGCTGGTATGCGTATAATGCTGATGGATCCAAAGTGGTTCCAGCCCCTTCCGCCGCAAAAAAGGATACATCATGAGTGCTTTATCCGACAGGGTTGCCCTGGTGACCGGAGGCGGTCAAGGTATTGGCGCAGCCATATGCAGACGTCTGGCTAACGATGGCGCACAGGTAATTGTTACCGACATTCAAGCTGAAACAGCCGATGCATGTGCCCAAAGCATTTGTGCTGCCAATGGTATGGCCACTCCCATGACATGCGATATTTCAAAGTCGGGTGATGTTTCGGAACTGGCTGAAGACCTTCGATCCAGATTTGGGGAGATCGATATTCTGGTGAACAATGCCGGTATTCTTTCGGCTGCAAAATGGGCAGATATGGATGAAGCTGATTTTGATCGGAATGTGGCCGTCAACCTAAAAGGTCCTTACCTGATGACCAAAATGTTATTGCCATTGATCCGGCCCACCGGTCAGGGAGCCATTGTAAATATGAGTTCCACCTTCGCTTTCGATCATGTCTCCAGCTTCGGTCTCTACAGCGCCATAAAATCGGCCATTGCTTCTTTTACGGTCTCATTGGCAAAGGAGGAAGCCCGTTACGGCATCAGGGTTAATGCCGTGGCCCCGGGTTCCATCGATACAGAAATGAACCAGTCGCTGAAAGACAACAGCAAAATGATGGATCGTGTGATGGCACTGACCCCTCTCAGGCGACTGGGCCTGCCGGATGAAATTGCAGCGGCCGTTGCTTTTTTGTCATCGGATGAGTCTTCTTACATTACGGGTCAGATTGTGCGGGTATCCGGGGGCTACATCAATCCATACTAGAGTTCTCAATCGTTAGGGCGCTGGAGGTAGAACCATGATCGTTGATTGTCACACTCACATTTTTCCTGATAAAATTGCACCCAAGGTTATGCAGATGAATCGGCGGAACCTCGGTCTGGAACCATACGGAGCCGGTACGACCAGCGACTTGCTGGCCTATATGGACGATGCAGATGTTGACTATGCCATCGCCTTTGGTGTTGCGCCGGAGGGTGGGCTTGTACGGTCCACAAATGACTGGTTGATTTCTCAGGCAGATGACAGGTTGCTGCTGTTTGGGACCATCACCCCTGATTTTGAACGATGGGAGTCCGAAATTGACCGCATCAAAGCGGCTGGTATCCTGGGAATAAAATTCAACCCCCTTTTTCAGGATATTCGGCCGGATGATCGCAACATGTACCCCATCTATGAGAAGTTGAGCCATGAGGGCTTGTTTGTATTCTACCATGCGGGCATGGGCAGCGGTCATGAAGACAAAGATGATATTCGATCCACACCATCCGGGCTGCGTCGTCTACACGATGATCACCCTAATCTTAAGTTGATTTGTGCCCATTTTGGCGGCTCCGGCATGTTTGCGGAGGTTATGACACATCTGGCCGGTACCGGTGTATATATAGACACCTCCCAGACACCCACTTGTAGAGACCTGGATATAGCCTCCCTAAAGAAACTGATCAGCCGGCACGGAACCGATCGCATGTTATATGCCACCGATTATCCCTGGGCTCGTCAAGGTGGTGAGTACGGCTGGGAATATGAATTGCTGAACATGTTAGATCTTTCTGAAGCGGATCGGGGGCTGATTCTGGGTGGAAACGCCCAACGTCTTTTCAGTCTCCAGCAGCGCAACTGAATTTTGAACCCAAACGGCGAGCGTATGCCCCCTAGCTTGCTGCGAGGTTCTTCAATACGAATTATCCAATCAGCAATAAGGAGAATTTATGGATTTTTTATTTAAAGAAGAGCAGAGAGAGCTAAAAGAAAAGGTGATTTCGCTTTGCAAGGAAAAGCTGGCACCCCTTGAGGAAAAGGTTGGCGAGAGCAAGGTGATGTCGCGTGAGATTGCTGACGTTCTGGCTGAATCGGGTTTGTTCAAGCTTTTTGTTCCTGCCAAATACGGCAATACAACACAAATGCCTTCGCTGGTTTCGGTTTGTCTGGTTCGGGAAGAACTGGCTCGTCGTTGCCCGAATGCCGAGCTCATTTTTGTTATGCAGGGTTTGGGCAGCTATCCGATTGTTCTGAGCGGCAACGAGGAGCTACAGGCCAAATACTGCCCGCTTATTGCCAGTGGTGAAAAGATTTTTACCATCTGCCTGACAGAGCCGAATGCCGGTTCGGACGTGGGTGCCATTGAAACAACGGCCGTAAAGGATAATGATCTATGGGTTCTCAATGGACAAAAGATTTTTACATCCCTGGCACCGGATGCAGATATCTATAGCGTGTTTGCCAAGACAGACCCCGACAAGGGTACCCGTGGTATTTCAGCGTTTGTTGTTGAAAAGGGATGGGAAGGGTTTGATCCCGGCAAACGCATGGATCTGATGGCGGCCCACCCCATTGGCGCGCCGGTATTCAAGGACTGTAGCGTGCCAAAGGAAAATCTCATCGGAGAACTGAACGCGGGTTTCAAGGTTTCCATGCGGAACCTTGATTTTTTTCGATCCACGGTGGGGGCTGCCGCGGTTGGTATGGCCCAGGCTGCTTTGGATGAGGCCGTTTCCTATGCAAAGGGTCGATTCCAGTTTGGAAAAAGTATTGCCGAGTTCCAGAGCATTCAGTTTAAATTGGCGGATATGGCCACCGAGCTGACGGCTTCCAGAGCCCTGGTATTTCGGGCGGCGTATATAAAAGACCAGGGGGTCGAGCGGATTACCCTGGAGTCATCCATGGCCAAGCTTTACGCGACAGAAGCCGCTTGGCGTATCATTGATGAGGCCTTACAGATCCACGGTGGATATGGTGTAATTAAGGGGCAGCATGTGGAAAGACTGTATCGTGAAATAAGGGCCCTACGGGTATATGAGGGCACCTCAGAAATTCAGCGACTGGTCATTGGCAATATGCTCCTGAAAGCCTAGAAACTATCTCAAAAAAGTTTTTTGGCCCAATTTCTGTGTTGGTCCCTTGCTTCAACTCCTCGGAATACTTCAGTATGCCTGCGGGGTAAAGCTTGGGCCCGCCTTGAACTTGAACCAATACCCTTTTTTTGAGATGGCTTCTAATAAAGAGGACGAAGAAGTCTATGTCTGAAATCACATACGAGAAAAAAGATCACATTGCTTTGGTCACCATCAACCGCCCGGATGTCCACAACTCCATGGATCCGTCAACCGAAAAGAAGATGGCCGCGGTCTGGCTCGATTTTCGTGACGACGATGACCTTTGGGTAGCGATTTTGACCGGGGCAGGCGATAAGGCTTTTTGCACCGGTGGTGATTTGAAGGCCTATCTTCCTGCCCGGATGGCAGGAGAAGCCAAGGCCAATTACTATCCAAGGGCTGAAAATTTTGGCGGATTGCCCCGGACGGATGTTTTTAAGCCGATCATTGCAGCCATCAACGGTTATGCCATTGCCGGAGGGCTCGAACTGGTTTTGTGCTGTGACATCCGAATTGCTGCCGAATCTGCCCGGTTTGGTCTGGCCGAGGTCAAATGGGGAATAATGCCAGGGGCTGGTGGTACCATACGTCTGCCTCGCAATATCCCCTATGCGGTTGCAATGGAAATGCTTCTAACGGGTGAGCCCATCGATGCCCAGAAGGCACTCAGCTTTGGTTTGATCAATCGCATTGTTTCTAACGAAGAATTGATGGGCACAGCTATGCAAATGGCGGAGAAATTGTGTCGTCGTGGACCAGTGGCCATGCGTGCCATAAAGGAATCCGTCCTGAGGAGTTTGGCCTTGCAACAAGGTCTTGACTTTGAGGCCTTTCTTTTTGATTCCCTTAAAAACACCCAAGATAGCCGGGAAGGGGTCAAGGCTTTTTCAGAGAGAAGAAAACCCATTTACAAAGGAAAATGATATGAGCGCAAAAAATGAATTTCCAACGCTTTTATCGCCGATTCAGATTGGTGACGTTGAACTGAAAAATAGAATTGTCCAGGCTCCCATATCCAACCACATGAGTACCGGGGCCTTTGTGCCAAGGGAAGAAGCCTTTAACTTGAAGCGGGCCGAGGGGGGCACTGGTTTGATTATCATCGGTGCATCTTTTGTGCATCCTTCCGGTAGCAGTGGAGAAGATCTTGACCTGCATAGTGACAAGAATATTGAGGCGTTCAAGGTCTATAATGAAAAAGTGCATCAATGCGGCGCCAAATCATCCATACAGCTTTACCATCTTGGTCGGTACGCAACCGGGGCCCGGGGAATTCAGCCGGTGGCTCCCTCTGCTCTTGCATGGCCGCCGGAGAATGTGACACCCAAAGCCTTAAGTATTAGCGAAATAAATGAGCTGGTGGAGGCATGGGGCAAAGCCGCCTTGCGTGCCAAAAAAGCCGGTTTTGACATGATAGAGATTCATCATGCCCACGGATATCTGACATCTCAATTCATGTCCCTGCATGCCAATAAGCGTGATGACGCCTATGGGGGGAGTTTTGAAAACCGGTTTCGCTTTTTGAGAGAGGTCGTGGGATCCTGTCAGAGTGCGGTGGGAGAACATTTTCCCATCCATGTTCGTCTTTCCAATGCTGAATATGTTGAAGAGGGCTTGACGATTCAAGATCAGGTAAAAAGCTCTCAGATGCTCGAAAAGCTGGGCATTGCCTTTATCAGCGTTTCATCGGGACTCTCACCGTGCTGGGGTCATACACGGACCTTGCCGAGTATGGTCCATGAATGTGGATTGAATGTAGCGGATGCGGCCAAGATTAAAGAGGCCCTTTCCATTCCAGTGATGGTTACCGGTCGTCTTAGTGATCCCTACCTGGCTGAGGATGTATTGGTATCCCGCCAGGCGGACCTGATAGGCATGGCCAGAGGGCTCATCTGTGATCCTGAATATGTGAATAAGCTTTCCGACGGTCGTGTTGCTGAAATTCGACCCTGTATTTCCTGCAATAACTGCCATAATCGCGAACTCACGGATAGAAGTACACGTTGCCTTTACAATGTCGAGGCTGGACGGGAAATGGAGCTGCATATAGCTTCGGCAAAAGTCAAAAAGAAAGTCCTGATTGCAGGTGGTGGGCCGGCTGGTATGGAGGCCGCCCGTGTTGCCAAACTGCGTGGTCACGATGTCATTTTATTCGAAAAAAGCGCCGGACTGGGCGGTCGCCTTCAGTTAGCTTCGGTGGCACCCCATAAAGATGAATATGCCAAGGCCGTTGCTTTTTGTGGGAAAGAGCTTAAACGTTTGGATATTGATATTCGTTTGAACAAGGCTTTGACCCGAGAGGCTGTGATAACTGAAAAACCAGATGCCGTTATCATTGCTACGGGCGCAAAAATAGAGATCCCGGCGCTCAAGGGTCTTGATGCCGACCGTGCGCTCATCGCTGAGCAAGTCCTGGCCGGGGAAATGGATGTGGGTCAGAAAGCCATGGTCATCGGATGTGGTCCTGTCGGAGCAGAGACAGCCCATTTTCTGGCTGCCCAGGGCAAAGAGGTCTTCATTGTTGAAATGATGCCGCAAATTTTACCTGATATGCTGCCCGATTTCAAATGGTTTCTTTTTGAGGATTTTGCTAAGTACAACGTGGAGACTATGTGCGATACGGTTATCACGGGTGTTTCGGATACAACCGTTACGCTGAAGTCGCCAGACGGTGATAAAACGATTGATGATGTGGACTCTATTGTATTTGCCATAGGCGGCAGACCAGACAAGGCACTGTTTTCAGCGCTGGAGGATACCGGCGTAGACCTAATGATCGTTGGAGATGCAAAGGGACCGCGAGATGGCGTTAATGCATTCTACGAGGGTTATATGGCAGCATATGGTCTTTAAACTCTATATTTACAGGAATGGTTGGAGGATGATCAATGGACTTTGAAGGAAGAAATGCCATCGTTACCGGGGGCGCTGCAGGTATCGGCAAAGCTGTGGTCCAACGTTTGGTCGCCAGCGGGGCAAAGGTAATCATTGGGGACATTGACTTTAACAAAGCACAGGAAACAGCGGCAGGCATTGAAGCTTCCACAAAGCGTTGTCAGGCATACCCATTGGACCTGGCAGATATGGACAGCATTGCCGCCTTTGTTGCCAGCGTGGAGCCATGGTCCAGAAAAGTGGATATTCTGGTCAACTGTGCTGGGATTGCAGCCCCGGAAGAATTTTTTGAACTCACCCCGAAACAGTGGGACCTTATTATGGACATCAACCTGAAGGGGACTTTCTTTTTGAGCCAGAAGATTTCCCATGCCATGTCGGAAGCCGGGTACGGTCGCATCGTGAATCTCTCTTCGGCATCGGCCTTTACACCCTCGACACGGCCCATGGTCAGTTACGATGTGTCCAAGGCGGCCCTTGTCATGTTGACCAAGGTCATGGCACTAAAACTGGCCTCTTACGGTATTACCGTTAATTCAGTGGCACCCGGACCGGTGGTGACCGATCTGCTGCGGCAGTTTTTTGATGATCCCAATACCCTCGAAAAAGGTGTCGAAGGTATCCCCATCGGGAGATTGGCCCAACCCGATGACGTGGTTGAAGCCATTTTATTTTATTGTTCGGAGCGGTCGGGCTATATCACCGGTACGACCCTGCCGGTTGAAGGGGGCAATCTGCTGGTTAAACACATTGTCTATGGGGTGGAATGACTGTCCGAACACATTAGGGGATAGTGATGATTAAACGAATGGCCTTGTATTCCATTCCCAGGCAGACGGATGGTGATGCGTTCTGGCGATATCATACCCGGGAATACACACCGGCTGTTTTGCAGGTATGTGGCGACAGGCTTGTTAAATACGCCATCAATCGTGTGATTGATTTGACCAAAGGGACCACCCGTTTCTTTGGTGTTGAAGAAACCTGGTGGCGGGATCGGTCTGCAATGCAGGCTGGTTTTCAGGCATTGGAAAGCGAGGTTCTTCCAAACGGAAAAAGTGTTGCCCAGGATTTTTTTGGCCGTTTGGCAGATCAACCGGTTGCGTTTGAAGTCGAAGAATTTGTGGCGAAAAAGCATTACCGGGAATTGCAATCTCCACCTGCCAAATACATGGGTTTCTATTCCCTGCCCCAGGGGACCGATCCGGACAAATTCTGGGAGTATCACACACGTGAGCATGCTGTGCACAGTGTCGATTCCTTTGAAGACTACCTGGAATATTATGTCATCAACCGGGTGAGCAGGGTTATAATGGGGCAAGCTGTCTGTTTTGGGGTCGTTGAACTCTGGTTTGCCGACAGAGAATGTCTTACAAAGGGATTTGAGGCCCATAAGCGGGTGATCTTGCCCAATGGCAGGAATGTTTCAGAGGATTTCAACGTTCGGGTTGTGGATACTTTTGGTTATGTGGTGGAAGAATTCATTGCCAAGGCTTGACATTCTATGAACCTCATCCCTCAGAAAACAGATGCATAGCAAAGGAACGGAGGAATAGAGCATGATAAAACGAATAGGTATTTATTCAATTCCGGAAGAAACAGATGAGGAAGAATGGTGGCATTATCATACACAGACACACGCGGCTGATTTCATCAAAGCCGCAGGCGATGACCTGGCAAGGTATGTGATCAATCGTGTTACCAAGGTTCTTAAAGGGAAAAAGATCTGTTTTGGAATAGTGGAAACCTGGTATGAGGACGAAGCAGCCATGCACCGCGTCTACGATCGCTGTTATAAGGCCGTGCTGCCCAACGGGAAGAATATTGATGAGGATTATTTCTCACGGGTGGTCAACCCCAACAGTTTCGCGGTGGAAGAGGTGGTTGTGAAAGGCTGATTCTTTTTTTTTGGAGTGCCCGTGTGATTTGCCGTTCAGGGCTATATTGCGGGCCACGACAATACAGTAAGGTTGTATATGAGGTGGGTTTATGGCAGGAAGATTGAGTGGAAAAGTGGGCTTGGTAACCGGTGCCGGTGGCGGCATTGGGCAGGCTTCTGCGGAAATCTTGGCCAGGGAAGGTGCCAGGGTGGTTGTCTGTGATGTGGATGTTGCTGGTGGTGAAAATACAGTCCAAGGGATACAGGATGTCGGTGGAGATGCTTTTTTTATCAAAGCCGATGTCAGCCGAGCGGGAGATGTTGAAAACCTGATCCGATCGACAGTGGCGCATTTCGGGCGACTGGACTGCGCCTACAATAATGCCGGCATTCATGCCCGGGAAAAAGATGCCCGGACAGCTGAAATCAGTGAAGAGGACTGGGATTATGTCATGTCGGTCAACTTCAAGGGTGTTTGGCTTTGTATGAAATATGAAATTCTGCAGATGCTGAAGCAAGGCAGCGGTTCGATTGTCAATGCCTCTTCCATGTGTGGGTTGATCGGAACCAAGGATTTCATCATTCCAGCCTACACGGCCAGCAAACATGGTGTGTCAGGCATTACCCGGGCAGCTGCCCAGGAATACGCCAAAGATGGCATTCGCATCAATGCCGTGGCAGCCGGTCCTATCAAGACGCCTATGACGGAACGCAATTTTGCTCCGGGGGAGGATCGCGAAAAAATTGAAAGGGAACGATATCCCGTGCCCATTGGTCGTCGCGGAGAACCATCAGAGGTTGCCGAAGCCGTGGCTTGGCTGTTGTCGGATGCAGCCTCCTTTGTGACCGGCAACATTATGGAAGTCGATGGTGGCTGGACCGAATGAACACCGTACCCACCAAGTCGCCAAGTCGCATGAAGGCTATATGATATCAAGCCATAGTTTTGGGGTGCTGATGGCCGTTACCGCCGCCGTATTCTGGGGCGTGGTACCCATCGTCCTAAAATATCTTTTATCGGTGTGCAGCATCGGAACCATCATCTGGTTTCGGTTTACAACGTCTTTCCTTGTTCTGGCGGCTGTATACGCAGTGAAAGACCCGGGGTCATTCCGCGTGCTCAAAAAGCCGCCATTGCTGGGTATCCTGGCGGGGCTGGCGCTGGCAGGCAACTATTTTGGCAGCACCGTTGGCGTGCATCTGACAAGCCCCAGCAATGCGCAGGTGCTCGGGCAAATCGGGCCCTTGTTGCTGACAGTTACCGGCATGGTCTATTTCAAGGAACGGCTCAACACAAAACAGAAGGTGGGGCTTGCTTTGACGCTGTGTGGGTTTATCTTCTTTAATCAGGATCAGCTCAGGGGCTTGCTGATTGACCGGGCCACGCACATACGCGGGGATCTGTGGATTGTTTTTGGTTCTGTTATTTGGGCCGTGTTTGCCTCGGCACAAAAGATTCTGGTTCGACGGATGACACCCCAGCAGGCCAATTTAATTATCTACGGCGTGGCCGCGCTGGCTTTTTTCCCGCAGGCGAAATTTTACGAATTTGGACAATTGCACTGGGCTGGCTGGGCCCTGCTCTGCTTTATGGGGGCCAATACACTGGTGGCCTATGGTGCTTTGGCTGTGGCCCTAAAGTTGATTCAAGCCAATCAGGTTGCGCTGGTGGTTGTTCTCAATCCGATCATTACCATGTCGTGCATGGCGCTGCTATCCGCCTACCAATTGGGTTGGCTTGGAGCTGAAAACATCACATTCGTGGGTTACATTGGTGCAGGTGCCATGCTGGCAGGTGTAGGGCTGGTGGTGGCCTATGCAACCCAGGTTGGGTTATCACCGGCCATGGAAAAGAACCGTACAGCCTCTCGCGGGCATGACGGATGATCGAAAAAAAAATAGAAACTGTAAGTAGCGGCCCTCGACGGGCCGGACAATGAAAAAGATATTCTAAGGAGGATTCCTTTGATGGGAAATAACACCTACATTCGAGGTCAAAAGGAGCTGATGGAAGAGGTGCATGATACCGGTCTTTGCACCGGGTGTGGCGCCTGTGTCAACCTATGCCCATACTATGCCACATCCATGGATAAAACGGTGGTTAAAGACGTCTGTGACCGGGCCGCGGGTCGCTGTTATGCCTTTTGCCCCAGGACACCGACGGACCTGGAGTCCATTCGGAAGCAGCTTTTTGATCCACAGGACTTAACCCCCGAACTTGGTGCTGTCAAAGGGTTCTATCTGACCCGTGCCAGCGACCCGGGCATACGTTCCATAGCCCAACATGGTGGCACCGTAACTACACTGATGTCGCTGGCACTGGCGGAAGGCATTATTGATACAGCCCTGCTGGCCGAAGGTGGGGGGTCGAAGCTACCCAGAGGCGTTGCGGTCAGCGATGCCCGTGAGGTGCCTAAGCTGGCCAAGAGCAAATTCATTGCCGCACCCATGGTGGAAGCATTCAATATGGCGGCCCAAAGCGATGCCCAGAAAATAGGTATTGTGGCAACGCCCTGCCAGACCCTGGCTCTGGCCAAGATGAAAATGAAGCCCTTTCCGAAAAATGACAATCAGATCGGCAAATTACATCTCACCATAGGACTATTCTGCGGATGGGTGTTGTCTTGGCGGAGTTTTAAACACTTGCTCGATCAGAAAGTTCACGAGCAAGCGGTTGTCAGCCTGGATATTCCCCCCAGCAAATACAAGACCATGCAGGTGGAAACGGCTGGCGGCCTGGTTGAGATCCCCCTGGATGAGGTGGAAGCATGTGTTCGCGAGGCTTGTAAGTTTTGTACAGATGTAACCGCAGAATTCAGTGACATTTCGGTCGGTTCTGCACGACTGCCGGATGGGTGGGAGGTTGCCAAGGGCTGGAACCAGGTTATTGTCAGAACTGCGGCCGGGGAGGCACTAATGCAGCTGGCCAAAGACCGGCAGGTATTGGAATTCAGAGATGTTCCCGATGGCAATCTGGAGAAGTTGAAGCAGGCATCGGTAAAGAAGAAAAAAACAGCATTGGACAACCTGGCATGCAAGAGTGGCGATCGGGATGACCTGCTGTACTTGGATTGCCGTGACCCGGTTTTCCAAACTTTTGACTGGTAATTATCAGCGATTTTGGCATGTTATCTAAATCGTCTTGATGATTTTGGTACAACCGGTAGGCAATGAACGTGGAGGTAATTAATGGCGGACATTTCAAATAAAACAGAGGGGCTGGCAGATCTGCTCCTGGGCAGTGAAGCCATTGGACGTGGTGCACTTGAAGGTGGTGTGAATGTGGTGGCTTCGTATCCTGGCAATCCTTCGACGGAGATAACCGAGGCAATTCGTCAGGTGGCGGAAAAGATGAATATATACGTCGAATGGTCGATCAATGAGAAGGTTGCGGTTGAAACAGCCGCGGCTGCATCTTTTGCAGGGCTCAGGGGGCTTTCGGCCATGAAACAGAATGGGTTGAACGTGGCCTTGGATTTTGTGTCCGGAATATCCACCAGCGGTTCCAAAGGGGGGCTGGTCCTGGTGGTGTGCGATGACCCTTCGGGGATTACCAGCACCAGTGAACAGGATTCACGTCCCCTGGCCCGGTCCCTTGATTTCCCATTGCTGGAGCCGGGGACTTTTCAGGAGGCTAAAGACATGACCAAATTTGGTCTTGAGCTTTCCGAAAAGATCGGGCGAATGGTTATTCTTCGAAGCGCAACGCGTTTGCAGCATGCGCGCGGAAGAACGGTTTTGGGTGCCCTGCCCCAGGAGAAGCGCAAAGCGCATTTTGACACCGAACGGCAGTTTGTGGCGTTTCCTTCACTGCCAAAGCATATTGAAGCCAGAGAAAGACTGTCAGAGGCAAAGGCGCTTTGCAAGGATTCTGTCTTCAATTTTTACGAGGGCCCAGAAAATCCGGAGCTTCTTATCATTGTCTGTGGAAGCTGCTACCTGTATACACTGGATGCAATGAACCTGCTGGGTCTCTGGGACAGGGTGGGTATATTGAAGATAGGAACGGTGTGGCCCCTTCCTGATGAGCTCATCAAAAAGCACATGGCAAAAAATCAAAAAATCCTGGTTCTTGAAGAGGTCGAACCCTTTTTAGAAGGCAATCTCAAGGAGCTGGCTGTGGAATGGGCATCAGAGTTGCCGGTGCCAACGTTTTATGGCCGCCGAACCGGGCCGCTTGCCGCAACGGGTGAACTGAATCCCGATATTATTATTCAGGCCCTAAGCGAAATATTATCGATTGAATATGAAGCCAGGCCGCCTGAATACGATCGACAGGCAAAAGAGATCTTAGACCAGTTAGTGCCTCCGAGATCGTTGGCGCTCTGCGCCGGCTGTCCGCATCGCGCCAGTTACTGGGCAATTAAGAATGCTGAAGTTCTGGATACGCGTGATGGTTTTGTGACGGGTGATATTGGCTGCTACAGTTTTGGGTTGTTCCCGTCAGGGTACTCCATCATGAAAACGGAACAGGCCATGGGCTCCGGTCCGGGCGTTGGGTACGGATTTGGTAAACTGGGGCAATTTGATATGACACAACCCGTGGTGGCTGTCGTGGGTGATGGTACTTTTTATCATGGTGCTCTTCCGGCCCTGGTTACCGCGGTAAACAATCAATCGAACCTGACCTTGGTGGTGCTCGACAACGGTGCTACAGCCATGACAGGCTTTCAGCCCCATCCCGGGACCGGCACGGATACCTTTGGCCATCCTTCTAAACCCGTGTTGATCGAAGATATTTGCAAATCACTTGGCGTTCGTGTGGATATCGTCAACCCCTACAACAGTGAAGAGGCGACCCAAAAGGTCCTGGCATTTATGAATGATGAGAATGAGGGCCCGAGGGTTTTGATCATGCGGCAGCAATGTGCGCTGCAGATGGCCCGTAGCGGCAAGCTTTACGATGTCTGGGTGGATCAGAGCAAATGTGTTGGCGAGGATTGTGGATGTAACCGCTATTGCAGCCGGGCATTCAAATGTCCGGGAATTATGTGGGATGCCGAAGCGCAGAGGGCCAAGATCGATGAGGCCATATGTGTTGGTTGCGGTGTCTGTGCGCAGGTCTGCAGACATGATGCGATATTGTTGAAGCCCTTGACGGCCGAAAAAGGAAAGGATAAATGAAAAACCACAGTCTAAAAAAAGATCCCTTGAATGCCATTATTACCGGGGTAGGCGGACAAGGTAACGTCCTGATGGCACAACTGTTCGGAAGAGCGCTGACCGACAAAGGCTTTGCCGTTACCGTCGGGGATACCTATGGTGCGGCTCAGCGCGGGGGACCGGTTTCAAGCCATTTGCGAATATCCAATAAGACCTTGTACAGCCCACTGACACCCAGTGGTCAGGTGGATATTGTTATCAGTCTCGAACCGGTGGAGGCCTTGCGCGTCCTGGGTACTTGGGGAAACCCGTCCGTTGTTGTCATTTCGAACACCCGGCCTTCTTATCCATTTGATGTCACATCCGGAGGTGCTGACTATCCAAAGCTGGAGGAGATAATCCATGCAGCCCAAAAGCTTTCAAGCCGAACACTATTTATTGATGCATCTGAAATTGCGTTGCAAATGGGGGCACCCGTTCTCACGAATACCATTATGAGCGGTGTAGCCATCGGACTGGAACTGTTTCCCCTATCAGACACTGATTTTATCGCCGTGATGAAGAAACAGTTTGATGACAAAAAATTTGAATTAAACCTTGCGGCATTTAAAAAGGGATTGGAAATTGCCGCTGACAGCAAGACGTCCTAACCATTTCTTAGAAGCCATCTAAAAAGAAACTATTTGAGATAGCTTCTCTTTTAATCAGACAGGAGTCATTCATGCCCCGTATTGTCTTTTCGGCAGTTGGCGACACGCCAAATCAGCGAATTATCGGTCACAATCCAGAGATTCTTGATGCATTCAGGCACATTATGGATGCGGTGGTTAACAAGAGCTCGCTTGATTCCGGTTTATTGGAACAGGTTCGGCGGACCTTGGCATGGGGGTTTGGGTGCCGCTATTGAATGGCCATTGGTGGTCAACCTGATGCGGTGCATCAGGATGTATGTACACAGCTTGCCGTTGCCATGGCTGCCAAATTTGTAAAAGGTCCGAATACCATTGATGATTTGGATTTTAAAGACCTGAAAGTGCATTTCAGTGAAAAGCAGATATCTGAACTGTTTGCATTTATGGTTTTTGTGTCTGCCTCTCATCAATACGGCGTGCTCATGGATGTTGGTCCCGAAGACAGTCCTTGAATCATGGCTGCCGCAGGGGGACCGTGCCTGGTTTTTATATGAATTCACCTTCAGCTGGAGTATAAGGATGCCTCGAATTGCATTATCCCCTAAGGGCTTAACCCCTTTTAAGAAACTATTAGGTCACAATAGTGATGTCCTGAACGCTTGGGTTGCGCTTGAAAAAGCCTTTTTTTCATCGACACCCCTGGACCCGGAGTTGTTGGAGCAGGTCCGAAGAGCTTCGGCCTGGGGGCATGGCTGCCAATATTGAATGGCTATCGGTGGAAAACCGGATGAGGATCATCCGGACCCGAAAATCAATGCAGCGCTTGCATTGACCAAAACGTTTGTAGAAGACCATCACGCCATAAGAGATGAAGATTTCCATGCGCTCAGGGCCCTTTTTACAGAAAAAGAAATTGCAGCCCTTTGCGCATTTATGGCCTTTATGGCAGCTGCGCATAAGTTTGGCGTGATCATGGATGTCTTACCCGAAAGCCGGTGAGGATGGGACGGTAAAAAAAGGAAGATCCAAAAGGGACCGACCGCTATCAGTTTAACAAGCCCTTACAGAAAAGGTCGACATAGGCGTTGGAGATTTGTTTAACAGACCAGCGCCCCGTGGAAGAGTACCATCGCAGAAACCAGTTAATAGACCCGAGAATGATGAAGGCCACCATGCGGGCATTCTGAGGTTTGAAAATACCCGCCTGAATGCCTTCTTCGATGATTTGAATAAAATTCTTCTGGTAAGTGTCCCGCAGGGCATTAACTTCATCAAGATATTCATCGGGGAGATGAAATTCATACTGCAGTAAAAAAGCCCCTTCAAAATCTGTGGCTAAAACATCCAGATGTTTTGCGATGGCGGTGTTGAGTTTAATGTCAGGCGGGTCATCTGTCTCATTTATTTTGATGATATTTTTAAGGACTTTTTCAAGGGACAACAGGTGCGCATTATAGAGAAGCTCTTCTTTGGTTGAAAAATAATAATAGAGACTCCCTTTTGTCATTTTAAGATCGTTGGTAATGTCTTCAATTGTTGCCGCGTGAAAACCTTTTTGGCCAAAAGCCTTTGCGGCGCTTTTGATGATAGCAAGCTTCTTTTCTTCATATCGTATTTCACGAAAGCTTTTGCCTTTGGTCTTATTTGCTTTTTTCTTTTTTTGCTCTTGTTTTGTTGTCATGGGAGTAAATTTAAATATTATAGATTGATTTAAAAATAAAATATGTGGTTAGAATTTATAAGCTTGTTTAATCGTAATGTCAAGGAATATATTGGTGGTAGGATAACTATTCTGAACCATTTGGCTTTGGCCGGGTTGTCTGGAGAAAATAGATTAAGGTTTTACACGCCAGGAGCGGTACGTGGAATACATTGGCATTACGCAAGACGTATATTCCCAGCGAAATCAAATGGCCGTTATTAAATTAAATTATTGTTCAAAATTATTCTTGACAATTAAAAGTATTAAAAATAAGTTACACTATCTTCACATCGCTCAAGTCGATCGCATGGCAAAGCATGATTACCAACCGTCATAAACGACCGTAAACCAATAGCATTGCCGTATGGCATTGGGGAGAATAAAAGTATGGGAATACTGTCTTTTCGCGCCAAAGCTGGTTCACAAATGGCCAGATCCGACAAAACTATCGATCCTATCGTCTCAATTCAGGATATTCATAAACGGTTTAGCAATTTGCATGTCCTGCGTGGAATTAGCCTCGAAATAAAACTGGGCCAGGTCGTTGTCGTCTGTGGACCGAGTGGCTGTGGCAAGAGCACAATGCTGCGCTGTATTAATGGTCTGGAGTCTATCGATTCAGGAGATATCATTGTAGACGGTATTTCCGTCAAGGATAAAAAGCGACTGATCCAATTGCGAACTGAAACCGGGATGGTGTTTCAGCAATTCAATTTATTCCCACACAAAACAGTTTTGGAAAATGTGACCATGGCCCCTACAGATGTGCGCGGGATACCACACAAAGAGGCGACCGAACTGGGCCGCAAGCTCCTTTCCAGAGTCGGCATTCTCGAGAAAGAAAATGCAAGACCCGCTTCGCTTTCCGGTGGCCAGCAGCAGCGTGTAGCCATCGCCAGAGGTCTGGCCATGAATCCAAAGATGATGATGTTTGACGAACCCACATCCGCTCTTGATCCTGAGATGATCAAGGAGGTCCTGGATGTCATGCGAAGTTTGGCTGAAGAAGGTATGACGATGATCGTTGTTACACATGAGATGGGCTTTGCGCGGGAAGTTGCAGACAGGATTATGATGATGGATGCAGGTGTTATCCTCGAAGACAAGCCCCCGGCAGAATTTTTTGATTGTCCCGAACATGATCGAACCTGTCAATTTTTAAGCCAGATCATATCACACTAAACCATCACACAAGGTCTCTATTCGTCAAACACTCAGTTCAGGAGAACGCTTATGAGTCAGCAATTCGACCATCTATTCAAACCATTCAAGCTACGGACATTTGAGCTTGCAAACCGTATTGTCATGCCACCCATGGCCATATATATCCCGGGTTCTGAAGGCTATGTCAAGGAGCGGCTGATTGACTATTATGAGGCCCGCGCAAGAGGCGGTGTGGGTTTTATCATTGTCAACGCCACCTATGTTCACCCCAATGGTGCTTCACATCCCAATCAAACCGCCATAACCGATGATAAATATATTCCTGGTTTGCGGAAGTTGACCGAAGCCATCCATCAATATGATGTCAAAGCATCGCTCCAGCTGTATCATTCAGGCCGGCAGCGTTATGCTTTGATTGCCGGTGGTGAAACCTTGAGTCCCTCCGGAATTTCTGATCCTGTTCGCAAGGACCCTGCCAGAGCCCCAACAATTGAAGAAATCCAAGCAATTGTAGAAGATTTTGGCCAGGCTGCACGCCGAGCCAAAGAAGCGGGCTTTGATGCCATTGAGATACATTGCGCTCACGGGTATCTGCTTTCAGGATTTTTGTCGCCCTACCAGAACAAACGTACCGATGAATATGGGGGTAGTCTTGAGGGGCGAACGCGTATCGTGCGTGAAATCCTGGCAAGTTGCCGTAAACATGTCGGTGAAGATATGTTGATGGGTGTACGGATCAACGGCCACGACTATGTAAATGGTGGAAACACCCTGGAGGATGCCAAAGACATTGCCAGGACACTTACAGCGTCCGGGGCGGAACTTATCCATGTATCTGCTGGAATGGCCCCTAGCGCGCACTATAGTTTTCTGCCTGCCGGTGTCGATAAGGGTCAAAATGTGTACCTGGCAGAAGGGATCAAATCGGCTGTGGATGTTCCTGTGATTGCTTGCGGTGCTATCGAGGACCCGGTATTTGCGGAATCGATTCTGAGCAGTGGCAAGGCGGACTTGGTTGCCCTCGGTCGACCCCTATTCGCGGATCCAGAGCTTCCCAATAAGGCTCGCGAAGGGCGCCTGGATGAGATCCGGCCGTGTTTGCGTTGTGCCAAGGGCGCGGCGGTTTGGCCTGAGGATATGCGGTGTACGGTGAATCCGGCTGTGGGTAAAGAAAGGGTTTTTGATCAGCAGCTGAAACCGGATGGCGCGGCTAAGAATGTACTGGTCATAGGGGCCGGCCCGGCAGGACTCGAAGCGGCACGAATATCGGCATTGCGAGGGCACATGGTTACACTGGTCGAGAAGACAGACCGGTTGGGAGGGAAGGTGCTACTGGCAAAAATTCCCAAGCATAAGCAAAATCATGACTTATGGTTGACATACTATAAAAATGAGATGAAGCGCTTGGGAATCCCGATACAACTGGGTAAAGAGTTAACCCTTGATGATGTTGAGACATTGAACCCGGATATCGTTTATGTAGCTACCGGGGGAAAACCCTTGATTCCTAAGAGCATCGAGGGTGTAGATCTTGCGGGGGTGGTATTTGCTGAGGATGTGGTTGCGGGCTTGGTTGAAATCGGAGCAAAAGTGGCGATTATCGGTGGAAGTTCCATGGGGGTTGAAACTGCGGAGGTGATTCTGCAGCAACTAGATCGGGAAGTTCTTGTTGTTGAAATGTTACCGAGAATTTTATCTGATATTAGCCATGATTCCGAACTGGTCCTGCTGGACAAACTGGCAGATAAAAATTTTCGATTTCTTGAATCCACGGCGGTACGGAGCATTGTTGCCAGAGAGGGTAAGCTGGATCTGGTTGTGAACCGATACGCGCAGGAGAGCCGATTGCACGGATTTGATACCATTGTGCTGGCAGTGGGGGTCGTGCCGGACAATCGCTTTGGGCTGGAGCTTTCGAAGAACAGAAAAAATGTCTACTTTATCGGAGATTGCGAGTCCCCCGGTGATTATCGCAAAGCCATACATGATGCAGCCCAGATCGCCATTGCTATTTAACAAGACCATGGCTTGCCACAAAGGAGAGAAGGAATGATAAAAAGGTTGGGTGTCTACTCACTGCCGAAAAATGTAGACGGTGATGAATTCTGGCATTACCATACCCAGATCCATGCTGAGCAGGCCAAGAAGGCTTTTGGCGATTATTTGAAGCGCTATACCATCAATAGGGTGCGGCGGGTCATTGCCGGTGAGGGGCGCTGGTTTGGCATGGTGGAAACCTGGTGGGACAACCCAGATGATATCGACCGTGCATTTCAAAGCCTCAATACGACCATTCTGCCGAATGGAATGAGCGTTTCCGATGATTTTGGATCCCGGGTGGCTGGTTATACCAGCTTTGAGGTTGATGAGTTTGTTGTCCTGGATAAACTCAAAAATGATTCTGTCAAGCGCATGACCTTTTACCAACTTGCAGAGGGCATCGATGGAAATGATTTTTTTGAGTATCATACGCAAAAGCATGCCACGGATGTATTAAACGCGTCTCAAACCGATTATGCCCGAAAAAAATATATTATTAACAAAATCAAGCGCGTGATCAAAGGTGGGGATCAGATATACGGATTTATTGAAACCTGGTGGGCAAACCACGCCGATATGGATCTGGACCTGGAAGAACTGGGGCGTGTAATACTGCCGGACGGTGTTTCCTTGGTCAAGGAATTTTTTGAGCAAGTTGAAAATGTTGTGGTGTATGAAGTGGAAGAATTTATTGCCAAGAGCTGAGGGTGATCATGGAGGGTGTTTTAAGTGCTAGGGTTGGCCTGGTAACGGGCGCGGGCTCAGGAATCGGTCAAATGACGGCCCTGTTCTTCGCACGCGAAGGCGCTAAGGTGTCTGTTGTGGATATTGACGCTGACGCCGGCATGAAGACCGTGCAGCAAATCGAAGCCCAAGGGGGACAGGCCATTTTTATTAAGTGTGACGTGTCCAAGAGCGATGACGTCGAGGCCATGGTGGCTGAGACTGTCAAGACCTTTGGACAACTGGACTGTGCTTTCAATAATGCCGGCATCAGTCATGGCAAGGCCAAAATACACGATTTGCCCGAATCTGACTGGGATCGGGTTATGAATATCAATCTGAAGGGCGTATGGCTGTGCATGAAATATGAGCTGCAACATATGTTTTCCCGGGGCAAGGGGGCTATTGTCAATGCCTCCTCAATAAACGGTCTCGGGGGATGGTTGGATTTGAGCGCTTATGTGGCAAGTAAACATGGTGTTATGGGCTTAACCCGTAGTGCCGCATTGGAGTATGCTGAAACAGGTATTCGGATCAATGCGGTATGCCCCGGGCCTATATTAACCCCGCTTAGTCACTATCAAGGAAATGATCCTGAAATTATAAAAAAAATGTATCCTATGCCCATGGGTCGCAGGGGCACGATGGAGGAAGTGGCCGAGGCAGTTGTCTGGTTGGTATCAGACAAATCTTCGTATATTACCGGGCATCCATTGGTGTTGGATGGTGGCTTTATGGCTCAGTGATGATAGTACGGCAGCAAAAGAGGCGCTTTTTTTTGAATCACCTTTATAAATTTGTATTGAAATTCAAATTTTTTATTGACACTTAATGTGGATTTGATAAATCTTAATAATTATCTGAAGGAATGTCTTCTGTTCAAACGGGTTGATAGGTGTCGAGAGGTAAGTTTAATCAATGTTAGGATTGTCCTGTTAGTCTCTTCGCTTTTGGTGGGGAATGGCTAACTTGAGAGCCTGGGGGGCGTTTAGATAATGACGGATAAACCCCTTGTGTTCACATTATTTTAAGGGAGGAAAATTTGGAGTATCAATTCCATTTTGACGTGTTTGAAACCTATTGGACATGGCTTGCCAAAGGGTTGGCGATGACACTGTACGTCTCTATTATTGCCATGTTTTTTGCCCTTATCATCGGTTTGATCGTTGCATTGTTACGTCTTTCAAAGATAAAAGTTTTGTCCTGGATTGGACAAGCTTATATAGAATTTTTTCGCGGTATTCCCTTGTTTGTGTTTATCATTTGGCTATATTATGGGCTTGCCATGGTGATCGGACTCAACTTCAGGCCTCTGGTGGCTGGTATAATGTGTCTGGCCATGCAGCATGGTGGCTACCTGGCCGAAATATACCGCTCCGGCATTCAGGCCATACCGAACGGACAATGGGAAGCGTCCTATTCATTGGGTTTCTCGTCCACGAGAACCTTTATTAAAATTATTTTTCCCCAGGCATTTAAAATAATCATTCCCCCGACTGCCAACATGTTTGTGGGCATGTTGAAAGATTCAGCACTGATATCCATCATCGGTGTGAACGAGCTCATGCGCCAGTCTCAAATGGCCACATCGCTCACTTTCCGGCCGTTTGAATTCTATACCGTGACGGCGCTGCTTTATGTCGGCCTTACATTGGGCTTTTCCCAATTGGTCAAGTTGTTGGAAGCAAAGATGAAGTAACGAACAAAAGGAGAGGCGTACAAAACAAGGGAAAGCATTTAACAAAATCGTACTACAGGCAAAGAACAGGAGGAGACTATGAAGAAAAGTAAATGGTTTGTAATTGCAGTCGCGGCTATTGTTGTTAGCGCTCTGGTGATTCCAGTCTCGGTGATGGGTGCCGAATCGGTGCTGGACCAAATCAAGAAACGTGGCGTTATCAAGATCGGAACCGTTTTACAATTTCCCCCACAAATGTATCGTGACAAGCAAGGTCAGCCTGCCGGATACGATGTTGAACTGATGAAAATACTGGCAGACGATATGAAAGTCAAGCTGGAAGTTATTGACATGGAATTTGATGGATTGATTCCAGCACTTCTATCCAACAAGCTGGATATGATTTCCTGTGGGCTGGTGAACACGCCTGAAAGAGCCCTATCTCTCGAATTTACGGACGGGTATGTTCCCTATCGCCAGTTGGTGGTAGTCCCCATCAACAGCAAGGCTATGACAGTCGCCGATTTGAATAAAAAGGGCATGAAAATTACAGCCTTAATGGGATCAACCGCAGAAAACATCGCCAAACGAAAATTCCCCAATGCGACCGTTACCGGCTTTAAACAGCAGGAGGCCATGATGGAAGTGACATCTGGGAGAGCCGATGCCCATGTGGCCGAGGAATACCTGTGTATGCCTTTGGTGGCAAACAACCCCACCAAGGTCAAGATCTTAAATCCGGAAGAACCCTTTTCAGCTGAATGGGGAACCTATGCTGTTCGTCCAGGCGATTATCGCTTTCTCCAGTATCTGAACAACTGGATTCGCTACTATCGCGTCCGAGGTATTTTGGATGCCATGTATGATGAAATTATTGTCCCGACTTTCTTTGAAACGTCGAAATAAACCGGAATCTTTCAACCAACGAGGAGGTACACAGATCATGAAAAAACTGTTTAGTATTCTAATATTATTATCCGTTGTTTTTTCTTTTCCGGGTAACGGATTTTCCGGAGCGCTCGAAGACATTAAGAAAAGTGGCGAGCTCAGAATCGGCGTAGCACTGGAGTATCCACCCGTGCAATTTCGGGATAAAAGTGGCAACCCCATTGGATTCGATGTGGACGTGGCGACCATGGTTGCCAAAGACTTGAACGTCAAACCGGTGTTCGTAGATATGAAATGGGATGCCTTGATTCCGGCGCTTTTATCCGGAAAAGTAGACATCCTGTGGGCAGGACACACCAACACGCCTGAAAGGGCATTGGCAGTCAACTTCAGCCCCCGTCTCGAAAAAACGGATGTCGTCCTGATCGTGCATAAAAAGAACACGCTGACCTCATTGAAGGCAATTGACACACCCGAGAGAACCATTACCTGTTTACTGGGTTCCACTTCGGAAAAAGCAGCCAAAATGATCTTTCAAAAAGCCAAGGTTCGCTCTTTGCCGGACCAGCAGGCGGCCTTTATGGAAGTCGAGTCAGGAAGAGCCGATGCATGTCTCACCGATATGTACATGGCATCGCCCTACACACGCAAGCATGCTGAAACCACCAAGATCATGACCGATGGCAGTGGTAATGCGATCGTTGTTTCTCAGGAATATGGTCACGCGGCCATGCGTAAACAGGATTTGGATTTGTGGATCTGGGTTATTAACTGGGTCGACTACTACCGAGCGGCCGGGACCTTGGATGCTCTTGAAGACAAGTGGATTGGCGCCTTCATCCGCGGTGAAAAAAACTATTAGCGAAATCCAATCGAATTGAGATCGAGCCGTTCTTACGAACGGTCCGATCTCAATTCATTGCACTATTTTCTTGCCAAAAAGTGACGTCAATTTTCCCCGATTGCTAGACGATATCCGATTTCTCATATCGCCTTTTACCAGCGTCCCTATTATGATTGCAATGACTGAGGTGATCTGGTTCCACTATATCCCAAGATGTTTTCCAGCCCAAATCTTTAGAGGCTAGTCAACTGAGGCAGTGTTAGTAAGCTGAGGTATTATCGTATATATATCAGGAGCGTGGTCATGAAGCTAAAAAACAAGGTGGCGATTGTTACGGGTGCCGGATCAGGAATAGGAAGAACCACGGCCCAAATGTTTGCAGCAGAAGGCGCGTCCGTGGTGGTCGTAGACATTGAAAAAAAAACGGCCGAAGAAACGGTTGACTCGATTCGGAAACGTGGTCAGGATGCTGTTTTTGTGAGAACCGATGTTTCCAAGGGTAGTGATGTGGAGACCATGGTTGCGCAGACGATTCAAAAATACGGCAGGCTTGATATTCTTTTTAACAATGCCGGCATCGATATTGCCAAGCCTATTGTCGAAACAACCGAGGAGGAATGGGATCGGACCCTGGATATCAACCTGAAAGGTGTTTTTTGGGGCTGCAAGTTCAGTCTTCCCGCCATGATGGATGGTGGTGGTGGCATCATCATCAATACGGCTTCCATTCTGGCGCATGTGGCTTCACCCAACCAGGCAGCTTATTCTGCATCAAAGGGAGGCATTATAGCGCTAACACGTCAGATTGCCTATGACTATGCATCATACAATGTTCGCGCTAACTGTATATCACCGGGTGACGTCCTGACACCCATGGCCAAAAATTTTTTTGATAGCTGTGAAGACCCAGAAGAACGCATGAAATTTTTTACCGATCGATATCCCATGAAACGATTTGCAGAGCCATCTGAAATTGCACGTGTGGCATTATTTTTAGCCTCGGACGATTCATCATTCATCACCGGGCAAGCCATCAAAGTTGAGGGTGGCTTTTCTATCTGGTAGGCAGCGAGCTTCATTCATACCCCATATTATTTTAAGAGTGAAGCATAACAAGGTATTTGATGAATGACCCTATAAAATTAGGATGCTCGGCAGTTCTCAGCGGACATGAAGAAATTCATGGAAGAGCCATTGTCCAGTCGGTGTCGCTTGCCGTTGACCAGGCCAATCGGAAAGGGGTCATAAAAGGTGGTTTGGAACTGGTGGTGGGTGATGACCGTGACGATCGCGTTGCCGCAGCTGAAATTGCCTGCCGCTATATTCGTGACAAAAGAATCTTGGCTGTCGTCGGGCCGATGAACAGCAATGCAGTATTTGCGGCCGCCCCCCTGTACCAAAGAGCAGATATGGTCCATATTTCCCCGGCTGCATCAAACCCGGAACTGACCCGCATGGGGTATAGCACATTCTTCCGGGTTGTTGCCCATGATGAATTTCAAGGAACCCGCGCTGCAGCGTTCACCGTGTCGCATTTGAAGAAGAATCGAATTGGCATCATCCATGATGGCTCCCCATTTGGAAAACCACTATCTGAAGTTTTTATGAAACGGGTTGAGAACCTGGGAGCCAAGATCGTTTCCCACCAAAAGATTCAGCGGGGTCAACGTGATTTTTCCGATGTGGCAAATCAAATGCTTGCCTGCCAGCCTGACCTTATATTTTTTGGGGTGATCGAAGAAGAGGGACTTCTGCTGGCTCCCCAACTGCGCTCTGCCGGGGTTTCCTCTGTTTTTTTTGGCACTGATGGGCTCAAGTCGTCACGCTATTTGGAGACGCCCCTGTCAGCTGTAAAAGGACCTTATTTGTCAAATGCCAGTACGGATCTTGATGTAAAGACATCTGCACATGCATTCAAAAATGCGTTTGTGGATCGCTATGGGCCAACCTATTCGGTATATTCGGCTGAGGCCTATGATGCTGCCAATGTGATTATACATGCCATGGCAGGCGCTGAACAGCTGACACGCCAAGCGGTTCTGGCAGGGGTTGCCAAAACTGAAAAATTTCCGGGAATCACCGGGCAGATAACATTTGATCCTTCTGGCGATCGCATGCATCCTGAAATTGGATTTTATGAGCTGATGCCGGGCAAGACCATTTTTCTGGGTTTCGATCGTGATATACTAGGTGAACACTCTTAAAAGTCTATGGATGGAGGAAACGAGTCATGAATCATTTGCCTAATCTTTTCAGTCCCATAAAGATCAACCAATTGGAAATCAGCAACCGGATTGTTCTGCCGCCCATGGCCACCAACTTTGCTGACAGCGAAGGATATGTGACGGATGCCGTTGTTGCCTATTATGTGGAAAGGGCCCGAGGCGGTGCTGGCTATATTACCATTGAGCACACCGCTGTCCGCGTGGATGGTCGGGCATTTCCCACCATGCTGATGATCAATACGGACAATCATGTGAAAGGCTTCAAAAAGCTGGTGGATGCTGTTCACGCTGAGGGTGGCAAGGTCTTTATCCAGATAAATCATGCAGGTCGACAGACGGCGTCCCAGACAACGGGGCACCCCATTGTTTCCTCTTCAGCCGTTCGCTGTCCCCTGCGTGAAGAAACACCCAGAGCCCTGACGGCAACAGAAATTCATGCGCTGATAGGGGCTTTTGCCGATGCTGCCGAACGGGTAAAGATCGCCGGGGCAGACGGGGTTGAAATCCACATGGCCCATGGGTATCTGCTCAATCAGTTTCTTTCCCCTGTTGTTAACAAACGAGATGATGAATTTGGTGGTAGCTTTGAAAACAGGATGAAAGTGCCTCTGGAAACATTGCGGGCGGTTCGGAAAGTAGTGGGGCAAGAATTTCCCATCAGCTGCCGTATCAGCGGTGACGAATACTTGGACGGCGGACTGGGGCTGCCGGACACACAGAAGGTTGCCCAAGCACTGGAGAAAAATGGGGCCGATGTCATCCATGTCTCCGCCTGCATGTCTTCATCACCATTTCCCATGATTCCCCACTATTATATGGAAGAGGGAACGTTTGTGCACCTGGCCGCAGGTATCAAGTCGGTTGTAGACATCCCGGTAATTTGTGTGGGGCGAATTCGCAATCCCAAGATGGCTGAAGAGATCGTCGCCAGCGGGAAAGCAGATCTGGTGTCCATGGGACGGGCCCTGATTGCCGATCCACATATGCCAAACAAGGCCAGGGCAGGGCAATTTGAAAAGATAGTCCCCTGTATTTCATGCAACCGGTGTTCGTTAAGTCTCGTCAAAGTCGGTAGCCTACGCTGTACGGTTAATCCTGAAGTGAGTCGGGAAACCTGGCTAAAGATTGAAAATAAGGTTGCGCATCCAAAAAATGTCTGGATTATCGGGGCCGGGCCTGCCGGTATGAAAGCGGCTCAGGTCGCAGCCCTTCGGGGGCATGCGGTGACACTATTTGAGAAACAGGATACGCTGGGGGGACGGTTTCGTTTGGCTGCCTTGCCTCCGGGGAAAAAATGTCTGCAGGAATTCACTGATTATCTGAGTTTGCAGATAGAGAAGTTGGGTGTGACAGTCAAAAAGGGAAAGCCCTTTGATCAAAATTTGCTTCAGAAAGAGTCGCCGGACGCCGTTATTTTGGCCACGGGGGCCAGAACGATCATACCCGATTTTTGCCAGGGAGCCGATGTTGTAACAGACGATCAGATTCTCAACAATGAAGTTGAAGTGGCACAGGATATCTTGGTCTTGGGTGGTGGCGATACCGGCGTTGAGATAGCTGATTACCTGGCGGAGCAGGGAAAAAACGTCACCATTATGGAGTTGAGAGAGGGTATCGGGATCGATATGCATCCTGCCATTCGATCCTTTCTAACACAGAAGCTTTCAGATCAGGGTGTCTCCATATTAACTTCCACGAAAGCGGTTTGCTTCAAAAATGAATGCCTGTTGACAGAAGGCCCCGACGGGCCCAGGGAGTTGGATTGCTTTGATCAAATTGTTTCCTCGGTTGGCTCGAAATCGAATGCTGAAATGGTTCAACAGATAAAAACGTATTGTCAAAACCTATACGTGATTGGTGATGCAAGGGCTCCGAGGGATGCCATGGAAGCTGTTTTTGAGGCAGAGGAGGCAGCTCTGAAGATTTAAATTTAAGTCGAAATGCCGAGCGCATTCCCCATAGGATCTGCTGTTCGGTAATGCTTCGCATGTTGCGAGATTCTTCAATATAGCTGACTTGCAAGCTATTCCATAACGATTACTTGTGACTATTTACACGCTGCTACCCAGATAAAAAAACCCGCTTTTCCTTGTTTTTTTGGCACTTACATCAATCTGTATCAGCCATTTTTTTGGCCGAAGCGGTTATAGCTGACTTTATCAAATAAAAGGTCTTCCGTTCGGTAGGGCGCAACCGTTTCATCTGGAAAACCGACACCGATGATGCATTCAATATCCAGATTGTCTGGAAGACCGAGCAACCCGGCGATATAGTCCCGTGAGGACGTCTGGTCGTCGAATTTATTGTCCCGTATATGGGCCCAGCGGCTGCCGAGACCCATGGAATGCGCCGCGTACTGCATACTGACCGCGGCGATGGCACAGTCTTCGATCCAGAGGTGGGATTTTGAGGGGTCTGCGCAAACGACGATAGCCGCAAATACATCCTTGATGAATTGTGCGCCCATCGGTTTTGCGCTAGAAAGCTTTTCAAGCAGGTCCTTGTCTGTTACGATAACAAAAGCCCATGGCCTTGCAGCTCTTCCTGATGGGGCACGCAGGGCTGCTTCAATGATGGCGTCGATTTTTTCCTGTTCCACCGGTTGGTCAGCATATTTCTTGATACTTCTTCTTTTTTTTATAAGATCAGCAAACATTATTATCTCCTTTCAATAAAGACAGGGGTGAAAAATTTAAATTTAAACATGGCAGAAGCGGCTTGGTGTGTCAATATGATAGAACATTCCTCGCAGATTACTGAGGATTCTTTAATTCACTGCTACCAAGCGATTTATCGTCCTCTTAAAATCAGTTTAACCAACCGCCATATACTCCAAGGCAGACTCGGGTTGATTCCACAATAGATTAGGGAATGAAGCACATCTCATTAGCCCACCGCCCGCTGCCAAGAGTTATCTAAAAGCTGCCCGGATTGTCGATCTTGCCAGAGAAACCAATGTCGATGCTATACACCCGGGTTATGGCTTTCTGGAAGAAAATGCCAAATTAGCAGAATTGTGGAGAAATCAGGGTTGACCTTCATTGGACCGACACCGGAGAATATGCGGCTTGCCGTGGGTAGTTCTTTTTCTGATCGGTTATGTCAGAGGTGTAAATAGTTGGAGGATGATACTCCGGGACGCACGGTGGCTTGATGTGACGGTGCAGAATTGCTCTTTATGGATCAAGGTATTCAACCCACCGCGATGGTGATATGTGCGAAAGTTGCCGAAATGGCGGCGACCGGCCATGAACTCAATCATGCGAATGCATTGCCGGACATAAAAAGGTGTTTTTCTGAAATCTGAATAATCGACCACCAGCAAATGTCCCGAGGGTTTCAAGACCCTGTGGATTTCTTGCAGGATCTTTTCGGCGGATTCCCACCTGGTTTCGTGTAGTGCGAAAGAAATCAGGGCCAGATCGAAACAATGACCTTGAAAGGCCATGCTTGATGCATCCTGAAGAAGGCAGTCGGATGTGGGGTTGACTTTGCGGCAGACCTTTATCATGGCTTCTGAAATGTCCACACCCACTGCGTCGATACTGTTTTCTGTCAGAAGACGCAGCTGATCACCCGTACCGCAGGCCACGTCGAGTACTTTTTTTGGCTGTAACCGATCCACGATGTTTAAAACATCCCGGCGGAGGGACCGCATAAACGGGCCTAGAAGGAAGTCATAGAAAGGTGCAATAAATTGGTAATCGTTCATGTTGAGCCTTTAGCTATAAGCCATAAGCAGTAAGCTGCTTAATGCTTATAGCTTATGGCTGTCAGCGTTATTTGTGGGATGTCCCACAAATAACGCTGACATGCATTCCACGGCACGGTGCAATTCCCGATATACAGGAACGCCCAGGTCTTGAACCTGCAACTGAAATTTGTGGGCTTCTTCACGCTTTCCGAGAAGCCAGACAAAAAGAGGTTTTTCGTGTTTCCGGGCGATGTCCACCAGGGGCGAGATGTCCAGGGTGGCGATGATGCCGCCGATAAAGACGTGGAACATAACAGCATCCACATTCGGATCGCTGAATACAGCCTCAAAAGCGGTTTCGTAGACCCTTTCCGCTCCGTTCTTTTCAATGGCCGGCCACATATCCACCGGGTTCGATGGCGGCATCCACTCTGGAAAGATTTCTCCAAGTTTTTTAAATGTTTGGGGGGAGAGGTCCGCCAGTTCCAGCCCCATCTGGTCCATGAAATCTGCGGATACGATCCCGGCACCACCGCTGTAGGTCAAGATGGCAGTACGCCCCTTACCAGGTTTTTTTAGGGACGCATACATGGCCCGGGTTCGGCAAAGATCCAGCATCTGCTTGAAATCGTTGGCTTCGGTTACATGGACCTGGGCCAGAGCGCCGCTGATAACGGCGGCATCGCCGGCCAAACTGGATGTATGGCTCATGGCAGCCTTGGCCCCTTTTTCGCTTTTGCCCCCCTTGAGGATGACAATGGGTTTGCGCGTACTTTTACAGGCCTTAAGAAAGCGTTTACCGTCGGTAATCGATTCCAGGTAAGCGCCGATAGCCTGGGTGTCCGGGTCCGAGATAAGGTATTCCAGGATGTCACATTCGTTGACATCGGCCTTATTGCCGATGGAACAGGCCTTGCTGATGCCCATGGTCCCGTGAGAAACCGTGTCAATAAGAAACCCGGCTGAGAGCATGCCGCTCTGGACGATGAGAGAGACATCCCCTGGCATCAGGCCGTCATCCCAGATGCCGGGGAGGACAAAGGAAAACACGTTCCGATTCACGGCATCCACGAGCCCCATACAGTTGGGTCCCCAGAGCCGTACACCAGTCTCTTCCCGGATCCTGAGCAGTTCGTTCTGGAGCGATTGTCCCATGGGGCCGGTTTCGGCAAACCCGGCTGATTGAATCATTATGCCTTTGATGCCGCGTTGGGCACATTCCTTCACCGCTTGTACCGCGATCTGGGCCGGTACAAAGACAATGGCCATGTCCACTGGATCCGGGACGTTCTGAACCGAATCATAGCAGGTGAGGCCTTCGATTTCGTTGTATTTGGGATTGACGGGGTAGATGCCCCCTTTGTATCCGGTGACAATATTTTTCAGGATGTTGTATCCACCCTTGAAAGGGTTGGTGCTAGCGCCGATAATGGCGATACCCCGGGGGTTGAAGAAGAAATTCATGCATTTTCCTTATTTGTCCGGTTTTTAATCAAGACATCAATTTCAAACCTGAAATAGTCCTGTAATATAAATACAAAGGGTTCGAGGATTCAAGGATTCCAGGGTCCGAGGGGTAGTCCTTAAGCGCATAGTCTTTGGCTAAATTACAGCTAAAAGCCGTCGTTTTAAGCAGCCTTCCAGCTTCCTGGCTTCCACGCCTCCAGGCATTTACAAACCCATTACTCTTTTTTGCCAGCCAAAAGATGTTGAGCCTTACGCCGATTGGAACCGCGAAGTCAACAATAAAGAGAATTGTTTGGCCTTGACAGGTATCGAGCATGACGAATATATGAGTTGAGTATGAAACCAAACAATGAAATCAGGGAAGTCAGGAAAGCGCACAAATTGGATATGCCAACCCTGGTACCCTACCTGCAGGAGAGAATGGAGGTTTCGGGTAAACTGACGATTCAGCAGTTCAGTTTTGGTCAATCCAACCCGACCTATCTTCTGACCGGCAGAAACAAGGCCTACGTTCTCAGGAAAAAGCCGCCCGGGAAACTGTTGCCGTCGGCCCATGCTGTGGAGCGCGAATACCGAATTTTAAAAACCCTGGAAAAGACGGATGTGCCGGTGCCAAAGATGGTTTTGCTTTGCAACGATGTGGCTGTTATCGGTACCCCGTTCTACATCATGGAGCACGTGGAGGGTCGCATATTCCGGAATCCGGCCCTTCCGGATATGACGCGTCGCAAAGAACGCTTTGCTATTTACGATGCCATGAACGAGACGCTGGCTCGGATCCACAACGTGGATTGGCAGGCCATGGGATTGGAAAACTATGGCAAGCCCGGCAACTATATGACCAGACAGGTGGGTAAGTGGTCCAAACAATATATGGCTTCCAAAACAGATCCCATCCAAAGCATGGATAATTTAATGGAATGGCTGCCACAGAACATACCGGATGATGACCGTACCAGCATTGTGCACGGCGATTTTCGGCTTGAAAACATGATTTTTCACCCTAGTGAATCTAAAGTATTGGCGGTTCTCGACTGGGAGCTTTCCACGCTGGGACATCCCCTTGCCGATCTGGCCTACAACTGCATGGGCTATCACCTGCCTTCCCTGGGCAGTAGTACTTTTGGAATATCAGATGTCGATTTTGAGACAACCGGGATCCCCACCGAGGATGTTTATACAGCGGCCTATTGCGAACGTACGCAACGCAAAGATATCCCCAACTGGTCATTTTTCATGGCTTTCGGCATGTTTCGTCTTGCGGCCATCGTCCAGGGTGTATACAAACGCGGTCTTGACGGAAACGCCAGCGCAGCCACTGCTCAAAGCTTCGGTATTTTGGTGCACTTTCTTTCGGATGCAGCATGGAACCTCATCAGTACGGATGTTTCATGAAGTATCCATAAAAGAAAAATATAAATAATACTTTAAAGATAAACGTCCAACATCGAACACTCAACATCGAACATCGAATGAAAAGAGCGTTGAAGTGAGACAATGTGTCCATTCCCCTTGCGGTTCAGCCTGAGGGCTCCTATTGAGCTTCAGGACTTCTCGGTAGCAAGCCTTAATGGGAAGATTTCAATGCCGAGGCCTGTTTTTTCAGATATCCAATTCAACATTCGATGTTGGACGTTGGATGTTCGATGTTCCTTCTTTTTTTTCGTACCTCCTGGATATGGGGATAACTATGGACCAACAAAATCAATTATTAACCGAGGAAAACGACGGTATCCTCACCTTGATCCTCAACCGCCCGGAAAAGCGCAATGCCCTGACGCCGGAAATGCTGGTTCAACTTTACCAGGTGCTGCAAAGGCACGCATCCCAAGATCGCATTCGGGTGGTGATTCTTCGGGGGGCGGGCGATAAGGCTTTTTCATCGGGGTACGACATCAATGCCATTCCAACGGGTGTGTCCCCGGAAGTGCAAAAACTGCTGCAAAACAAAAGTCCCTTTGAACTGGCTGTGGAGAGCATCGTTGATTTTCCCTATCCCGTCATTGCCATGCTGAACGGCTTTGCATTTGGTGGCGCCTGCGATCTGGCCGTGGCGTGTGACATGCGGATTGCCGCCGATCATGTGCAGATGGGCATGGTACCGGCCCGCCTGGGAATGGTTTATTTCCCGGAGGGTCTTCAGCGCTTTGTGCAGACCATTGGCTTGCCCCGGACCAAGGAAATGTTCTTTACGGCCCGTCGCTACAAAACAGACCGTTTGAAAGAGATGGGTCTGGTGGATTATGTCCTGCCCCGTGATGCGTTGACCGCCTTTACCCATATGCTGGCACAAGAGATTGCCGCCAATGCCCCCTTGTCTCTGAAGGGGATCAAGCGCATCCTCAATCTGCTTTCGGCATCGGATCGTCTGAATGCACAGCAGCAGGCCGAGGCTAAGCAGCTTGTGAAGAAATCCCTGGAGAGTGCGGATCTCAAGGAAGGGCAGGCAGCGTTTTTGGAAAAAAGGAAGCCGGTGTTCAAGGGGAGATAGATATAGATCAGGGCCCAAGGGTGATACAAGGGTTGGAGAGAAATAGGGTTCATTGAGTTTGTTGAGTTTCTTGGGTTCATTGGGTTGATGAAACGGGAAGGGATTGAGGGTTTTGCGCCTCTGGCCGTAAGCAACACAATAATCCCAAACCGTGTTAAGTTTTAGGTGTTAGGTTTTAGGTTCGGCAGCAGCTATGAGCAGCAATAAATGACGCGCAAAGCGCAAATATCGCCCGCAGGGCTAATGACAGCCGAAGGCGCAATGACCATGAATTTCAACCCAAAGAAGGTGTTTGTCAAAGGATTTGTTTTGGATGAAGAGGGGTGTTCATAGATGGCTAAATACCGCGGCTTGATCTCATCAGACTGGAGTGAATGTCTTTCCCCCAACGGGCCTTTTGACTGCATGTCATTTGTTTACCCGGAGCTTACATCGAAGCTGGCTGACATCTTCAGGCAATACACCGGTAATGAGATCTCGCTGAGCGTTGCCATGCAGCGTTGCCATGGGCTTCTCCCGGCGCCCCTGGATACCGACCAGATGGATGCCTATCTTGACCAGCAATTTGCGCATTATACGGGTGTTCCCGAACTGATAGAAGCCTGTCTTTCCGATAATATCCTTTTCATGATCAACACCACCGGGTCCATGGGATATTTTCAGCGTGTTTTTTCCAAAAAATTGCTGCCCCGGGTTTCGGCGCTGTCAGCACATCCGGGCCTGGTTTTTCCGGCCGGCAAAAATGATCCCAAAGTCCTTTTCAAACTGCAGGAAATTACCGACAAACCCATCAATACGGCTTTGGCTGCGAAACACTTTCAGATTCCACACCCAAAAATCATGGTCATGGGTGACAGCGGTGGGGATGGACCCCATTTCAAGTGGGCAATGGAGCAGAATGCCATTTGTGTGGCCAGCATGGCCAAGCCTTCCCTCAAAGTATTTTGTGCCAGGCAAGGGATAGAGATCGATCAATATTTCGGTATTTCATATGAAAATGGGGAATCCAGGCGCGAAGCAGATGAGATGCAGGTGGATTTCAAGGACCTTGTTCCGTTTATTTCTGATCGTCTGGGCGATCAGAAATATAGGCTGTAGGTGTTTAGACTATTAGGCTGTTAGGCAGTTACCAGCCTACCGCCTAATAGTCTACCGCCTATCAGTTTTCTATCCATATTTCTTCAAGAGTGCTTCCCGTTCTTCCTGCGTTTGTGATTTCAGGTGTGATTTCCATCCGGGACACCACCGAATATGCCATTTCCATAGCCGTCCCAGGAATGACTGGGGGGATTTATCGTATTTTGCCCTGAAGGAACATTTGTCACAGTTGCTCATGGGATTTTCCTTTGATGGTAGTTGGAATTTGAACCGAAACAGCGAGCGAATTCCTCGCAGGTTCCGCCGTTCGTCAGTGCTTCGCATGCTGCGGGTTTCTTCAATCATTATGGATGAATTGGAAGAGCGGGGCAATAAAAAAAGGATTCGGGAGAGGATTCAATGTATAAAGAAGTCTATTATGGTTATGATGAACACTTGGGCGGTGACTTGGTCATTTTCGCCAGCATTTCGTGGATTGAAAGCTCATCATACAATCTTAAATATCGTTTGATCCCTGAATTTGACGAAACCTTCTATTTAGCAGTTGTCCAGATTGATTTGATTTGCAGTTGTAGGCTTTAATAAAGAGCAAGTAGCGAATAATAGTTGACAATATGTAGCCAGATGGCTACAGTAAATTATGATTGAAGTTCGCAAAACGGAAGTTTTCGCTAAATGGCTTGATGCATTAAAGGATATCCGTGCAAGAGCCCGGATTCTTGTGCGGATAGAACGATTGGCGTCTGGTAATCCTGGTGATGTTAAACCCGTTGGAGGGAGTGTTTCAGAATTGCGAATTGATTATGGACCCGGTTATCGGGTGTATTACAAAAAGCATGGGCGACAAGTGGTAATTCTATTAGCTGGTGGTGATAAGCGTACTCAATCAAGAGATATAAAAACCGCCGTGCGCCTGGCTGAGAATCTATAGGAGTTTACAATGGCAAAAACTATCACTACTCGATACGATGTTGCCGAGCATCTTCGAACTCCAGAGGAGATGGCGGCTTACCTTGAAGCCTGTTTTGAAGAGGCTAATGGGGATGCAGCATTTATTGCTAAAGCATTGGGAGATATAGCTCGTGCGAAGGGTATGACTCAAGTAGCTCGAGATGCTGGCCTTTCTCGCGAAAGCCTTTATAAAGCACTTTCAGGAGAACGAAATCCTAATTTTGATACGATTCTTAAAGTTATTATGGCGCTTGGCCTGAAATTACATGCAGAACCAGTTTAAAAATCAAAGCTCCAATATTTAACCTCTTTAGAAAGCTGAAGATTACATTACCCCGGGCGGCATCCTCAAAGTTAAGATTGTGTAACAGGAGCGGCCAGTCAATGCTGGTCCGATGGAAAGGAGGTGGCGATACCTCTTGAAATTCGGTAAATCGTCCAGCGGGTGAGAGCCCCGCACGGCTAAAGCTTAGCCCGGCAGGCCGTAAGTGAGTCTTGCAGCATTTCGGGTAACCGACATGTTGATGCGTAGACACACAGGCATGCGAGCTGCGACGATCAGCGTCGAAAAAGTCTTTTTCCAGGTGCCGAGGGCTTTGTTACGTCTGAAGGCAGCAACGCCGTCACCGGCAGGTAGGGGTGAGGGGGCGGCGTACCTGGCGGCGTGCGTGACCGGGGCGCGTATGGAAGGGACGATCCGGTAAACTGGGAGATCCTGATCATTCCCCATCAATTCCGGCTTTATGGAGGGCCGGTGACCAATCTCCAACGGGAACGCGCCGGCTGGCCTGCGCGTTGTCCGGCCAAGAACAAAGCGCCAGCAATGGGGTAGGCCAACAGCGAGGGGAACCGGAGCTTAAGCCGAGGATGATCAGGAAGTCGGAGCACCGCATATGAGCGATGACGCCGGGGAACAGCAGGCACCTGGACCCGGCCGAGCAAAGGCGGGGCGTGTTGATACGAACCTTAAGAGGGAAACATGACAGGGGCAATGACCTCTGAGAACATGTCACCGGGACGTTTAAGGGTAATGGAAAGAGTTTCCCAAGCCAAATGTGTATGTAAACATCTGGGGAACTTCATGAGACGTATCAGCGGAGGAGCCGTATGGTCGAATCGTCCACGTACGGATCTGGCGAGGGCCTCGGTTGAGCAATCGGCCGGGGCTACTCTACAAGCATAAATACACGCGCGATATCAATCAGTTGACATAATCCAAGAAATTTTAACCTCACCATAACAGGCTGTTTTTAAAGAATTATAGTTGAAGAAGGGCAATTCCCATTTTGAGGGATTTGACCTTTTTTGCATTTTGGAAGATAATTGTTATCCGTAACGTGATGCTATAAATTCCCATTGCAGATATACTCAACAAAGGTTTTTAAAAACCCCTTAAACCGGGAACGATCTCTATGTATCTGTACTTGGGTGATAGTTGGTATTCTGAAAAAGATTCCAGGAAACATCCCTTTTAAAATCATCCTTAGAAATCGATATGTTGTGTTTTAATTGAAGCCCTGATATTGAGCTTGCATTATCAATCTGGCCTGTATTTCCCTGATCTGACAAAATATGATTCAAAGAAGCCATCAAAACGTTCTTTTCATTTCTTTCGCCCAATTCGGAATGGCCTTTTCTTTCAATTTCGTCTTGATATTTCTTCCCTTTTTTATTTACAGCATTAGCCCGTATTCCTCTCGGGAAACGCTCATATGGTTGGGGTTTATCATGGGGGCACCAAGCTTTGCCGCGGCATTTGCGTCTACGTATTGGGGATCCTTGGCTTCCCGGCTCAGTCCCAAGCAACTTTTTATGAAAGGGTTGCTTTCCCATGCTGTTATCATCCTGTTAATGGGGTTTGTTTCAAGTCTTCCTGTTCTTCTTATCCTTCGTATCGTCCAGGGATTACTGGGTGGTATTTCTACAGTGGGCCTGATCATGATTACTTCGTCGTCATCCAAAGAATGGGTGTCCAGAGATATCGGTTTATTTCAAAATTCCATGACACTTGGACAGTTGACCGGCCCCCCGATAGGTGCCCTATCTGCCACAATGCTGGGCTACCAGGGAGCGTTTATCAGCGCCTCGGCCTTAGTCTTGGTAACGCTGGGTTTCTGTTTTTTCTATGTTAAGGAATTCCCACATAAATCAAGACAACCCTCTACGATAACAAAACAAGCGATGAACAAGAAAACGCTCATCGGGTGGGGACTTTGTTTTACCGCAACCGTCCAGTTGATGTTTTTACCCAGCGTCCTTCCAAATGTTTTTCAGGGGTTCCATATGGAAGAAAGCATGGCTGTAAAATTGGCTGGTTTGGTTGTCATGTCGTATACGGCAACGGCCATGGCGGGAACCTTTTTGCTGTGTAGACTGGCTGGGAGATTCACGAGTCACAAATTGATTATAATAGCCGGTATCCTGGGAACAGTTTTTCAATTCATGCTGTCGATCAGTCCTGGATTTACAAGTTTCGTCGCTGTTCGTATGATTCAGACCGCTATGATAGCCGCTGTCATGCCCTTGGTTTTTTCGTCTTTTGCCTCGGATTTGGACGGGCGGGTGATAGGGTTCTTGAATTCAAGCAGATTTGCGGGGAATGCGCTGGGACCAATGATAGCAACCTCAGTCCTTGCTTTTTCAAGCTTGAACTGGCTCTATCTTTCCGTGGGCAGCATGGGCTTGCTATCCTTGTTAATCTATGCATATTTCTGGGCTGACACACAAAAGGCCGCCGGCTGAAGAATGCATGTGCTTATTAGATAGTGCCCATCCATAAATGGTCTTTTCACGCCCTGCCGGTGTTGGGTGCCATGATTTAACTCCTCAAAATAGCTTGCTATTCCTCCGGGTTAAATCTGACACCCGCCTTGTCAGAACGCGAAAATCCCTATTTCTGGACGGACACTAGATAATAGAGATTGCCGAGATGAACGACTCTTGGGGCAATAAACAGTCACAAATATATAATGTCGCCTTCCATAAAATTATGGAGCGGCTTAATTGGAGGAGACAGCATGAAGAAAAGAAGCGACCTTATGACCCAGGGGGCGGAGCGGGCGCCTCACCGCTCTCTTTTGAGAGCAGGCGGGTTTACTGAACGGGAGCTGCAGAACCCCATCATTGGTATTGCCAATTCTTTCAATGAAATTATTCCCGGCCACATTCACCTGGACAAACTATCTGAAGCTGTGAAGGCCGGTGTGTATGCGGCGGGAGGCACGCCGGTTGTGTTCAACACCATCGGTGTCTGTGACGGCATTGCCATGAATCACGATGGCATGAAATATTCACTCCCCAGCAGGGAGCTGATCGCAGACTCCCTGGAAATCATGGCCATGGCACATCCGTTTGATGCCCTGGTTCTCATGGCTTCCTGTGATAAAATTATTCCGGGAATGCTTATCGCAGCGGCCAGACTTGATATTCCGGCCATATTTATCGGCGGTGGCCCCATGCTTCCCGGAAAAGTTCATGGCCGTGATGTCGGGTTGGACAAAGTGTTCGAGGCCGTGGGACGTTTGAAGAGCGGCAGCATCAGTGAGCGTGACCTGAATGTGTTTGAATGCAGTGCCTGCCCGGGTGCTGGTTCTTGCTCCGGTATGTTTACAGCCAATACCATGTCAAACCTTGCGGAAGCCCTGGGCATGGCACTTCCGTTGAACGGGAGCATCCCGGCTGTTTACTCCGAACGTATCTGGCTGGCGAAAGAGACGGGTCATCATGCGGTGAATCTGGCGAGAAAAGGCATCAGACCCCGGGACATAATGACAAAAGGGGCTTTTGAAAATATGATCATGGCCGACATGGCCCTGGGGGGTTCCACAAACTCAGTTTTACACATTACTGCCATCGCTTATTATGCAGGGGTCGATATCTGTTTGGATGATTTCGGTCGCCTGGCAGAGAAAGTGCCGCATCTGACATCCATAGCGCCGGCCGGTCCTCATCATGTGGTTGATCTCTACCATGCCGGGGGTGTTCCGGCACTCATGGCAGCGTTGATGAAAAAAAATCTTGTCAATGAACAGGAGATGACGATATCCGGAAAAACCATGGGAGAGATGCTGGCAGCCATACAAGTCGACACCAGGGAGACATCGGTGATTCGGTCCATCGATGACCCGGTACATGCAAAAGGGGGTCTTGCCATACTCAAGGGCAACATCGCTCCTGACGGTGCTATCGTAAAACAGGCGGCTGTGGCGGACGAAATGCTGCGGCATTCGGGGCCTGCCAGGGTGTTTCATTCTGAGGATGAAGCCTTTGAAACCATCATGGCTGGAAAGATTCAAAAGGGAGAGGTACTTGTTATCCGCTTTGAAGGACCCAAAGGGGGGCCGGGTATGCGGGAGATGTTGTCTCCCACGTCAGCCCTGGCGGGTATGGGGTTAGATAAAGAAGTGGCCTTGATCACGGATGGCAGGTTTTCCGGTGCCACCAGGGGTGCAGCCATCGGGCATGTGTCTCCGGAGGCAGCATCCGGGGGTCCCATTGCCATTATTCAAGACGGTGATATCATCGATATCGACATTCCCGCTAACACCTTGAATGTTCAGCTGGATGCAGAAGAAATTCAGACGAGACTTGAGCAGTTGCCACCCTTTGAACTGAAAAAGAAAACCGGCTATCTGGCAAGGTACGCTGCCAATGTAAGCAGTGCGGATAAGGGAGCGGTGTTTCCCCTTTGAGCTGTAAGCATTAAGCAATAAGCTATAAGCTGTTGCCGGTCACCCGCTTAAAGCTTACGGCTTAAAGCTTATAGCTTATAGCTTATAGCTATACTAGAATCCCAATTGGCTGAGTAGATCTCTCCACTTGACAAAAGGGAGTGGTTTCAATTCTTCCAGGTCACAAACCGGGATCAGACCGATGGTGGAATTTGGAATATAGTAACACTCCTGACCTTTGAACTGGCCTTCCTTAATAACCCAGCCGGCTTGTATGGCTATTTTTTTACCGGCCAGGCTGTGGGCATCTGTACTGTACTCCAGGTTTTCCGAGGGGTTGAATACGGCTTCAAAATACATGGGTGGTCTCCTTGGGATCTTAAGCCCGCCATTGGGTGAGCACTCGGTGGTAAGCATTAAGCCGTAAGCTGATTGTTGCCTGAGGATTAATGTGTGCTCTCAATTTTTGACTTTCGGTAACATAATGTATAAATTTGGAAAGTCAAGGTACGAGAAGATGATTTTGGAATTATATCGGGATTTGGCAAGGAATAGTGATTTATATGACCAATTTCCAGCACATCACTGCTCAGGTACAGCACAATTGTACAATATCTGATTCACGTTATGCCGGGTTATACTCAGTCTGCGGTCTGGCTTTGCGTCTTCGTGATCAGTATAAATGGGAAAAAGGGTTAGATCCCTGGGTTGAAAAAGAACCCTCCGAAGTTCTTGATTGGATCGGTCGCACAGAGGAAGCCTGGGAGGTTCTCTCCGATAGACCGTTTAAAAACCTGCTGGTGTTCGGAAACACTTATGATCCCTTTGACACCCATGCACTGAACCGGGTGTTACACCGGCACGGGATATATTATGGCGCTGGTTTCGGACCGCGTCTCAAGCCGACCTTTTTTCTTTCCGATATTGAAAATGAAACCAGGATCAACGGCTTTTCGGTGATCATCCTGGGGCAGGAGCGGGCCCGCGATCTCTTTGCTGCTCCTGCCTTGACCCAGAACGGTTCAATAATTATTAGAAAGAAAACAGCGCAAGCCATTTTATGGGATCAGATCGCCTATGTGAAAAAATCAGGACGCCAAGCGCTGCAATATGCCCTGGAACATTACGGTTTGGACAAAAACGATCAGGCTGCTTTGCAGCCAAACCTGCCCAAGTTGACTCAAGAAATGATGGGAACCTATTTGTATCACGAAATAGGTGAAATTTCGGAAAAAGTGTTCGAAAGGGAAGTATGGCGGGAAATTATTGGGACATACCCTCAATCACCCGCCGAGTTGTTTGCCAGGGCTATTAAGGACCTTCTTGCTGATACCGGTGAAAAAGGAACATTGAATTATATTGTGTCAAACAAAAAATCAGCCGCCCTTGGGTTTTATATCGCCTTTCAGGATGGCGTCTCAACGGTACTTTTTCCGGAAGTTGTGAGCGCCTTTGATGCGTTTTTAGAAGAAGAAAACTGGGATGTCATTGATGAAGCGACCCTTGCGGGGTATGAGAAAGCCTGCCGTCTGGCAGTGCAAATAACAGAATTGTTTAAAATGGGTAAGGAAAAATCAGATCTTGAATGGGCTGAAAAGGAAATAGAAAACAAACTGATCAAGCCGTTAGGGCTTTAATTGGAATCGGAAGGTCGAATCGATTTTGCCAGAACCTCCAGGTCTGCCGGTTTTTCAAGGACGACATCAGCACCCATTTGAATCGCTTTACGGCCGTCGTCGGCCGGCATCTGGCCTGTCACGACAATGATCCGTATGTCAGGCTGCTGTTTTCTAATGGTGTGGATGGTCTCAAAGCCGTCCATACCGGGCATCAGAAAATCCAGGATGATGGCATCATAGTGCTTTCTGGCTATCCAGAGCAATGCATCCTCGGCATTGCCTACCGTATCGACATCCATGCCCCTGTTTTTGAGCCTTTCTGAAACGATTTCCATCAGATCTTCGTCATCGTCAACCAGCAGCACCTTATCAGGCATGGTGTTTTCCTATTTTCAACAGCAGTGTTTTTTCATTTTCATCGATTGCCAGTTCGGCATTCAATGCCGAGAGCACGCTGTTGCGCTGCTCATCAGGCATGATGGCGGTGATGGATTCCGGTTTCAGTTTGTCGATTCCGGACATCCGGACAAGTACGTTTTCACCTTTTTTTTCCAGGGACAATCCGATCTGCTGGCCCTGGTCGCCGGTTTGCATGGCGTAATCGAGACAGGCCCACATGATGTGGAGCAACAACACCGGTCTTGTGTGAATGTGCATCGGTTCTTCCGTGGCAGACACATGGAACTGGATAGATCGCATGGCTGCCTTTGTTGACAGCAATTCAGACACCTGCCTGACATGCTGGACAAGACAGACAGTCTGTGTGTTATTATCGATTCCCTGAGCTGCTTGACGGACATCCGTAATCAAGGTGTTGAACCGTGCCACCTGTTTTCTGATGGTTGTGGACAGAGAACTGAGCCGCTCCAGATCAAGGGTTTTCCCCTTTTGGGCCATCAAGATGTAATCAGCCATCAGGCCTGCATTTTCGTTGATAACAGCCAGTACATTTTTTGCTTCGTGTGAAAATGACGGCAGCATGATCTTGAAATACTGCAATGTTTCCTGGCATATGATGGTGTCATTTCGGTCCATCTGTATTCTCCATAATTGATATCAAACGTCAAGCTCGGGAATCGCGCAGGCGGCCCCTTCTTCCTTGTGGGGCGGTTCAAGGGGCAGCTCGATGATGAATCGGGTCCCTTTTCCCTCGGCGCTGGTTACCGATATTTTCCCGCCCAGCTCCTTTGTCAGTGCATAGGTAACAGAGAGACCGAGGCCGGTTCCTGTCCCGGTGCTTTTGGATGAGAAAAAGGGCTCGAAAACATATTGGATGTCTTTCTGGGGAATGCCGCACCCGGTATCCTCAAACAATATGATCACGTGATCCGGATGCGTGTTACTGACCTCGATATCCAGACGCCCACCCGATTTCATGGCTGTAAACGCGTTGTTCATCACGTTGAGAAAAATTTGCTCCAGGTTGCCCTTGTTACTTGTAATATCAGGAAATTTATTCGGGAATATCGTGTAAATTTCTATGTCTCTGAATTCGGCTTCCTTTTTAAGCAAGTCAATAATATCATATAAAATCTGGGAAAGGTCCACTGGTTCAAAATAGGTTTTGGTATGCCGGCCGAAATTTAACAGCCTGTGGGTGATATTGCCACAGCGTTTGATGGGCGCCGCCACATCACTCAGCAGTGTGACGAGTCTTGCCATGGGTAAGTCGTCGGGCTGGTATTCCAGCAAATCTTTTATGAGACCGATTTTCTCGTTGATAATGGACAGGGGATTGTTGATTTCGTGGGCGATGCCTGCAGACAGCCTTCCCAGGGATGTCATCTTGTTGTGATACTCCATTTGATGCAGATCCATGATGCGTTGCTCGTCTGCCACGTGAATTTTGTTGATGACATAGGTGGCGGTGGTCAGGACCATGACCAGAATGACCAGAATGCCAATACCGTGGAAACTGGCCAGTTTGATCCAGGGTGCGTGCCAGCCTGCCAACAGGGTTTCTTCATTCTGAATGATGACCAGCAGCAGGGATGTTTTGGGAATTTTGATGCGACCGACGATCAACGGCTGCCCTGCATCGTTATTTATCTGGAAGACCTGGCTTTCATTTTCGGGCAGAGACGAGATTATTTTTTGTTGAACGCTTTCACAATAGCTGACAGGGTTTTTTATTAGGTTGTTGGTGTCGGCCATAAAGATCGATTCACCTTCCCTAATAGCTATTTTTGAAAGCAGCTGAGACACTTTTTCGGGCCCTGCCTTTTCCTCCTCTTCGGACAAAAGATAGATAATAACCTGCTGCAGGTTTCTAAGCAGTCGTCGTGTCTGATCCATGGCTTCGGATTGGGCCGCCTCCCGTATGGAATGATAGCTGACCAAGGAAAGGCTTATAAACGGCACAAGGGCAACAATGAGGGTGAGCGCCACCATGAGTTTCCATTTTCGGCGTAAGCCATAGGATTGGCTGTGAGAATCTCCGGGGAATTCTAAATGATCCCAAAATTTTGGTTTAAATTTTTCCAGCACCGTGGCGTCTCCAATTTTATATAGTGCCCACCCATAAATGGTCTTTTCACGCCCTGACGGTGTTGGACGCCATGATTTAACTCCTCAAAATAGCACACTATTCCTCCGGATTAAATCTGACGTCCGCCTTGTCAGAACGCGAAAATCCCTATTTCTGGATGAGCACTATCTGTATTCTGATTCCTGTATTCTGATTCCTGTATTCTGACTTCCTGTATTCTGACTTCTGTATTCTGACTTCTGACTTCTGACTTCTGTCTTCTGTCTTCTATCTCCTGCATTCTGGCATCTAATCTCGGTCTCTATTGATCTTTTCATGGGCCTTCTTGAGAATATCCCCCAGTTCGTCGATGTCCACCGGCTTTTGCAGATAGGCGAAGGCCCCCATGGCCATACACTGTTCCTGGTCGTCCCTGGACCCATGGCCGGTCAAAACAATTACCTCGATGTTGGGTCGGGTCTGTTTGATCCTTTGGAGCATCTCCATGCCGTCGATTCCCGGCATTTTGAGATCGATAATCATTACATCCGGTTCGTCCTGGGCGACGACGTCCATGGCTGATTTGGCGTCAAAGGCGACGGCTGCACCCATGTCTCTAATCTGGAGCCGCTCTGAAAGTGTTTCGATAAACTCACGCTCATCGTCCACCAGCAGCACTTTCGATGGCAATTTGAAGTCATGTTTGCGGTAGATGTTGGACTGATGGAAGGACTTCCCCACAATTGTATTGACGGCAGAAACACCGGGGATTTTTTCAGCGATGCTCTCTATTTCTTCCTGAAGCCGGTTTAAAACAAGCACCGGTCTGTTGATGGTCAGTGTAACTTCACCAGAACTTGAGTCTACACCACAGTGATGACCGTTTCGGGACAGCGCAACTTCCACCTTTGCGGCAAGCCTGAAATCAATGACAGCCTGGTTGGATTCGGACGTCGACCGAACCACGTCCTTGGCTGCATTTTGAATGATCGTATTTGCAGCTTCCTCAGGCTTCTTTTTATCCATCGGAATTACCATATCATAGAGTGAAGGGCTCCACGGGTCCTCTACATCGAAAAGCAGGGTTGTCCAGGCAGCGCAATCGCCATCAGATCGTTGGATTAATTTATGCGCCTCTTTTTTGGATAAAGACCCTTGCTCAACAGCGTTGTGAATTCTGGATTTTAAATCGGCAATCAGGCAAATTCCGATTGCGTGGCTTATTTTTCTAGGTAACAGCAGGCCGGAATAGCCGCTGATGATGAACTCACTTTTATCCAATAAGCTTGATAAGGCAAGTTTTAAATAGGCCACAGCCATTTCTTTTTCCCGGGTGAATTTGTTGAATACGGAAGCCCTGGCCGAAAAAGCCCGGAATAATTTCGTTTCCGACATGTTGGAAAGTTTTGCAGATGCCTGCACTACGTTTTGATCTGTTATTTTCTGATAGCCGGTGGTTTCAATGATATTTTGAACCACCTCCTTTTTGAGACAATGGGAGCCGCTGAATAATTTGATAATGGCCATGGTTCTTCTCCTCATAAAATCACTTTACGATTTTATCGGGCGCGGCTGTGCCGCGTTATTATGCTTTTGTTTTGCACTGTCTTTGTAATTTATGGTTATTTGCACTTCGTGCGTCATTAGCCCTTCGGGCGACATTAGCGCTACGCGCGTCATTTTGCCTTCGGCAGTCATTTATGGTCATTTGCCCTTCGGACGACATTAGCGCTACGCGCGTTATTTATTGTTGCTGATAGCTTTTAGCTGAATCTAAAACCTAACACCTAAAACTAAACACGGTATTTTCCCCTCGGACCCTTGTATGCTGGGACGCTAAGATGCTGGGACGCTGTGATGCTGCTATCTGCTATTTGCGGTCAGCCACCCTTGAACCCTTGTATCACCCTCGAACCCTCGGACCCTCTTTTTACGCCCCCTTGTCCAGGTCGTAATTAATTTCCCCGTGCTCTGTTTTATCCTTTTCCGGCGTTTGGAAAACCACATTTTTCAATGGGCAGTTTTCTGCTTCACTGTTTATATGTGTTTTTTCATGGATGGAGCGCAGTGCCGTATAGCTGTTGGGAAAAATGTGATCACGCCCGATCTTGGCAACCAGATGGGTATGTTCCAGCACAGCCATCACCGAATCGTTGACGCCGCTCAAAGAGATGTCGATTCCGGCGCTCCGGACCCGGTCGATTAAAAGAGACAATGTTTCCTGCCCGGAAGCATCGATATCGTTAATGCCGTTTGATACCAGGAGGATATGTCTCAGTTCCGGCTGGTTTTTGCGATGACTGGCTATCTGTTCTTCAAGATAACTCGAATTGGCAAAAAAGAGAGGTCCGTCAAAGCGGACGACATCGATGTACCGACACGTTCTGAGTCCGAAGACCAGCGCATCGTGCAGTTCTTTGTCTGTGCTCAGAGATAGCGACGCCATAGCCGGACGCATGGATTTGTACAGAAAGTAAGCCAAAGAGATTCCGACGCCCACGAAAATACCCTTGTCAAGATGCGGTGCAAACATGAGTGTGCTCAGAAATGTCAGCACCGAAATGATGCCGTCGTGGTGCTTGACACGCCAGGCATAGATAAAGCCGGAGATATTGATCAGCCCGAGCACTGCCATCATGATGACCGCTGCCAGTACTGATTGTGGTAGATGGTAGAGAAGGGGTGTAAAAAACAGCAGGCATGCCAGTACGATCAGACTGGAGAAAACAGATGACATGCCCGTAACAGCACCTGCCTTAAGATTAACCGCTGATCGGGAAAAGGAACCGGAAACCGGGTATCCGCTGGAAAAAGAGCCTGCCATGTTGGCCAGCCCTTGTCCCAGCAACTCCTGGTTGGGGTCTAGCCGCTGGCCTGTTTTTGCTGCCATTGCCTTGGCAATGGAGATGGCCTCCATGAAACCAAGCAGTGCAATGATAACAGCAAAAGGCAGCAGATGGCTGAATATGGATGCGTTGAATGGCACCGGCTTCAACGATGGGATACCTTTCGGGATTTGGCCCACAACCTCACCGCCACCCATAAAAGTGACCTGATTTGGATCGATAATATCATTGCCGACATAAATACGATAGATTCGCTTGTCCAGGGTTATGAGTTGTCCATCACTGGGTTTTGGTAAAAAACTTATTCTGCCGTCGGGATTTATGGCCGGGACAAACAACAGGTTTCTGATTTTTTTACGAACGAGGTGAATCTGGTATTTCAATTGATCAATTTGAATGGTCAGTCCGTCCGCCTCTCTACGAGCATCGAGCATGGCAAAGATATCATTTTCGTTTTTGGCGGACAGCTGTTTCTTCTTCTGAAGGGCGCGATGTTCTGAGAGGGTCGGAATCATCAGGCTCGTTTGATTGAAGTCTTCTATCAAATGAGCAGTTTCGGAATGTTTTATGGCAGACATGTTGACACTAATATTGTGCTCGAAATGGAATGCCCATGAAATAAGGGTGGTTATGACAACTGCCACCAGGACACCCGGCAGTCGACTGTCCAGACGCTTGGTGACTACCATAATCACAAAGGCTAAAACGCCCATCAGAAGTGTCGGCCAGTGAGTATACAGGATAGCGGTTTCTACAACCCGGATGAGTGTTTCATAATGGTAATCGCCTTTGTCGATATGTATCCCGAGCATCTTGGGGAGCTGGGAGGTTGCAATGATCAGGGCGGCGGCATTGGTGAAACCGTTGATTACGGGATGTGAGAGTAGGTTGATGATCATGCCGAGTCTCAGGATGCCCAGGGAAAACTGAAAAAGGCCGACCATGAATGCCAGCATCAGGGCATAGGACATATAGCCCAGGCTTCCAGTGGTGGCAATTGGCTCTAGAGCGGCAGCCGTCATTAAAGAGACCACAGCAACCGGGCCTGTGGCAAGCTGCCAGCTTGAGCCGAAGAGAATGGCAATGATCGGAGGGAGTAGGGATGCATACAAGCCAACCTGAATGGGAAGGCCTGCCAGTTGCGCATAAGCCATGGATTGCGGGATAAGAACGAGGGCAACGGTAATGCCTCCCAACAAATCCTTTTTAGCGATGTCAAGATTATAACGCTCAAACCAGGCTATAAATGGAAATAGTTTTTTTAGCATTCATCCATTCCTGAACGTCAGCATTTTTCTGCACATGATCATGAGATCTGTGTAAAGTGCACCGGTCTCGTAGATACGCATGGTGTTAAATCGGGAAATGCCGTCAACCAATGAAAAAAGTATCATGGCAGTGTTGTTGCTGGGTGCTGCAGTAATGGTTCCGTCTTTCTGCCCAAGTACAAGGGCTGCTTCCAGATGGTCCAATACGCAGTTGTATATCGATGCAAGATGCTTTCTGCACAATGAATTTGCTTCAGCTTTTTCATATGGGAAATGTCGCTGGAGAATCAGAAATTCTTCCTGCATATGTTCGGTCAGATCGAGATAAAAAGCCAGCAGGTTTTCAATCCTGTCGATACCAGTGAGAGATGTCTTATCACGCATGCCATTTTTGAAGGCGGAGATAATGGTGTTTTTGGCGGTTTCAAGAACGGCAACCAACAGATTTTCCTTGGTTTTAAAGTAATAGAAAATGGTGCCTTCCGCCGCTTCGCTCTGGCGGGACAGTTCGGCCACAGATGTCTGGCGGAACCCCTTGTGTGCAAACAGACGTGTGGCGGTTTTCAAGATGTCGCTTTTTTTTTTGGACATTTGGACATTACCATGATATGATCGGTATTCGAGTGAGTACTCAGTCAGGATCTTACCTGCTCTACAAGGCAAGGTCAAGAAATAAAATATAATGGTCTTTTTCCGCGATATCGGTGTTGGACGCCATGATTTAACGCCATTGGAAAACCGATAAAATTATTGAGCGATTTTGTTCAGGGACACCATGACATTAGAGATACCCGAAAAAGCACGGTTACTGAAAAAGTTGAAGGAAGGGAAATTCGACGTTCCTGATTTTCTCTATGTGCCGGCACAGAATTTTGAAAACAAAGATTTCGAAGAACTCGAGGTGTTTCTCGAAAAGCATCGGGAAAGCTACAAAATTCTTGCCCGGAGCGCCAACCCCTTGGAGGAATTCTATCGGGGTGGTACCTTTGATTCCCTGCAGACCTATGCCGATATCGGTGGTGTCAACTATGCGCGAAAACGCATCATAAAAATGGCCATGACAACGCGCAGCCTGAGTGTCAAACGTCAGCAGAAGTTTTACCATGCACCGAAGATCGATCCTGAAGCCACAGGCATCATCGTCATGCCCCTCATAGAGGGTACCAGCGTAATGGCCAAGATGATTGGTGATTACTGGGAGTTTGGGTACTGTAAGAATCAAGTTGGTAAGCTTCAAGATGACCCATACATTACCCAGACGCCTCACAATATATACCTGCTTGAAATCTCGAAAAAGATTCAGGATTATCTCGGTTTCAAGTGTGAAATTGAATACATTATTGATAAAGAGGGCCAGATTCATGTCGTGCAGGCCAAAGATATCTCCGGCATTGAAATGCTTGAACAGACAGAAGTGGAACGGTCTGTGGTTCTGGATGGGGTCCGCCGATGCCGGATTCGCAGAAGTTATCGTGAACGACCCATTTACGTGATTGATATGAGGACGTTCTACCTGAACATCATCAGTGGATGTGAAAAACTATACCATGGCTGGACAGATAAAGCGTGGCAGATTGAGGACGTGCTTGCCATAATCGAAAATGTTGAAAACAAGATGGAGAAATTTGCCCTCATGCATCAGCGTTTTGGCATACTTGGATTGAGTCTCAAAGCACCAGAAGGGCTGTACCAGGTGGCGAATCACTATCTGGATGACACACCCGAGCAACAGCGCCGATTGTCCAAAGCCCTGCAGAACAACATCTATGTTACCGATTATTTTATTTCAGAAGCCGATACGCTGATCGCCAAGGAAAAGGTCCGTTTCAATTTCTGCAGCCACGATGCTTATGGTATCGATACGGTAAGAAATCCCTTGTGGAGTGTCTACTGGCATGCGGACAGATATGAAGAGGTGATCAAGAGATTCAAGGCCCTTGGATTCAAAACCGGGGATACCATCGGTATTGATATTGACAAGAATTGCAGACCAACGGTATATCGATTCTAAATTTGATTTTGTCTTGCTGGAAGTCGCCTGCTCCCGATCAGATCGTAAAGGAGTGAAACGGAATTCCAGGTTTGTCGAAGTGGTGCAAGCCAAAATCAAATCAGTCAAGATCATTGTTTGAACGATACCGTCATGATTAAGTGTTCATAAAGCCAATTCTTATATCACAAGACAAAGAGATGGTGTACATGATAAAGGATCTCAATCCGATCATCCATGGTATACGAGTGGACCTCACCGCTCTTCAGACCATTCGTCATAAATGCCGCCCCGAAGTATGCAGGGATTGCCCCTCCTGTTGTTCCAGATACGTACCCCATGTCAGTCAGTCAGAACTTGAAAGAATTGTGGGGTATTTTCCCCTTGTCGCGCGATATACCAATAGCATTAAAAATGGCAACGGATTCAAAAATGTGTTTGAAGAATGTGACGATGCAAGCTATTGCATCGACGCCAAGGAGGACGAATCCTGTGTCTTTACCTATGCAAAACCTTCAGGTGAAACATTTTGTGCTCTCCATTCGGTGGCACTCGATCGCCGGATATCTCCAGTGGATTTAAAGCCAAAGGCCTGTTCGCTTTGGCCATTGACCCTCTCCGAAGAAGCAGCGCCGGAATTGTCCGTGGACAGAAACTGGCGTGACTTTCCTTGCAATACCTTGTCGGATAATGGCCGTCGAATGGATGCGGGTATTATGAATATTGTCGCATCCTGCTTTGGTGTGTCATTCCTCAAGCAGCTGCTCTGATTTTAATGCTTGACATTCCACTTTCTCGATGACAAACAAGAGATCTATTATTTAGAGATAATCATTCTTTGTAATTGATGAACGTCATCAACACCCCGGATATCGACGTTGACGAATTCCTACACCATGATCAATCCTCTGGTTAAACAGATGCAGGCGGCAGGGCATCGTATGACACCGCAACGGCAGGCCGTTCTGGAAGTTCTGACCACCAGTGACGCCCACCCTACGGTGGACCAGATCTATGAAAGGGTCAGGGTCGATTTCCCCATGACAAGCAGGGCGACTGTCTACAAAACCATTTCTCTTGCCAAGGAAATGGGGGTGGTGATGGAGCTCGAATTCAGCAAGGGCAGCAATCGATACGACGGGAAACGGCCCTATCCACATACCCATGTCATCTGCACGAAATGCAAACAGGTAATGGATGCTGATGACCTCGAAATAGCGGATCTGAAACAACAGATTATGCGGAAAACAGGATACTGGATCGTCAATCACCGAATCGATTTTTTCGGTATCTGCCCGGATTGTCAAAAGGCGTCAAACCATAATTAAACCTAATAAGGAGGAAACAAATGGCAGAATTGAAAGGTAGTCAAACAGAACAGAACTTGCTTAAATCTTTTGCAGGAGAATCCCAGGCTCGGAATCGATACACCTACTTTGCGAGCAAGGCAAAAAAAGAAGGTTATGTGCAGATCTCGGATATTTTTGCAGAGACGGCCAACCATGAAAAAGAGCATGCCAAGCGCTTTTTTAGCTTTCTGGAAGGTGGGGAACTTGAGATAACGGCTGGCTTTCCAGCAGGTGTTGTCGGGTCAACCCTCGATAACCTAAAGGCAGCCGCTGCCGGTGAGCGCTTCGAGCATACCGAATTATACCCGGGGTTTGCCCAGGTCGCCAAAGATGAGGGATTTGCTGCCCCCGCCATGGTCTGGGAAATGATTTCCGTTGCTGAGAAACAGCATGAGAAACGTTATGTCGATCTGGCCGGCAACATTGAGGCCGACCGTGTGTTCAAGAGACAAGAGGTCGTTGTGTGGCGCTGCAGAAACTGTGGCTACCTGGCCGAAGGCGCGGAAGCACCGGCCATGTGTCCGGCCTGTGCACATCCCCAGGCGCATTTTGAGCTTTTGGGCGAAAACTGGTAAGCCGAAGCCATCCCAAAATGATTTTTGTCGCAATATTCTTGTTTTGCTTGCGTTTGAAGTTCCTTAAGATAGAAATGGCAATAAGATAAGGGATGAAGATATAGAAGGTAAGCAATAAGCGGTAAGCTATAAGTATTAAGGAGCTTACCGCTTATTGTCTTTTATTACCCTACAGTTCTCTCAGCAGGGAGGGCAGAATGCGTTGATCTATGTAAAGTATGTGAAAATTATTTTGGAAAACCTCGTAACAGGGGAAGCAGCCATAAAATCTACAAAACCCCCTGGCAAGGCGATCCAAGGATTAATATTCAAAACAATAAAGGAAAGGCCAAGACATATCAAGTAAAACAGGTGCTTTTGGCTATTGAAAAATTGGAGATTGACCATGGCGCTAGCAAATGATCGATATACATACCGTGTAACCTGGTCTGGAGACGATAATGAATATGTGGGGTTATGTGCAGAGTTTCCGAGCCTCAATCGTATCGCAAGTTCCAAGCTTAACCAGTAAATCATTCTTCAGCAAAGGCGAAAAAAAGTGCGTTCCGATAAAAATAAGCTTGATGAGTGCACACTTGCCCTACTCTAACTTGTTATGCACAATCAAGATGGTAATAGCGCATGAGCACGAAGGAACCACGAGTGGCATTCACACCCTTCGAGTTGCGAACCCTCCTCCATCAAGATCTCGGCACATCTCTTCGATAAAAATCGCTCAGTTCAGGAATAAATATTTGCATATAGTGCATTATGGCTGCATTTATTACCTTGTTTTTTGGCGTAGGACAGATTACAGGACCTGCAGTAGCGGGTTTCATAGCAGATAGCACCGGCACCTTCAGCATGGCGTTTTGGTTGTGTGCCGCATTAACAGGCGGCGCGGTTTTGCTGACCAGCTTTCTACGACCACCTCCGGAAAACGGATAGACAAAATGGGAGACATAAATGAGTTTGGAAATCTATATTGCCTACGTTTTTGCTACAATACTTATTTTGGTAATACCGGGACCGACTATCATTCTGGTTGTAAGTCAAGCCGTCACACATGGGCGTAAATCAGTTGTGCCCCTTGCAGCAGGCGTCGTGTTTGGAGATTTCACAGCAATGACGCTCTCCCTTTTGGGACTTGGTGCAATTATGAGCACTTCTGCCACTCTTTTTACATTGTTCAAGTGGGTTGGAGCTTTGTATTTGATTTACCTGGGGATCAACCTGTTGAGAGCAAAGCCGAAAAACAATTCTATTCAGAATGGGAAAAAAAATATTTCAACGCGCTCACTTTTCAAAAGCGCTTTCATTGTAACGGCACTCAACCCAAAAGGAATCGCCTTCTTTGTGGCATTCTTGCCGCAATTCATCAGCCCCAATGAACCCTTACTCAGCCAACTACTCCTGTTGGGAGGGACTTTCCTGTTCTTGGCTTTGGTTAATGCAGCTCTATACGCGTTATTTGCAAGTCAACTGCGAGAAACCATAAGGAAGACACGTGTACGCAAATGGTTCAACCGTTGCGGGGGCACGGCATTGATTGGCGCAGGTATGTTTACGGCTGCTATGCAACGGTCAACATAATTAAAAACCGCGAACGTAACATTCATATTAAAAAAGGTAAGATCATGACCACACCGACTCGAGAAGACGCGTTTAATCTACTGAAAAAGTATACAAAAAGCCAAAGCCTTATCAGCCACGCCTTGTCCGTGGAAGCTGTCATGCGGCATTTTGCAGAAAAGCATGGGGAAGATCCTAACAAATGGGGCGTTGTCGGCCTCATCCATGACATCGACTATGAAATGTACCCGGATGAGCACTGCTTGAAGGCGCGTGAAATTCTGGAAGAAAACCATTGGCCGGATGAATACACACGTGCCGTGGTCAGCCATGGCTGGGATATATTCAACGATGTGAAACCAGAGAGCTCTATGGAAAAAGTCCTGTACGCCATAGACGAGCTAACGGGTTTGGTTGCCGCCTCGGCGCTGGTGCGTCCTTCCAAGAGTGTGATGGATATGAAGACCAAATCAGTGAAAAAGAAATGGAAAAACAAGAAATTTGCCGCAGGAGTGAACCGGGAGGTGATCGAAAAAGGGGCGAAGCTGCTGGGCATGGATATCGGAGACCTGATTACGGAAACCATTATGGGTATGAGAAACGTGGCGGAAGATATCGGACTCAAAGGAAACAGTTAATCAGGAGAAAATTTAAATGTCTGATCTTGTAACAATTTCAATTGAAAACCATGTGGCTTATGTCAAATTGAACCGTGCCGAAAAATACAACGCACTCAACGCAGATATGTTTGTGGAAATCGTCGATGCGGGTAGGTCCGTCTCGGCGGATCCATCGGTCCGTGCGGTTGTTCTATCCGGGGAGGGAAAGGGGTTTTGCGCCGGTCTGGACTTTGAAAGCTTCATGGCCATGGGTGATATTGCCAGTGGGCAGGGACTGAAATTTTTCGACAAGCCCGAAGGCAGCCCGGCAAATTATGCCCAGTTGGTGGGATATGTATGGAAACAGGTACCAGTGCCGGTGATTGCCGCCATACATGGGGCTGCCTATGGGGGTGGCTTTCAGCTGGCCCTGGCGGCTGACATACGTCTGGCAGGTACGGATGCCCGGTTTTCGGTTAGGGAGATCAAATGGGGGCTTGTTCCGGATATGTCGGGTACCCAGACCCTGAGGGATCTCGTACGTCTGGACGTAGCCAAAGAGCTGACTTTTACGGGCAGGGTAGTGGGGGCTGAAGAGGCAGCCAGCCTGGGCCTGGTAACCAGGGTCTGCGAGAACCCTTTCGAGGCGGCGGCTGACATGGCACAGGAGATTGCCGGCAAGTCACCGGATGCCATCTCTGCGGGAAAACAGCTTTTGGAAGAAGTCTGGCACGGGAGTTCGGTTGATGGTCTCGACCTTGAGGCCCATTTTCAAAAGAAGATAATCGGTCAGGCCAACCAGGTTGAGGCGGTGATGGCCAATTTTGAAAACCGGCCGCCTGCATACAAGAATCGAAAACCCGATATCGAATAATAAAAGAATGAGAACGTGCGATACTGGATTTTTCTCTTTAAAAAACTTCTTGTCTGACAGCCACAAGCATTAAGCATTAAGCGTTAAGCCATAAGCCGCTTAATGCTTACAGCTTAAAGCTCAACTTTCGGATTTTACCATAAATTGAGCGAAATGGGTGACCCAATGGCGAGTTCGCAAAGCGCCAGGGAATTATTCATTTGTGGATCAGACACTAGTTAAAACTTCCCCTTAAATAATTCCTTGGCCCGATAGGAGCTGCGTACAAACGGTTCGGCGGCTACATCGCTGAAACCCATTTCTAAGGCAATTTTCTTGAATTCATCAAACGCATCTGGCGGCACAAATCGATCGACGGGGAGATGTTCCTTGGTGGGTTGCAGGTACTGACCCAGGGTTAAGATGTGACATCCAGCTTGGAGGAGGTCTGCAAAGGCTGTCACGATTTCAGGATTGCTTTCTCCCAACCCCAGCATCAGACCTGATTTTGTGGAAATACCATGACCGTTGTCTGCGGCATATCTGATGAGATCTAAAGATTGACCGTAATCTGCTTGCGGTCTAACCAGCGGATAGAGATGCTGGACGGTTTCCATGTTGTGATTCAGAACATCGGGTCGTGCGTCAAGGACGGTCTGCCATGCATCTCGTTTTCCCTGGAAGTCTGGAATCAGTACCTCGATACCAACCCCTGGACATTTGTCCCTTACTGCCTGGATAGTCCTTGCAAAATGGCCTGCTCCACCGTCCGGCAAATCATCCCGGGTCACGGAGGTGATGACCACGTAGGCCAGTTTTAATTCTTGAACGGCCAAAGCCACATGGTCAGGCTCTTCTGGGTCCGGCAGCTCTTGGGGACCTTGGGCAACGGCACAAAATCGGCAATTTCGGGTACAACGGTCTCCCATGATGAGAAAAGTGGCCGTTTCTTTGGAAAAGCACTCCCAGATATTGGGGCAATGGGCTTCCTGGCAAACCGTGTGCAGATGGCAGTTTTCAATGAGCGCGCGAACTTTTTCATAATCCGATCCCGCGGTCATTCGCCGTTTTAGCCAAGCCGGCTTTTTCAGCACTTTGTGTGACATATTTTCTCCAAGCCTTAAGCAATAAGCTATAAGCCATAAGCTGTTTAGTGCTTATAGCTTACCGCTTAAAGCTTATGGCTTTCCGTTATTCCTTATCCATTTATCCAGGGTTTCTCGTGAGATCGCCTCTAAAGGCTGTCCGAACACATCCCCTAAATGCTGTTTGGTCAGTTTCCGTACAACCTGCATGGAAGGTCTTTCAGACAGTTCTTTTTCGAGGGACGTCATGGAGACATTGGCAAGACCACAGGGGTGAATCCATTCGAAAGGCGTCATGGAAAGGTTGACGTTCAGCGCCATTCCATGAAAACTGATTCCCTTTCGGACAGCAAGTCCGATGCTGCCAAGCTTTTTGTCACCAACCCAGACACCGCGATTCTTGGAATTTCGAACAGCATGGACACCGAGGGTTTTGGAAACGCGGATCATGATTTCTTCGAGCTTGAAGACCAGTTCCGTGATGCCGAGTCGTTGGCGATCCAGATCCAGGATGGGGTAGACCACCATCTGGCCGGGACCATGATAGGTAATGTCCCCACCTCTTTCCACCTGTATAACCTGGATACCTGATGTTTCCAGAAAAGTTTCGGAAACGGTCAGGTTTTCAAGCCCCCCCCTGCGACCCAGTGTAAAAACCGGGGCATGTTCAACGAACAGAATGACATCCTGAGAAAAATTCTTTTCAATTCTGGCCCTTACCATGGCTTGTTGGAATTCCCAGGCTTCCTGATAAGCCATTGTCTGGAGGTCCAGGCACCAGCAGGCCTGGGTCCGGGTGGGAGGCTGATGTTTTACCATCGGGTTGGCCCGAACCTGTCATGAAACATAAGGGGTGGTTTTCTACTTGTCATCATATAATAAAAATATCCAGGTCAACCCGCCAGACAGGGTTTTCGTGCGGCCATGGTTTCGTCCAGCCGCCGTACCTTGGTTTTGATGGGGGCCTGCAACAGCAGCTCGGGATTCTCCTTGGCTTCTTGAACGATCTGTCTCAGGGCCTCGATAAAACCATCCAGATCCTCCTTGGATTCTGTTTCCGTTGGCTCCATCATCAAGGCGCCCTGAACCACGAGGGGGAAGTATATGGTGGGGGGATGAAACCCATAATCTATCAGTCGCTTGGCAATGTCCAGTGTGCTCACCTTGTATGCTTGTTGGTGTTTGTCCGTGAAGACGCACTCATGCATACAGGGCCTGTCATAGGGCAGGTGAAAAATATCCCGGAGACTTTCTTTCAGATAATTGGCGTTCAGCACCGCCAGTTGACTCGCTGTTTTCAACTGGTCGCCCATGGAAAGAATATAGGAATAGGCACGAATTTGAATCCCGAAATTTCCGTAAAATGCGTGAACCTTGCCAATGGATTCCGGGTAATCATAAGAAAGTTTAAAACTGTTCTTAACATGCACTACCCTGGGCACCGGTAAAAAGGGTTCGAGTCTTTTGGTGACGCAAACCGGGCCGCTGCCAGGCCCACCGCCGCCATGGGGGGTTGAAAATGTCTTGTGAAGATTGAGGTGCAAGACATCCACACCCAGGTCGGCCATGTTCACCATACCCATTACAGCGTTCATATTGGCGCCATCTGCGTATACGAGACCGCCTTTGGCATGTACGATTTCAGATATCTCTTTGATATGTTCTTCAAAAAGGCCCAGTGTGTTGGGATTTGTGACCATGATGCCGGCCGTTTCCTCATCCATGAGGGCTTCCACATCCTCCGGTGCAAGAACTCCCTGAGCATTGGATGCAACGGGAACCGATCGGAAGCCACACAGGGCAGCACTCGCAGGGTTGGTGCCGTGGGCTGTGTCCGGTATGAGGATTTTGGTTCGTCTTTCTTTGTTCATCATGTGAAAAGCGAAAAACAGAAGCATGCCGGTGAGTTCACCCTGGGCGCCAGCAGCCGGCTGTAGTGTGACGGCCGGCAGCCCGGTTATCTCGGCCAGATGTTTCTGAAGATCAAACATGATTTTAAGCGCACCCTGTGCCAGTTCGGTCGGTAACAGTGGATGGGCCTGGGCTAGGCCCGGTAGCGATGCCTGGCGTTCATTGGTTTTGGGATTGTACTTCATGGTGCAGGACCCCAGGGGGTACATGCCGCTGTCCACCCCGAAGTTCCAGGTGGAAAGACGGGTGTAATGTCTCACCACATCGACCTCGCTCAGATCTGGGAAATCAGGTCCTTCCCCGAGCAGATCCTCAAGCAGTGGGGATGATGGGACATCGTTGTTGGGCAAAGAAAAGCCGATCCGCCCCTTTTTGCCCTTTTCCCATAAAAAGGGTTCATTGAGTATCAGACCCGTGGTTCCGACGCCTTCTTTCATGATGTCACCTCCTTGACCAACAGGTCCATATCCGCCTTGTCCATGGTTTCTGTGGCACACAATAGATAGTGATCTGGAAACTCGGGATAATCCGGTGTCAGTGAAAGTCCCGGCACTATATTTTTGGATAGCAGGTTTGCATAGGTTTTCTTGAAGTCCTTTGGAAATTTGACCACAAACTCGTTGAATACGGGTGTGTCAAAGGGGATTTCAATCCCGGCTTTTTTCAATGCGTTTTGTAGGTAAGCGGCTTTGTCGTGATTCAATGCGGCCAGTTTTCGAATACCGGTGCCTCCCAGCGTTGCCATATACATGGCCGCGGCAGTAGCGCACAAGCCCTGATTAGAACAGATGTTCGACGTGGCTTTTTCCCGGCGAATATGTTGTTCCCTGGTGGAAAGTGTCAAGACAAAACCCCGCTTGCCTTCAAGATCCTTTGTCTGGCCAACGAGTCTGCCGGGCATGTTTCTCGTATAGGCCTTTTTGGCTGCAAACATGCCAAGACCGGGCCCGCCGAAAGATCTGGGGATGCCCAGACTCTGTCCCTCACCGCAGGCAATGTCCGCACCGATGCTGCCCGGGTTTTTTAATACACCATAGGCAAGGGGTTCTGTGAAAGAGACGATCAAGAGTGTTTTGCTGTCCGAGTGGACTTTTTCCTCAAAGGCAACCAGGTTTTCGATACAACCAAAATAGTTGGGTGATTGAATGGCCACGCCTGCAAAGGTCTCCATATCTCCGAGGCCGGTCATATCTGTTTGACCGGAATCTAAAACAGGAAGCTCCACAACTTCGTATCCGGTGGGAGCGAAGTATGTTCGAACCACCTGCCGATACAAGGGATGGATGAGACGGGAGATAGCCACTTTTTTCCGCCGGGTGATCCGGATGGACATCAGGAGCGCTTCCGCCAGAGACGAAGCCCCGTCATACATGGAGGCATTGGCCACGTCCAATCCCAAAAGACGTGTGGTAAGTGTCTGGTATTCATAAATAGCTTGAAGCGTGCCCTGGCTCATTTCGGGTTGATAGGGAGTATAGGCCGTGTAAAACTCGGACCTGCTCAGAAGCTGTTTGACCACTTCCGGAATATAATGATCATAACTACCGGCACCGATGAACACCTTGTAATCCGGGCATACCGCCATCTGGGCAGCCAGTCCGCTCATGTGGTGGTTCAGTTCCCACTCGGTCTTGGCCTTGGGCAGGTCGAGGTCCGTTTTTCTGCGGCAATCTTCTGGAATGGTTGTAAACAGATCATTCAGGCTATCAGCACCGATGGTTTTCAGCATATCGGCGATATCTTCTTGCGTGTGCGGTAAATACCTCATGTTATCACCCTTTCAATGATTCGAGATAAGCGCTTTTATTCATCAGCTGGTCCAATTCGGATTTTTTGCTGAGCTTGACCCGGAGCATCCATCCCCCGGTGTAGGGTTCGTTGTTGACCAGTTCCGGTGTGTCTTCCAGGGCGTCATTGACGGCGACAATTTCGCCGCTTACAGGCAGGAAAAGCTCGGATACGGCCTTGACGGATTCCACCGTGCCGAACTCGCCACCCTTTTCAAATGTCTCACCAACCTGGGGCAGTTCTACAAAAACGATGTCTCCCAGTTGATCCTGTGCATAATCGCTTATGCCGATGACGGCTTCATCGTTTTCCATTTTTGTCCATTCGTGATCATCGGTATACATGACATCGTCCGGGAAATTCAGCTCACTCAATTCTTTCATGGCAGTCTCCTGTGAAAATGGTTTTAGGTATTAGGTGTTAAGTTTTTAGCATTAAGCAATAAGCCTTGAGCTGTAAGCTACCAAATGCCCCGTCCGGATAAACCGGAAAGGTAAAGGATTATTCATTTCGCGTTCGCCCAATCCCGAAAATTGAGTTAATGCTTACGCCTTATAGCAAGTTGTGCATTTTCTGGATGTATTCCCCCACCTGGTCTTCCGTAAAACAGAACTTCATCTCCATAAAACGTTTTCGGAATGCTATAACGGCTTCCTTGACGTTTCGGTTATCCACCAGAACATCCTTGAACAATTGTGCCAGTTCTTCGAAATCTGCGGCCTCCATACCAAAGCGCGTCATTTCCTGTACACCCATGCGAAGGGATCCGGATGCTGTAAAGCCTTCTTCCACCGGAGCTGCCTGGTAGTTGACGATGAGGTTGTTTTCTTCCAGTTTCCTGGCAATCTCAGGTCCCTTTGCATAGCCCACATTGAGTATCACCTGGTGGGTTTCTGTGAAAGAGATTTTTGGATCGCCGGCCACGCTCAACCCGCTGTCGCACAACGCGTTGGCAAAGACTCGGGCGTTGTCGATCACTTTTTTGGGATAGATGTTTTTGAAATGGTTCATCTCATAGGCCGCCATCAGGAGTCCCAAAAGTGTTCCCAGGTGATGATTGCTGACACTTCCAGGGAATGCCCGGCGCTTAACGGCTTCCCATAGTTCGAACCGGGGGTCTTCATCCCTGATATCCGTGCCGATGATACCCCGTTGTGTTCCGAAAAAGGTTTTATGTGTTGACCCTGTTATAAAATCCGCACCTTCTTTAAAAGGTTCTTGAAAATGGGGGCCCACCAGGCCCAGAACATGCGCCATGTCGTACATGATAATCGAATCCATGCCCAGGCCATCGATTATCCGGCGAACTTCTGCAACGGGTTCCTTGTGGAGAACCATGCTTTTACCAAAGATAAACAGTTCCGGCGCATGTTTTTGAATGAGGGTCTCACAGGCATCGAGGTCAATTTTATAGGGATTTTCAGGCAGGACCGGAAAATTGATCACCGCCGGTTTTTCAGACAAAGGGTCTCGGGCCACAAAGTCTCTCAACGCTCCCATGGGCTGAGCACTCAAATGGCCACCCTTGATGATATGGTTGTTCATCACCTTCCTGAGTCGTCGCTGCTCATTTTTCCGATCGCTTCGATTGATATAGTCAACCAGGGCGCTAAACAGAGCCATATTGGCCATCTGACCTGAAACCAGACGGGTTTCGACCTGCTGACACCCAAAGAACTTTTTTAACTCTGTTTCGAGATTTGCCTCGACTTCGGCTATGAAATCGGTTCCCTGGTAATAAAAAACCTCGGCTTCACTGAAGGCACCCACCTGCTTGTGCTCGGCATAGCGTCCACACGGGTCCATGACGGAGAGCAAGCGTACGAGTTCGGACTGGGTTTGTTCGGACGGGATGAGATTGATGCATTCCTTTTGGCGCCATTTTGTGTTTTGAATCGATTTTTTTAACAGGGATTGAACGTTGTGGGAAATGTCATCTTTTCCTGGTGATTTTTTTTCCTGCCCAATCTTGTCCCAGGGGATGGACCTGGCAAAAGGGGGTGCCTCGCTCCGCATGTGAAAGGGAACGACAACTGCCGGCACTTGTTTTCCCCGGATTTCGATGTCGATGTTATCGCCCTCCATCAGGGTACTGTCTAACAGTGCCAGACAGATTCCCCTGAGATCGTGGCTCTCGGTCAATTTTGAGAAGATGCCCTCCCCCTCGATTTCCCATCTTGGAATCATGGTGCCGCTGGTGACATATCCGACATGACGATTTTCCTGAAAAATTTTGTATCCGGCACGGGCCACGCCCTTCTTTTTCAATGCCACCGGCATGATGCAGCGTGGGAGATCATGTATAAGAGAATAGTCCTGATCGACAATCTTTTTAAAGGCTTGAAATTGCTTTTCAAGGGCTTTTCGACCGATAAAATCTTTTTTCAAGGGAGACAGACTCACGGCAAATCGTGACAGGGGCGACGCATAGATCGGAATTTCCTTGTTGTCCGGATCCATTCCCAGTTCGTGTCCGTACAGGGGAAGGCCTGCTTCAAGTCTGAGGGTATCCCGCGCACCCAGTCCAACAGGGTGGGCACCCTGATCGATCAACAGGTCCCAGATAGCGGGGGTGTCGGTGCTGTCGATAAACAGCTCAAAACAGAGGGGCTCTCCGGTGTATCCCGTGCGTGCGATGAGCACTTTTTTATCTTGAATGGTGACGATGCTGAGATGGTTTCGCATGGGTTCCGGAAGCGCACCGGTATCCATTATATTCTGGAGAATATCTTTGGATGTCGGTCCCTGCAGGCTCAGCATGGATATGTCTTCGGTTTTATCTTCCATGGTGACATTTTTGAAATCAGGCAGGCAGGTCTGAAAGTGATCCCAATCTTTGAGACGGTTGCCGGCATTGACCACCAGCAGGTATTCATCGGTATAAAATCGGTAGAGATAGGCATCGTCGATGGCGCCGCCGCTGTTATTTGGGATCAAGGTATACTGGCTTTCCCCTTCCTCGAGCCCAGTGGCATTGTTGGAAAGGACATGTTGCAAAAACGGCAGGGCATCTTGCCCCTGGAAGGTGAATCGGCCCATATGCGATACATCAAAAAGACCGGCATGCCGTCTTGTGGCAAGGTGTTCCCGGACGATTCCCTGTGGATACTGTATGGGCATGACCCAGCCCCCGAATTCAACCATCTGGGCACCCAGGTCGACATGGCGATCATGCAAGATTGTTTTGAAGAGATTGTTCATGAATTAGCTCCTTTTTCATGAAATATTAGGGCTATAGAATATAGGGCAGCTTCAAGCCATAGCTTTTGTAAACCACAAATGTTTCAACCGATTGGACATCTTTTATCCGCGCAACTTGCTCGGTATAAAATTCAAGCAGACCATAGCTTTCTTTGAGCAACACAATCAAGATCAAATCAAAACGACCTGTTACGACGCTAACGGAAACAACACCTTTCAGCTTGCTGAACGCTTCACCCTTTTTAACAAGATGCATGGTTGAAAGTTTGACACCCACCATTACCGAGCAATGGCCGGGGATAGCTTCCGGACGCACCAGACCGGATATGGATAAAATATCTTCATTTTTCAGCTGGTTGACCCTTGACCTGACGGTGTTTTCGGAAATGGATAGATCGTCCGCGATTTTCTTCAGTGATTTCCGACCGTCCTGGAGGTGTTTGATGATATCGATGGTGGTTGTATCTATTTTCATAATAAAATCGTTTTACGATTTTATAGGTGACGACCTTGTCGCTCAATTTAGGTTAAAGAAAGATTGAACCAAACTGATGATAATGTCAATAAAAGATAGAAAATATAATAAATCAATTAAAATTAATGTATTTTATGTAATAATAGTTCAAGAGAGGCAATCTGACGGCCCTTTGTATGCCGGGACGCCAGGATGCCTGGAAGCTGGGATGCTGCTGCCCGCTTACAGCTGCCAGCTGTTCGCTCTTGTCTGAGCCTAAAACCTAACACCCTAAAAACTTGGTTGCTTTGTTCATTGTGTTCTTTGGGGTTATTGTGTTGTTTATGGCCGTCGGTATCGAGCCTTCAACTTATTTATGTTTCATCAACCCAATGAACCCAAGAAACGCGACAAACGCAATGAACATAGTCCCCTCCAACCCTTGTATCACCCTCGGACCCTTGTACCCTCTCTTTTACACCATCTCAATCGCACAGGCCATAGACACGCCCCCGCCACCGCAGAGGGTGGCCAGTCCCAGTGTTTTTCCACGCTGTTTCATGGCATGGATCAGGGAAGTGATGATACGGGCGCCGGTGGCGCCTACCGGGTGTCCAAGACCGATTCCCGACCCGTTGACATTCGTGATTTCGCGGTTCAATCCCAGTTCTCTTTCACAGCCAATATACTGGGCGGCAAATGCTTCGTTTACTTCTACCAGCTCGAAATCCTCAATTTTCAAACCACTGCGTGTCATCAGGTCCTGAACAGCCGGAACAGGTGACATGCCCATTACCGAGGGGTGACAACCTCCCTTTCCAACGGCCTTGATTTTTCCCAGGGGTTTTATATTGAGAGCTGCGGCTTTTTCAGCAGACATGATCACCATTCCGGCCGACCCGTCATTGATACCACTCGCGTTACCAGCCGTAACCTTGCCGGTTTTGGGGATAAAGGCCGGTGGCAGTTTCTGGAGTTGTTCCATGGTCATCCCGGGTCTGAAGTGTTCGTCCTTATCAAACAGAACAGGATCTTTTTTTCGCTGGGGGATTTCCATGGGTACGATTTCTTCCTTGAACGAGCCATCCTGGGTTGCCCGTTCTACGTTGTTATGGCTCCTGAGAGCCACTTCATCCATTTCTTCCCGGGTGATGCCATACTGCTGGGCTACAAACTCGGCTGTATGGCCCATGATATAAGGTTTTCCCTTAAAATAGCTTAAGGGGGGTTCTTCTGCATTCACCGGACCATCTTCAGGATGGGGTATCACATGGGAGCCACAATGGAGACTTCGTATCAAGGCATCCACAAAGACCTGATCCTGTAGACGGCATCCCCAACGTGCGGACGGCACGACATATGGAACCCCGGACATGTGCTCCACACCCCCGGAAAGAATGATATCGGCCATGCCGGCCTGAATCATGGCCATTCCAGAAATGGTCGCCTCCATACTCGAAATACATACGCGGTTGATGGTTACGGCGGGAACGGTGTCGGGTATCCCTGCAAGCAGGGCAGCAGTGCGAGCGACATTCAATGTGTCCACCGGCTCCAGACAGCAGCCGTAACGAATATCATCGATGGTTGCAGGGTCGATACCGGCCCGCTTTATGGCTTCCTGCATGGTAACTTTGGCAATTTCCGAGGCAATCGTATCCCGCAGGGTTCCACCGAATGCGCCGATGGCGGTCCTGCATGCTGATGCAATAACAACGTCCTTCATGATTGAGTCCTTTCTGGCGTGATTGTTTAATCCCAAATTCTTAAAATTTGAAACGCTCAACTTAGGCAAAAGTTAAGCATACTCTCAGTTATATAGCAAATACAAAGGATTCGGGCTTGACTTTTGAATCACGGCAGGTATGGATGAGACTGCCCATCTTGGCGAGGTCATGGCGGTTAGTACCTCATTAACATGCGCTGATATAAGGGGCCCTAATTGGCTCAAACAGCGCAAATCGCCATGGGATCACCCATTTCGCTCTATCGATGGTGAAAATCGGAAGTTGAGCTTTAAGCTTTATACGGCTTACTACTTAGAGCTTATAGCTTAAAGCAAATTGTTAAATTGGGAGGAATGAATGATGACGGAAAACCCACTCCTATATCATGTTGAAAATCAGGTGGCAACGCTGACCATCAATCGTGAAAAGCAACGAAATTCCCTGACACCCCAAGTAATTGCGCAATTCATGGATTGCCTGGATCGAGCGGAAACCGACGATCATGTCCGGGCGATCATGGTGACCGGTGCCGGTGATAAATCTTTTTGCTCCGGGGCTGACCTCGGGGGGGCTGCCACCGAGGAGGGCAAGGATTCTTTCAGTCGCTATGCAGATCTTTTGAAACGCATGGCGGCTTACCCCAAACCGACCGTTGCAAGGGTCAACGGATACTGCCTGGCCGGGGGGATGGGGTTCATGCTGTCCTGTGACATTGTGGTGGCAAGGGAGACGGCCAAATTTGGGACCCCTGAGGTCAATGTGGGCTTATTCCCAATGATGATCGGTGCCTTGATCTTCAGGAATGTGATGAAGAAAAAGGGTATGGAAATGGTGCTTTTGGGGGAAAAGCTCTCGGCCCAGGAAGCCCTTGAAATGGGTCTTATTACCCGGGTCGTTCCTTTTGATAAGCTGGATGAAAGCGTTGACCGGATTTTGGGAGCGTTGATTACAAAGAGCCCCATTGGGTTGAGACTCGGCAAAGAGGCTTTTCATCACATGTCGGATATGCCCCTGAACGAGGCCGTCGATTACCTGAGCGGCAAACTGGCAGAGGTGGTGTCAACCCAGGATGCTGTGGAGGGTATCACGGCATTTATAGAGAAACGCAAGCCGGAGTTTAAGGGGAAATAGGGAAAAACACCGAGTTATGTTTTAGGTGTTAGGTTTTAGGCTCAGCGATAAGCGGTAAGCGATAAGCAGCTTAAAGCTTAGAGCTTATCGCTTATATATAGCTATTGCTGACTATTACAGGAGCTATACTTATGAACGAGAGATACCATTTGAACAACGAGAAATTAATCATTGCCAACTGCAGCGGTTTTTTTGGTGACAGATTTTCTGCGGCACAGGAGATGGTCCAGGGCGGCCCCATCCATTTTTTGACCGGTGATTACCTGGCCGAACTGACCATGGCCATTCTGCTTCGCAAGCAGTTCAAGGATCCCAATGCCGGTTTTGTTACGACATTTTTAAAGCAGATGGAAATTGTCATGGGGGAATGTCTTGACAGGCGTATCAAGGTTGTTGCCAATGCAGGGGGTCTCAATCCAGGGTCACTTGCCAAAGAACTCCAGAAGCAAGCGGAAACCCTGGGGCTTCACCCCAAAATTGCCTATATCGAGGGTGACAACCTGATGCAGAGACTGCAGGATCTTCAAGACAAAGGAGAACCTTTCACCCACATGGACAAGGGGATTTCCTTGAAAGATGCCGAGGCACAGACGATTTCAGCCAATGCCTATCTGGGTTGTTGGGGAATTGTGGAGGCGCTGAATCATGACGCAGACATTGTCATTGGGGGACGCATTGCCGATGCAGCACTGGTCATGGGGCCTGCGGCCTGGCAATTCAAATGGGAGAAAACAGACTGGGATGCCCTGGCGGGCGCAGCCGTGGCCGGTCATGTGATCGAGTGTAGCGCCCAGGCCACCGGCGGCAATTATTCTTTTATTGAAGAGGTACCTTCTTTTAAAAATGTAGGATTTCCCATTGCAGAACTTGAAAAAGACGGCTCTTCGGTTATTACCAAGCATGCCAACACCGGCGGGCTTGTCTCGGTTGGAACGGTCACTGCTCAGTTGCTGTATGAAGTTCGAGAACCCAGGTATCTGACACCGGACGTTGCCGCCCGTTTCGACACCATCGATATTTTTCAGGAAGATGCCCACCGGGTTAGGATTCAAGGTGTCAAAGGGGAACCTCCTACCCAAACCACTAAGGTATGCATCAACAACCTGGGGGGGTATCGTAACAGCATGACCATCATTTTGACAGGACTCGACATCGAGAAAAAGGCACAGATCGTCACAGAAGCTCTCTTTGACAGCCTGGGTGGGGAAAAACTGTTTTCGGTGGTGGATGTACAGCTCATTCGCTCGGAAAAGAAAAATCCGTCAAGCAATGAAGAGGCCTTTGCACATCTGCGGATATCGGTCATGGACCCGGACCCTAAAAAAGTGGCCCTGTTTTCTTCAAAACTGGTGGAGCTGGCTCTGGCAAACATCCCTGGCTTTACAGCCACAGCTCCCCCCACCAAAGGCGTTCCAGCCATTATGCACTGGCCGGCACTGGTGTCGAACAAGCACATCCAACAGCATGTTTTTGTTGATGATCAAGAGATTGTTGTGAAAGCGTTAGCCCAGGGAGAAGCCTTGCATGCCGTGTCGCTTCAAACAAGACCGATTCCATCGGTTCCACAAGGAGAAACCATTTCAGTACCTTTTGGGAAATTGTTTGCCACGCGCTCGGGAGACAAAGGCGGAAATGCCAATCTGGGTGTCTGGGCAAAGACGCCGGATGCATTTGCATTTTTACGGGAGTACTTGTCGGTGGAACGTTTGAAAATACTTCTCAAGGATCTGGCGGGTTTTGGGATCGAGCGTTATGAACTGCCCAATCTCCTGGCTTTAAATTTTTATATCAAAGGCTTGCTGGGTGACGGAGTGGCCGCATCTCTGAGGAGTGACCCTCAGGCTAAAACATTGGGAGAATACCTGAGAGCCAGAATCGTTGACGTGCCCAAAGCGATATTATAGCCTGCGGCTGTCATTTATAGTCATTAGCGCTGCGCGGGACATTAGCCCTGCGGGCGTCATTTAGCCTTCGGCGGTCATTGATGGTCATTAGTCCTTCGGACGTCATTTGCGGCGCTTCGCGCGTAATTTATTGTGGCTTTTGGCTGATAGGTCTTAGCTACGATGAATGACACGAAGTAAATGACACTTAATTACGCGAAGCAAATGACAAATTTTATACATTATCCTCAACCAATCTGGAGGAAAATCTATAATGCCTTACGAATTCAACTCAAAATCAACTTGCCAGGAATATTTCGGAAAAGCCCATGACATGGTGAGGAAATCGGTCAAGGCATTTGTGGACAAGGAGATTCTTCCCTTCATAGACGAGTGGGAGGAAGCCGGAGAATTTCCACGGGAGCTCTATCAAAAGGCTGCAGCAGTCGGTATTCTCGGAACGGGATATCCTGAAGCATATGGTGGCATACCCGGAGATATTTTTTTTCACGTCGCGGTGTCCGAGGAACTCATGCGCTCGGGATCCGGTGGTCTGGTGGCGGGTCTGGGCAGTCTGAATATCGCCATTCCCCCGATCCTGTCGGCCGGCACGGAATCCCAAAAAGAACGTTTTGTAAAACCGGTTCTGACGGGAGAAAAGATAGCGGCACTGGCCATAACAGAACCGGGAGGGGGTTCGGATGTGGCCAGTCTGCAGACAACAGCCGTCAGGGAAGGAGAATATTACCGGGTCAACGGGAGCAAAGTCTTCATTACCAGTGGATATCGGGCAGATCAGGTCACCTGTGCCGTACGCACCGGTGAAGCCGGCGCCCACGGCATCAGTCTTCTGGTCATCGAATCGGATACGCCGGGGTATTCCGTTTCCGAAAAATATAAAAAAACAGGCTGGTGGGCATCAGACACGGCCCAGATATTTTTTGATGACTGTCGTGTCCCCGTACAGAATCGACTGGGGGATGAAAATGCCGGTTTTTATACCATCATGGAAAACTTTCAAGGTGAAAGACTGGCCCTGGCAATCATGGCCAACATGACGGCCCAACTGGCTCTTGAATCGGCGCTTGCCTATGCCGGGGAAAGGGATGCTTTTGGGAGGAAACTGAAGGGATTTCAGGTGACCAGACACAAGCTGGTGGATATGGCGACGCTTGTGGAAGCGAGCCGTGAGTTTACATACCGGATTGCAGCCAAGATCGACGCCGGACAGGACCAGATCAAGGAGATCAGCATGGCAAAAAACTTTGCCTGTCGTGTCAGTGATAAAGTCACCTATGATGCGGTCCAGATATTTGGTGGCTATGGATACATGCGTGGTTATCTGGTGGAAAGATTGTTTCGGGACAACCGGATCCTGTCCATCGGTGGCGGCACCACCGAGATTATGAAAGAGATCATATCGAATTATATTTTTTAATGAAAGAAACAATCACCACTATTGAACACGAACGGAATTTTCTGCAGCAATATATCATAAGAACCTACCTATCAAAGCGATAAGCATTTAGCTTTAGGCAGCTTATTGCTTATCGCTTAAAGCTTCACCCATTGACAATAGTGGTTCTTGAATTATATTTAATTTGTACATAGATGAGCTTCTCACATCAGAGAAGCTCTTTTTTTTCTATTGAATGGTGATGGTTCTTATGGACAACAAAATTACATTGGAAAACGTATTTGACAACAGGCTGAAATGTCTATGGATTATCTTGCCTTTATTGGCCGCTGTTTTCTGGTTTCCGCCTGCAGCATGGTCGGATAACGACATGATGGAAGAAAAGGTCCCCGAGGCCTTGAATCCCGCATTCGAACATCTCTTGGCCTTAACCGGTTCCGGGGAAATAACAGCGTTTAATCCGGAGCTTGTCGAGGGGCTTCTATCTTTTGTGGCTGCTCCAAAAGAGGAGGACAGACTTTTTTATGTCGATGGAACATCCAAGGCAACATCGGCGTATCATGAATTTGTCTTTGACAAAACGTTGGCCCATGTCCTGAAGTTGTCCTATAATTCAGCCCTCCCTTCCTTTATAACAAACCCATCGTCCGTGCGGCATTCTTTCTGGTCGGAATTTGGCAATGAAAAACAAAACCTGCCGCAATTATGGAATTATCTGGAAGAGATGGCTGATCCGGTAATTGTCAGAGGCCGGGAGACCGTTGAAAGCACACCGGATACAAATACAGGGGCTTATTACCGATATGAATTGGATCGAACCCTGGTTCTGATGAAGCACAAAGGAAATAACCTTCTGATATCGCTTAGTAAGCAGGCTGATGTGTCAACTGTCGGTAAAAGAGGGGTTGTGCTGGGAACTGATAACGACTGGACGTATCTCTATTCCGAAAAAAAAGGCCTGGACAAACCCGGACTGGGATGGGTGAGTTCGTACATGTATGATTCCTTTTCCATTATCGTTTATTATGAGACCCATGGAGAAGTAACACGGGTCAAATGCGGGGCTTTCAAGTGGCTCGATGCCGGCTGGAAGAAAATCAACATGGTAAAGAAACACCACATCTACAAAGGCTTGGAGCGGTTTGGCCAGACCTATAAAGCGATTGTCGAAAATCCGTCCCTTCCTGACATTGATGTTATGGAAGGATTTTTTTCCAAAATCAGGGCCATGGGATCGGGAGAGCTGCAAGCGTTGAACCGGACCTATCTGAAATCGCTTCGGGAAAGATACGTCAATGACAAATCATTGTCTTCCAGATGGGTGACCAAGCTGCTCAAGGACGAACAGGTGGAAAAGATGGACACATATGAACTCAGATCGGTTCTCATGCTGGACTATTTTAAAAGCGCCCTTGGAAAATCTCATCACATTGAAATTGCTAATAAATGAGCCTTAAGCTGTAAGCAGTAAGCAGTAAGCGGCTTATAGCTTACAGCTTAAGGCTTATCGCTTAGCTTACTATTTGACAATAAGCCAGACGCCAACAACCAGGAGAACCATTCCCGCCAGACGGGATAAATCCATGGGGCGTACAACCGCGCCAAGCAGACCAAAATGATCTAGCAGGGCTGCCACTAGAAACTGGGAGGCTACAATAATGGTAAAGGCTTTGGACAGACCCAGCCTGGGTATTGTGTAGCTGATGGTCCCCACAATGACTAAGCCCACTAGGCCGGAGCTCAAGGCATACCACGGAACCGTCTGAACAGCCTTTAAATTGCCCCCACGAGACATTATCATTGCCACGGCTACCAGGATTCCACCGCTTGAATACGTTATGAACACGCTTTCCAGGGTGCCGATGTTCTTGTCTATCAAGCCCATGAACTGCCCCTGAATTGTCACCGCAACCCCACCGATGGCTGCCAGAATGATCAAACCGGTCAAACTCATTCTATACATCTCCTCTCACCTGCCGAAGCATCAGACAAAAGCCAAACGGATGATACTTTTGACAACTGCTATGATGTTGTTTCCAGAGCCTCCAAAACTGCGCAAGCGTAGCACAAGCACATCAATGCCTCAACCCAATTGACCTGGGTAACGATCGCTTATTTGCTTTAAACAGGCGAGCGGCTGTTTGGCATCACACGCCGAAGCGCTGGTCAAGCAGAACATGCTTATGACATCAAGGATAACATTATCCTTTAGACAATGTTTACAAAAATGAAATAAATGCATAGCAACACGACAAATATGTAATATTTAACCAAGGGAAGTGAGCCAGCTGTGTTGCTTTACAATCTTTGTTTTCAATGTATTATCAATCAACTAATCAGTTATTCTGCCGGAAAATTGATTTCTGGCATCCTCTTTGCTCTAAAGCCAAGCATAATGAAAAAATGTATTGGATATCTTTTTTAACTATAAGATCGAGGAGGAAACAAAAAGTGAAACAAATCATTTTGTCGGCAATATTGACCCTGATTAGCATCTCCGCAGCCTGGGCCGGAGACGAACTTCCTACTATCGAATCAAACAGGCATGCCATCGATCTGGTGCAATCCCATGCAGATTATGTGTGGACACTGGTTGCTGCAGCCCTGGTGTTTTTCATGCAGGCAGGTTTTTCCATGGTTGAGGCAGGGTTTACCCGCGCGAAAAATGCCATCAACATCATGATGAAAAACCTCATGGATTTTTCCATGGGTAGCCTGGCATTCTGGGCCATCGGATTCGGAATCATGTTCGGTGCCAGCAGCACAGGCTGGTTTGGAACTTCCGGCTTTTTTCTTAGTGACTTCAGTCTCGGCGGTGATCCATGGGTGCTGGCATTCTGGATGTTCCAAGTGGTTTTTGCCGCTACCGCCGCAACCATCGTGTCGGGCGCCATGGCGGAACGAACGAAATTTTCAGGCTATCTTATCTACAGTGTCATTCTCAGCGCCCTGATATACCCGGTATTTGGCAGCTGGGCGTGGGGAAGTCTCTTTCACGGGGGAGGGTGGCTGGAAAACCTGGGCTTTATCGATTTTGCAGGGTCAACGGTTGTTCATTCGGTGGGTGGCTGGGCGGCCCTGGCCGGGGCTATTGTTCTGGGACCGCGTCTGGGTAAATATGGCCGGGACGGAAAGGTCAAACCGATTCTGGGCCACAACATGCCCCTGGCAGCCCTGGGTGTTTTTATCCTGTGGCTGGGGTGGTTTGGTTTCAACCCTGGTTCGACAACGTCTGCAAACAAAGATATTGCCATGATTTTTGTCAATACCAATCTGGCAGCGGCGGCAGGTGCGGTTCTGGCCATGTTTACCTCATGGATAAAATATGGAAAACCCGAGGTGGGCATGAGCCTCAACGGCGCCCTGGCAGGACTGGTGGCCATCACGGCCCCCTGTGCCACGGTTTCCCCGGCGAGCGCGGTGATTATAGGTGCTGTAGCCGGTGTCCTGGTGGTGATATCCGTCATCTTTTTTGAAAGAATACGGGTGGACGATCCTGTGGGAGCCATTTCTGTTCATGGTGTCAACGGTGCATGGGGTACACTGGCGGCCGGTCTTTTCAATATAGGCGGTACGTCTGTTAAACTCATTGGTGTGCAGGTGATAGGTATTGCGGCATGTTTTCTGTGGGTTTTTCCAGTGGCATTTCTCATGTTCAAATTGATCGACAAGACCATTGGTTTGCGGGTTTCCAGGGAAGAAGAAATCGAAGGTCTCGATTTTACGGAACACGGGGGCAATGCTTATCCTGACTTTGAAGTCAGCTCCCATGGTGGCGTTGCTTCGGGTGTTTTCGGGGGTGGCGGTGTCCATGGGAAGGAAATTTCCGGCACTGTTTTGACCACAAGGCCCATCAAGGCCACCTAAGCAAAAAAATCATATTTGATCAGAACGCTTCTATTTCCCGGTGTTGTATGACCGGGGATAGAAGCGTTTTCTTTAAGGTGTTATTAAGAAATACAGTTTTCAGAATATCCACAGATACGATGATCATTCCGGTGTGTACGGAATAAATATATGGCAAGCCTTATAATCGGCTGACTTTATGACGGAGGTAGTGGGCCAGGTAGCGCATACGGTAGGCGGCGAGCGGGAGCGGTTTCAGGGCACAGCCATAGCGCTGGTTTATATGGAAGGCCATAAAGTCGTGTGTGTGGCGGGTCAACAGTTCTACTATGGGCCAGCGCATGACGCTCATATTGATGGTGTGTTGCATGCGGCCCGTCGGGCCTGACCTGGCGCCCTCGGGATAAGGCATACCGAAAAGTTTGTGCGCCGCGACGAGGTAGGCTTCCAGCAGGTGGTTCAACCCACTTTTTTTCAATACGCTGCCGATATAGGTCCAGTCGATTCTTCCGTATGCGCTCAGATTTATAGCTGTCAGGTCGTGCAATGCCCTGAGGTTGTACTGGCGCGGGTCGTCTCTCAAACCGAATTCCCTGCTGTGGAGCAGACAAATCAGTATTGCATGGGTTGGATCGGGCAGCAGAAAACGACAGCCATTGACGGTCAGATCATTAGCTGCTTTGACAATGGCTTGCGTGGGCAAAACATGGTTGACATTTTTATTGAACGGCCGCTTGTGCAGTTCGATTATGCCGAAATGTCCGGGTTTGAAGAGCGGTGCATAGTGGTGGAGCTTTTCGACATCGTAGGTCACATCCATCGCTTCATAGCCATACGCAATAAAGGCATCAAGTGCACGGGGAAGCTTTTCAGGGGGTATCAGGATGTCAAGATCGGATAGGAGCCGGCTCCCCACGGCATCGTGAATAGAATGCATCAGATGGGCGGCACCCTTTATAAGCAGGGGCGTTATCCCGACATCATTGAGCACCCGGACGGCCTCTTTCAATTCAACGGCAAGGTGTTCGTTCCTGTTCTGATTGAGGTCGAACAAGTCTTTCAAGTAGGTCTGTGGCTCGTTATCGATAAGGTTGAACAGCCCTTTGGCTTGCAGACCGCTATATAGGCCGGGGGACACAAGGTTGTCATTAGCAATATCGATCAGGGCTGTCCATGCCGTCCCGTTAAGGCCTGCAATCAGGCGACGGAGGCCGGCGAGATCGTTATGGCTTCCGTAGGGTGACATTAGTCGGCAGATCAATCGATAGCCGAGGTAGTGTTCATGCATTTGCCAGTGCTTTCATCACCGCCAGGGCTTCATCGAGATGGCTGAAGCCAAGCCGGTATACGGGTATGTTGACTATCCAGTCGATAAACTGTTCGATTTTCTTCACATCCAGTTTCCCATGAACATCGTATCCGGCATCGGCCAGACAACAGAGCCCTTCGCAGGGGCTCAATGACGTGAGGGTCGCCTCGCGGCTTTCCGGCATGTATTGCGGGAACACGATTATATCGATGGGGAGGGATCTGGACCCGGTCTTTTGGCTTACCTGTCTTGGCGGTGTCAGATAGCGAACCTGTTTTCCATCAATTCTAAGGTGGGTGGTCAGGCTACGTACGCCCGGCTGAAAGGGCTCAATGGGTTTCCAGGAGCCTGTTTTGAGCCCGATGGCTATTGGCACCGCACGCATCCGAATCGGCGGCTCGGACAGCAGGACCAGGTCATCGGCACAGTACTCGAATATATCAGCAATCAATGCGGCCGTGAATGTGCTTTTACCACTGCCCGAAACAGCAGGTATCAATATGCCTTTTTCCTGGTAGCAGACAGCGGCGGCATGCAAGCCCAGAAAACAGCTGGCATGATCATAGGCAATCATGGCTGTGTTGGCATGGATCATGGGCGCAATGCCCTCCTTGTTCTGGCACCAGTCGGCTGGCATGCCGTCTTTCAGGAGGACATACCGCCAATCCGTTTGGACCAGATGAAGCTTGACGTCAAATTCAGTTTGGTCATCAATCACTAAGTGTGACACAACCGGCTCCACCATTGAGAGCTCCTCATGGGAGGGAACATGCATCCTTACGCGTGTATCGATGATGTGCAGGGTAATATGGGGCCCGTCAGCGGCATCGTTTCTAATAATTTCGTTTTTATCGAGTTGGAATGAGGAAAATGAAGGTCGGTCTCTATCTTCATCCTTTATGCCTGTTTTCTTGCTGCCGAACAAACCCAAGGTCTGCCATTGCTGCAGCAGGCCGTCCATATCCCGCTGCAGTGCTTCGACCGGTCTTCCGGTGGATGTTGACAGGGTATGGACCAAATCATCCCGTGTACATCCCAGTCCAAGGCCCTTCCAAATAAAAGCGGCGGTTTCGTTCAATCGGAAAAGTTGTGAGGTTCGCGGATCGAAAAGAAGAAGGTCGTCCTCGACGGGAAAGCTGTGAATCTCCTTGCAGAAAACAATTTTTTCCAATGATGGCCTTTCCAGTTCTGTTTTATCCGGTGAGGGCATGAAGTCGACTTTCCTTTAATGCTTCTGCTTATATAACATTAAGAGATATTAAATGAAAACGGCAACAAGAAAAACACCTGTTGCCGTTTCAATTTAGCACAATTTTTATCGATTTTCAGCCTGTTTCTTATCCCAGGCCTGGATGTTTAATCATCCCCGCAATTTCTAAGCTTCCTAACACGTCCGCCCCGATGGATTCTTTACTGTCACTTGCCTCTTTTCGGTCGGTTGTCTCTTACCAGTCGGCCGCCTCCTAACAGTCGGTTGCCTCTTAACGACCCATGACTTGCAAGCGCCTGCTTACCGGGCTTCATCAACAACATGATAGCGGGGGGTGTATAAATCGCAATTTTACCAGCAGTTTTTAAGAAGTCGCGACGGGATGTTTCACTTGGCCGCTGTGATGCTTCAGCTATATCTTGTTGTTTCATGGGTTCCTCCTTTTGATTCAGGTTATTACTTTTCAGCACATGCGTTCGCGTTTGAAAAAAAATGGATCTTAAATTGTTTCAATTGCATAAATCATGCCGGAAAGGAAAAACTGTGATATATGAAGAATATTAATATGTTATAACCTAAGGCTGGGGAAATGCTATTCATCGAAAATTGTTACTTAAATTTCTCAGTTGATAGATAATTATTTCCTTGACTTCACAATAGACGTTCAGGGATGTAGAGTGGAAGGCAGAATGCCAGTTCCCCAAGGACCGGGTGACGAATTGCCCTATGTTTTTCAGATTAAATCTGCAAATTTGAAATTATGTAACAGAGCATATTTATCCATTTGATATCAATCAGTTTCTCTTTCTTTGAAGATTTCAACCAAGTAATCGATGAGGTAGAGCAGGAAAGTGATGCAACGGTGCTTATTGTGAGATCATCCCACTCGAAGATCTGGAGTAATGGGATAGACCTGGAATGGCTACAGGCTAGCATTGAGCAGGAAGGTCTGGACATCTTCGAGCGATTCAAGTTCGAAATGTGGAGTTTAAAGATGCACTGGCGACAATCGACGCAGCCATCTCGGAATTGAAGGTTTAAATATGGACATGATAAACCATAATTAAAAAAATCCTAATACAAGATTAGAAAAGGAAACGAAACACCCTCATACTATGTATGTTGCTGTCGTCTGGTGTGGGCAAAAGCCGGCGCAGGCAGGTAATCACTTGAAACCTGGTGCGTGGAGCTTTTGTATTCTGCATTTTCAAGAGCAAGCGCAGCCGGGTTTTTTTCACAGAATGTTTTGGGTTCATAGGTCCACCCATTTGCCAGCCGCTTAGCTTCTTTTTTCATGGCGAAGTGAAAAAAGCGTCCGATCAAGGGAGCTGATATGCGTGGCAGCCACCCGAATTCACGATAAATATCGCGAAGAAGGGATGTCATTTTTTCGGAGAGCTGTCGATGTTTTCGGTAGTGCTTTTTCATGGCCCATACAGCCCCCGCATAGGTGCTTCGAAGGGAAAAGGCTTCACGGTCAAAGCGACGGCGAATACGCTGATCTGGATGGTTTTTATAGTGTTGCCAGCCTGTCAGTAAGGTCCTTATCAAGCGGGCCAGGCTTGGGCCGTTTGCTTCGAAATCCCTGAGAAATGCTTTTAAAAGAAACTGTTCCTCCTGACCTTGGCTGATGTGTGCATGCCGATAATTGAAACGGTACTGACCGTGGGTATCTGCCATGGAAAAGGTTGTTTCGGATAGAAGTGTGCCGTTTTTCCGATGCTGATCATAAAGAGGTGTACCCGGAATCGGCGTATAAAGCATGAACTGATGAAAATCAGAATTATGACGGATGGCATCCTCGATTACCTGGTCCATGTTTTCGGGTGTGTGATTTTCAAGTCCGATGATAGAAGATCCAAGCACGCGAATTCCATGAGATTTGAGATCTTGAACCAATGCGTATGTGTCAACATTTCTAAGCTTGCTATACTGGTTTTTCTTGCCTTCCAGGCCCATCCATACCCAGGAGATTCCCATTGCTACGAGTTGGTCAATGGTATACGAACGCAAAACCCGGGCCGAACTGAAGACATACAGAGACCAGCTTTTTTGGTTCGATGTCATTAACTCCAGCAATCTGAGTGCTCTTTTACGGTGCAGCAGAAAATTTTCGTCTAAAACAAAAAACGATGAGACATCCAATTTGGTCTCTATGTCGCACATGATGGAAAAAAGGGCATCTCCGGTCTCATAAAAGTTGACGAAACGGCCCTTGCCGCCGAACAAGGCACTGGTAGAACAAAAATTGCAGCCCATGGGACATCCGACTGAAGGGATTAACATGGCAGCCGTGTTGCCGTGTTTATGCTCCCCATAAAGAGGCAACCCCAGAATGCGTGTTCCATGACCCGAATAGGCCAGGGGGTGCCGAATCGGTTCATTCTCTTTTTGTCCTAAAAATCTTCTAAACCACCTGATCCCTTCCCCCTTAACAATGTGGTCCGCATCCACAATATTTGATAGATCCTCCTTGTTGGCTATATGACCACCGACAACGATAGTCGCTCCCGGTAGATTTTTTCGAACCAGATCACACATTTTTTTTACCTTTCCCACATTGGGAATGATTGCGCTGATACCCACAATATCATAGTGATTATTCTTAATTTCCTGGATAAACCGATCGAGGGAAGGAAAATCAAGTAATGTACAGGGCGCATCAATATTGGATTGGATCATCATCAAGCCGAAACTGCGGTGAAACATACGAAGAGAAAAAACACCCTGCACGCGGGTCACCTGGTTTTGATACAACTCCATGGGATTGATTTTTCGGCTGCCATATTCGTCATTTTGTGCATAGGGTCCAAAAACACTCGAGAGTAAAACGCTGGTCTTTGCCCCGGACGGGTGTTTGTGTACATGTGTCATCATTAAACTCTCCTGAATCGAATCGACTATTTTGAATAGGTAAAGAAGCGCTAAGTACTTCTGAATAATCTGCACAATGAGTGGAAATAGAGGGAGGTTTTCTCAGCGCGAGAATTAATATTGGCTAGTTTACAGCGGATGATAGGAGGGTTACAAGAGAATTTACACTTGTGACAAATCTATTACAATATGACGCAGGGGTCGATTAGACCCATAGCCATAGTGATAATCAGTCATGTAAGGCATGGTAACTATTAATTTGCATTATCGGCAATCCGACATACATTATATGCAAGCTGGAGATAGGGTCTTTTATGCGGGTGATATAACACGACCAGGATGCAATAGTGAATATCATCTGGTAGATCAGCGGATAGCGGCTTTAGCTCCTAATAACCTTTCACCTGAAGATGCCGCGGCAATGCCTTTGACGTCAATAACGGCATGGGAGGGTTTGTTTGAGCGATTGGGTTTTGTCCCGGAAGCAGGTGCTAACGCTGGTAAAAGCATTCTGATAATAGGTGGCGCAGGAGGTGTTGGTTCCATAGCAATACAGTTAGCTCATTGGGCTGGATTGAAAGTGTTTGCATCAGCATCAAGGGCAGAAACAGTTGAATGGTGCAAGAATTTAGGTGCTGACACTATCCTGAACCACAGAAACAGCCTCTATGAAGAGCTAAAGACAGCCGGGACCGATTCAGTTGACGCCATCTTTTGTACGACTCAAATGGAGAGGCATTGGGAGGTGATGTCTGAATGCATCCGCCCTCAAGGTCGTATCGTGTTTATCGATGACCCGGTCAATTCATTGGACATCACAGTGTTTAAAATTAAGAGCGTCACCATTTCCTGGGAATTTATGTACACCAGATCAATGTTTGAGACGGATGATATGTCCGAGCAGGGGAAATTACTTTCGACTGTAGCTGGACTGTTAGATGAAGGTACCCTTGTTACAACACGACAGAAGACCTTGGATGGTCTAACACCTGAGAATATTCAGGCAATGCACATTAAACAAGAGAGCGGAACAATGATGGGTAAACAGGTTCTTATTCTTTAGTCATGCATAGACACCCCTGGCTTTAAGCCAAGGGCGGCAGCTTTCGAGACAGAATGCAAAGGATATGTTTACTGTTCCAGTTGGAATTCGAGAATCAGGTTGTCACGGTGAACAATTTCATCATCGTGGCGATATCCGAGGAGGGCTTCGATCTGGCTGGTTTTGGCACCGATTATTTTCTGCAGATCCCCTGAACTGTAATTGACCATACCAATGGCGATTTTCTGTTTGTTTTTGCCCTGTATAACCACCGAGTCCCCCATGCTGAATCTGCCTTGAACGTTCGTGATGCCGGAGGGAAGGAGGCTTTTGCCATTTTTTGTCAAGGCTCTTTCGGCACCCGCATCGATAACGATGGTACCTTTTGTTTTCTTGGTAAAAGCGATCCACTGTTTACGACTGTTCAAGGCACTGGTTTCAGGGAGAAAAAAAGTGCCGCATGCTTTTCCGGAAAATACATCTTTCAGGATGTTCGGTCTTGCGCCATTGGCAATGATGCTGGCGATGCCCCCCAGAGATATATTTCTGGCCGCCATCAATTTACTGGCCATGCCGCCGGTTCCCAGAAAACCGGGTATGGTGCTGGCCGCTTTGGTTATGCGCCGATCAACTTTTTCAACCAGGGGGATCAATTGTGCATCCGGGTGGCATCTCGGATCTCTATCGTAAAGACCATCGATATTGGTCAGGTTTACCAGGAGATGGGATTCCGTCAGGTTGACCACCAGCGCACTGAGGTTGTCGTTGTCACCGAATTTAATCTCGTCGGTGCCGACGGTGTCGTTTTCGTTGATAATGGGAATGATCTTCCAGGACAGCAAGGTCATCAGGGTGTTTCTGGCATTGAGATATCGCCGTCGGTGCGTGAGGTCGTCCCGGGTAAGTAATATCTGTGCCGCCTTGGCCCCCTGTCTGGAAAAGGCTTCCTCGTATGCCATGATCAGGTTGCTTTGTCCCATGGCCGCCAGAGCCTGCATTTGTGATAGTGATGTCGGGCGTTTAGACAGGCCTGCCTTTTTCAAGCCTGCCGCGATGGCACCCGAAGAAACGAGAATGATTTCAAGTCCTTTGTTGCGGAGTCTGCAGACTTCGGTTGCCAGATCATCGATCAAATTCAGGTTCAACCCGTTCTTACGGGTCAGCACGCCGCTGCCGATCTTGATGACGGCACGCTTCACATTTTTCAGATAGGTTTTTCGGTCGGGTTTCACTTGTATTCCTGTTGGAGAGGCTTGTGTGTAAAGGGTTTTGATCCCTGGCCTGCGTAATCAGAGACAATATGGCCGTTTCCAATGAGCCGCCATTGATAGATCATGAGCCCTTCCAAGCCCACGGGGCCCCGGGCGTGGATTTTGTTTGTGCTGATGCCCACTTCTGCGCCGAGTCCAAAGCGGAAACCATCACTGAAGCGGCTGCTGCAATTTACCATCACATCCGCGGTGTCCACCAGACGCATGAAGATATCCGTGCGTTGTTTATCCTGGCTGACGATGACATCGGTGTGTCCTGATCCATAAAAATTGATATGGTCTATTGCCTGCTCCAGGGTGTCGACGATTTTTATGGATAGGATATTGTCCAGGTATTCGGTTTGCCAGTCTTTATCTGTGGCCGGAATGACATCGATATACCCGGCTGTTTGTGCACAGCCCCGGATTTCGACCTTGTGTGCATCCAATGCTGTCTGGACGCCCGGCAGAAAATCCTGGGCCACATCCCTGTGAACCAGAAGGGTTTCTGCTGCATTGCAGACTGAAACATACTGACATTTGCTGTCCACGGTGATGCGGATGGCCATGTCCAGATCGGCTTTTTTGTCGACATACACATGACAGATGCCGTCGGCATGACCCAGCACAGGAATACGGGTGTTGTCCATGATGTGCTTTACAAAGGCGTTGCTCCCCCGGGGTATGATCAGATCGATGGTGTGATCCAGACCCAGCAGTTCCTGGACATCGGTTCGGGTTTCCATGAGTCCTATCCAGCCGTTGGGAATGCCTGCCTGTCTTGCTGCCCTTGCAATGAGATCCGCCAGTGTCCGGTTGGTGTGGGCCGCTTCCCTGCCGCCCTTCAAGAGGACGGCATTACCGCTTTTCAGACAAAGTGAAGAGATCTGCACCAGGGCATCCGGCCGGGACTCGAATATGACGCCGATAACACCGATGGGACAGCTGACTTTGAAAAGCTCAAGACCCGTATCCAATTCTGTGGCGCCTAATGTTTCACCCACCGGGTCTGGAAGCCGTCGAAGGCTTTCCAGCCCCTGACAGGTTTCCAGAATCTTTGATTCATCAAATTTCAATCGCTTCAGCAGGGGCGCTGAAAGGTGTTCGGCTCGTGCCTTGCGGAGATCGCGCTGGTTTGCAGCCATGATTTCAGACTGGTTTTCGCGCAATGCCCCAGCAATGAGGTCCAGGGCTTTGTCTCTCGAGGCACCATCCGATGCTGCGAGTCGAATGCTGGTCGCCTTGGCTGTTTCTGCCATTTTTTGGATGTTCATCGTTTCCCCGCCCCCCTTATAGTGTTTGCCAGAATAGCGTTTGGAAGCCACTTTGGCAAATAAGGTCGAACATTAGCTTTCATCATCAGATTTCGTCTATTGGAAAAGGCTGTAATATGCAAGACCCTTCATGAAATTGTTACGCAATTTATACCTAAGAAGAGTGATTGTTGAGCTTCCCTAGCTACAAGGAAGATGCTTCTCCGCTAGTGTGAACCATGCGGTATGGCTTCTGACGCCGTAGATGCGGCTAAGATCGGCAATCTCAACGAAACGATTCAAGACTTGCATACTACGAGGCGTTTCAGAAATCGTTTTGAGTGTTTGATCCGGATCCTGTCCATGGGTTTTCATTAGATCTGAGAACGCATGCACATAGGTTTTCATGATGTCGGCATCAAACTCCGGATGAAACTGGACACCCCATGCACAGGAGCCTATGACAAAAGCATGGTGGGGTTCATTCTCATTGGAAGCCAGAAGAACCGCCTCCGAAGGGAGCTTTAGAACCGTTTGTGTATGGCTGGCATGAGCCATGATGTTATCTGGCAATCCCTTGAACAGCGGGTCTTTGTCGGCCCTGTCGGTGAGGGTGACCGGAACCGTACCGAGCTCCACCCCGTCCGGACAGTTTCCCACCAGACCCCCCATGGCATGGGCCAGAAGCTGGTGTCCGTAGCAGATGCCCAGCAGGGGGATACCTGATTCAACGATCTGGGGTATCCAGGCGGCGGTCTGCTCACTCCAGTCTTCCCTGTCTGTGACCATGGCATGCGAACCCGTGATGATCACACCGGAAAAATCAGTGGGGTCGGATGGAAGGTTTTCTTTATAGGGTGCGACAACGCGAAAACCAATGCGAGTATTTGCAACCGGCGCCATTATCCAGTCTTCAAAATCGCCCCGTCGCTGGTACAGATGCGGCAGCGTCTCACCCATTTTAAGAATAAGGATCGGTTTATTCATATTCACTTAGCATATTAGGCTGAAGTCTGTTAGACTATTAGGCGCCTACAGCCTAACAGTCTATAGTCTAACAGTCTGTATTTACCCAGGATGTCCTGGCCCGGATCAGTTCCCGGCCGTCTGTTTCACGCAGCACGTCGTGAGCAATCCGCATGCCTTCCTCATCCTGATGGCAACACCTGGCCATGACCCTATCTCCAAAAAGTGCTTCTCCCAGGAAATTGACTTCCAGTTCCGACAGGCGGCGACCGTTCTCAAGGCTGCCGGAAATGCATTCCAGCAGCCATTCAATGTAGCTGACATTGTTGACATGCTGATTGATGTCGAGGTCCTGGTACCTGACGCTGAAGCATTTTTCAATCTGGGGTGTTTTCAACGGAGTCAGCTTGCCCAGGGGATGCGCCACGACGTGTTGCCTGTCCACGGGATTCAGCTGTCGTGCAAAGCCTGTGGGTCGAACAGGATGCCGTTTGGCAGCATCGATAATGATCCAGGCACTGACACAGGACCCTATAGTACGGCCGTCCTGGCGGAGATCAAAGTCCCTTAAAGCAAATACCCGCTGAATTCCCGAGGGCCATGTGTGAATCTGGATCGTATCTCCCCATCCAGGATATTGATTCATTTTGAGATAAATTCAACGTACGATAAATACGCCTCATGATTACAAAATTTGCACGCCTTGAATTTGAACTTTTTATAAAACCGTCTAATTTGAACTTTTTACGCGTTCATCATTCCTTGATTTAACACGAGAAATAAACTATTTCAAACAGAGTATGAAAAATCACTCCGAAAAAGACGCATCGCTGAATCGACAGGGGACACTGGGTACCTTCTCCGGTGTTTTCACACCCAGCATCCTCACGATTCTGGGCATTATTCTTTTCTTGCGGCTCGGCTATGTGGTGGGTAATGCTGGATTGGGGCGAGCGCTGGTGATCCTGGCTCTGGCCAACGGGATTTCTGTTTTGACCAGCATTTCTCTATCCGCTATCGCCACCAACATCAAAGTCAAGGGGGGTGGGGACTATTACCTGATTTCAAGGACCCTTGGCCCGGAGTTCGGTGGTGCACTGGGGATTGTTCTTTTCCTGGCCCAGTCGGTTTCCATCGGTTTTTACTGCATCGGCTTCGGGGAGGTTCTGGCCCAGATATTTCCCTTGTCGATATTCGGGTCTTACGGTCCGCAGGTGGTAGCGGGAACAGCGGTATTTTTCCTTTTTATCCTGGCATGGCTGGGTACTGACTGGGCCACACGCTTTCAATTTGTGGTTATGGGGATCCTGACCGTGGCACTTATATCCTTTTTTGCGGGCGGCATCATGCAATGGGACACCACAAATCTGGTGCAGAACTGGAACCCACCCGTGGATGGGCCTGGTTTCTGGGTTGTATTTGCCATATTTTTCCCAGCGGTGACAGGGTTTACCCAGGGTATCAGCATGTCCGGTGATCTGGAAGATGCGGGAAAGAGTCTTCCTTTGGGCACATTCATGGCAGTGGGTATTTCCATTGTGGTCTATTTTCTATCGGCCATGATCTTCTCAGCATCACTGCCACAGTCGGTTCTCAGTATTGACTATACGGCCATGAACCGGGTAGCAATCTTCGGTTTTCTGATTTCAGCCGGTGTGATCGCGGCAACGCTTTCGTCTGCCATGGCATCCTTTTTAGGCGCTCCCAGAATTTTACAGTCACTGGCTTCGGATCGAATTTTTCCTTTCCTTCTTCCCTTTGCTAAAGGAGAAGGTGCTGCCAAAAACCCTAGAAGAGGTGTACTACTGGCGGGTGGGATTGCCCTCATGACCATTGGGCTTGGCAATCTGAATGTCATTGCACCGATTGTTTCCATGTTTTTTCTGATATCTTATGGTCTTCTTAACTACGCGACCTATTACGAAACCCGTTCGGCCAGCCCTTTTTTTCGACCCAGGTTCAAGTGGTATGACGGCCGCCTGAGTCTTTTGGGTGGATTGTCGTGCCTGGGTGTGATGCTTGCCATCGATATTTCAGCGGGATTGATTTCAACTGCCGTACTTTTTTCCATCTATCAGTACCTGCGTCGAACGGCGGGACCTGCCCGATGGGCGGATGGTAGACGCTCCTATCACCTTCAAAAGGTGAGAGACCACCTCCTGGCAGCCGCCGCAGAACCTGAGCACCACCGGGATTGGCGGCCCCAGCTGCTTATGTTTTCCGACAGACCCGAAAAAAGAGCCCCCCTGTTGACGCTGGCCGCCTGGATAACGGAAAACACGGGTCTGATTACCGTTGTTCAGGTCATTGAAGAACAGGGGGTCAAGGCCATCAAGCTGCAGAAAGAGGCAAAAAAGGCGCTGGAAAAAGAGACCGCTGCTTACGAACTGGGAGCGTTTCCACTGGTAGTGACGGCAGCCAACTTTGAACACGGGATCGACATGCTGATTCAGGCCGCAGGCATAGGGCCTTTGCAAACCAATACCATCCTGTTCGGGTGGTTGTCCGAGGAAACTAGTTTTAGACCGCACATTCGAAAGACCCTTTACGACAGAAGATTGAAACAGGTTTTTAGACAAGGCCGCAACATCATTGTACTGGACGCGAAAGAGGATCAGTGGGAAGCAATGCTCGCGGTCCCGGAAACCGAACGTCGGATCGATGTGTGGTGGTGGGATGATGCAACAGGCCGCCTGATGCTGTTGCTGGCACACCTGATTACCCGCTCAAAAGACTGGGACGACGCCAGAATCCGGGTTTTGAGCGCTGAAAAGAAAACAGATGTGGCAAGACCTGTTGAGCATTTGAAGACATTTCTGGAGGATGTGCGTATTGATGCCGAAGCGGTGGAACTTGAAACGGTCGATGCCGAGACAATTGAACAGCAGTCGGGCGATGCGTCCCTGGTTTTGATGCCATTTCAAATTAAAAAAGACCGATCCATGGGCCCCTTTGGTGAGCCTGTCGAGAATATTATCAATCGTCTTCCTATCGTGGCCATGGTCCTGGCGGCTGAGGACATCGATCTCGAGGCTGAACCGGAAGAAGGCAAAGCCGGTGAAATAGCCTCCATCTTGGATCGGTTGGCGGATGCAGAAAAAAAAGCGCAAAAGGCAGAGAAGGAAGCTGAAATGGCCTCAATGGCCCTGGATGAAAAACTGGCTCAGCTTTCGGAGGTGGAAAAACTTAAAGCAACTTCTTCCAAGATTCAAGTATTGCGTGGTGCAGTGTTTGAAGCCGAGGCTGCCGCCGAGCGGGCTACCAGAAAAGCGGCCAAAGCCGAAGCCAAGGTCCGGCAGGCAGCGCAGGAGGCAGCAGACGCCGGGGCAGACCTACCAGATGAACGGGCGCAAGATTTGACACCTTCAGACGAGCCTATAGACAAATCACCTAAACTGCCGTAGCTTGACACGATATCCGCGCATCGTTACATTGATCTCATATCTTATTTAGTGTCCGTCCAGAAATAGGGATTTTCGCGTTCTGACAAGGCGGGCGTCAGATTTAACCCGGAGTAATAGCGCGCTATTTTGAGGAGTTAAATCATGGCACCCAACGCTGGCAGGCCGTGAAAAGACCATTTATGGATGGGCACTATTTTAACGCGACATCCTAGGTATGCAACGTCGTTTATCGATCTTGTCGTGGGGGACTACCGTATGCGCATCATCGCTCATTACATTTTTGCCATCATTGCCTTGTCCATATATGGTGGTCAGGTCTGACCGTTCATGGCTGCCATGCCCCCCGTGGAGCTGGGGGCAATACTTTTTGCTGCCTATGCAGCAGCCCTGATTTCAAGGGGTTCGCTGGTGAAGAAGGTTGTGCTGTCGCAGTTAGATGCCTTGCAACCCAAACGTCAGTTTACCCTGGATTTATTGTTAAGTCTGATGGCAGGGGTTCTGGCCAGTGTTTATAACACACTGGTGTTGGGCTTTCCCATTACAAGCACACTTTCCCTGTTGATCGGGTGTCTGATGGCCGGCTTTTTTCTGGCCCTGGACATGGCACTGGAAAGAGAACGGGAAATTATCTTCAAAACCCTGGAAATGAAAAAGGATCAGGAGCCTCCCAAACATCTCTATTCCATGACACGCAAATTTTTTTTGGCGGCCCTGGCGTCGATCCTGTTTTTTTCGATTGTCCTTGTTTTGGTATTTACCCGTGACATCGTATGGCTGGCCGGTCTGGACGCGTCAACCAACTCCCTTGCGACGGCGCAGATGTCCGTTGCTTATGAAGTCTTTTTTATCATGGTGGTCATGCTCATCCTGGTCATCAATCTGATTGTTTCTTATTCGAAAAATCTGAATTTATTGTTTTCGAACGAAACAAAGGTCCTGGAACGGGTCAGTCAGGGCGATCTTACGGGGAAGGTGCCCATTGCCACCAATGATGAATTTGGTATTATCGCGGGCCACACCAACAACATGATCGATGGTTTGCGGCACCGGAGGCAGCTGATCAACGATCTCAAACTGGCCGAGGAGATTCAACAGAATCTGTTGCCCAAAAGCCCTCCGAACTATCCAGATCTGGATATTTCAGGGACCAGTCTTTACTGTGATGAAATCGGGGGTGATTATTATGATTTTCTGAATTTGCCTGATGATAAACTCGGTGTCGTGGTGGCAGATGCCTCAGGACACGGTATCGGTGCTGCCATGCACATGACCGCCGCGCGTGCATTTCTGCATCTCAGCGTGAGAGATTATCAGGGCCCCGTACACCTGCTGGAAGAGGTAAACAAATATGTGACACGTGACAGCGGTGCCACAAGCCGCTTTCTGAGCATGTTTTTTCTGGAAATCGATGCACCATCGCAGACACTTCGCTGGGTTCGCGCCGGTCATGAGCCTGCTATCTTGTTTGATCCGAGCAATGGCAATTTTGAAGAACTGTCCGGAAAAGGCATGGCGCTGGGTGTTGTAGAGGATTACCAGTTTCAGGTGTACGAGCGGCAAGGTTGGGTTCCCGGCAGTATTCTCGTTGTCGGAACAGACGGCATTCATGAAAGCCGGAATCGGGAAGATACCATGTTTGGGCAAGCGAGATCGCGTGAAATCATCCGTAACCACAGTGCGTCCTCCGCAGAAGCTATTCAGAATGCTGTCATTCATGCGCTGCAGGTCTTCAAAGGTGATGTTTCACAGGAAGATGATGTGACGCTGGTGGTTATTAAACTGTTATAAGAAGGCTTTGAAGCTATAGGCTGTAAGCCATAAGCTGCTTAGTGCTTACAGCTTAGAGCTCAATTTTCGGGATTGGGCGAACGCGAAATGAATAATCCCCTGGCGCTTTGCGAACTCGCCGCAAGGGCTCCTAACATCAGCGCCGGCCATATGGTTAAACAGGTCTATCTATTAAATGACCGTGTTTTCATAGAGGATTGTTCATTGTCATGCGCTGATGTAAGGTGCCCTAATTGGCTCAAACAGCGCAAATCACCATTGGATCACCCATTTCGCTCTATCTGTGGTGAAAACCGAAAGTTGAGCTATAAGCCATAAGCTGCTTACTGCTTACAGCTTATACCTAAAATAATGATGAAATCACAAAAAGTAAGAACCAGACGGTTTCGAAAAAAAATCAACTTCAAGGCGTGCAAGTTTTGTAGTCATGAGGCGTACGTATCGTACGTTGAATGATTACGAAATGCAGCACAACGCAAAAGTTGGACTTTTTACGAGACCGTCAATAATGATACCCCAAGGAGCGTGATATGCCCAAGGCGGACATTCCTGTCGTCAAGAGATCACTGTTTTCATGGATATTTCCCGGCAATCTCAAGCTGCAGTTGCTGCTGCTGCTGATTATTGCTGTGATGGTGTTTGCCAGGGTGCTGCCCCTGGAGATGCAAAAAAGGGTCGTGAACGAAGCCATCAACCTGAGAAATGTCGATCTGCTGATAATTTACTGCGGGATCTATTTGATAGCGGTCATCTGTTCCAGTGGTCTCAAGTTTTTGGTCAGCGTGATCCAGACCTTGATTTCAGAACGAACCACATCACGTATGAGAAAAGATCTCTACGCCCACATCCTGACCCTGCCTTTGGGTTTTTTCCGAAAAACACAGGCCGGTCTGGTGGTCAACACCCTTACCACCGAGTTGACATTGCCGGGAAATTTTGTGGGTTTGTCCATCGCGTCGCCCGTCACCAATCTACTGACCTTGCTGGCGTTTGCCGGCTATCTTTTCTGGCTGAACTGGTTTTTGGCTTTGGTCTCCCTCAGCATCTATCCCATTGTGGTTTTTCTGCTGCCCATCCTGCAACAGCGTGTGAACCGGGCCAACAAGAAACGTGTGGATGCGTCCAGAGTCTTTTCGTCCCGTATCGCCGAGTCGGTGTCCGGTATCCATGAAATTCAGGGCAATGGCGCCCATGCAATTGAAAATAGAAAATATGACAGACTTGTCGATAACTTGCTGAAAATTAGAATCAGATGGAGTTTGTACCGTTTTGGGATCAAATCTTTAAATGGCTTTTTTACCAGTCTGGGACCCTTTCTGGTCTTTATTTTGGGTGGCTGGCTGGCTATCAAAGGACAATTGGAACTGGGTTCGCTGGTGGCGTTTATTTCCGCCCAGGAGAAGCTGTTTGATCCATGGAAGGAATTGATAGAATTTTATCAAGTCTACCAGGATGGTTCCGTGAATTACAAACGCACCATGGACTATTTCGATGAAGAGCCTGAGTTTGTTCTCGAACATCTAGACCGGGAACCGCTATCGCTGGATGGAAGCATCGAAACGCAGAATCTATCTTTTGTAACAGAGAGCGGTATCAACCTGATTGACAATGTCAACCTTTCCCTGGCTCCGGGTGAACACATGGCCTTGGTGGGCTTTTCGGGCAGCGGCAAAAGTACCTTGGCAGCATGTATCGGTCAGCTCTACAAACATACCGGCGGGAAGATCCAGATCGGGGACCAGAACATTGACGATCTCTCCAAGCGAGATATCGTGAACAACGTCGGCCTGGTGGCTCAAAATCCCTTTATTTTCGACGGAACCATCGAAGAGAATATTCTTTATTCATGGGAGGCCAGACTGGGCAAAAGCGGGAAAGATGCCGGGGACAACCTGCCGGCACTGGACGATATCATTGCCATACTTCACCAGACCGGTATTTTTGTGGATGTGCTGCGGTTCGGTTTAAATACGGTTCTGGTACATGATGGCAATAAAGATTTAGTGGACACCCTCATTCGTGTGAGAAAGAACTTCCAACAGACATTTGGTGAAGAATTGGCAGATTATGTGGAATTCTTTGACCAGGAGCGATATCTCAATTTTTCCAGTGTTGCCGAAAATTTGACCTTCGGCACATCCAACCAGACATCTTTTTCAGATTCAAATCTCAGCCGTAACGCCTATTTTATACAATTCCTGGACGATGCGGATTTAACCCGGCCATTGTTAAGCCTCGGTATGGAACTGGTCAAGCAATCCGTGGATATTTTGAGAAATTTGCCGCATGATGTCATTTTTTTCAATCAAAGCCCTATCGAACCTGCAGAGCTGGATGAGTTCATTTCTCTGGTCGATACCCTGAAAAAGAAACGGTTGCATGATTTTTCCCTTGTGGATCGTCAAAAACTCCTGGAGGTTGTGTTGCGTTTTACACCGGGTATCCACAAAATGGTATCCATGCCCCAGATGCTGGAAGATCTCCTCCTGGAAGGCCGGGCCCTGTTTCGGAAAAAAATTACAGAAGATAATCTCGGTGCTTACACCTTTTATCAGATGTCCGAATACATTTTTTCTCAGACGATTCTAAGCAATATCTTTTTCGGCAAAACCACCACAACTCACACAGCGGCCCAGGAACGCATCGACCAGAGCATTATTCAGCTTCTTGTTGAAGAGGACCTTCTGGAGCGGATAATTGAGATTGGGATGCATTACGACGTGGGCAGCAAAGGTGACAACCTATCGGGGGGACAGAGGCAGAAGCTGGCCATTGCAAGGGCATTTCTGAAAAACCCCAGAATATTGATCATGGACGAGGCAACGTCAGCCCTCGACAATAAGTCCCAGTCACGAATCCTCAATTTACTGGAAACGCGCTGGAAGAAAAAGAGCACCTTGATTTCCGTTGTGCATCGTCTGGATACGATTCAAAATTTTGATAAAGTCGCGGTGATGAAGGCCGGAAAAATTCTTGAATTGGACACATACGACAACCTCATGGACCAGAAAGGAGCGCTATATGAGCTCGTTGGAAACAGATAAACCTAATGCAGCATGCGAGTTGAATCAGAACCTCGAACTCTTGAGACAGACCTATCTTTTTTCGGGTATTCCCCTGGAGGCTTTGAAGGTGTTTGCCTATCTTTGCAGTAGAGAAAAATTCAAGGAGGGGGAGTACCTGCTTCGCCAGGGAGAGGATGACGGTCAGGCATTTTATATTATCAGTGGCAAGGCTATGGTGGAAAGGGAAGAGGGGGCTCTCATCAGGGAGATACGTCCATGCCGTGAAGGCGAGTTCCTGGGTGGGTTGTCCCTGATGGGTTCCATGCAGCGACTGTTTTCTCTGAAGGCGGTATCGGAAACGAGCTGTCTCGTTCTTGCCAGGGAAAAATTTTCACGGACCTTGGCCCAGTTTCATGACCTCATGCCAAGTTTTTTCAAAGCACTGGTGGGTGGTGTCGACGGATGGGAAAAAAGCTTTCTGTCGAGTCACATGGAGCATCGGGATGAGTGCCTGCAGCAGTTAGGCGTTAGTTTGTTGTAAGGATATTCTGGAAATTTCAGGTGTGACCAGGGTGAACCGCGACAGTGAATGCATTCATTTTGGCTTCGGTCTGGGTTTTATTGTCGCACTGAACCGCTATGGTTGTTGAAGTATGCCGGTTGATATGTTATTTCTGATTATTAGGATAATGCCTTGGGAAGGTAAAAGAAGATGGTCAAAAAAAATTATTCTTTTGAGTTGAAAAATGATCTGTCCGAGTTGGAGCAATTATGCCAGACCTGCGAAGAAGTCGGCCGAGACATCAATATTTCGGACAAAGCCATCTTTGAAATGAATCTTGCCCTTGACGAACTGTTCACAAACATTATTTCATATGGTTTTAACGATCAACAGGAACACACTATCAAAATCAACATCGCAATCGAGGGAAACCAGTTGCAGATGAGAATTGAAGATGATGGTGTTCCATTTAACCCTTTGGAGTCCAAGACACCTGAGTTTCAGTGTGGGATCGAAGAGTGCAAAATCGGTGGACTTGGAATTCATCTCATAAGAAAACTGATGGACGATATTCAGTATCAAAGGGTTGCGGATAAAAACATTCTTGTTCTTCGGCGAAAAATAAAAAAATAAATTGACGGGGAAGTCGGCGTTGAAAAGCCTCGCAGCATGCGAAGCACTGCCGCACGGCAGAACCCAATGAGAAGGCGCTTGCTGTTGCGGTTCATCCATAAATGAAAGCGCAAGGTTCAGCGTAAATCGCTGGCAAGCGAGGGCCTATAAAACGATTTTGGAGGTATGTCGATGGAAATAATTGAAGAGAAACAAGACGCTGTCAGTGTTTTCAGACTTAACGGTCGGCTTGATTCGAATACGTCTCAGGGCTTTGAAGAAAAAGTTTTTAGTGCGATTTTAGACGGATCGAAAAATATGGTGATTGATTTCAAAGAGATTGACTATATTTCCAGCGCGGGACTACGCGTTATTTTGAAAGCGACCAAAGCGCTTCACCGGGAGAAGGGTCAGATCATGCTTTGTTCCATGCAGGATTATGTCAAGGAAGTCTTTGAAATAGCCGGTTTTGATACGTTTCTGCCGATTGTGGGAAGCATGGATGAGGCGCTGAAGTCATTTTAACTGAAAAAGCTGTTTAGACTATCAGGCTGAAGACTGTTAGGGTGATAGCAGAAAATAGCCTAATAGTCTTCAGCCTATTCACCTATAAATTCGTTCCACGAATTTATTCTTGCATTCCAATCAACCCTCTTTTGCCCAGATCCCTTAGAAACTGTGTGACGGCCGTCTCTGCTTCCCGACTTTCCAGTTGATGGGTTTTGGCAAAAGCGGCCACGATATCCCAAACCGTTCGTTTCCCATCAATCATTCTCCAGACTTCGGTTCCCAGGGTGTCTAACTGCAGTTTCCTTGATCCGGTCTGTGGAGAGGGTCCCTTAAAGCGTTGCATCCATTTGGCCATCCAGGGTCGCATGGTGACGGGATAGTGGATGACAACAACCCCGGAATCTAAAGTAATTTCGGAGCTTTCAATGTTCTTGACGGGTGTCAGGGTCAAGGCCTGACGTTTTGTCAGCTGTGAAGCGGATGACTGTTTTTTCAGAAGTTTCATATCTTTTAGCGATAAGCGGTAAGCGATAAGCAATAAGCCGCTTAAAGCTCACAGCTCAACTTTTGGGTTTCACCACAGATAGAGCGAAATGGGTGATCCAATGGCGATTTGTGCTGTTTGAGCCAATTAGGGCACCTTACATCAGCGCATGATAATGAACAATCCAATATAAAAGTAAGTTCATTCAATAGCTAGGCCTGTTTAACCATATGGCCAGCGCTGATGTTAGGATCCCTTGCGGCGAGTTCACAAAGCGCCAGGGGATTATTCATTTCGCGTGTTCTGAATCCCGAAAGTTGAGTCACAGCTTGCCGCTTATAGCTTTTGTTTTTATAATCATTATGTTGTGGATGGTTCTGCAACATAATTGGTACAGATATCCGTCACCATCTGCGTGTCAAATGGTATTTTGCTGTCCAGGCGGATTCCCAGGATCCGATTTTTTTCCACCACATGCCAGAGGCGCAGCCAATGAAAGGCCGGTTTTCGCTTGAACCGGGACAGCCAAGTATACCACCCCATAGCTTTGTTTGATCGCCACTCTACCGCAGGGTGCTCAAGAAACGATGTCGTGACCAGATTTTCATGGTTAAATCCCAAAGTATTTGCTGTAAACTGGGACAGCTTGACTTGTGATAAAAACGCAGATGCCGGTGCCCAGCGAAACAGCTTGACCGTTTGAAATCTATTGCTGAATGCAAGTTCGTATATGCCGGGTTTGAATTGAAAATTGTCCAGTTTGAAAGTTTTGGGCAACAGGGCGCGGATGTCGAATACCGTCCATGCTGTTTGGCCGTCGTTGCGGTGATCTAGCAGGCTTTTCAATAGCTTAAAAGTTTCTTCGGAGGTCATGTGGTCGGTAATATTGAAAATCTGAAACATAATGGCGGTTTTGCAGACAGGACAGTACAGAATGGCGCCTCGCCCATTTTCAGCCCCCGACTGCCAGGAAAATCCCTTGGCGATAAAATTTGAAAGGGCGTTTTTCCAGGCAGAGGGTAGATGCCATTCTTCAAAACGTTTGCCCGGGAGGTGTTTTTGCTTAGCAGCAAGTTTTTTTATGTGTGAGCGGTGGGAGAACCGGCCTTTCACGGGTTCCCACTTGATTTCCATGGCGGGGCCGGCATGATTGTCAAAAAACAGATGCCGGGTGTCAATTCGGCCAAGCTCCCATGTAGATGGCACAGACAAGTGAATGCCGTTCCAGTCGATGTCTTTCAGCGTTCTATTCATGCATCTGACGGATTATTTGGGCACAAAGAGGTCCCACCCGGTTTGTTCCAGCACCTGCGGTTCGGACGAGTTGGCGGCGGTCTGATTTGCCTGGGATTTGTTTTTGTAACATTCCCAGTCCGACTTGAGCAGGTTGGTCATGGTGAGCCTGATGGAATTGCCCATTTTTTCTTCCTCATCCCTGGTATTGTGCTGCAGGAGCAGGGTGACTCTATTGTTTTCCGCATCCATGAATGTCCACTTCCACCCGATGAGGATGTGAAATGGGTCTCCACGGTATTCATCACTCGTACCGAAACGTTTTTCGATACGTTTTTTCAGCTTTTTATAGAATGTCTTGGAGTTGTCGCTGTATTTGAGCTTTATTCGAACAACACGGTTTGGAGCGGCACAGGTGCCGTATGCGATAAGACCGCTTTTAAACCCTTTAATGGGTTTAATTTCCACTTCCCGGATGCTCTCCTGGTATCGAATGGGAAGCGATGTATCCATCTGGACAAAATCGGCAAATTCACCAATATCATGGCCCAGGATAAATGGTCCCATCTGGTGTGGGGTTTCTGCAAAACTGGTTGCAGAAAATACCAGGACGAGGATGGCTGCCCAGGCTGTGCTATATTTTTTCATGAGAGTTGTTCCCGTCTATTTATTGTCAATTTTTTTCCGAACATACCTAAACATAGGGCATAATAGCGATTTGTAAATAACTGGACATCCATAGGCTGAAGCCTTTTAGGTTTTTAGACTGAAGGCGGCTAACAGATAACGGCCTAACAGTCTAAGCGCCTACAGTCTAATAGCCTAAAGATTAAAGCTTTCCCGAACGAAATATGGATATCACCAGCAACAAGCCAAGAACTGTGGCCAGGCAGTATCCCATGAGACCCAGCAGGGTTGTCATGGAAAGGGTTTGGTTTAATATGGTTATATTGAATTCCATCAGACTCTTACCTGCGTTGAGCACCAGGGCTGCGGCGATTAAAGAAGCAGATATCACCATACCCAGAACGAGTCGATTAAGGCCTTTTTCAAATTTGTCATCCATGCCCTGGATGCCGGTATGTTGTATTTCAACCCGGTGTTTTCCCCGGGCTGTCATTTTCAGAATGTCATGCAGGAACTTGGGAACCAGCCGCATGTATCCGCTAAAATAACGTGCATCTCGCTCCATATTGTTGAGTATTTTCTCCGCATTGTAGCCGCGTTCCAAAAGTGCCTTGGCATAGGGCCGGGTTACCTCCAGCAGATTGGCATTACTGTCGAGGATTTTTCCGAGGGCTTCGGTCTGGATGAAGGTTTTCAAAAGCAGCAGGTAATTTCTCGGCAGGCGGATCTGATGTTTCAACACCACCTGCATTACCTGATCGTACACATCTTTCGCTGAGATGTTCTTTAATGATCTTCCATAAAAAGGTTCGCTGATGTCTTTGAGGTCGATACGAAATGCATCCATGTCAATGTGTTCCGGATCTATCAGCCCAGCGCCTGCAAAGGCTTCAACGATCACGGCGTAATCGTGCTCAGCATATCCGAAAAAGATATTGGCAATCTGCATCATGGACTCTTCGTCCAGATAGCCTGTGATTCCGAAATCCACCAGGCCCACACGACCGTCATACATGACAATGGTGTTTCCGGGGTGGGGGTCTGCATGGAAAAGCCCAAATTCCATTAATTGGCGGGAGAAGCTTCGCAGCCCGATCATGGCAATTTCCCTGGGATCGATACCATGCGCCTGCATGGCTTCCACCTGATCCATTTTTATCCCGTCGATATGTTCCATGACCAGAACCGACTTGGATGTACAGGACCAATGAACCTTGGGGATGACCAGTTCATTGCTTTCTTTGAAATAGCCGGAAAAGCGCTCCATATGGCCTGCTTCGGTCAGCATGTCGAGTTCTTTGAAAATGGTGCGTTCAAATTCACGTGCCAGGTTGATAAAGCCGATTTTTTGTCCAACGTCGAATTTGCGCTCCAGTTTTTCGGCCAGCGCCAACATGAGTCCGATGTCCTGCCTGATTTTTTTCTCGATCCCGGGCCGGATGATTTTTACGGCCACCTTCTCACCTGTATGCAGTTCCGCCATATGGACCTGTGCCACGGAAGCTGCAGCCATGGATTCGGGGTTGAAAGTTTTAAAGATATCATCAAGACTCCGGCCGAAATCTCCTTCGATTACTTTCCGTATTTCCTCGAAGGGTACCGGGGGTACGCTGTCCTGGAGTTTGATGAATTCCTGGATGTATTCGGGTGGGAAAATATCTGCCCGGGTACTCATCAACTGTCCCAGTTTAATGAAACTGGGGCCCAGTTCTTCAAGCACCCTTCGAATTCTGACCGGAGATGGAAATCCTGATTTCAGAGGATACTCGGTGTTGTCGGACGTGGTTATACCGTTTGATCCGTGTTTGAACAACCGGTCCATAAAATCACCGAGCCCATGCTTTACCATGATACGGGAGATATGTCCCAGTCTTCGAATGCCGCGCATGCGTCGCATTCCGTTAACAAACTTCATAAAATCAGCCTATTAAACCTTTTCAAAAATTTGAATTAGTTGGCTTATCGTTGAGCCTAAAACTTAAAACCTAATTCCCAACCTGGATAAACCGAAACAGAAAAAGATCTTTTATCACGAAATCACGAAAGGTCGAAACCACGAAAAGGACCAATATTTTCGTGTTTTTCAGATTTCGTGTTTTCGTGATTGTTTTTATTTTTTGCCACAAAATACACAACGTTTACAGTTAAGGGATTAACATATTGGTTACGCAGAGCAAATAACAGTTGTTTTTCCTTTGGAACTTCGAATCCTGCCCTTATTCACTTCCGTTCTCGTTTGCAGTTTCTGCTTCTTTTAGATTCCGCCAACCCTCGGCGATTTCTTTGCGTTTGTTTTTCCCGGCAATATAGCTTTCAAGATATCCGCAGTCGGTGCAGACGTAGTTGTCCAGAGCGGCCATGGAAATAATGCTGACCGGAATGGAATTGCTTCCGAAGGGACCATTTTTTAAAGGGATCTTGTCGCCACAGTAGATTTCTTCGGATCCACACTTGGGGCACGTACCGTTTTTCACGATGACCTCCTTGGTATATGGGTATTGTTGTCCATCTGTTGCGGGCTCATGTTTCGACCCGGTATGGTGAATTTTCAGAAGGCTGGAATATAATTAGAACCCCATCTCAAAAATTAGATTTTGTTTCAAACTCAATACGCTCCAAAGTTTCAACCCGCGAGAATAACGTTGTATTTTGAGGCGTTGAAACCCAAGAGCAAAACAGAAAATGGGACAAAAGATATTTTTGAGATAGATTCTAATATGGCCTAATATACGATATGTGTCAAACCCAAAGCTTATTTTGTGTCAAAGAAAAACGATTGACGATATGCGGCAAGCAATAAGCTTTAAGCAGCTTACCACTCAACGCTCACAGCTTATTGCTTAAGTTTTGCCGCTTACAAATACTTGCTCCAGGGACAAAACTAAGGTAAATAAATAATCTATGTCTATAAATGCAGCGCCCATATCTAAACCGTCAGGATGGCTGGAGCAACTCAAACGTTTTCTTGCCCTTTCGCGGACCCCTCATGGTCTGTTGGACATGGCAACCCCGGCATTTGCCGTGTTGCTCTATCTGGGGGGATTTCCGCCCGTTCGTGTGGTCATCATCGGTCTGATGACAGCCTTTGCGGGCTATACTGCCGTGTACGCATTGAATGACATCATCGATTTTCGAACCGATATGGCAAAAGGCGGCGAAAGTGCCCTGACTGCCGAAAGCTATCTCGATTCCCTGATGGTAAGGCATCCCATGGCGCAAGGGCTTTTGACCTACCGGGAGGGAATCCTGTGGGCGGCGGGCTGGTCCCTGGTTGCCCTGGTGGGCGCGTATCTTCTGAACCCCATGTGTGTGGTCATTTTTTTGCTGGGGGCTGCTCTGGAAACCGTTTATTGTCTCTTATGGCACGTTAGCCCTTGGCGATCGGTGGTGAGTGGGTTTGTAAAGAACTCGGGGCCTGTAGCGGCAGTCCTGGCCGTTGATTCTCATCCATCCCTGTTTTATATGATTATCTTGTTTCTGGGGCTGTTTTTCTGGGAAATCGGAGGGCAGAACATCCCGGCCGACTGGTCTGACATCGAGCTGGATCGTCAATTCAGGGCCAAAACCATACCGGTGCAACTGGGTGCGGAGAGAGCGGCTTATCTGGCGCTGGCAGCCTTGTCCATATCAATGCTATTGATTGCATTTCTCTTTATGCTGAATTTCCCGGAATGGCGCTGGATTGCTTTCCTTTTAGCTCTTGCCGCCGGTGTCTATCTTCTCTTGATTCCGGTTGTCAAGCTGCTTCAGACCCGGGACAGAGAGCAGGCCATGGCGTTATTCAACCGGGCAAGCTATTTTCCACTTGCGCTGCTATGCTTGACCTTGGTTGTGATGGTTTTAGGTTTTATATAATTCGTTTTATGTTTTAGGTGTTAGGTTTTAGGTTCAGCTAAGAGCTATCAGCAACAATAAATGACGCGCGCAGCGCTAATGTCGTCCGAAGGACAAATGACAGCCGAAGGCGTAATGACGCCTGAAGGGCAATCAAGGAGCCACCCATGAAAGCAAGAAGATTCAAATTTCCCCTGTTCGGTAAGGGCATTTTATTTCTCGGCCTGCTGGTATTTTCAGTTTGTCAGCCTGGTGTTTCCTCAGCCACAGACGTTAACGTGGATTGCGATATTCAGACCGGCGGCTGTCAGAAGCAGATCAATGCCAGGACGGTCCACCTAGAAATTCTGCCGAAACCCGTGAAAGCCATGAAGGACTTGACCTTTCAGCTTAAGATAAGTGGTGATTCGCTTTTGGAAGCACCTTTCATCGATTTGGGTATGCCCGGCATGAAAATGGGGCCGAATCGTGTCATACTCAAAAAAAAGGACGCGGCAATCTATGAAGGTCAGGGGGTCATTGTCCGCTGCAAAAGCGGTAAGACCATCTGGCAGGCCACGGTTGTGCTGCCGGAGATCGGCAGCGTCGTTTTCACTTTTGATGTTATCTACTAGTTCTATATATATTCTTTTCTTTACAAGCGGTGTGACCATCGGCTTTGGGCACTGTATCGGTATGTGTGGGCCCATTGTCATATCGCTTTCACTGAATTTGAAGGGTGCTCCATCGGTCTGGCCTCATCTGTATTACAATGGTGGTCGAACCCTGACGTATGGGCTCCTGGGTGCAGTCGTGGGGGGCATGGCCTCTTTCACCCGCTTTGCGGAAAGCATCGATGGTTTACAAAAAGGGGCCATGGTCTCTGCGGGTGTCATCATCGTGCTGATGGGTCTCGCAATGACCGGCTGGGTCCGTACCGGTGTCATCTTCAGGGCGGCTCCCCCGGTGGGTACGTTTATCTCCGGGATTTTTAAACGGCTGTTACAGAAAAAGAAGCATCCTTTGATGTACCTGCCCCTCGGGTTGCTTCTTGGGTTGCTGCCCTGCGGACCCGTCTACACTGCCTTGATTGCGGCTGCACGTTCCGGAATGGAAGCAGACACCACTCTGGGTGGTGTGCTTTCCGGAGCGGGTCTCATGCTCTGTTTCGGTCTCGGCACCATACCGGCGCTTTTTCTCGTATCCAGACTCACGGATCTGCGTTGGTTGCGGTATCGCGAGAAAGTATATCAGGTCGGCGCGGTGTTGATGATGGCTGTAGGTATGTATTTTATCTGGAACGGAGTACGGTTCTAAATTCGGACTTCTTTCTATATATCCAGACCATCCAGACGAGGTTGAGGACTGAACATTAAAACCAAGAATCCGTGCTTTATTATACAGGGTTGGAAGCGTCTCGATTTGAGCTCAGTTGGCGATAGTCCGTGCTTCCGCAAAAATTCAGTTCCTTGCTTTGATTTTCCCACCAGGCATCAAATACGCCCATTTGTCAAGTTATTTTAATAAAAATCAAATAGTTATATTCCGTTGCAAACAGCTTCAGGGAGATGGTCGAGCTCAAAAAATCAACCAATTTTTTGATTAAGAGAAAGATATGATATATATTATAGGGAGTAAAAATGAACATCACCCTAAACGCATACAAATTACAGGCTATGTTTATGAAAAAGCGCTATACGATTTTCTTATTGATGACACTTCTGATAGTGTCCTGTGCCACAAGCCCAACCGGAAGACGGCAGCTTATGATTGTTTCGGAAGACACAGCCATTGCCGCCTCTAAACAGGCATACACAGATATGCTCAAGCCCTATGAAGAGGAGGGAAAAATTGACAATGATCCGGTATTGAAGGGTCGTGTTTACAGCATTACTGGACTCTTAATTGCACAGGCAATAAAGATGCGGCCAGAAACCAAAGATTGGAGCTGGAGCATAAAAATTATCAATGACCCCGAAACGGTTAATGCGTGGGCGATGGCAGGTGGGAAAATGGCTCTTTATTCGGGTCTCGTGGAAAAACTCAACGCAACAGATGATGAACTGGCACAGGTTCTTGGTCATGAAATTGCCCATGCTTTGGCTAAACATTCAGCTGAAAAAATGTCAGTATACATGGCAAGTTCGATTGGTGTGGCTGCGGTAGGTGTCGCAGCGGATAATAAGGGCTTGGCGCTGACTGGAGCGGTTCTCGCCGCTACTCTGGCAGTTCAAAAACCAAACAGTCGTACAGCAGAGTCTGAAGCAGACCAGATCGGGATTGAACTGGCAGCAAAGGCTGGCTATGACCCCCGAGCTTCCATCACCCTCTGGCAGAAGATGGCCAAAGTCGGAGGAAAACGTCCTCCTGAATTTTTCAGCACACATCCGTCTCCAGAAAAACGTGAGAAAACGCTTGAGGCCTTGGTGTCAAAAATGATGCCTTATTACCAACAGAAAGGTGAACGGCCTTTTTATAAACTCTAAACAGGCCTAAAATAGATATTAAAACTCGCATGGATTTTGTAGGAATCCCAATACCGGGTATTGTTTTTTTTTGGATTTTCTCCCAATTAGTTGGGAGAAAGGGATACAAGGAGTTCAGGATTGAAGAGTACCCTGCAGCAAGCTGCAGGGAATCTTCGACCGTAAGGAATTCTGCCTAAGTTTGATTCGCTCGCTAACCCCGCAGCAAGCTACGGGGAATGCACTTGCTGTTTCGGTTCAAGGATTCAAGTGTTTGTTTTCCAGGGATTTGATCATCGTTTTTAGCATTCTCTCGACATTCTCGAGCTGCTCTCTTAATTCCTGAAGCTTTTCCTTCTTCATATAATCCAAATCACCGGATATCATCGTCTGCGTTTCCAATTCACAGACTGATCCATGAGCAATACAAAGAAACCTCACATACTCTGAGTAAGCATTTAGCTGATACCTCACTTCATCTCACTCGAATCCTGGACCCCTGGAATCCTTGAATCCTAAATTTGGATCAACTCTTTTGGAGATGATCCTGTTTTTTAAATCCCAAAGAACAAAACACTAGATAGCTTCTAATGTATAATAACACAATCTTTGCCACAATCCTTGGCTGCAATGAGGCATTTATCAGCGACTGACATAAAGTTTTCTAAATTACCGCTATAAAAAGCAACACCACAGCTAATTGTAATTCTACCTAAATCTTTTCCATCAACACTTGTGAATTGGGTTTCAGATATCTTTGTTACAATCTTATTTGCTATCTGTTCGCTTATCATCTTATCGCATCCGGGGATCAAAACTGCAAATTCATCTCCACCATATCGAAAAACCATATCTGACCTGCGGAGAGAGCCCTTGATTATTACCGCAACTTCCTGGAGAAGTTTGTCTCCAGTTTTATGCCCATACCCATCGTTATACTTTTTGAAGTTGTCAAAATCGATCATCAAAAGAGAGAGTTCCTGCTGGTCCCTTTCCGCTCTGCTTGCCTCCTCGATTAGCTTCAAGTCAAAATATCGTCTATTAAATAGAGACGTAAGGGAATCCCTTGTTGCCATTTTTTCGAGCTTAATGTTTACTTCGAGCAATTGTTTTGTCACATCATCAAGCTTGCTCATATTATTTTCAAGATCGCTATGTATTTCATTGAACACTTCATGAATAGCTACCAACTCGCTTTGCTCGTGGCTGAAAAGCGGTGTTTCTCCCTTTATCTGCGCAGATTTCATTTTAATGTCTTTAGAGAGCTTTTCTATTGCACCGATCCATTGATATCCCAGACCAATACTCAGTATTGACGGTATAAGCATGGCTATCACACCATAGGTAAATACTGAATTAAGCCGATATAGTTGGACATCGTCGAGCATTGGTACAATGTATCGAAAGATGAAAAAGATCATCATCAACATCGGTAGGGCCGATGATAAAAGGTAAAAAACCGTAAAATTTCTTCTGAAATTTGCCTGGAATATGGAAGACAAATACATCATTTTCTTCTCCTAATCGATACTGTGGCCAATAGAGATAGGGATTTAAGTGGCATACCTGATACGGTAATGTATTGCTTCGGGTGAATCCAAACCGCTGTCTTTGCCTAAACAAAGGACACCCGTTTCCTCAAGGAAGGCTTTTGTCTGTTTTACACAATATGGTTTGCCCGCCTGTGGATAAACAAAGGTACCGTTTGTACTGTGATCATTTAGTACAAATTGATCGTTTTTCAACTCAATAGAGGCATGGAACCGGGATGCCAGTTTTTCACGGATGACAATATCGTTCTGAGATTGTCGACCCAATTTGAGACGGGAGGTGTGTGAGGAGATTTCATAGGTCTGATTTTGGGTTGTCACTTCAAGGGATTTATCCTGGGCATTGCCTAACTGCTTAAATTGGTCCCTGCTAATTGCGATTGTCGTATCAATGTCTTCCCAAATGTATTCATATAGTTTAAGCGGTGAACTATTTTCTTTTACCGTTATGGTTGTGGTGGGCTTGACCGATGACTTCAACTCGGCTTCCAAGCCATTGAGTACCTGCTCGGTAATCAAGATCTCCCGGGGCTTGGCTGTTTTGCTAACGATAGCCACTGTGTTGATCGTATCACCAAATAATTTATTCTCCTCCTTTTGTACTGGGCCGGAATGAATACCAATATGCATATTGATGGGTATTTTTCCATCAGTATCATTCATGATATAGTTCTCGATAGCTTTATTCATCCCTTTTGCCGCGAGTACAGCTGAAGTGGCGTCCCAAAATATGCAATTGACCTTGTCGCCAATGGTATTTATCACATCACCCATTTGCTGCTGTGTTATTTCATGTATTAGGGAAAGACATTTTTTAATCAAATTTGTTGCAGTGGTGTCACCCATGCAGTCATACAGATCGCGGCTTTCCGATATATTCGCAAAAAGAATGACGATATTTTCATTGTCTACATCCATGATACACCTCATAGTTGGAATAAAGTAAGGAAAACGCGAACAGATGATTTAAGGGAGATTTGCCTGCGCGATTTTATGTAGCAAGGTCTTTAAACAGATCGATCTTGAATCTTTTGATCTGTTTCCAGACCGTCACCCGGCTTACACCCAGGAGTCGGGCTGTTTCGGATCGATTGCCATGTGTCTGACGAAGGGCCTCGATCAGGGCGGCCTTTTTTGCCGATGCTTTTTTCTTTTCCGGGGGATCGGTCCCTATGCCGGACTCAACACATTCCAGTGAAGTACCAGCAATTTTAGGTGGCAGATGGTTGACGCCGATTCCACCGCTGGAACAAAGAACAAAAGCATATTCAATGGCATTGCGCAGCTCGCGGACATTTCCAGGCCATTGGTAGGCTGTAATTTTTTCGATGGCTTCCGGTGTCATGCCCAGGATTTTTTTTCCGCTCTTCTGGTTGTTGAGCCGAATGAAATTCTGAACGAGGATGGGAATGTCCGTTACATGATCCTTGAGTGGCGGGCAGTTGATGGGAAACACATTGATGCGGAAATACAGGTCATCCCGAAATCTATTCTGGCTTACCAAGGCCTCCAGATCTTTGTTGGTTGCCGAGAGGATCCTTACATCGACCTTTATGGAATGGTTGTCACCGACCCTCTCTATCTCCTTTTCTTCCAGGGTTCGCAACAGCTTGACCTGGATGGTGGGGCTGATATCACCGATTTCATCCAGAAAGATAGTGCCACCGTGAGCGGCCTCGAAACGGCCGATTCTGGTTTTTTCCGCTCCTGAATATGCGCCCCTGACATGACCGAACAATTCACTTTCCAGCAGGTTTTCATTCAAAGCCGAACAATTCACTTTGACAAAGGGCTTTTCCTTTCGGTCGCTGGCTTCATGAATGGCCCGGGCCACCAGTTCTTTGCCTGTGCCGCTCGGTCCGCTGATAATCACGGGCGCCTCTGTCAGGGCAACGTTTTCAATGAGTTCGAAAAGGTTTTGCATGACCGGTGATTTTCCGATCAAACCGTGAAAGCCCTCATCAAGATGAAGACTTCTGCGAAGCTGTGAAATTTCAAACTGCTGGGTTACCAGGGTGGACATGTCGGTCAGGGTCTCGATGGCACCGATGATTTTTTTATCTTCGTTATATAGGATGGTTGCATTTTTAATGACGTTTACCGAGCGTTGGTCCTTGTTGGTAATCAAACACTTCTTAGCCCGGACCTTTCCTTTTACAAAAAGGCCACACCATTTTTCCGCATCACCCTCGCCAATGATTTCACACCCGGTACAGTCCAGAACACGGCAGGATTTGCCGATCAATTCTTCGGATTTGTATCCGGTCAATCGTTCCGCGGCAGGATTTACAGATAACACCTTCCCACCAGGGTCAACAACCATGACGCCATCCTGAAGCGTGTCCACGATGGTTTTCCAGTATTTTGATATGTCCATTGGTACTCCCCATGTTAATCTATACCAAAAAAAAGTTAACAAATGTAAATATAGTGCAGGCACCATAAAAAAGCAAGTGAGCAAATAAAAGAAATTATATATTTTAAATCAATGTGTTATAAAGTTTTTCAAAACTGGTATAGACATTGCTTTTAGAATAGAAGAGACTTTTAAGGTTAACATCTATTTTTGGATCATCTCCAAAAGAGTTGATCCAAATTAAGGATTGAAGATTCCTATTTTATAAAGGACAGAAGCGCTAAAATCATGGAAACGATTATAAACGGCGCGGCATTGTCATTATGGCAAAAGTATTACACATTCTAAAATGCAAACCGGATGAAAGTGTTGAACGGTTGATCGAAGCTTCGGCTGCCGAAGATGAAATTGCCGTGGTGAGCCTTTATCAGGATGAGGTGTCCGGTACTGCGGTCAACTGGTCTCGTCTGGTGGAGGACATTTTTGTCTATGACCGGGTCATTTGCTGGTGGTAAATCAGATGCGAGCAGAAAACAGACTGGGTATCATCGTCAACTCGAACAGGTATTTTGGTTTTGTTGAAAAACTGGCGGATGCCGCATTGGAACGAGAGAAACAGGTCAGGATTCACCTCTTGGGTTCGGGGTGTGAGTTCATTAAAACCGATGCATGCACGCGTCTGAGTCAGCTGGCCCGGGTGACCATTTGCGCACTCACTTTACAGGAGAATGCCGGCAAGCTTTCCAATCATTCTCAGTGCGGTGTCGTTGTTGTTCCGGCCCAGGAGCTGTCCTTGCTTTTAAAGGATTGCAAGCGATGTGTTGTTTTCTAACCCATCATAAAGAATTGAGCCAAACCATCCAACGGATGTTAAATGTGTTAACGGCTATGGGTAACATGTGTTAACTATGCTGTAACCCTTGCAGGCCTTCAGGTGTTTAATGGTTTAAATATTATAATAATTACAAATAATTATAATTGTTTTTGTTTTTTTGTCCAACTGGCATACAGGTTGCTAATAAAGGTATGTGACAAAAAATGACAATAATGGTAAGATTTTAACACTATTTTAATTAGGAGAGAATCAAATGAAAAAGAAAATCGTATCAATTGCCGTGGCGGTCCTGGTGTCTGTGTGCTTTGTGGGCACAGGTCTGGCCATGGAAATGGGCAACAAGCGCAAAGGAAAATACACCTACAGGAAACTCTACAAGGCCTGCATGGAGAGGGGTGAGGTCGAGTCACCCAAGCCAACCGTGAATCCCGATGCTCACACCCAGGCTGAATGGATGGATATTTTCGATAACAAGGAATTTGCTGAATTTGGCTGTCAAGAAGAGTGGAGCAGTGTCAGTGATGCGGATCTGGTGGATATTTTCACCTATCTCTATGAACATGGCTCTGACTCACCCACACCTGCAAAATGTAAATAAAGGAGGTTTTACATGTCATTTAGAAAAAGATTGTTGGTGGTGTCTGTTCTTGCAGCGCTGCTGCTGGCGGGTTTTGGTTGCGCCTCTGCACCCAAAGCACCTGAAGCGGCAAGCACTGTGGTAGACACTTCCTGGAAATTTAACGATATCGTTGATGTGGCATTTGTTCAGCAGTATGCCAAGGTGCCGGTGCCAGCCGACACGATGATCATCGATTCACGGCCCAAACGTCCAAAATATGACAAGGGTTACATTCCTTCAGCCGTCAGCATCCCGGACAGCAAGTTCGAAAGCATGCTGAGCAGTCTGCCGGAGAACAAGGAAGCCCTGCTTATTTTTTATTGTGAGGGCCCCACTTGAAAGCTGAGTCACAAATCTGCCTGGAAGGCAGAAAAACTCGGTTATAAAAACGTCAAAGTATTTGAAGACGGATTCCCAAAGTGGAAAAGCACCCCCGGCAACTACTACGCTGTCGAGACCAGTGTTGTAAAAAAACTGGTGGAGACCAATGCCGATGTCGTGATTATCGATTCACGACCCAAACGACCCAAGTATGACAAAGGCCATATTCCCGGCGCCATCAGCATGCCGGACAGCAAGTTTGATGAAATGAAAAGTGAGCTGCCCGCGGATAAGAGTATACCGCTGATTTTCTACTGTGGCGGTTACACCTGAAAGCTGAGTCACACATCCGCCAGGAAGGCGGTTCAGCTAGGCCACAAAGATGTTATGGTATATGCCGCGGGATACCCGGCATGGAAAAAGGAAATGGCAGCAGCAGCGCCGGTCGCGGTTACAGCCGGTGCAGAAGAGGGTACCATCGCCATTGACGCCTTTGAACAGATCATCAAGGAAAACCCTGCCAGCATCATGTTGATCGATGTTCGCGACCCTGATGAGTTTGCTGCCGGACACTTTGAGACGGCGGTCAATATGCCCACGGATATGCTCGAAGAGAAAATCAGCACCCTGCCCACCGACAAGCCCATTGTTTTTGTCTGCGCCACCGGTGCCAGGAGCGGCGAAGCCTACTACATGCTACAGGATGTACGGCCGGAATTAAAAGAGGTCTACTATCTGGAGGCCGAGGTTTCCTTTGAGAAAGACGGTTCATATACCATCAAGAAACCTATGTAATTGATAAAATCGGCAACAGGATTTTATTGCAAATCCGAACAGTTCATGAAATGTTCGGTCTAAGACCAGCAAGGGAGCAACACACGCATGTTGCTCCCTCAGGGTTCGCGCAAAAATAGCTTAGCAGAGTTGGCGCTCAGATTTGGTTCAGGTTTGGCTGATTCGAGAGAGGAAAACCACAGGAATAGCGAGTTATTGCGCGGATTTTGCGAGTGAGACATCAGCCAAAGATGGGCTGAAGCTGAGATGCCAAAATGTGAAATTATTATTGCGCGAACCCTTAGACCCGTCCGGGTCTGTGGAAACGAAGGGAATTTTTTGTATGAAGTCATCAAACACGCCAATCACAGGTGTTCTATTTCTGAGTCTATCGCTATGGATTATATTGGGGTTGATATCGCTAGCCTGGGCTGATCAGAAAACAAGCGATCAGGAAACAAGCGATCAGGCACCCGGTCGCACCATGGCCCAGCAGGCTGTCAAGACTGCTGAACACTGGAATACCACTGATCACGCCAAGCACGAGGTGCTAAAGCAGACCTTTACATCGGGACCTCAGGTAACGTCCGCCTGTATTTCCTGTCATTCTGAGGCGGAAGTACAATTCCATCAAACCATCCACTGGACATGGAAGGCCGGTAAAAATGAAAAAGGTGTTCAGATGGGGAAATCAGCTTACTCACTGAACAATTTCTGTATTTCAGCCAACAACGAACAAGACAAGGGCTGTCTTTCCTGTCATCCTGGATGGGGGAACAAAACCGAATCCACCAACTGTCTTGTCTGCCATGGCTCCAAGGAAATCAATTGGGAAGAATCGTTCGAAGATTTCAATGCCTTCGTGGAAGAGTCAGAGAATGATCCGGAAATGAAAGAGCTGGCCAGTGAAATTCAATCCGAAATTCAGCTGGCCGTCCAGAGTGTGACGCTTCCCACGCGACAGAACTGCGGGTCTTGTCATTTCTATGGCGGCGGCGGCGACGGCGTAAAACATGGTGATCTCGATTCGTCCATGAGTAAACCCAACAAGGCCTTGGATGTACACATGGGGACGGATGGTCAGAATTTTGATTGTGTTCGCTGCCACACCACCAGTCAGCACAATATTTCAGGCAGAATGTACACCACACCGGCATCTCAACACCGAAAAAGCCTGATCGAGGATGACTTGACATCCAAAATCACCTGTGAATCCTGCCACAGCAGTACGCCCCATAAAACCGGATCCAAGGCCAACGACCACACGGACAAGGTAGCCTGTCAGAGTTGTCACATCCCGACATTTGCGCGTGTCAATCCGACCAAAATGTCCTGGGACTGGTCTACTTCCGGAAAAAAGAAAGATGGCAAACCCTATAAAACCAAAGGCGCCTACGGAAAGGAAGATTATCTTTCCATCAAAGGGACCATGAAGTGGGAGAAAAACCTGAAACCGGAATATTTCTGGTTCAACGGTTCCATTCAATCTCTCACGGCAAAAGATACCATCGATCCATCCGGTGTTGTGGCCCTTAGTTACCCACTGGGCAACCAGGACGATGAAAACTCACGGATATATCCCTTCAAGGTACACCAAGGGGTTCAGCCATATGATAAGGTACACAAGACCCTGCTGACGCCGTTATTGTCGGGACCCAAGGGTTACTGGAGCACACTTGACTGGCAGGCTGCCCTTTCGAACGGTGCCAAATCCCTTGATTTACCATTCTCCGGCGAGTTTGATTTTGTGAAAACGACCTATGTTTATCCAACAACACATATGGTTGCCCCCAAAGATAACGTGGTGGCATGCAGTGAGTGCCACATCCGCGGTGATGAAGGCCGGATGGCAAACCTGGCCGGATTTTACATGCCGGGTCGCAACCGTTCAGGTTTGATAGACACCCTGGGCTGGCTCCTTATTCTGGGTTCGCTCGTGGGTGTTTCCCTACACGGCATCGGCCGGATATTCACCAACGTGAACACTAAAAAGTAGAAGGAGAGCGTCAATCATGGAAGGCAAGATGAAGAACATTTATCTTTATACACGCTATGAACGTTTCTGGCACTGGCTTCAGATGGCGTTGATTCTCATTCTTCTTGTGACCGGGCTAGAGGTGCATGGTGTGTACACCTGGTTGGGATTTCACACCGCCGTCAAAGTACACAATTTTACCGGTCTCACCTGGCTTATTGCTTTTGCATTCTTTGTGTTCTGGGTATTCACAACCGGTGAATGGAAACAATACATCCCCACCACCCAGAAAATGATCGAAGTGGTCCGGTATTATGCCTATGGTATTTTTAGGGGTGAGTCCCACCCGTTTCCCAAACGAAAAGAAGCCAAGCACAACCCCCTCCAACGGCTGGTTTACCTGAACCTGGCGGCGCTTCTTCTTCCGGTAATGATGATTACCGGTTTTCTCTACTGGGCTTACAACTCGTGGCTCAGTTGGGGGATTCCAGGTCTTTCCCTCACGCTCGTGGCCTGGATTCATGTGGCCGGTGCTTTTGCCATTTTTTCATTTGTGATTGTGCATGTCTACATGACCACCACCGGACATACTGTTTTTGCTCACACCAAGGCCATGATCAGTGGTTGGGAAGATGTGCAAGAAGGTGTTGAGGTGGAAGACTGGGAAAAGGCCGGACAGAAATAAGTTGTCTGACCTGATCCGATAATTACTTGAACCGAAATAGCGAGCGCATTCCCCGTAGGTTCTGTTGTTCGGCAGTGCTTCGCACGCTGCGAGGTTCTTCAAAAAGATTTCTGCAGTTTAACTTTGATAGAGATTGGAGCGTGCCCTACCGTTTGCTGCAGGGTTCGCTTCAAGCTCTCCTTTAATTGATATCTAACCTGCCAACCATCCTGTTATTTCCTATTATCCTCAATGGTTCTTCTCCCAATTAGTCGGGAGAAAGGGTTCAAGGAATCCAGGATTCAAGGATTCAAGTGTTTGTTTTCCAGGGATTCGATCATCGCTTTTAGCATTCTCTCGACATCCCCAAGCTCCTCTCTTAATTCCTGAAGCTTTTCCTTCTTCATATAATCCAAATCACCGGATATCATCGTCTGCTTTTCCAATTCACTCTCTGATCCATAAAAAGTTTTTACGCCCTCCAATTACTTTTAAATATTTGTAATTGTTTAGTATTTAGCTGATGATCCCCTTCATCTCACTCGAACCCTGGACCCCTGGAATCCTTGAACCCTTAATTTGGATCAACTTTTTTGGCGATGATCCTCCTAAATTAATGAAATAAATCTAATACAGCATTGAAGCATAGCCCTGAGAAAAGCAGCCGCATTTAACAGTTAAGGAAACCAAACGAGTTATGGTTGACGGACCAGAACCGATCATGCCACAATTGTTAGCTGATATTGTCAAAAAAAAGAACCATGGTGGAGATCAGTCATGCGTGAGAAAAAACAGACAGCCTGGAACAACAAAATTGTAACGCCTGAAAAGATAATGGATAGTATTCGGCCGGGAATGAATATATTTTTAGGAACCGGTGTGGCCGAACCCCGAACCCTCATCCAGAACTTGATGGCCTCGACCCTGGGCAACCTGTCAGACTTGACCCTGATTCAGCTCATCAGTGTGGGCGGGGCGGTGCCAATCGACGAACGCTACTTTCAAAAATATCGTCTCAAGACCTTCTTTTCCGGATATGTGGCTAATGAAGCGATTACAGCCGGCCGGGTAGATTTGATCCAGTCCAGGTTTTCCAAACTTCCCGGTTTGATCGAATCGGGGGGGATCCAGGTGGATGCTGCCCTTGTCCAGATATCGCCACCGGACATAACCGGTTTTGCAAGTCTGGGGGTTTCTGTGGACGTGGCCCGGCAAGCCATGGAGAAAGCCGACCTGGTCGTGGGTGAGATCAATCGTGACACACCTCGGACCAATGGTGATACCTTTGTACATGTGGATGATTTCGATTATTTAATCGAATCCACAGAGCCCATGATCTACACCGGGAGGTGGTCAACGGACGATGTTTTCGACAAAGTTGCCTCCAATGTGGCCAGTCTGATCCAGGATGGAGACTGCATCGGCTATTCCATGGGACCGCTTTATGAAGCCCTGGTTCCGTATCTTTCCAGGAAGCGGCACTTGGGTGTGCACAGCCTGATGATCACGGATGCACTGATGGAGATTATTTGCAGCGGTGCGGTTTCCAACCGGCTTAAACGTGTTTTTCCGGGAAAAACCGTTGTGTCCTACGCATTCGGTACGCCGGATCTGATACGTTGGCTAAATGGTAATCCTTTGATCGAATTTCAGAGCATCAACGTGGTGGCTGACCCACGCCTGGTGGGGGCCAACAAGCGATATATGGCCATCCTGCCGGCACGAAAAGTCGATCTTTCCGGGCGGGTGGCCATGCATGCGGGCAAAGGATTGATGTCAGCGAGCCAGGGTGCGGCGGAAGAGATGGTAGAGGGTGCCAACTTTTCTTCCAGTGGTAGAATCATTATGGGGCTCCCAAGCAGGAATTTAAATGGGGAACCGAATATCCGCCTGACAGTCAATGAGTTTCCAAGGCAACTGGAGGTGGCGTCATCCATCGATTTTGTGGTCACTGAATACGGCGTGGCGCATCTTGCTGGCCGGTCGGTTCGGGAGCGGGCCCTGGCCCTCATCGATATCGCCCATCCTGAAGACCGAGCCATGTTGATCGACCAGGCCAAGGAGGCCTGCCTCATATATCGTGACCAAATCTATCTCGAGTCCGGTCATTACTACCCGGAGGAACTCAACAGCATACATACCTTCAAGGATGGATTGAAAGTCCGGTTCAGGGCTATCCGACCATCGGATGAAGAAGAGATGCGGCGTCTTTTTTATCGTTTTTCCAGTGAATCCGTGTACTACCGTTATTTCAGTCCCATCAAGGCCATGCCGCACACACGTATGCAAAAATATGTCAACGTGGATTACAGCCATAACCTTTCGATTGTGGGACTCGTGGGGGAGCCGGGTGGTGGCAGACTTATTGCCGAAGCTCGCTACGTTACCATGCAGGACCAGCCATACGCAGACACGGCTTTTGTTGTGGACGAGGATTACCAGGGCAAAGGGATTGCTACATATCTTTTAAACACACTCATGCGAATCGCAAAAGAGCGAGGACTGCATGGTATTGCCGCCGATGTGTTATCCAGCAACATTGCCATGTGGAAGGTCTATCAGAAAGCCCCTTATCCCCTGAGGTCCATCCGCAAAGCCGACTATCATCATTTAACCATCACTTTCAATGAAGACAGCAATGCTCCCATGTCCCCGGTCCGTGTGAATCAGGACCCTTCATCCTATCGCTAAATGTAACCAAAGGCATTCTATTTGCTTCTATGATAAGTGCTCGGTTCAGGTATTCTCAATGGTGCCATGCATAGGGGAACCTTGACCCGATTTTCATTCGGGTTCGTCGACTTCCATTAAAAACTGAGCCTCATCTAAAACCTTATCCATGACGTGTAAAATCATATTGACGTCATCTTTCTGGATGGTCATTGGCGGGCGTATTTTCAGAATGTTATCGGCCGGGCCCTCACTTCCCATCAAGATACGGTGTTCACACATGCGGTTTTTGACATAGGCGGCTATCTCGGTCCCCGCTGTGCGGTTTTCCCGCTCTTTTACCAGATCAAGACCAATAAACAAGCCATAGCCACGCACATCGCCGACGATCTTATATTTTCCCTGAAGTGCCTTCAATCCGTCAAGAAGCGTATTTCCCATAACCCGGGCATTTTCCATCAATCCCTCCTCATCGACGATATCCAATACCTCCTTGCCTATCCGGCATGAGAGGGTTGATCCGCCAAAAGTTGAGAAAAATTCCGGCCCCTTTGCAAAACTGTCGGCTATTTCATGCGTGGTGACCAATACGCCCACGGGATGACCGTTACCGATCGGCTTACCCATCACCACGATATCCGGGAGAGCGCCTTGTTCTTCAAATCCGAAATAATAATCACCCAAGCGACCCAAACTGGTTTGTACTTCATCCGCAATACACACCCCGCCTGCGGCGCGTATGCGTTCATATACCTTAGGCAAATATCCTTTGGGGGGAATGATTTGCCCACCAACGCTGGGGAAGGTTTCGGCGATAAAGCCGGCCAATTTACCGCCACGTTTTTCAACGGCTGAAATTGCAGTCTCAACAAGAGCAGCGTATTTTTCGGCAATATTGGGATCGCCGCGACGATAGGTGCCACGATAATCATCGGCCACTTCAATAAGATGAACCCAATCGGGTTGGCCGACACCGCCGGGGGCATTGAATTTATAGGCAGAAACGTCAATTGCACCGGTGGTGTTGCCATGATAGCCGTGATCGGGCGTAATCATGTCTTTCCCGCCTGAATGGGCGCGGGCCAATCTCAAGGCAAGTTCGTTGGCTTCCGTGCCTGAATTAACAAAAAAACAAACTGACAACTCTTTTGGTAATTTTGAAAGAATCTTGTCGGCAAATACGGTTTGCGCCGGATGGAGATATCGGGTGTTGGAATTCATCCGCTTTAGTTGATCCGTGGCAACCGTTTGAATGCGCGGATGGGCGTGCCCGACGTGGGGAACATTATTATAGCTATCCAAATAAGGACGCCCCCATTCATCAAACAGATGATGCTTCCAACCGCGCAACAACATCACAGGCTCGTTGTAAGTCAACATCAAATTTTGACCGAAATTTTCCCGTCGTCCCTCCAAAACCTTGGACTTTTGCGGCGGCGAATAAGCCGTCTTTTCACCATTGATATTCAATAACACCGCCGGATTGGGACACAGTTTACACCACAGGTACATCTCATCTGGGTCCGCTGCACCAGGCCAGTCTGAGCCAAGTCCTTCAATGGACAATGCCAATTGGAAGTGCAGATGTGGGGCCCAGCCACCATTTTGATTTTTATCCCCAAGGCAAGCAAAACGCTCCCCTTTTTCTACGAGTTGTCCGACACTCAAATCTTCACATACATTGGGGTTGAGATGCCCGTACAAGGTATAAAATTTTTGCTGGCTCCCGATTTGGTGGCGTAAGATCACCAAGCCGCCGTAATCCAACCTATCGGGTTTGTTTTCAACTGTTTCGACAAACCCCTCCAAGGGTGCACAGACTTCTGTTCCGGCTTCATGAAAAATATCAACACCGAGATGTACGGTACGACGATTGCTGGCTTTCCAGGGTCCGTTACGAAATGCATCGGCGGTATAAACAAGACGTGGCTCATTGTAATAACCGAGGCTAACTTGAGCACTCACCACGCCTAAATCTGCAGCCTCATCTTCTGTAATATCAAAGGGGTTCTGCGGCAAATCACTTAGTTCAACCGATAAAGGATTCAAGGGTGCATTTTCTAAACCTTGCCCTAATATCGGAACAAAATTTCCATTTTCATCATCAATCCACGACATGACATCTGTAGCGCCATCACATACCGGAAGATTGCAGGCGGCGCGCAATCGCGCCTTAAGCAGGCCTGGGTTGACCTGATGGCCTTCCAAAAAATACCAAGCAGGTTTTTGGGAGATCACCACGTATGGGTCATCAGGATTTTCAACCGCCATGAGGGTGGAATTAACCACACTCACCGCCAGCCTCAAGCGCAAAAGCGGCCAGATGAGATCAGTTTCTTGAGCTGTCAATGGGTAAGTACTGTGATAACCACGTGTCAAGGCCGTCAAAGCCTCTTCGGGGTTGGGATGATCCAGCACAATATAGGCAGCCGTAATCGCCAGATCACAAATCCGCGGGGAGGCACACATATCACCGAAGTCAATCAATCCGGCAATGTATGGTTCAATCGTCAATGACCCATTAACCAACACATTGTAATCATTTACATCATTATGGATAGCCACTTGGTCCATCGCCATGAGTATCTTTTTGACACGATGATAGTCTTGAACGATTTCTTCAATCAAAGCTCGGCGTTTAAGATTTACAATGATGTCAAGATTATCGGCAATCCAATCACCTTGGGTAAGGTTCCATTTAAAATCGCGCTGCAGTGAGGGATGATTAAACGTTTCCAATACCTTATCCATGTCGCCAAGGGCAAGCCCGAGATTATGGATCAGGTTTATGGTTTTCGGTTTGAAATCGGCGTATGTCCTACCTTCGATTTTTTGAAGCAGCCAAAGTATACGATTTTGCCCTTCTTCATCCTCAAATAAACAATAGAGTGTCCCTTGCTTTGACGGTAGAATATCAGGGATCGGCAGGTCAGGCGCTTGTTTTTTTAAATAATCAAAAGTCTGACATTGCATATCGATAAATTTTTCATCACAACCGGCACGCATCACCTTGAGAACATAATCCCGATCTCCTTCAGCAAGGAAATTTAAATCATATTCCCCATCCAATTTTGTGAGTGTGGCCTCGATTCCCCAAGCCTTTTTTAAAGCATGCTGCCAGTGTGCCACCATTTTGTTCCCTCTTATCAAAAATGTCTAATGTGTACTTGATGATGTATTTAGTTGCATAAGCATGTAGCACAACAGCCAGCTAAAGCAAAGATTTAGGAGCATTAATTTCTTTATCGAGGGTGACGCCATCGAGGCAGCGTCCTTAATATCCCCTCCAACATGTTTTTTTAGTTTAGCAATGGGACGAGGAACTACGACCATTCCTCATTGTAAAAATAACAATTGACATATCGTATACGATTATATTATTTATCATATCGTATACGATTATAATAAAATGAAAGTAATAGGAATAATCATAAACCGTAACATAGTTAAGTGATGGGGGTTACAATGCTGAAGAAATTCGAACGCTATCCACTTATGTTCGGCCCAACGCCGATTGAGAAACTCAATCGCCTATCGGAGAGCCTTGGCGGCAATATCGAACTCTATGCCAAACGGGAGGATTGCAACTCAGGGCTCGCGTTTGGTGGCAACAAGATCCGAAAGCTCGAATATATCGTCCCTGATGCCATCGCCTCGAACGCTGACACGCTGGTATCAATCGGGGGTGTTCAGTCAAATCATACACGCCAGGTAGCGGCTGTCGCGGCTAAAATAGGCATGAAATGCCGCCTCGTTCAAGAAAGCTGGGTCCCCTTCCCGGATGCCGTTTACGACCGGGTTGGGAACATCCTGATGAGCCGCGTGATGGGAGCTGAGATCAACCTTGTCGACGAGGGTTTCGATATCGGCATCCGCGAGAGCTGGGAGCGGGCGTTAGAAGATGTGAAGGCCAAAGGCGGAAAACCATATGCCATACCGGCCGGTGCTTCGGTGCACAAATATGGCGGTCTCGGCTACGTCGGGTTTGCTGAAGAGGTTCGCCAGCAGGAGGCCGATCTTGGATTCAAATTCGACTTCATTATTGTCTGTACCGTAACAGGATCCACACATGCCGGGATGCTGGTTGGGTTTGCCAAGGATGGCCGGGCTCGCAAGGTTATTGGTATCGATGCCTCAGCCACACCCGGACAAACCAAGGCTCAAGTACTCAAAATTGCCCAGAAAACTGCCGAATTAGTCGAGCTTGGTCAAGAAATTACAGCCGATGATGTTGTTTTGATGGAGGAATATGCCTATCCGGCATACGGTGTTCCGTCAGAGGAGACAAATGAAGCTATTCGGCTTTGTGCCCGCACGGAAGCCATGATGACAGATCCTGTTTATGAAGGAAAATCAATGCAGGGTCTAATTGACCTTGTACGAAAGGGTTATTTCCCAGATGGGTCGAAAGTTCTCTATGCTCATCTGGGCGGTGTACCGGCAATTAATGCATATAGCTATATTTATCGAAACGGCTAAGGCCAGAAGTGAGCGTTAACAATCGAAAGCAAAAATGAAGAACCTCACAGCATGCGAAGCACTGCCGCACGGCAGAACCTACGGGAAATGCGCTCGCTGTTTCGGTTCAACACATGTGATGACACATAGCGTATGAGATGAATAAAAAGGCATCAGTATTTCAAAAAGATTCTGCGAACACACCCGACTTTATCGCAAGTGCTTTGCGCAACGCAATCATGCAAGGGCAGTTTAAAGCGAATCAACCCCTTCGTCAGGACCACATAGCTAAGGAATTAGGCGTCAGCAAAATCCCATTACGTGAAGCATTGGTACAACTGAAGGCAGAGGGCTTGGTCAGTTTCATGCCCAACCGTGGTGCAGTCGTATCCGAGCTTTCCGCTAACGAGGTCGATGAAATATTTACCATGCGCATCGCGCTGGAGACCAAGGCTCTTGAAAGAGCGATTCCTAATTTGAGTTCTGCGGATTTGATCCGGACAAAAAGTGTTTTGGAGATTCTTGAAAAAGAAAAAGACCGTACCCAATGGAGTGAGTTGAACTGGGAGTTTCATGCAACATTATACCAAGCATCCCAAATGCCCCGATTGTTGAATACCATTGAAACGCTTCACAACAACGTGACGCGCTACCTGATCATTTATCTCGACCGGCTATCCGCGCAGGATATTTCCCAAAAGGAACATCTGGCCATATTCAACGCGTGTAAAAGAGGAAATATTGATGCTGCCATCAATCAGCTAACTACCCATCTTTGCAAAGCATCCAAACGGCTGATGGCGTTTCTGTCTTAATACAATAGACCCATCACCTAGCTTCTGGTAATCGCTAATATTTTCAATTCCTATACACATCTAATTCTTATTACCCGGAAATTTTCTTGTCTTTATCGTTTTAAGATCCATAAAATTTGTAATGAACCAGAGAATCTGCGACTAAGTATATAGACGTCCTGAAACACAAATGGTTCTACAGATAATGGCAATTTCCATGCGGTGGGATTTTGGTCCTTTTTTGCTATTTTTTAAGAAATAAGGTATCAGTATCTAAGATCTAAAAAGGAATGATTTAACCATGATGCCGAATAATCAAAAATGGCTCTCGAAGCTCCCGACAGGCCACCTGTCGCGTCGAATCGCACTTTGGGTGTTTGTCAGTGTGATTGTTATTGAAACCATCATATTCGTTCCTTCCTATCACAACCGGAAAAAGGAACTGCTTGAGCAAATTCGTGAAATTTCTGCGGCTAAAATAAGGATGATGATGAGACTGGCCGACCATATAGAAACCAATCAAGAATTATTGAAACATTTAGAAAAGCTTGAGATGGATCCCCATATTCTGGGTGGTACGATTTACCAGCCAGATGGTGCAATGATCGGCCAATTTGGCGAATACCCAGCGCTAACTATTTCGCAGGTTCTTGATAGGGGTGAAAAAAATTTCCTCAGTAAAGACGGTTCACGCTATGATTCCACATGGATGGCGGAAAAATTTCAACATAAATGCATACTGATCATCCGACAGGATGCAAGTTCTGTTAAAAAAGAACTGCTCGCCTACTTTTTGCGTATTGCCGGGCTTGTGGTCATTATATCATTCTTCGTAACGGCCGGAGCGTTGATTGCATTAAAACCGATCGTAATAACACCGATTCTCAGACTTCGCAGTGATTTGATCAACGCCGGCGAAGCAATAAAAAAAGATAGGGAGCCGCCTGATTTTTATGCCTCATCCATTAAACGTAATGATGAGTTGGGCGAGGTCATTTCGGCATTTGTAAAAATGTATAGACAGATCATCGGTGCCATCAATGAAAGAAAACGGGCTGAAGGATCGCTCCAGGAAAGTCTCCGGCAGGTAGAGGCGTATTCCAAAGCCCTGGGTAAAGAACTGGAGCAGGGCAGACATATGCAGTCTAATTTTCTCCCGGACCGACTCCCCTCCAAGGCAGGCTGGGAAGTTGCAGCCTATATTAAACCAGCTCGGCAAGTCTCCGGGGATTTCTATGATGTCTTTGAACTGCCCAGTGGACAAATGGGAATGGTCATCGCCGATGTCTGCGACAAGGGTGTTGGTGCCGCGCTGTTTATGGCCCTTTTCAGAAGCCTGATTCGTGTTTTTTCGGGTCAGACTGAACTGAAGGGTTTAAAACTGTCCGGTGAATACCCAATGCCGGATTCCGCCCAGCCCACCACAGCGGAGGTTAATTCAGAATTATACCATATCGGTGCCTTAGAAGCGGTTCGTATGACCAATAACTATATTATACAGAATCACGAAGCGTTGGGCATGTTTGCCACACTTTTTTTTGGTGTTTTGAGTCCCGATACCGGTTTGCTCACATACGTCAGCGGCGGACATGAACCCCTGTTTGTTATTGGTTCATCGGGCCGGATAAAACGGCTGATCCACACCGGGCCTGCCGTAGGGTTGATCGCTGATGCAACATTTCATATGGAACAGATCCATCTCGAACCGGGTGATGCCATGCTTGGGTACACCGATGGTGTAACTGAAGCGCGTTCTCCTGATGGAAATCTTTTTGGTAGAAAGCGATTGGAGATGTTGCTCAACGAAACGTTCTCGTCTGCAGATGACTTAATCGAACACATCAAATCCAACCTTTTCACTTTCACCGGCGACGCCGCCCAGGAGGACGACATCACCCTGCTTGCGGTAAAGCGTTCCCCCTAGCCTCCTGTGAGGTTTTTCAATTCCGGCGTGTATTATATACATTTCATGAAACCATGATGTACAAAAAATGTACTAAGCCCTAATTTTATATCTGTACTCATATCGATTGCCAGTATAAGTTCTTTTAAATACAAGTGCTTGGTGAAAAGTATAGTGTTGGCATGAACATTGAAGTTAAATCTCACCTAAGTTGAGTGAGCGAATCTAACTTAGATAGAATTCCTTACGGTCGATGCGAGGTTCTTCAATCCCTTAAAATTTGAAACGCTCATCTGAGGTCATAGAAAGTTGCCACTGGAGTCTGATATATTATGGAATATCATGCAAGGATTACCGGTACGGGTTCTGCATTTCCGAAACAGCGTGTCACAAATGATGATATCGTCAAAAAAATAAGCCAACTCGGTGTAGAAACAAACGATAACTGGATTCAAAGCCGAACAGGTATCCGTGAAAGACGCTATTCCGATCTTCAAAACCCGGATGAACACAATTCATCATTAGGGGTTTCGGCTGCCAGAAAAGCACTTGAAATGGCGGGAAAAACCCCCGACGATATTAATCAGATCATTTATGCCACCTGCTCACCGGATACGCTAATACCTTCCACGGCCTGCTGGTTGCAACACAAGATTGGAGCACCTCATGCCTGGGCCATGGACATCAATGCAGCCTGCTCGGGTTTTGTATATGGAGTAGCCACGGCAGAACAGTTTATCCGTTCGGGCCATACCCGGACAGCCCTGGTGATCGGTGCCGAGGTTTTACACCCATTCATGAACTGGAATGATCGTTCTTCGTGCATTCTCTTTGGTGATGGAGCCGGTGCTGCTATCGTGGAACGCTGTGAATCCGACTCTTCACGACGAATACTCTCCAGTCATTTGCTGTCCGATGGGAACCTGTGGGAATTGTTGTATATTCCTGCCGGTGGTTCAAGCATGGAAGTTACGCCTGGCAGGTTTTTAAAAAATCTCCACAAAATGAAGATGTACGGTAAGGATATCTTTAAGGTAGCCGTACGAACCTTAGCTGAGTTTGCGGTACGGGCACTTGAAACCAACCAGATGAGCGTTGAAGATCTTGACTGGTTTGTGCCCCATCAAGCCAACCTCAGAATTATTGAAGCTGTGGCAAAGCGTCTGGATATACCCATGGAAAAGGTGCTCATCAATGTGGATCAATATGGCAATACATCTGCAGCCACGATTCCTACGGCCCTGGATGAGGCTGTTCGGGCAGGTAAAATAAAAGAGGGGCACATGGTATTATTGGACTGTTTTGGGGCTGGTTTGACGTATGGTGCTATCCTCATGCGGTGGTAGAATTGGATATTCCATTAGACGATAATGCCGGCCTTTTTCAGACTGATATCCAAAGCAAGCTTTACTTTCTCTACGGCATCCGCAGGGCTCATTTCACGAAGCTGTGCATTCCACGGTTCTACCACCACCGGTCCATCGAAGCCGATGGCGTCGAGCTTTCCGAGCATTCCGGCTATATCGATGATTCCGGCAGCTCCAGGCAGCTCCCGTTGAAACTCGGGCAATGTGAACCGGTCGTAATCCCCTTTCAGGCCGTCGTTGATTTCCACATAAACAATTTCCTCGGGAAAAAGCTTTTCAATATCCAATAATCCTGCACCGCTGGTATACCAATGAATGGCATCCAGTTTGAAACCCACACAGTTTTGTGCCTTTGCTGCGGCGATGAGACTCCTGAGCCCATCCATGGTGTGTATAAAGTCAAATTTTCGGCGTATCCGCATGGTGGTTGGACCGATAAATTCCAACCCGAGGCGCACATTATATGCCTCGAGCAGGGGTTTTATGCGTTTTAAGCGCCCATGCAAAAGTGCGAAGTGATCATAATAGTCCAGCGCATCAGACGATGGCTGAACATACCCAACACAACATTTGAAACCCGCCTCTCTGCATAACGACAAGTCCTGCTCGAAACTTTTCAGACTTTGCTCGAAATCCGAGTCGGAATAGCATCCATTGAATGCCGCCGAAAAAGCAAATGCACCCGGCTTTATCTTGTGTTGCTTCAGCAGATTGACGACCTCAATGGGGCCGTGTTTTTTCAAAAATAAACGATCTGCATTGACGGCATCGTATCCGAATTGTTCCGCCAAACGGCAACTCTCGGGAAACGACAGCACATGGCCGATGGATCCGCAATGGGGGTTGTCGGTGTGGGCCGGCGCATCGGTCACATTCAGAGTACGAAGCCATCGGCTCCTGTGAGACGGAGATGTTTCGGGCAATGAAACCCCGGGTGATGCTTTCAAATCATTTTTCTCCATTTCGACTGCTCCTAGATGATAGATGGGTTCGCGTATTTTTTAATAAACGCGCCCATCACAGATTGAACGATCTTATTGTCTACGCTGATGAGGTAATCTCCGCTGCCTTGTTTGCATTGTCCGATTTTTCTCAGAAGAACATATCGCACATTTCGGCCTGATTTTTTATTGTCGACTACCATGGTTTTGAGAATGGACGCCGGTTCAATATTTTCGGGAAACCTGGGCTTCATTGCCAACAATTCATCGATTAAATGGTAATGCAGGGCCAGCGCGTCACTGTCAATATATCCCAATTCAGCAGAAAGCTCCGCTGCGATTTTCATCCCGATGGAAACGGCTTCTCCGTGTGCCAGGGCACCTTTGGAAAGCCATTCGATGGCGTGGGCAAAGGTATGTCCATATTCAAGGATAATTCCGTAATGTTTTTCCGTCGGATCTTTTTTGAGAATTTCAAGCTTTGAAATGATCAGCTTAAAGCAGAGGTCGGCGAGTTGCTGGGGAGAGTAATTGCCATCTTTTTTGATGGTTTTTTCCAGGTACGGGATAAATTCTATCTGATCGATCAAACCGTTTTTGATTCCTTCGACGATGCCGGATTTTTTAAAGCGCAAGGGCTCTGTCTCAGGATATCGCGTGTCCGTCCATGAAAAAACAGGGGTATGGTATAGCCCGAAGTGATTTTTTCCGAATTTTCCATTTACGGCCTGCTTGTTGCTGAGCATACCATCGGTCTGGTGGGAAAGCGTGGTGGGGACTTCAATGAATCGAATACCCCTGAAGATCAGGCCCGCGGCAAGACCGGAGATATTTCCGATGGAACCTCCTCCGAATGCGATCAGAAGTGATTGTTTACTCACCCCTTTCTTTACGAGGTGATTGCACAGTTTCTGAAGAACCTCAAAGGTTTTACATTGTTCTCCTTCGGGAAGGAGGTACAGTTCCGTGTCTGGAAAGCTGTTGCTGAGTCTTTTCAAAAAGGATTCACCAAAAAGATCGAAGATGGTGCGGTCCGTCAAAAAGAAAAGCCTGTCAACAGGCGTGTCGTGTGTCGACTGTTCAAGCACTTTGGCGAACTGGTCTTCGATATCATATCCGAAGAAGATGGGAGATGCCGCATCCAGCACATTGTCAATCCGGACGGTTTTTCCTCGATCAAAATCGGTTTTCTGCTTGTAGTCAAACATGCATTGAATCCTTATTGGACATGGACAAACGACTTATGGCATCGAGCGACGGGTGACAGGTTTGTGTCCCAAATGGATCACGGCGATACCGTTGGTCAGGCGTTTGTAGGAAACAGCTTCAAATCCGATGCCTTCGAGAATCTCCTTTAATTCATCAGGAGATGCAAACATGCGGATGGTTTGGGACAGACAGGCATAAGACTGCCGCGAACCGGCTATAACAGAACCGGCAAGGGGCATTATATTGAAGGAATAAAAGTCATACAACCAGCGGAACACGTGGTTGGTGGGTTTTGAGAACTCCAGACACATGACCTTCCCACCCGGTTTCAAAACCCGATACATTTCCCGGAACCCTTTTTCAAGATGCGTCAGGTTCCGAATGCCAAACCCGACAATGGCGGCATCAAATCGATTCTCCTGGCAGGCGATCTGTTCCGCATCCCCTTCGATATAGTGAATACATGTGCGGTTTTCCTGATTTTCGGGTCGGTCTCTTCCGGTTGCCATCATGGCGCGATTGATGTCATAGATAAAGACACGACCATCATCCCCGATATGTGGAGAGGCCATGACCGCCAGATCTCCAGTACCGCCGCAGACATCCAGGAGTTGATCACCCGGTTTTAAATCGAGCATACGGATGGCTGTTCTTTTCCAGGCGTAATGTATCCCGAAGCTGAGGACAGAGTTCATAAAATCATACTTGGGGGCCACGCGGTTGAAATGAGACAAAACAGATTTAGCTTTTTCACCAACCCGATGCGGCTTGAATCCAAAGTAGGCAGTGCCTGATGAATCCACATGAGCATCGAACATTTTCTTGCGTTCGTTTTTGTCAAGCCAGGCAGGCGGTTTCCAGTCGGTGCGTTTATTTTTTATCGGTTCATTCATAGTTTTCTCAAATGCATCAGGTAATTCATCTTTGTGTAGGATGACAGGCGTGTGCTTCCTGTAAAGGGGTTGTATAAAAAGCCGGAAAGATCCATTGTTTTCAACCCAATATCTGCTGTCCAGTGGTTAATTTCCTGGGGCTGAATGAAATTCTGATAAGTATGGGTACCCTTGCGAACAATTTTCAATAGATACTCAGCTGCCAGAATTACCAGCACATACGCTGTCCAGGTACGGTTGATGGTGGCGATAAACAGATTACCACCTGGTTTAAGAAGTTGAGCACAGGCACTGAGCACCGATGATGGATGGGGAACATGCTCCAGCAATTCCATGCATGTGATGCTGTCGAAGTGGTTTTGGGTTTCTCCTGAAAGCGCCTCCACCGTTGTACGGCGATATTGAACCTGCTTGTTTGTATTTTTAATATGTTCCCGGGCTGCATGCAAGGCAGAGTCCGTCATATCTATCCCGGTGACATGTCCACCGGACGAGGCCAGCGATTCCGACAGGATCCCGCCACCGCATCCCACATCCAGAAACGTTTTGCCGGTAATACCGGCGTGTTTTTCAATATACTGCAGGCGCAAAGGGTTGATCTCATGCAGGGCTTTCAGGGGTCCCTTGAAATCCCACCATTCCACAGCATGACGATCAAAATGCAGAATTTCACTCAAGTCGATATTTTCGTTGGGTTTGCTCATCAAACGCTCGAGAATATGTGTAATGTTACCCTGCTTGGCGGTTATTACAATCTTGTCATAAGCGGGCGGTTCAAATTTAAATTAATCGCCTGATTTGTCAACCTAAATTAAATCCCTACACAATTTCATTTTTTTGTCTGGATATTCGCCGGGCGAGGTAAAGGGTATTTCCCGTAACGCTCAGGCTGCTCATGAGCATGGCGCAAACCGCAACCAGCGGATTTAGCAGGCCGCTCATGGCGATGGGGATGCTAATAATGTTATACAGAAAGGTAAAAACGAGATTCTGTTTAATTGTGCGGGAGACATGTGAGGCAAGTGCAGAGAAGGTGAGTATTTGTACCGGGTCATTTCCCATCAAGGTAATACCGGAGGCTTCCATGCCGATTCGATGCCCGGAATGAACGGCGATTCCCAGATCGGCGGAAGCCAGAGCCGGCACATCATTGACGCCGTCCCCGACCATGGCGACACAATGTCCCTGGTCCCGTAAGGTGTTAACAAAGTCAGATTTATCTTCAGGCAACATGCTGCCATGGCATTCCGATATGCCGACAAGCTTGCCAATTGTGCGGGTGGTTCCTTCCGCATCCCCCGATATCAGAGCAAGCTGCATACCGCGATCCTTCAAGTCTTGAATAACGGTTTTACTGGATGCACGAACAGCGTCACCAAAATGAAACAGGGCACAGGGCTTTTCATCAATATGCATGTGTACGGTAGAAATGACAGATGCCTTTTCCGTTTTTCCATTGCCATGATATTGCCGGGTGGTGACGGGTTCACCGGACAGGAAGGCAGCAGATCCGATTTTGACAAGACTGCTTTCAACATAACCGGAAATGCCATTGTCTGTTTCCGTCACATGTGTGGCTGTTGCAGGGGCAATGTTGTTTTCTTGAGCAGCATGAACAATGGCCTCTCCGGCATAATGTCGTGAATGGGTTTCCAGGCCTGCGGCAAGGGAGAGAACCTTTTCCATTGGCCAGTCGTTCAAGGTTTCCGTTTCTATCAAATCCCATTCACCCCGGGTGAGGGTGCCGGTTTTGTCGAAAACAAAGGCATTGATATTTTTGATCTTTTCAAAGGCCGAGAAGTGGTGAACAAGAATTCCGTTCCTGCCCGCCAGAGAGATCCCGGCCACTCTTGCCAGTGGAATGGCAACACCCAGGGCACAGGGACAGGAGATCACCATGACGGTGACAGCACGAATGATGGCATGCTGAGCACTGAAGCCAAGCAAAAGGCATACCATGGCCGTGCCCATGGCAAGCAATACGATGGCGGGGACAAAATATTTCAGCGCCTTGCCAGTGACATCCTCCATCTTCGACTTCTGGTCCAGGGAAGCTTCCATGACGGATATCAACTGGCCAACCAGAGAATCCTCGCCTACGGCGTGGGCTGATACCTTAAGGGAACCTGAGATGATGGTTGTCCCGCTGTTTACCAGGTCCCCCCTTTGTTTATGGATCGGTCTTGCCTCGCCGGTGAGGGTGCTTTCATCAATGCGTGCGTCGCCTTTTATAATTCTGCCGTCTGCCGGGACGATTTCCCCTGCTTCGACACAAAACATATCTCCGGGGGACAACAACTTGGCATTCACATATTTGCCCTCGGGAAAGTGTTCCGTGCAAATCCTTATTTTGGAAGGCTGAAGTTCAAAAAATCTGCTGATCTGGGTATTGATCCTGTCTTTGGCTTGCTGCTCAATGGTCTTGCCCACCAATACCAGGGTAATCAACATGGACGCAGTGTCGAAATAGAGATGAATGCTCCCCGTGAGCCAGTTGAACAGGCTGTAAAAAAAGGCACTTCCTGCTCCCATACTGATGAGTGTTTCCATTCCGGGGGATGCTGCCGACAGCCCGGACAAGGCCTTGCGGTGAATTGGGGCGCCACCGTAAAAAAAGACAGCCGAACCCATGACAACAATGGGCCATGTGAGATGATGGATGGTATCGGCAGAGAGCTGGGTAAAAAAACCGGTATAAAGGGCAAAAGAAAGCATCATCACATTCATGGTCAGAAAGGCTGAAATACCCAGGCGGACAAATTCTCTTTTGGATTCAGATCTTTTTTGTCCATCTTCGGCAGGGCTGCCATGGTATCCAAGTTTTTCGATGGCACCCATGAGGTGTTGCGGTGATGTGAGAACCGGGTTGTAATTGAGCTTTATGCGGTCCGTGGTGAACTGGCATTTGGCCTGTTTTACGCCCGGCTCCTTGATCAAGGCTTCTTCAACCACCCAGGCGCAGGCCGGGCACCACATGCCCCTGACATTCAGATCGAGCCATAGACCCTTATCCGATTCGGACATGGATTTGTTGTCGGTGATTCCGGGTTTCAGAGCCCGGACGGGTTCTTTTGCGGAAGTGGAGCTCTGTCTCTTTTTTTCAAGGTCGTCCATGGATTCCGGAATGATACCGGCCGCCACGCATCGTTTGAAGATCTCTGTTTCTCTGAATGCATCCGGATCCAGATCACCAGATGCCGCCAACAGCATTTCATAGACCTGTTTGCAGCCGAAACAGCAAAATTGCATCGGTTTTTCGGAAATGACAGCGTTAACGGCGCCGTGCCGGAGGGATAAACCACATAAATCGCAGGTTGTCTTCGTCATGAACCCAGAGATTGAACAAAGGCGATGATATACCAGCGGTCATCCGGTGTGATGGTTGTGTCCAGAGCAGGCTGACGGCCGTCTGGAACCCCGAAACTGATGGATTTGAATAATTCACCTTCTGTTTTTGTCTGAACCGCAGGACTGCGAAGATTGGCCGGTAAAGGTTGAAAACTCTGTCCAACGGTGCCCATGCCATCGAAGTTGATGCCATGGCACTGGGCGCAGTATACATTGTACAGGTTTTTGCCTCTGGCAATGGTGGCGGGTGCCTGCCTGTTGAGGGATGATACCAGGTCAGCTGCCGGTGTGAGCCGGTAGGTTGCATCTCCCCCATGGATGGGAACGATGCCTGGTTCCAGGACCAGCAGGGGCGTCTCGTGGGGTTTTACACCAGGGGTTTCCCGCATACGCCCGTAAGGAAAGTTATTATCGTAGTACATCAGGGCCTGGTAAGCTGCCAGGATGATGATACCAACCAAGATAAAGAATCCAAATAGTTTTTTCATCTATTGAACCCCTTGAAGCGGCACCACGGATAGATGTGACGGGTTTTCTTCCTGCCCCTGTTTTCCCAGTACATGTTGGGCAAAGGGCAGCGGATGGTAGGGTTCGTTGACGGCAAATGCCGATTCAGCCGGGACGTCCTTTATGGGCCGGTAGTCCCAGTCCGGCTGACCAAGATCACCCACCACATGGTATGCCAGCCACCCTTTGAAGAATACCCAACCCACCATCAGAATAACGATGGACCATGTTTTAATCGTCGAGAGTTGATGTCCTGTCTGTTCCATCAGATATTTATCTCCAGAAAACCGATCGTGAGTATATATGCCAACACCCAGACAAGGGTACCTGCAATGGTCAAGTAGGCGATGGCCGGAAACGGGGCGTTGCGGCCCTGGATACCGTCGGGAAACTTTTCGATGATGCGAGTCTCGCGTTCCACGGAATCTTTTGTTCTGAAGTGATAAAATCCGAGACCGATGGCAAACAGCAGCGCAAACACAACCGCAGGGAACAGATACATGATATAGTGTTGAACACCCAGTAGTTCGAAATATCGCATGATTTTATCCTAACCCGTACAAACCGGAAAAGAAGAATCTGTTTTCACGAAAACACGAAAAAAACCATGATAAATTTCGTGATTGGTTGTATGTTTTGCCATTATATTTAAACAAACCTTTACCAGAGTGCCGCAGAAATTCCCTAAGCTTATCGGCAGCCGGTGTTACAATGCCTTGTACAGGGCAAAGGTGACAACGGCAGCCGAGGTCGCCAGCCCGATGCCTACCAGCGCGAAAAGCGCGATGGTTTCCACACGGGCAAAGCGTGAAGCCTTTGCCGGCTTGGTGTGGCCATCGGCTTCAAGGGGTATGAAGCGTGCCCGGTTCTGATCCTTGAATTGACCCCGGTTCAAAGCCCAGAAGAACACCACAAGCGTAATAAAAAAACCGACCGTCATATAGGCGATGTAATATGGGAAATACATAGTTGCCTTTCAGGTGTCATATATCCTTTGGATGTCATTAGCACTACGTGCGTCGTATATCCTCCAGATGTCATTAGCACTACGTGCGTCATTTGTCCTACGGACGACATTAGCGCTACGCGCGTTATTTATTGTTGCTTACAGTTATTAGTTTGTAGCTGATACCTAAAATTTTAACCCTCTTGACACGTTGTGCAATTTTGATTTCAAGGGTTCAAGCTCTAATCCTTAAGCGGTAAGCTGCTTATAGCTTAAAGCTTATTGCTTACAGCTCGTAAAAAATCGCCTTGCGATTTTTTATGGTTCCCATGCCGAATCAATACCCCGTGGTTCTGTGTTGGCATCGCTTTGATTGATAAAGTAGACCGCAATATAGTCACCCACTTCCCATATTTTCTGCGATTCCAGATCCCGCTTGAAATAGGGCATGGCAGTTCCGGTGATGCCGTTCATGATCTGGTAGTAAAGAATACCGCCTGAGATGTCTCTGCCTTTTAGCACGGTAAAGTTCAAGGGGGGTGGATACATCCAGGGTTGTCCCGGTCCCATACCGTCGCCAATGGGCCCGTGACAGCCAATACAGAAATTTTGATAAATTTTCTGCCCCCGCTGCAAACCGGCTCGGGTGGTGGGATACGGGTTCGGTATATTTCGCCACCCCTCGGGTGTGATGTCGGACAGCCATTTGATGTTGATGTCAGGCCCGGATTCAAAAGCCCTGATGGATTCTTTTTTCCAGTAGCGCTGTCGTTCCATACGTTTGTCTGCCGCCTTAAATCCCAGACTCTGCGTATATCGGGTCAGTGTCTGGATACGCTCCATGCCCAGCCACTCAAAGGGCGGCATGATGGAGGCAGGCCGGGTGTAGCGTGGATTGACAAAATGGGCCATGTGCCAGTCGTCCGGGTGTTCGCCGCCTTCCTGGGAGAGGTCGACACCGGTGCGCTGGGATCCCAGAGCAATGGGTTCATCAGCAATATAGTCACCTGGCTGGGCAATTCGGTTTGCGCCGTGGCCCCAGTCAATGGAACGGATGGACTGGCTGTGACAGTAGACGCAGCCGTTTTCCAGATAGATTTTGCGCCCGGCTACCTCCACGGGTATGCGCTCACGGAAAATTTCCGAAGGTTCTGTAATACGCTGTGTATACGGCCAATAGACAATGGTGAGCATAATGGCCGTCAGCAGCGAGAGAATACCGACAATGATGACGGTTGGCGTCATCTTCATGTTGAAACTCCACGATTGAAATAGAGAGATCGAACCACGTTATACAGTCCAAGATAAGCACCGATCACGATCAGTGCACCCAGGGATGCTCTTAAAATATAGTAGGGTTGAATTTCAGGCAGTGTCCGGTAGAGGGTTTCACCGTTATACCAGGCATTGCCCTGGATCAGACCCGCGGTGGTGAGCACCACGGCAAAACCGGTGATTCCTATGAGAACCAACCAGTATTGCAGATCTGCCAGAAATCGGCTGTAGAGCGGTTTACCGGTTATTCTGGGCAGAATAAAATAGATGCCCCCCAGGGCTGTGATACCGGCAAAACCGAGCACACCGATATGCGCATGTCCCACGACCCAGTTGTTAAAGTGGGTGATACGCTGGACATGCGGCAGTGCCATCATGGATCCCTGCATATTAACAAAAAAATAATAGATGGTGCCGGTAAACACGAACTTGGCGCCGATGTCGGCGTGAATGTCCCCTAGCTTGCCCTTGACTGTGTACCAGAGGTTGATCAAAACAATCATCACCGGAATAACCATGGCCACGCTGTCCACAATGGAGATGGTTTTCAGCCAGGTGGGTACCGGGACCTGGAGCAGGTGATGGGTACCCACATGGGTATAAACGATGATAAGTGACCAGAACCCCACCAGAGACATGGTGTGACTGTAAAGGGGGCTGCGGGTGGCTATGGGCAGCACATAATAGGCCACCGCCAGCGCCATGGGGGACAATAAAAGACCGAAAATATTGTGGCCGTAAAACCACAACAAAATCGCATCTGAAATGCCCACCAGCGCCCCGGTATCCGGTTTCCAGATGACATTTCCCAGACAATACGTACAGGCCGTGAGAATGACGGCCGACATGGCATACCAGATGGAAACATACAAGATGGGTTCTTTGCGTCTGGTAATGGTCATGAGTAGATTGACCGCCACCAGTGCAAAGGCGATTACCACCATGATGTCCACCAGCCAGGGCAGTTCTGCATATTCCCGGCCTTGGGTATGCCCCAGAGATATTCCGATCATTCCAGCGGCCACCGTGATGTTCCAAAAGATGGCGGTCAGAACACCCAGTTTTTGGTTGTACAGCTCGGTGCGCAGCATCCTGGGTATATAATAGAAAGCCACAGCAAGAAGACCAGGAGTCACGAAGCCGAACAGTACGGCATTGATGTGCATGGGCCGCATGCGCCCGAAGTGGATATATTCGATGTTGGCCATGAAGTCGGGAGCCATCAAATACCCTGCTGCCAGAAGTCCGAAGGTGGTAGCCACGGCGAACCAGGATGCAGACGTCAAGATAAAGGCCCTGGCGGTCTGGTTCTGGTAAACGCTGTTTTCAGTTTCTTCGATAGACAAAGTCACTCCTTGGTTTAGCTGTGGCATGCCAGCCAGCAGTCCACATTGGCACCCCTTTGCTGGTGGCATTCGAGACACTCGCCCATCCGCCAGTTTTTAGCCGGCAGGCGGTGTTGGTTTTCCACCGGGCCGTGACATTCCTGACAGGCCACTTTTTTGTTGATGTGCCGTTGGTGATTAAAGAGAACATGCTCGGCAACGTAGTTGACTTTCTGCCATGGTGTGGGGCTTCCGGTATCAAAATACCGGTGTTCCTCCTGTATCCATGGGTGCTTGGCAATGATATAGTTATGGCAGTGCAGGCATTTTTCCACCGGGGGTATCCCCGGAAAGGTTGAATACGCCACATAGGGGTGGCAGTACTGACACTGTATTTGCTTGATGCCGCTGTGCACGTTATGACTGAACGGTATGGGTTGCTCCGGCCCCATTGCTTCGGAAGATATGCCATAGAATAAAAACAGGAAGCCGGCCGTGAAAATCAGCGCTGATACGCTTAACAGAATGGCTGTCTTGTTTTTTTTCAATGTCCTGTCCTCTCAATTCCGGATAGCTCCGGAAAGACGCGGAAGAAAAAGCCGATGGCCAGGGCCATGAGTCCGAAAAAGCCCAGGGAAATCAAGCCGTCTGAAAAATTCAGTGAGATGGATAATGCATTGTGACTCAATGCCGGACCCAACAGAAGGAGATGCTCGAACCAGATCCCTACAATAACGATGGCGCATATGACGGCCATGAAAACGGGCCGTGTCTTTACATTTTTATTCAGCAGAATGAAAAAGGGGCCCACAAAACAGGTGATAAAAACCATCCATGCCAGCTTGTTCCAGGGCGCCAGCATGGTGCGGGTAATTACATAATAGGTTTCTTCAGGAATATTGCCATAGTAGATGACCAGTAACTGGACATAAAAGAAATCAGCCCATAACAGGCAGAAACCGAAAAAGAGTTTCCCGATGTCATGGAAATGATCGGAGGTCAATGGGGAACTGTCTCCGTTCCGGGTGTGCATAATCGCCGCTAGAATGATCAGTCCTCCCAGTCCTACAAAAAAGGCTTTGACAAAATGGTATGCGCCAAAGAGGGTGGAGATCCAGTGCGGATCCATGCTCATTACAAGATCGAAGCCCATGAGACTTAAAACAAGGGCAAATGCCAGGATATAGAGACCACCCCAGACAGTCATTTTCCGGCGTATCTTTTCCGACGGAAGGTTCTTTTTTTGCCAGAGACTGAAAATTGTCTGACGGATCCTGCCCTTGGGATCATGACCGCCCAGCTTGAGCTGCAAGGCATAAAACAGAAACCCGAAACCAAAAATGTACATAACAAGTAGGCCTATGCCGTCCCGGGCAAAGAGAAAGGGCACATTGAGCCAGACTTCCTTACCGTGCAGATCTTCGTGGAGCCAGGGGAAAATATGATTTTTCCCCATAAAGAGAATCAAAAAGAGCACAAAGGAAATCGGAAAAAAGGATGCAAAGGATTCCGAAAGCCCCGAAAGCGGGCCACTCCAGCGAGCTTTGGTCATGTGCATGACCGCCGAGAACAACAACGCTCCCTGGGCGATGGCCGACCAGAGCAGAAAATTGATCAGATAGGCCTGCCAGGCCTTTTCCGGGTGATGGCTGGCCAATCCCCACAGAAAGGTCACGCCTCCCACCACGAAAAGGGCCATGAACGCCCAGAATGCTGGGGTTTTTTTGATGGCGCTATGTTGGTTTGTGTTGGTATCCATTATATGCGTTTATCCGGGCTAATTACTTTTGATCTTTTTCCACCCCTGTATGCTGGGACGCTATGATGCTTGGAAGCTGGGATGCTGCTTTCCGCTGATAGCTGTCAACTCCCCTCCAACCCTTGTATCACATTAGGACCCTCGAACCCTTCATTTGGATCACCTCCTATGGAGGTGGACCAAATTTTTACCACTGCCCCCCGTTGTTTGAAGAAATCTTCCAGGCTGTTTTCCTGATGGGCTTCGCAGGTTGCCAGAACACCAAAGTGCTCCCCGGAACAACGTGGATCATAGTGCTGCAGCGAACCAAAATTCGGCATCCGCATCTGGGTGAGAAGTCCAATGACGTTTCCGAACACGGCAAAGAGAATGGTTGCTTCGAAACCCACCACCACAAAGGGGATAATGGCCATGATGGGTTTGCCGCCCACAATCAGGTCCCAGCGCGTGGCCGTGAAAGCCGCCAGCCCAAATCCACTTATGAATCCTATGATTCCGCCGCAGAGGGTAAACCAGCCCACCTTGCTTTTTTTTAAGTTCAAGGCCTTCATGATTTTATGACTCGGGATGGGGGTGTTGACGCGAACAAATTCATAGGGAGATGTCTTCAAGGCCTCTAGGGTCGAAACCACCTGGTCTTCGGTTTTAAAAAGTCCCATGATATGTCGTTCATGCCGCATGGTCGTGGCCTCCTTCAAGGGTCTCTTTCATCTCAGTCATGGAAACAGAGGGCAAATGTTTTGCAAACAGCATAAACAAAAAGAAAAAGAGGCAGAAGGTACCGAACATGATGCCGAATTCAATTATCGTGGGTCTGTAGAGTCCCCAGGCGTGGGGTGCAAAGCCATGGGCAACCCCTCCCACAATGATGACGAACCGTTCCCACCACATCCCGAAATTTACAATGAGGGAGATGATAAAAAGGGACGCAATGGTGGTGCGAATTTTTTTAAACAAAAAAAGGAGTGGTGCCAGGGTATTGCATAGCACCATGAAGTAAAACCCCCAGCGGAAATCCCCCAGGGCCCGCCAGCGGAACTGTTCCATTTCAATGCTGTTGTGGCTGTACCAGGCGATAAAATATTCGGTACCATAGGCCAGGCCGACAATCAGGCCTGTTAATACGATAGTTTTGGCCACATTCTGCAGGACCTCTATCGTGATGATGTCCTCGTATTTGAACAGCTTGCGCAAGGGGATCATCAGGGTCAAAACCATGGCCAGACCGGAGTGGATAGCACCGGCCACGAAATAGGGCGCAAAAATAGTTGTGTGCCATCCGGGAACGATACCCAGGGCAAAATCCCAGGATACGACGCTGTGGACGGAGATCACCAGGGGGGTTGCCAGGGCCGCAAAGAAAAGATACCCACGTGTGTAGTGACGCCACTGTTCGTGAGCCCCGGACCAGCCCAGGGCGAGAAATGTAAATATCTTGTGGCGGGTTCCTGTGGACCGGTCCCGCACAGCCGCCAGGTCCGGCAGCATGCCCGTGTACCAGAAAAGAGAACTCACGGTGAGATAGGTGCTGATGGCAATCACGTCAAACATGAGTGGTGAAAGGAAATTGGGCCATAAAAGTCTCTGACTCGGTATGGGGAGCATGTAATACACCTGCCAGACACGACCCAGGTGGATAAATGGAAACAATCCTGCGACGCAGACCGCAAATACCGTCATGGTTTCCGCTGCCCGGGCAATGGGGTTGCGCCATCCGGCCCTGAAGAGGTGCAGAATGGCGGAGATCAAGGTGCCCGAGTGGGCGATTCCCACCCAGAAGACAAAGTTGATCAGATAGGTTCCCCAGGCAACCGGGTTGTTTTGCCCGCCCACGCCGATACCGACAAAAATCTGGTATGTCCAGCAGGCCGCTCCAATCAGGATGCCTATTACCAGCAGCACCAGGATGCCCCAGTAGGTCCATTTCGGGGGAGACAACGTGTCCAGAATGGTTTGATCGATTTTTGCGTAGCTAAGCTGGGTCATATCTCCTGGATCACCTTTTTCAAATAGATCACAGCCGGCTTGGTATTGAGGTATCCCAGGGCCTGGTAAGCACGGGGATTCTCGGTCAGTTTCCGGACTTGGCTGGTTTTGTCCATCAGGTTTCCAAATACAAGAGCCCCGGTGGGGCAGGTCTGTACACAGGCCGGTATCACCTCACCGTCACGGATCAAGCGGCTTTCATTTTTGGCGACGTTATGGGCCGCCTTGATGCGTTGGATACAGAAGGAGCATTTTTCCATGACCCCTTTGCTGCGGACGGTGACATCCGGGTTGAGCTGAAGATTCATGGGTTCGGGCCATTCCCAGGTAAACCAGTTGAAGCGGCGCACTTTGTAAGGACAGTTCTGCACGCAGTAACGGGTCCCGATACAGCGGTTGTAAATCTGGTTGTTCAGGCCCTCCTTGGAATGGTGCGGGGCATACACCGGGCAGACCGTCTCGCACGGGGCATTGTCACAGTGCTGGCACATCATGGGCAGAAAGGTCACCCTTTCCATCTGGTCTGATGCATGATAGCGCTCGACACTCATCCAGGCCATCTCGCGGCCCTGCAGGATCCGTTTTTCTCCCACAACCCCGATATTGTTTTCAGCGTAGCAGGCTGCTGAACAGGCACCGCAGCCGATGCATTTGTCCAGATCCACAACCATTCCCCAGCGATAAGTGTCGTGATCATGGGGGGGGAACACATCGCGCTTTGGATCGTAGCCTTCGGGCAAGGGGAGTGTGAGGGGAAAATTCCCCATGGTGAGGCCGGTTCTGTGGGGTGTTTTATTATCCTGCAGTTCCGTCAGCGTCATGGAAAGGGCCAGGGTTCGCCCATGCTGTGTCAGGCTGCCGGAAGTGCTGGCCAGTTTCATGGTGCGGCCTGTTTTACGTATCTTGATATCGTTCGCATGGAGGCTGGCGCCGCCGGAATCCTTGTGAGCTTTCGGGGAAAGCAATAGCAGGGGGTTCAAACCCGAGGTTTCCGTTTTGTTTTCAAAGGTCTGGTGACCCTGTCCAATGTTCATAATCAGGAGTCCCGGCAACACCAGTTCGGAAAGTACCACCGGTGCTTCCAGGCTGCCGAATTCGGATTCAATTTCGATGACATCTTCCTGCTTGATGTTTTTGGCACGGGCGGTTTCAGGATGTATGACCACGGGTGTCTGCCAGGCAATGCGGTATAAAGGATCAGGGATCTCGCAAAGCCAGGGTCTATTAGCCCCCCGCCCGTCAAAAAAGCGGATAGAGGGCGTGGCCGCAAAAGTGAGTTTTGATATTTTTAATTCAGACCCTTGTGTTAGTAGCTTCGCAATGCTGTCTTCGGCTGATGCTTGGCGCTGGTCCATGGGTGAATGCGGCGGATCATAAAAGCCCCCCTGCTGTAGGGTCTTAGCCCACTTGAATTCATCCGCTATATCAAAGGTGCCGGCCAGCATGGAAACCAGATGGTCCTTATATGTATGGATTGAATCGTTCGTATCAAAGCAGGTTTTCAGGATCACATCCCCCAGATGAGGGGTATGGGTCAGTTGGCCCATGGCCGGCTGGAGGGTGGATGTCATGCTGTTTAATCCACCGTATTCGTCCCAGGTCTCCAGGGGCATGCGCACCGGCAGGATCAGGTCTGCCGACGCGGTGGTTTCGTCTATAAAATTGCTGAAGCAGACCACAAAGCGGTCGTTTCTTTCGAGGGCTTCTTTCACGGAACTGTTGGATGACATGCCAAAGACGGGGTTGGTATTGTTAATCAGCAGCAGCTCAACCTTGTCGGCATCAAGTGTGTCGAAGAAATTCAGGACATCTGCCCGCCTGGCTGCCGTTTCCACCCGATGACGCCGGGTGAAGTCCAGCAGGTCAAGTTCCGGGTCCATGAGAAGATTGAGCAGGTTGACGCCTACCTGAGTCAGCAATCCATCGGTGTCGGCGGCGCCGGTACCTGATCCGAGAATGAGCGGTCGGCGCGCCTGCATGAGGCTCTGAACCAGATGGTCATATCCTTTGGGTGGTATTCCGGTATGCTGAACAACAAAATCACGGTCAAAAGGAGCTGTGGATGTGGTCAAGACCTGCCGGAAGGTTGAGGAAAATGACTTTCCCATACCGGCGGCCAGCGCCTGTCTTATCAGACCGAGAATAATGAGACGTTCTGTTCCGGGGTGGCATGCCAGCCACAGATCGGCATTGGCACCGGTCAGGGATTGAAAAGGGCTGACATGGATAAAGGCATTTTTTGTGTCGGCGTGATGTGCATGCATGGCTTTGAATTTCCATGCGTACTCCACCGGAGACAGCCAGGTTTCCAGAAAATCAGCACCAAAAGAAATCAGAAGGTCTGCCTGGTCCATATGATAGGATGCCAGACCATCCATGCCGAATACCAGTTGGTTGGCCGTTTTCAAAGATTCGTAAGCATAGGATTCGAATACCAGCGGTGGAGGACTGTTCAGGTTCTGCAAGGCATCAATGAACAACAGCATGAGGCTTTGACCGACTGTTTCCGTGAGCATGCGTACCCGATTCGATCCTGTACGGGCAGTGTTTGCCCGTGAATTTAAAAGGGCTGTTGCCTGAGAAAATGAGAGGGCCTGAAACTGACCATTTTTTTTGAACAGCGGCGTCTTGAGCCGGTCCGGGTGATAGATCCCCTGCAGAGCGGCCTGGCCCCGCATGCAGAGCCCGCCTTTGTTGATGGGGTGAAGCGGGTTGCCTTCTATCTTGATGATCCGGCCTTCACGGTTTTTCGCCAGAATACCACACCCGGCAGGGCATTCGCGGCACGTGGAAGCATACCAGTTGGATTTTCCCGTAACCATGTCTCCGGGAGCCCGTACCAGGGAGAAGAGTTTCTTGTCGCTCTCGGAGGTACAAGAAGAAGCAAAAGCCAGACTTCCCATGCCGGCTATTTTTAAAAAGGTCCGACGATCCATGTAACAGATACTCCAACAAACGACGTGAGTTTGATCGGGTGATTTGAAGGGTTGCAGCTAAAAATCCACTAAAAACGCTTGGATGATCTTCAGCCGCGAATGCATCATGTGTAACATTGTGACATTGAAAACCGTATTTGAATACGTATCCGAGGTGATGCGTATTGTCAATTTCTAAATTCACATGGCGAATTTATTTCTTGACACAATCTATCTTCAAAAATATAGGATAAATCGTATGATATATATCCTTGATAGATTCGTAAAACGAAATTATCAAGGACAGAAGCTGAACGATTGTCGCGCTTGCTGTAGCTACAAGGAGCTTGTTGCTATTCTTGAAATTTGAAACACAACAGCGAGTGCATCCCCGTTGGTTCTGCCGCACGGCAGAACATTCTCCGCAGCTTACTGCGAGGTTCTTCAAACGCTCATCGTTGGAAGGAGTTAGAATGCGCCTGACAAAAGCAGGAGAATATGCCATACGATGTGCATTGTTTCTCTCGTTTCAGGGGATGGGTGTTGTCGTCAACAAAAAGGAAATCGCCCGTGTCATGGATATTCCGGCTCAATTTCTCGGCAAGATCGCCCAGCAACTTGCCAGGGCGGGGATCATAGAAATCATTCAGGGATCAAAAGGGGGTTACCGGCTGCTCGTTCCATCGGAAAAATTGACCATGCTGGATGTGGTGGAAGCGGTCATCGGTGAAATTTATCTTAATGACTGTGTTGTCCGGCCGGAATCATGCAGCCGCATATCTGCCTGCGCCATCCACCGGGTCTGGGAAAAGGCCAGGGATCAACTCAGGGAAACCCTCAGGCAAGCTGATTTCAAAGACATTCTGGACGATAAGAACTGTAGCATTGAATTGATGGAAGCCATGCAAAAAGTTGATTGAATTTCTATCGCAGAAGGGGTAACTCAAGACGTACGGATCCTGACGGATTGGAATGTTCAATTTCAACGTAATGGTTGTTATTAATTCATAAAAATAAAATTTTCTGTCAGTTTTATTTTATCAGGAGGAAGCGTATGGATTTAGTCACTTTATCACGAATGCAATTTGCAGCCACAACCATGTTTCATTTCCTTTTTGTACCGTTGACGCTGGGACTTTCGATTATTATCGCCTATATGGAAACCCGGTATGTCAAGACCGGGGATGAAACCTATCTGGAAATGACCAAGTTCTGGGCCAAACTGTTTTTGGTCAATTTTGCCGTGGGCGTGGTTACCGGTATTACACTGGAGTTTCAATTTGGAACCAACTGGTCGCGCTATTCAGCCTATGTGGGGGATGTCTTCGGCTCCCTTTTGGCCATTGAAGCCACGGCCACTTTTTTTCTGGAATCCACCTTTATCGGTGTCTGGATTTTCGGCTGGAAAAAACTGTCCAAAAAGGCCCATGCCGGGGTCATGTGGCTGGTGGCCATCGGATCCAACCTTTCCGCGGTGTGGATCCTCATTGCCAACGCCTGGATGCAGAGTCCGGTGGGGTTTACGATTCGCAACGGCAGGGCGGAAATGGTGGATTTCGGCGCGGTGATTTCACAACCCTTTGCCATTTACAAAATCCTTCACACCCTCAGTTCCGCCCTTGTTCTGGCAAGTTTCTTCATCATGGGCATCAGTGCCTATCACCTGCTGAAAAACCGTCACATGGAATTTTTTACCAAGTCATTCAGAACCGGTCTGGGATTTGGCCTCATTTTTTCTCTGGTGGTTTTTATCCTGGGGGATATGAACGGTGTCATGGTGGCTGAAAAACAGCCCTCCAAACTGGCTGCCATGGAGTCCCTGTGGGAAACAACCGATATGGCACCTGTTTATATGTTTACCTGGCCGGATCCAGAAAACGAGAGAAACGCTATTGAAATCGGTGCGATACCCGGTATGCTCAGCTTTTTGGTCAAGCATGATTTCAATGCAGTGGTCACGGGCCTCAAAGATATTCCCAAAGACGAGCGACCACCGGTACTGCTTACCTCATTTGCATTCAAGGGCATGGTCGGTCTGGGGGTGATTTTTATTCTCCTGACGGTTTTCGGCTGGTTCAAGCGCAAGAACCTGCTTGAAAATGCCCTGTATTTGAAACTCATGCTGCTTGCCATTCCGCTGCCCTATCTGGCGATTCAACTCGGCTGGATCGTGACGGAATTCGGCCGTCAGCCCTGGATTGTTTACGGTGTGCTTAAGACCGCCGATGGAGCGTCTCCTGTGGCGGTTTCCCAGGTGGCTTTTTCTCTGGTGGCCTTTGTCCTGGTATACAGTGTCCTGGGGGCTGCCGGGTTTTACCTGATGTTCCAGAAGGCCAAAAAAGGACCTGACCTGGTATCTGAATAATCAGATAAAAATGACGGATGAATCGAAACGCAACCGGCTAAGCGGTTTTTAGATTATATAGGAGGAAAAAATGGTTTTACAATCGTTATGGTTTTTTCTTTGGGGGCTTCTGTGGGCACTTTATTTTATGACGGATGGTTTTGACCTGGGCATTGGTGCCTTATACCCGATTCTGGGAAAAACCGATCAAGACAAAAATACCATGATCAATGCCATGGGCCCTTTATGGGATGGCAATGAGGTCTGGCTGCTCACCGCAGGCGGCGTGACCTTTGCCGCATTTCCCCTGGTATATTCCGTTATGTTTTCGTCCCTATACACAGCCTTGATGTTGATTCTGTTTGCCCTGATCATTCGTGGGGTTTCTTTTGAATTCCGCAATAAAGTGGATCATCCGGTTTGGGTCAAGGTCTGGGACGCCTGTATCTTTATCGGCAGCATCGCTCCGGCCATTCTATTTGGGGTGGCATTTGCCAATATATTCAAAGGAATTCCCATTGACGACCAGGGTATTTACCAGGGCAACCTGTTTACCCTGTTGAATCCATATGGTCTACTGGGGGGTGTGCTGTTTCTGCTGCTTTTTGTACAGCATGGTGCCAATTGGATTGTCATCAGGAGTGAAGGGGATCTACATGATCGAGCCCATAAGATGGCCAAAGGTATCTGGCCGGTCTTGACGGTCGTAGCCGTGATTTTTTTAGTGGCCTCCTGGTTTGCCACACCCCTTTACCAGAACTACCTGACCCGCCCCATACTGTTTGTGGTGATCATCGTCACGGTTGCCGCCCTGCTGAGTGTGCGCCTGTTTCTGCATCAGAAGCACGAGTTTAAAGCCTGGTTTGCTTCTGCCCTGACCATTGTTGGGGCTACCTTTTTCGGTGTGATCGGGCTCTATCCCAATCTGTTCCCATCCAGTATCGATCCGGCATACAGCCTTACCGCCCATAATGCCTCATCCAGTCCCCTGACCCTGAAGATCATGCTGGTGGTGGTAATCCTTTTTGTTCCGCTGGTACTTGCTTATCAGATCTGGACCTACAATCTTTTCAAGGGGAAGGTGAAGCAGGAGGATTTTATGTACTAGAAGAGAAAAGCCATAAGCGATAAGCTGTAAGCGATTAGCCACTTACAGCTTATCGCTTAAAGCTTATGGCTGCCCTTTTCGTATCAACGCCGCATATTTTTCGCTTGTCCTCAGCAAGGCATCATGTTTCCCACGGGCTATAATACGTCCCTGTTCCATAAGAATGATATCGTCGAATTGTTCCAGATCGCTTGTTCGGTGGGTGATGACCAGAATCGTGTGATTCTGGGCGGCCTGGAATAAGGCCTGCATCACTTTCCGCTCTGTGATCTTGTCCAACCCTTCGGTGGGTTCATCCAATACCCAGATGGGGGCATTCTGTAAAAACATCCGGGCCAGGCACAATCGACGGGCTTGGCCGCCGGAAAGGCCGCTGCCGGCTTCCCCTATCCAGCTATCCAATCCCCGGGGAAGTGCTTTAACCCAGTCGAGCAGTTGTGCTTTTTCCAGTGCAGCATTTAACGCTGCTTCGTCCGCCCGGGGCCGGGCCATCAAAAGATTTTCCCGCAAAGAAGTTTGAAACAGATGGGTTTGCTGGGTAACAACCCCCACGGTCTGTCGCAAATCAGATTCGGCAAAAGTTTCAAGATCATGACTGCCGATCTGAATAGATCCCTTTATTGGATTCCAGAATCGTACCAGCAGATTGAAAAGGGTTGATTTGCCGGCGCCTGTCTCACCCAGAATGGCCAACCGTTGGCCCTGTTCAATGCGCAGGTCAAATTCTTCAAGAACCCATGGATCGGAATCTCCATATCGAAAATCAACGTTGTTGAAGTGAATATGGAAGCGTTCCATGGGGGTGCTTGAAATGTCTGGAAAGATCACAAGGGGTGGTGCATGGACTATCTCCAGCAGTCTTTCAGCAGCTTTTTTGGTTTGTCCGAGATACTGATAGGCAGCGGGTAGGGGTGTAAGTGCCTCGAAAGAAGCCAGAACGGCAAAACCCACCAGGGCCAGATTGGCACCATCCAATAATCCACGAGCAACCTGGTGCGCCCCGATGTATAAACAGCTCAGTGTTGCCAGGCCTGTCAGCAGGGTGGTCCCTGCTATAGATAGACCTCGGATATGACTCATGCGACCCTGGATCCGTATCAATGCCTCGCTCTCTTTTTCCAGTGTATTGATTTGCCGGTTCCAGGCGCCAAAAACCATCAGTTCGGAAAGACCCTGGATACTTTCGACAGCCTGTATTCTTATTCTGGCGGTGCCAAGGGTCAGCTGCCGGCCCATGTCGGCCCCGGATCTGGTTGTCGCCAAAGGAAGGGCGATTCCCGAGATCAGCAGAAACAGAAGGGTTGTTCCTGCAATCCAGACATCGAAAAAAGCCAGAAACAGAACCACGGCAATGATGGTCAATGAGGCTGTGATGCTGGGAGAAAGCACCCTGACATAAAGGTTGTCCAGGGTTTCAATATCGGTCACGATGCGGTTCAGAATGTCCGTGCTGCGGTATTGCATCAGGCGGGCGGGTGCCAAGGGCTCGATCTTCCGGTAGAACCAGAGCCTGAGTGTGGCCAGCATACGGAAGGTGGCATCGTGGATCACGATGCGTTCGGCATATCTGGACAGGGTCCGGGTAAAGGCAAACAGGCGTACGCCGATACTGGGGTAAAAAAAGTTGAACAGATAGGCCGTGCCCAGGGAAAGTCCGGCAAATGCTGCCGCGGATATGAACCAGCCTGACAAGCCCAGAAGTCCCACCGAGGCCATGATGGACAGCCATCCCAAAAAAGTTCCCAGCCCCATGTGGCGATAGTGTGGCCGGAACAAGCGAAGGAACAGTAATAGGTTTTTGAGCTTTTTTTTCATGGTAATTAGCTTTTGAGCTATAAGCTGTAAGCAATAAGCTGCTTAATGCTTACAGCTTATCACTTTCCCTCCGGCCATAGCGACGATTCGGTAAGTAGTTTGAAGTTGTTCCGGCTTATGGGTGAGCAACAGAACTGTCCGGTCTTTTGAGAAAGAGGTGATAGCTTGCATTACCGACTGGGCGGTGTCGACATCTAGCCCGGCAGTAGGTTCATCCAGCAAAAGAATTGGCGCATCTTTTAAAAACATACGCGCCAATGCCACACGCTGGGCTTGACCCCGGGATAAGCCCCATCCCTGTTCGCTCACCTTTGTATCGAGACCTCCGGGTAAATGTCGTGCAAAATCGTGTACGCGGGCGAGCCGGGCAGCCTGTTCGATATCTATTCGTGTTGCACCCGGCACGGCCATACCGATATTGCCGGCAATGGTATCATGGAACAGCATGGGATGTTGACCGACCCAGGTAAGTGCCTGGCGCCATGTTTCCAATGTCAGCGTCGAGAGAGGCTTCCCATTAACGCGGATTTCACCCTGGTCAGGCTGTATAAAACCCAGCAGGAGGTTCATGAGTGTGGTTTTTCCGGCTCCGCTCTCCCCCACCAATGCCACGTGTTCTCCTGGCGCCAGTTTCATGCTGATATCTGTTAATACCTGCCCTTTACGGGTATTGTAGGCAAAATGGATCTTGTGGCAGTTAACGGTTAGGGGTGTAGAACTATCCAGGGGTCTGGTGCCGGTAAACCTTGTGTTTGGCTGTCGAGAGAGAATGTCTAAAATTTCCTGGGTTGCACCCATGGCTTCTGCCCGGGCGTGGTACTGGAGTCCCAGTTCTCTCAGGGGCAGGTAAAAATCGGGTGCCAACAGGAGAATGAACAGGCCCTGTTTCAGGGTTAGAATTTGTCCGTACAACCCGAAATGGGTATACCCCAGATATGTGGTCCCCAGGTAAACGGCCACCAGAGCAATGGATAAAGAGCTGAACAGTTCCAGAACGGCTGTGGACAAAAATGCCACCCGAAGTACTTTCATGGTGCGAAGCCGGTATTGGTCGGATACCTCAGCGATTGATTTCTCTTCGGTACGGCCGCGTCCCAGGAGTTTGAGAGTGGGGAGCCCCTGAAGTATATCGAGAAAGTGGGCGCTCATGCGAGACAAGGCCTGAAAATGCTTTTGACTGATATTTTCAGCACCCATACCGATAAGAATCATAAACATCGGTATCAGCGGTGCTGTCAGCAGTAGCAGTCCCCCGGCAGCCCAACTGATGGGAAACACAAAGGCTGCGATGGCCGCCGGAATCGACACGGCCAGGGCGAGCTGAGGCAAATAATGGGCATAGAATGCCTGGAGCGCCTCCACCTGCTCCACAATGGTTGTGGACAGGGCGCCGCTGTGGGGGCGATCAGGCTGAACAGGTCCCAGGGCACCGATATGCTTTATCAGGGCCATGCGGACCTCCTGACGAATACCGGCGCCGGCATAAAATCCCGATACTTCCCTTACCCATGCCAGTGCGGCCCGAAGGACGACCAGACCACACAATACCAGAAAAAGTGGATTCAGAACGGTTCGCGACAGATCGTCGATAAATGCACCGTGAATTATTTTTGACAATAACGCAGCCTGGAGAATCAAAAGCAATCCCCCGGCAAAACCTGCTGACACGGAAAGAAGAATCCAGCCCCGTGCATGACGTACGTTGCCAATCAGCCACGCCAGTGGTGTGGGTGGTGCTGACGAACCGCATGCATTATGGGTGGTATCGTTGGACATAGGCCGATGGTGGCGCTCGCTATTTCAGTTCAGACTAGGGCAATTCATCAACCCAGGGACCGCCGTTTAACCACTGCACATGCATTTTTTTTAGCTGGCCCGTGCCTTGAAGAAAAATCATAAAATTCTCCACCCAATTTATCAGCAGTGTGTCCTCGGCCATGGCGATGCCTAGAGGTTCGAATGTGAGAGGTGACTTTCCTGCCATCAGCCCCTTGTCCTGGTATTTATAGGCTGTCATCGCACAATAAGGAAAGTCGGCTACTAAGACATCGATTTTGCTGTTGAAAAGAAGATCAATAGCTTCATCGTAGGAATTGACAAGCACCAGTTTTGCCTTGGCTATTAACGATTCGGCATATTCCTGACTGGTTGAATTCTTTAGAGCTGCAACGGTAACATCGGAGGTGTTCAGTCCTTTGGCATCCTGCAGCGCATCATACCTGGCAGCTACGGACAGGATTCCTTTGCCCGTTACATAATAAGGTCCCACAAAAGCCACCTTTTGATTGCGTTTCGGTTTGATGGTCATGCCCGACAAGACCATGTCAACCTGACCCGCTTCAAGGGCCGGAAGCAGCTCGGCAAATGGCTTTAAGACAAACTTTATTTTAACACCCATTGCAGCAGCCATCGCTCTTGAAATATCAGCATCCAGTCCGATGATGTCTCCTTTTTTGGTAACAGCCGTCATGGGCGGCTGACTGCCGCTTGTGCCAACCACCAACTCTCCCCTTTTCAGGATGCGCTCAAGGATCGGGCCTGCCGAGGCGTTCACGGCAACTATCAGTGACAAGATCAAAAATACAACAACAACGGTTTTCTTCATCGAATTCTCCTTTTCAGGTTTATTAAGGTTGAAAACAGAAAGGTGCCTGGTGGATGCGATTGTGGTGTTTCTGCATGACAGTCCGGTCGCCAGATGATAAGAAAACATGGCTGCGACGAACAAGGCCCTTTTGAGTTTGGTTATGGTAAATATGGATTTGGACTGATTGTTAGATGGTGTCGTTGACTTAAAATATAGGATCCTATTATGGGATCTTCCTGCCCGGGTTCATCAAATTCAGCCCCTATATAGTTTTCGCAAATGTGTCTGGCATGCACGGTCTTTTGAATATGTGTCTCGTTTTTATCTTTGAGATGAAAAGCAATAAGAATCGGATCGTCAAAGAAACGATCAGAGGTATCGATGATTCTGTTTAGGTGCGGTTTGATCTTTACTCCACTGGATGACAGGTCAACAACTTTCATTGCTTTGCCTTCTGAAGCTTTTCTTTCCCAGGCATGGCTGCAAATACATGGAATATCTACTTCCATTCTATAGCGCTTTCTTCTCTCAAGAATGGACGTCCATGTACATCCGCATATGCACTTTGACCTCACTTTCGTCCTGTTGTGAACCATTGTATATCTGGAAACATCTACTGTTATGGATTTAATACAGTTTGGGCAGATAAATGTGGCCTCATTTGATTTGTTTATATGGACGGTTTTAATCATTTCATCATCCCCAGCAAAGGTTCACTTTATCAACGATCGAACCGTGCTTATTTAACAGCCCATCATATCTTAGAAAAAACCTATTGGAAAAACACATTGGATTTTTTGCAACGCTGAGAGGAATAACCAAGGCTATGCAACCTTTAAAAGCTTGATATCTTCTTCTTGCGGATTAAACTGAAGTGCGTCACATACATATTCCATGTTGGTCCTGATGACCCTTTTTCGATGATAGCCCATGGGGCTCCCCTGGACAAACGATTTGGCCATCGTGGCAAGCAGACTGATCCTTTGATGGAAAATATGATCGAACTCGAGACCCTCTTTTCCCTGGGAGTCGGCGCTTGATCTTATCTGAATGATATATCGATTCCAGTCCATACAGACATTGTGAACGGCTTCAGCATTTTTTAAAATAGCTTTTTGCCGATAGCCTTCTAGAGGATAATCACCTAAAAAAGTTTTAAGCATGACAACGAGAAGCTTTACTCTCCCAAGGAAGGTGTCATCATGATTCATATCGCGCATATCTTCAGAACTTGAACCGAATCTCTGCATGGGTAGCTTCCTTTTTTGCGAAGAATTATTAGTATAGATAATAAGAATCGTCAAGCAAACTTTGGCCCGGAAATTTTAAATCTGATTGGTTTCCGCACAAGGCATTTCAGTCAAGGATACCCCTGAGTGTGTTATTATTGGGAAAAACAAGTTTTTAACCGTGATGGCCAATATCTGAGGCGCTTCATGCGTCGCTGAGCCAAACGCAGGCGCAACAGAAGATTGTCATCAATGGTCATCTGCCCGTATATCTCTCTGTTGAACGCATCGATGATTCTTACAATTTCGTCACCGAGATCAGGAAAGTGCCGCACCAGCCGGTTGCCATATTCGGCGGGGGTTTCACCGGACAACAGACCCACTCCGCTGCGGCGCCCCCAGACAAGCAATCCGGTATATACCGATGCCGCGTTTTCAGCACTATCCATCAAGGATATCAACATCCGCCAGACACGAACAGGCAGTAAAATGAGCCATTGCGCCACGTTAAGAATCCAGGACAGGGACATCTGGGGACTGTTCTGAGTGTTCTTTTTCAACAGCAGACGCAGCAGATAGCGTATAAAAAGACCCAAGAGCCCGGCCACAACCAGACCGATGATCAGCATCAGCCCAAAACCCATACCCTTTAAAAAAAACGCTTCCCATTTGCCGACGGTGGTTGCTGAAAAATCACCCATCTCCGATAAGGAACCTGTAAGTTCTCCGACGTCGTCACGCATTTTTCCTGGTGCAAAAAAGAACAAGAGGATGGCTACAAGTACGGGAACCATGGGTCCGGTTGCATCTTTGAGAAAGATTTGGAGCGAGTCTGCCACCTGGGTTAAGATGGGATAAAAAAAGAAAGTGGTGCCTGAGCCAAAAAGGACCATGAGGGATGTCAGGCTCAAGGTGATACCGATACCGTGGTAGCCGGTCATAAAGGATTTTTCAACCTCGGGCTGTTGGCGGACCAGGAAGATGGAAAGCAGGCTGAAAACAAAAAAAGCGCCCACCAGAAATCCTATGGCCAGACCGTCTACGCGTATTCCGGCTTTGTTAAGGATGAGAAACTTGACGAGCAGGAGAAGAATAAAAAGGCCGATTCCCTTGTCAAACTGGATACACACATGATGATAATCCATGGGACTTTTGACCAGCGCCCGTCCACCTCGCCATATCAGCAGCAAACAAAAAAAAATCAGCAATAGCTTGTATCTATGAGGCTGGGCCATGGGGTCCTGAAAAAGGAGGCTTAACCAGGTGAAGTTCAAAAAGGGAAAAGTGGCATACCACAAGCGGTAAACTATCAGCAGTGAAAAAAGGACAATGCTGGTCCCTTCGAGGAGAAGGCTTTGATACAACCGCCAGTTGTGATTTACAAACAGGCGGTTCAGAAGAATGGCCATTACAAAGGCACCGGCAGTTTCGGCAAGGGGGAAAATCTGATGGCATATGAGCAGCATCAGAAACCCGACCCAGGCATACCGCCAGGATATTTCCATGCCGGCACGGGCCAGAACCAACAGTGCATTTTTACCGGACGTCATGATTTCTTATTCCATTATTAAAAACCTGGTCCTTTGGGCCAGGATTCTTTACTCTCCTTGAAGTCCGATATCATATATTGAATGGACCCCTGTCATGCTCCCTTGCCGGGCGGAATCGGGTTTTAAAGAGGAGTGGCTGACAAATGTGGTTACAGGAATGTGTCGTTCCTGCAGGATATGTTTCGATTCAGCTGTATCCTCTTCATATGCATATGAAAAAAGAACGCAACTGACACCTCGTTGATTGAATGGGGTCTGTTGTATGGCCTGTGTCATGGGTCTGTGTTGCTTCATCTGCAATCGGGCAAGGGCTGCCAGTATCGCGGGAAGCTGGCGGGTGCTTCGGGCCGGGCTTACCGTGGAAGCGCCATTGTTTTTCATCATGCCATTGGTCATCAATCCTACGGCCTGTCCGGATTCATCAAGCTTGACGGACAGGGAGGCAATGACTTCCAGGGCGTGTTCGAAAGCGTCCTTGGCCGAATTTTTTTCGAAAGCGCTCACGTTCAGGGCCAGGAGAATCGTACCGAATTCGGACGGTTCAAACACCTTTTCCTGGAGTTGTAATCGGCGTGCACTTGCTTTCCAGTGAATGTGCCGGGAAGGTCTGGACGGCTGGTAATCCTGGGTACCCAGAATGTAGACGGGGTCTTTAATGGGGCTGTTTGCGCCGGGCGTATCAAACCAGTCCTGTTTGGCTATGAAAATGGTTTTGATGGGAACAAGCCGTGGGTAGACGAGCACCTGAACCGGTTTTCCCAACTTTTTTTCCTTGTGGAAAAAACCAAAGAAATCACTGGATCCAAGGCGTGGGGGCCCCAATTGAAAGACCCCCCTGTGCATGGCAGTAAATCTTTGTTGAATCTGCATCCGCTGGTGCCACAAGAGACCTGCCCCGTGCCGGGAAAAAGGTTCCATGCTATGAACAGCTTTAAATGCACTATGTTTTGGCCAGCGCAAGCGGATCCAAATGGGTATAAATTTCCTGTTTTCGATGGTGGATGCCATGGAGACGGTTTCTCCGGGAAAGACCCGTTTTTTATCCGCATGATAGCGACATGTGATGCGGTAGAAATTCAAGGTGCTCCAGACTTTCGATCCACCCATGACCAGCAGGATCAGAATTGCCAGCAGGGAGAGGTCTTGCTGACGGAACAGGAGGGCGATGAAAAGAAGAATACTTACAAAGAAACAAACCAGCATGGAATTGAAGATGGTCGGTTCCTTTGCTTGATCCTGTTCAGGTGCCATTTGTCGATCCTGTTGCAGCCGGAACCGGGATCCTTTGTACAATGCTTTCCAGAATATGCTCGGGGTTTTCGCCCCGCAGCCGGTCTTCCTCCTTCAGGATCAGCCGGTGGGTGAGGACCGGGCATGCCAGGGCTTTGATATCGTCAGGCAGAATATATTCCCTGCCGTGGAGGGCTGCCAGGGCTTGTCCAGCCCGCATCAACCCGAGAGAGCCCCGGGGACTGGCGCCGAATTGAATAGCTGTGTGATTGCGCGTGGCTCTCACGATTTCGGTGATATATGTTCGGACAGGTCCTGAAACGATGATGTTTCTTCGGTCCTGCTGCAAGCGGTTGACCTCTTCGGGTGTTGCCACGGGCACGAGTTCCTGAAGGGGATCTGTCTGCTGGAAACGTTCGAGAATCTGAATTTCTTCCTGCTTGTCAGGATATCCCAGCTGGGTTTTGAGCAGAAATCGGTCCAGCTGGGCTTCGGGTAGAGGGAAGGTGCCTTCCAGTTCAATGGGGTTCTGGGTGGCCATGACAAAAAAAGGGCTGGGCAGCAAATGGGTTTTCCCATCCACTGTCACCTGACGTTCTTCCATGCATTCGAGCAGACTGGACTGGGTCCGTGGTATGGTGCGGTTGATTTCGTCGGCAAGCAGTATATGGGTTATGACCGGACCCGGGCGAAAAGAGAAACCAGCCGATTGTTGATCATAGATATTAAAGCCGGTAATATCGGTGGGCATGAGATCCGGTGTGAACTGAACCCGGTTGAAGGTGCCTCCGATACTTTTTGCCAGGGATTTTGCCAACAGGGTCTTGGCAACACCCGGTACATCCTCCAGCAGCACGTGGCCTTCTGCCATGAGGGTGACCAGCAGCAGTTCGATGGCTCGATTCCGGCCGACAATCACACGGGATATGTTTTCAATAATTTTACTACAAAGGCCTGTATCCAATTAAAATCCTATCCTTTTGACAATTATATTTTTGAGCGGATTTCACCTATCCTGTCAATCCATACGCGTCTTTCCTTACCAGATCTTCTTTCGGTGCCTGTGTAGGTAGATTTCTTGCTTTCTGAGTCAGGCTTCGACCTTCTATCTTTTTCTGAATTACGAACATCCTTGTTTGACATCATGCCCCCATTTCAAAATTTTATAGTAGCATAACCAAAATCAGAACCGTCCTTTCATTCCTAATATGTGAAGCGATTGTCTTTTACCATCGATTTCAATCGTGGTTTTAGAATATGTGAATTTGTTAATTATCTTGCCGTCTTTAAAATGAATTATGTCAACACCTCTTCTTTTTTCAGGCTTTCCTTGGTTTCCGCTTTCAAGGGAAGGCCATTCAAGTAACCAGCGGTAAAGAACCTTTTGCTCTTTTTCATCGATGAAGGTCTCCTCCTCTACAAATCGAAAATTCCCATGTTTGGCAAACCAGGGTTTCCATGCTTTTCTGAGAGCCTCCTTTCCGCTAACTTTTCCACCTGTCCAGTTGTCAAAAACGATCTTTTCATGGAAGAGATCCATAACCCCCTCGAGATCATGATTATCCCAGGCGAGATTCCATCTTTTTAAGGCCTTTTCGATCTCATCTCTTGAAAGTGACATGGGTTGCTCCTTGTTTATAGAATAATCAATTCTCGTCAAAGCGTTCTTCTTTCCAAGGATCAGCGCTATTGCTGTACCCATGGCTTTCATAATATCCGGGTTCATCCACAATAGAGAATCTTATTCGCTGGAGCCACTTAACGCTTTTGTAGAAATATCGATCGGGTACCAGTACGCGCAGAGGAGCGCCATGAGCCCGGGGAAGCGCTTGATCGGAAAAACCATGGGCCAGGAGCACATTATCCTTATAGGCTTCCTTGAGGGGAATGCTGCTGGTATACTCACCGCTTGCCTCAAAAATGACAAAACCAGCGCCTTTTTTGACCCTGACCAGTTCCATAATCGTTTTCATGGAAATACCCTGCCAGCGAGAATCAAGCAGTGTCCAGCGTGTGACACAATGAACATCACATGTTTGAGTGATCTGTTTCAGTCCCATCAGGTCTGAAAAACTTAAGGTCAAGGGGTTTTCCACTTCGCCGTTTATCTCAAGGCGCCATCCGGGAACGTTGTCATCTGTCTGGATACCACCCATGCTCGGAAGTTTCTTTACGGCATGCTGTCCCGGTGGGATGCGTAACCGTCCGTCAGGTCTCAACTCCGCGGCTAGGGCTTGATTATCGATATCCATTAGCTTGACAAATAAACCTGGCAGACCGATAGACACGATGCTTCCACCAGCAACCGCCATGAAGTCTCTACGGGTTATCTTAGGGCGTAATTTCATGACAAGCTCCGCGAATACTTTTCCACCTAGCTACAGTAGCGAATTAAAACCATTTGTGTCCATGATCGAAAAAATTACAAGCATCAAAAAACAAAATTCAAACAATTTTAAAATTCGAATTTCCAATGATTCAAATAAGTTTGGAATTTGTGTTTTGTTGTTTGGGATTTAAAAAACAATACCCGGGATTGGGATTTGCTGCAAAATCCATCCGAGTTTTTGTAAATTAATTATAGGACACCACACTAGTAAGCCAGCCGCCCCAGTGACTTGAGAATGAGGGTAACTCCCATGGCAAACATACCAGTCAGTCCCATGCCACAGGAAAAACCTGCCAGTAGAACCGGTGCGTACTGCCGCCACATGCTGCCGTACCGTTTATAAAAATAGAAACGCCCCAGCAGTGCGCCCACAACTTCAAGGATCATGCCATGGGGGGTGCTTTGTCCCAACCCACGAACCATGCCATACACGAGCAGTATGGGGAGCCCCATCATGATCAGGATGGAATAGGTGACGACCCCCAGACCCATGCCGGCCACCACATAGACCCAGTTGAGGGCTTGGTAGAACAGGGAGTTTCCTTCCAGGGTGGATGTCTGCATCAGAAGCGTGTTAAGGGCCTGCAAATGCCAAAGTTCCTGGGCATAGGGGTAGGCATTGGATGGTATGGGAGCCAGACGCCAGATGAATTGCGAAAACAACAGACTGGCTGTCATGACCACCGGAAAGACGACGATCTCTGATTTGATGATACCACGGATGCTTGTTCCGGTCAGTTCGATCTGGCGAAAATTAACGGTGGCCTCACCGTAGTTATGGATCGGAATTGGGGCATACCATATTTCAATTCCCTGGTAACCGAAATACTTGGCACCCATGATAAAACTGGCTTCCCGGACCAGAGGAAGACTTACAAACTGACCGGCAATCCCTTCCATCCGGGCGGTGATGTAGGACACGATGGGTGTGTAGATAAACCCATACAAGAGAAAAAAGATCCAAGGGAAATTGGGTACCAGCCAGACACAGAGCAGCACATAGGAAAACGTGGAAAACACATAGATTCCGATGGAAATCCAGAAGTTAAAATCCCCCCGGCCCGGTGGTGGATGGAACAGGTCCTTGAGTGTCCCACGCTGTTGTGCCGAGCTTTTTTTAAAGGACCGTATCACATGCCAGATGCCGATAAAGGCGATGGAAAGACCCAGACCAATACTGAAACTCAAATAGAAATCGAAGTTGTTGGCAAATACGGTGTCAACGGTTTCCATACCTGGATGCCAACGCGTAAGGATACCAAAATGGTGCAGGACCGGGTTTGCTGCCACGGTGATGAGCAGGCCCACAAGACCGCCGATGACGGCCCAGAACGGCAGCACCATGCCGATAAATACCAGACCCAGATCAAGTTGGATGCCGGTGGCTACAGCAGGGAGAAAGTCCTCCGTATGCCCGGTCAGCTCGATCCAGGGGATCGGAATCAGGCGGATGGGTTCCATGAGAATCAAACCGCTGAGGGTGGGGAGGACCACATAGATGGCCCCAAAGGCCAGACCGATGACACCACCGATGGAAAAGACCCGCCATTTCCAGCTTTTTTTCTTTCTTCTGTTGATTCGGCCAGGGCCATGGTTCCCAGGGCAGCTACCGGGGCCATGGGAAAGGGAAGTTTCTCCACATCGCTCGTGATGCGGTAGAGAGCATACCCCAGGCCGAACTGGTCAATGCGTTGAATGATCTGTGTGCCCACGAGTAACAGGATCGGAATCATCCAGTCCCGATGGAAAAAGGTACGCTGCATCAGAGACTCGGAATCGACGCTGGGCGCTATCCAGGCGGGGATGAATTCGGTGAGACCCAACATGCGGGCGGCATCCGATTGAACCAGGTACTGGCTCCACAGAAGCCCCTGGAAGGGTGTTGCCAGCGCGGCACCCGCCATGTAGTAGAGCAGGAAAATTTCCTGTTGTTTCAACTCGCTGTAAGATCGTTTGGCAAGTTCGGCAAACAGGATGATCGTAACCCATCTTGCGGCCGGACCGATGCCTTGGCCGATCACCAGCTGCAGGTACATGCTGCCGGGCATCATAAGGAAGCCGATGAAGATGGACCCCACTACCGTCTTCCAGCTGAATCCTTCCTCAAAATGATCCGGTGTCTTGAGAAGATCTCTGTATTCCTGGAGTTCTTTGTCTTCGTACATAAAATCACTTTACGATTTTTCAAATGCGATTTTAGCATTAACTAAGCATTAAGCGGTAAGCTATAAGCTAAAAACCAATATCTGCTTACTGCTTATGGCTTATCGCTTAATGCTTTCAGTTACCCTCCGACCCTTGTATGCTGGGAAGCACGGATGCTTGGAAGCTGGGATGCTGCCATATGCTACAAGCCGTCAGCCACCCTCGAACCCTTTTATCACCCTTAGCTCCTTGAACCCTCATAGGGATCGACCCCTTTTGGGGACGATCCCTATTAAATTGGCATCACATTATAACTCGCATCGCTGAAAAGACCATAGATGGCCCAGGTTCCTGCCATCAGGAAATCTCCGATAATGAGCCCGATGAAAAAATAGCGCACTTTTTTATAAAGCATGACGCCACCGTAGCGCATGCAAATGGCATTGCAGAGCCAGCCGACAAAAAAACAGAACCATAAATACCACATGGCGGAACTGTAGGCGGTCAAATAGCCGATGGGATGTATCGGCCACCAGTAGAAACGGTGATAGCAGATCACCAGGACCAGCATCAAGGCAGCGCCAACGATCATAAAGGTCATGATCCACTGGCTGGATTCCACAGGCGCCTCCATCAGGTTGAAAAGGTTGTCGTAAACAGCCAGTGTCGTGCGGCTGGCCCAGTCAAACTGGAGTTCCCGAATACCAAATTTATAACACAGTGCGAGCATGGCCAGAAAGGAAACCAGTATACCCAGGGCGAGCGTGATGATGATGGCAATAAAAATACGCCGGTTGCTGTTGGTGCCGTCCGATATTTTTCTTGCGTGGAGTAGGGACGGCATGAGCGATTCGCGCAGATCGACAAAGAGCATTTTCTGGATAACCGCTGAAACGACAAGACCCACATGGGTAAAGGCCTTGGGTCCGAACAATGCCATGAGCCCATCCATGGGTGCAGCCGTCAGGGTAAAATAGGCGATGCCCCCCTGGCAGATCACGCGTGTGGCCACCAGCATGAACATGAAAAGGGCGCCCACAACCAGAAAGGAAAAGAGGAAAGGAACACCCGCAAAGTGGCACCAGAGAACGATGCCGAGCCCGCCCAGGACAGTTCCCCAGAAAGCCGTGCGTGAGGAGAGCCATTCATTTTCCGGGTGAGCCTCCTTCTTCAGCCCGAACCCCATGCGAAGAATATCCAGCAAATGGAATCTGGCCAGCCAGGCAATAAAAATAAAGAATACAATATAGGCACCGATCATCTGCATTTCTTCGGGTCTGGAGATGGTCGGCCCGAAGGTCACACCGAGAGCCCCGGCCGGAATGTTGACCCCCAGAAACGACAGGGCGCCGAACAACAGCGCACCGGCAATGTAAAAAGACCAGAAGGAAAACGATATTTGTTTCGAGGTCAGAAACGCGAACCCGATAAATGCCGGATAAAAATAGATTTTCAGTTTGTAGAAGCCTGAAAAGAGGCCTATCTTTGGAAAATATTTACCTGCTATGACCAGGGTGGGAATCGATGGTATGGAAGGATTGTAAAAACTCAGACCGTTCAACAGGTGGAGCAGGACCGGTATGGACAGACCCACCAAAAGAAACCGGTTGCTAAAGAATCGGCCCAGTTCGTTGTTGTCAAAAGCTTCCTGAATCAGCAACGGTACCCGAAGGAGGGGAAAATTAATCCGCTCGTGGTAGATCCCCTGTTTGCTCAAAAGACTGACCATACAGGCCATGACAAAATAACAAAGCAGGACAAAGCCCGCCCACCCCAGCAGAGGTCCTACCCAGGCTTCCCATGGAATGCCGCCCAGGACTTCGATCCAGCTCATCTGGCGACCCCCGGCCAGGCCGTTGTATAGATTGGTGATGGCTTCCTGGCTCTGGGGGTACCATCCCGACGGCAGCAGGGGATGAAGCATTTCTTCCCAGCGGTTTTCCACGGTGGCAAAATGGTAAGGTGCCGTTAAATTGAGAAAGAACGTCCGTGCCAGGCCTGTCCAGGCGATCCCGGAAAGAAGTACCATGAATGCCCAGGACACCAGAAGTTCTTTGCCGGTGAGAAGATTGCGGCCCTTGAACAGCCAGCGGATGAAGGCCGTGATGAAAACCATCCAGACGAGAAAATAAAACGGGGCCAGGGGAAAATGACCACCCCCAAGGGGTGTTCCCTGTCTGTAGGCGTTATTAAAGGGTGTTATCAAACAGATGAGCAAGGCCAGGACAGATCCTATGAAAATTGCCCGCCAGCGAATTTTGTTCGGTGGCGTTTCACGCTTTTCTGAAACCTGGGTCTGTTGTGTTGCCGCTATGTCGGGTGAGTCTTTCATGTATTCCTTAAAAATCAAGCTTCAGACTGCAGGTCTATAGCTTAAGCAACCTGCCTTTGAGCTGCCTCATTCAAAAGACGTTCATAGTGCTCCTTGGTTTCGTCATCAAAGGAACGCCACAGGAGCAGTTGTTTTCGGATTTCATGCAGAAACGTTTTGTTGATGCGTTGCCAGGCATTGGATTCTCCGGATTCGCGTAATAGCGAAACGTGTACTTCAAGAAACCCTTTTTCTCCTTCAGCCGGTTTGAATTTCAATGCAACCTGCTGGAGAATACCAAAGTCAAACGGTGCCAGCCAGACCTTTGATGTGAGATGGAGGCATTCATCATAGGTGTACCGGTCTTTGTGACCGTCATTGCCAGGGTCTTCTCCCTTCGGGGGTATTTCGCAGACAAAGGAAAATGCAATATCCCCGGTGGAAAATTTACCATGGGTAATTTCCTGGTGACTGGCAAAATACTCATAAATGAAACCACCCACACTGCGGTGCTCTGTATAGGTCATGAGAAACGGCAGGACAATGTCGAGCCTGTTTTCCCGGGGAGCAGGCAGGGTCCAGGAGCGGTTAATGTCGGGAATAGCGATTTCACCGGCCACCTTGGATGGATAAATGACCGATATCAAGACAACCAGAATGACCAGGACCATTGCACCAACACCGGCAGCGGAGGAGTAATTGACCGTAATGCCGGACCAGAGGGCTGTGCCCGCAAAAAACTTTGCCGATGTCTGTGCCAGTATATAACCGAAAACAACACTGAGTACGGCAAAAGCCATGGCTTCCGCTATAAACAGAAAGGAAACGTGTGAGGGTGCGAGCCCTACGGATGTGTAGATTCCGATTTCACGTTTGCGTTCATAGACACTGCTGATCATGGTATTCAAGACAATGAAAATGGAAATCAGGATGGGCACGATGATATTGGGAACGCCGCTGTAACTCATACTGTCACTGGCGTGATACAGGTAGGTTCCGGATTTCTCCCCACTGAACAGCGACAGACCAAAACGGTCCACCAGCATTTGGGCCGTCTCCTGGTTCGAGCCGCGTGCATTGGGTCGAATAGAGATTCCTTTGATATGACCGCCCAGCGCCATGAGTCTCTGAAAAGGGACAATAACCGTTACATCAGCGTCGAGATGCTGATACCGGCTCTGAAACTCACGCATGTCATCACCTGACTCCAGCGCCTGAACAACGGCTTCGGTCATACCATCCGAAACTTCCCTGGGAAAGATAACGGGCGTCAGAGGCTCCCCATCCAGGTCTTTCAGTCCCTGTAAACGCTCACCCGAAAAAACACCGACAACATGATAAGGGGTTCCCCAGATGGTCACCACATCATTGATCGGTGTCTTGATGTCGATACCGAGATGTTCAGCCATCCTGTCCGGCAGCAGGACCGCCTGCCGATCTTCCGCCGTCAACCAGCGTCCCCCCACGAGAATGCTTTCGATACCGGACACATGGATTTCATTATGAGATAAACCGATCATGCCCTTTGCTTCAAATTTTTTCCCGCCGAAATGAATGGGGATTCGTGTGGAACGGGTTCGGTCTTCTTCTTCCAGCCAGACCCTGGGGGTTGCAATTCCCGTTCCGGAAAAAGCGTTTGCAACGATGGTGTAAGCCTGGGGTGGCAAGTCCCGCCAGTTGATATTTTTCAAGAGAAAGCCCTGATAGGGGTACTGGTTGTTATAAAGGATTCGCGTATGACGTCGTATGGATTTGACCGAAGTAAAGCTCATAATGGTGAAAGTGAGAATGATCAGTGTGATACAGGTCAAGGCTGTTCTCAATCGGCGGCGGCGCAGATTACTGACCCCGAGAAGAAATGCAGCAACAAAGGCTTTCCAGCGGCCGATTTCTTCAGAATGGCTACGCTGCGAATGGCTCTGGAGGTGGGTCATTTCTTCTTCAAACCTGAAAAAGATAATCAATGTTACCAACAATGAAAGACCCATGATCAAAAATGCCAGGATGACGACCATGGGGCTGTAAGCCAGTTGAAAAGCCGGATGGACATTGTAGATGACCGTTATAAGAAGGATGAGGATGACGCTGAAAGCGGCAATTCGTTTATAGATGTTGGTATAGGAAAAGAGAAGTCTTTCAAGACAGAAGGAGAAAGGAACAAACAGGGCAATGTAGAACAAGACACCATAGAGAACATCTTTCTGTGTTTTTTCGATGTCGTCGTATACACGGCTTGCCAGGGCCCAGGATCTGGAGGCAGCCTCAAAAAACTGATCATAGCGCTTTTCCGCCCATGCGTTTTCAGCCTGATCTAGGGCTGTGAGGCCGTCGGTCTGCAATTGCTGAATACGCTCGTTGAAGATACCACTTTCTTCCAGATTGTTTATGCGCGGTACCAGCAATGTCCACATATCACTGGCGATGCGATATCCAGTACGATGCAACGAAGGCCAGTTCTCAACCCTGTAACCGGTCCCCTGCGGGTTTTGGGGAGAATTGTTCAGCAGAATTAACTTTTTATTCAAGGCGGAATCGGAAAGTGTCAACTTGAGCGGTGTTCCGGGTTCGAGAAACATGGTCGAAATATCGGAGGCCCAGGTATCGAGCCGACTGTAGAAGAATCGAACCGGTTCGGCTTCACGACGACCATCCAGAACCTGACTCTTGGTCAGATACCGGAAGGTTCTGGGCTCCAGCAGATTGAACAGCGTGGTTCCCTTGCTGGCAAACATCTTCAAATCCGTTTCCATGGAGGGACGAATCATTTTGACACGGTAGGCATTCTTGCCAGTCAGATTTTTATCGATGGTCCAGCCGATGGAGCCCGTATGTGTATCTAACTTGTATCCTTCTAAGATGACCTTGTGGAAACTGTGCTTGCTGTCGGCGACGCCCTTGAGATGGAAGGCACCGGTCTGATCCACCATCGTATAAAATCTGCCAGGTCCCTGGTAGGCAAGCACTACGGTACCCGGTGCTGGTTGGTCTGCAAAAAGCTCCCCATGTCTTAGAAATTTGGCACTACCGGTCAAGGTGGCAAAGCCTTTTCTGGGATAGCTGCCATCGTGCAGTTTGGTGTTCTGCACCAGTTTCTGAATGATTCCACAGACAAGGCCGGCCTGCTGCAAAGCATAGGGGCGATCCATATTTTCCAGGGTGTCGGAAGCGGTTCCCCAAAAAGCCCTTGCATCGTGCGTCGTTACAAAGCTTAAACCGTGATATCCGGCCAGGGCCGTAAGCTCCCCTCCCAAAGGGGGCTGATCCACAAAGAAGCTTTTCCAGGACCCCTGTCTGCTGGGGCGCAGGGTATCCTTGAAAAAATCCGTAATGCCAAGCTCCTGTTCGGTTGCTGCTCCCGCCAGTCGCAGGGCTTCATCCAATCTGCTATAGCTGGATACACGGTTGATTCGAGGCCTGAACGGAAACAACCATCCATAATTGAAAGCACCAAAACCACTGCCGTGGCTGGAGAGATGCAGTGAAACCGATGCGGCCAATTCATATTCTCTGGTGTGCCTGCGGAGGAGATCTACATCTTCGATAAGTACAAGTTGCTGTTCGATATCCAGTAGGACGGCTTTGCTGTCATTGCTTGCTTTGGCGACAATCTGTTCCAGTAGTTGTATTTCTTCCTGGGTTAGATTTTCACTCTCATAGGACGTTCGCCAGGTCAGGCGTCGCAACAGCTGACGCATACCCGCCAGCTTCTTGATGGTCTCCGTGTCGGCATGATGCTCTGTCTCCAGTCTTAACTGCATGAGCTGGCGGGAGATGCTGTCTGCCTCGGTTTTGAGCCTTTCTTTTATGGCCTCATCAAGAAGGGGCATGACGCCGGGCTCCGGGAAAATATTTTTTTCGAAAGACAGGTTTTTCAAACCATCGATGGTTTGGCGTGTTTTTTTTATCCGTGACTTAAGGTTTCTTTTCATCAGCTTGACGGTTTTGGATCTTTCTGAGATAGCCCAGATAAACTCCCGCATACCTGCGAGGGTTTGCGCATGGCCCGCGCTGGCCACAAGCAGCACCGTCTTTTGGGGTGGTCTTTCTTTCATAATCCTGGCAAATTGCAGCAGCGTTGCTATACCGCAGGCTTCGTCGGCGCCCGGGGATAGCCCTGCCACGTTGACGGAGCTGTCGTAGAATGCCTCGAGAATGACCATCTCGTTTTTAAGTTCCGGGTCTACACCGGGAATCAGACAATAAATGTTTTCAGCCATTGTTGCTTTCCAGCGGATATCCGATGTCAGGGTGATCTGCTCTGCCACGCGGGTCAAGGTCGGATCATCAAAGAGCCCGAAGAGATCTCTGGCCTGCTCAAGGGACATCCAGAACCGGGGGAACTGAACCGGGGAAAGCTCGAACTTGTCTTTAAAAAGGATATTGGGGGAATTCCCACGATCCACGTAGATTGCTGCACGGGCGCCCATGTTAGCGGCATATTCCCAGTTTTTACCCGAATCGAGCTCCATCAGGACCACGGCACCTTCGACCTCTTTTCCGTTAAATGCCTTAGGTTCTCCGGTTCCGGCGTAGATCAGAGGTGCTTTGATACCGGGTTCTGGGATGGCTTGAGGTGATACGGCGTTTCCAAAGTATGGCAGGATCGAGATTGATGGGCTGGTGCTGGATATTTTAAGCCTGCTGTCCTGATGATGCATTACCGGTACGGAAAAGCGTTGAGATCCAATGATTTCAATGCCTACTCCGGACAGACGATTCTTAATGTAATCGGCAGCCTTTGTATTGCCGGAGGTCCCGGTACTTCTGTCCTGAACAGCGGATAAGGCCTGAATATCTTTAAAAAACTGATCTTGATCTATGGGGCGGGTTGCAGCAATGCCATCGCCAAGGCCTGGCAAAACCAGGAGGCACAATGCCAGCATGATTGCCAGGCCAAACAGGTGCCCGGAAAGAACGGACGCGCCCTGTTTGACAGGTGAGCGGCCGGCAATCTTATGCCTGGTTTGATGGTATTGTTTTCGGTTCATAAAACGACATTGATCTGAAGTTTGTGGTCATTCGTGAATAAAAACATATTGATGACAACCATGTAACCCATCGGCGCATGGTTCTAACGTGTGCCGATGGTGCCGATGGATATGGACAGCTCTTCCCGATCCTCAATTTTGTCGATACGACCATCCCGGATCCATATGACCTGATCCGATACGTTCAGCATTTTGAAATCGTGCGTGGCGGAGATGATTGTGACCCCGCGTTCGGCGCTCAAGTGTTTCAGCAAGGAGATGATCTCCTCACCGGTGGTCAAATCAAGATTGCCTGTGGGCTCATCTGCGAGAATGATGGCCGGGTCATTGGCCAGTGCCCGGGCAATGGCAACGCGCTGCTGCTGTCCTCCTGACAATTCAAAGGGTTTGTGGCTAAACCGGTCCCCCAGGCCTACCAGGTTCATCAACTCCATACCCTTTTCTACGGCGGTCTCGTTGGGTACGCCGGCAAAGATCATTGGGAGGGTGACATTTTCCAGGGCGGTCATGACCTGTATGATATTGAAGGTCTGGAATATGTAGCCAATCTTCCTGCAACGAAGCCATGCCAGTTCATAGGCATCCAATTGAGCGATATCGACCTCGTCGATAAAGACCTTTCCGGTTGTGGGTTTGTCCAGACCACCGATCATATTGAACAAGGTACTCTTTCCAGAACCGGAAGGTCCCATGATGGATATGTATTTTCCAGAGGCAATTTCCAGGTCTACGCCTTTCAGCGCCTGAACCTCTATTTTGCCGAGCTGAAATGTTTTTGTGACTTTGGAAACGCGAACGATACTGCTACTGACTGTCATAGCGTTTTATCCTTGGCAAGTGTTCGAATTTATTGTTCTACACGCATGGCCTCCACCGGCTGCATCCTTGCCGCCATCATGGCGGGGTAGAGAACGCCTGCAAGACTTAATAAACAGCCAACAACGGTTGCCAGACCCATGGACCCGAGCATGTCCCTCCAGAGTACACTGGTAAAGGCAGGGATACCATATTGAATGACGCCGGATGTGATGGCAAAGAAGGCCCCAAGGAGTGCACCAAGCCCTGCGCCTACCAGGCCCTGCATGCCAGCCTCCAGAAGAAACAGCCTCAGAATGAAACGGTCCAGGGCACCGAGGCATTTCATGGTACCTATTTCTCTGAACCGTTCGGTCACTGACATGAGCTGGGCATTGACAATCCCCACAACGCACACCAGCAATGACAGAAAAACGATCCATCTCTGTTTGGGTGTATTTTCTACCTGGTCTCCTGTGGTTTGTACATCATATCCCGCGCGTATTACCTGCTGCCGAACAGCGTCATTTCCAGTGGCCAGAAGACCGTTGACAACATCGATCGTCACATTGGTATAGCACAAAAATGCCACAGCCAAAACCAGACTGAGGGTGGTTATCATGGATCGGACAAAGCGGACACGGATGCTCTTGAAGGCGATTTCAAACGATTTTCCGAACGGCAGCACCACCTGACGTTCGATGTGTCCGAAAGACGATTTGTCTTGTTGACCGGCCGGCATATGGTTGATCCTTTCTGCATCCAGTGACAAAGTCGCGTTAGAAATATTACTATTAACAGATTTTTTCAGTTTTGAGAACAGAATAAAAGTGGCTTTTAGATCAGACACGAGTATGTTAAAGTACGTTCTTGATTATAAATGGTTTAAGAGAAATCAATCAGGGTGATATCCATGGCAAAATCAGAGGTGCACCCGGGTCACAGATTTGAACAATGGCAGGTTTGGCCCGGCAGTTATGACAACCCGCCGGCTGACGGTCTGTATTCTTTTCCTGAACAGTCAGGTCTGGCAATTTCACCGGAAACCCCCATTGCTTCCATGGGCTCTTGTTTTGCGAGAGAGATCCGTAAATCGTTGATCAAGGAGGGATATGCCTATATTTTGGAAGAGGTGGAACATCCGGCATCCGTTCATGCCAGTGCGGCCTGGGAAAGAACGTACAATACCTTCGCCATGCGACAGATATTCGAATATACCTTTGCTTCCTTCACACCTGACATCCGCTGGTGGACGACGCCTGTGTCAGGTATCATTCAGGACCCTTATCGCCGGATTATTCTATATGATTCCATTTTGGCGGCGGAAAAAGATTTCAGTCACCACCTTGTCTGCAGCCGTCGCGCGCTGAAAAGCGCCCGGGTTCTCATCCTGACTCTCGGGCTCACGGAGATATGGGAGGACAGAATAGATGGCACCGTCATCTGCCTCCCCTCAGGCCCGTATGTCAAGGAAGGCGGCAGCATGGACAGGTATCGCTTCCGGGTCAGCCGGTACACGGAGAATCTGCAGAACCTCGAAATCATCTATGCCTTGATGTCACAGCACAATCCTGAATGTCAGCTTCTTGTCACGATTTCGCCGGTGCACCTCTGGGCAACGTTTCGCCGGGATCTGGATGTGATCAGTGCCAGCTGTAACTCCAAGTCCACATTACGTGCAGCAGCGGATGAATTTGTTTCCCGACACGAGAATGTGCATTACTTTCCGGCATTTGAAATGGCTACGATCTACCGTATGCTCATGGGACAAACCTACTTTGCAGAGGGTAAGGAAAATTTCCACGTCAACAGGGAAACCGTAGCGTTTATCATGAAGCACTTTTATCGTTTTTATTTGGCTGCGTAAGCCATAAGCCATAAGCTTTAAGCGGTAAGCTATAAGAGATAAGCAGTAATCGGTAATCTGTTAGCAGCTTATGGCTCACAGCTTAGAGCTTACAGCTCAAAAAAAGGACTTTATGGGGTCTGAGAAGAAGAAAAAAGCAGATGCCGCTACCATGACAAAAAGCCAACTGCAGGCGGCTTTAGAAAAAGCGGTGAGGTATCCGCACAAACATGTTCACAAAGGACGCTTGATTGTATCGCCAAAAGCCTATGAAACGCCCGGTCTGGAAACAAATCTGGCCATCAGTCCGTTTTCCATATTGGACTGTACCGGATCTATCCGCATAGGACCGTGGTGTAATATCGGCCCGCGTGTACGGATCTACACTCATGACACGCTTCACTTAGGGCAGCTACCCCTGGCACTTCTGGAGAATGAAATGGGGGTGTTGTGGCAGGATAAGGAGATCGGGGCCGATGTGTGGATTCACGATGGGTCCATGGTATTGTTCCAGGCCACGCATCTGCCGGATGGATTTGTACTGGGTGCAGGTTCTGTGCTGACAAAAAATCCAGGTCCTTTTGAGATATGGGCAGGAAATCCTGCCAGAAAGATTGGAGAAAGAAAGAAGATGACGCAGGAAGCCATTGAAACCTTCATTCATCGATCCCGATTCCGATTGCCAGAGGATACCGGGACCACGCCATGACAATGCAGACCACCAAGCCTTTCCTCGGCATGATTCTCAAGGGTTATCCAAGAATTTCGGAAAGTTTTATCTCCAACGAGATTTTGCTGCTGGAACAACAGGGGATACCCATCCATATTTTTTCCATGCGCCACCCCCGGGAATCTTTTTCCCATAAAAGCGTTCAGCAGATTAAGGCCAGGGTCGATTACCTGCCCCAGTCCATCCTGGAAGCACTGCCACAACTCCTGTTTTACAATCTTGTTCTGGTCATGAAAAAACCCCGTGCCTACATGCGAGCAATCCTGGTGGCTTTCCGGAGGTTTCTGCGAACCCACAATTCAGCCACCATCAAGCATTTGCTGCAGGCCGGTTATCTGGTTCAGAAATTGCTGCCGGAAAGCCGGGTGGTTCACTTTCACGCACATTTTGCACACTCACCGTCCTCGGTGGCCATGTTTGCCAGCCAGTTGAGCGGGATTGACTTCAGTTTCACGGGACACGCCAAAGATATTTATACTTCGAATCCCCTGCAATTGAAGGAGAAAATGGCCAAAGCCAGATTTGTGGTCACCTGTACGGAGTTCAATAGACGCCATCTTTCAACACTGGCCGGCAATGGCGATATTCCTCTGTACCGGATGTATCATGGTATTGATCTGGGTCTGTTTTCCGTTGGAGAAACCCGCAGGCATCCAACAACGCCCTATCATTTTCTAACGGTGGCCCGCCTGGTTCCCAAAAAGGGTCTTCCCACGGTGTACCGGGCGCTCCAAAGGCTGCAGAACAAGGGGATCGATTTTCAACACACACTCATTGGTGACGGGGATGATCGGGATAAACTGTTAGCCTTGATTCGTGATCTCGGTCTTTCCGGGTCCTGCCGATGGGTGGGCACCCTCACCCATGAGGGAGTGCTGGATTATTACCGTCGCTCGGACCTCTTTGCTCTGGGTTGCGAGCAGGCCGCCAACGGTGATCAGGACGGCATCCCGAATGTCTTTGTGGAGTGTCTGGCAATGGGCCTGCCGGTTGTGGGGACGCGCTTGTCAGCCATTCCAGAGCTGATCGAGGATGGTAAAACCGGTCTCCTGGTTCAGCCGGGTAATGACAAAGAAATGGCGAGGGCAATGCTGCGCACGCTTACAGATACAGATCTGCGGGGACAGATTATCCGTTCCGGAAAAGAAAGGGTTCGCCAGGCTTTTAACAACCGGAATCTTATCAAGGATCTGTTTTTCATTTATCGCAAAGAAGTGCCGGAATTGGGGTTATAACCCCAAGGAATGAGCAATAAGCGGTAAGCCTTAAGCAGCTAGTTGCTTATCGTTTAAGGCTTACGGCCAATGGCTGAAAGCAACCCAACAAACCCAAAGAACACCAAGAACTCAAGAAACGCTGAAATCTCATGCGTATTTCCTGACCCCTCTATATGCGTATGAACCATTTGAAAGTGCGATCCAAAAACTGGTTTTGGACAAGGAACTGAGACGGGAAATGGGAAAACGGGCAGCTGCACATATCCGGGAACATCATCATTTAACCCGAAATTATCGGGACATGGAAACGGTGTTGATGAATATTGTAGGAGAAAAAAGTCATGTTGGATAGAGAATCTTCCACACGCTTCGGTTTGATAAGGCACGCACAGACGGTATGGAATCAGGACAAAATGATCCAGGGCCAAAAGGATTCTTTTCTAACCACGGCAGGTCGGACACAGTCCCGTACTTGGGGTCAAAGAATCGCGGTCTTGCCTTTTGATCGTATTCTTTCCAGCGACCTGGGTCGAACGGTTGCCACGGCCGAATTGATCAACCAGGTTCTGTCGTTGCCCATGAATAAAACATCCCGGCTGCGGGAACAGGGCTGGGGGGTCTGGGAGGGCAGGCGTATTCGGGATATTGAGAAGGAGATTCCCGAAAAACTGAAAATCATGGAACAGGCAGGCTGGCGGTTTTGTCCACCCGGTGGTGAAAGCCGCAGGGATGTCTGGGTCAGGAGCCGGAACGCCCTTGAAGACGCCTATAGGAGATGGCCGGGGGAAACCATTTTGACGGTTACCCACGAAGGTGTTATCAAGTGTCTTCTCTATGGCCTGGCTGAAAGGCAATTTCTGCCCCAGGAGCCGGCCATGATTAAGCCGCGTCACCTGCATTGGCTTGTGGTCGGGGAGAATGGACTGGCGATTGAGCAGGTGAATGCTATTGAACTGTAAGCTGCCGTTCAATCTTCTGGGTTCATCGAACGCGAAATGAATAACCCCCTGGCGCTTTGCGAACTCGCCGCAAGGGCACCTAACATCAGCGCCTGCCATATGGCTAAACAGGCATTGCTGCTAAAGGACTACGTTATCATATTGGATTTTCATTAACATGCGCTGATGTAAGGTGCCCTAATTGGCTCAAACAGCGCAAATCGCCATTGGATCACCCATTTCGCTCGACTGATAGTGAAACCCGAAAGTTGAGCTATAAGCTGTAAGCCGCTTATAACTTTACTTACGGTGTTTGCTGGATCTAAACAGCATTTAAGCATAAAAAAAATCGCCAGGCTTGTGGATGAAGTATTATGAAAATAGTATTTTACTGTCAGCATGTTCTCGGACTCGGTCATTTTTTCCGGACACATGAGATCTGTGAGAAGCTGAAAGATCATGATGTCATTCTGGTTTCGGGTGGTGACAGACCCGATCTCCCGTTGCCGGGAAATGTCCGGGAACTGCGTCTCCCAGGATTGATGATGGACAAAGACTTTAAAAATATGTTTTCAACGGAAAAAGGTAAACACATCGATGTGGTAAAGGAGGAGCGGCAAAAAATGCTGTTCCGTCTTTTTGAAGAGACGTCGCCGGATGTGTTTATGATAGAGCTCTATCCCTTTGGGCGCAAGGCATTCCGTTTTGAACTCGATCCTATTCTCGAAAGCATCCACGACAGCTCCCTGCCGCCCTGTCGGGTTGTCTGCAGTCTCAGGGATATCCTGGTGGAAAAAGAGAACGCGGCATCTCATGAAGAAGGTGCGGTCACACGGCTGAATCGCTATTTTGATACTGTTTTGGTTCATTCGGATCCCAAGGTTTTAAAACTGGATGCCACGTTTTCAAGGCTGGATGACATCTCGATTCCTATTGTCTACACCGGTTTTGTTACACCCAAACCCATGCCGGGATCCGGACAAAATTTTCGAACAAGACTGGGTATCGGCGATAGCGACTGTTTTGTTGTCGCCAGTGCCGGTGGCGGAAAGGTGGGGGGTGAGGTATTGGCAGCCGCTGCAAAGGCTTTTGCATTGTTGCCTGGAAACTGCCGTTTACAGATTTTCACAGGTCCATTTCTGGACGACCCATCTTTTTTTGAGTTGAAATCTTTCGAGAACCCGGCTATTTGGGTGGATCGTTTCACGCCTGACTTTCTCTCCTTTCTCGATGCTGCAGATTTGTCCGTGAGCATGGCGGGTTATAACACCAGCATGAATCTCATGGCGGCCGGAACCCCCGCGCTTGTCTGGCCGTTTGCAAAAAACCGGGAGCAGCGTCTTCGGGCGGAACGGTTGGCGAGGCTGGGGGGGCTGCAGATACTTTCAGACAAAGACCTGGACCCGGAGCGACTGGCCGGGTTGATGACACGGATGTTGAAGCAAAAGAAACGGTCTGCAGGAGCCATCGATTTGAATGGTGCCGAGAAAACAGCTGCCTGGGTAGCAAATATGCAGGGTTGGAGGGTCTGAGGGATGGAGGTTTGGAGGGTAAGATCTATGGCTTTAGCGGTAGACAGCATAGTGCCTATTGCCTATAGCTCGATCATCACCCCCTCAAACCCTCCAAACCTCCACCCCTGAACCCTTTATCTGGAGTAATCACCATGCCCTTTCCCATCTCAAAACTCTGGAAGCATGACTATCGTGATATTAAAATGGATCTCGATCGCTGTCTCACAGAAGCGCTGGCTGCGGCCGGCGGACGGAGCCCGATACCGGTTTTTTTCCGGGCGGACGATGTTGCCGTGCCCGGAAAGCAGTTTCGTAAACTTGTGGATGTTTTTTCCCGTTATCAGGTGCCCCTTTCCATGTCAGTGGTGCCGACCTGGTTGACAGTGGATCGGTGGAAGGGCATTGAACGGCTTTGCAACAAGAATTCCCAGCTCTGGTGCTTTTACCAGCATGGCTGGCGGCACATGAATCATGAACACAGCGGCAAAAAACAGGAATTTGGCCCGGCGCGGCCCATAGCGGAGATCGAACATGATCTTGTGCGCGGTCGCGAGCGGCTGATGTCTTTGCTGCAGGATGCTTTTTATCCGGCCTTTACACCTCCCTGGAACCGTTGTTCAAAAGCAGCCTTAACTGTTCTCAGGGCCACCGGTTACCGGGCGATTTCCAGAAGCCGGGGCGCATTTCCCCATGCTCCGGCAGGGATGCCTGATTTTCAGGTAAACGTGGATTTGCACACCCGAAAGGAACACACTGCCACATTGGGTTGGAAAAATCTTTTTGCTGAGCTGGCTGCGAGCATTGGGGATGGCTTTTGTGGGATCATGATTCATCACCAGCGCATGAATGACAACGCACTGACATTTCTTGAGGGGCTGTTGGACAAAATGCTGACCATGGATGCTTTTTGTTTTTGCCATCTCAAGAATCTGGCGGAGGACCACCATGAAACCTGTACCCTTTCGGCTTGAACGGTATTTTGCAACCCACGAATTTGAGGCCCCCTATCTGTTATGTTGCTCTGATTGCGAAAGCTTGACCATCGATGACTTGCTGAAATTCGACTCGAATGCACAGGAACGATTTCTATCTCTCTGGCTCGGATATACCGAATCCACTGGAAGCCCGGAGCTTCGGGAAGCCATTGCTTCGTTGTACACCCACAATTTACCGGATACTATTCTGGTTCATGCCGGTGCCGAGGAAGCAATATTCAATTTCATGCATGTTACCCTGAACCCGGGTGATCAAATTATTGTACACACCCCTCATTACCAATCTCTGGGAGAAATCGCCCGCAGCATTGGTGCGGAAGTTACCGAGTGGGTTGGCAATGCCGACCAGGGCTGGTCTTTGGACCTTAATTTTTTAAAAGACCGGATCACAGAAAACACCCGTGTCGTGGTTGTTAATTTTCCCCATAACCCCACCGGTTTTCTAGCGGATATATCCTTTATGACCGAACTGTCAAAACTATCGGATGAACATGGTTTTCTCATTTTTTCCGATGAGGTTTATCGTGGTCTGGAGTACCTCCCTGGTTATCGACTCCCGGCTTTTATGGATCTGAATGAACGCGCAGTTTCCCTGGGAGTGATGTCTAAAACCTACGGTCTGCCTGGTTTGCGAATCGGCTGGATTGCCACCCGGAATGAATCCCTCTATGCTAAAATGGCTGCTTTCAAGGACTACACGACGATTTGTAACAGTGCCCCGAGCGAGTTTCTTGCAGCACTGGCACTGGACCATCGTGATGCCATCGTTCATCGAAACCTGGAGATTATTCAATCCAACCTTCAACTGCTGAATACTTTTTTCGATGTGCATGGAGACATGTTTGCATGGCAGGCACCCGTGGCGGGACCCATCGCATTTCCCCGGTATCTTGGGGGCGGATCTGTGGAGCACTTTTGTCGTGATCTGGTAAAACAGGCTGGTGTCCTGCTGGCGCCCGGAACGCTTTACAGCGCAGGAAATGACTGCTTTCGTATTGGTTTCGGACGCAGGAACATGCCTGAATGTCTCGAGAGGTTAGCACAGTTTATTGATAAAAGACATTACCCCAACCTTGCAAAAGCCGGAGGGGTTTAGTCTGCCATACCATGCATATTTAATTGACCAAGATGAAATATGGATAAAATAACTCACTCAAATATTTATTGGCAGGCTGCGATCCCCAGAAGTGAACAAATCTTCATAGCCGCCCCCATTGTTAGTCTCCCATTTGCATCTGTTTCACAAATACCATAAAGAAATCTTCAGCCAAGGATGATCCTGTTCATTTAGAGATTTGGGCATTTTTGCCGAATTTTAGCGGATCGAAGGCTCAATCATACAATCAATGCTGCTACAAATATGAAATTTTGATCAAATCTATTATATTTCGAACAATCTGGTTGCCGCTAATTCATGGAGAAATCTCTGATAATGATACACACTTATTAATGTTGGAAAAAGTATCTGGGTAATACAAAAAAGCATTGTCCATCTAATACGGATTCCGGACTTGCTGCCGGAACATCATTCGGAGCGAGAAACACAATTGAACACTCCCCTTAGGAGCACGATGACAAATAGGTCCGTAAATTCAAAATTTAAGAATCCAGCGTTAATCGTTCACTCCTATTTTTTTACCACTTTATGGCCCATGTGTCGCCGGCCACAATATATTAATATGGTAAAATATTATTTTTTATTACGGTTATCCATAAAACTTAAGTCCGCTTTCCAAAGAGGCCTATGGGAATCGGGCCGGAAGCCGGGCAACTGTCTGAGCCACTTAGACCGAGTAAGGGCCGCCGTAACTCGGTCGATTAGAAAACCAATAAAAGACTGTATTTACGTGAGTTCTTATAGGTATCCCGTCGGCGGCGGTCCATACTCTGTCTTAGCGGCGGGTTTTGGCCGGCTGGAGGACCGATTCCCATAGACCGGCAGAACAACGTAACTTGAGCTTTATAGATAACCGCTTTTTTTATTATCCATTTACTTTTAGCCGCAATAAAGTATATTTGTTCAATAAATCTCCAAATCTCATTTAACAAAGGAGGAAAGATTATGATAGATCGTATCACAGCCGGGATACTGGGATTGGCGATTTCCGTCATCTTTGCCTTCACAGCCGCCCTTGCAGTACAAGAGGCATCAGCGGAGCAGGTCGGAACCTTCGCGGGAACCTGGATTGCCAGCGGCAAACGGCAGCCCTTCGACTTTGTGGAGGGTAGAGACGTTGGCACTTTCAACCTGACAGGCAATGTCAGTCTCAAAAATCAATTTGGTGGGATAGATGATTTCTGGGCTGAGTGTATCGGTCTGTCGGATTCAGCGGTGGGCGGCTCAGTTCGCTGCGTCTGGCGAAGCTTGAAAGGTGAAAAGGCTTACAGTGTTCTCAGCGGACAACCGCTAAAAGAAGGTGTCAAGGTAATCGGAGAATTCGTTGGCGGTACCGGTAGCCTGAAAGGGGCTACAGGCACTTTTACCTTCACCTGGACATCCACTTTTATCGATAAGGACCGGAGCATGTTTACGGGTTACACCGAAGATATCAGCGGTTCCTATCGGATCCCTTGAAAGTAAAGAAAGGAAAATGCAATGTGGATAATTGAACTTTTGGTCGTTTTAATCTTTATATTTTTGGGTGCCCGCCTGGGAAGTATCGGCATCGGGTTTGCTGGTGGTATGGGGGTGCTCGTTTTATCACTTGGATTCGGCCTCAAACCGGGCGATATACCTATCGACGTAATTCTGATCATCATGTCCGTCATCGCAGCCATCGCCGCCATGCAGGTAGCCGGCGGCCTGGATTATCTGGTCCAGTTAGCTGAGTGGGTTCTGCGGAGCAATCCCAAATACATTACCTTCCTGGCGCCGCTGGTAACTTACACCATGACAATATTTGCCGGTACTGGCCTGACGGCTTTCTCAACCCTTCCGGTCATTGCCGAGGTAGCCAAACTGCAAGGCATCCGTCCGTCGCGGCCGCTTTCGATAGCCACCATCGCTTCGCAGATCGCCATTACAGCTTCTCCAATCTCTGCGGCAGTGATATTCTTAGCGGGGGCACTGGAACCGGTTGGGGTCGACTATGTGCAGATATTAATCATATGCATTCCCACCACGTTTACAGCGGTGATGCTGACTGCTTTCGTAGCGAATTTTCTTGGTAAGGAATTAAAAGATGATCCGGTTTACCAGGACCGCCTTGCCAAAGGCCTTGTGGCGATGCCTACTGATAAAGAAAAGCAGCAACAGGAGCTTCCAGCGGGCGCCAAAACGTCGGTGCTGATTTTTCTGATCGCGATCATCGCTGTGGTCTGTTATGCCATGGCCATCAGCAGCACTGTCGGCCTGATCGAAGATCCGGTCCTGGAACGCGATGCGGCTATTATGACGTTTATGTTGGCGGCCGCTGCTGCGATTGCCCTGTTTTGCAAGATCGACTGCAATCAAGTCCTGAACGCTGCGACTTTCAAATCCGGTATGAGTGCCTGTGTGTGTGTCCTGGGGGTTGCCTGGCTCGGCACCACTTTTGTGGCCGCCCATATCGATGAGATCAACATATTTGCTGGAAATTTGCTGGAGTCCAAACCGTGGATGCTCGCTGTAGTACTGTTTTTCGCTGCTATGCTGCTGTACTCCCAGGCGGCTACCACCCGGGCTCTGATGCCCGCAGCCATCGCACTAGGCGTCAGCCCGGTGGCCGCGATCGCAGCTTTTGCAGCTGTCAGCGCCTTGTTCGTATTGCCGACCTACCCGACGCTGCTGGCGGCCATCGAATTCGATGATACCGGCTCTACCCGCATCGGTAAATATGTGTTCAATCATCCTTTTTTGATCCCCGGTGTTATTTGCATTACTCTGGCGGTGACCTTCGGCTTTCTGTTGGCGCCGCTTGTATTATGAGTGTGAGCGTCATGTTTTCTTAATTGACTTTTAAACGTTTGGAGCAACAATCAATATTCCTGGTTTAAAAACGTATCAGTGATTTAAAAGGAGCAAAAATCATGAACAAAATCGATGAAGTACTTCAAAGGGCATCCAAACGAATGCGGGTACCCATGTCTGATTTGCAGGGTTTTTTTTCCCGTGGTGAGCAGAAAACGTATGATGCCGAAGAATGGCTGTTTCACGAATCCACCCCGCGGCAATGGGCCGGCCTGGTTGTGGAAGGAGAGGTGGAAATCGTACGCGGCCTGCATGGCGCCACGAAACATCTCGTTGTCCTGGCACCTGGCGCCATGATCAGCGAAGGCGCATTCCTTGATGACCAGGCGCACGCCAACGGCGCATTCACCCGCCAGGGAACAACGGTCTGGCAGATGTCGCGTGATCAGATCGAGGCCTTTCGGGAGGAGAAGCCGGACATTTTTTATAGGATTATGGCCCGCGTGGCCGCGGGTATCAGCGAGCGCTTGCGAATGCTTTCACAGCACCAGGTCAGTGTTGAAAGTCCGGCGCATTTGGTGGGGGATTTTCGCCTGGAACATGATTCTCTTGGTGAGCGCGAACTGCCTGAAAAGGCCTACTACGGCGTGCAGACCTTGCGGGCCATGGAGAACTTTGCCATTTCCGGCGTTTTCGTTAAAAATTTTGAACACATGATCGAAGCATTGGCCTTTGTAAAAAAAGCCGCTGCACTGGCAAATCACGAACTGGGTGTGTTGGACGAAGATAAAATGAAGGCCATCTGCGAGGCCTGTGATGACCTGCTGGCCGGTAAATTGCGTGACCACTTTACCGTGGACATGTTTCAGGGAGGTGCAGGCACCTCCACCAACATGAATGCCAACGAAGTTATCGCCAACCGGGGCCTGGAAATCATGGGTCACAAAAAAGCGGAATATGACTATTTGCATCCCAATGATCATGTCAACTGTTCCCAGTCTACCAATGACGCCTACCCGACATCTATTAAACTGGCGGTTTTGCTGTCGTTAAAAGATCTGCTGGGTGCCATGGAGGAACTCAAGCAAGCACTGGAAACCAAGGCCGAAGAATTTGCCGATGTGCTGAAAATGGGACGCACGGAAAATCAGGATGCTGTTCCCATGACCCTGGGCCAGGAATTTTCTGCTTATGCCGTCATGATCGAAAGTGCCGCGACAGCGCTGGATCGCACCAGTGATGAATTCCTTGATATTAACATGGGGGCAACCGCCATTGGAACCGGCATAAACAGCCCGCCGGGCTATGCCGATCTCGTCACCCGGAAACTGTCAGAAGTCAGTGGTTTTAAGCTGCGCAGGGCCCGTAATCTGGTGGAAGCTACCCAAAACGCCGGATCTTTCGCCCAGATGTCGGCCACCATGAAACGGGCTGCCGTTCAACTATCCAAAATCTGTAATGATCTGCGCTGGATGTCATCGGGGCCTCGCTGCGGTCTTAACGAGATCAATCTGCCACCCATGCAGCCAGGGTCATCTATCATGCCGGGCAAGGTCAATCCGGTTATTCCCGAGCTGGTCAACCAGATATGCTACCAGATCATGGGTTATGATGTCGTGGTTTCCATGGCGGCCGAGGCCAGCGAACTGGAATTGTGCATGGCCGAACCCATCATTGCCTATGATCTGCTGCACGGAATGCTGATTCTCAAAAATGCCTGTATCACCCTTGCCAGCCGGTGTATTGTCGGTATTGAGGCCAACCGGGATGTCTGTCGTCAATATGTCGAAAACAGCATTGGTCTGATCACCGCTCTGGTTCCGGTAATCGGGTATGAAAAATCGGCGGACATTGCCAAGGAAGCCCTCAAAACCGGTGGAAGTGTTTATGCCCTGGTGCTGGAAAAAGGCTTGATGAGCCAGGAAAATCTGGATGACATGTTGCGGCCGGAGAATATGACGGATCCACGGGAAATGCCCAAATAGGTTTCTCTCCTTCTTCTTCCAGGCTATGGAGGGCAGCAGGTTTCGGTGTTCAGGTGTCAAGTTTTGTTTGTCAGACATTCTGGCACTAAATCTGACACCCAAAAATAGAGCCTTGTACGAGGTGTGCTGTTATGAAAAAAATCATTGTATTTGCTCTATCGCTACTGCTTCTGCTATCATCCCAATGCTGGTCCGGTGAGATTGAACGCATTCAGAAAAAAGGTGAGATCACGGTTTCCCTTAACCGTGGATATCCGCCCTTTTCCATGGAAAGAGACGGCAAGCTCTTTGGCCTGGATATTGACCTTGCCATTTTACTGGCTGATTATCTCAATGTGAAGGTGAAATTCATTCGACCGCAAACCTATGATCTGCAAATTCCCAAACTGCTGGTCGGCGAATCGGATATTATCATTGCTGCCATGACGCGAACGATCGAGCGAGGGCTGCAGGTCCATTTTAGCGAGCCTTATTTTGAAGTCAGCCAGGCGGCCCTGGTTCGGCGGAATCTGCTGCCTGCCGACGCAAGCGCTTACTTTGATCTGCTTGAGATCAAGACGCTACGACTGGGTGTCAAAGCCGGCACCACCCATGAAAAATTTGCCCGCCAGTTGTTCCCCGCCAAGGCGATCAAGCTCTATCCAACGGCGGAAGCCGCTGCCGGAGCATTATTAAAGGGTGACGTCGATGCTATGGTGGCGGATTCGCCCTTTGTACAGATATGGCGCAACACACACGTTGAGTACTACCAGGAAATTGCCGCCTTGCTTGAACCTGTGACACGGGAGTTCTATGCCTTTGCCATTCGTCCAGGAGACCCGGACTTTTTAAACTGGCTCAACCTGTTTGTGGATCAGATCCGCACGGACGGCACCTTGGAGCTACTAAAATATGAGTATTTCGAGAAGATTGCCGGGGCTACCGCAATAGTGAAACCGGAAGGACGGTTAACCCGGGCCCAGTTCCTCAAAAACAGGTTTATCTCCAACCAGAAAGCCATGATCGAAAAGCGTCGCAAAGCGTTTCAGGGGAAAGGAGATAATTATGAGTAAAACAGACTGCTGGATGTCAACTTCGTGGAAACAATCCGGGAAAAGGAGGTTTCTATGAAGCAGCTCCGGTGGTACTTCAAATCCAGCCTGCTGGTGCGCATTCTCATCGGACTAATTCTGGGCGCGGTGTGTGGTCTATTTTTCGGGCCGGCCATGGCGTGGGTCAGTCCGTTCGGCGAGATCTTCATTCGACTGCTCAAGATGATTGTTATGCCGGTGATCCTGTTTACCCTGACAGTGGGGGCTGCCAGTGTCCACCCATCTCAGTTGGGCCGTGTGGGCGCTAAGGCCTTGGTCATTTATATGATAACCACCTGTTTTGCTGTAAGCTTCGGCTTGATTTGCGGCAATATTTTTCAGCCCGGCAAGGGCATGCAGATCAGTACCGCAGCTGCCGAAGGCATCAAGGCGGACGTGTCTGCACCGTCACTGGTGGACACCCTGATCAATGTGGTGCCGGTAAATCCCTTCGGTGCCATTGCAGAGGGCAATGTGCTGCCGGTGATCTTCTTCTGCCTCCTTTTTGGTATTGGCCTGGCCTATGCCAGGAACAGCGAGGACGAGCAGATTCGCCAGTCCGGAGAAACTGTGTTCCGCTTTTTCAACGGCGGCGCCGAAATTATGTACCGGGTGGTACATTGGATCCTGGAATACGCGCCCATCGGTGTGTTTGCTCTGATTGCCGATGTTTTCGGCCAACAAGGCCCCGAGGCCTTCGGCCCGCTGGGCTGGACGACTTTGGCGGTATACTTGGCATTTTTAGGGCACATGTTGTTGGTCTACGGCGGTATGCTGCTAATCTATAAGTTATCTCCGCTGGCCTTTTTCAGCAAAGCCAAGGAGGCCATCGTCACAGCCTTTGTGACCCGCAGCAGCGGAGGGACCCTGCCGGTGAGCATGGAGATTGCCGACAGCAAAATGGGTATTTCCCAGGGGGTGTACTCCTTTTCCCTGCCGTTAGGGGCAACCATTAATATGGATGGGACGGCCATTTATCAGGGGGTCTGTGCTATATTTGTAGGCTTCGCCATTGGCAGCCCGCTAACTTTCTCGCAACAGCTGACTATCATTGCGACCTCGCTGCTGGCCTCCATCGGCACAGCCGGTGTGCCCGGCGCAGGCGCCATCATGCTGATGATGGTGCTTGAATCGGTGGGATTAAAAGTGGAGCCGGGATCTCCGGTAGCCTTGGCCTATGCCATGATTTTCGGCATCGATGCCTTGCTGGACATGGGGCGTACTGCCTGCAACGTCACCGGAGATCTGGCCGTCACCTGTATCGTGGCCAAAACCGAAAACGAAATGGACATCTCCTACTGGCAAAAAGAAGATAAGTCGGTTGGACAACCGGCAGAATCAGCCGCAGACTAACCAAGAGCAACACAGAGATTGGAACAAAAGACGTTTTTTAGATAGGTTCTACCAACTTTTAGCAGAAAGGAAGTATCCCATGAACTGGTATCTTTTCATACTCTGTTCATCCGTTGGCAAAAAAATACTGATGGCGGTGACAGGGCTGTGTCTGATCGGATTTTTAGCGGTGCACCTGCTCGGCAATGTTATGGCCTTTGCCGGAGCTGAAGTATTCAATGGATATGCGGCCAAGCTGCATTCGTTGCAGCCGTATCTGACCGTTTTTAACATCGGATTGGCAACACTGGGACTGGTTCACCTGGTTGTCGGCGCTATTCTCTTTTTCGAAAACCTTAAAGCGCGTCCGAAAAGATACAAAGTGTACCAAAACCCAGGAGGGCGGACATTCGGATCCAGAACCATGCCATACACCGGTGGATTGATCCTTATCTTTATCATTTTTCATTTGCTCAAATTTACCTTTGTCGACAAAGCCGTCACACCTATCTACCAGCAAATGGCGGCAACTTTTGCCAATCCGATATGGGTTGTCATGTATGTGGTGGCAATGGTCATAGTGGCTGTGCATATCAGTCATGGTTTCTGGAGCCTGTTTCAAACATTTGGCATCAATAGCCCGCGCTACATGCCGCTGATCATGAAGTTGGGTCTGGTGATAACATTGGTGTTTGGAATTGGGTTCGGGGTGTTGCCGATTTATTTATTGATTATTGCTTAACCAAATGACGAAGGAAGAATTAAGAAACTCTATCGATTTTAATTTTGTATGACAGAGCGAAGCAACTTCAACAATTCGACATTCATCATTCCTAAGGGGATCAACCATGCAACAACTTGATGCAAAAATACCGGCCGGTCCGATCGCTGAAAAGTGGGACCGCCATCGAATGGACATGAAGCTGATCAACCCGGCCAACCGCCGGCGTTTCAATATTATCGTCGTGGGTACCGGACTGGCAGGCGCCGCGGCATCTGCCAGTCTGGCCGAGATGGGTTATAACGTTAAAACCTTCTGTATCCAGGACAGCCCGCGACGGGCCCACAGCATTGCAGCTCAGGGCGGCATCAACGCGGCAAAAAATTACGCCAACGATGGCGACAGCATCTGGCGACTGTTTTACGACACCGTCAAAGGTGGTGATTATCGTTCCCGGGAAGCCAATGTATACCGCCTGGCACAAGTCAGCAACAATATCATCGATCAATGTGTGGCCCAGGGTGTGCCTTTTGCCAGAGAATACGGTGGACTGCTGGCCAACCGGTCTTTCGGCGGGGCCCAGGTCTCGCGTACTTTTTATGCCCGGGGCCAGACCGGTCAGCAGTTGTTGCTGGGCGCATATGGAGCGTTGTCCCGCCAGATCGCCACCGGCCAGGTCAAAATGTTTCCGCGTCACGAGATGCTGGACCTGGTGGTGGACAATGACCGGGCCCGGGGCATCATCGCCCGCAACTTAATCAACGGGGAGTTAGAGGCTCATGCCGCCGATGCTGTTTTGCTTTCTACCGGCGGCTACTCCAATGTGTTTTACCTGTCTACCAATGCGATTTCCTGCAATGTCAGCGCCATCTGGCAGGCTTACAAAAAAGGGGCCTACTTTGCCAATCCCTGCTACACCCAGATCCATCCGACCAGCCTGCCGCACATCAGTGGTCATCAAACCAAGTTGACGCTGATGAGTGAGAGCCTGCGCAATGACGGGCGCGTGTGGGTTCCTAAAAATGAGGGGGATAAGCGTGCGGCCAACGACATCCCGGAAAATGAACGCGATTATTACCTGGAGGAAAAATATCCGAATTTCGGCAACCTGGTTCCACGGGATGTGGCCTCGCGCAATGCCAAACAGCAGTGCGATACTGGCAAAGGCGTGGGACCCACGGGACGCGCGGTCTACCTGGATTTTATGGAAGCCATCAAACGTGACGGCAAAGATGCCATTGCCCGCAAATACGGCAACCTTTTTAACATGTACCGCAATATCATCGCTGAAGATCCCTATCAAACACCGATGATGATTTACCCCTCGGCCCATTTCACCATGGGCGGGTTGTGGGTCGATTACAACCTGATGAGCACCATTCCCGGTCTATTTGTTCTTGGGGAGGCTAACTTTTCGGACCACGGTGCCAATCGTCTGGGAGCCAATGCGCTCATGCAGGGTCTGGCGGACGGATACTTTGTGGTTCCCTACACCATGGCCGGATTTCTGGGTGATGCCGGCAATTCCGATGTGGGTGAGGGGCATGCCGCCTTTAACGACTCAATTCAAGCGGTCCAAAGCCGCATTACCAAGCTGCTATCCATCAACGGCAAGCGCACGGTGGAGGACATTCACAGGGAACTGGGGCGGATCATGGAAGACAAGGTTGGCCTCTCTCGTACCGAAACCGGCCTAAAAGAGGCAATTGAGCAGATCCGTGCTTTGCGTGAAGAATTCTGGCAAAATGTTAAGGTCGTGGGGCCGGCTGATACTTATCGGTTGAATCTTCAAAAAGCCGGTCGTCTGGCCGATTTTATCGAACTCGGCGAATTGATGGCCATCGATGCCCTAGACCGTAAAGAATCCTGCGGGGGCCATCTACGTGAGGAATCACAAAGCGAAGAAGGCGAAGCCATTCGGGATGATGAAAACTTCTGCCACGTGTCGGCCTGGGGGCACCAGGGTGATGATGCTACGCCCGAACTTCATAAAGAACCCCTTGTTTTCGAAAATGTCGAACTCACCCAAAGGAGCTATAAATAATGAGCGTACAAGATACCATCAATATTACCCTAAAAGTTTGGCGCCAGAATGGATCGCAGGATCCCGGTCGGTTCGAAACCATTGCCGTCAATGATGTCGAAACCCACAGCTCCTTTCTAGAAATGTTGGATTTTTTAAATGAAAAATTGATTCTGGGAGACAAAGAACCGATTGAATTCGATAACGATTGCCGGGAGGGCATCTGTGGCACCTGCGGTGCCGTGGTCAACGGTATCCCCCATGGTCACCACAAAGCCATGACCCTTTGCGAGTTGCACATGCGCGAGTTTGACGACGGCGATACTATTGTGGTGGAGCCGTTTCGATCCAGGGCCTTTAAAGTGGTCAAAGATCTGATCGTGGATCGCAGCGCGCTGGATAAAATTATCCAGGCCGGGGGTTATATTTCGGTTAATACCGGCGGGGGAGCGGATGCCAATGCCCTGCCTATTGCCCAGGAAAAGGCGGAAGAGGCCATGGATGCCGCGGCCTGTATCGGTTGCGGTGCCTGTGTGGCATCCTGTCCTAATGCCTCGGCCATGCTGTTTGTCAGTGCCAAGGTGTCCCAGTTTGCCCTACTGCCCCAGGGGCAACCGGAAGCAACCCGGCGTGTGCTGGCCATGCTCAAGGAAATGGACAACTGCGGGTTCGGTAATTGCACCAACCATCGTGTGTGTGAATATGCATGCCCCAAAGAAGTTTCGATCACCCATATCGCCCGCTTTAATCGGGAGTTTTTAAAAGCATCCCTGTTCAATCGCTCGATGTAGAACCTGCATTTTTATTCCTGCGGACAAGTCGGTTGTCAAATCACGCTGTTCAATTATATGGATCGTATTACCCGTCGCCGTGAAAATTTTTCAATCCGGGACAGTTTCCAGGGTCTTTTGCTTGAGAAAAAGGGCAGATGACAAAGGAGAAGCCAGATGATATGCTGCCACTGAAAAATATAACCGATCCAAGGGAAATTGCCAAAAACGGATCTGTCACAGAGGGGAAAAAAGGATAACTGATGGGACAGGCAAGCAAACTTTTATTGATTATCGGCATGCTCTTGTTGTTCACTATTGGCCTGTGGATTGCAGTCGAGACCGGCCTGGCCGCGTCGCCGGAGGGAAAATCAGGCTTTCCGCGTAGTCTGGAAAGCTATGGCGACCAGGACATGACCAGTATCATTGAGATTCTGTGGAACCGTGCCCAGGAAGAGCCTTTCAACCTGGCTGCTGTATTGATTTTTTTTTGTGCCATTGTGCACACCTTCCTATCCAGCAAATTCATGATATTATCGCACAAATGGGAACATGAACATGAAAAAAAAATCAGGCAAGGACTCGCAGAAAAGGATTCGGTTCACTACGGGGCCGGGCTGTTTCACTTTCTGGGGGAAGTGGAAGTCATCTTTGGGGTGTGGGCCCTGGCCCTGCTGGTGACGATCATTGGTTTTTTCGACTGGAAAACAGCGGTCAATTACATCGCTCATGACGTCAATTTTGTTGAAGCCATGTTCGTGGTAACGATCATGACCCTGGCGGCCACCCGCCCCATCTTAAAACTGTCCGAAACTATCATGCAGAAAGTCGCAGATCTTCTGGGGGGCAGCCTGACGGCCTGGTGGTTTACCATCCTCAGCCTGGGTCCGATTCTGGGATCGCTTATCACCGAACCAGCGGCCATGACCATTTCCGCGCTGTTGCTGAGCCGCAAGTTTTTTCACCTGCAGCCCACCAGCAAGTTCAAATACGCCACGCTGGGCCTGCTCTTTGTCAATATTTCCGTGGGAGGCGCCCTGACACACTTTGCCGCACCGCCGGTAATGATGGTGGCCACTCCCTGGCAATGGGACACCCTGCACATGTTTACCCATTTCGGTTGGAAGGCAATCCTCGGCATACTAGTGGCCAACGGACTGTATTTTCTCCTCTTTCGCAAGGAGTTGTCCGAACTGCAACATGACTTTTCCGTGGAAGAACTCAAACGCCGCATCCAGACCGAGCTGATCAAGCGCAAAAACCTGCTAGTGCAGTTCGAAAAAATCGGGCCGGAAACGGCGAAAACCCTCGCATTCGAGGAAACGCTTCATCTCAAAACAGAGGAAGTCTTACTGCACATCAAAACTCGCCTGGAAAAAGATTTATTACCAGATCTTTTGGAAAAAGGCATTGATGCGGATCTGATCAAGGAGGCCTTTGACAAACGTTTCGAGGAGATCAAGCTAAAAAAAATACGGCAGCTTCTACCCGGGTTGCTTCCCGAAGACCAACGGCCCTTGTTTGTCGATCCGGAATGGAACAACCGTGACGATCCGGTCCCGGTCTGGTTGATCGCCGCTCATGTATTGTTCATGGTCTGGACCATCTTCAATGCCCACTACCCGGGGCTTTTTATCCCGGGACTGCTTTTTTTCCTGGGTTTTGCCCAGGTAACCGTACCGTTTCAGAATCGCATCGATCTCAAACCGCCGTTGCTGGTGGGATTTTTCCTGGGCGGGCTGGTGGTGCACGGAGGGGTCCAGGGGTGGTGGATCGAGCCGGTATTAAGCAGGCTTGGGGAAATTCCACTCATGTTGGGGGCCACGATTCTGACTGCCTTCAACGACAACGCCGCCATCACGTTTCTCAGTACCCTGGTGCCGAATTTTACAGACAGTCTCAAATACGCGGTGGTGGCCGGTGCTGTGGCCGGCGGTGGTCTCACGGTGATTGCCAATGCCCCAAACCCGGCCGGACAATCTCTGATGAAAAAACACTTTGACGACTTCGTATCCCCGGTGGGGCTGCTAAAGGGTGCCCTGCTGCCGACGGTGGTTACATGGCTGTGTTTTGCGGTTTTTCGTTAATCTGATACCGTTTCTCCGCTCGTTAAAACCTATTTTACCGTCCTGATCAGGCAACCTCATAGAGGTGGATATTGGATAGCCGCTTGCAAAGACTGTACATTCTTTGCAGTTTATCTAAAGCAGACACCTCTACTTCCCCTGGTAAAGCATCCAATGCCGGCGGTGTCGCATGCTCAGGATTAGAAATGGCTCAAAACAGTACCAAAATAAAATGGACAAGGGAAGAAGTCGATCAGAGATTACACCAAGTGATGAGGGATATCCACAGAAATTGCCTGGAAGCTGCAGAAAGGTATGGTGACCTTGGCAAATATTGCAGGATTTATAAAGGTGGCAAATGCCATGCTTGACCAAGGAAATACATAAATTTTATAGGTAGGGTTAAAAGTGTTGCGGTGGCCTTGGGGGACTACTTGTCCCCCAAGGAGTTTTAAGGCATAAATTTCTTGAAATGATTTACATTCTAAACCTTCTCACTGTCACCTCAGTATTAACTGAAGGTTACAACAAATTTAACTATCCCTCCAGACAAATGACTTTGTAACATAGCTTAAATTTAATGTGAATTCAATAAGTTGACATAATCAGTGTGAAATCAAAATATGGCCGAAACAACGAAAAAGCGGTAATTTGTTACGTAAATCACAAGACCCATCTATCTGAACGAATTCAATAATGGAACATAAACTGTAACAAAACAGTTGACACTGTAACAAAACATGTTACTGTATGGCATATGATCAAAAGCTTTAGGCACAAAGGGCTCAGTGAATTATTTGAATCCGGACGAACACGTCGGGTGCGCCAGGATTTAAAATCACGTTGCCTCAGGCGCTTGGATGCTTTGGATCAAGCAGATGTTTTGAACGATTTGAATGTGCCTGGATTTAATTTCCACGGACTCCATGGGGTACCAAAACGTTATAGTATCCACGTGAATGGCCCTTGGTGTATCACTTTTGAGTGGGTTGAAGGTCAGGCGCTGCGGATTGATCTTGAACAATATCATTGAGGTTAACCATGAAAGAATACCTTGCAAAACAACCTTTAAAGCGACAACCGACTCACCCGGGAGAAATTTTGCGTGAAGATGTACTTCCCGAACTTGGAATTTCTGTGAGTGAAGCTGCACGAAGATTAGGCATTTCAAGACAGCAGTTGCACCGAGTACTGGCAGGCACCCATCCTATCACAACTGAGATGGCACTTAGAATAGGCAAGTTTGCCGGAAACGGACCAGGTCTTTGGTTACGTATGCAGCAAGCACACGATTTGTGGCATGCCGAGCAGCGGATGAAAGATGCAATATCGAATATTGAGACAGTCGCATCAGCCTGATTAGCAAACCAAACCTTCGATTCACCACATTTTTATACGTTGAAGATTACACCAATCACGGCGACCCCTCCTAATGAAAGGTTTTGTAACAAAACTTAATATATATGTGAAATCAATAAGTTGACATAATATGAACAAATCTTTCGAGCCTGCTTGAGAGCATTTTATATCAACTTGGTTGCTAATCTTTAATGCTCAGAAAGTGTGGAATATATCAAGGATTGCTTGTCCGAAAGGGGCCAATTCTGATAAAAGCCTATTGGCAATAGTTCTTGGTCATCAGTTCACAATAGCTTGCCTTCAAGTATCTTTATCCCTTTGAAGTATCAATTTTATCGAGTATTATCTGAAAAAAGTCTGCGGTACCTTTGATATAGTGAATAAACTGGCCGATTATCCGTTTCCTGCTGGTCGGTGGTAGGTCATTTTTGAAAGCTGATTGACAGTAATAAGTAAAAACACATAAAAAGGGTAAACGTATGACTTTTAGGGTTGTTGTACTGAATAAAAAGAGGGGGTAAATGTGGCTGAAAATAAAAAAGAGGTTTTAAATTCTTCAATGTACGGTTGGTGTGGGAAAATATTAAAGGTTGATCTTTCTTCAGACGTCATCACAGAGATTGACACCCAACCGTATGCAGACCGTTTTTTAGGTGGACGGGGAATCGCTACCCGTCTTTATTGGGAAAATGTGCCTGCCACAGTAAACGCATTTGACCCGGAAAATTATTTGATTTTTATGACAGGACCACTCACGGCTACAGGTGCTCAAGGCGCATCGAGGTTTTCCATCATAGGAAAATCGCCAATGCTGATGCCAGAGGGGTTTTGTTATGGCAATATGGGCGGATACTGGGGCGCTTCATTAAAAAGAGCCGGTTTTGACGGACTGATGGTATACGGCAAGGCGGAGAGGCCTGTTTATCTGTTCATTTCAGACGGGAACGTAACAATAGAAGATGCATCCAGGATTCATCTTGAAGGGGTTAAACAGGTCGAGGAGTATTTGCACCAGACCCACGGAAAAAAAACTCATTTCATCACAACAGGCCCAGCCGGGATGAATTTATGCCGCAACGCAAACCTGATGACGGATAATGAGGGGAGTGCAACCGGGGGGTTTGGCGCGGTTCTGGGTGCGAAAAATTTAAAAGCAATTGCAGTGATAGGCACTCAATCTCCCCAGGTAAGCGACCCTGTGGCGCTAAAGGAACTCAATCAGTTCACAATAAAGTTAAACAAGCGTGATACTTCTTTTAATCCATATCCGCCTGATCAGATTTCCCGTAAAGGAAAGGCTTCATGTTTTCAGTGTGGCTTGGACTGTGTCATGCGATCCACCTATAAAACCCAATCGAACATAGAGGTCGTCAGAAAGTGTCAGGCCATGTTTGTATATTTTCCTTGGGTAATGGGACGCCAGGGGGAACCGGCTGAAACAGCTTTAAATGCAACCGGACTGTGCAACGATTTGTCCTTATGCACGATGGAAATGGCAAATATCATTCAGTGGATAAGTGCGGGTTACAAGGCTGGATATTTAAACGATGCCCAAACCGGCCTTGAAATTGACAAACTGGGCACATGGCAGTTCTTTGAAGACCTGTGCAACATGATCGCGTATCGAAAAGGATTTGGTAATCTTCTGGCCGAAGGGCTTTTAAGAGCGGGAGAAACTATGGGGGAGGAAGCCAAAAACCTGTTTGCCAATGAGGTTGCCGGTGTCGGCGACGGTGCCACCTATTCTGCCAGAGAGTACCTGATGAATGGTTTGCTGTATGCGTTTGAACCCCGACAGCCCATTGCCATGCTTCATGAGGTCAGCAGAACGATTGGCATGTGGGTTATGAACTTGCAATATCCAGGATCAACACCGGTTTCTGCAGATGTTTACCGGGCGGCAGCAGCCAAATTCTGGGGCCATGAAAAGGCCTGGGACCTGAATACGCATGAAGGAAAAGCCATGGCTGCTACACGCATTATTGATCGCACTTATGTTAAAGACAGCCTGGGGCTTTGTGATTCCTGCTGGCCATTGATGTTTTCACACCATACAGACGATAATGGTGGGCGATTCAACCTTGGAAGCTCGCACATTCAATGCAGTTACTGGAAAAGAAATTGATGAAGATACCTTGTTGAAAATCGGTGAAACCATTTTTAATCAACAGCGTGCCATCCTATTTCGGGAAGGTTGGAACCCAAGGGAAAATGATACCATTGCGGACTTCAATTTCACCGATCCGGTCCAATCTGTTTTTATGAACGATGAGGTGCTTGTACCTGGCGAGGGTAATATTGTTTTAAACCGTAAAGGCCAAACTCTGGACCGTGAAGTCTTCAAGAAAATGCGGGATGAGTTTTATCAATTGAGAGGGTGGGACCCTGAAACAGGATATCCTGGAACAAAAAAACTTCAAGAACTGGGACTCTTAGACCTTTTAGATGTAAAGTGAAGCCAGGCCAGATACGTGAAAATGGGGTCAATCCTTGATTGTTTATCCAAAAAAGATGGAAAAAAATAATTTTAATCTTGATGCATATCTTCAACGCCTAAACTATTCTGGAGAGATAGTGCCAACCATAGATCGATTAGAGGCACTCCACCGTGCACAGATTTACAAAATTCCGTTTGAGCTTGATGAGCCAACAACCCATGATGGATTGACATTTCGTCTTGTGGTGCAGGATATTTTGGCATTATGCTCCAGACTTTAATAGACGATAAATGGACAGACCTTTATGCTCTGAGAAATAAACGCTACCTCAATAGGGGAAGTCTCAAAATGCCGTCAATTGATTTCGGTTTTCGTGAGCTTGAAATTTTTTCTAAGGTTGTCGAATTGGGAAGTTTTTCCAAGGCTGCCGAAGCTGTTTTTCTGGTCCAGGCATCGGTAAGTGAAAGGATCGCCTCTCTTGAGAAAAAAGTTGGAACCCGGTTGCTGGATCGTATGGGAAGAAAAGTGATTCCCACTGCTGCCGGAGAGCTTTTGCATAAACATGCCACCCTTATTCTTGAAATGAAAGAGGCGGCTCAATTGGAAATGGAAAAATTCCTTGGACTGAAACAGGGAGACATTTCCATAGGGGGTAGCACCATTCCTGGAGAATACATTCTTCCGGCGCTCATTAGCAAATTTAATAAAAAGTATCCTCATATATCAGTACAACTGAATATCTCAGACAGTAGTGACATAGAAAAACGTGTTTTGGCGGGGCAACTCGAATTAGGCGTAATTGGCTCAAAGAGCAAGCACCCAAACATTATAAGCCAACAACTCTGGGAAGACGAACTGGTGCTTGCTGTTCCTGATAATCACCCGTTTGCTTGCCGAAAGTCAGTCTCTCTGAACGAACTAAGGAACACGCCATTCATACTTCGGGAACAGGGCTCCGGAACCTTGAAGATCCTGAAGGACTACCTTCGCAAATCCGGTCAAGACGGCACGAATGCGTTTCAAGTTATTGCTCGGTTCGGATCATCAACATCGGTGAAAGAAGGAATCAAATCCGGCCTCGGCCTGTCCATCCTTTCAATAAGAGCCATTGAGACGGACTTGAAGGCCGGACTTCTCAGAGCTTTGAAGATCAAGGGGCTATCTATTTCTCGTAATTTTTTTCTGATTCGCAATAAGCTGCGGATCGCCTCACCGTCCTGCCAGGCCATGCTTAATTATTTGATGGCCACTGTATCCGAAAATAAAAATTAACCTCCTCTCTATCACACCTTTGACTTAAGGTAGCCGGTCGCATCTCACGCCATCGGAAAAACCTTAATTCCACAATGAATATTTCCAGCCCTTCAAAGTGCTATTGGGGATTCCGATAAAAATGAATTTAACTATCGATATTTCCTATTTGACATATCGATATTAGCTATAGTACTTGATTGTGTCTTTATTTTATCTTCCAAGAGGTTGTTTTCCATGATTCATGATTTTGGCTTTACCTGAGTGTTCTTGTCTTTCTAACCGGGTTTGTTAGACGAAGCCGTGTGCCAAAATCGTATCCTCCCTGACATCACCAAATCGTCATTGGACAAAAAAGACCTTATTTATTGTCCAACGGACTCTCCCGGATTCTTGAGCATCTGAATAGAAATCTAAGCTGTAGCCCTGAAAAGGAGAAACTCTATGAAAAAAACTTTTGTCCAAACTTTTGTCATTTTCAGTATTTTTAGTCTATTGGTTGCACCTTGTTTTGGTGAGGCCCTTCAAGCTTTTGAGGGACAAGAAGGAACTATTAAAATTGCCGGTGGTACGGCCCACATTCCTGTGATGAAGGAGGCTGCAAAACGGATCATGACCCGCTACAAAGATATTTTAATTACCGTGGCTGGCGGTGGTTCCGGTCTTGGTATCAAACAGGTGGGTGAAGGGCTTGTGGATATCGGCAACTCAGGACGGAAACCCAAGCCGGAAGAAATCGAAAAATATAAACTGAAAATGTTCAAATGGGCTATCGACGGGGTCGGTGTCGTGGTAAATCCGACCAATAAGGTTCAATCTCTGACAAAAGACCAGTTGAAAGACATATTTTCAGGAAAAATCGATAACTGGTTAGTTTTGGGCGGCGTGAAGCATGCGATTACCGTTTACACACGGGACGAGGCCAGTGGCACCCGTGCCGTTTTCTGGGAAAAAGCCCTGGACAAAGAGAACATCAGCACCAAAGCACTTTTTGTCCCGTCCAACGGAGCTATGAAAACCGCCGTCGCCAACGACCCCTATGCCATAGGTTATGTTTCGGTCGGTCATATGGATGAGACGGTAGCGCCGGTGGCGCTTGATGGCGTAACACCAACCCTGGACACTGTCAAAGGCGGGCAGTACAAAATCGCCCGTGGATTGTACAGCAACACCAAAAGCGATCCATCAGGCCTGACGCGACTGTTTATCAACTATCTGTTTTCCTCGGAAGGACAGAAAATCGCATCAGAGAAGGGTTTTATCCCTGTGAAATGAACAACGCAAAAGAAATTATAGCCAAAAACGTATTTTTTTTGAGCGCAGTTGCCAGTGCGGTCATGATCCTGGCCATATTCGGATTCATGATCGCACTGGGAATTCCCCTTTTCAAAGCGGGCAATTTTCTGGCCATTTGGACCGGACCATGGGCTCCGCACGAAGGGCTTTATGGTATTTGGCCCATGATATCCGGCACACTTTGGATAGCCTTACTGGCCACGGCGCTTTGCCTGCCACTATCCTTGGGGACCTCCTTTGTGATCACAAGCCTGGGCAGTCCGCGTCTTTGCAGAATGCTGGGGACTCTGGTTCGATTCATGACCGGCATCCCAACGGTTATTTACGGTTTTGTGGGAATCTTCCTCCTGGTTCCGCTTGTACGCGAGGGAATCGGCGGGCCAGGAATGTGCGTACTAACAGCCGGTATGGTGCTCGCTATTTTGATTAGCCCCACGATGATCCTGTTTTTTACAAACAGTCTGCTATCTGTGGATGTATCCTATGTTCAAGCAGCCAAGGCACTTGGAGCCAATCGTGTCCAGCGCTTGTTATATGTAATGGTCCCCAGGGCCACAGGCGGGATGGCAGCCGGCATTATCCTTGCTCTGGGAAGAGCTTTGGGAGATACACTCATCGCGCTCATGCTGGCCGGAAACGCGATACAGGCACCCCATGCATTATTGGAGCCCGCCAGAACATTGACCGCGCACATTGCATTGGTAAAGGCCGCTGATTTCGACAGCCTGGAGTTTCGCTCTATCTTTGTCTGCGGCATCGTGCTGTACCTGTTTGCAACTGCAGCCACTGTAGCAGTGAGACTCATATTGCGAAAAAGAGAGGTGCCGACGTAATGCAAGAGCTTATGGAAAAGTTAGCAGTGTTTCTTAGCTGGACGATGACCCTTGTCCTCTGCCTGTGTCTTTTCATATTTTTATCCTACTTGTTGATCAAGGGCCTACCGAGCCTTGGGGCTGAACTGATTTTCGGCAAAGCCGAACCCCTGAGGGTTCTTTTGGGGCACGACCGGGTATTCGATGGCATTTTTCCGGCCATGATAGGTACCTTTTTCCTGGTGATATTGTCTGCAATGTTGGCCTTACCCGTGGGCGTATGTTCCGGCATCTACCTGGCTGAATATGCAAACCCCGGAATGAAAAAGCTGTTCGGTGGCTTGTTCGACATTCTGGCCGGTATCCCGTCCATCGTTATTGGCTTGTTCGGTTTCAGCCTATCAATTTTTCTGCACAACCATTTTTCTGATCGTTTTGGGCCGTGCCTGCTTATTAGTTCGCTTTCACTCGCGGTGCTTGTAATTCCCTATATTGTCCGCAGTACACAAATGTCACTGGAAGAACTTCCCTTGGACATTCGCAGGACAGCTCTTGCCCTGGGTGCGACTCGATTGCAGAATATCGCCTATGTATTGATCCCGAACGCGCTTTCGGGTATCAGTTCCGGCTTATTTTTAGCTATTGGCAGATGTGCCGAGGATACGGCAGTCATTCTGCTTACAGGGGTGGTAGCTATGGCCGGGATGCCGTCATCCCTGCTGTCACAATACGAAGCCCTGCCGTTCTATATTTACTACATTTCGAGCCAATATTCGAATCCCGCAGAACTTTCGAACGGATATGGCGCTTGTCTTGTTCTGCTGGGGATTTGCGCTGTTTTATTCATGTTTGCATATGGTTTGAAAAAACACTTATCTTATCGGATGCTCTACCGAGTGTAGCTTATGCTGTATCCGTTGGATTAATAGGGTGATGATGGAGACAAAAAATAAGATTATCGTCGATGGTGTCAGCTTTCATTATGGCCCGAACCGGGTGATCGACAATGTAAACGCCACATTTAAGACACATGCCCTTACCGCCATTACCGGGCCTTCCGGTCAGGGAAAATCAACGCTACTAAAGATGTTCAATGGTATGTGGAACGATACTCCTAATGCACGCTGCGCCGGGGAAATACAGATTCGGCTTGGCGACCGATGGATTTCTCCACTGAAAAAAGAAATACCCATGCCGCTGTTACGCAGGAAAGTTGCCATGATTTTCCAAGAGCCTAATCCTCTACCCATGAGTATTGCCAAGAATATGGCATTCCCCCTGAAGCTTGCCGGCATTCGTGATAAAAACATCGTGAAGGAAAAAGTTCAGAGGGCAATGAAGCAGTCATTTCTATGGGAAGAGGTGAAGGACCGTTTGGAAGAAAGCGCGTTGAATCTTTCCGGAGGGCAAAAACAGCGCCTATGTATTGCCCGGGCACTCGTATTGGAACCGGAAATACTGTTATGTGATGAACCGACAAGCTCTCTCGATGCTAAGGCTGTGGGAGTTATTGAGGAGCTTCTTGTCAGTCTCAAGTCAAATTGTACCCTATTGGTGGTATCCCACTATATGGATCAGGTGCGAAGAATCGGGGATCAAGTGATGGCACTTGAGGATCAGGGATTGAAAAGAATTTAGAAAAATGGTGTTAGCATTTACTACTGATACCATCATTCGAACGCTATCGAAATATAGTTGATTAGATCATTACCGGCAGAACCCCTTAGGTGTTGATTATGTAACAAAAGGTTGAACCGAAATAGCGAGCGCATTCCCCGTAGCTTGCTGCGGGGTTAGCGAGCGAATCTAGATTAGACAGAATTCCTTACGGTCGAAGATTCCTCGTAGCTTGCTGCGAGGTTCTTCAATCTCATTTGATATCTTTTTCATAAGTCTTGATTCTTTGTGTGCAAACATCGATGATTGATTGCGGTGTTTTTTTTGGCTTTTTACTTGAAAACATCCAGAATCAAGACCATATCTTTGTAAATCCGATTAAATCTGCATACGCAATTATGGTCCATATATCAAGGGGTGCCCGGGGCTGATGCGTTCTGATGGATGGCTGCAATTGCAGAGGCCGCCAGGTTCGCTATCTTGTGGGAGGTCATCCGATAATCGGTGTAAAGTGAAATCCGTGCGTTGTCCCGGGCAAGGGTTTCCAAACAGGGGATGGCGTTGGAATCACGCACTGCTCCTGCAAAGCAGATTGCCAGGCCTCTATGATAAACATCTCCGGATTTTAAAAAAGGGTGCACAAAAGGTGCTGCGCCATAAGTAAGTTCGGGTTTTACTTGGCTCAGGCGATAAAGCCCCCAGAGCAGCCCCCTTTGAAGGATTTCGTGCTCCAGGAAATTGCCATGCGGCAGGACATAGGAAATGAGAATTTTAGAAAACTCCTGAGCCACGAGATCACTGCGGGCCATGATATCTCCCATGGATTCCGGAGATCCCCAGCCGATTCCGCCGGATTCATCGTTCAGGTTCCATATCAGACGCCGCATGATGACGCGTGCCGATTCCATGTTTTTGTCTGCAAGTCCCGCCGTGACCACGCCCATGGCGGAAACCGCGTGCCAGCGGACGATTTCGTCTGTATGATATAGAAAAGAAATGAGAGGATTGACAACCTGTCTTCCCGGTAGACGGGAAAGCCGTACAAGACTGTTGGAAAAGTCATCATGAATGAGGAGCTTGAAAACGTCTTTTTTGAGTTGACGGAAGGACATAATTATAGGGTTCAAGGGGAATAGGGTTTATTGCGTTTGTTGTGTTTCTTGGGTTCATTGGGTTGATGAAATGGAAACAAGTTGAAGGCTCTATAAAGACGGCCTTAAGCAACACAATAAACACAAAGAACACAATGAACAAAGCAACTAAGTTTATAGGGTTCGAGGGTAGCTGACAGCTATCAGTGGACAGTAGTATCCCAGCGTCTCAGCAAAGCAGGGCCCGAGGTTTCATGGATTCAAGGGTAAGACCTTGCGTCTGGTGAATTGCAGACGACTGGTTAACATCCAAGGGCAAAGAGTGAAAAAAGCCAACGGACAGATTACCCGTTGCTCCCTCGAACCCTATGAACCCTTGGAACCTTGGACCCTTTGTGGTTATTCCTACTCAATTGAATGTTACGAAAATTCTGGGTTTTTAACAATGTTTGATGTTCAAAACGTAATCACCTCAAAACCCTCGGCCATGTAACGGGCCATGCTGGGATGGCCGCTCATTTCAGCCAGCAGGTTGAGATTGAGATCTTCTGCTGTGGCAAGGGTTCCCATTTTATTGGAACAGGCCTTGCAGACACCATCGATAAGATCCTTTTGGCGCGCTTTTTCCCAGAGCGGATTTAATGGATGACCGGTTTTGTCGAGTTCGGTTATCAATTGGGTGGCAGCACCTTCCAGCACAATTTTTGTTTCCACACCATTGGCGTGCATGTCAAGGGCATTTAGCAGCACATGGATAAAGCACATGGGATCACCATTAAAGGCAAACAAGGCGATTTTTTTCATGTCATACCTCCTCCCATGCAATACAATCTTCGGGGCAGTATTTAATGGCTTCGTCAACCATTGCTTCGGGATATTCAGCCAACTCGGCAACTTCAATATAGCCCATGTGGTTGACAAAAAAAACAGACGGACAGACCGCGATACACCCTTCGCAAAGGTTGCATTCACCGATGTCCACGACAGGTTGTTTCATGAGGGGTTATCCCATCACTGCCTGGCCGATTTTCTGACCGTAATCATAGCAGGCCGACAAACCATCTGTGTTCGGGACGTACTGAATTTTGATGCCCGGGTCAATGACATCAAATTTCATGGCTTCCAGTTCGGCCTGAACCATTTTAACGGACTCACCACTCCATCCATAGGACCCAAACACACCCCCAATTTTATCTGTGGGCTTCAGTCCTTTCATGTAAGTTAGAAAATCGGCCACTGTTGGAAACATCTGGTTGTTCAATGTGGGTGAGCCTACAACGACCGCCTTTGCATCCAGAACTTCGGTCATGATGTCACTGCGGTGAGAGCTTCGGATGTGCATGGGAAGAACCGCAACACCCTGGCTCGATATGCCGTCTGCGATGGCTTCCGCCATCTTTTTGGTGCTGTTCCACATGGTGTCGTAAATGACGACCGCTTTTTTTTCTACTGTCGGTTGACTCCACTTGACGTAAGCCTCAATGATCTTGCCAGGGTTTTTACGCCAGATGATCCCGTGGTCCGGGCAGATCATTTCGATTTCAAGCCCGAGAGACTGCACCTGCTCAATCAACTTGAGAATCCTGGGAGCGTAGAGCATCAGGATGTTGGCAAAATATTTTTTTGCCTGATACATAAGGTCTTCACTCACCAGGTCGTCAAATTTTTCGAAACCGGCATAGTGCTGACCAAACCCGTCACTGGAAAAAAGGATTTTATCCTCATTCAGATAAGTAAACATGCTGTCTGGCCAATGTACCATCCGTGTTTCGAGAAACGTGAATGTCTTGGTGCCGAGACTGACTTCCTGACCGCTTTTTACCGGATGAAAATTCCATTTCTGCGGATAGTGCAGGGCCAGGTTCTTGGCACCCATTTTGGAGCAGTACAAAGGCTTGTCTTCACCGATACGATGCATAACACGTGGCAGGCCCCCTGAGTGGTCCATTTCAGTATGATTGCTGATGACCATATCGATTTTTTTGGGATCGATAATTTTTGAAATATTATCCAGAAGCTGGTCGCAAAAGGGTGCTTTCACCGTATCGATGAGAGCAATTTTTTCATCCAGGACGAGAAAGGCATTGTACGTGGTACCGGCATGGGTGGAGTAACCGTGAAAATCACGAATATTCCAGTCCATGACGCCTACATCGTAAACATTTTTAGATATTTCAACAGGTATCATGAGTTTTCTTTCTGTTATGGTAATGAAGCGGCAACACTGCGTTTTAAAAATTTACCTCAGGCGAATTTATTATTCCTTCTCAAAATCATCTTTGCCTGCGCCACAAACCGGGCATTCCCAATCATCCGGCACATCTTCCCATTTGGTTCCGGCTGCGACACCATTGTCTGGATCTCCTTCGGCAGGATCATAAACATAACCACAAAGCGTACATACATACTTATCCATTTCTATCTCCTTTATAATATGGGGTTAAAAATTATCTCACGGACCTAATTCTATAGATCAAACATCATTTTTTATCAAGTTCTGGTGGCCGCGCTACATGAAAAATCGGGTTTAACTGCCTTCAAGAGCTGACCCTGGACCCACGAGGGGTTTGAACATTTTCTTGCCTGCACCGCAGACCGGGCATTTCCAGTCCTCGGGAAGATCCTCAAACTGAGTTCCCTTGGGAATCTTACCTTTTCGATCTCCCTTGTCGGGGTTGTATATATACCCGCAGTTAACGGTCTGGCACTGGTACATCTCTTCCGGTTTTGCCATGCTTACCTCCTTCTATCTGTCTGTTGTCATTTTGGTAACGTTTTCATGTATCTGCTCGCGAAGTTGTACAATTAATTCTGAAGATGCGTTCTGGGGATCGGGCAGGTTCCAAATCGATGTCGTGACATTGGGAATTGCGGGAATTTCAATATCGTTACCCATGGTAACAATGATATCCGGACGATCTTCCTGTATGGCATTGGGTAGAGATTGAGACTCAAGGAAAGCCATGTCGATTCCGATCTCCGCCATTGCTTTTAATACACCGGGATGAATTTTCCTGCCAGGTTCGTTTCCGGATGTCACGACATGAAACCTGTTCCCGGCGTAATACTGTGTCAGGGCACCGGCCATCTGAATCCTTATGTCATCGTGTTCGCCGAGAAACAGAATCCGTTTGCGCTCAAACAAGGATGACATCAATGCCTGGGCGGCCTTTGAAATCTCTAAGTCCAGCCCCGGCATTTTTTTAAAATCAGCAGCAGTTTCAATGTCCGTGTAGGTCAGGCTTCCGCTATAGTCGGCGTCAATGGCATCAAAGAAATAAGCTGCAACCAGATGAATGCCGTCAAAGAGTTTTTTTCCCCGGCTGCCGCCCATGGAGAGAAAAAATCCTTTACGGGTTTTTGACAGAGGGTCGGACAGGCGGAAACGGTATTTGCGTGACCAGAAGGTCTGGGTCCTGTCGATGAGGGCTTTCAACTGCGATGTCACGCTGTAAAAGAAAACAGGTGACACAGCAACCACCACCTGGGCTTTGCGTAGCAAGGGATAGACAGACGCAACCATGTCGTCGTCATCGATGACACAGAAGCCTTTTTTTTCACAAGAACCGCAACCGATGCAGGGTTTGATGTTCATACGGGGGATGTCAAGCATTTGAACGTCAACACCTGTCTTTTCAATTTCCTTCAGGAAGTGTTTTAAAAGATAATCGGAGCTGCCGTTTTTTCTAGGGCTTCCCTGTAGACCTACTACCAGCATGGGAACCATCCACCTTTGTAATCTCTACGTGTTATCGAATATGACATTTTGAGCATGTTGTGGGCCCGGTTTTATTCCCTGCGACCTTTTCTGCCTTGTGACACTTGATGCAAAGCTTGTTCATGACATCCTTGCGTTTTATCTGCCCGCTTTCCTTAAGTTTGGCCAGGGATTGCGGCTCCTGTGGAAATGAGGCGTGACAGACCTTGCAGTCGCCAAGCCTGTCCTGATGGGCGTGGTGCGTGAAAGGGACATCACCCCTGGAACCCCCATCGATCTGTATTTTTTCCGCTCCTTTGTTTTCTACGGCCAGACCGATGGTTGAAATGAAAATACTGAGAACAATGGCGATTACCCACTTTTTTTTGAGCATCCGTTACTCCTGTGATGAATCCCCGCTGAATGTCCTAAGTATTGTTGCGGGATGAGGTTTAAAATGCCTGTTTGTCAGGGTCGGGATAAAATAGAGGTCCCCGTTCCTTTCACTTGACGACAGTGACAGACCTAATTACCGCCTGATAGTGTGCATTGGTTGAAATCGATCTCCTCACCGCAACCCTGACAGCGATGGGTTTTATCAAATTCATCCGAAAAGATTTCCTTGGTCTTGCCGCAGGATGGGCATTTACACTCAAACGATTTCAGGTTCTTGAATTGTTCATAGCCCGGACAATGCTGTGGTGTGGTGGACATGCTTACCTCCTGTTCTGTCGCTTCTTTTTCCCGTTTTAAATGTCGGGTGAAGTCGCATATGGGTTTTAATTTATAGTTTTGAAGCAATCTGCTTACCATAATCCTGCGCCATCTGTACACCACCCCCCAGGGTGCTGTTTTTCAAGCGCATGGGGCCTGAAACCATATCCATTTTAAATATGTTTTCCATGGTTCCAAAAATCCTGTCCGGTGCTTCACCACTCCAACCAAAAGCGCCGAACGAACCAGCAACCTTGTTTTCAAGTCCTGCCTTTTCTGCCAGAAAAAGCATGGTTTTCATCCCCTGCATCATGTCGCCGTGGTAGGTTGCAGACCCAAAAACATATCCATCATAACCCTGGATATCTGCTTCAGTTTTCACTTCTTTCACGTTCTTTACAGCGGCCTCACTGCCTGACATACGTACTCCCTCGGCAATAAGGTTTGCGATTCGTTCTGTTTCGCCGGTTCGTGTGGCAAAAACCACGAGTACTTTTCCCATTTCTTTTCTCCAAATAAAATTGTTCCACAATTTTATGAAACGCGGCACAGCCGCTTTATTAGTGTTTTAGGGGTTTAGGCTGTAGGCTGTTAGGTGCCCTTCGCTACCGGCCTTTAGCTACCCTCCAACCCTACAAACTTAGTTGCTTTGTTCATTGTGTTCTTTGGGTTTATTGTGTTGCTTACGGCCGCCGGAATAGCGCCTTCAACACCGTTTCCATTTCATCAACCCAAGAAACCCAAGAAACCCAAGAAACCCAACAAGCTCAATGAACTTTATTTCACTCCAACCCTCGAACCCTTCTTTTATCCGATGCGTTTGTCTGTGCCATCGTATTGACAATCGGGCGTGTAACACGTGTTATCCAGGAACTCGCATTTTTCCTTGCATGATGGACATTCATTGGGATGCGTGTCGGATTCGAGCGTGTATCCACACTTTGAACATTTCCAGCTGGGCATATGGATCACCTCCTTTTTAAGAGCCGTCAGCCATGAGCCGTAAGCAAGCTCATTGCTTACAGCTTATGGCTAAATGCGGCAAGTATCACTCCAGTTCGGTCATCCCCGTAGGGCTGGTACGTTTTTCCAGTTCACGGTCAATCATGAACAGTCCACCGGCATGACCCTGCATGAGCTTCAGTTGCTCCAGCACACCACCGGCACTTTCTTCTTCTTCTATCTGTTCTGTCACAAACCACTGTAAAAATATTTGTGTGGCGTGGTCATGTGCTTCATTTGCAATCTCAACCAGATCGTTGATCAGACCGGTAACTTTCTGCTCGTGGCTAAGGGTTTCTTCAAATACGGCCAATGGAGAATCCCATTCCGAAGGGGGCTCGTCCACAGCCGCTGTTTTGGCCCTGCCGCCTCTCTGGTTGATGAAATTATAAAATTTCATTGCATGCAGGAGTTCTTCTTTTGCCTGCTGATACATCCAGTTAGCAAACCCATCCAGGTTGATGGATTTGAAATAGGCGTGCATGGAAAGATAGAGATAGGATGAATAGAGCTCTGCATTAAATTGATCGTTCAGAGCGTTTTGAACTTTCTCGGTCAACATGTTTACTATCCTTTCCAAAGTCCGTGCAGGTTGCAGTAAGCTCGTGCCGCCACGGCAGCCGCATCCAGGTTGAAAACAGCTTCGGGCGCATCACCTTCGTTCAGAAACTGAACATAAGATTTGCCGTTTGCAAGGACTTCAATCCACTCGATGTAATGTTTTTCTAACATGGGATGGGGAACATCACCGACCTTGACTTTTACACCCCCATCGACTTTTTCGACCACTGGTACATGTTTTTCTGTTGCCGCATCCACCGTGTTTGCCTGCAGACAATCCATTGCTTGTCCACAACAGACCAATTCGCCTGCACCGCCATGCATTACCTGTACAATGTTGCCACAAAGTTCACATTTGTAGACTTCAGATCTTTCTGCCATTTTAACGTCTCCTTTTTGTTGTTTGTTGTTATGGTTCAGAATCCTGGTGCCACCATCCTTTTTTGATGTGTTTTTCACGCTCGGTTTCCGCCAGTTTTTGAATCTTGTAGGCTGCATCACGCATGATGCCATAGAGAATACCACAGCCGGTGTCTTCCCTTTCGGCATCACCGAGATTTGCCAATTCAATCATTTCATCGGTGAGATGAATGGTCTTTTTTAAATTGTTGTCACAAGCTTTCACAAATTCCATGCTCCAGCTAAAACGTTGGCTGTCATTCCAAATGGGCTGAGAGATTACAGCGCCTGTCAGATCATTTTCTCACGACAGCGTTTCCGGAAAAATAGTTGGTGCCCATCAAGCGCTTCTGTGAGAACGGGTGTTATAGACTTAACCTATCAAGATGCGTGCCAGAAAATACAAGCCGGAGTATTTTTTTAACAAAACCATCAATTGGTTTGATCGGTGTAGCTCTCAGCAAGCTGCGAGGAAGGAATATGATTGCATTTCCCCGCTCCTATCAGATGTATCATCAGGTTTTGTGATACACTCCTGTCTCAATAAAATCGTTTCACGATTTTATTTACTGAAAAAGATCGGTACTGATATAGCGTTCCCCCGTGCTGGGGAGTATCACGACGACCTGTTTACCCTTGGTTTCTTTTTTTTGTGCCAGTTTCAGTGCCGCCGCCATGGCGGCCCCGGACGATATACCGCAGAGGATGCCTTCCGTGTTGGCTAGTTTCCTGGCGGTTTCAAAGGCTTCGTCATTGGTGACAGTGATGACTTCATCGATAATAGAGGTGTTCAGAACCTCGGGGATGAATCCGGCCCCGATACCTTGTATTTTATGGGGCCCGGGATTGCCACCGGAAAGGATTGGAGAATCGGCCGGTTCAACCGCAACGGCCCTGAACGACGGTTTCTTTTGTTTGATCATTTCGGCAACACCCGTGATGGTACCCCCGGTTCCGACGCCGGAGACGAATATGTCCACACTGCCTGCTGTATCGTCCCATATTTCCATGGCGGTGGTTTCTTTGTGTATTGCCGGGTTGGCTGGATTCTTGAACTGGTTCGGCATGAAGGCATTGTGGGTTTGGGATTGTATTTCAACGGCTTTTTGAATGGCCCCTTTCATCCCGCTGGTGCCGGGTGTCAAAATGAGCTCGGCCCCCAGGTGCGTCAAAAGTTTCCGGCGTTCAAGACTCATGGTTTCCGGCATGGTGAGACAGAGCCGAAAGCCCTTTGTCGCACAGATAAATGCCAGGGCAATACCGGTATTTCCGCTGGTGGGTTCAACGATAAGGGTTTCGGGCCCAATGAGCCCTTCCTGTTCAGCCGTGTCGATCATGGCTGCAGCAATCCTGTCTTTGACACTCCCAAGCGGGTTGAAAAATTCGAGTTTAGCAAGAATTTCACAGTCCAAGCCCTTGGCCATGTTTCCTATGCGAACCATGGGGGTTGCACCGATAGTGTTTTGAATTCTGGGAAATATGTTCATGTCGGCCTCCTTTGGTGATGGGTGTCTGGCCGCAGTCAGTTATGGATGTGAAGTGGCGGCGGGTGACTATTCCATGTCATTCGAGGACATGTAGATCAATTCGGGATTTTTCATGATGACCTTGGTGTCAGGGGGAACCGAATCGGTCAGCCACACATTTCCACCGATTACCGATCTTGCGCCGATGATGGTTTCGCCGCCGAGAATGGTCGCCCCGGAATAAATGATAACATCGTTTTCAATGGTGGGGTGCCGCTTGATTCCGCGCAGTCGATCTCCGGCATCCATAGGCAGCGACAATGCCCCCAGGGTGACGCCCTGGTAGATACGGACATTTTCTCCGATGACGGTCGTTTCACCGATTACCACCCCTGTCCCGTGATCGATGACAAAACCCCGGCCGATTTCAGCTCCAGGATGGATGTCAATTCCGGTGATGCTGTGGGCATACTCGGTCATGATGCGGGGTAGCAGCGGCACCGACATTCGGTGGAGCTTGTGTGCGACCCTGTAAACCATCAGGGCAAATATCCCTGGATAACTGAAGATTATTTCATCAAAACTTTTTGCTGCAGGATCGCCCGCATATGCGGCAGCCACATCTGTCGCAAGGATTTTACGCAACTCAGGCACTGATTCCAGAAATGCAAGGGAGACTTCATTGCCCTTTTTAGCACATTCACTGCATTCCTGGTTATAGCGAAAGCAATCATGCCGGACACTGTGACAGATCTGTTCTGAAAGCTGGTCGAACAGAACAGAAACAGTCTGACCCATACTGTAGCTCAGGTTTACCGGATCTAATTTTTCCCTGGTGAAGTAACCCGGAAACAGGACTTCCCGCAAGCGCTGAATGATATCGACAACAGATGTTTTTGAAGGGATAGGCTCATAGTCGATATGATTGTAACATTCAGCATCCGTGCATTTGGCAATAATTTTCTCAGCGATCTCCGGAAGCCTGCCACGGTAATATGACAGTTCCCGGGCATCGATCTTGCAGGCGGCATGATTTTCAGTGTTTTTCTTCGTTGACATGGATGTGCCTCCTTATAAGGGGCATTCCGCTCCGGTCAGCATGGTATTGGCCGGCTTCCCCTGGTTCCAGAAAGGAGACATCTGCCGCAATCGGTCAATGATGGGCGGCATTTTTTCAATGATAAAATCCATCTCTTCTTCAGTGTTGTAATGACTCAGGCTGAAACGTATGGACCCGTGAGCGGCCGTAAAAGGGATTCCCATGGCCCTTAAGACATGCGATGGCTCCAGAGACCCCGATGTGCATGCAGACCCGGAGGAGGCGCAGATGTTCAGTTCATTCATCATTAGAAGGATGGATTCGCCTTCGATATATTCGAAACTGATATTGGTGGTATTCGGAAGCCGTGATGCCGTGTCACCGTTGACCATGGCGTTTTGAACACGGCTGATCAGACCCTTCTCAAGCCTGTCCCGCAGATGTCCTACTTTTGTCATGCCGGTTTTCAGAAGCGCCTCTGCCAGTACGCTGGCTTTCCCGAGGCCGATAATATTGGCGACGTTTTCAGTGCCGCCCCTGCGTCCTTTTTCCTGATGACCACCGATGAGGAAGGGCGTAAACTTGGTGCCTTTTCTCACATAGAGAGCACCCACCCCTTTGGGTGCATGGATCTTGTGCCCGGATAATGCCAGCAGGTCGACACTGGTTTTTTGAACATCCACGGGAATCTTGCCCACAGCCTGGACGGCATCGGTGTGTAGAACGATACCCCTGTCGTTGGCTGCACGTGTTATTTCATCGATGGGGAATATGACCCCGGTTTCATTGTTGGCCCACATGATACTGATCAGCGCCGTATCATCCGTGAGGTGATCGTAGAAAAAATCAAGATCCAAACTGCCCTGACGATCCACCGGTACAAATGTGACTTTATAGCCCTTTTTCGCCAGGTGTTCATACAGATTTTTTACAGCCGGGTGCTCGACCCTTGAGGTGATAATGTGCTTTTTGTCCGGGATGGATGAAATCGTGGCCGAGATGGCCGTGGAATCACTTTCAGTACCGCAACTGGTGAAAATTATTTCATCTGGGGAGGCATTAATGAGTGAGGCCACCTGTTCCCGAGCTTTGCTGACCGCTCTGGCCACGTTTCCGCCAAAAGCATGCATGCTGGAAGGGTTTCCATAATTTTCCGTAAAGTAGGGCATCATGGCTTCCACAACCGCTGGATCAACTCTTGTGGTGGCATTGTTATCTACGTAAATGATATTCATTGTTGCACCTCACTTACCACCAGATCAGGGGATACCAGTTCTTTGAGTTTTGTTTCAACGTAGCTCTTCAGGGTGACCTGTGACTTCGCACAGGTGGAGCAGGTGCCGCGCAATCGAACAAAAACGGTATTGTGATCAAAATCGACAAGTTCGATATCACCACCGTCTTTTTTCAAAGCGGGTTTGATTTCCCTGTCCAGGGTTTCTTCAATCATTTTTATTTTCTGAACATTGGTCAATGCTTTTGGTACGGGCTTAACCAGAACGGGTTTTCCCCGAACCTCGGAAATGATTTCTCCGATTCGGTCATGGCAGTTGCCGCACCCACCACCAGCCTTTACATAGTCGGTTACGTCTTCAACTGTCTTAAGACCGCTTTCCTGAACAGCCCTTCTGATTTCAATGTCGGTGATTCCAAAGCATTCGCAAACGATTTCACCTTCTTTTTGTTGGATTGTCGCACCATCGTAATAGGCGATGGCTTTTTCCAGGGCATCGCGACCCATAACGGAACAATGCATTTTCTCCTTGGGGAGCCCTCCCAGGAACTGGGCGATGTCGTCATTGGTAATGTCGGCGGCTTCCTCCAGGGTCAGTCCTTTGATCATTTCCGTGAGGGCGGAAGATGATGCGATGGCACTGGCACAACCAAATGTTTGAAATTTTGCGTCACTTATTTTTTTATCGCTCCCCAGTTTGAAGGTGAGTTTCAGGGCATCCCCGCAGGCAAGCGAACCGACTTCGCCCATGCCATCAGGATTGTCGATGAAACCGACATTTCGAGGGTTGATGAAATGGTCTTTTACTTTATCTGTGTATTCCCACATGGTTGCCTCCTGTAAGCCTAAAATATTTCACTACTTGCATCGTTACATTGAAAAACCTTACCGCAAGTCAAAAGGAATGCGCTCACTGTTGCGGTTTAATTGATCACACAGTAAGCATGGGTGACAAAATCGCAAGCTGTTGATGGAATGTCTGCGTCGTCAAATATCTGTGATAGCCATGGTTATAAGCCGGAAAGAGCCCATGTGTCTCACTAATAAATGAGACAATGATGTATCATTGCCCCATTAGGAGACACGTCCTGTGCTTATGGGGGTCTCGAAGGGGATCCCCCTTTTGGCATAAACCCCTTTGATTTGCCGCCAGTCTCATTGTTGAGCGTATCTGTTCACAAGAGCCGGTGCAGTCAAAACATTACCCTTTTTTTAGGGCCACCAGTTCTCTGGTAAGCAGATTGATATGGGACATCTCTTCCTTGATAACCGCATCAATTCTATCCTTGCCGAGGGCTTCCGGCACCACATCCTTTAAGCCCAGGTAGAACAGGATGGAATCTTTTTCAGCGGTGATGGCTTCTTTTAAAATGCCTTCCATGCTGTCTGTCTCGATGGTTTTTTCAAAAAATACTTTTGAATCAGCCAGGGCTTTCAGGTAACCCATCGTTTCGCCGTTGGGATCAAACACGGTCTGTTTTTTTTCGTCCGCGGTGAGTTTTGATCTCAAGGTGGCAAAGGTTTTTTCGTGTTGATCTTCCATTTCAGCCAGGCTCAGCAGCAGTTTTTTGCCGGCCTGGTCTTGAATTTTTTCCATTGATTTCCTATAAAAATCAGCGCCATTTCTTTCGATCTGTTCTGCCATTTGAAGAATTTCGTTTGCATTAAAGTCATACTGCATGGGGCACCCTTTCTTTGTTGGATGAAGTTGTTAGTCTATTCCTCTAACCTGCAGTCCTTATCCCATTCCGGGCAGGCCTTTTTTGTTTCCTCCTCGAACTTAATCATACACTCGCCACATTCAAGTTCCACATTTGGCATATCTCCATATTTTTTTTTCAGTTCTTCACCGCTCAAAACCTGCGCGAAACTGCATCCGCACTGGGGACAGGCGGATTTGATATGATAGCGTTTGCTGTGTTCAGTCATTTTTATCCCTCCTTTTGATTTGTTTCAGGAATATAATACTTCATATTTCCTAAAGCAACAATCATACCACCTGCCATGCAAATGTCGTGGTATTCTACAGGGCTGAATTGAAAAAACGAGGGCATTCCCTGTGGCATGTCCCTGGAAGCTTCAAAAAAGGCACGGGACTTGTGTGGGGCACATGGGATTCTGGCATGTTTATTGTATCTCCTCGATAGGGAATGGTTAAAAAATGCAACACGAATCAAATCGGATTTCTACAATAAGGAGGAAACCATGGCTCAGATCACACTCAAAGGAAACCCCGTCCAAACATCAGGAAAACTGCCGTCACCAGGATATGCCGCCCCTGACTTTTCACTGGTCAAAAGAGACTTAACCGACTTGTCGCTGAGGGATGTGGCCGGCAAGCGTGTTGTCCTGAATATTTTCCCCAGTATCGACACGCCCCCCTGTTCGGCGTCTGTTCGCCGGTTCAACGCAGAAATAAGTGATCATGAAAATGCAGTGGTCCTCTGCATCTCCCGGGATTTGCCTTTTGCCCATAACCGGTTTTGTGAAGCAGAAGGCATCGAAAATGCGATTACCTTGTCTGAGATGCGCCACAGGAATTTTGGTGAAAAATATGGTTTGGCTATCCTGGACGGACCCATGGCCGGTCTGCTGGCCAGGGCGGTCGTGGTGCTGGATGAGTCCGGGAAGGTCATTTACTCGGAGCTCGTCAAAGAGATTGCAGAGGAGCCGAACTATAAAAAAGCACTGGAAGTGCTCAAAAATGCAGGCAGCATCGATTCCTGTACCGCAAGTTTTACGGCCGAGCATGCCAGGGGAGAAGGGGAAGACGATGTATGTGATGATGGTAGATCAGGATAAACCGGCATATGAAAACCAGAGAAGAAAAAGATTCCCTGGGCAGCGTTGAACTTCCGGTGGATGCCTACTATGGTGCACAGACAGAACGGGCCCGACAGAATTTCATGGACAGCGGACTCAGGCTGCCTGGTGTTTTTATCCGGTTTCTTGCAATCATCAAACGGTTTGCAGCTGCCGCCAATGCAGAGCTTCAGATCCTGGAACCAAAACTGGCCGAGGCTATCATACCTTCCGCCCTTGAAGTGATTGACGGTAAATTCGACCATGCCTTTGTGGTAGACCTGTTTCAGACTGGATCCGGAACATCCACGAACATGAATATGAACGAGGTCATCGCATCCAGGGCAAATGAATTGCTAACGGGCGAAAAAAACGGCAAATCCCCGGTTCATCCAAACGACCATGTAAATCTGGGACAGTCGAGCAACGATATCATTCCCAGTGTTATTCATGTGGCTTGTTTGGCAGTTATAAAGCGGGAATTGATTCCGGCCCTGGAAAAACTCCACATTGCGTTTACCCAAAAAGCAGCTGAATTTGCTTCCATACGGAAAATCGGCCGGACGCATCTGCAGGATGCCGTCCCTATTTATCTGGGTGATGAGTTCGGTGCTTACGCCCGGCAGATCGCCCTTTCCCTTAAACGGATTGAAAATGCTTCTGAAAATCTCAGGGAACTTCCCCTGGGGGGGACGGCCGTCGGCAACGGATTGAATACACACCCGGCGTTTGCAGGTCGTGTAATTCAGATGCTTTCGGCCCACCTGAAAATCGATTTTTTTGAGGCGGTCCATCATTTCGAGGCACAGAGTGCCAGGGACGCAGCTGTGGAGATGAGCGGCGCGTTGAAGACCACGGCGGTCAGCTTGACAAAAATTTCAAATGATATAAGGTGGTTGGCATCAGGTCCGCGCTGTGGTCTTGGTGAAATCCAGATTCCGTCACTGCAACCGGGATCCTCCATTATGCCAGGCAAGGTGAATCCCGTCATTCCAGAATCGGTGCTGCAGATTGCAGCCCAGGTGATGGGAAACGATCTCACCATTACCCTGGCGGGTCAGGGTGGCAATTTCGAACTGAATGTCATGATGCCGGTCATTGCTTACAACCTGCTGCAATCCATATCGATTCTTTCCATCGGTGCCCGTTCTCTTGCGGAAAAGTGTATCCTGGGGATCAAGGCTGATGTGGAAAAGTGCTCGCTTTACCTCGACAAGAGCTTGGCACTGGCAACCTATTTGGTTCCGCGGCTGGGCTATGACAGGTCCGCGGCCATTTCAAAAAAGGCCCATGAAACCGGGAAGCGTATCGTTGACGTGGTACTGGAAGAGGGTATTTTGACACAAGAGGAACTGGACAAACTTATCAGGTGAGGCCTATGGATACCGACAGTTATATCATTCAGTGCACAAATTGCAAAACCCGAAATCGGATACCCAAAAGTCGTGTAAAAGATGGACCTGTCTGTGGGAAATGCCGTAGGAAACTGCCACCACCCTCGGTGGTTCAACACCCGGTGATGGTGACGGACCGATCGTTTCAGGAAGACGTTCTGTCTTATCCGGGCGTGGTGCTTTTGGATTGCTGGGCTGCGTGGTGCGGACCCTGCCGTATGCTTGCGCCGACCATAGACCAACTCGCAAGAGAGTTTTCAGGGCATGTCAAGGTGGCCAAGCTCAATATCGATCAAAACCCCATGACGGCGGCCCGATACCATGTACTGAGTGTACCCACACTGCTCTTTTTCAAAAACGGAAAGGTCCTTCATACCTTAGCAGGGGCATACGGTAAACCCGAGATCGAACGGCAACTACGGGCCATGATGTAAGGAATCAACCATGAGAATTTTGATCACTGGTGGAACAGGTTTTGTGGGTAGCTTCCTGTCGCGTTATCTCTTGCACAGGGGCCACCATGTCATTGCCACTGGTACACGGCCCCGTCATACCATCGATAGCAATGACAGATTTACATATGTCTCAGCCGACACCACTGTTCCAGGGGTTTGGCAGGACCGTGTTGGTGAGGTCGATGCCGTTATCAATCTTGCCGGACAAAATATTTTCCGTTACTGGACGGATTCAGCCAAGCGTCGGATTTATGAGAGCCGTATTCTGACCACGCGAAATGTGGTCATGGGTATGGGAAAAAAACAGTCCCCAATCCTTCTCAACGCATCTGCTATCGGGTATTACGGCGACAGGGCCGATGTGCATTTAAACGAATCCTCCCCTGCGGGAGACGACTTTCTTGCCGCCCTAAGCGTGGACTGGGAAAAGGAGGCGCTTCACGCCAAAGCCCTGGGTGCCCGTGTGGCCCTGCTTCGATTCAGTGTCATTCTCGGCAAGGACGGGGGTGCCCTGCCAAAGATGCTGCCCGCCTTTAAATGTTTTGCCGGGGGGCCTATGGGATCGGGCAGACAGTGGTTTTCATGGATGCATATCCAGGACCTGGCTGCCGCCATGGAGATGATTCTCGAAAACGAAAACATGCAGGGGCCATTTAACTTTTGCGCTCCCCTCCCGGAGAGAAACCATACTTTTGCCAAATCCTTGGGAAAAGTGCTGGGCCGGCCGGCATTCCTGAGAGCACCCGCCTTTGCCATAAAACTAGTCATGGGTGAATTGGGAGGTGTCCTGTTGGGCAGTCAACGATGTGTTCCACAAAAGCTCCAGCAGCATGGATTTGCGTTCAAATACCCGGATCTTAAAAATGCCTTGGAGAACCTTTTGAATGAATAATAAACATGACCTTAACACCCTTAACGGCCAACAATATCAAGACATAACCGCTTATGACCGTCTGCACATGCCCCGCCATACCCTGGACTGGTCAAATGTCCCGCAGCAGACCAAATCATACCCGGTACTTCCCGCGATTGCACTTGAAACGGGGGTAGACTTGGTAAAAAAATCGTTTTGGCAGGTCATGGAAAAACCGTGCAGTTCTTCTGATATTGCGTCCATTGACATCCAAACCTTATCGGACGTCTTTCGTCTGGCTTATGGATACACGGCCCGGCAACGGGCAGGCAATCAGACATATCTGTATCGCAGCGTCCCATCTGCAGGCGCCCTGTACCCGGTTGAGATCTATGTTTCAGGGGCAGGTATCCCTGGTCTGCCGCAGGGTTTGTTTCACTACGATATCCAGGCGTTTTCCATCCGGCAGCTGCGTGGCGAGGAAACATCAGCGCTCATTGCTGAAACGCTTTCCATCCAGAAACCGGAAAATACTTGGGTCTCTTTTATTCTGAGCGGCATATTTTTTCGGAGTTCATGGAAATACCGAAAAAGGGCCTTTCGATACGTAATGCTCGATACCGGTCACCTGGTTGAAAACCTGGTTTCAGCGCTGGCCTTTGCGGGACTTTCCTGTTCGGTACGGTATGATTTTGAGGATGAACGCCTTTGCTCGCTGCTAGGGCTGGACAGACTCAAGGAGGCGTGTTTTGCTATTGTGGATGTCCGTATGGAAGGGCTGTTAAATGGCGCTGAGGGGGGCGTTTCCCCGGCTGAACCAGTGATGCCGAATTTGGAGGTGACCAATGCCAGTCGTGTGTCATCTCATGAGATAACATATGATGCCGTCAAGCAGATCTACTTCACAAGTTCCGAAGGCCTGAAAGACGGCCACCCAGATGGCAAGATGCCGCTTATCACCCTAGCGGAGCCCCGGAAATGGTTTCCTGTCCCACAAGAGGAGGTGAAAAGCTCTGGGGCTGACTATGCCGGTGTTGTCCAGGGGCGGCGCTCCAGAAGAAATTTTGTTAGGGCGCCCATACCGATCATGTCTTTTATGCGCCTTTTGTCCCTGATGGGTACGATACCCAGCTCTTATATAAACACCAAAACGTGCTTAGCCTCTGTTACGACAGGGTTTCTGGTGGGTCATGTGGAGGGCTTTGATGAGGGTTTTTATCGATTTGACGGTGAGAACAACAGGTATGGTCTTCTCAAGTCAGGGTCTTTTGTGGAGAAAATGGCCGGGGTCTGCCTGGATCAGCTATGGCTTGCCAATGCCGGGGCCCTTTTTCTGTTTATGGCAAACCTGAAGGCATTGGATGACAGCTGTGGGGCCAGGGCTTATCGCTATGCCATGCTGGATGCCGGTGTGCGCGGCCAACGCTTGTATATGGGGAGCACGGCCCTGGGTCTGGGTTGCTGTGGCATCGGCGCCTTTTATGACAATGAAGCCAGGGAGTTATTGGACCTCAATGACGACAACTACCTATTATACCTGGTGGCGGTGGGTAATACAAAAAAATTAAATAGAGCGGCCGATGGATAATTCCTGTGCGACCGTGAAAAACTCGTTCTAAAGTGACTGTAAGGCCGAACAGCGCCAAACCTTAAAGACAATTACCTACTTTAATCACATCAATTTTAAATCTTGGAAATTTTATGATTCTGTTCGGCATAACAGTCACTAAAGAACTCAGACAGTTTCACAATCGCCCAGGGATCACCCACCGACCTAGTGCGTTGCAAACAGCGCACTGTGAACTTGATCAAGATAATGATGTTAACCAATTGAAAAAATAAATAATTGTATTTCAAATTTAAGCGACATCGTCGCGACAGATAAATTCGTTGTACGAATTTATTTTTCTATGGCCTGAAATTTTTTCATAAATTTCCGATCGATGGCGTCCTTGATAAAAAAAGCCAGCTTTCCATCCAGCACAAGCCATTTTTTTTGCAGGACCCCCTTGCCACCCCCCACGTTGAAGATCAGGAGATAGTCGCCCCCTGGATCAAAAGACTGCAGCGGTTTACCCTCCAGTGCGGCCATGAGATTTGCATAAAGCACCGGATTTTCACGGACCGCATAGACGCCGACCTTGTCGAGGGGCCGGGGTTCAAAATAGATACAATCGCCCCCGCCAAAAATATCCGGATGGGCTGTACACTGTAGATACGCATTCACCCGAAGACCCCCGTCAGGGCCGGTAGGCAATCCGGATTCTTTGAACAGGCGGTTTGGTCTGACCCCCAGCGCCAGAAAAATAACATCGAGGTCGTGGCGCTCGCCGGATGTCAGAATGACTGTTTTAGATTCGATTGTTTCGACATAACTGCCGGTCAGGATGCTTATGCCTCGTTGTTTTAGAGATCGCTCTACTTTGGTCCGAACTTTTTCCGGAAATCGTGACATAAAACGTTTACCGGCAAAAATTTTGATTTCGGGCAGATGCTTGCCGCTGTCCTGCGTTAGTTGCCAGACATTGCCTGCGATTTCAGCAGAGGATGGACCACCACCGACGATGCCGATGGTGATTTTTTTCCGGGAACACAAGGCAAGGATCCGTGTTTGGGCTTCCAGGAGTCGTTCGATGGGCTTGGCCGAGTAGATATCGTCCGACATTTCAGAAAGATTCAGCCGTGGAACATAGCTGCCAACATTGAGCGAGATAATATCGTAAGGGATCTGATCACCCGACTGGAGTGTGAGAGTCTTGGCAACGGGATCCACGCTGACGGCTTTTTCCAGAAGGAATGTCCCGCCCTGCTTTTCCACGACATGCCGGGTGGCGAAGCGGATATCATCCGCTGTGTAGGTTTTTCCCAGCATGCCGGGTCCCATACCTGAATAATAATGATATGCCGAGGGACCTACCACGGTGACGCGGTAGCCTTTCTCCACAAAGGTGTGAAGGTTTGCCAGGGTCACCATATGGGCATGTCCGCCACCAACGAGAACGAGATGTTTGTTCATTCTTTGCACTCCTACAATGTTATTGGGTTGTTACAGGTTATTGAAAAGCTGCCCTAGCTGCTCCAGATGGGTTCTTTCCTCCTGTGCAATTTTTTGTAAAACAGCTTTGCTGCGCTCATCCCCGCCCCTCTCGGATGCGCGTGAATAAAGATCCAGGGCCTGGGCCTCGATGGACATGGCCAGTGATACGACATCCTCCGGTGAATCCAGGTCCGGTTTGAACAGGGTGATGTATTCATCCGTGGTGAGGCCCCCCTCGACAGCAAAGGCGGTAATTTGCTTATCAAAAGAATCCCGATCGACCCTTTTTCCGGATACCAGTAGGTATTCATCAAAGAGTCGGTCCTGGTGCTTTATCTCAATTTCAGATAGTTTTTGGAAAAGATCCCGAACCGGTATGGTCTGTACTTTTTCCATCATGGAGAGATAAAAGTCGCGTAGCCCTGCTTCAAGGGAATAGGCTATCAGCAGGGTGTTTTCGGGTGACTCCGCACCATCGAAGAGCGCCAGGCCCTGCTCTTGGGGGCCCATTGCCACCGGGTTGTCCCATGCCTTGATACCCCCCGCCATGTTCATGACGTTTTCAAATCCTTTTCCCGCAAGCATTTGCGAAGCCACACGGCTTCGCCCGCCAACCGCTCAATAGACCAGTGTCGGTTTGGCAGAGTCCAGTTCATCCAAGCGTTTGTCGAGTTCGGCAATGGGGATGAGTTTTGCGCCTGGAATATGATGGGTTTCATATTCGCTCGGCTGACGGACATCCACAAGATTGAAGGTCTTCAGGTTCTGGTCGGCCATGATTTTTTTGGCTTTGGATGCAGAAATGGATGTTACCGGTGTTAAAAATTGTCTCCAACGCATGATATCCTCCTGTTCTTGGATTAGCGGCACAATATTTGCATTGATTATTTAAAAAAATTATCCTTTCAGACGTAGAATGTTCATCATCTTTTAATATAAGAATAACATATGAGAAAGGGGGTCTGGTATGATTTTAAGTGAGTACAAAAATATCATCAAATTTGCAATGGAAAATGAGGTTGAAGCCCAAAAATTTTATGAAGAGGCTGCCCAAAAAGTTGAAAACGCACAGTTGAAGGAGATGTTTGCTGACTTTGCAAAAGAAGAAAAGAAACACAGGGAGATATTAAAAGAGGTTTACATCAGCAATCGAATGGGCGATTATTTTCATGAAGATCAGGATTTTCATATCGCCGAAGATCTTGATTTGCCAGAGCTTACCACAGATATGAAGCCGGCCGATGCCATCGCGTTGGCCATGAAAAAAGAAGAAGCGGCCATGGCTCAGTACACGACATTGGCAGATACATGTCAGGAACCGGACAAAAAGAAGGTTTTCCTGGACCTGGCAGCCATGGAAAGAGGACATAAGCTCAGGATGGAGAACGCCTTTGTGGATATCGGTTTCCCGGAGGTCTGGTGAGTATGTCACTCCAATTTGAACCCATTCAGCTTGAGAGACAAAGGGAATTTTATGAATATCTAGATGTTTGCCCGGAAAAAACATCGGATGGCACTTTCCTCAACCTGTGGGGCTGGGCAGATGTTTATGGTTTAGAATGGGCCTGGACACCGGAATTGGTATGGATTCGGCAGACAAGCCCCGTTGAGAAATACTGGGCGCCGGTGGGCAATTGGAAGAAAGTGGACTGGGGGAAAACACTGGGGCTTCATTTCAGCGGAACCATGTTGTTTGGCCGTGTGCCGGAAGCGTTGGTGCAAATATGGCAGGAGAGCCCCGGTCTCGATTGTGACGCACAAGTATCAAGGGGGCACTGGGACTACCTGTATTCCATAAAAGACCTTGTTGAACTGAAGGGAAACAAGTATCATAAGAAAAAGAATCTCCTGAATCAATTTAGCAAGAGATATGATTATCAATACATACCCCTGACCATGGACAATATTCATCAGATCCTCCAGATGCAGAAAAACTGGTGCGTCTGGCGGGATTGTGCCTCCCAGACAGCCCTTGATTCAGAAAACCAGGCCATTTCAAAAGTGCTCAGCCACTGGCGGAGGTTCCAGCGGCTGTCGGGTGGTGCCATCATGGTTGAAACAGACATGGTGGCCTATACGATTGCCGAAAAGCTTTCAGCAGACACACTGGTAATCCATTTTGAAAAAGGGAACCATGATTTAAAGGGGATATATCAGGCCATCAATCAGATGTTTCTCCAAAACGAAGGTCAGGGCTTTTCCATGGTAAACCGTGAGCAGGACCTGGACAATGAAGGTCTGCGAAAGGCCAAGTTGTCTTACAACCCGGTCGGATTTCTCAAAAAGTTCGATGTGAAATTATCCATTTAAGCTGAAAGTTTCATGAAATATTCGGGTTGCCTCCTGCAGTGATGATACCAGTCGATTACATCGTTGAAGACAAACAAAGGGAGACATGAATCATGAGCGATCAAAAAGAAAAAGCGGCGTTTATCTGTGTCAAGGATACCATCGATGGTGCCTACCCATCGCTTGTTCTGGGTATCAATGCCGCTCGTCAGGGTATGGACAGCAAGATATTCTATTCATTCATGGGGTTGAATCTGGTGCTCAAAGGCGGATTTGACCGGGCAAAATTTTTTCCATCGGGTGTCATGGGTGCCATTCCGGGAATGACTACCCTGGCAACTGGCATGATGAAGAAAAAGATAGAAAAGGCCAATATCCCTTCCCTGGCTGATATGCAGGAAATGGCTCAGATAGAGGGCGTCGAGCTGATTGCCTGTAAGATGACCATCGACATGATGGAACTCGATGAAGAAAAGCTGATAGAGGGGGTTGTGGTCTGGACGGCAGAAGATTTTCTCAAGCATGCCAAGGCGTGTAAAATCTGTCTGTTTACTTAGAACTTATCTGTCGAGGGTCTCGATCATCTGTTTTAACATTTCCGGATCGAATTCTTCGATTAATTTGCCCCGTTCAATAAAGGCGTCAATGGCTGAAAAGGTGCTTTCATAGCTTGTCATTAGAGCGGTCATCCGGTTGAGGACGGGATCTTCCGCGCCCAGGGCATCCTTCACCTTGCCAAGCAGCGTTTTACCGGCCTCCAGGTGCGCTGCAATTGCGCTGCGCATTTTTTTTCGAGTCTGGTGCTTTTTCTGCTCATTGATGATGATGGGCAGTAATCTCTGGACGGAATATTCAACCAGGGCATCGCGCGGGGCATTGTGACTTTTGGACACTGTTTCGAGGGAACGAAGCGATTTGCGGCTGATCACAAAGGTTTTCTGAACCCGGTTCTGTGTGTGCATGTTGGTATTTTTCAGCTCACGGGCAATGGCTTTCAGGGAGCTCATATCTTCTACGAGATGGTCGAATAGAGACTTTTGCTTGATTCCCAGATGGGTTGCCACAATACTGATGGCACCGATACATTCTTCGGTCAGTTTAAACGTTGCCCGAACCGATTGTCGCCCTCGCAGGTCGGATGTGGTTGTTTGGGGCAGGGAAATACCGATCGTCCATTTATCATTGGCAGCCATACCAGGGCCTCCCGTATGATGGTTATTTTTTGCTACTCGTGGAAAATAGCTTAAACGTTTTGGGGAAAATTATTATCTCAACTCTATGGATTCAGCGAACGCGAAATGAATAATCCCCTGGCGCTTTGCGAACTCACCGCAAGGGATCCTAACATCAGCGCAGGCCATATAATTAAACAGGCATGACTGCGAAATGACCACGTTTTCATATTGGATTTTCATTATCATGCGCTGATGTAAGGCGCCCTAAGCGGCTCAAACAGCGCAAATCGCCATTGAATCACTCATTTCGCTCTATCTTTGGTGACGAAGGTTGAGTTATATAGCGACAGCGTCGCGTTCAAATAAAATCGTCTAACGATTTTATTCATTACTTAATTTTAAATATTATTTAAAATAATGCAACAATTTTATAAGGGGCCATGTAAAAACGTTCGTTTGAGGTTGATAATATGAAGCATATGGGAACCATGTTGATGAGAGAAGAGTCCTTTGAAGAAATCGTGATGGGCAACACGGCTCTTGTTCGCGCGATGATTGAGGTAGGCACGCGTGTGGTCACGTCTTATCCTGGGTCACCTACACCTGAAATTGCCACGGCCATTCGTTCCATATCCAGGGGAGACCGACCTTTCTATTTTGAATTTTCGACCAATGAAAAAGTTGCCACGGAAGTGGCGTTCGGTGCTGCCATCAATGGGCATTTATCCACTGTATTTTTTAAAAGCGTAGGGCTGAATGTGGCTTCCGACACTTTTGTGCAACTCAGCCACATGAGCATCCTTGGAGGGATGGTGGTGGTGCTGGGTGATGACCCCGGTGCAAATTCATCTCAGAACGAACAGGACAACAGACATTTTGCCCACATGAGCTATACACCGGTGCTGGAGCCATCGAATCCTTTGGAAGTGTACGTTTTTTACAAGGAAGCGGCAAGGTTGGCCCGGAAGTATCACATGCCGGTTATTTTGCGGCTCACAACCCATGTCTGCCACGCAAAAGAAAACGTGACCTTTTCTGCATTCACACCGATTCAGCCGATTGATACCCCCCGTTTTGATGTGGCCGACGGCCCTCAGATTCCCCTTGCCGAAGAAGCCTTGAGCAAAAAAAGAAAGGCTCTTCGTAAACTGGGGGAGATCGAAAGAATTGCCAATCAATCAAATCTTAACCAGTTGATTGACAATCGCAACAGACACAGGGGTATTATTACCATGGGACTACCCTATCTGTCCCTGATGGATGTCCTGGAAAAGGTGAGCGAGAAGCCGGATGTCCTGAAGCTTGGGTTTGCGCACCCGATTCCCCATAAGATTATTGAAGCATTTGTGAAATCCCATGATGAGGTGAAAATTCTGGAGGAATTGGACAATATTCTGGAAAAAGACGTCAAATCCCTGGCCTATGATGCCGGCTTGAAAACACGTATCCTGGGAAAAATGGATCCTGAGGCCTGGATCGGGGAATATACCGCAGACAAAGTCCAGGATGTGTTGAACGACACCTGGCCCGACATGCTTGGGGCCAGACAACCGGCGGCGGTTTTACCGGAGATGGTTTTGGCGCGTCCTCCCCAGATGTGTCCGGGATGCGGTCATCGCAGCGCATTTTATGCCATCAAAAAAGCTCTTTCCGGTCAGGATATCACGGTTGCCGATATTGGTTGCCACACCCTGGGGTATCTGCCTCCCTATGAGATGGGGCAGGTCATGATGTGCATGGGCGCGTCTCCGGGCGTCGGTTCTGGTCTATCCCTATGGAATACTTCGAGAAAAGTTATTGCTTTCATGGGAGATTCAACCTTTTTTCATGCAGGGTTGCCGGGCATTCTCAACGCTGTTTTCAACCAGCACCCCATCACCTTGATTCTCATGGAAAATGGCACTACGGCCATGACAGGTCATCAGGACCATGCGGCTGTGGGGGAAAATTTCAACGGTCCCACGGATAAGGTTCCGGTGCGGCAGGTATTGGAGGGTCTTGGTGTCAAACATATCTACGAAGTGGATACCTATCAGCAATCCAGATTAACGGAGCTGGTTGAAACAGCTATGAATAATCCGGAATTCAGTGTGGTCATCGCAAGACATCCGTGTATGCTGAAGTTTACGCGGGAGGCAAGAAGAAAGCCTGGCTACCAGGTCAAGCAGGTCCATATTGATCAGAAATTGTGTAACCAGACCCACGCATGTGTGGCATCCTTTGGGTGTCCAACATTTACCCGACACACGGACGGGAAGGTGACCATCAACCCGGACCTATGTATCGGTGACGGGTCATGTCTTCAAACCTGTCCAACCCAGGCCATCGAGAAACCGGGGTGATGTTAAAGACAGGGTCCGAGGGTTCGAGGGTGATACAAGGGTTCAAGGGTCGCTGACAGCTATAAGCGGGTAGCGGCATCCCAGCTTCCAAGCATCCAAGCGTCCCAGCATGGTAGGGTTCAAGGGTAGATAACAGCTCTAAGCGATAAGCTGTAAGCTCTAAGCCGCTTAAAGCATACAGCTTATAGCTTAATGCTGATAAAAACCATTGGAAAATAGCGCATGAAACCATTTAACATATATGTGATAGGTGTCGGGGGGCAGGGCATCGGTCTTTTGAGTGAAATTCTCCTGAGAGCGGCCGATTATGCCGGCCATCGGGTTAAGGCTGTCGATACACACGGCCTGGCCCAGAGAGGCGGTGTGGTGATTTCCCATTTGCGCCTGGGTGATAGGGTGTTCTCTCCCCTGGTACCAGGGGGAGAGGCGGATCTGGTCATAGCCCTGGAACGGCATGAAGCCATGCGGGGATTGAAAGTCGCGGCCAGGGATGGCGGAACGCTGGTGTACTATGACACGGTCTGGCAACCCCTGGATGTTCGTTTGAACAGAGCTGCAGAGATAGGGGCTGCGGATATTCACCGGGTGTGTGCGGCGCGGGATATCAAGGACTATGTGGTTTTTCATCCAGCGCTTGAGGACAACCGGATGCAGAACACCGCTGTCCTGTCCACAATCCATAAAAATGAGCTGATACCGGAGCTCCAGGAAAAACATTATAAAAATGCCATGGAAGATCTGCTTCAGGGAAGTGCATTGAAACAAAATCTGAAACTTTTTGAGGGGTAATTGTAATGGAAAAAGAGATTGTCACGATATTCAGGCCCTATGATTTTGCACTGGGTCAAAAAATTTATATTGAAAACGGCCCCCGGAAGGGTGACTGGAAAATTGTGGGCATGACGGATCGAAAAATCACGCTTCAATGTCCCATTAGTCTGAAGAGCTTTGAATGGAACCGTTTTTGTTACTTTGTCGAAGAACGCCAGGGTCAAGAATGGCCCCGGAGAGATGAGGATGCATAGAACCTTAAAACCAGAATAATTATTTTTGGATCATCTCCAAAAGAGTTGATCCAAATTTAGGATTCAAGGAACCCTTTCTCCCAACGAATTGGGAGAAGAACTTTTTTAATTAACCATATAGAAACCGTGTGTATGGAATTTACAGGAGATACAGATGGCCGATTTTGATTATGATATTGGAATTGTCGGTGGTGGCGCAGCTGGTTTGACGGTTGCCTCGGGCGCGGCCCAGTTAGGAGCAAAAGTCCTGTTGATCGAGAAGGAGTCATCCCTGGGGGGGGATTGTCTTCATTTCGGATGTGTTCCAAGCAAAACCCTCATACATTCCGCCCGTGTTTATCATCTGATGCAGCATGCAGAAAGGTTCGGTCTGCCCAAGGCCAGTATCCCGCCGGTTGATTTTAAACAGATTGCCAAGCGTATTCAAAAGGTCATCGCAACCATCCAGCAGCATGATTCGGAAGAACGTTTTTGCGGATTGGGGGCCAAGGTTCTATTCGGCGAAGCTGTTTTTAAGGACGAACATACCATCGACCTGGAAGGACATCGGAAATCAGCAAAAAACTGGGTTATTGCCACGGGCTCATCACCCGTTGCACCGCCTATACCCGGGCTGCACAATACGGCGTTTTTAACCAACCGGGAGATTTTCTCTCTGGACCAGCTTCCGGAAAGCATGGTCATTTTGGGTGGCGGACCCATTGGCATCGAAATGGCTCAGGCATTCAATCGTCTGGGGACCTCGGTAACGGTGGTGGATCGGTCTGCTCAGATTCTGGGGAAAGAAGACAAGGATATGGCCGACAGGGTGGCATCGATCATGGAAGATGAGGGTGTGACCTTTTATCTGGAAGCATCCATTGAGGAGGTTCAGGAAGGTCATGGACGCAAATCTGTCATAATAATTGACAAATCCGGCGAGAGCAAGGTTTTGAATACGGAAGCAATTCTTGTGGCCATGGGCAGGGCGCCCAATATAGATAATATGGGTCTTGAGGACATCGGTGTGGCATATGACCGCTACGGTATTGCCGTGGACAGTAGAATGCGTACCAATCATAAACATATCTATGCGGCAGGGGATGTGAGCGGTGGTTTTCAATTTACCCATGCTGCCGGATATGAAGGAGGTATCGTCGTAAGCAATGCTGTTTTCCGATTGCCCAGAAAGGCAGACTATACCTACTTGCCCTGGTGCACGTATACTGACCCTGAACTTGCCAGTATCGGTATGAATGAAAAGACTGCCCTTGCCAAGGGTCTTGACTATTCGGTCTGGAGTGAGGCGTTCAAGGACAATGACAGGAGCCTGGCAGAGGATGAGACAAGCGGTAGTGTCAAGATGATTCTGGATGCCAAGGAAAAACCACTTGGGGTTCAGATTCTGGGGCCAAGGGCAGGGGATCTGCTGAGTGAGTGGGTGGCGATTCTGAATGGAAAAGTGAAATTGTCTAAACTGGCGGCAGCTGTTCATCCCTATCCAACCATGGGCGAAATAAACAAACGCGTGGTCGGCAACTTTTTTTCACCCAAGATTTTTTCGGAAAAAGTCCAGAAAGGATTGAAGTTCTTTTTTCATTTAAAGGGGAGGGCGTGTTCGTTGCGAGAAGAATAGAATCACCTCAAAATAATCTTTTGGCCCAATCTCGGCGTTGGGTCCTCGTTTCAGGTCCTCGACATACTTGAGTATGCCTGCGGGTTGAAACTCAGCCCAGCCTTGATATTGAACCAATATCTTTATTTAGAGATAGATTCTATAATCACCTCAAAATAATCTTTTAAGGGATCGACTGGTGAACAAAGGAGAGAAAGAAATGGAAGAGTATTACAAACGTGAAGATCTTCCCAAATTCGGTGAGATAGGCAAAGAGGCGCCTGAGATGGCAAAAAAATATTTCGAGTATTATAACGAGGTGTTTTCGGAAAGTGAATTGACCCTGAGAGAAAAATCCCTGATTGCACTGGCCGTGGCGCATGCCATTCAGTGCCCCTACTGCATCGATTCCTTTACACAGAAGTGTCTGGAAAGAGGGTCAAACATGGGAGAGATGACAGAGGCTGTCCACGTGGCAACCGCCATTCGTGGGGGGGCGTCCCTTGTGCACGGTATTCAATCACGTAATATTGCAGACAAGCTGTCCATGTAAACACTCGCACAGCGACTGTTTATGATGCGGCGATGCCGCTTTATGCCCCAGGAAAATCGAGAAATGAGGAAACGTCATTACCCTAGGGCTCTGTTTGGATCTTGAACTTAAAAAAAACGATGTGTTGGAAAGGAGCACGCTTAACGTTTTGGAGCCAAAGAATACCATATTGGAAGCCAAGGTAGACCCATTTCATCTGATGCTTTCAAGCCACGGACTCAATTTAAGCCGTGGCCAGACCCGCACCTTACAGATCAATGTGGGTTTTTTATGCAATCAAAAATGCCAGCATTGTCACCTGGACGCCGGACCTGATCGAAGAGAGAACATGAACAGAGAAACCATGCTGGTCGTGATGGACTATGCGCGACGCAGTCATTTTGACATGATCGATATTACGGGCGGGGCACCGGAGTTGAACCCCCACGTGGAAGAGCTCATTGAGAAGGCGGCGGCAATGGTACCGCGGGTGATGTTCCGATCCAATCTTTCGGCATTGAACAGTGGCGCTCGGGCTGGATTGATGCAGGTGTTGAAGACCCACCAGGTTGTGGTGGTGGCATCCTTTCCCTCCCTGAATGTATCCCAGACCGAGTCTCAGCGGGGAAAGGGTATTTTCGATACCAGCATCGAGGCCCTGCTGAAGCTGAACCGGCTGGGTTACGGCAAGACCGGAACCGGTCTAGAACTGAACCTGGTGTCGAACCCTTCCGGTGCATTTATGCCGGCGGATCAAGACCAGACAGAGAAGCGATTCAGACGGGTATTGGAAAAAAACTGGGGCATTCAATTCAATAACCTTTTCAGTTTTGCCAATGTTCCACTGGGGCGGTACCGCGAGTGGCTTATCCGGTCCGGCAACTTTACACAGTATATGGAAAAGCTGGCCTCAAGTTTCAACCCCTGTGCAGTGACTGATGTCATGTGCAGGACCATGGTGTCCGTATCCTGGGATGGATATCTTTACGATTGTGATTTTAATCTGGCACAGGGTATTTACATGGGTGGTGAGAAAATTCATGTGTCTGAAATGGAGGACCGCCCCAAAGCCGGTAGCCTGATTGCCACAGCCGATCACTGCTATGCCTGTACAGCTGGTTCAGGGTTTACATGAGGGGGGGCCATCGAGACCTGAGTTCAGGCAATGGACGGAAGTTGAACCGAAATAGCGAGCGCATTCCCCGTGGATTCTGCCTTGGGGCAGTGCTTCGCATGCTGCGAGATTCTTCAAATGTTGTCAGAAGGCATCCCAAAAGGAAAGGGTGACGTCGCATGGACAAAAAAAAGAAAGCAATCTTGAAGATTTTTCTACTGGTGATCTTTATCCTTGCGGCTATAGTGCTGGTCCAGTTGACACCCGTCATGACCTATCTGACACCGGAATCCCTGGGTGGGCTTCTTGAGAAAGCCGGTTTCTGGGCCCCCCTGGTATTCATCGGTGTGTATGCCGCAGGTGTTTGCCTGTTTGTCCCGGGTTCACTGCTGACAGGTCTGGGAGCAGCCATATTCGGCCCGTATTGGGGATTTTTGTGGGTTTGGATCGGCGCCATGATCGGTGCCTGTGGGGCGTTTGTCATCGGCCGGACCCTTGGACGTGAATTTGCAGCATCCCTGGTGGGAGACAAACTCCGAAAATATGATGATGGCATCGAGCGAAATGGCTTTGCCACCGTCCTGTATCTGCGACTGGTATACTTTCCCTTTACCCCCATGAATTTTGGTATGGGTCTGACCAAGGTCCGGTTTTGGGATTATCTTGCCGGAACAGGTCTTGGCATCATAGTCGGGACCTTTATTTTCACTTTTTTCATCGGTAGCCTGAAGGACATCTGGGTCTCTGGAAACTGGGGAGAACTGATTTCATTTAAAGTTTTCTTCTCCATTGCCCTGTTTGTAATTTCTTTTTTCATCCCCAAGCTAATCAAAAAATTTAGAACAGTTGCATCTTGAATAGCGGCCGTCTGGGTGATATTATAATGGCAATTGTCAGAATCAGAGAGGAGTTCCTTATTTATGAGCGTTCCAGACACTTACCATGGCGACTATATTGAATCACAATATCAGCAGTGGCAACAGGATCCGGCGTCTGTTTCTAAAGACTGGCAGTTGTTTTTCAAGGGTTTCGATTTTGCATTTTCAGGCGGGGTTGCGCCCGGGATGACGGACACAGAGGGCCATCCGTCCTTTTTGACCGGTGTGGAACAGTTGATATTCGGGTATCGCTGCCTCGGGCACATGCTGTCCTGTATGGACCCCCTGCAGGCCTGTCCCATGGACCACCCCTTGCTGTCGCTGGAGCGTTTTGGCTTGGCAGCAGGGGATTTTGAGAAACCTGTGTCTGGGTCAACCTTCCTGGGCGGGGGTGAAAACCTGAAAGAAATCCTGCTGCGCTTGAAAGAAACGTATTGTCATTCGATCGGCGTAGAGTACATGCATATTCAGGACCCCGAGGAAAGGCGCTGGCTTCAAGACCGGATGGAGCCGATTCAGAACAGCCTGCCAATCGAGACTGCTGAAAAGATGACCATCTTGAAAAGACTGTATCAGACGGCCATGTTCGAAGCCTATTTAAATAAGAAATACATGGGGGTGACCCGTTTTTCGCTGGAGGGGGGGGATGTGGTGATCCCTCTGCTGGACACGCTGGTCCGGCAGGTTGCTGAAAACGGATGCCGGGAAGTCATTCTGGGAATGGCTCACCGGGGGCGGCTGAATGTTCAGAGTCACATTCTGGGGAAGCCTTATGAAGAAATCTTCAGGGAGTTTGAGAGCTGCTATGACCCGGGACAGCTCATGGGTTCCGGGGATGTCAAATACCACAATGGTTATCTTGCAGACATTGAAACGGATACCGGTAAAAACGTGCGTATGTTCCTGGTGAATAATCCCAGCCATCTGGAGGCCGTGGACCCTGTGGTAGAGGGTGTTGCGCGCGCCAGGCAGGATCTGTCGAATATGGGTTTGGATAGTGTCGTTCCAATACTTATTCACGGTGATGCTGCATTTGCCGGGCAGGGAGTGGTCACTGAGACATTGAACATGTCCCAGCTTCAGGGTTATAAAACCGGGGGCACTATCCACATCATAATCAACAACCAGATCGGTTATACAACCCTGCCCGAAGATGCCCGCTCGACCCGATATTCAACCGATGTCGCCAAAATGCTCACGGTACCCATCTTCCATGTACATGGCGAAAACCCTGAGGCCGCTGTTCATGTAGGCAGACTGGCAGCCGACTATCGTCATCGATTCGGAAAGGATGTGGTCATCGATGTGATCTGTTATCGCAGATATGGGCACAATGAAGGGGACGAACCTTATTTTACCCAGCCCCTCATGTACGATCGCATCAAGGAACGCCCGTCCCTGCGTGTTCTTTATGGAGAAACGCTTCTGAAAGAAAATGTTGTGGACGAAGGCCACCTGGAATCGCTGGAAAAAGATGTTCTCGACAACCTGGAGAAGGCCTTTGCGGATGTTCATGGAACAGATTGTCTTTTTCCGGAATCCCGATATTTCGAAGAATGGGATTCTGTTGCATCGACCTACACATTCGAGGGCGTCAAGACGGGTATTCCCAGGAACAGGCTGATTGATACGGCCAGAAAGCTGGACAGTCTACCCGATGGATTTTCATTGAACTCGAAATTGAAGCGTCTGCTGGGAAAACGCCTGTCCGCTGTGGAATCCGGCGAAGGCATCGACTGGGCAGGTGCCGAGGCATTGGCATTTGCATCGCTGCTCATGGAAGGATTTCCCATTCGCTTGAGCGGACAGGATGTTCGTCGGGGCACCTTCAGCCAGCGGCATTCTGTTCTGTTCGATGCCAATACGGGTGAGTCCTACATTCCCTTGAACCATCTGAATAAAAAACAAGCAATCTTCATGGTATACAACTCGCTTCTGGCGGAAGCCGGTGTGCTGGGATTTGAATATGGCTATTCCATAACACAGCCAAAAACACTGGTGCTTTGGGAAGCGCAGTTCGGGGATTTTGCAAACAATGCCCAGGGGGTGATCGATCTTTTCATCGCCAGCGGGCAATCCAAGTGGCAACGCTTGAGTGGGTTGACGCTGCTGCTTCCCCATGGATGGGAAGGACTGGGCCCTGAGCACTCCAGCGCACGTCTGGAGCGTTTTCTACAGCTGTGTGCCGAAGACAACATGCAGGTCTGCAATCTTACGACGCCGGCCCAGTATTTTCATCTCTTGAGGCGCCAGGTCAAGGAAGCATATCGCAAACCGCTGGTACTCATGACACCCAAGAGTCTCCTGAGGCATCCCATGGCTGTCTCCACCCTCGATGCCCTGGTTTCAGACCGCTTTCAAGCGGTCCTGAAGGATCCTGAACCCAATACAGGGGCGGAGGAGATACTTTTCTGCAGCGGGAAAATCTATTATCAGCTTCTCGAGCGGCGTAGCGAACTGGCCGAGAGCGACAAAGCTGTTTTGCGTCTGGAGCAGTTTTATCCTTTTCCCGAAAAACAGATTGAGAAGATGCTCAAACCGTATAAAAAGGTAAAGGCATTCAGCTGGGTACAGGAAGAACCGGAAAATATGGGGGCATGGACTTTTGTGCGGGACCGCCTGGAACGGATCACAGGGCAGACACTGCGCTATGTGGGGAGAAAACCCTCCGCAAGTCCGGCCACTGGATTCCCGGCCATCTATAAAAAACAGCAGGAAGCCATCTCAAGCGAGGCCCTGGGGAGATCTGCGGATTCGGTGTCCTAGGAACGAAGGGTTCAAGGGTTCGAGGGTGATACAAGGGTTCGAGGGTAGCTAATGGCGGTATGCGAAACGCACCTAACAGTCTTCAGCCTAAGCCCCTAAAAAGCTAAACAGGTTTCAAGGGAATAGTGTTTATTGTGTTTGTTGAGTTTCTTGGGTTCATTGGGTTGATGAAACGGAAACGGGTTAAAAGCTATATGCCGTGGGCTATAAGCAACCCAATAAACACAATGAACTCAATGAACAAAGCAACTAAGTTTATAGGGTCTGAGGGTTCGAGGGAAAACTGATCGCGTTTTAGGTTTTAGGTGTTAAGTTTTAGGCCATGGATACTGGCTATTAGCTGACAGCTATCAACAACAATAAATTACGCGCGCAGCGCAAATGTCGTCCGAAGGACAAATAACGCACGAAGTGCAAAAAACAGTCAAAGGTATTAATCGTGCGAATGATAGGTTTAGCGGATACTTTTTTTAAAGTGAAAATATAGAATCAATTAAGGAGCGACTATGTCCATAGACATCAAGATACCCAGTGTCGGAGAATCTATCCAGGAAGCGGTTCTGGCGGAATGGTTCAAAAAGGATGGCGACACCGTCCAGAAAGATGAAGCCCTCCTGGTCATAGAGACAGACAAGGTGACCCTGGAAGTGGTGGCGGAAACCGGTGGCGTTTTGAAGATTTTGATTGACGACGGTGAGACAGTGGCCATCGGCGCGGTTGTGGGCCGGATTGAAACCGAAGGTGTAACTGCCAAAACTGCGGTTCCAGAGCCGGCACCAGCGCCGTCGACGCCCCCTGGGACAAAAACAGACGTGCCTGAAAAAGAACCGCCAATACCGGCACCGGAACCCATGGGAAAAGAAACACCTCCCTTGAAATCAACAATGGATGATATCCCGCTTTCACCTTCGGTCCGTCGGCTTGTTGCAGAAAAAAATCTTGATGTATCCAAAATCTCCGGGACAGGTCCCGGGAATAGAATCAGCAAAGGGGATGTGCTCCTTTATCTGGAAGAAGCCCCAGCCGGTATTCCCGAAAAAGTAGCGGCTCCGGTTTGTGAAGAACCTTCTGTTGACCAGGTTTCGGAGGAAGTCAAACGGGTCAAAATGTCACCCATACGCAAACGCATTGCCGAACGTCTCCTGGAATCGAAACAGAATACAGCCATGCTCACCACCTTTAATGAAATAGACATGCAGCATGCCATGGCCATGCGGGCAAGCTACAAGGAGGCTTTTAAGAAAAAGCACGATGTCTCTTTGGGATTCATGTCATTTTTCATCAAAGCCTGCGTAGAAGCGTTGAAGGAGATTCCTGAAATCAATGCCTTTGTGGACGGTTCCGACTTTGTCTATCATTCATACCAGCACATCGGTGTCGCCATTGGAAGCGACCGGGGACTGGTAGTTCCGGTCATTCGTCACGCCGAGAGGCTGAGTTTTGCCGGGATCGAAAAAGCCATCATCGAATATGTCGGTAAAATCAAAGAGAATCGACTCGAACTGGCCGATCTTGAGGGAGGAACCTTTACGGTGAGCAATGGCGGTGTGTATGGGTCTTTGTTGAGTACACCGATTTTGAATACACCCCAGAGCGGTATTCTGGGTATGCACAAGATTGAGAAACGTCCGGTAGTGGTGGACGACGAAATTGTGGTGCGTCCCATGATGTATGTGGCTTTGAGCTACGACCATCGAATTGTCGACGGCAAAGGTGCTGTCACGTTTTTAAAACGTGTCAAGGAATTCGTCGAAAACCCTGAACGGATCGTATTGGAGGTCTAACATGACAACGACAGACAATTATGATCTGGTTATTGTAGGATCCGGACCTGGCGGGTATGTAGCTGCGGTAAGGGCTGCACAGCTGGGTTTGAAAACAGCCTGTGTCGAGCGATCAGCCCGTCTGGGTGGCGTATGCCTGAACGTCGGGTGTATCCCCAGCAAGGCCCTGCTTGATTCCAGCGAGTACTATCACCTGGCACGGGAACATTTTGCCGAACATGGTATCAAGACCGGTCGCCTGACTCTGGACCTGGCAACCCTGATGAAGCGTAAAGAGACGGTGGTCAAAGATCTTACAGACAGCGTTCGAAAGCTGCTGGAAGGCAACCGGATTGACATTATCCAGGGCACGGCGCGTTTGGTGGGTGACCAACAGGTACAAGTGAGCATGGGTAAGAAAAAAAAGATTCTTAAGGGCACGTCGATTCTTTTGGCCACGGGGAGTCAGCCAGTGGAGGTCCCCGGCATGGCCTTTGACGGCCAGGGAATTGTCAGCTCCACAGAAGCCCTCAATTTTGACATCGTTCCCAAAAGCCTGGGAATCGTGGGAGGTGGCTATATCGGTCTGGAACTGGGATCGGTCTGGATGCGTCTGGGATCGAAGGTGACCGTTATCGAAATGCTGCCCAAGATTGCCACAACCCTGGACGGTCAGGTGGGTAGGGCACTGGATCGTATTTTAAAAAAACAGGGCATGCTGTTTCATCTCAATACACGGGTGGTCAAAGCCCGGAAAACCGCCAAGAAGGTCAAGGTAACCCTTGAAAAAGGCGGGGAAACCACCGCCATGGCCTTTGATAAACTCCTGGTGGCAGTGGGGAGACGGCCCGTTGACAGAGGGGCTCGGTATCGAGGATGCCGGTATCGAAACCGACCCTATAACCGGCCACATCATTGTCGATGCCGCCTACCAGACCCGTGTGCAGGGTGTCTACGCCATCGGCGATCTCACCCCCGGCCCCATGCTGGCCCATAAAGCATCGGCAGAGGGAATTGCGGTCGTGGAGAACATTGCTGGACACGCCGGCGAAGTCAATTATGACGCCATTCCGTCGGTGGTCTACACCTGGCCCGAAGTCGCCAGTGTCGGTTTGACGGAAGAGGTGGTCAAAGAAAGGGAAATTCCCTATTGTGTGGGTACCTATCCTTTTTCAGGTGCGGGCCGGGCCCGCTGTATGGGCGAGAAGGAGGGATTTGTCAAACTGATCGCCCACGGCAAGACCGACCGTATCCTGGGGGTACACATCATCGGTCCCCGGGCAGCCGACATGATTGCCGAATGCGTGCTGGCCATGGAGTTCGGGGCAAGCTCGGAAGACATTGCCCGGACTGTCCACGGTCATCCAACTTTTTCAGAAGCACTCCAGGAAGCTGCCATGGCGGTCAGAAAGTGCTCCATCTATGCTTCCTGATCCTTTTTCTGTGCTGTGAGGCTGCGTGGAATGTTTGCTGTGGGGCAGTGCTTCACATGCCGCAGGGTGAGTGAGCAAATCTAAGAGGGACAGAATTCCTTACGCAAAGCGGATATTTCAGAACGATTTTATTGATTGAGATCTTCGATAAACTGGTTTGAGTTGGTGATGGCGTCGTTCATATTATTTATCAGGGCATCGATCTTCACCTTGAGACCGGAAAATTCAGAGCGAAGGGAGCCAATGGCTTGGGCATTAAGATTGTGCTTGAGAAACAATACATTGTCACGAAATGTTCGCAGGACAGGATCCATGCTTTTTTCAGCCCGGTGCATACTGGCAAGCATTTCTTTGTAACGGGTCTGGGTGTCTTTGAGCTTCCGGGCACTTGCATCCTGTAAGGCCTTGTTTTTATAAAGGCCCAATTCTTTTTCCCATTCTACAAACAAATCGTCGGCCACGGATTCCACCTTTTCGATTCTGCTGGATACTTCCTTGGCCGCCTCGTCGCTTTTTTCATATTCGGAGTTGAGCTTTTCGTAGGCATCCTTAAGATCGGTGGTTTCAATCTTGACAACCGATCCAAATTGCTCCAGGGCATCCTTGAACTGCACCTGTGCATCCGACTGGGCATCCCTGGCACTTTCTACCCGATCCACGAGAATATCCCTTTTATGGACACCCACTTTTTCCATGGCACCGTAATAGGCTTTTGAACAACCTGTTAGCAACAGAAAACAGGTGGTTATGATAACAAAAGAGATGAGATTGTGTCTGGGTTTTCTGGTAGTCATCATGGTCGAAATCCTCTATGATTTGTTGACTGTTTCTGTTGCAGATATCGAGGGCAGGCCTCTGCAACATATACCGTTATTTTTATTCCATTATTAAAAACCTGGTCCTTTGGGCCAGGTCAGAGACGATTGGCTCTGCCTGAAACAGTTCGAAAGGGAATCCAGGAGTCAGAATACAGAATACAGAATAATGGATTCGCCTTCGGCTCAGTCAAAAAGAAGATAAAATTGTAGGAGCGAAGCGACATCTAAGTTCTTCTGTCTCCTGACTTCTGTATTCTGAATTCTCTGGCTCATATGTTTTGTGATAAAGCCCCTTCTAGGTGCAACCCAAAGCCTGGTCCTCTGGGCCAGGATTTTTTACGCTAATCCATGCATCAATCTGTGTCAAAATCAAAAGTTAAAATGTCTTCCAGCACCTCATAGTGGTCAAAGGGCGGCATGATGCAGGCACCGGCAAAACGTTCTCGTGCGGTTGCCAGCATCTCACGGGCATTCTGATTGCCGGCTTTGATGGTGTTGTCAGCCTGGTGCATCTGCTCCCGCAATTGCTCGGGTACAGCGATGCCGGCAACTTTTTGGTGTAGAAAGTCAGCATGGCGTGCCGTTCGCAGGGGCAGAATTCCCATGATGACAGGGATGCCCATATCGTGGGTGGCCTGGGCCATGGCATCGGCAGCTTCAGCATTGTAGATGGGCTGGGTAACTACAAACTGGGCGCCAGCATCGATTTTTTTCGCCAGACGGCGGATGGCTGTTTCGAATCCATTGGCTTCAGGATGGGGATCGATCACCACGCCGGTCTGAAGTCCGGATTGCCTTGCCATACCCACCAGGCCAAAAACATCCATGTCGCGAACCCTGGTTGTGATATGCCGGTCCTGCAATGCGACCATGTCTCCGGTTGCAATCAGCACAGTCTTGATCCCCAGTGCCTGTGCCCCCCAGAGCATGCCTTGGAGGCTGATCCGGTTGTGATCACGGGTGGTACAGTGAAGAATGGCGGGTTTGTTTGTTTCCTGCTGGGTGCGTGCACAGGTGGCCATGGCACTCATGCGCGGCTTGGCAACCGGGTTCGTGGCGACACTGAAGGCATGGAACGGAAGCGCTGCAATGGATTTCAGGCGCTGCATGAGGGGGCCGGCATCGGGTCCTGCGGGTGGTACCACCTCGATAAAAATTTTGAAGTGGTTATCGGAAAAGTCGAGGGGTTTCATATATACTCCTATAAATCCGAAGCACGAAGTTCGAAATCCTAAACAATACCCAATGACAAAAATCCGAATGATCAAAACTATTCGAACGGGGTTTTATCCCCTGGGATTTGTTTTGGTTATTTAAACATTTGATATTCAGATTTGTTTCGCATTTCGATATTTGTATTTTGCGCTTCAACCAGTAGAGATGGTACAAAATTACATCTCTTAAAGTATGATCAGATATAGATCCATTTGGATTCGCGTTTTTAAGTTTCCAGGTTGACGACTGTCCGGCCCTTGACCCCGCCTTTGAGAATCGTGTCGATCATGGAATTCAGCTCTTCCATGGAGACCTCCTGGCAGATGTTTTGGAGCTGGTCTATTTTCCAGTCTGTGGCGAGCCTTTTCCAGACCTTTTGACGGTGTTCCATGGGACAGTTCTGGGAATCGATCCCAAGCAGTTTGATCCCGCGCAGGATAAAAGGAAAAACTGTCAAGGGCAGATCCGGTGAAGCCACCATGCCACAGGTCGTCACGACTCCCCAGGGGTGGGTTGACTTGATGGCGGTGGCCAGAATGTTTCCGCCCACGGTATCCACCACACCAGCCCAGGTGTTCTTCAAAAGGGGCCGTCCGCTCTCGTCGTTGACTTCTTCCCGTGTTACAATCCGCTTGGCGCCAAGGTTCAAAAGAAAATCTGTGGCATCGGGTTTGCCACTGACCGCCACGACATGGTAACCCAGCTTATTCAGGATTGCCGTGGCGATGCTGCCGACACCACCGGTGGCCCCGGTCACCAGGATCTCTCCATCTTCTGGTTTTACCGTGTGGCTTAAGGAAAACACAGACAGGCCCGCTGTAAAACCGGCTGTTCCATAGATCATGCTTTCCTTCAGGGTCAGACCCTTGGGAAGGGGGACGATCCAGTCGGCAGGTATACGAATATACTGGCCGAAACCTCCCGAGGTATTCATGCCAAGATCGTAACTCGTGACGATAACGGCATCACCTGTGTGAAAGGCCTTGTTACGACTTTCTTCCACCGTGCCTGCGGCGTCGATGCCCGGGGTGTGGGGATATTTTCTGGTAACACCCCGGTTGCCGGTTGCGGAGAGGGCGTCCTTGTAGTTCAGGGAGGAAAAAGAAACCCGCACGAGAATATCTCCATCCGGAAGGTTGGAAATCGATTTTTCTTTGATAGTACGAACAAACTGATTGTCCTGGGTTTCTTCGACAATCATGGCTCGAAAGGTTTGTTTTATCATCGTTTATTCCTCTGACAAGTTGAGCCGCAACTGCGAGGGTATTCCCCGCTGGTTCTGCCGTGCGGCAGTACTTTGTATGCCACAAAGTTCTAAAAACGCTCATTTTAAAAAGAATGATGGCAGATCATCACCGTACTGTAAAATTATCCAGATATCAATAGTGACCCGTTGTATGTTCACAACAATGGGAGCGAGTTGACATACGATATACAGGTATTAAAATCATTAGATTGAAAGAGCGTTGAGATAAAAAGGAAATAAACATGACCGGACAACCGGTTGCCCGATCCGAGACAGTTGGCGATATAGACTTGCAGTATCTGGAATATGATGGCCAGGATCCACCGATCCTCCTCTTGCATGCCACGGGTTTTCTGCCCATGTTGTGGCATCCCATTGCCCGTGAGCTTTCCAGGCATCGCAGGGTGATTGCGCCCTATTTTTGCGACCATCGCGAAACCGATCCACAAAAAGGAGGGCTCAGCTGGATGCTTCTGGCCGATGATCTTTGCCGCCTGTGTGAACGCCTGAACATAGAAAAGCCGCTCTTGGTGGGTCATTCCATGGGTGCTACCGTCATGACCATTGCCGAGGCAATACATGGCCCTAAGGCTGCCAGCATGATCCTGATCGAGCCGGTATTCTTACCACAGGATTTTTACCATATACAGCTTCGAGTTGAGGACCACCCCCTGGCCAGTCGATCTATCAAACGGCGCAACACCTGGAGCGACCCTGCTGAGGTGAAAGACGATTTCAGGCGTAAACCCCTGTTTAAAAACTGGGAAGAAGAATTTCTGGATCTGTATATCGAGCATGGCACGGTTCCCCTTGAGACCGGGGAATTGGCACTGACCTGTTCTCCCGAGAAAGAAGCCTCCCTGTTCATGGGTGGCATGGGCTATGATCCCTGGCCCATGTTGTCAAAGGTTACCTGTCCGGTATTGGTGCTCGAGGGAGAGGAGAGTACCAATCGTCCCTTTGTCGATCTTAAAAAGGCCGCCTCCAAGTTCCCGCAGGGCACTTACCGGCTGATCGCCGGCGCTGGCCACCTCATTCCCATGGAAAAACCAAAAGAGATCATTGCATTTATCCTGAAACATCTGCCTTGATGTCTTTGTTTCAATCCTTATATTATGAGACATACCTGTCTCAAGAGACAAGCATCATGATATCTTTGAGACAGTATTCAGAGGGGTGATGCTAGTTTTCTGCAGCATCCTGCCCCAGTTGGCACAAATTGTTTAATAGAATGTCCTATGATTGAAAATTGGCATGTTTTTAGCATCTGACTATTCCATTCATAGGATCAACGATCGTGTAAGAACCTAATATTTAGTGTCCGTCCAGAAATAGGGATTTTCGCGTTCTGACAAGGCGGGCGTCAGATTTAACCCGGAGGAATAGCGCGCTATTTTGAGGCGTTAAATCATGGCGCCCAACACCGGCAGGGCGTGAAAAGACCCTTTGTGGATGGACACTAGTGAACAAATCAGGCGGCATGGCCGCCACGCATAAAATCGCCACGCGATTTTTTGGAGATAAGACCATGACCTTAGAAGAAATTAAAAAAAACAGGGAGCTTATAAACGTTATAGATTGGGACATGACGCCTGAAGAGGCTGTCCGCTTGTATCTCGAGTGGGGCAACAACTGGGTAAGGGGCAATTATGTCATCCGTTCCAAGGATGACGTGACCCATTATTTTGTCGTGAATACATGGAAAAAAGATCCTGTTATATATCTGATTCGTCGCAATTCCGAGGATGCCGACGAATTGGCTGAATTCAAGATGCCTAAAACCATAGAAGAAAAATATATAACGGAAAATGGGCGTCTGAAAGGTGTTTTCGCTGTTACCGGTGATGTTAAAAAATGGTTGCAGAATGAACTGAAAGCAGCGTAAAACATGCACGTTCGGATTTAAATCAAAGGTCTCCGTCTGCAAGGCAAAAGGCTAGACCGCTCACCACATGAGCGACAGAATCGTGTTATATCAAATCGTAAAACGATGTTATCAAGGGGGAAACAATGGAAAAGAAAGTGATCACTGCCATGAAAAAAGCCGGAAAGCCCGTAAAAGCCGGAGAGATTGCCAAGGTGCTCGGTCTGGAGAACAAAGAGGTATCAAAGGTGTTCCAGGAGCTCAAGAAGCAGGGCAAGATCGAGTCACCCAAAAGATGCTACTATTCGCTGAGCGAATAGAACCCAATATTTGAACCGTACAATTTAGATGGAACTGACTACCCAAAATAGAACAGGAGGATTCAATGAATTTCAATTCGGTGGATGAGATCATCGCATATGCTCTGGAAAAAGAGAAAGAAGCCGTGTCTTTTTACAAAGAGATCAGCCAGAATGAATCTTTGGCGGCCGTGAAAAAGACCTTTGAGGGCTTTGCAGAAGAGGAAAAGAAACATGTCAGCATGCTTGAAAATCTTGGCAGCCAGAAAGAGAAGATAGCCGAATATCAATTTGAATGGATACCGGATATGAAACGCAGTGACTATATGGTGGATGTTACTTATGAGAAGGGCATGCATTACACGGAGATTCTGCGACTGGCCATGAAACGTGAAGAAGTGGCCCTGCAGCTGTATAACGAGCTGGCCGCCAAGGCGGCGGACAAGCCCGAGTTTGTTCAGGTTTTTAAAATCCTGTCCCAGGAAGAAGCCAAGCATAAAAATATTCTCGAGACCATTTATGATGATTACATGGCGGAGCAGGGTGATTAACACGGAAAAACGCCTGGACTGCTCAGACCTCTCTTTGCCTTAACAAAGAGATGAGGGAAGAAAATATCCCATCACTTGGGGCAATCTGATTCCATCGGCCATGGTGTTTGGCTATCCTTTAAATTTGATTACGCCATTACAGCGTTCAACGTGTCAGCTGGCGATACCGGATCCGCCGGGGTATTTCGGCATCGACACCCAAGCGCTTTTTGCGGTCAGCCTCGTATTCAGTCCAGTTACCGTTGAAAAAAACAACCTGGCTGTCTCCCTCGAAGGCCAGGATATGGGTGGCGATACGATCCAGAAACCAGCGGTCGTGGCTGATCACCACAGCACAGCCGCCGAAATTTTCCAGGGCTTCTTCCAGTGCTCTCAGGGTGTTGACATCCAGGTCGTTGGTGGGCTCATCCAGCAGCAAAACATTGGCCCCTTCCTTGAGCATCTTGGCCAGGTGAACCCTGTTGCGCTGTCCGCCGGAGAGATCCGCAACCTTGCGCTGCTGTTCCGAGCCGGAAAAGTTGAAGCGGGCCACATAGGCACGGGAATTGAGCGCTCTTTTGCCGATTTCGAGCAGTTCCTGCCCCCCGGTAATCTCTTCCCAGACACTTTTTTGCGGGTCCAGCTTGCGGTTCTGGTCCACGTATGCCAACTGAACCGTCTCACCGATTTTGAATATACCACCATCGGTTTTTTCCTGGCCGGTGATCATCTTGAACAGAGTGGTTTTGCCGGCACCGTTGGGTCCGATAACCCCCACCATGGCGCCAGGGGGCAGTCGGAAACACATCTTTTCCATGAGCAGGCCATCCGTGTATCCCTTTGTAACGCCGTCAGCCTCAATAACCACGTCACCCAGACGCGGGCCGGGGGGGATATACAGTTCCAGTTCTTTATCCTGGATTTGTTCTTCCTGGGCCATCAATTTTTCATAGGCATTCACGCGGGACTGGCTTTTTGCATGACGCCCCTTGGGGGTCAAGCGGATCCATTCCAATTCCCGGGCCAGTGTTTTCTGACGGGCACTCTGGGTTTTTTCCTCCCGGCGCAGGCGCTCCATTTTCTGTTCCAGCCATGATGAGTAGTTGCCTTTCCAGGGAATCCCCCGGCCCCTGTCCAGTTCGAGTATCCAGCCGGCCACGTTGTCCAGAAAGTAGCGATCGTGGGTGACGGCAATGACCGTCCCGCTGTATTGCTGCAGGTGGTGTTCCAGCCAAGCGACACTTTCCGCATCCAGATGGTTGGTGGGTTCGTCCAGCAGCAGGATGTCGGGTTTCTGCAGCAGGAGACGACAAAGGGCCACACGCCGTTTTTCACCCCCCGATAGCACCTTGACCTGTGCCTCACCCGGGGGACAGCGCAGGGCATCCATGGCCATTTCCAGCCGGGAGTCAAGATCCCAGGCATCATGGGCATCCAGCTTTTCCTGAACTTCCCCCTGGCGCTGGATTAGTTTGTCCATGGCCTCATCATCCATGGGCTCGGCAAAACGGTTGTTGATCTCTTCAAATTCCCTGAGCAGGTTTACCGTTTCTTGAACGCCCTCCTCGACGACCTCGCGCACGGTTTTATCGATGTTCACAAGGGGTTCCTGCTCCAGATAGCCCACCGTGAATCCCTTGGATAGAATGGTTTCACCGTTGAATTCCTTGTCCTGACCGGCCAGGATGCGCAGCAGGGATGACTTCCCGGCGCCATTTAAACCCAAAACACCTATCTTGGCACCATAAAAGTAGGACAGGGAAATATCCTGCAATACCGCCTTTTTGTCGAAATATTTGCTGACCCTGATCATGGAGTAGATCACTTTGTCGGGTATGTTGCTCATGTTTATTTTTCTCCTGAAGCTTTTCCTTCTTCAAATAATTCTTAAGCATTTAGCGGGTGATCCACTTCATCTCACTCGAATCCTGGACCCCTGGAACCCTTGAACCCTAAGTAAGGATCAACTTTTTTGGGAGAGGATCCTTATTTTTTTAACTATATTTCTGGGAGACAACACTAATATGTGCATTCTGTTGCGGTTCAGGCTTTAGCTTTAGAGGGTTGGCAGTCGTTGGGATCCCGGCGGCACTTTTTTTCCTTGGACTTTTCTGCCAGCCGGACTTTTCTTCTGTCACCGGCTTCCCTGTTGCGCCGTTTTTCTTCTTCGGTGACGAGTATCAGCTGAGGAATCCGGGTAGGTTTGTTCTTTTGGTTCAGGGCCACAAATGTCAGGTAGGCGGATGCGGTGTGACGGCTATTCCCGGTGACGATATCCTCAGCCTCAACCCGGACGCCGATTTCCATGGATGTCCGTCCAACCATGTTGATACTGGCCTTGATGGTGAGAAGGTTGCCGATATAGACGGGGTGGTGAAAATCCATGCGGTCGATGGAGGCCGTGACCACGGCGCAGCCCGAGTGCTTGACCGCCACCACACCGGCGGCATCATCGATATTTTTCATAACCACGCCGCCATGGGTAATGCCGGCGAGGTTTGCATCCTGGGGTTGCACGATGTGCCTCAGGATGACACTGCTGTTTTTGACTGTCTTACCGTCCATAAATAAAATCTCTCCGAGATTTTATGTAACGCGACCTTGTCGCTTTTTTTATTGTTCTGGCAAGCAAAGATATCAACCGTATCGAGCCGAATTTAATTCGGAATCCAATGTTTTCTGGATTCCTGCCTTCGCAGGAATGACGCCTGCTGGAACATTTAATTCTTAGCTTAAATTATAGCGGCAAAGCCGCGTCATATAAATTCGCCATGCGAATTTATTTCCAGTAGGGCTTGATCAGATCCTCAAAAATTACGATGGCAGCTTCAGAACCATGACCGGCTGCGGTGACAATCTGCTTATAGCCACCGGCCACATCGCCGGCCGTGTATATGCCGGGGATGTTGGTGTGATAATTGTCGTGTTTGATAAAGCCGTCCTGGGTCAGTTCGACACCGAATTTTTGCGCCAGCTGATTGGTGGGGTCGTATCCGATAGCCATGAAGACACCGTCAACGGCCAGTTCGGATGTCTCGTCTTTGGCGTTGTTATACAGCACCACCTTCTCCACATAGTGCTGCCCCTGTATTTCCTTGAGCTCCGTATTGAACAGGATGGGTATATTGTTCTGAATAAGATTCTGGATGAGGACATCCTGGGCTTTGAGGGTGTCCCGCCGGTGAACGATGGTAACGTCCACGCCGACATTTTTAAGATAGAGAGCTTCCGTGGCGGCACTGTTGCCACCGCCCACGATAATAACCTTGCGGCCCTTGAACAGGGCACCGTCACAGGTGGCGCAGTAACTGACCCCATGGCCGCCAAGTCTTTTTTCGCCCGGGACACCCAATTGTCGATGGGAGGCGCCGGTAGCCATCAGAACCGTGCGGGTTTTAAACTTGCGCCGGCTAGTCTGGACCGTGATTTTATCCCCTGGCTGGATGTCGATGACTTCCTCTCCGGGGAATATCTGCACATATTCAAGGGCATGGGTTACCATGATGTCAACCAGTGCTTTTCCGCCCACCTGCTTTAAACCGGGATAATTTTCAACCACCGGGGTAAGGGCCACCTGTCCGCCCAGAACCCCTTTTTCCACCACCACTGTCTTGAGTCCGCTCCTGGCCGCATAGATACCTGCGCTCAGGCCTGCCGGCCCTCCACCGATAATGACCAGATCTGTCTCAATCTCTGTTTCCTGGCTATCGGGGATAAAGACGGTCTGCTGTTCCATCTTGTCCAGAGAAGAAATGAATAGCTCTTCGGTCTGGGCGCCCTGGGCGATGAGGACATCATTGGCGTAGGTCTGGGGAACGGACTGGGCGGCGTATTTTTCGGCGAGTTCGGGATTGGCCTGAATGTCGATGATTTCCAGAGAAACCAGATCGGGTCTTTCAATGGCCGCCTTGAGTGCATTCTGTGCCTGCTGGGGACAGTAAGGGCATGAGGCACTGACAAAGACCTTGATTTCCCGGGGTGAATCCAGGCGTTCGATGACCTGAAGAGAGGGTGCTGTGAGACGACTTTCCCGACTGCCGATCAATAGAAGTGCCTCGAGAAATATCCGGCCTTCTTCGCCCAGGGGTGCTCCGAGCCACTTGATTTGATACGTGTCCGGTGCAAGTACCAGGGTGGGTGAACTGTGAACCTGCCATTTCTGGGCCTGTTCATGGCTCAGGTTATATTCCTTGAGGGTGATTTTATCCGTCAGTTGTCGAAAAAACCGCAATCCCTGCCGGGCAGCGTCGCTGAATACGTCGTTGATGCCGGGTTGGGCAAAGAGGAATACGGGAATATCGTTCTGGATGTTTTGAAAAAGTTTCTCGATCTCCCTCTGGGCCTGCTCCATTTGTGCATCCTGTCCATTATCCATCTCTCTATATCCTCCTGAAAGGCGCTTAATTTTAGGTTTGACTTATAAAATAAGTGTTGCAAGCCGATTGGCAAGTTTTTTTCCAGAATGGATAAAGGGTATTCGGTTTAGCGCTCGTCAATGGGTATAAAGGCACATTCGTCAGGGCCGCAGTATTCGCCCACATAATCGGACTCTGGTCGATACAGGGCTGTTTTTGGGGCGGCGCCGGCAAATTGCTCTTCGAGAATGTGTGCTACCCAGCCGGCCACCCTGGCAATGGCGAAGACGGGTGAAAAAAGATCCACTGCAATACCCATGTAGTAGTATAGGGAGGCACTGTAAAAATCGACATTTACATAGATATCGCGTCCTTTTTTCTCCTTAAAAGCTTTTTTGCCCTTCAGCTCCAGGGACTTGGACATCTCGTACCATTTGGGCTCTCCCAGGCGTTCGCCCATGGTCTTTGACATGGGGGCCAGGATATGAGCCCGCGGATCATCGACCTGGTAGACGGCATGCCCCAGACCCATGATGACCCCACCTGTCTCCAGGATGTTTTGTACATAGTCTTCGATCTTGTCAATGGATCCGATTTCCAGAAGCATCTGCATCACACGTGTATTGGCACCACCGTGCAGTGCACCGGACAACGAGCCCACACCGGCACCGACAGCTGCGTACATATGGGCCCGGGTGGATGCCACCCCTCTTGCCGAAAATGTTGACGCGTTAAAGGAGTGTTCGGCATGCAGCACCAGGCAGACATCGAAAAAACGGGTCAGATCGCTGTCGGGGATTTCTCCATTCAGCATATAGAGAAAATTGGCCGCAATCGTCAGGTCCGGATTCGGTGCCACCAGGGGTTTGTCATTGCGAATGCGATCCCAGTAAGCCACGATGGTCGGAAATTTGGCAATCAGGCGAATGGCCATTCTATCGGCCCCTTCCCGTGTCGTGTTTCTAATGTCCGGGTCGTATTGGGCCAGAATTGACACCGCTGACTGCAAAACATCCATGGGTAATGCATCTTTGGGGGTGTTCTGCATGGTCGAAACCAGCTGCTGCGGAATATCTCTTTCTTTGTAGATCAGCGAAACAAAGTCTTTCAGCTCATCTTTGTCCGGTAATTCTTCATACAAAAGCAGATAGACCACCTCTTCGAATGAGACCTTTCCGGCCAGGTCCTTGGCGAGGTATCCTCTGTAAATGAGTTTTCCTGCCGCACCATCGACATGACTTATTTTTGTGCTGGCGATGGTTATGCCTCTCAAGCCGGTGTTCAAGAGTTCTTTTTTTTCTTCCATCGTATACCTCATGTGTTTCAGGGTTGGTTTTTACCCGTTTTTAGCGGCCTCAGTGACCGCTCAGGGTAAGGGTTATGTATGTCGTATATTCACCCGGTGGAGGGTCCATACGATTAATTTGTTATACAACGTCTACTGATGGGTGTCTGGTAATGGGTGTGACGCACGAGGAGGTTGTCGGGTTTCCTGGTCTTTTTGGGTGCAGTCAGGACATAAACCGGTAAATTCGAGATTATGGCCGATAATTTCGAAAACAGTCGCCTGATACAGGTCGTCTTCAATCTGGTTCAATGGTGCGATGGGCGCATTCTCTACCCGATCGCAGTTGACACACCGGATGTGGTAGTGCTTTTTGGGATTCCAGTCGTATCGCTTCAATGATCCGCTGAGTTTGAGTTCCTGTATCTCACCCAGTTGGGTAAGAATTTCGAGGTTTCTGTACACCGTACCCAGGCTGATCCTCGGGAGCCGCTTTCTCACCCTGCTGAAAATCTCATCCGCACTGGGATGGTCTTTTCTGTTCCTCAACTCCTCCAGGATGATCGTTCGTTGTTGTGTAGTTCTTAAATTCCTTAGTTTTTGCAAGGGTTTCTCTACTATGAATCCTAAATTTGAAAGGCTCATTTTAGGTTTAAGACCATTAAGTCCGTGGCTGTTGCAAGAGACTTTTCCAATCCCTAAGACAATGCAGGTATTCTGTCAAGAGAGGATTCCACCAAAGTTCTATTCCGTCATTTAAAACCTGGTCCTTTGGGCTAGGTCAGAGATATTTGGCTATGCCGATGGTGGTAGTTACTTAATTCCGAAGCACGAAATTCGAAATCCTAAACAATATCGAATGATCCAAATCCGAATGATCCAAACAAGACCTTAGAGACACCAATTTAAGCACTATGTTTGAAACATTTGAGCATTTGAGATTTGGATTTGTTTCGTATTTCGATATTCGTATTTAGAATTTATCACACGATGAATGTGGTTAACATTAACCCTTATAGGGTTGAATCAGTGCCGGGCCCTCTGGATCCGGGTATCTACGTTTTATGGTAGATCTACCCACATATCGGCTTCATTGCCACAATGGCTGCATGTGGCAGACCCCTTGACCCGCTGTGCTTGGTCCGGGTTCTTGGTGGATGGCTCGGCCGGGCCGGCATCTGTTTCCAAATCGGTCAATGTACAGCTTACCAGCATTTCCGCTTCGTTGCCACAGTTTTTACATTCACATACTTTCTTGATATTTTTTGTCTGGACCATATCTTCCTCCTGATGAAAAGGGATAATCATTCTTTCTGCAATCTAGGATCCAGCTTACCAAAATAAACAGCATTTGAAAATAAATGATCGACAGAAACCCTTAAAAAGGTTATGAAAGACCTTCAGATATCTGTCTGGAAAGTCAGCAAACTCTATGAAATCCATACGAATCCAAAAAGGGTATGATTTACCGATATCAGGAGAACCTGCCAGGGAGCTGGTGCGCCTGGCAACGCCCGAATGCGTGGCATCGCTGCCGGAACGGATACCCTTTGTGAAACCACGGCTGCTGGTAAAAGAAGGCGCTGCCGTTAAAATTGGATCCGTTCTCTTTGAAGACAAGCGCAACCCCGACGTAAAATTTCTTTCCCCGGGTGGTGGCAGCATTCAGCAAATTAACTTCGGGAAAAGACGTGTCATCAAAGAAATCGTCATCAAACTGGATGGGGAAGAAGAACGGGAACTTTTTCCGGTCTACACTGAAGCAGACCTTGACGTCATTAAACGGCCGGACCTTGTTGGTGCAATTATGAAGGGCGGTTGCTGGGGGCTGTTTCAGGTATTACCGTTCGGTGATATTCCAGACCAGGACACAGAACCCCCGTCCATTATTGTGAACATCGATTCCAAAGAGCCGTTTCAGCCTTCGCCAGAGGTGTATCTCAACCATTCAGTCGATCTGTTTCAATTTGGCGTCAAGGTCCTGAAAAAACTATCGAAAAAAGTTTGTTTAACGATTACCGACAGCCATGCTGGAGAAACACGATTAAAGGGCATGCCGACCCACGTCATGGAGGGACCCTACCCTGCCGGGGTGCCGGGTGTATTGCTTTACCATACCAAGCAGAATCCAAAAGAAAACCGTGCCTGGAGCATCACAGGACAGAATCTGCTGCTTCTGGCGGGTTTGCTCAAGCAGGGACATTATGCCATTGAACGGACCATGGTCGTTGCCGGGAGCAGGGCAAATAGTCAACAACATCTGGCGACCCGAATCGGTGTTCCATTGCGTCTTGTTGCGGGAGAGTCCGGGGATGAACCGGGAGGCTCACGGTATATTGCCGGCGGCATTTTCAGTGGTTATCCATCGGACAGGGATTCCTATCTGGGGCTCTTTGAAACCGCCTTGATTGTTCTGCCGGAAGGTAACGAAAAGGAACTGTTTGGATTTGCACGACCCGGTTTCCACAAACCGAGTTATTCCAGAGCGTTTTTGTCTTCGTTAAACAGGGATCCTTTTTTAATGGATTGCGGCATGCACGGGGAGGTGCGAGCCTGTATCAATTGTGGATATTGTTCCGAGGTCTGTGCCGTGGATATCCTGCCACAGTTTACCCTTAAAAGTATCCTGGCCGGGGAGGTGGAAGAAGCCTTGGGCCACGGACTGCTTGACTGCGTGTCGTGCGGACTGTGCACCTATGTGTGTCCTTCTAAAATAGATCTGTGTGAAAGCCTGCAACAGGCCAGAAATGAATATTACAAGGAAATATCGTAAATAAGGGTTCGAGGGTGACTGAGAGCTACAAGCACTATATCAAGATCAGCAGAACACATTTGACATCATGAAACGCATTCAAACCATATTCGATAAAAACCGCAGGCATTTTGAAAAAGGCGGTAAGCTGTCATTTTTATACCCTTTTTATGATGCAACAGAGACGTTTTTCTTTATTCCGGGCCATACTACCCGGGTGGATTCTCACGTTCGTGACAGCCTCGATCTGAAACGATATATGAGCTTTGTCATCCTGGCGCTCATGCCGCCGTTTCTGTTCGGTGTCTACAATGCAGGTTACCAGTCGAATCTATTTTCAGGAAAAAGCCTCGATTTCATTTCCGTTGTTTTATGCGGGCTTGGTCTGGTGCTTCCCATTGTGCTGGTTTCTTACCTGGTCGGATTTTTCTGGGAAACAACCTTTGCTTCCATACGAAATCATCCCATCAGTGAAGGGTTTCTCGTTACCGGTCTCTTGTTTCCCATGACACTGCCACCCACCATACCCCTCTGGCAGGTAGCCGTCGGCATTTCTTTTGGTGTGGTTATCGGAAAAGAGATTTTTGGAGGAACCGGTCGGAATATATTGAATCCGGCTCTGACCGGGAGGGCGTTCCTGTTTTTCGCCTATCCCGGAAACATGTCGGGAGATCCTGTATGGGTAGCGGTCAGCAGTGCCAAAGAAGCGGTTGTCGATACGGTCAGCAGGGCCACGCCCCTGGCAGTATCCAAACTGGTGGAATCCGCTGATCGGATTGAATCCATCCTGTCGAATGTGGACTACACTTTTTTAACACTGCTCACCGGGCGCTATCCCGGCAGTATCGGTGCCACTTCTGCGCTGCTCTGTTTCATGGGTGCTGGACTATTGATCCTTGTGGGTGTTGCAAGCTTCAGGATTGTTATCGGCGGCATCGTGGGCGTCCTGTCAATGGGACTGTTATTGAATTTGCTGGCCGGGGAATCCACTGCCGCCTGGTTTTCATTGAATCCCCTTTACCATCTGGTCATGGGAGGGAGTGCCTTTGGGATTGCCTACATGGCCACGGACCCGGTTTCCGCTCCCGGCATGAACGCTGCCAGGTGGGTCTATGGGTTTTGCATCGGTGTCCTGACGGTATTGATCCGTGTTTTCAATCCGGCATTTCCGGAAGGCGTCATGCTGGCCATACTTTTCATGAATCTGTTTTCTTCACTTTTGGACTATTTTATCATCAAGGTCAGGCTCAAGAAAAGGATCGTCAATGTCTAGTTATGTCAAATCCATTCTGTTCGCTTTGACAACCGCTGTTACCTGCAGTTTTCTGCTGACGGCGGCTTCAGCGGGGTTGAAAGGGTTTCAGATGGAGAATGTGGACGTTGACAAGAAAAAGAATATTCTAATGGCGGTGGGCCTGGTGAATAGCCAGGAGACGGTTCAAAAAGAAGATATTCTGGACCGTTACAAAGAGAACATCCAGAGCTTGAAGGTGTCATTGGATGGCGAGATCATGAAACAGACGGCGGCGGTTGAAGCGTCGCTACCCATCTATATCTACTTAAAAGACAACGACATTGCTTCTTATATCCTACCGGTCAATACCAGAGGATTGTGGGGAAAAATATATGGGTATCTGGCCCTGAAAAGTGATGGATCGACCATCACGGGATTTACGGTATATAAACATTCCGAAACACCTGGTCTGGGTGGAGAGATCGAAAAGCGATGGTTTCAGAAAAACTTTGAAGGCAAAAAAATATTGGATAGGGCCGGTGGTTTCGTCTCCATCTCGATTGCCAAGGGTTTCCTGCCGGAATCATTTCCAACGGACAAGCGACCCAATTATGTGGACGGCATCAGTGGCGCTACACTCACAGGCAAATACCTTACCGCCGGGCTGAAAGATGTTCTGCAGGCGTATGAACCGGTATCCATCAAATTCAGAAACCGGCAAGGGATACAAATCAAGGAATGATGAAACTAACCAGAACAAAACATTACAAGGCATTTTCCGTACCACTGCTGCATGAGAATCCCATCTCCAAACAGATGCTGGGCATCTGTTCCGCACTGGCGGTAACCGTTCAAATGAAAACAGCGATTGTCATGGGCCTCTCCCTGACCTTTGTGTTGTCATTTTCGAATCTGAGCATCTCTTTGATGCGCAATGTCATTCCCCGGAATATACGCATGATCGTAGAGTTGAGTGTCATCGCTTCTCTGGTGATTATCGCTGACGAGATATTGCGGGCATTTTTATACGATATCAGCAAGCAGTTATCCGTTTTCGTGGGACTGATCATTACCAATTGTATTGTGATGGGACGGGCCGAAACATACGCTCTTGGGAATCCACCGGGGCTTTCTTTTATGGACGGTCTAGGGAATGGCGCGGGGTACAGCTCGGTTTTGATTTCCGTTGCCTTTATCAGAGAGTTGCTAGGTTCCGGAAAGCTTTTGGGATACCAGGTCATTCCCAACATGGCCTATGATTTAGGCTATGAAAACATGGGATTCATGCTGTTGGCACCAGCGGCCTTCATAATTATCGGGCTTCTGGTCTGGCTTCAGAACTGGCTTACCCGAACCAGCTCGTGAAGTATTCGAACGATAGGTAATCATGGAAAATTTGATTAGTATATTTTTAACCTCCGTTTTCGTCGGTAATATCTTGCTGGCGTATTTCCTGGGCATGTGCTCCTTTGTAGCCATCTCCAAGAATATGGAGACGTCCATCGGTTTGGGGTTTGCCGTTGTTTTTGTGCTTTCCATCACCACGCCCATGAACTGGTTGATTTACACCTATCTATTGTCACCGGGCGCACTTGCTTGGGTGGGTTTGCCGACCGTAGATCTCAGTTATTTAAAATTTATTACGTTTATCGCTGTCATCGCCGCCATGGTGCAGGCGGTTGAAATGGTCATCGACAGGTTTTCACCGGCACTTTACAATGCACTGGGGGTCTTTCTGCCCTTGATAACCGTCAACTGTGCCATCTTGGGGACCTCTCTTTTTATGGTGGAACGCGAGTACACGTTTATGGAGTCGCTTGTTTTTGGCATCGGATCCGGTACGGGGTGGCTGCTTGCCATCGTCTCCATGGCAGCGATCCGGATTAAATTGAGATATGCCGACGTCCCGGAAGGTCTGCAGGGCTTTGGTATCACCATGATTGTCACGGGACTGATGGCCATGGGATTTATGCTGTTTTCGGGAATAACCTTATAGGGTTCAAGGGTCTAAGGGTGATAAAAGGGTTCGAGGGGAGAAATAAATTGTTTTAAGTTTTAGGTGTTACGTTTTAGGTCGTCCGGGCTAAGAGCAACGCAAAAAACCCAACGTACTCAAGAAAGCGGCGCAGCCGCGTTTCATAAAATCGTGGAACGATTTTATTTATGATCTACTTTATCGGCACCATTGTTTTTTCAGCGGTCATCATGCTGCTGGTCGGCTTGCTTTTGCTGGTTGAAGCCAAGGTCGTCCTGAAAGGGAATCGGTCCGTCATGATCAATGACGATGCAGATAAAGTCCTTCAGGTTGATATCGGCACCAGTCTTTTGAAGGCATTGTCGAACAACAATATCTTTATCCCGTCCGCCTGCGGTGGAGGTGGATCCTGCGGCATGTGCAAATGCAAGGTAGACGAAGGCGTCCAGAACTTTCTCCCCACGGAACTGGCCCATGTCAACCGCAAAGAAAAGCAGGCGAATATTCATCTGGCATGCCAGCTCAAGGTGAAGGAGAATCTGAAGATCCGGATTCCAGAAAATATCCTGGAGGTCAAAAAGTATCATGCAACGGTGGTGTCCAACGACAACGTGGCCACCTTCATCAAGGATCTTATTCTCGAATTAGACGCAGGTGAGTTCCTCGATTTCAAAGCAGGGGCTTATGTCCAGATCGATGTTCCGGAATATGAACTTTCTTTTTCCGAGTTCAGAAAACGGGTGGGCAAACGATTTCAGCCCGCCTGGGACCGTTTTGACCTCTGGGGGCTGCGCTCCAAGTCCGAGGAGGCCATTTTTCGAGCATACTCCCTGGCCAATCCCCCTTCCGAAAACAATCGCCTACGATTTACCATCCGGATTGCCACACCGCCGCCAGGTGCCAAAGAGGCGCCCCCGGGCAAAGGCTCATCTTATATATTTAATTTGAATCCCGGGGACAAACTTACCTTAAGTGGTCCTTACGGGGATTTTTTTGTCAAGGAATCGGTCAGAGAAATGTGCTTTGTGGGGGGCGGTGCGGGCATGGCGCCTTTGAGAAGTCAGGTTCTACATCACCTCGAAAGTCTCAAATCCAACCGAACCATTTCTTTCTGGTACGGGGCGCGATCAAAACAGGAGTTGTTCTTTGACGAGGAGTTCCGTGCGTTGGAGAAAAAGCATGACAATTTTTCGTTTCAGGTCGCATTGTCAGAACCGCAACCGGAGGATAACTGGACCGGCATGACAGGCTATATCCATCAAAACCTTAGAGACCGATATCTGGCAAAACACGACGATCCCACCGAAATCGAATACTATCTCTGCGGGCCCCCCATGATGATCGACGCCATCGAACAGATGCTGGACGATCTGGGGGTGGATCCGGAGATGATCGCCTTTGACAAATTCAGCTAGTTTCACGAAGCGAGCTTGCCGCATCTGCTGTGTTGCGTACCATTCGCAGTAGTCTAACTACGGCTTCATGGTCCGACGCCTTGCATCTGCGGTAAGCTCGCTTCGTGAAACGGGCAACACACATTATCCTATTTCATGAAAATTTATGGTTAGAAACCCATTTTTTCGGGCGGTCTGCGCTCGGGTATATAATCTGTTTCCACCTTGCCTTCATTCCAGGCCTCTGTAACGTAGAGACCGCAATAGCAACTGTCATATTCCTTGACATCGGGTTCCCGGTAGACACAGGGACATAGGATATCCCGGTCGGCTTCTCTGTCCCCCGTTGCCAGTCTGCAGGGACATGCCATATAACCGTAGCGGTCTTTGTTCAGGATCAGAGCGGACAACAACTCCAGGACATATGCCTTGTCTTTGTTGAAATAATAGCCTTTGGGTTCCTGTACCTTCCGGAGATTCTCGAAAAGCTTTTCAACATCCATCAGAGCCCCAGCGCCTCCTTTATTTTCTGTTCTTTAAACCCTACAATGACCTCATCGCCGATGATGAGGGTTGGAAATGAGCATCGGGGATTTAATTTCTTGATATCTTCTAAAATGGCTTTTCGTTCCTCACCTTCCAGCAGATCTACCTCTACGAATTCATATTGAATCGTACATTCATTCAAGAATTTTTTTGTTGATTTGCAATGGCTACAGGTACTTAGCGTGTAAAGTTTTACCGGTTTATCGGTCATGTCCCGTTCCTTTCCAATGTTGAAAGTTGCTTAAACCCCGCCGTTTTCAGAGCGAGTTAAAATTAAATACACGATTTTATTATAGCTTGACAAGGATTTTTATTTAACATACTACTATTAGTAATCATTATTGTTAGCAAGTAAAGCCAAAACCATGAACCGCAACAGCGAGGGTTCTCTCGGCGGGTTCTACCGTGCGACAGTGCATTGCATACCACCTGCTTAGCGGGAAAACCTGAAGGCCATGTCCTTACGGTACAGGATCCCTCGCAGCTCTCAATGCGGTTCTTCAACCATGACCAAGGTTATTAAGAAGGGAGAAAGAATGGAAAAGAAAAAAGCGATAACGCCAAAAAAAGAGATCAATATCAGTGATGTTACAATCTGTGATGCCACGGCTCAGATGTTGAGAAAGGCCAAGCGTGACGGGGTTGAAACAGCGTTTGACCGGGCTTTGAACATGAAGGCCTGTCCGATCGGTGCTCAATCCGCCTGCTGTAAACATTGTTCCATGGGGCCCTGCCGACTCAATTCAAACAATCCTTATGGCAAGGTGGGTGTCTGTGGTGCGACCATCGATACGATCCAGGCCCGCAATTTTGCCCGTATGGTTGCATCGGGTAGTGCTGCTCATACCGACCACGGTATGGCCATGGTCGATCTGTTCCGCGAGGTGGTCAATGGTAATATCAAGGAGTACCAGATCAAGGATGTGGGAAAACTGGAGAAGGTGGCTCAGTCCATAGGTATTGAAACCGAGGATCGCAGCGTCAAAGAGATTGCCACGGATCTATACACCGAGCTGGAGCGTACCTACACCCAGGTTGAAGGTGAAATCCCCTTTGCCAAGCGCGTTCCGGCAAAAACCTTGGAAACCTGGCGCAAGCTGGGTATTGTACCCCGGGGGGCCATGCGGGAAATCATGGAACTGATGCATCGCACCCATATGGGCGTGGATCAGCACTATGAAAACATCACCAAACAAAGCAGCCGCACAGCGCTTGCAGATGGATGGGGGGGGTCCATGGTGGCCACTGAAATTTCCGATATTCTTTTCGGCACCCCCACACCGGTGGCGGTGGAGGTGAACATGGGTGTTCTCAAAGAAGATCATGTCAACATCATCGTTCACGGTCATGAGCCAAACATGTTCGAATCCATGCTGGTTTCGGTCAACGAGCCCACACTGCTTCAGGCCGCCAAAGACGCCGGTGCTGAAGGTATCAACCTGGTGGGCATGTGCTGCTCCGGTGCTGAAATGATGTCCCGGCATGGTATTCCCCACGCGGGCAACTTCATGTCCACGGAGGCCATTCTGGTTACCAACGCCGTCGATGCCATGTGTGTGGATATTCAGTGTATCAAACAGGGACTGGTGGCGGTCGCCGATTGTTACAAAACCCCCTTGATTACCACCAATCCAAGGGCTCATATCGAAGGTGCTACCCATATCGAGTTCAACGACCACGATCCCCAGGCGTGTACCGACGATGTGGTGGTCAAAGCCATCGGCCGTTTTAAACACCGTACCGGGGAAATAGAGATTCCCAACATTCGTAACACCGGTATTCATGGGTTTTCCCATGAATACATCAATTACATGCTGGGGGGGTCCTTCAGGGGTTCCTACACCCCGTTGAACGACAACATCATCAATGGCCGTATTCGTGGCGTGGCCGGTGTTGTGGGCTGCACCAATCCGAGAGTCAAGCAGGACTGGGTGCATGTGGAACTGGTGAAAGAACTCATTAAAAATGATGTGCTCGTGCTGCAGACCGGTTGCTCCCAGGTTGCGCTGGCCAAAGCTGGCTTATACACACCGGAAGCCGCTTACCTGGCCGGTCCTGGGCTCCGGGAGGTCTGTGAGACCGTGGGAATGCCCCCCTGTCTTGGAATCGGCTCCTGTGTGGACAACAGCCGAATTCTGATCGCTGCATCTGAAATGGTACGCATCGGCGGTCTCGGGGACTGCATCGCCGATCTACCGGCTGCGGGCGCCGCCCCGGAGTGGATGAGTGAAAAGGCCATCAGCATCGGTCAGTACTTTGTGGCATCCGGCGTGTTTACGGTTTTTGGCGTGACTTTCCCCGTCGTCAAAGAAACCAAGTTCCACAGACACCTCTTTCAGGGACTGGAAGAACAAGGTCTGGGGAAGTGGGGGTTTACTGCCGATCCGTATGAAATGGCGCGTATGATGATCGCCCACATCGATAAAAAACGCCAGGCGCTGGGTCTTGACAAGGGCAAGGAGCGTGTTCTTGTGGACATGGCGGATCGTCGTGCCCTCGATGCTGCCTAAACGGAGCGTGTCATGAACCGCAACAGGGAGTGTATTTGCCGTGGCCTCTGCTGCAAGGCAGAATATCTCTCCTAGGTTGCTGCGCGGTTTTTCCAGGATTCGGGGCTGATACCCCGGATAGAAGCATTGCTTTTCTCCCCAAAGCAAAGGGCTCCGTTATGGAGCCCTTTGCTGTTTGCCCTCACCCGCCGAAGCGTTAATCAAGAGTCAAACCTAACATCCTTTTGTCAACGACCCTATTCGCAAAAAATGTGAGGAGGGCGAAGCCGCACCAATCAAATCGCCGAATGATTTTGATTTAAGCATTGAAAATTCTTACCGTTTATGTATTGAATAAAGATAAAATCCTAAACCAGCACGAGGTGGTGAAAATGGAAAAGGATGTGGTGACATTTACTTGCCCCCGGTGCAGTCGGGTGGTGTCGGTTAATATTCCAGAAGATTTTCATCAGAATAATTCCATGGAAATCGAATGCCAGTGTGAATGTGGTTACCCATTCAAGCGGGAGGTGGAAAGACGCCAGCACAATCGAAAAGCCGTCAAATTTTCAGGCTGGTATAACTACACCAACGATATTCAACTGGAACCGGGAATTGTGGCGGGAAAATTTGTTGGAAAAGGGAAAATGACCGTGGTAAATCTTTCGGTCGGTGGTTTTAAAATAAAGTTGAAGAAAAAAGAAGATCTGAAGATTAATGACCGGCTTCAAGTGGAATTTTTTCTCAAGGACGACCAACGGACATTGATACACGAAACCGCTACGGTTAAAAACATTCACCAAAAACTTGTCGGCGGATCCTTTCTGCCCACCGGATCCAAAAGCCGGGAACTGGGGTTTTACCTACTGGGATAGAGCCGGTAATTTGAACCGCAACAGGGAGTGCATTCCCCGTGGCGACTCGAAAAGATGATTTTTTTCGTCAGCCTCTTCAAGCAAGCCAAAATCTTCAAGCCATTGACGGTTTAGCATTATGAATTCCGGGATATACCGTTCTTCATAAGGAATGACTTTTATTATTCTACAAACCGCGTGCTGAGCACGCGGTTCCGAACCAAAACCTACGGAGACCTGCCTTCTCCTGGTCATTTTCTGCTTTGTGGGAAAATGAACGCCACCCGTTTCACGGATAGTACTTTACGCAGTGATATATAGGACTCAGTTTCACATCAGCTTATCACAAATTCTATATTGATGTCAGTCGTAATAATCTATCGAATCCTTGATAGGTCTGTATTTGAAGCTTCCCCTAAATATACAGATACTATTGACGTGAGGTGAAAATCAACACCCCTGAAAGGTACTATCCAGCAGTTGATTTGAACTTTTTTATCTTTAATATCATTTATTTAGACTGAATCATACAATCTTAGCAGGCTGCGAAGTCCCATAATTGATCAAATCTTCATGCCCACAATCTTTTGCTATATTGTTATTTGAATACCAAACCTTCGATAATGCATAGGTGATTCCTGATTTGAGAGTTAATGCTCGTTTTCAGCGCATCCCAAGCTTTTTCATTCTGGCATAAAGAGTAGTTCTGTTGATACCGAGGATCTCACTGGCTCCGCCATTCCCGCCTATCTTTCCATTCGTTTTATTAAGCACATATCCTATATACCTTTTTTCGAGATCTTTAAGGCTCGGCATATCTGCAAAGGAATGTTTGGTATCAATTGTTGTGTCTGAGGATAGATCAACTTTCAACTTGTCACCCGTGGAGAGCAAGGTCGCCCTTTCAACAATATTCTTCATTTCTCTGACATTTCCCGGCCACTCATATTGCATCATAAATCGTTCCGTTTCAGGATCAATTTTTATCTTGGGGCGATTATATTTCTTAGAGAACATTTTTAGCAGGAAGGTGGCTAATACAGGAATATCATCAATCCTCTCGCGAAGGGGCGGGATACGGAATGGCACAACGTTTATACGATAATATAAATCCTCGCGAAAGTTTCCTGAAGCCACTTCTGCTGCTAAATTTCGATTTGTTGCTGCGATCAACCGAAAGTCGGATCGATACATACGGGTTCCGCCGACTCTGTAAAATTGACGTTCTTGGAGGGCCCGCAGTAGTTTTACCTGTATAGATTTTGGTAGTTCACCAATCTCATCGATGAAAAGAGTTCCTTTATCCGCCAGTTCAAGCCTGCCTTTTTTTTGCTGTACTGCGCCGGTGAAAGCACCTTTTTCATGACCGAACAATTCGCTTTCAATCAACGTTTCAGGAATAGATGTTGGATCGACAACAATAAATGGCTTATTCTTACGGGGGCTCATGGTATGTACGCGACGAGCAGTTAGTTCCTTTCCGACACCTGTTTCACCTAGGAATAATATGGTGGAATCGGATCGTGCAGCAATGTCGATTTGCTTGATCAAATCGATCATTGTCTGGCTTTCATAAACAAATCTTTGTTCTTCGAGGATCTCGTCACGTAATTTTCGCTCGACAATTAGCGTGTTGCGCTCCTCACGGATCTGGAAATAGTCATAAATTCTATCTATCCTTCGGCTGATATGTCGTATCATTCTCGATATTGTGGCAGCATTCAGAGAATCAAAACAATCTTCAAGGTATGAGTTGTCATGATACAGTATGGCCCTTAGCTTTCCTCTCACCTCAACAGGGAGGCATAAAATTGCTTTTATGGATTTCCCGGATGGTTCCTTCTGAGATCTTATTCGCCGTTTGATAACCGGTCGTTTTTCAATGAAGGCTTTTTTAATCAAGGCAAGATTGGTTTGGAAGCTAGCTGCATTGGTATCATAGGCGGTGATATTACAAAAAGCGCGTAACTCAGGCGTCTCGGTCAATTTCCCGCCAGGGAACCAGAAAAGACCTCCCCGTTCCGCCCCGAAGAAGCGATTAACGGCAATGACCGTCCGCGTTAGAATTTCATCCTGTTCATAATGGGGAAATATAGACTCACTTAATTCAATAAATTTTTCAACAGATTCTTGCGGTGCATCAGGTGAGAACTTACCGTGCCGGCCTGGATCCAGTAAATGTCGAAGATCTTCTGGGAAGAAAATGTCGGCATAGCCCCCCAACGTTGCCCGGGCTTTATTCAGACTGACCATACCTATTTTTCTATTTCCTCTTGAAAGTTCGACACGGGCAATTTGAACTAAGGATTTGGATAGCTGAACAATATCTCCAGATTGTTCCAGAAGCCGCTGGCTGTGTTCCAGATCAATAAGAATGGTGTTTATTGGTTTGTGTCTATGAAAATTATTCTGTGCTTCCAGCCGTAGGATGACACCCTGAATATGGATATTGTTTTCATTAATGGCCCTTTCTTTAATCTCTTGAAGACTGAGCTGGGGGAGTGGTTCGAATTCATGCCGCTCAAATTCGTAAAACAGTTCCACGATCCATGGTGATGAGAGTTGCCGGATAAAGCCGGAAGATGCCGCGTCTTTAAATGCTTGGCTCAGAATGTCATAAGCTTTTGAAATGCCGCCATTGGAAACCATCGTTCTAAAAGTCAAAGGCGCTGCTGCTAGAAAAATCGCTAGGGCGTTTTTTCTATCCTGAGCTTCTTCCAGTCCTTCCTTTAAATGAAATTCAGCTTCTTCGTCTTTATTAATGATATATAATATGGTGCTCAAGATGATTCGCAGGGTTGCCGCTAAAAAATGGTCTGAATTTTCTTTTGCCATTCTCCAGTTACATTCCAGGCTGCCGATGGCCCTGTGAAATTCACCAAGATAAGCAAGGCAGTAGCTGAAGAATACCGGCGCGGTAGGGTTCATTGTATGACTCTGCTTTTCTTTCATATATGACCCAGCAGCTTTCTCCAAGTGCGGCAGGGCTTCTTTGAATAATCCCTGCATGTAGTAAAAAAGCCCTAAAAACCCGGCTGCCTGTCCAAAAATATCTTCATCGCCAATCTCCTCAACCTCCGTAAGACCTACAGACAGGGCTGCCATGGCATCCGTCCGGCGGCCTGAGAAGTAATATAGTCTTCCAAGGTGCAGATTGATTAAAGCATGGGATCGCTGGTCACCAACCTGATAAGCAATTTCATGTGATTTATGGAGATATTTTTCTAATGATGTCAGTCCCTTGCTCAGAAGAAAAGAAAGGTTGGAAAATTTCAAAACAACGGATAAAAAAAGAATTTTACTCTCCTCGCTTTCCATACATTTCTTCAGTCGATCGGCAGCCTGCTTAAAATACCGCCAAGCTTTATCCTGATGTCTATCCACTACCGCTTTTTCAGCAATGATGATGTCCTGTTCAGCTGCTTCTATGTCAAAGCCAGCACCTTCCATCAGGCGCAGCATTAGTTCCGGGTTTATATTCATCTCTGATTGAACATTTTGAATACCGTCGATTATAGACTCAAGTTGTTCAGGGGTGATCATATTTGAAAGCTTTTTTGTAACCGCTTGGGGAAGCTTTTTATTCAGGGTGAATATTTCTTCGCCTTTCTGGATGAGCCAGCCCCGTTTTTTTGATTTATTGATTACTTCAAATAGTGGCCCAGGCGGCAACGGCACAAAGTGCCCTGCCAGATGAATGGGGACATCTGAATTGAGAACGAACAGAAAGGCCAGAAAGCGCCACTGTTCATTAGAAAAAGCAGGCATGGGTGTTTTCATCCGATCACTCCTGTTTTGTTGTTTCTGATAATTTCTATCAAAAAATCGTAAAATGCAAGATTAAAGTTGATATATCAACACAAATAGTTGAAATGCTGACATACGGAGATTAAATAAAATTGAACTATCCAAAGAATGAAGTATATTCAGAAAGTTAGGGGAAGGCTAATTGTGGCATGAGAATTGCTCTGTGTATCTATTCAAGTCAAGTGCGTAGTCACCCTGCCCGCACACATAGTAACCGGGCGTATTATTAACCACTCAATTATTAGGAGGACACCATGGCGATCATGACCAAAGAGACAGCTGTAGATCTTTTCGGTGATCTGTGGACAAAAATGCTTCAGGGAGAGTTCGGGCAAAAGCTGAAGGAGAACGGGATGACAATCAAATTTGAGGTCCATGATCCTAAACTCACCATGTTTGTGGACGAGACCGCTTGTTGCTTTGATGAGGAAGCAGAGGCCAAAGATGCTGTGGTACTCATGAAAATGTCCCTGGATACGGCCCACAAATTCTGGCTCAAAGATCTCAGCGTTCCCAAGGCTCTGGCTCTGCGACAGATCAAGGCCAAAGGACCGATTGGCAAAGTGCTGAGCTTGCTGCCGTTGCTGAAACCCGGGCAGGCCATGTACCCGGATTACTGCAAAAAATTCAACGTACCCGGAAAATAGGCACTCATATTACGCAATTTCTATGCGTTGAACCCAACGCATCAAAATTGAAAAGGAGTATACAATGGCAAGAATACATATCGACGAGTTCCCACCATATTCTCCGCCGGATCAGGCCAAAAAGGAGAATGTCCTGGTGGTGGCGAAGCTCATGGTGAATGCGGCCCTCACAGCGCCTTTAACCGGCGGTGTGCCCGGCCATGAAGCCGAGATCGTATATGGCCAGAAAGACCTCGAACTGGTTGCCCGGGAGATGGAGCGGCTGGCCCACAAGGGAGTACCCAAACGATTGAAAAAACCATTTTTATATGAAGCCGTCATGGTTCGGGAAAGCGATGCTATCGTATTCCTGGGAAACAAGCGTGCCCATGAAACGCCCATGGATGTGGGATGCGGCTTGTGCGGCGGCGAACCCGACTGCTCTTTTGTCTATGAGCGGGTGAACCACTTTAACGGGTTGATCGATGCAACAGACCGGAGCCGGGAAACAGCCATAAAAGGACCGCTTTGTCAGCTTCGGGCCCATGATCTGGGTTATGTCATTGGATCTGCTTTGTGGATGGCCGGAGAACATTTTGTGGACGCCAAGTCCTGCTATTCCGTAGGTCTTGCCGGTCGGAACACCGGTATTTGCATGAATTCCGAACTGGTCGTCGGCATCCTCATTGCCGTGGCTTCCAAAAACCCTTACGCAGACATACCACCGAACTACCACCTGACCAACATGGCCAAACAGATCGACGCGGTTCGAAAAATTACGACTATTACCCGCCAGATTCCAAACCATCCCTATCACACGTCCGACCAGGCCCCCAAAACCGGATCTGGCAAGAAAACCAAGGAGGAATAAATCATGGCCATATATAATGGATTAGATGCCGCACACGACCATTTGTTGGATGTGGCCAAAGCCTGTATTCTGGCTGCTGGAAAAGCCCCCACGCTGACCCATCGCCTGGAACTGATGGCGGAGATTGTCACAGATGAAGACATGGATCCGATTATCGATGTCTTGGCGACACTAGGGGAGAATTCCGCGTTTCAGCGTCATGACGCCGTGGCCCTCCAAAGCTTAAGGAAGCAGGGTAAACTGCCGCCGATATTGCTGCTTGGCGCTGACTTGATGAAACCGACCATGTGGGACTGCGGCGCATGCGGGTTCAAAACCTGCGGTGAGTATCTGAAATACATCAAAACAAACAAAGGCGTCGGTGTCGGGTGCTATGGCCCCAGCTGCGTCTGGAAGAGCATCGATTTCGGTACGATGTGCGATTATGCCTGTGCCTGCACGGCGCAACATCATGTTGAATCACGGATCATGTTCAGCATCGGGGCCTGCGCCATGCTGTTGGGGCATCTGGAGGGTGCGACTTTTGTCCTGGGCCTGCCCATTGGTCCGCTAGGCAAGAATCTCTGGTTCGACCGCGAAGCCTGGAAGGACGCTCTCAGTTATGACCAGAGAATGATGACCCAATTAGCCGGAGGCCCCACCAATCAGATGGCGTTTTCAGGGGGTGGAAACCCCATCATCAAAACGAAACCCACATGGTGGGAAAACCCGACCTACATGAAAGTTGAACAGGATGAGAACCTCGTTGAGGCGGAAGTGAATGGCTTGGCCAAGGCCTATGAAAAGATCATGGGATACGCTGGTGTTCTTGATGATGATGAATAACGTCCAGCAGTGTGGGAAATCAATATCAAAGGTATAGAAAAAAAATTTATTCGAATATTTTTATTATAGTTAACCCATAAGGGGGAAATATGGACTATCTTGATATCGATCTTGAATTAACCGAACAGGATCTTGATTTAAAGGCGGCGGCTCACAGGTTCGCGAAGGAAGTCATTCGGCCAGCAGCCAAGGAGCTGGACGCAATGAGCGCGGAAGAGGCCGTGGCTGACGGTTCACCGCTCTATGATTTTTTAAAACAGGCCTATCAACTGGGCTATCATACGATACTTTTGCCCGAATGGGTGGGGGGTATGGGACTGACTCCCAAACAAACTTGTATAGTGATAGAAGAGCTTGGATGGGGCAGTTTCGGGCTTGGGGCACATCTTATTGTCGCATCTTTTCCTGCTTTGGGGGCAATCTATACCAATAATGACGCGCTCATAGAGGAGTTCACCAAACCTTATGTAGCCTGCAAGGACGGCAGCATCCGCGGGTGTTGGGGAATAACTGAGCCGGATCATGGCACGGATGTCATTCCCACACCGGAAAAATGGTTCTCTTCACCAGAGATGAAGCCAAATCTCCGTTCCCGCAGGGACGGAGATGACTATATCCTCAACGGCCAGAAATCCTCATGGGTTTCCGGCGGTACCGTTGCTACACATTCCTGGCTACACTTTGGAATTGATCCCTCCCAGGGATTTGCCGGAAGCGGTTGTGCCATTATACCGTTGGACCTACCCGGTATTACCAAGGGAAAGCCCCTTGAAAAGTTGGGGCAGCGGGATTTGAACCAGGGCGAAATATTTTTTGATGATGTAAGAATCCCTGCAAAATATGTCGTCGTCGAACCGGACTTTTATGCCCCGATTGTGGATATGTTTTTAACGCTGGCAAATCTCTGCATGTCAATGTGGTCAACCGGACTGGCCCGGGCTGCTTATGAAGAAGCCTTCAAATACAGCCACGAAAGGGTCGTGGGATTAAAACCCATGAAAGAGCATTACTACACAAAGATCCGCATGTTCGAATTATTCCGTCGGGTAGAGGTCTGTCGGGCCATCACCCGTCGAGCGACTGAACTGAACTTTTCGGTGACACCGGGATTTCTGGAGTATTCCATAGTGGGAAAAACAACCACCACAGAGCTTGCTCTGCAAAATGCCCATGACGCTGTTCAATTGTTTGGCGGCAATGGCATCGCCAAAGAATACCTGCCTGAGAAGCTTTTCAGGGATGCACGTATGGCCTTGATTGAAGATGGCAACAACGAAATGCTGATGGCTGACGGTGGTAACTTGATCTATGAACACTATCCCCGGCAGCAATCGGAGATTATGTAGCATTCAGGATAAGAAAACGGGCTGTGAATATAGTGAACCGCGAGCGCACCGGATGTCTCGAGACTGTCGCAGTCGTGATAGGTGTTGTCATCAATTGAGTGTCCCCGTGCTCTCGCACGGGACGCCCCTGGTGAAATTCAAAAATTTAGGAGAAACATTATGAATACTGACAGGCCCTATTGGGACATGGAGATCGAACCACTTTTCAACACGCCGGACATGGAAAAAATTCAGTTTGAGAAACTCAAAAAAATGCTGGGGCGGTTAAACGCCAATGCTCCCTTTTATACCCGGCAGTTCAAAGAGAGCGGCCTTGTCCCGGACAACCTTGGAAGCTTTGACGAATTCAAGGAAAAAGTCAGTATGTTTGATAAAGCGGCTTTACGGGAACTGGTGGCCGAATGCGACAACGATATTCTGCAGGCGCTCAATCACATTATGCCGGTCATGGTGGAAGATCTGGATTATATTGCCACCACCACCGGCACCACCGGCGTGCCGACACCCTATCCCCTGACCCTGAACGACATTCACAATGTGTGGGGGGAAGTCATGTCCCGCGGGGCCTGGCGGGCGGGGATCCGCTCAAAGGACAGTATCCTGTACTGCTTTGCTCTGTCCATGGTGATCGCCGGTGTGCCGAGCATGATGGCCATCCAAAAAATCGGCGCCACGATGCTGCCGGTGGGTGCGGAAGCCAAAAGCGAACGGATCCTGTTAATGCAGAAACTGTTCGGCGGGACGGTGTATATGGGTACACCCTCTTTGGCGGAATACCTAATCGAACAGGCACCGAAAATGATCGGCAAACAGGTGGGTGAACTGGGTTTCAAGGCGCTGGTATGCGGAGCTGAACCTGGCGCGGGGATACCAGAAGTCAAAAACAAGCTGGAAAGCGCCTATGGGTGTAGAATTTTCGATGTTGGCGCAGGTTTCGGGTTTTCCTGCGATCACGACGAATACCAGGGCATGCATTGGGTGGGCGACGACCTTTGCTACTATGAGCTTGTGGATCCGGACACCAAAGAGCCTTTGCCCATTGAAAACGGCGCCAAAGGAGAAGCGGTGTTTACCCACCTCGAAGGCGATGGCTGGATCATGGTTCGCCAGAGTCTGGGCGATATTCATCAGGTCTTTACTGAACCCTGCCCCTGCGGACGTTCCGGATTCCGGTACAAGGTGATCGGCAGGGCCGATGACATGCTCAAAGTCAAGGGGGTAATGGTCTACCCAAGCAACATCAAGGGTGTGATCAATGAATTTGTGCCCAGGGTTACGGGGGAAATGCGCATTATACTCGATGAGAAACCACCCAGGGTTGTGCCGCCTTTGAAAATCCGTGTGGAACATGCCGAAGGCATTGCCGGAGTACAGCTGGAAACGCTTGAAGGGGAACTCCTCGAAGCCATGAGCAGACGCTTGAAGATCAGGCCTTTCATACTTTGGGCAGAGCCGGGAAGTCTCGAGCGGAGCCACTACAAAGGGCAGGCATTTGAAAAAACATATGAAGAAAAATAGCTGAAGGGTTAAATCATGCGTGATGTTTATATCATAGGAACGGGCATGACCCGTTTTGCCAAACATTTAAACCGTACCGAAAAGGACCTTGTGGCAACTGCGGTCGAACGCACACTCAAAGATGCCGGGATTTCCAACAACGACATCCAATCTGCGGTCTTTTCCAACTCCATGTGGGGGTATTTTACCGAACAGCACTGCATCAAAGGCCAGGTTGCCTTGCGCCCGCTAGGGATTGCGGGTATCCCGGTCACCAATGTTGAAAATGCCTGTGCCAGTGGTTCCACAGCCCTCCACACGGCCTGGCTTCAGGTGGCCTCGGGACAGCATGATTGTGTGATGGCCCTTGGGGTGGAGAAGCTCTACAACGAAGATAAGCTGAAGACGTTCAGGGCATATAATGCGGGTGTGGACGTGGAGGAGATCAAGGCGCATTTTGCAAACTGGCATGAGGTCCTTGAGAACCTGAGCCTTGAAATTCCTCAAGGGCAAGACAATCCGGATGGAGCCGGCAGTAGTAGAAGTGCTTTCATGGATGTGTATGCCGGTTGGTGCAGGTGGCATATGGATAGCCATGGGACTACACAGCATCAGCTGGCTGTCATTGCATCTAAAAATCACTTTCACAGTTCAATGAACCCTTACGCACAGTTTCAGAAAGAGATGAGCGTAGAAGAGATTTTAGACGCAAGACCCGTTATATACCCCTTGACCGTGCCCATGTGTGCACCGGTCGGGGACGGCGGGGCGGCGGCAATTGTCTGTTCAGAAAATTATTTGAAGAAATTGGCAGCGCCAAGACCGGTTAAGATTCGGGCATCTGTGCTTGGATCTGGGACAGACCGCTCTATTGATCGGGAAGATCTTGACATCGGTGTGCGTCTGTCTCGTCAGGCCTATGAGATGGCCGGCGTGGGCCCCAAAGATATCGACACGGCAGAGGTCCATGATGCCACCTCCTTCGGGGAACTTCATCAAACCGAGGCGTTGGGCTTTTGCCCGCCCGGCCAGGGGGGTATCTTTGCCGAATCCGGTGCCACCCGCCTGGGGGGAACGCTTCCCATCAACACATCCGGCGGGCTCGAATCCCGGGGGCATCCCGTGGGGGCCTCAGGTCTTGGTCAGATCTCTGAATTGATCACCCAGCTGCGTCATGAAGCCGGCGATCGTCAAGTCGAGGGCTGCCGGATCGCCCTGGCAGAAAACGGGGGTGGCAATCTGGCTTTTGAAGAAGCCGCCATGGGTATCCATATTCTGGAAAGACAAACATAAGGAGATTTCAATGAGCATATTCAAGGATAAGATCTGTATCGTAACCGGGGGCGCCCAGGGTATTGGCCGCAGTCTCTGTGATCAGTTGGCTCAACACGGGGCTTATGTGGTTATGGCTGATATCAATTTTGAGTCGCTTGAAAAAGAGGCAGACGCCCTACTTGAAAAAGGGTTGAAGGTCAAAGCCGTCCATCTTGATGTGACGGATGAAAAGGGTTTCAAAAAAATTATCCAAGACACGGCAGCCGAGCATGGCCAACTGGATTATCTTTTTAACGTCGCCGGGACCGCTGTAATCGGTGAAACACATGACGTTACCATAGATCATTGGAAAAAAGTGTTTGACGTCAATTTAAACGGTGTGGCCTACGGGGCTTTTCATGCCTACCAGCTAATGGCCAAACAGGGCAGCGGCCATATTGTCAACCTGTCTTCCGTGGAAGGGGTTCTTCCCTTTCCGAGTTCCGTATCCTATGTGGGAACCAAACACGCCGTGTTCGGGATCACTGAAAGTTTGTGGGTGGAAGCTGCGGATATGGGGATCGATCTTACCGTTGTCTGTCCGGGATATATTCGGACACCGATGCTGACTGATAGCGAAACGGTCAATACAAGCATGGATGTCTGGAGGGGCTCTTTCCTGGTCGTCCTGTTTGAAAAATTAGCCGCTGCCACTGCTGATACTTGCGCGAAAATGATACTCAAGGGTGTTGCCAAAAAGAAAGCCATCATTTTTACACCCAAAATCGGCTGGTTGTTCTGGTTGAATTACCGGATCTGGCCGACGGGGTATATGCATATGATGAGATTTTTTCATCGCATGGACCGAAAAAGGATTAAAAAGCTAAAGGGTGCAGCCTGAGAACTGTTAGAGAGCGAAATGAATTTTGATGAATTATTGATCAAACGAAGGTCTGTTCGGGATTTTGAAGATCGGTCCGTTCCTGTGGAATTGGTTAAGGTACTGATAGATGACAGTATAAAGGCGCCAAATTCCGGCAACAATCAGGCCTGGAAGTTCATCATTGTTAACAATCGGGAGATCATCAGACGGATGTCCGATGCGGGAAAAGCCGCGATTCTATCAGACATAGAGAGGGACCCTGACTCACCCATGAAGCGTTATGAAGAACCCCTGCGAAATGAAAGGTTCAATGTATTTTATAACGCGCCCTGCCTGGTCTGTATTGTGGGTATGACAGACGATCCGAACATTGCCATGGATTGTGCTCTGGCTGGAAGCTACCTGATGTTTTCCGCCACCTCTAAGGGGTTAGCGACCTGCTGGGTTGCCCTGGGAGCAGAAATAAGAGATCCCGCGCTGCTCAACGAGCTGGGCATATCTGAAGGATATCGAATCTATGCCCCTATTGTTGTCGGGTACCCGAAAGCGATACCGGACATGCCGGAACGGAAAGAAGCAGATATCATCAGGATTATTTCCTGAAAATAAAATTCGATACTAAAAGGAGACCCAATGAAAGCGGTATTTAGAATGCAGGATAGACTCTATCATGATCTCATTCTACCGGGGGAGACTCTGGAAATCAGGTCCAAGGCGCGCGAATTTGTCGATCGGGTTGTATCGCCCCGGGCCTATGAAATCGCAACGACCAGGGAAAGCCGGGATAGTTTCCCCCGGGATGTTTTCATGGCTCTGGCAGAAGAAGATTTTTTCAAAATTCCCTATGCATTACAACAGGGCGGGTTGGGTCTGGAATATCCGTGTTGCGGGACGGTGGTGACGGTGGAGGAACTCGCCTATGCCTCCAATAGTATCGCTGCCGTGTATGATGTTCACTGCATTCTGGCGGGTCACGCACTTGAATATGGATCAGACTACATCAAGGATACCTATCTGAAGCCAATGACCAAAGCTGAAAAAATCGGCTGTTTTGCCACAACCGAGCCCAATGCCAGTTCCGACTTGTCTTCCCGCTCCGTCCAGACGACAGCTGTTCAGCGTGGGGACAAATTCATCGTAGATGGTCAAAAGCGATTCATAACAAACGCATGTGTTGCCGACTTTGTTACCGCTTTGGTCAATGTGGAAGGGCAGTTGAGCATGATGGTTATCGATCTTACATCCAAAGGGTGCCGGGTTGGAGAACCTGATATTAAAATGGGAAACAAAGGTCAGCTGACAAGTGACATCTACTTTGAAAACGTCGAGGTGCCTGAGGAAAACCTGATCCGGGATGTCGGTAAAGGGTTGCATGCAGCCTTGGGGACGTTGACTTACGGCAGGGTTGGTATTGCAGCGACCGGTGTGGGCATGGCGCAGGCTGCCTTTGATGAATCTGTTGCCTATATGAAGGAGAGAGCTGCCTTTGGTAAGAAAATCGGACAATACCAATACTGGCAGTTCCTGATGTCTGAGCGGGCCATTGAAATAGAAAACGCCCGAAACATGTATTCCAAAGCAGCCTTGCGCATGGATCAGGGAGTGGAGTTTCCGGAACCGGAAGCAGCAGGGGCGAAATACTACGCTACTGAACTGGCAGGCAACATGGCTCGCGATGCGGTTCAGATATTTGGCGGCTATGGTTATATGCAGGAGCTCAGTCATGATAAATCACACTATAAAGTCGAACAGATTTTTCGTGATTTTAAAATTGCAGAAATTTATGAAGGCACCAATGAAATTCAGAAGATGATACTTTCAAGAACCATTTTCGGACGTGATGTCGTGGACTAAACATCGGTGTTTATTGAAAATCAGCAAGCCTTAATTTTAGGAGCTATCATAGAGAATCTGTCTGGCATTGGAATTGGCATGGCCAGATCTGACAAGCATCTGGATCGGTCAATCAAAAGGCTTACCGAAAACAGAGGAGATGATATTGTATGAAAATACTGGCGACAGTCAAGCGGGTTACAGACCCGGATATGAAAATCAAAGTCAAGGAAGATGGTTCCGGAATCGATCTCTCAAGCATCAGTTTCAAGGTCAACCCATTTGACGAAATCGCGGTGGAGGAATCCCTTAAGATAAAAGAATTACATGGCGGTGAAGTAGTGGTTGCTGGTGTGGGCGATAGAAACGCCCAGACCGAAATCCGCTATGGGCTTTCCATGGGCGCGGATCGGGGAATTCATGTCCAGACCGAGGGGTATCTGGATTCGGATATTGTGGCCCGGATATTAAAAGCGGTTGTCGAAATTGAACAACCCGATCTGGTTTTGTTAGGCAAACAAGCCGTTGATGATGACAACAATCAGGTGGCACAACTTCTGGCAGAATATCTTGGATGGGGGCAGGCCTGCTTCGCGTCAAAGATTGATATTACGGATTCAACGGCACGTGTCGAGCGGGAGATCGATGGCGGTATCGAGGTCATCGAGATGGACCTTCCCGGGGTCGTCAGCGCTGACCTCAGGCTCAACGAACCGAGGTATCCGGCGCTTCCGGCCGTGATGAAGGCCAACAGGAAAGAGCTGAAAGTTTATAACCCGTCCGAGCTTGGTGTTGAGATGCAGCCAAAAATCATTGTCAAACAGTTGGCCGACCCCCCCAGGCGGAAAGGCGGGTGCATTGTACCCGATGTACCGGCACTCATCCGATGGCTCAAGGAAGAAGCCAAGATCATATAGGAACGATTAATAAAGGAGAGAATTTCATGCATAGCGTATTACTTGTGGTTGAACACCGAGGTGGCAAAACGAAAACAGCTACGCTAAATGCCCTGACATGTGCCCGAGAGATCGCAGAGAAGCGTAATGCAAAATTGTGCTTACTCGTAATTGGTAAAGATGTGCAGGATATTGCAGCGTCACTGCGGCCTTTCGGTGTAGATATGATATATATTGTAGAGGATGAATCCCTTGAAAACTGTATGGCGGAAACGTGGGGCCATGTAACGGCAGAAGTTTCCAGACAATGTGATGCTGTATTTGTCGGTATGAATTCAGGTACAACCGGCCGGAATCTGATGCCCCGGGTGGCGGCCAAGCTGGATGCGGGAATGATAACAGACCTGATCGAATTCGATGGGGAAAATTATATCCGTGAAATGTGGGCCGGGAATGCACAGGCCACGATGGTGGTTGATACGCCTATCGCCGTGGCAACGATTCAGGGGACTGCTTTTGCTACAGCCGAACCAGGCGGTGAGGACAGCCTCATTACCCTGCTCGAAATACCCATACCGGAAACAAAAACACGCTTTCTGGAAATACGGGAGACCAACAACGACCGACCGGATGCAACCGAGGCGCGTGTGGTGGTGTCCGGGGGCCGGGGTATGAAAGGTCCGGAGAATTTCAAGTTGATCGAAGAGTTGACTGATCTGTTTGGGGGCGCGGTTGGCGCCAGCCGAGCGGCCGTAGATTCCGGCTGGATTTCCAATGATTTTCAGGTGGGGCAGACCGGCAAGAACGTTGCCCCGGACCTCTATGTCGCTGTGGGTATTTCAGGCGCGATACAGCATCTGGCCGGTATGAAAAACAGCAAGGTGATTGTCGCTATTAACAAGGACGAAGAAGCCCCGATATTTGAGGTGGCTGACGCCGGCCTTGTTGCAGACTTGTTCAAGATCGTGCCGCAGTTGGTCGATGCACTTAAAAACGAACTCGGTTGATGATAGGGGAACATTACATCATTATGGTAATGCCAGGCGTGTTTAGCTAATTCGTAGGAACCTCCAAATAGATGTTTAGTTGGGGAGCATTCCAAAAAGGAATTGTCATGAATCCCGTCGCAATGAGCATATTGCTTTTCGTGTCCCTCTCCGCGTTCATAACTAGTGTTGTGCGCCGGTTTTTACCCCTTTTTGTCATGCAACCGGATAATCGCTGGAGCGATGTTAAAAGCAGGGGTATCGGCGTATTCAAATACTTTTTCGGTCAGCTGCGGTTTTTACGGTCTTTCGAGCGGGTACACGGGATAGCGCATGTCATGATTTTCTGGGGCGCGGTGGTGGTTACCTTGAGTACCATCCAGATGGCCGGACGGGGTTTCTCCCCAGACTTTCACCTGCCGGGATTCGGCCCGACGAAAATCGGACTTTATTATGTATTCATAAAAGACCTGTTCAGTCTGTTGATCATGGTCGGTTGTGCAATTGCTTTTTGCAATCGCGTATTTTTTCGTCCTTCAAGAATGATTCTTTCCTTGGAAGCCTTGATCATTTTAAACTGGATTTTCTGGATGATGATGATGGACCTGCTTTATGAGGGTACGTTGTTTATCCTGTCGCCGGACCATCCTGAAACCCAGGTCGCCTTCTTGGGAATGACCTTAAAAAAACTCTTGATGGCCACAGGACTATCTGCAGAATCACCCTTGACATCACAACTGCATGTGGTGGGTAGCTGGGGGCATCTGATCTTAGGCCTGTCCTTTTTAAACTACCTGCCTTATTGTAAACAGTTTCACGAAATCACATCATTACCCTCCATTTTCATGAGGAGTGTCAGACCCAAGGGAGCGCTGCTGCCTCAGAACCTGGAAGCCGAGGATGTGCTTTTTGGTGTGGAAAAGGTTGAGGAATTTTCCTGGAAACGGGGTATTGACATGTATTCCTGTGCTGAATGCGGAAGATGCCAGGCCAACTGTCCCGCCCATTTGACGGATAAACCGCTGTCACCCATGCGTTTGATTATGGACGAAAGGGATCACCTGAAAAACAAGACCGGCTTGATGTGCAGAGCGGCGCTCCATAAATTAAGAAAAGACCCTGATCGTTCGCAGACCACCCTTGAAAGCTGGGATGGCGAGAACCTCATCGGGGATGTGATAAAAGAAGATGTTATATGGTCGTGCACGACCTGCGGACACTGCGTTGCCAACTGCCCCCTGTTGATAGAGCATGTGGATAACATTATCGATATGCGACGCTATCTGGTCCAGTTGGCAAGCCGTTTTCCGAAGGAGTTGACGCAGTGCTTCAAAGGATTTGAAAACCTTTCCAACCCCTGGGGTATGGCATCCAACATCAGGGGTGACTGGTTCAAGGGCCTTGAGGTGCAGACGCCGGAAGAAAATCCCAAGTTTGAATATCTTTTCTATGTGGGGTGTGCCGGGTCCTTTGATGACCGTTCCAAAAAAGTGACCGTGGCACTGACCCGATTGATGCAGAAGACAGGACTTAACTTTGTATGCCTGGGAGACAATGAAAAGTGCTGTGGCGAAACCGCAAGACGACTGGGTAATGAATACCTGGCCCAGCACATGATCAATATTAACCTCGAGATGTTTGAAACCATGGGCGTTAAAAAGATTATTACCGCTTGTCCCCATTGTTATAACACGCTGAAAAATGAATACCCCCAATTCGGGAAAAAATATGAAATTATTCATCATACAGAGATATTGAAAGAGCTCACCGACAAAGGTGTTCTCGCGAAGGGAAATGAACTGCATGGTAACCAGCAGGTGGTCTATCACGATTCCTGCTACTTGGGTCGTTATAATGACTTGTACGACACACCCCGCGATGTCATCCGGGACATTCCAGGCGTTAAACTGGTGGAAGCCGAAAGACAAAAACGAACGAGTTTTTGCTGTGGTGCCGGTGGTGGTCACATGTGGATGAAGGAAAAGGTCGGGAAGGAAATAAACGCAGAGCGCTTCGATGAGTTATATGGAACCGGTGCCAAAACAGTTGCAACAGCCTGCCCGTACTGCATGATCATGCTCGATGATGCGGTGAAAGAAAATAATTTGGAAGAAGAGATCAAGGTGATGGACCTTTCTCAGATGCTGCTCAAGTCAATCGAAGGATAGCGGATACCGGTTTCAACCAGGGTCGCAATACACGCCTGAAAAGATCTTCTGAATAGATTAATAAATTAAACTACCGCACATAATCCTCAGAAGAATCTAATGACTTGATCGTTCCAGGGAATCTTTCTGTATTAAAGATTATGTAACATCTGAATATGTAGTAGTATGAGCTGTTTGAAATAATCTGGTTAATCTTGCTTTGGTGGCAATGGTCTTTTATCAGTGACTTCTTTATTTAATCCGATCCTTGCATCATGTTATTCACAGAAGATTGGAGCATTGTGATATCATAAATGCTGCCAATGCCGGCATTGAAGATGTCAACGATCCATAGGGATACGGTGACGCTTGTCATCAGGCAGCGCTGTTATTTGCAAGACCACCCCTCCTGACTGCAGAGCCATTGTCTGAACTGATCCTGTGCGTCATATGCTTCGATTTCCATGGGGTTGTTCTCATAACTAAAAAAAGACCCCACATACCCCTGGGTATATTTCCTGCCGAACTCAGCAATGGAGCCGAGTTCCTGGTACTGTTTGATGTGATAGGCTTCATGGCTCAGCAATGTCAGCAGGTCGCCATCCCTGCTCTTGTGGGCTTGCCCAAGGTAGATAATGTTGCCAAAGGTCTGTCCGGCCAATTGGTCCATTATGGCAATGGGCCAGCGGTCCAGGATCTTGTGGTCGTTCAGTAATTCGGCTTCGTAAACGATCTGTATTTCATCGGGGTCGACACCCCATTTTTCCAGCCAGGGGGTCAGCCACTTCTTCTGGTAGGGGCTCAAGGGGTATGGCTGTTTTTGGCCCTGATGGATATTGTTTTGCCAGATTTCTTTTGCCAGAATGGGAAAGGTTTTTGCTCCCCATTCACCGGCATCCAGGATTTTACCCGATTCGATCCCCTTTCGGAGGGCACTGTTTTCATCTGAAAGATCCAGGTCGCGCCAGTCAAGACCGGCTGCGAAACCGGACAGCAGGTATGTCAGAAAGAACCCGATGGTTATGGCGTGTAAAATGTGTTTCACGAGGCATGTCCATTACGATCTTATGGTGTTGGGATATTTGGCAATGAAACGATACAGGGTTGCACGGCCGACACCTAAAAGTTTGGCCGCTTTAAGCTTGTTGCCTCCTGTTTTGACAAGTGCTTCTTTAACGGCGATTGAATCGAGTTTTCGGGAGGGACCGCGGTTCAAATTCCTTGGTGTAAACTGTTTTAATTCAAGGGGAAGATCCATGGGCCGAATGATACCACCCCTACACCGCACAATAGAAAACTGGATGCAGTTTTGAAGCTCGCGAACATTCCCGGGCCATCGATAATCCATCATCATGGAAAGGGCTTCCTCGCTGATTTTGAACTTCTGCTGGTTTTTTTGCCCGGGAAACTGCTTCAGAAAATGATCCACCAGGAGCGGTATGTCTGTTCTGCGTTCCCGCAGTGGCGGAACCATGATTGGTATTACGTTCAGGCGATAAAAGAGGTCTTCACGAAAATTACCATTATGAACTTCCTGTTTCAGATCCTTGTTCGTAGCACTGATGACCCTCGTATTAACGGTTATTGTTTTTTCTCCCCCGACTTTCTCAAAGGTTTCTTCCTGCAGAAATCTCAGAAGTTTTACCTGCATGAGTTTGGGAAGCTCCGATACTTCGTCCAGAAAGACCGTACCGCCGTCAGCCAGTTCAAAGCGACCCTTCTTTTCCCTGATGGCTCCGGAAAAGGCGCCTTTGACATGACCGAAGAGTTCGCTCTCGATAAGTCCTTCCGGCAGCGCACCACAGTTGATGGGGACAAATGCTGCGCCTCCCCGTCGGCTTTCATTGTGGATGGCATGGGCTACGAGTTCCTTGCCAGTGCCAGTCTCTCCCGAGATATGGACGGGAAAATCATAGTCTGTAACATCTCGAATCTGTTTAAAGACCGAGATCATTTTTTTATTTCGGCCGATAATGTTCGAGAAACTGAAAATCTTCTCGGCATCCATCTGCAACTCGATCAATTCCGTCAGATCCGTGATGGTGGCCAGGGCACCGATATCCTGGTGGTTTTCATCTTTCATCAGGATGACGGACATGTCGATCATTCTTTTGAGGCCGTTATTGGTGGTGATGGGGAGGGTATGATCCTTCTTATTTTCCAGGGTGGGGTCGCCGGTGCAAAAGGAGCATCGGTTGCCACACAAAGACTCGCCAAATGCTTCGTGGCAGTCCTTTCCCAGGACTTCTTCCCGGGGAAATCCCAGGATTTTTTCGGCGCCGTCACTATAAAAGAGGATGCGTCGATTAAGGTCGTGGGCAATGATACCTTCTTTGAGGCTGTTCAATATATATTCAAGGCTTTTACGGTCGGCCATATTTTTGAAAAGCATGGCCAGCTGTGTTTCGGCAAGCTCCTTGAATTTGCATATCAGGTTTTCAAAGCGGGGCGTATAGGTATGCTCTTTGGAATCCAGCAGACTCATGGTGCCGAAAATCTCGCCGTCCGGCCAAAGAAGGGGAACACCCATGTAGGAAACCATTCCCATGTCGGCGTCCCTGTTTATATGGCCCGTTTCCTTTAAAATGTTCGGAACGAGTCGTGGTTCTTTTTGCTGAACCACAAGGGCACAGTATAGATCTTTCAATAAGGCCTTGTGGCCTATTTGATACGGGTTGTTTCCAAGCGTGCTGGCGCTGATGACCGCCATGTGATCACCCTGGAGTCTTCGAATCAAAACGGCCGGCACATCACAGAATTCTGCCAGGGTGTTGGCGATACTCTCCCAGCTTTCCAGAACGCTGGCATTAACTTGAATTGTCAGTTTCGGGATAGCGGGACCGAGCTGTTGCAGAAATCCGGTCTGTTCAATATCGGTTTTAATATTTTGCTCTTTCTCTGGCATCGATTCCCTGCCAAACACACCCATGACACCGGTGAATTTCAATCTATCACCCTATCAGCCTGAGTACTTACCTTCTGGGCATATATATTATCCTGGTACGTATGTCAAAGATTGCCTTGTCGGGAGTTATAAAAATGTATATGGTGAAACGCCGATTATATGGATACAGAAAAGAGAAAACAAAAAGAATATCGTGGACTGGCCTGGCCGGAACTGATACCGGGCAGGTTGATCAAACGATACAAACGATTCCTGGCCGATGTTGCGTTGGAAGACGGCACGCTTGTAACCGCCCACTGTCCCAACTCGGGAAGCATGACCGCCTGTTCAGAACCCGGCCGGCCGGTGTACCTGTCCTGGCATGACAACCCAAAACGAAAACTGAAATACACCTGGGAAATCATCCAGATGCCTGACTCTCTGGTGGGCGTCAACACCCTTGTACCGAACAGGCTTATCAAGAAAACCATAGAAAATGGGTTGGTGGCGGAACTGGCAGACTATGAAGAGATTCGTTCCGAGGTTCAAACGTCAAAAGGATCACGCCTGGATCTTCTTTTGACGGATTCTCATGGTGCCAGGTGTTTTGTGGAAATAAAAAACTGCACCCTGGTCGACCAAGGTGTTGCCTGTTTTCCGGACGCGGTTACGCAAAGGGGACGCAAGCACCTCAAAGAGCTCCAACGATTGACTGCCGAGGGAAATCGGTGTGCCATGTTCTTTTGTATTCAACGGATGGATGCCGAATGCTTTCGGCCTGCAGATCATATTGACGCTGCTTACGGAGAGGCCTTGCGTGAGGCGCATCTCAAAGGGGGCGTGGAAATTCTGGTATATGACGTGTGGATGGATCTTGAGCGGATCGTTTTGAATCGGAAGATACCTTTCCAGTTGTAACGCTTCCGATATTTGATCGAGGGGTATTTGGACTTTAAAAAAGCGGCACAGCCGCGTACGATAAAATCGTGAAACGATTTTATTTTATAAAGGAGCCGGATCAATGGGTGGATTCTTCGGAGAAGTCTCGAAGCTTGATTGTGTTTTAGATGTTTACTATGGAACGGACTATCATTCCCATCTTGGAACCAAACGCGGAGGGGTGTGCGTCAAAAACAGCACAGGGTATTCACGCGCCATCCACAACATCGAAAACGATTATTTTCGCTCCAAGTTCGAACCGGATCTTCCAAAATTCAATGGCCACCAGGGGATCGGGGTCATCAGTGATACCGATGCACAGCCTCTGATTATCGGATCCCATCTGGGAACCTTTGGTATCGTCACGGTGGGAAAGATAAACAATCTCGAGCAGCTCGGGAAACAGGCTTATGGCAAACGGCTTCATTTTTCAGAGATGAGCGGTGGGGAAATGCATCCCACGGAGCTCGTGGCCATGCTGATATGCGAAGGAGAAAGTTTTGTCGATGGTATTCGCAAAGCCCAGGCATCCATCCAAGGGTCCTGTTCACTGCTGCTATTAACGGAAAAGGGTATCTATGCCGCTCGAGACAGGCTGGGCAGGACGCCTGTCGTCATCGGGAAAAAAGCGGGTGCTTATGCAGCCTCATCCGAGTCGTGTTCGTTTCCCAACCTGGGATTTGAGATCGACCGATATCTGGGACCAGGGGAAATTGTTTGTCTGACACCGGACGGGTGCGAGCAGTGCCAGGCGCCGGGTGAAGATCTTCAAGTCTGCAGCTTTTTGTGGGTCTACTATGGTTATCCAGCATCGAGCTATGAAGGGATCAATGTAGAGAAGGTGCGCAATCAATGTGGTGCCGCACTGGCCCAGAACGATGCGGTTGCCATCGACTTTGTGGCGGGTATCCCAGATTCGGGAATCGGGCATGCCATCGGGTACGCCAATGAAAAACAGGTCCCCTATATCCGACCTTTTGTCAAGTACACACCCACCTGGCCGCGGAGCTTCATGCCGCAGAATCAGGAACAGCGAGACCTTGTTGCCAGGATGAAACTAATTCCGGTTCGAGATCTGATCGAGGGAAAACGGCTTCTTTTTTGTGAAGATTCCATCGTCCGCGGGACCCAACTCAAGGACAACATTCAAAAACTTTTTGAATATGGTGCCCGTGAAGTTCACATGCGACCCGCTTGCCCGACCCTTATTTATCCGTGTGAATTCCTGAATTTTTCCACCTCGAGATCGACGCTCGATCTTGCGGGGCGCCAGATCATTTATAAACTGGAGGGAGATGAGACCGGCTTTCTGCCGGAGTATGCCTCAGCAGACTCGGACAAGAATCTAAAAATGATCGAAGGCATCCGTCAAAGACTCGGCCTGACATCCCTGGCTTATCAGAAACTGCCGGACCTTGTGGACGCCATTGGTATGCCCAAGGATAAACTGTGCACACATTGCTGGGACGAGTCGAGTTATTTCTGACGGTCTCGTGAAAGTCCAACGTCTGCGTTGTGCTGCATTTCGTAATCATTCAACGTACGATAATACGTACGCCTCATGATTACAAAACGTGCACGCCTTGAATTTGAACTTTTTACGAAACCATCTAATTCTGATTTTTTACGCGTTCATTATTTTTAATATGCGGACTAAAGGCTGTAGACTATTAGGCCATTGGGCGCTCAACAGCCTACAGTCTAATAGCCTAACAGTCTACAGCCTGAAGATTAGGCTACCCGCTGCTCCAGTATTTGCCCCCGGGTGCTGATGACCACCGTTTCCATTGGAACGGTTTTGCCTGCTTTTTCCATTCCTTTTTTGATGATGTACGGCAGCCCGGAACAACAGGGAACTTCCATGATTGCGGCTGTGATGCTTGCGATATCCGATGCCTCGAAAATAGCTGCAAATCTGTCGATATAATCTTGCACATCGTCAAATTTTGGACATCCCATCAATACGACCTTGCCTTTTAAGAACCGTTCATGAAAATCCGGGTAGGCCAGGGGTGTACAGTCCGCCGCCACGAGAAGATGGGCATTTTTCAGAAAAGGCGCCTGCGGCGGCACAAGGCGAATCTGGACCGGCCAGTGTGAAAGTGCTGATACGCCTCCCTCATGGGCGGTGGGCTGGTTTGCCTTCTGACAGGCCGTTGGTGCAAAAGACTGCAATGTTTCCGATGGACACCCGCAGGGTGAGCCTGGTGCGTCATGGGTCTGTTCTTTTTCCATCTGAGACAGGTGTTCTTCCACTGCGATTTCGTCGAATTCATCGACTTCTTTTTCCACAATGGTCAAGGCATCATTCGGGCATTCACCGAGACAGGCGCCCAATCCATCGCAGAATTTGTCGGCTACAACTTTTGCCTTGCCATCAATGATCTTGAGTGCGCCTTCGGCGCAACCGATGATGCACAGACCACAACCGTCGCAACGTTCTTCATCGATTTCAATTATTTTACGTCGTACTTTCATTGTATGCTTTCCTTTACAAGACCGAAAACACTTTTTCGGCTGTTTCTTTGCCACCTTCCGTCAGCAGAGATGTCTGAATAAAATTTTCGATACGACCGGAATCCATGGGTTCGTCCTTGTGGCGTTCTTCCATGTTGGTGATCATGTCGGCATCATACAGGACCTTGAAGTTAATGGTGTCATCCGGTCGGGGGTGGTGATGGTGCCCGATGATGTCACAGACTTCCTCGATTAAGGCATCCTTTGCGCCCAGTTTTTCGAGGAGGCCCCGTGCAATCGGCGGACCTTCCTGTTCCTGGTACTCCGGGGCCGCGCTCTGGTGTTTGCGCTCTGACTCAGGGATGCCGATGTCGTGAAGGTAGGCGGCACATAATATGACCGCCATATTGCCGACTTCTTTTTTGGCAATCCTTTCCGCATATCTGGCCACACGCGTGGCATGACCGATGCGTTTGAAATCTGTTTTGAAATATCGTTTCATTTCAATGGCGACCCGGTCTTTGAGGAGATCTTCTTTTCCTGCCAGGAGTTCGGGGGGCAGGGTGCCGATGCACTGCTCTGCAAACTCGCAATAGGACGCACACCCGAAATCCATTTTCGGGTTGACGAACCGGTGGTTGCAGTGATGGCATTTCCGGGCAGTATCATCCTTGAAGAATTCAACGGAATGACCGCACTTGGGACAGGATTCCTCAAAAATCGCCCCGGGTTTCCAATAGCGACTGTCTTGACCAGGACATTTCATGGCAGATCCTCATGACTCTATTTAATTGTTTTTTAACTGGAGGATCAGGATCCACACGAAACAATTCGTGTGGATCCTGATCCTTTATTTCTGTTCAAGCGGCAAAGCCGCGTCATATAAATTCGTGTAACGAATTTATCCCAATATGGCTTTCAAATCTTCATCCGGTGTCGAGATGGGCATCAGATTGAAGTTCTTGACCAACACATCCAGGACATTGGGTGTAACAAAAGCCGGTAGACTCGGCCCCAGACGAATGTCCTTGATGCCCAGGTGAAGAAGCGTCAGCAGTATGGCACAGGCTTTCTGTTCGTACCATGACAGGACCATGGATAGCGGCAGATCATTGACACCGCAATCAAATGCATTTGCCAGGGCCACGGCAATCTGTACGGCGGAGTAGGCATCGTTGCACTGACCGATATCCAGGAGCCTCGGGATCCCGCCGATATCGCCAAGATCCTGATCAAAGAACCGGAATTTACCACATGCCAGGGTAAGGACAACGCTGTCCTTGGGGACCTTTTCCACGAATTCGGTGTAGTAGTTTCGACCGGGCTTGGCACCGTCACAACCGGCTACGAGGAAAAAATGACGAATGGCTTTGCTTTTAACGGCTTCGACAATCTGGCCGGCTACCGAGAGGACTGCATTTCTGGCAAATCCAACCATGACGGACTTGCCTTGCGTGTCTTCCTGGAATCCAGGCATTTCAAGGGTCTTTTCGATGACTTCTGAAAAATCCTTGCCTGCAATGTGCTTTACACCGGGCCAGCCAACAAGACCTGTTGTAAATATGTTTTCCTGGTAGGTGTCTTTAGGCTTCTGGATACAGTTGGTTGTCATCAGAATTGCACCGGGAAATTCGGCAAACTCTTTTTTCTGATTCTGCCAGGCTGTGCCATAATGCCCGTAAAAATGTTCAAATTTTTTCAACTCGGGATATCCGTGGCAGGGCAGCATCTCGCCATGGGTATAGATTTGGATGCCTTTGCCCTCGGTCTGTTTCAGCAATTCATACAAATCCTTGAGATCGTGTCCGGATACGAGAATCGCTTTTCCTTTTTTTACGCTCAAAGGCACGCTCGTGGGGACAGGGTGACCGTACGCGCCAGTGTTTGCAGCATCCAGCAGTTCCATGGCCTTGAGATTGACCTCACCACATTTCAGGGCCAGCCCCACCAGCGCCTCTACGCCGAATTCATCGTCGAGTGTTGCAGCCAGCGCCTGGTAGATAAAATCGTAGACCGTGTCATCGTGCTGGCCGAGTATCCGGGCATGATCTGCATATGCTGCAAGGCCCTTGAGACCGTAAACCAGCAGTTCTCGAAGGGAAAGAATATCCGGATTGACATCCGGGTTTGACTTCACGCCCACCTGTTCTCCTTGGGCAACGAGTTTTTCAATATCGGAGGCGGGGGAAAAGCTTGCAGGACCTTCAGGGAACTGCGCATCGTTTTCCACGGCTTGGATGCGTTTTTTCAGGGCATCTCTGCGTGTGACGGTTTCTTGAATTAAAACGACAAAGCGTTCCGAATCAAAATTAACATTGGTCAGCGTCGAGAAAACCGCTTCGCAGGTAAATTGATCCATATCCGAATCTCTCAAATCGAGACTGTGGCCTTTTAAAGCCACAAGGGAAAGTCCTTTGAGTGTGTAAATCAACAAATCCTGTAGCGCTGCGGTATCGGGCTGCTTTCCACAGACACCGACACTGGTACAACCCTGGCCTTTTGCGGTCTGTTCACATTGAAAACAAAACATATGGGTTTCTCCTTTCGTGTTCGAATTGAATCGAGCTGATTTGGTTCGTTATTGGTTGGACTGACTATAGGGGTTAATTCAGATGGTTTCATTGACATAAGTCAAAAGAATTGGTTTTAGGTTTTAAGTTTTAAGTTTTAAGTGTTAAGGTAAATTATTTAACATTTGATCATTCCCTGGTGCTTACTGTAAGTCTACAATAAAGTTTATATATAATCGCAAAAAAAAATTTATTCCGGAGTAGTGTCGTCATGGAAAAAATACTGAAAATTATCTCCCTGATACCGCTTTTCCAGAATGTTCAGGAGGGAGATCTGAAAAAGATCCGGGGGATTGCCCTGGATAAATTTTACAATAAAGGGCGGACTGTTTTTTCAGAGGGCGACAAAGGTAACGGTTTCTACGTGGTTGCAGACGGGAAAGTCAAGATTTACAAGGTTTCCATGGATGGTAAGGAGCAGATCCTGCATATCTATGGCCCTGGAAGTCCTTTTGGTGAAGTGGCCGTGTTTACAGGAAAAAATTTTCCGGCAAATGCCGAAACCCTGTTAAAAAGCCATCTTCTCTTTTTCCCGAGAGCTGCTTTTGTTGAACTGATTTCTGATAACCCATCCCTCAGCCTGAATATGCTGGCCATGCTTTCCATGCGCCTGCGCCAGTTTACCGTTCAGGTGGAAAATCTGTCCCTGAAAGAGGTTCCCGGTCGTCTGGCTCCAACCTGATCTATTACCCGGGAGCAGGGAACCGAAGAAATGGTGGCCCTGCCGGTTTCAAAGGGGCAACTTGCAAGCCTGCTGGGTACCATTCCTGAAACATTGTCTCGTATTCTCGGCAAAATGAGCATGCGTGGTCTCATCGCTGTTGACGGCCGTGAAATCAAACTGCTCGATTTGACGGGGCTTGTGGATCTTGCAGAAAACGGAAAGCTATGACTATTTTTTATCACGAAAACACGAAAGATCGAAACCACGAAAAAGACCATGGTTTAAGGGAAATAGCCGTAAGCTTTAAACCATAAGCTGTTAGGAGCTTCTCAGCATCATAGCCTCCCAGCTTCCAAGCATCCCAGCTCATTCCGCCGGGTAATTGATTTCCCTGAGCTGTGCCCTGATAATTTCCAGTGTTGCCGGTGCTTCCCATGTCACTGTCATTGATTTCAGGTCGGGGTCGCCATCCACCGCACTCACGCCCTCCAGATCACCCAGTTCGTTTTTAATACTCATCACGCAGTGTCCACAGGATATATTTGGTATGGTAAACGTTGTTTTTTCCATGGAATTTTCTCCTAATTAGCTTATACCTGAACTGATCGATTTCTATTCTCAATCTGCACAATCTTTTGCGAATCAAGGGTCGCAAAAAGCCTCGACAGATCAACTGATATGCCTACGTTTTTTGAGAACCCTTCTCCATCAAGATCTCGGCGCATCTCTTCGGTAAAAATCACTCAATTCAGGTTGTACTTTTTTTGCCAGGATTTCAAAATCAGAATCCTTG
>CAWJIL010000025.1:0-15169 GCA_963842925.1 uncultured delta proteobacterium
ATAATTACGGTGAGGGTTTCCACCAGCAGTTGGGTTAGGGCAATGTCGGGCGCACCGAAGACAAGAAACGTCAGGGCAACGCCCGCCCCTACGCCGCCCAGTCCGCCGATGGCGGCCAATCGCTTTTTGGCTGTGATCACCACCACGGTGGCGGCTGAAATCAAAACAACGAGACCCACGGCGGTCATGTGTCCGGTCGTTTGAGGGGTTCTAAAGGCGGTAAGGGCACTGTTTATCCAGGGCCACCCAACGGCAACTATCATACTGAAAATAATCACGGCCAGATAGGTGTGTAGTGATCCGTTTTGCAGGCCGTTGGTGATGATGTCGGCTGTTTTTATGAACAGGTCGAGGCTGTTCTGATAGATGCGCTGAGTGGTGACGGGAAGCCGGTCCATGGCTGCGGCAATGAAAACACGGACGGGGCGGCGAAACAGATAGATCAGCCCTCCTATCGTCAGGGTGATAATGCTAAGCAGCAACGGCGTATTTAACCCGTGAAAAAAGGATAGGCGGACCTCTTCTTTTGCCGGGTGAAAGGCGAGAACCGCCGGCTGGATAAGGTTGTCGGAAACCCATCCGGGAATGATGCCGAACAGGATGCCCAGACCGCCCATGATACCCGGCCCGAACCGCATTGTCCACGGCGCCTCACGGACCATTGCCAGAGTGGTGTGTCGTTTCCCGGTGAAGGGACCGAGCAGGATGATGCCGGCAACCGCAGCCATCAGGCCGTTGGATAGCAGGGCCGCCGTGGTGGCAAAAACAGGAAACATCTCTTCTGTCAGCGCGCCCTTGTACATAATCTCCTTGCCGATGAATCCGAAGAACAGAGGGAAACCGGCCATGGACATGGTAGCTGCGGCCACGGCCAGGGCGGTAAGCGGCATGGCGCGCCAGAGTCCGCCTAGTCGGTCGAGCCGGCGGGTGCCGGTTTCGTGATCGATGCTGCCCACCGCCAAAAACAGGGACGCCTTATAGAGGGCGTGGACCAGCAGAAAGGTGGTGGCGGCGGTCAGAGCCGGTGTGGTTTGGCCACCGAGGAACATGGTCAGCAAACCCAGGGCCATCATGGTGGTATAAGCCAGGACGCGTTTTAGATCGCATGGGCCCAGAGCCTGAACTGCTCCCCACAGGGCCGTGATCCCGCCTACGACGACCAAGGTGCCCATCCAGGCTGGTGTCCCGCCCAATAATGGATGAAAGCGCATCAACAGATAGATGCCGGCTTTCACCATGGTGGCGGCGTGCAGAAAAGCGCTGATGGGCGTTGGTGCGCTCATGGCATTGGGCAGCCAAAAATGAAAGGGAAATTGGGCGGATTTGGTCATGGCGCCCAGCAGGACCGCTATGAAAATGAACGGATAAAGTGCATGATGCCGGATTTGATCGTCGGAAGCTACCCATTGGCTGAGGGTAAACGAACCTCCGGCTGTTTTCAACAGGAGAATGCCGACGAGCAAAGCCAGGCCGCCAGCGCCCGTGACCAATATGGCCTGGCTTGCATTGTTGCGAGCCGTGTCGGATTCGTGATCGAAACCGATCAGTAGATAAGATAAAACAGTGGTGGCCTCCCAGAAGACGAACAGCAGCAACAAGTTGTCGGCTGTGACGATACCCAGCATGGCGATCATAAAGGCATGCAGGAGGACAAAGAAACGGCCGGCATGTGGGTGTCCGGCCATGTAGCTGGACGAATAGAGCGCCACAAAGAAGCCGGCCCCGGTAACGATCAGGGAGAACAAAAGACTCAGTCCGTCGAGACGAAACCGCAGATATAGGTCGAGGCTGGGCATCCAGGGCCACTGGATTTGAAAAACTCGTCCCCGGACCACCTCGGGCCAGACATAGCACAAGCCGGCAAACAACAGGAGCGGCAGAGCGGTGGAAAATAGCCCAAGTTTTTTGCAGCCGGCGTCATGCGGGCCGCTATCCGGCTTCGCGATAGCCATCTTACTGAGACAGAAAAAGGGGCCGGTCGGCCGACTTGATGGTTTCCAAAACCGTATCGCCAAGCAGGCGCCGCATCAGTGCCTTGTTAACACTGTTGCCCATAACAATGAGATCGGCATCGTTTTCACGGGCGAACGGCAACAGGTCCACGCGCGGCTGGCCGTCCACTATATCGGTTTGAACGTCAAAACCATGGGCTTGGCAGAAGTCGGCGGCGTCCTTGAGCAGGAATGGCTCTTTTTCGGTTCCCTCTCTGAAATGCACGATATGAAGCTTGGCGCCGGGCCAGGGGTTCAGGTGCAGGTAATGGCGGATAGCTTTGGCCGATTCCATGGAGCCGCTGTAGGCGACCAATGTTTTTTTGATGGGCCGATAGGTTTCCGCTACTGCCAGGATCGGCCGGACCCCCTGGGTGAGTAGTTTGATAATAGCTTTATCCGGGTCGGTGGCAAACCCGTAGTCGAATATGCTGCGCAGACCGAAAATGGTCAGGTCGTTGTAGCGGGCTTCGGAGATCATAGCCGCAAAAGGGTCCTTTTGTTCATGTTCGATGCGACGGCAGACCACTTTTTGGATGCTGCAATGCTCTTTGAAAGCTGCAATGGCCTGTTCGATCCCTTCGCGGGTGGCTTGCTTTTTTTTATCACGCATACGTTGAGCATAGGCTTCTCCGCCCGCGGGGACAGGCCCTACCTTGGCTAGCTTGCTAGCATCCACCACAGTCACCCCTGTGAGTTGTGCCTGGTGCAAGTCTCCCAGTTCCGTTGCGCATTGGGTAGCCACAGTGGTGAACGGCGTACCCCCTAATCCGACTAGAATTCTTTTTATCATGGCTCGCGTCTCCTTTGGCAGCGAAGTCTCACATGCCTCCGCCTCCATGCTTGAATGCATAAGTAAGGTGGTAGTCGGTGCCTTTCTCGAATTCACCGAATAACGATTTTTTGTTTAAAATCTCTCGAAATTCGGCCTCTGAGGCTGTCTGTTCTTTCTCAACAACAAGTTTAACCCTCTCTATTAGCGATTTCAATATCTTTTTGCGGTGATTTTCAGGGAAAGATGAAAAATTCCCTATCAGGGTACCCCATATAGAATTTTGGGAGGTTGCAACACGCTACATGTTGTATATGACGCGTTCGGTGAATTTTGGACTTTGGCCTATATTCGATAAAATTCCCCAGGTCCTATGAAATGAAATTATCTCTTATCCGGACATACAAAAATTACGAGATTCAGGAAGGATTAAAACCCGGGACAAAAACATTTAGATATTTTTTTCTTGTATCCGAAAACGGTATTAAAAAGAGCAATATATATACCCCTTTAACGAAAAAGGCAGGTCAACTTAAGATGAATCGCCCTGCCCCAATGAAATTCTTTTCGTCTATCTTATGTAAAATTCTTGCTGGCCTTGAACGTTATAGCGTTTCTGCCCTTAATTTTGATCTGTTCACCCGTTTGAGGATTCCGGCCCTTGCGGGTCTTTCGATACGTTTTCTTAAATGTGCCAAAGCCCACCAATGTCACCTTGCTACCGCGTGTTTTTAAGGCCTTTTGCAAGCCATCCAAAAATGATTCATAGGCCTTGCCGGCAGCCACTTTTGTAATACCCGCTTCCTTTGCCATCTTTTCAATCAATTCTGCTTTTGTCATGCCCCACCCTCCTTCAGGTTAAAAGTGATGTAAAACGGGTCGATACAGGCCTTGATAATGCGCACGATGATTTTCTTCAGATCGGGATGGCGGGGCCTGTGAGCATCATCCTTCGTCATCGTCCTCATAATAAAGAAAGGCCTTTACGGTTTTTAGGTGGTAGATAAAAAAGATCACGATCAGCACAGCAATGATGATCCCACCCCATTTTTTCAGCACGTCAATATGAATGTACTGGTTGATAAAGTTGATGATATTGTTGCCAAGAAGGGCATAGATAATAATGGAAGCCAGGGTTCCGCTGAATACGATCAGAAAATTATTGATCGGCCTGTAGTTCAGCAAGTACCCGATGATGGCCCCTATCACCGGTCCTGTCATGAAAAAGGGGAACATGACAAACAGGAAAAGCCCTATAGAACCGTACTTTTTAATCATGGTCTTCTGGCTCTGGGCGGTGAGTTCCGCCTGTCGGACAGCACTTTTAAAGAGCTTTGGCTGGATGATGTTTCGCATTACCAGGACCACTATGCCATATGCAATTAGAACAATGATGACTTCAAGATGAAAATTGTATAAAATCGTATAAAATAGGGAAATGTCTGCAGAAAGACAGGTAACAATTCCCAAGGCCCTTCCCCCCATGATATGGATGGCGGCGGTTGAAGAAAGCACTTTGTAGAGGCCGAAGTCTGTAAAGAGAAGATATAGAAAATAGATCCCGGTTAGGGCCATCAAAGCAAGCCCGATCAACAGGATTTTAACCTCTATCATATTCAGGCGTTCCCCTATAAGATCTGCCAGTTTTTTAAGGCCTTTATCGCATAGAGAATACAGCTTTCTAAAAAAAATCATCGTCTCATTTCACATGCATTGAAAGTTTCGTGTCAAAAACCTTATCCATAAAAAAACCATCCTTTATATTTCAAATAAAACAGAGGGTAAATATGGATTGTCCTAAAATAAAAGTATGCATCATAGTGCTCCATTAGCGATATTGTCAATTGTTTTCCTTGGTAGCCGAGATCAAGAATGAGGTTCTTTATTTGATTTGCATCGTGTTTTGTTACTGGACGAATATACATGGCTTTGCGGGCCTTATCCTGTTCTTTGAACTACGGAACCTCCATGCTTATAAGCCAATAACGGTATAATTGTAATAATCAACCCATTCCATACCCTCTGTTTTTCTGTTAGAACCATCATAAGTGCCCGCGCCCCACTCATGCACATCTCCCACTTTGCTATCTAGTGTCCATCCACAAATGGTCTTTTCACGCCCTGCCGGTGTTGGGCGCCATGATTTAAATCCTCAAAATAGCGCGCTATTCCTCCGGGTTAAATCTGACGCCCGCCTTGTCAGAACGCGAAAATCCCTATTTCTGGACAGACACTATCTAGCATTAAATCCTGGGCATCCTGTTTCTTCGGCATGCTGTTTTGATTTGGGGAATATTCTGGTTATTTACTTTGTCATCCTCTCGTGCAACCGTTCCGCCCGTAGGCAGAAGGCCTCCAGCTTTGCGTGTATGAGCTGCGGAAAAGGTGACCCGTCACTCTCAAGTGCCAGAAAGGGCAATGCTTCAATGGTTTCGAGTGATTTTTGCAAATGGGTATCTGAGGGGGTCAACTGAAGTTTGTCCTCTCGTTGCATAGCTTTGCTTAGTATCGCCTCCGACAGTCGATTGGGCATGCATCCAAAGGGTCCTATGGCGATGACGCCACAGACATGAGATGCGATTTCGAGTAGGGAACTCCCAATGGTCAATATGGCCTCGCCTGTCAAGTCGGGTGATATATAAGGGGTGGCATGCCGGATAATATCCTTCATGACCAAAGGCGTACTCGCCAGGAGTCCGGATCCGGCTAGAATGGACCGGATGCCATGCTCGTCATGCGACATGATTTTTTTTCGAAGCTTGAAGCGTAATTTCTCCATCATCGACATGCCATCTTCGGTAATCCCTTCTTGGATAAGGAAATCGGTGTAGTGGATCCATTCCGCCACGGGTGAACAGATGGTTGCCATCCCCATTTCAGCCAGCTGTTCCGGAATGTTCTGACGAGAAAGTATATCCTTTCTCACAAATATTTCACCGGTCAGTAAGATTTTTGATACGCATGCCACAGGCCGCTTCAACGGAATGCCGGCGAGATCGCCCGCTCCTGCGCTTAACCGCATGAGGAGATGATTAAAATCGACTGTCTTGAGGCTGTCCAGGAGGCCTTCCCAGATCGTTTGAAACAGGTGCAGCGCTTCAGGCACATGCACGGCATTTGCCAGAAGCATGGACCGGATGTCTTCCATCATGTCAGATACAACAACTGCCCACCAGGCTGCCCGGTCGAAATTTTTGTGCAACCCGAGATAGGCATTTTCGGATGAAAGGGAAAGCATGGCTACATCGGGTATGCCAAGCCTCTTTATCAGATCCTCCATGAAGATATAATACTGACCGAACCGGCAGGGGCCGGTACCGGTAGCCATGAAATAGACCAGAATTTCACCCGGCTTTTGGCGGGTATGGATATAGTTCAGCAGGGACCCCGTGGTCAGAATCAATGGAAGGCATTCCTTGCAAGAGGTATGGCCTCTCCCCAGCTTTAAAATCGATTCATCCGCCGGCGGATGAGCAATGGCATTGATACCAAGGCCATTAAAGACAGCGGCGATGGCCTCTGAAGCCAGTTTACCCATGGACGGCAGCAGGACCGTGACACGGGGGTCTGTGAGTAAAACCTTTTCACCGGCGGCGGTCACGACGGTTGCCCTGCCATTGACAAGGGATGTTACGGTCGTCTTGAAAGGGTGTTCCGCCATGTCGATTTTCTGACGCCTGACGAGCTGTCTGAAGGCTGAGACAATATCGGCAAAGGCTTCGATTCTGGTGTCGATCCCGGCATCCGCCGTATGGCTGTCCAGTTCCAGGGTCAGGGATGGTTTTTTCCCCATTATTGATCTGAAATAACCCACCAGAAACGAGTCGGGTCCACATGAAAAATTGGTGATAAAAACACCGAAAAGCTGGGGGTGCTGCTTGACGAACCGCGCAGCTTTCAGGATCATCTGGCCCATTCCCCAATACATGTGGCGTTTAGGCTTCTCGTGATCACAGGGGAGAAAGTCGAAGGGTATAACAAGGATTCCTCGGGATGCCAGTTTGCGTGGGATCCCCATGTTGGCTTCTTCCACCAATCCATTGTAGGACCGCGAAAAAATGACGACACCGATTTTTTCAGAATCCGATTCGAGCTCGGCCAATGCTTTTTGCCCGAACGTTTTCATTTCAGCCATGCATCGCATTTGTTGCGTATATGCCTCATCAAACGCTCTCTTGGCAGCCTTTCCGGCAATTCCCATTTCCAACGCTGCCGTGACCATAGGGGTCCTGGCAGCTTCCAGACCGTCTTTCAGATCAAGGAGCGGTTGGAGAATCCGGGTGCCTCTTTTCTGTAAACCCCGAAGCTGTTCTCTGAAAGTCGTTTGCAGAAAAAATGTTTCACCTTGCACAAATGGACAGACTTGTGAAGACCGGTCGCCATTTTGTGCAGGAATGGATTTGAAATGGGGTAAAAAAAGATGTTCGGGTGGTGGGTCAGCTGTAATCAGGGAGTGAAAAAAACCATGCGAGAGCTCGGCCGGATAACAGAACGGCGCATTGCGCTGGTCGATCCCGCTAGGCGAGATGCCTTCCGGCAGAACCGGCCGGTAACCAAGCAAAGAAAAAAAAGTCGAATACAGCGGATAATAGGTGTTGACCATGAAACTCCTGTTGATGCCGATAGATCTTTTTTCCGCCTGCCTGTAACGTTGCGGGCCGGTGACCCCATATTTTTCAAAAACAAGCCGCTGGCGGGTTCTCACCAGATCGAGTGTGTCAACAGGATGTTTTACCTTGTGCCGGAGGTTGTCATATCGATTGCACGCACCACCGAACGGGTAACGCTTTCCTTCGATTTCGATCAATTCAATGGGGCATTGCCGATCACATTTTTCCTTACCTCCTTTGCAGATGAAAGGTTTCCCATAAGTAACACGTCGATGGGCAAGGGTTTTCAGCGAGAAGGCTTTCACCGCTGTCATACCGGCTTCGATACGTTTTTTTACCACCAGCGCCGCACCAAAAGCACCCATGAGCCCTGGCTCCGGGGGAACGATAATAGGCTTTCCGGTAATCGACGCCATGGCCATGGGGACAGCCCTGTTGTAACACACGCCCCCCTGTAGAAAGATTTTATTGCCGATGGGTCTGTTTCCTTTGACACGATTGGCATAATTCATACAGATGGCGTAGACCAGCCCGGCCACGATGTCCTCGTGTTGAATGCCTTCATGGATGGCATTTTTGATGTCCGATGATATGAATGCAGCACATTGATCATTGAAATTCGGCGGCTTTTCTCCTTTTAATGCCACGGCAGCGATATCTTCCATGCCGAGACCGAGAGATTCCATGGCAGATTCTTCCAGAAAGGAGCCGGTTCCGGCAGAACAGGCTTCGTTCATGGCATAATCAGAGGGGACACCATTGTTAATATAGGTATATTTGGCATCCTGGCCTCCGATTTCAAATATCGTCTCGACCTGGGGATCAAAGTATACCGCAGCCGTTGCGTGAGCGATAATTTCATTGATGACACAGTCGGTTAAGGCATGGAGCCCGGCTATTTGTCGACCTGAACCGCACACACCAAGCCCGATGATCGATAGGTCGGAAGGTTCCACCCGGTGTTGAACCTGTTCCAGAATCCGGGCATAACACTTACGGCTGGCCCCTATTGGGTCTCCATTTGTTCGCAGGTATACAGATGCCAGCAGGGCCTGATCCGACTTTCTTAACAATACCGCCTTGGTTGTTGTGGAGCCTACGTCGAGTCCGAGGATACAGATATCGCCGGGTACGATCATATCCATGGCCATGGATTTAAACGTTACCCGATCTTTGAAGGGGGGCAGCGGTGGTAGTGACTGAAATGAAGCCATTTCTGTCTTAAAGATGTCGTTATGGTCCGTGATCGGGATCGTTTCATTTTTGAGTGCCCACAAGGCGGCTCCCATGGCTTCAAAATAGGGACCAATTTCAGGTACGATGAGACCGGGAATTTTCTGTCGTAAGTACGCCACCATCATATGGTTTTTAACCGAACCTCCGGTGATCATGATGTCGCGTTTTTCAACTTTTTTAAGGAGCTCTATAATTTTTCCCGCCATCATTTTACAGAGACCGGCTGTGACCTTTGATTTGGGGGTGCCTCTGTTGGTGGCATGTGTGCAATCGGATTTGCAGAAAACGGAACAACGACCCGAGACGTGGTGAGGGGTCGCTTCAACCGCCCATTGAGCTGCCTCATCCAGGCTGACGTTCATTCTTTTGATTTGCTGCAGAAAGAATTCGCCTGTTCCGGAGGCGCATTTGTTGCCAGTCAGAACATTAGATATTCGGCCTGAACTGTCCAAGACATAGACCATAAAGGTTTCACCACCGGCCGATACAATCGCAGGGCACGAAATACCCTTTGGTTTGATATAGCCATAGGCGTGCTCTACGGACTCAGGCTCGGAAATGGATGAAAAGTGGATAAACTTACGGAATTTTCTGCCTGTAGCGGCAATCCTGTCGAAAGAAGTCAGGTCCAGCGCGCCAAGTGCCGATCTAAGTGTTTTTTTTGGATTGCCGTCATGGGGGTGGCGTGAGAAATTGACGATATTTGGCCGCTCAATACCAGCCGTGGTATTCTGTTCCAACTGGACCATGGAAACGGTTGATGCACCAAGACATATGCCGAGTGATTTCATGGCCCCTCATTCTTGTGTTATTTTTGGGGTAGTTGAAGGTTTCGATAATTATTTTCTAATCGTCTATCATTCCATAAAGCTGCACCGGATAAAAAAGCCTTTAATATTTTTACAACAGTGTGACCGGATCTGTCAAACCCATGTGGTAATATGCACGCAAATACTCAATAAACAGGAGGGAATTAATATGATAAAACATGAACTGTACACAGATTATCACGACCATTTTGAATACTTCGGCAACACCGAGATCGAAAGGATCCGTAAAAGAGGTGAAAATACAATCCAACATGACTGGATAATTTTTGATACAGTCGCTGAGGCGATGGAATTTTTCAACGATCGGTTCTGCGAAGGCGGATAAAAGAATGTTGTCATACTGTATGTAGTATTCTATTTAATAAAAATGGCATATAGGAACGATAAAAGGCGTTTCAACATTTTCTACGGTTGGTATATAGTTGCCGCTGGTACCTTACTACTGGCCACCTGTTTCGGCATCAGTTACTCTTTCAGTGTTTACTTTCCCACTTTGCAGTCCGATTTTTCATGGAACAGGGCTGCCACATCCGGAGTCTTTTCGCTTTATCTGGTATTGATGGGCTTTTTTTCCATCCTTTGCGGACGGGCAATTGATCGCTATGGTCCTAAACCTGTTGTTTTAATCATGGGAGTGGTTACCGGCCTTAGTTTTTTATTAACAGCCCAGGTTCATGCTCTGTGGCAGTTCTATTTATCATACAGCGTTTTGCTGGCTGCCGGTACGGGTGGGATGTACATAATCGTCATGTCCACTGCCTCGCGCTGGTTTAATAGAAAAAGAGGCACAGCCATGGGTATGTTGGGAACCGGGGCGTCTTTGGGTCCGGTGATTTTGGCACCAGTCAGCGCGTGGCTGATAGAGACGTATCAGTGGCGTTCTGCCTATATGTTGACCGGAATACTGGCCTGGATTTTGATTATTCCAGGAGCCATGGTTCTTAAAAAAGACCCTGCTGAAATTGGGGTTGGACTCGATGGCGACCTCTACTTCCCGACTGAATCCAGTGGCGAGGCAGATAAAATAACAGCCTTTTCTATCGTTGAGGCAATAAAAAACCCCAGTTTTTCATATTTAAATTTTGTTTGGTTTTGGTTTTCTTTTTGTCTTTATATGGTGATCACTCATCTCGTTCCACGTGCGCAGGATATTGGCCTTGATCCGATGCGTGCTGCTGGCGTGATGAGTGTCCTGATGGCGGTTAGCGCTGTATCACGTGTGGCTGGAGGAATGGCGGCTGACAAAGTGGACAAACGCAAACTGCTGGCAGCATCAATCACCGCAATGGCATTGAGTATGGTCTGGCTGACATTAGCCGACCAATCTTGGAAAATTTATCTATTCGCCATTCTATTCGGCATGGTTTTTGGTGGTGGGGATACGTCGTTGATTGCTTTAGTGACTGATGTTTTTGGAACTGCCAAAATAGGCACGATGATGGGTATTCTTATGATCAGTTGGGGATTGGGCTCTGCCGCTGGACCCTACCTGGCAGGCTTCGTGTTCGATTACACAGGGTCTTATGGATGGGCTTTCATCATCGCAGGCGGAGGATTGCTGCTGTCAACTTTTGTAATTTTGAGGATTAAAATTACAGATGGACGGTTTTAGCTTAACAATTTCTAAAAGATGGCACCCTTCCCTTACCTGCTCAGATGCCCCATATCATTACCCATTCAGGCAAAGACCGATGTATTTAGTAAATCATGCCGCCTACATATACCCCCGCCCCCACGAAGACATCCTGGTTAGGAACCCGGTAAATATAGGTCAACTTTTTAGAAGGCGTGCTCTTTCCGGGTTTCGGCCACATGTATTCAACCCTTCCATGCCCCACTTTGCGGGCAAGGTTGACAAAATGCACAAACAGTGCCTTGTCCGTCGAATCGGTTATCAAATGATAGCATAAAAACAACGAATCTCAAATTCAAGCCATTAGTTCATTATGTGTTGTCTTGACTTTAATCCAATTGCCTGTTCATAATAGCGCATAGTAACAGGCTTTTTTAAATAATTCTGATTTGCGTACGATTACAAAGCGATTAATTTATTGGGAACGTTCCATGAATTCATTCATCAATCTTGATCCCTTATTTCAAAAACTGATTGAGCTCAGAAATTGGGTGCAAATCAACATTTTTGTCTGGGAAAACCTAATCCAAATCACCTTACAAGTGGTCGTCTTGCTGGTAGCACGGTTGCTCGGAACGATTATTGGGCGCTGGTTGCGTCATGTCATTAAGAAAAAACTGCAAGGCAATAGATTAAAATATCAGCATCTGGCGAACTTTTTAAACCGTTTGCTTGATTTAACACCACTTATTTTCAGCATCATTATTCTTTGGCTGTGCATACAAGTCGTTATCCAGACCGAATATCATACTTATCTGATGCGTTTGGTTTTAAATTTGTCTATTGCTTGGGTTATTATCCAGTTGGCGACATCCATCATTCTGGATCGATTCTGGTCCCGAATTATCGCTGCCTTAACTTGGTCGATTGCGGCTTTGAATATCATCGGGATTCTGGATAAAACAATTTCTGTCATGGAACGCATCGGATTCAGTTTCGGTGAGGTTCACTTGACCCTGCTTTCCATCCTAAAGGCAGTGGTTATTCTCATTGCATTGTTAAAATGCGTCGGCTGGATCAGTTCACAAATAGAGAAGAGACTTGTGGGTGTTCCTGAAATAATGCCTTCGACGCGATTAATGATTATAAAAAGCGTCCATATTACATTGCTATTTATGGTCTGCTTAGTGGCGCTGAATAGTATCGGTATCAATTTGACGGCATTAACAATTTTCAGCGGTGCGATTGGTGTTGGTATCGGTTTTGGTTTGCAAAAGATTGTTGGCAACTTTATCAGCGGACTTATACTGCTTTCAGATAAATCCATAAAGCCAGGTGATGTCATTCAACTCACCGATGTTTATGGATGGGTAAAACACATGGGCGGACGATATGTCTCGGTTGTAACCAGAGATGAAAAGGAATATCTCATACCAAATGAAGATCTCATCACCCAACAGGTCATCAACTGGTCCTATTCCTCGAACGCGATACGCATCCGTGCGCCCATCGGTATATCGTATCAGGCCGATCCACATGAGGCCATCCGCCTGATTGTCGATGGCATTGGTGATATCGACCGGATCCTCACCGACCCAGAACCCCGGTGCCTGCTGAAAGGTTTCGGGGACAGTTCGGTTGATTTGGAGTTGAGATTTTGGATCGAAGATCCGCAGAATGGTGTTGCAAATGTTACCAGTGATGTTTTGCTGAAAATCTGGGATATCCTGAAAGACAACCACATTGAAATTCCATTTCCCCAAAGGGACATTCATCTGGATCTGTCCGCAGCCCGTCGAATTGTGGAGGCTAGCGATGACCATAAGTGATTGGCGATTTCCTTTGATTTTTCCACTGCAGATTCATTTTTATTAACGGAGCCCTCGCCAGATCCGTACGTGGATGATTCAACCATACGCGCCCCGGTCACGCACGCCGCCAGGTACGCCTTCCCCTCACCCAAATTTACCGGTGACGGCATTGCTGCCTTCAGACGTAACAAAGCCCTCGGCACCTGGAAAAAAAGACTTTTTCGACGCTGGTCGTCGCAGCTCGCATGCCTGTGTACCTACGCATCAACATGCCGGTGACCCGAAATGCTGCAAGACTCACTTAGGGCCTGCCGGGCTCAGCTTTAGCCGTGCGGGACTCTCACCCACTGGACGATTAACCGAAGCAATTATTACCATTTTGGGTGTTATTTTATACTGTAGAGGGTTGGAAGCAACCAGGAAAGCGTAACCCACATTATCAGGACCATTGGTACCCCAACCCGAAGAAAATCATTGAAGGTGTAATTCCCAGCGTTCATGACGAGCAGATTGGTCTTGTAGGCCATGGGGGTGGCATAGCTCATATTGGCCCCGAAGAGCACGGCCAAGACAAACGGTTCGGCCGGTTGTCCCATCTGGGCGGCAATTGAAACGGCGATGGGGGTGCCGATGACCGCTGCCGCATTGTTGGAAACGATGTTGGTGAGGATGCCCATCAGAAGCATCAGCCCGCTGATCACGAAGACCGGCGAAGTATCCCCTGCCAGAGCAACAAAAAGTTGTGCCAGGTAATCAGCACCACCGGTCTTGAGCAAGGCAACCCCGATGGCGAGACTGGCGGTCACGATAAGGATAACCTGCGCATTCAGTGCACTCGTGGCATCACGCCATCCCAGGCATCCCGAGAAAATCATCAACAGCGCCCCGAGTGACGCGCTGATGGCGATGGGCAGAAACCCTAGGGCGGCCGAAACAACGACGCCCAGCATAATGAGCAGGGCTAGCGGTGCCTTACGGGCAAAAGGCAGATCCGCCGTGGCATCGAGCACGAGAAAATCCTTTTCTTTTTTGAGACCGGCGATCTGTTCTCGAGATCCCTGAACCAGGAGGATATCCCCGGCCTTCAGACGGATATCCACAATTTCATCGTATAACTTTTGCGGTTGACTGCCGGCCCTGTGTATGGCCAGCGTAATCATCCCGTACCGATCTGCGAATCGGGCTCCGCTGAGAGTTCTGCCCACAAGGTGAGAGCCTTCTATGACGACGATCTCCGCGATCTGCTGATCTTCATCCTTTAACGGGTGTTCATCGTCAACGGGTGCAGCCATGGCGTCATCCGTATAAAGGGTTCCCTCTAGTATCTTTTCAAACTCTTTCAGGCGATCGGGCGTGTCACGGATAATCAGATGGTCGCCGGCTTTCAGCACCAGGGTGGGAAAGGGTATCATGAAGTTGTCAAGACCGCGCTCCACGCTCGTGACTTTCATGGCCCCATCGACTTTTTTCTAGCTTGGGCCAGCGTCTTTCCCTCAACCGGGCTTCCTTCAAGGATGGCAAGATGGGCAGAGAAAACCCTGGGAGACGTGTCTGCCAGGGTTGGTTCACGCTCCGGTATGATCCGAGGCGCCACGAGCCAGAGATAAGCGATACCGATGCTTCCGGCAAGGGCTGCCGGCACCAGGAAATCGAACATATCCATCCGTTTCAAGCCCATATCTGCTGCCACGGAGACCACCAGCAGATTCGTAGAGGTTCCGATGGTGGTGCACGTGCCCCCCAGCAGGGTGGCGAATCCCATGGGCATCAACACGGAAGAGGCCTTCATGCCTGTGCGCAGGGAAACGTTGATTAAAATGGGGAGAAACAATACGACAACGGGAACATTGTTTATAAACGCGCTGATAAAGGCCCCAACCACAAGGGTCAGCAGCAAGGAGATATTCGGACTCACCTTCCAGAGCCGTGTCAGCACCCGACCCACGGGTTCCAGCGCCCCCGTGCGGACGATACCCTGCCCGGCGATCATCAGGGCGCAGACGGCAACCAGCGCCTCGTGTCCGAAACCCCTGAAAAAATCCACAGCGTGTAAAACGCCTCCGGCCCCATGGAACGGAAAGACTTCGAAACCAACGGCCAGACCGATGAGCACCAGGAAACTGGAGGACTCGAGAGGTATCTTTTCACGGGTGAACAGGACCAGTGCAACAACGGCAAGAATCAGCACTGCCAGAGCATGGGCATTGGGTGGCGGGGGAAGGTTCATCGGCATAATGTATACGTTTTTCCTTGAGGTTTATATTCTGATACTTCTGTTCAAAGCATATTCGTTATTTGGGCCGGATCCTTCAAGCCCTCATTTTCGGTCTTTGCATCCGGTTGAAA
>CAWJIL010000026.1:0-143670 GCA_963842925.1 uncultured delta proteobacterium
ACTCCCACGATGCGCGCGCTCCTTTCTGCCCATCAAGCCAGGGTTAATGAGATAGTTGAGTCCTTTCAGAAATCACAGGAAATCGAGTTGTAGATCTCAATCTTGCTATCGTAACTTGCTTAAAAGCCTAAACTTGTCAAAGCTTGCAAGCTAATGGATTTAAACAAGCTGGAGGGCTATCAAACTTGTCTAAATATTAATACTTGACAAAATTGTCAAGTTGGGCTATTTAGTCAAGTTATGATGGATTCAACTGAAAAACAGGCAATTACAAAGGTCCCGGGGATTCTGGCGAAATTGCTTGAATTGCCGGAAAATGACGTGGCCGTTGTTTCCCAAAAGAGCGATACTGGTCTGGATTTTCTCTTGAAAGCAGCTGGTTACCATTTCCACGTGGAATGTAAAAGCGCATCTTCCAGAGCGCCACTGCTTATGGCATTGCGTCAAGTTACGGAGGCCAGGAATTCTTTTGATAATGACGACATTCCGCTGATTGTCGTGCCCTATATGGGAAGATCCGGAATGGATCTCTGTAAAGAACATGGTGTGTCCTGGATCGATCTATCAGGAAATGCTCATATCAAAGCTTCAGGGCTCTTGATTCATATCGAGGGCCGGCCAAACAAATATAAAAAAGCCGGCCGGCCGGCCAACGTGTTTGCACCTAAAGGTGCCAGAATCGTGCGGCAGTTGCTTATTGATCCGAGAAAAGGCCACAATCAGCGAGAGCTTTCGCAAATCACAGGTTTGGACGAAGGATATACCAGCCGGGTTGTCCGCAGACTGGAAGAGCTTAATCTGATCGATAGAGATGATAAAGGGGCTTTAAAACCATCAAATCCGGATGAGCTTCTTGATGCCTGGCTTGAAGCTTACGATTTTTCAAAGCATCAGATCATCAAAGGACACGTTGCCGCTCGATCGGGAGAGGAACTGCTCAGAAAGATGACCCGGATCCTTGCTGATCAAAAAGTCAATTACGCGGCAACTGGACTGGCCGGAGCCTGGCAGTATACCCACTTCACCAAATTCCGTATGGCCACTCTGTTTTTAGCTGATTCGCCCGGGAAAAACCTTTTTGACCAGCTCCATTTTAGTAAGGATGATCGTGGCGCCAACACCTGGCTGGTCGTTCCCAACGATAAAGGTGTTTTCCATGGATCGTCGGACCAGGAAGGTATTGTCTGTGTACATCCTGTACAAGTAATTCTCGATCTCAAGGGGCATCCTGAACGGGCGAAAGAGGCCGCTTCGATGATTCGCCAGGAAAAACTAAAATGGAGGTGGGATGCCTGAAAAACCTTTATTCGCGCACGATTACACAAAAGAAAATGTAGAGTTAGTGCGCCAAACCTGCCTTTACGTCTCCACAAAACTCGGGGATTTGTTGGATGATCTCGTGGTCGTTGGCGGCTTGGTGCCCTCGCTTTTGATTCCGGATGAATCCCTTCCTGCAGGTGAAGATGTCCATATCGGGACAATGGATCTGGATCTTGGCCTTTCTTTGGCGATCCTCAATAGGGAACGATATGAGGATCTTACCCAAAGGCTTCACAGATCGGGTTTTGAGCCAGATGAGAACGAGGAGGGCAATACTACATTTCAAAGATGGAAGGTTCGCACCTCCTCTGGTTTGAAGGTGACTGTTGATTTTCTGATTCCACCAAGTCTTGATACTGACAAGGGAGGGGATCTACGCCACATTGAAAAGGATTTTGCAGCCGTCATAACGCCAGGCCTTCGTTTGGCGTTTCAGGATAAAAAGAAAGTCTCCTTAAAAGGTGTCACATTGAAGGGTGAAAAGGCTGAGCGCGAAATATGGGTGTGTGGTCCTGGTGCCTTTATTGTGCTGAAAGCCCAGGCCTTTCAGCAAAGAGGTGAAAATAAAGACGCGTATGATCTTTATTTTGTGATCCGAAACTATGGCAGCGGAATTGATGAGGTCTGCGAATGCCTCAGCCCATTATTGAAGGAGGCAGAAACAAAAAGCGCACTTGAAATCTTGTCCCGCGACTTTGTAGATCCGGATAGTATTGGGCCGAGCCGTGTTGCGCAGTTTCAATACAATGAGCCCAACCCTGACCTTCAGGCGGATGTTGCTGGATATATCCGTGAACTGCTGGATAAGTGCACGAAAGTTGGGTCGTAGATTAGCGGATATTCGGTAAACATTCGGTAACCCACCGCAAACCCTTGTGGCTGTTAGTACCACCGTAGGTTCGACTCCCGCCGCCTCCACCACGCTTCGCCCTTCGGGCTACGCGTGGCAGGCCATTGTAATGAGGATGGCCAAGTTTAAAATATGTTTTTAATGTCCAAGACGAAGCGTGCCCTGCGACTTGTCGGGCGAAGCTCGTTATAGCTGAAGTTCAATCGAACGAAGCAGGGCTTATCGCATGCGCCTAAAGACAAGTTAAGACATCCAAGATATATTACGTCTATTTGTTACGCAGCCAATTATCTCCCGATAAAACCTATATTGGGTTCTCACAAGATTTAAAAAGACGCATTGTCGCGCACAACAATGGACAATCACCCCACACCATCCCGCACAGCAAGTTGCTATCTGTGGTAGCCAAACGTGTCAGCGATGGAGTTGTGCTGGCGCTGATTAAGCAATGGCTCAAAGCACCGGTAATCGAAGAAGATGACGATGGTAAGCGACGCATAGGTGGCGGTGGAAAAGCCAATCGGCAAGGCACACCCCATCGTACATCGGTTCCAATGGTTCAAGTCATTGCCGAACTCAATCGTACCTTGCGTGGCTGGTCCAATTATTTTTACTATCGAAACAGTACGGCAGTAATGTCCAAGGTGAAGATGCATGTAGAACAGCGTGTGCGAACACATTTGCGGAGGCGTCATAAGTTAATCAGTCGAGCGCAGGCGTACCAACGGTTCCCCGGGCATTTGATCTATGGACGATACGGGCTTTACAAACTGCCAACGACGGCGCCTTGGCGATCAGCGCGCCTCGGTGTGAAGAACATCGGAAAGCCGTGTACGGGAAAACCGTATGCACGGTTTGATGAGGGAGGACTGGTCAGATTGGCTATGCCACGGCTATTGAGGCACCGCCATACGAAAGGGGCGGAAACAGATAGGCCGAGACTAAGGTGATAATGACCTGTCCTCTACTCTACCCTTTTTGGGCATGAATGTGCCGTTTGTGACGGATTATTTGAAGCAGGTGCCTTATCTCAACCAGGTGATGAAGACCGAAGTGAAAGAGGTTGGTGAGATCAGCGTTGACAATATCAGCAGCATGTTTATTGACAATACAAGGCATGGAAAATTATTTATCATCACCGGCACGGTGCAAAATGAATTTTCTGAAAGCCGCAAGTATATCAAGATACAGGGCAGCCTTTTTTCTAGCGGCAAAACACTGGCAAAGGAGGTGACCGTATACGGCGGGAATGTTTTTTCAGATCAGGACCTGTCTGAAATGTCGCTGACGGATATCAACCAGCGTTTGTCGAATCGATTTGGGGACAATAAATCCAATTTTGATGTAAAACCGGGGGCGTCTATTCCGTTCATGGTCGTGTTCGCGGATCTGCCGGAATCTCTCGAGGAGTTTACAATCGAAGTCTCTGGATCTTTCCCGGTAACGAAACAGCAATAAACAGCTTGACTTCAGCATGTCAACTTGGTAAGAAACCCGCTGTTAAATTTCGGGAAGCCTGATTCTGATTGGCGATGTAGCTCAGATGGTCAGAGCATGCGGCTCATATCCGCAGTGTCCGGGGTTCAATTCCCTGGATCGCCATCAAGCTACTAATATCATTAGATTTTATATAGATTAAGGCTCCATCTTACACAAAGTTCTTACACAGTGTGAGAGGAGCCTTTATGTTTTCGACGCCACGGAACAAAAGAAATCTTTTCTGTTTAATCCGCAATCCACACCCTATTGTGAAAAAAATTACCCACTAAAGTAAGAATAAAAATTCTTATTTACTTATTTTCCTATTTCTCTTCTTGAGATCTTTAGCCAGCCTCCAATTTCGCTCTCTGTTTATTATTTGAATTATTTTTTTTCATCACGGATCTGTAGCCCGATGGCAAGCCATTAAATTCTCTCGATGTGTACAACTATATAATTTACTTGTAATATATTACTATGGTTGCCTGTTGTAATTGAAATTCAGCACAGATGGTTGACCTGATGAATATATGGGCATAAAGCAGGAAAAATAGTCAATCACCTTTAATTTGGCACACCTTCTGCATTATGGCGTGTTGTGGCAACAACTTGCCGATCAAAAAGAAACAACAACGCGGAAAGGAGGTGGTCTGGAATTTATTTTGGCATAACAACGAATCGTATTTCATTTGGTGTTATTCAAACAGCAATTAAGAGGAGGATAAAAAGAAAATGGAAAAAATCGTAAAATTTTTCAGAGATGAAGATGGATTGGAGCTTAGTGAGTACGCAGTAATGGGTGCTTTGATCATCGTGGCACTTGTTACGGCAGTAGGTTTGCTCAGCGATCAGATCATTGTTGTTATTGATGCTATAACGGATCGCAATTACTGCAGTAAGCTATAAACTATGCGCTATCTCACTCAATAGATAAACTATTATGGATTTATTCCCTGTCATTTTGTTGATAAGCGCCATCACTGTTTCAGTGGTGGAGGACGTGCGGCGTCAGAAGATTCCTAACCTCGTAACGTTCCCGACCATGGTGATGGCGCTTATCTACCACTGCATTTCAAGCGGTCTGAGTGGCTTTTTTTTCAGCGCAGGCGGTCTGGCTTTGGGGATGGGATTTTTTATGGTTCCCTACGTGATGGGCGGAATGGGCGCCGGTGACGTCAAGCTCATGGGCGCCACCGGTGCCATTTTCGGCCCCATGGGCATCATCATTGCATCGATCCTGGTCTTTTTTGCCGGCGGTCTCTACGGGTTGGTTCTTTTCGCATTGAACCCAAAGTACACGCTCTCATTTATAAAGCGGTCATGGATGACCATCCATATCTTTATGACGACATTTCAGTTCATGCCGATGCCGCCGGAAAAAGATGTTAAACAGCCTGTTTTGAAATTTGCCATCCCCATTGCAGCGGGTGCATTGGGGTTTGTGGCCATGAAAATGACAGGAAACGATCTTATTCCGGCACTGCTGGGAGATAATTTTAAGATTTTCACTATCGCTCTTTTCAATGGAGGAACAGGATAATGGGACGCTGGAAAGCATTTATTCCGATCATTTTAGCCCTGGTCATCGCTGCAGGGGGCAGCGGTTTTCTTTACAATTGGCTACAGGCCAAGAGTGCGCCGGCAGCTGTGGTCAAGGTGGAGGCCGAGTCCGAGGCGGTGCCGGTGGTGGTGGCGACAACGGATATAACCTGGGGACAGCAACTGACCAAGGAGATGCTCAAAACAGTTCCCTTCATGAAGGAGAGCCTGCCGGTGGGGTATGCTTCCGACCCTGATGCCCTGGTTGGCAGAGTGGTCATTTCAGCCCTCAAAGAACGAGAACCCGTGCTTGAATCCAGACTCGCCTCAAAGGATGTAACTGCGGGGGGTGTTTCAGCGCTGATCAAACCGGGTATGCGCGCCGTTGCCGTAAAGGGAGATAAAGTCATAGGCATATCAGGCTTTATCCAGCCCGGCAACCGGGTGGACATTCTGGTTACGTTAAAACACCCGGTTTCAAAAAGAGAGATCACCAAAATGGTGCTGAGCAATGTGCTCGTGCTGGCTGCAGGAACCGAAATCGAGGAAAAAAGAGACGGCCAGCCCAGACCGGTGGACGTATATACCCTGGAGGTGGACCCCGAGCAGGCCGAAAGACTGGGATTGGCGGCCGCCGAGGGGAAATTGCAATTCGCCCTGAGAAATACCATGGACCAGGAGACCGTGCTCACCAGGGGTGCCACCATTTCGAAAACCCTTTCATCCTTGCGAGGTGTCGATCCGGTCCCAACGCCCCCCAAACGCAAAAACAAGCCCAAAGTAAAAAACTGGGCACCGAAAAGCACGAGCTTTACAGTCGAAACCATCAAGGGGGGCAAACGGTCAAAGGAAAGGTTTAAACAATAGTCGTGCTGGAGGTAAGATCCCCATGGTCTCAAAAAAAAGAAGTAAAAAATTTATCAAGACACTGTTTATTATCATCATTCTTCTGGTGTTGTATGTAGCCGGAGCGGCAATCCCCTCTCCTGCGCAGGCCCGGGAAATGGGAAAACTCGATATCGTATCGGGCAAATCCATCGTTGTTCCAACCTACCGAAAGGTGAAACGTGTTTCCATCTCGGACCCGGCCATAGCTGATTTTATCCTTATATCACCCACCGAGATTTATATCACGGCCAGGGGTGTGGGCGTCACAAACATGCTTTTGTGGTACGACAAAGGTGGCCACGACGTTTACGACGTGGAGGTACAGTATGACATCCTGCGGCTCAAACAACAGCTCCAGGAAGCCCTGCCCGATGAAAAAGACCTCCGCGTCACGGCCATGCAGGGCACCCTTACCCTGTCCGGGCGTGTTTCCAGCGCCACCAGCCTTTCGCATGCCCTGGCACTGGCTGGCGCCTACGCACCTGAGGGAAAGGTGCAAAACCTGGTGGAAGTGGGCGGCGTCCAGCAGGTCATGCTCGAAGTGCGCGTGGCGGAGATGCAGAAAAGCCTGCTGAAAAGGCTGGGGGTGAATTTCAACGCCGTGAACGGGTCCGGTGAATTCGGCATCAGTAAACTGGGCGGCCTCACAGAGTTGGTAAGACCGAGGGATGCCAACCTCGGCGGCACCGGCCCTTTCAGCACATTTGTATCTCCCGCCGTCAATGCCCTGTTCCGGTTTGACATCGGCAACACGACCTGGACGGGTTTTATCGACGCCTTAAAGTCCGACGGTCTGGTAAAGGTGCTGGCAGAGCCCACCTTAATCTCCCTGAGCGGAGAGAAAGCGTCTTTCAATGCGGGCGGGGAATATCCCATACCGGTGCCGCAGGGGCTGGGCACGGTGGCCATAGAATACAAGGAATATGGCGTGGGCCTGGATTTTACACCCACCGTGCTTGCAGGCGACAAAATTCATATCAAGGTGGCACCGACGGTCTCCGAGCTTGACTTCTCCTCGGCCGTCCAGTTCAGCGGTTTTACTGTTCCGGGCTTAAACACGAGACGGGCGGAGACGGTGGTGGAACTGGACGACGGCCAGAGTTTTGCCATTGCCGGCCTGATGCGGGAGACATCCAGGGACGTCTTACAGAAGTACCCGCTCCTGGGGGACCTTCCCATTCTGGGCGTGCTTTTCCGCAGCAGGGAGTTTCAAAAAAACGAGACCGAACTCGTCATCGTCGCCACCCCCCGGTTGGTCAAGCCCCTCGACCCCGTGGTTCAGAGCCTGCCGACTGACTTTTACGTCGAGCCCAGTGATATGGATTTTTATCTGTTGGGACGGATGGAGGGAAGCAAAAAGACCGAGGGGATCCAGGGCAGAATAGATGGTGAATTCGGCCATGCCGTTCCACAAGAATAATCGTGCCTGCCAAGCGCAGTGCAACGCGCTTCAAAGGCATGGGCTTTAACACGAAATGCATTCCAAGGGGGAGAAAGATGGAGCTTAAAACAACCGCTATCGCAGGGGCCGCCCTGCTGGCAATCATGATTTCCGGGTGTGCCGGCACCCCCGAATTGGACGAAAACTGGGGCAGATCTTATGAGGAGGCCAAGGCAACCCAAACCATGAACCCGGATGGGCAGTACAATTTGGCGCCGGTGGAGGGGCAACAGGGCCCGGTTGTGGAAAGAATTTTAGACGATTATTTGAAGAGCGAACCAGGGGCAAAGTAAAAAACCTCCCCTTGCATTTCCAAAAGCTTTGGGGGAGAGAATTAACCACAGGCAGGCAGGTACAAGCGTATGAATCCACTAAAAAATGAAAAAGGCGGTTCTCTAATTGAATTCGTCCTCATCGCGTGGGTGCTCTTCCTGATTCTTTTCGGAATTATAGAATTCGGGCTGATCATGTATAACCAGGCGGTGATTACCAATGCAAGCCGGGAGGGTGCACGATACGGGATTGTGTCACGGATCGCCCAGATACACAAGTGATGCAAATAGTCACTTATGTATCCCAAGCGTATGCAGACAAACCCATAACGTTTGGAACCCGCGTATTCAGAGTAACTCCCGACTCTCCCAGCCTCCCTATCTTTGGAGAGGATTTGACCGTTGATGTGACTTGGCAATACGACTTTTTGCTGCTGCCAAATTTTACTGAGTGGTGTGCTATCCAATCCCCTGACCCTTCGAGCAAGAACGGTGATGAAATATGAATAAATTTAAAATTCATACGATCGGAAAGATACGTTCTTTCGGGTGTGCAAACAGGATAAAAAACCAAAAAGGCGTAACCATCATTCTGGTTGCACTCTTGATGCTGGTTTTAATCGGTTTTGCGGCCCTGGCTATTGATGTCGGGTATTACATGGTCACACGGAACGAGCTACAAAATATTGCTGACGGTGCGGCATTGGCAGCCTGCAGTGAACTTGGAGAAATATACAGGGACATGCCGCTGGATGATCAAAGGAATTACGTCTGCGATCCGACATCCGACGACACTTGTCGATAAAGCCCTATCGATTGGCACAAGCAACAAAGCCGGAGGGATTCAGGGCATTACGATAGCGGCGGAAGACGTTATTATTGGAGATTGGGATGGAATTTCCCATACCTTTACCCCGGGACTTGATCAACCGGATGCGGTTCGCGTGATTGCACGTCGACAGGAAGGCTATGCTGATGGTCCCATATCGACATTTCTCGCCCGGGTACTGGGGATCGACACCCTTGATGTCCGGATGGATGCCACAGCAGCCCTGACGGGTCAAAGCACGACCGAGCCGGGTGAACTGGAACTGCCCATCGGGATATCACACTATTTTTTTCAGGATGGTGAAGTGTTTTGTAATGATTTCATTGTATTCAATCCCACAAACGATCCTGATTCCTGTGCAGGTTGGAACAGTTACGATATTTCCCCGCCCAACGACAATCTGCTTCGCCAGATTCTGGATGGGAGTGTGACCAGTCCCGGGACAACAGCCAATGACACCGCTTTTAATTTTATCGGCGGGAACTTGAGCAACCCTACTTTTGACGAACTGCTTCTGCTGTTCATGGAAAAGGCTACGATATTGATAGTGCAGACCCCGATACTGCGTGATCCAGTTCAGTTGATAGAATGGAGATCCTATAACCGGACAATTACCAGATGGAATCCTAACAGGAACGGTTCCCTATTAGGAAGAGGGCGAACAGGCCTACTATCCGGACGACAAACAGAATCCAACACCGAGAAATTGGCATAGATGGGAAACAAGTGTTGTCGTTTATGATTGGGACGACTGCTCAAACCCGAATACGACCATTGGTATCGTTGGATACGCCAAAATATCGATTACCGATGTCCAGAATGCCCCTGAAAAAAGAATTGAGGGAAAGATTTTATGTGACTTCTTTTCCGATGAGATCACCCGGGGTGGCGGCGGAGAGTACGGCATTAAAGGGACCATACCGGGTCTCGTTGAATAAGCAGTCGGACAAGTGTTCTTTTCTTTTTGAACGCTCACAGGATGTTAATTGCAGCCTGATGGAGATAACGAAAAACCATGCACCAGGACATTTCCATATTGATTAAAGTCAAGTTTGAAGCACTCAGAGAAGAACTTGAGCGTGCGATCCTCGATACGGGTGGGTTCAGGATAACGTCCCCAAAAGACAAGGAACGTGTCGACCTTCTGTTCTATGAACTGGGCCACACCCCCGATGATGATTTTAAACGGATCCAGTCCCTGCTGGCTTCAAATGCCGTGGACGAAGTCTTCGTGATCTCGGCGAACAAGGAGTCGGACCTTATCCTCAGGGCCATGCGCGCCGGGGTCAAGGAATTTATTCACCTACCGTTAGATGAAGCAGAGCTGAAAAACGCCCTTCTGGAGTTTAAAAAACGAATGAAGCTGAGGACCCCGGTCAAAGATCAAAAGCAGGAACACACGGGCCGGATCATCAATGTGATGGGCGCCAAAGGCGGCGTGGGGACCACCACCCTGGCCGTCAACCTGGCCATGACACTGGCGGGGAAAAAGGAGGCCGGTTCTGTAGCTCTCGTGGACCTGAACATGGTGTTCGGTGAGATTCCCCTGTTTTTGTCCATTACACCCGCGTATCACTGGGGACAGATTGTGGAAAATATAAACCGGCTGGACAATACCTTTCTTTTGAATGTGATGACCCCTCACAAATCCGGTGTGCGCGTCCTGCCATCGACGAGCCACCTGAACGGCCATCCGCCGTTGACGCCCCAAATCATGGATCGCATTTTAGCTACCATGAAAAAAACCTTTGATTTCATCATCGTCGACGCCGGCCAAACCCTGGACGGCCCGACACTGAAGACCATCGAAATGGCAGAAAGGAATTTTCTGATTACACTTTTAAATCTGCCCTGCCTGCACAACACCAACAACCTGCTCAAATCCCTATCCAGTATAAGCGTAGCCCAGAAAGACCGGGTAAAACTGGTGGCCAACCGGTATTTGAAAAATAACGATATTGACGATCGCGGAAGCGGAGGAAAGTGTGCAAAGCGAAATTTTCTGGACCATCCCCAACGACTACAAGACCACCATGTCTGCCATCAACAGGGGCAAACCCCTGTTCGAAATCGCCCCCAAAGCGAAAATAACCAAAAAGATCGATGGACTGGTGGAAACCCTCCTGCATGGGGAGCGGGAGGTAAAGAAAAAGGGATGGTTTTTCAATAAAAAATGAGCGGGTCAACCATGCCATGAACACGTCATAAACCCTTAGGAACGACGGAGAAAAAACAACCATGGACCTCGAAATACAACACGATGAATTGTCGCACGAAGCTGATACCGGATTTTTATCCGACGAGTATTTTGATTTAAAAAGCCGGATTCACGACCGCCTGCTAGACCTGCTGGATTTGAGCAAACTGGACCGTGTGGATCCTGTCTTACTCAAACCCGAGTTGCGCAAGGTCGTGGACAAGATACTCCGGGAAGATTTCCAGTCGCTTCCTCTAAATGCCTTTGAAAAAGAGCGCTTGTACGCCGAAATCATGGATGAAGTTCTGGGTTTTGGCCCTCTGGAACCGTTACTCCAGGACCCAACGGTTTCGGATATCCTGGTCAACACGTACAAGCGAATTTATGTCGAACGCTTCGGCAAACTGGAAAACACCGATGCACGCTTCAAGGACGACGACCACTTGAGAAGAATCATCGACAAGATCGTGACCGCAGTGGGTCGGCGTATCGACGAATCCTCTCCCATGGTAGACGCCAGGCTGATGGACGGCTCACGGGTCAACGCCATCATCCCGCCCCTGGCCCTGGATGGACCCATCCTTTCCATACGGCGATTTTCCGTAGACCCCCTGGAATTGGACGATTTGATCCAATTCAGAACACTGATTCCCCAGATCGGTGAATTGCTGCAGGGTATCGTCAAATCGCGGCTCAACATTTTGATCTCCGGCGGCACGGGCAGCGGGAAAACCACGGTCCTGAATGTGCTTTCGCGATTTATTCCCGCCGAGGAGCGTATTGTCACCATCGAAGACTCGGCGGAGCTGCAGCTCAAGCAGCGGCACGTGGTCCGGCTCGAGACCCGGCCCGCGAACATAGAAGGCAAGGGAAAGGTTACCCAACGGGACCTGGTCATCAACAGCCTGAGAATGCGGCCCGACCGGATCATCGTGGGTGAGGTGCGCGGCCAGGAAGCCTTTGATATGCTCCAGGCCATGAACACCGGCCACGATGGCTCCCTGACCACCATCCATGCCAATTCGCCCCGGGACGCGCTCATGCGTCTGGAGACCATGGTGGCCATGGCCAACTTCGATATTCCCAGTGAATTTTTAAGACGCTTCATCAGTTCGGCCATTGACGTGGTCCTTCATCTGGCCCGGTTGACGGACGGCTCACGCAAGGTGATGAGCCTTCAGGAGATCACAGGCATGGAGGGTAACACCATCACCACCCAGGAAATTTTCTCCTTCCAGCAAAAGGGTATCGATCCGGAAGGCAAGGTCAGGGGCCGCTTCATTTTTGGCGGCGTGCGGCCGAAGTTCATGGAGCGTTTCAGGGCGGCGGGCATCAGGTTGTCGCCGGACCTGTTCGATCCATCCAATTCAATTGAGGTTTGATTCAAAAAGGAGCATGACATGTTCATCTGGCTGTTGGGAACGGTAATATTCATTCAGATTCTCCTGATCATTGAACTTCTTTTATACGCCATCCGCATGTTCAGATACCCGGACCGTGCAGAAGTTCGCAAAAGACTGAAGAACAGCCTGATTACGGCGCCCGATGGTGAAGACGCTGATATTACAAAGAATAAAGTGTTCAGCGACATTCCTTTTCTTAATCAATTCATCGTTGCCGTTCCAGGGCTTGCACGTCTGGATTTGCTGATGCGTCAGGCCAATGTGAAATACACCATGGGCTTTTTCCTTCTGCTCAGCGCAACTCTGGGATTCACAGGATACCTGGTGATCTATATCCTCATCGGAAATCCGCTTATATCGCTATTACCGGCTTTGGTCGCGGCAACCATTCCATACCTATCCCTCAGGATGAAAAAAAATAAAAGGACAGACCGTTTTGAAAAACAGCTTCCCGAAGGGTTAGATCTGATCGCCAGGGCTCTGCGGGCCGGTCATGCCTTTACAAGCGGTATGAAATTGGCTGCCGAGGAATTTCCAGATCCGCTGGGGCCTGAATTCGATGAAACCCTCGATGAAATCAATTTCGGTGTAAACGTCTCAGACGCCTTGAAGCACCTTGCCCGACGCGTGGACTGCCCTGACCTGAGATTCTTTGTGGTCGCCGTGATTCTGCAACGCGAAACCGGAGGCAACCTGGCCGAGATCATTGAAAACCTGGCACATCTTATGCGGGAGCGATTCAAGTTCCGGGGGAAAATTAAAGTTCTATCCGCTGAAGGACGGCTCACAGGGAAAATTCTAGTCGCTATTCCGGTACTTCTCTTTATAGCAATGTACTTCTTAAATCGGGATTATGCTGCAATTCTAATACACGATCCCGCCGGACGGATGACCATTGGTATTTCGGTATTGTTGATCGTGGCCGGGTTGGTTTGGATGAAGCGGGTTCTAAAACTGGATGTTTAATTGGCTTGGGTGATCGATATGCTTTTCACAAATGAGTATTTTCCGATAATATTTGCCTTTCTATCGTTTGTGGTATTTTGTTTACTTTTCCTGGGCATTGCCCTGTCGCTGAACAGTGCGCGCCGCCGACGCGAAATACGCAATAAAATACGTCCTGAGGATTCGGATTGGACGGAAGGTGGAAAGGAATCATCGTCCATAGAAATGGACGACGGGCCTGGCAATGCTTTCACGCATTTCCTCAGCGTTGTCGGCTCGAAGATCAATCTCGGCCGGTCAGGAGACGACGGGGAGATCAAGCTCAAGTTCCTTCGGGCCGGCCTGCGCGGAAGCAATATTCCTACCATTTTCTGGGGGACAAAGGCGCTTCTGGCAATCGCCCTGACCATGGCCTTTGTCGTAATCGTAGTTATTTTTTTCCCGGCCATAAAATCAAGCCATCTGCTAATGGGCATCATATTTTTCGCCTTGATGGGTTTAATGTTGCCGGATACCTGGCTGCGCTCGAAAACAGCCCGAAGGAAAGAAAAAATCAGCAGAGCCTTTCCCGACGCCCTCGATTTACTGGTGGTCTGCGTGGAAGCCGGCATGGGCATGGACGCGGCCATCAGCCGTGTCGGGAAGGAGTTGGAACTGAACCATCCGGTGTTGAGCCGTGAACTGCATCTGCTGAACCTGGAGTTGAGAGCTGGAAAGCCCCGGCCGATTGCTTTGAGAAATCTGGCGTATAGAACCGACATCGATGATGTGAATAGTCTGATGACCCTGCTGATTCAAACCGACCGGTTTGGCACCAGCGTGGCACAGGCGCTGAGGGTGTATGCGGACACCTTCAGGACAGCCCGTTTCCAAAGGGCGGAAGAATTGGCCGCGAAATTATCCACCAAGCTGATATTCCCCCTGGCGGTCTGTATTTTTCCTTCGTTTTTTGTCGTTGCGCTTGGACCTGCGTTAATACAGGCTTATCGAATGCTTATATCAGGGATAACGCTTAACCAAAAGGAGTTATACTTTCGATGAAAACACGACATAATACAATTTTTACAATGACCTGCGCTGTTCTTTTATCGCTGTTGATTGGCGGCATGGTAACCGGCTGCGCAACAACCGGCAGCGCTAAACAAGACACAGCAAGCTATGATGGGATGAAACAACTGAACGATCAGTGGCAAAAGGAACGTGCCGAAGATCCGGCCCTGAATGTCAAGCTTCCGGAGATGACCGCAGAAGAGCACGAGGCCCTGGGAGACCGTTACCAGGAACAAAAAAGACTATGCCAAGGCCTTTGTGCAGTATGAAAAGTCCCTGGCTCTCGATCCGGACAATCAGCGGGTTCAATACAAGCAGGGCATGCTTTTTCTAAAAACCGGCAAGTACACGGAGGCGGTAGCAGCCTTTCAAACGGTTTTGAAAAAAGAACCGCGTCAGGCAGCCGCCCATGAAGGGTTGGGCATCGCCTTTTTCAAATTGCAAAAATATGACAAGGCCGAAAAGCACTTCCTCACGGCGGCCGCCTGGGAACCGGAACGTTGGAAATCCCGCAACTATCTTAGGGGCTATCTACGATCATGAAAAAAAATACGACAAGGCCATCGAACAGTACCAGCAAGCCATTCGTTTTAGACCGGCCGATGGTGTATTGTACAACAATTTGGGTGTCTCGTTTTCACTGGCAGGCCGCTATGATGAGTCTGTCAAGACCTTGATGAAGGCCCTTGAGAATGATGGGCCCAAAGAAAAGATTTATAACAATTTAGGTATCGTATTGGCCAAAAGTCGTCGCTATCCTGCCGCACTGGATGCCTTTACGAAAGCATCCGACAGCGCAAAGGCTTACAATAATTTAGGCTGCATGTACATGGCAGACGGCAGGTACCAAAAAGCGACCGAAGCTTTAGAAAAGGCCATTGCGGTGAGCCCGGGGTTTTACACCCTGGCGAATGAAAACCTGAAAAAAGTTCAGTTGAAAGACGCTGTTGAACAAGCTGAAAAATGATGAGGCGATTACACTGCTGATAGAAATCTTCACCATTTAACAACACCGAGCGGACAAACTGTTCAATAAAGAAGGATTCAGGGTGGTCGATATGTCTAATGCTAAAGAGAAATTAGAAAGAAAACCTCAACCGGAGAATTCCAAACATGCGACGGCCGACGTCCAAACAGCGCCGGACCTGCCACCAAGCATAAGCACCAAGGCACTTCAACTATCTGCCGCCATCCTCAAACGGTCTGACAGGATAGCGCTGGTGTCGATGCTGGGTTTGCTTGCCGTCTGGCTGATCGGCCGTGTAATGGAGACCCTTTATGGCAAAATGGTATTTGACATGACCTTGACATATTGGCTCGGTCTGGTCATTTACATCCTCATTGCAATTTGGGCCATCGGTTTCGTCACCTCGGTCTCTGATGATCTGCGCACAGCACGCCAAAAGAAGCTTGCCATCCTATGCTGGCTTTTTCTTATATCCTTGATCGCCACATTACTTCTGAGTTTCAAAGGATATCGGATCTCATCCGAAGGGTTGATCGCCACAATTGCCGGCTCGCAGGAATCGTCGGAAATGGCGATCTTTCTGCTGTATAAATATCATTACCTGAATCCCCTTCTGGCACTGAACCTGGTGGCTGCAAAAATCATGGGGCTGTCATGGGGTGTGGCGTCCTTCGCGCCCTTTGTGTGGGGTTGGAATGTCCTGCTGGGCTTCTTTATCTGGAGCGTTGCCTATGGAATCTTGCTTTTGTTGCGCAAAGACAGGCAGGGCATAAAGAGTGCCTACCTGGTGGTTTCAGCTTTTGGCCTGATTGGGTTGATCGTTCTCAAGTCGGCGTCATCTCCGACCATAGAACAAATGATCATGATCCAGGCTGCTGCAACGATTCTCATCGTGGCTCAAGTGCTCTTGGCTTACACAACCCTTCGGGAGGTCGCTGCAGGCCCTTCCGACCCTGACCCAAAAACCGTCGACCCATTCAATGATTTCGCCGCAAGGCAAAGACCAGGCCCTTGACAATCGATTTGCCGGCCTTCCGCCATCGGCGGTAAAATTGGTTCTGGTGCTGTTTTTGGTGATACCCTTGATTGCCGATATGAGCAATCAGTTTCTAACGGCTTCATCCTCCAAGCGGATTTATTACCAAATAACCATGGATGCGGACAGTCCGAAAAGCGGTTTTACAGCGGTTACTGCCATGAGTATCCGCAGTGGCCCAACCCGTGGGGATGAGTTAATCGGCGTTTTACCCAAGGGTTCTCGTATACAGGTACTGGATAAGCGAAACGGTTGGGTTGAAATAGGCGAAAACAAATGGATCCAGGAAAAATTTATAAGACCGCCGAGTTAATAACAAAAGAGAGACGATGGCATGAATATAAACTGAAAAGACTTCTTATCACGAAATCACGAAAGGTCGAAACCACGAAAAAGATCATGAAATATTTCGTGTTTTCGTGATTGCTTCTATTTTTTTGCCATAAACTCGACTGCTCAAAACAAAGAGATAACTTTCAATTCAATGGCTTATGCTGAGGCCATTTTGGATATTTGAATTTTGAATTTATTTCGAATTTCGAATTTCGTGCTTCGGATTTAAAAGGATATCATATCATTCTCGAATGGTATGCATCGCATAAACAGGATGTCTATATTTAGATGGTTTCTTTTCTTATATGTGTTTTTTTCACCTTTATTTTGGGTGTGCGCCTACGGCGAACAGGTTTTGCTCAATGCGGAAATGAAACAGGCGTATGACCCTGAAATCGGTGAAGAGCGCCTTGTTCCAGACAACTACATCAAGCGATATGATCCTGAAAAAGGAATCTGGGTTCTAACACCTGCCTATCTTGTCTCCCGTTACGATCCTGAAACTGGTTCCATGAAGCTGGTCCCTAAAGAATATGTGAGGGTATTTGATCCCGAATTGGAGACCTACCGCTGGGTATCACCCGAAATGGGTCTTAGATATGACCCGGAAACAGGCTTTACAGGGCTTCGCAGGAAAGACAGCCAAAAAATGCATGACCCGGAAACGGGTACTGAAAAGCTGGTGGATAAAAAGTCAACCGTGGTGGTTGATTCTCTCGGAAACAAGGTGGGAGAAATCAACGTCATGGGGTATCAGAACACCTATGACCCTGAAAAAGGGTATCCCGTGCTTTCTCTGGAAAATCAGAAAAGGATGTATGATCCGGAATTTGGTGGCTACCGCCTAACGCCTGAAAATTATATCCAAGTATATGATCCGGATTCGGGAACCTTTGTATTGAGACCCGATAATTACAGGCCTGTGTACGACCCTGAATCGGGTTCCACTAAACTCATGCCTGAAAATTATGTTAAACGCTACGACGCCCAAACGGGAAAGGAAACACTCGTTCCTGATTTCTATGAGCACAAATATGATCCTGAAATCGGTGCTTACCGGCTGGTGCCAAAGGATTACAAACGGATGTATGATCCGCAAAAAGGGCACGATGTTTTGGTGAGTGGTGCCTATACGACCATTGTCGATGAACTGGGAAATGAAATTAAGCGTGTGAAAAACAGCGATCTTTTGAAATACGGCATCCCCTAATTTTTGCCCATTGAATGGGGCCTACTCAGATGATGAGAATGACGGCGCCTCGTCTACACATTCTTTCACTTTCTCAAGGGCTTTGTTGGAGCCTCTAAGGCTGAATGATAATTTCTCCTGGTCACCTTCAACAACCAAGCGGTTGCCAAGCCGTAATTTATTAAAAATATCTTCTCGATTCCCAATCTCAATTTGCAGCCGGGCATCATCGATTGCTATGGCAATAAAACGTCCCAGATCTTTGCCATCAATCAAGAGGCTAACTTCATAGTTGCGATCTGAGGACAATTCCCAGGATTCTTTTATAATTAATAAATTTATTTCATTTTCATCGGTTAATGCAATGGCAAATACAATCCCGCCTTCATAAGCTGTCGCGACATGGCAATGTGAAAATGGGCCATTTGCCGTTCGATAAGCGCCGCCTGTCCAATCGCCATATGAAAACGTATAGAGCTCTTCGAGATCATCAGAAATCGATTGTGCAGCAAAAGCGAGTAGGATGGCAAAGACGTATATCAGGATTTTCTTGCATTTCATGGGTAACACCCCTTGATGTCGGTGGTTAGTGAGAGTGCTATTATTATACTCTAAGAATAAAAAATATGTCAAAAGAAACCAACTTTTTTCATGTTACTCTATCGCTTTAATCGCCTTCGGGTCCAATTCCCCGCGGGTTCTGTCGTTCGGCAGTGCTTCGCATGCCGCGAGTTGTCATTCCGGCGAAAGCCGGGATCCAGAAATATAAACTGGATGCCCCCGGCCAACTACTTACCGGGGCAGGCTTATCGCGTCCGGCATGACAATAGATACCCCGTAGTTTGCTGCGGGGTAGTTCATTAGGCTAATTTTGACTCTAACTCTTCGATATCTAAGTTAATAAACACCAATATAAAAAGCCTTCAAATAACTTGGACTATCAATATAACATTTTATTCTCATCCCTGCCTTTTTAGAGAAAACTATGTAATTTTTTTCATAGCCTTACATGCCTACCCCAAGTTATTCTCATTAACCATCTGTTATTATATTATATAATATTAATGATATTCGGCATGGCTTTTGCAAATATTCTTTTTTACTATTTAACAGCGAGGTGAATGGAGACCACAAATGAAGAAAACGCTATCCGATAAGAGGTTTTTCAATGACATCTTAAGGTGCATTCATAGGATCATTACTTCCGATATGGAATTAGAAGCGTTGCCCAATGAATTTCTCTCCGATTGGCGTGACAGAAAAAAAATAAAAGACAGAAAAAAACAACTTCAATTCGAGATTATTCATGCACAGGCAATGCTTAGAAAGAAAATCGATAGAATGATGATAGAAAATTAAGAAATGATGTGCTTGATATTTTTTGGATAGGAGAAGACATAAAATGGAAACAGCATACAATTTTGATGGATATAGAAGAACAAATGAAAGAAAACATTACCGTAAGGACGTGTCATTTTCCACAGAGTCGATGATTTTTCCTGCAACGATAAAAAATCTTAGTATGGGAGGCGCACTTGTTGGCACCACAAGTATACCTAAAATAAAAACAGGGGTAAAAATAATTATTACTATTCCTTTTGCAAACAAACCAGGTTGTCTAAAAAGAAAAGCAATTGTCATGTGGGCAGAAAGTGATCAATTTGGGATTCAGTTTATTTGAAATTAGGAGAAAAAAATGTTTTTCTACGCTTTTGAATGTCAAGTGTGTGGCTGGGACATGGAGCGTTTGGTGTCTCGTTATGTGATCGAGATTAAATGTCCGATATGCGGCTGCATGTCACAGAAACAGATGGCAGCACACAAAGAGGAGAAGTCAACCACCTTCGGCTAAAGCCGAAGGCTTGGGGTCCAAGGGGCCAAGGGGTCGAGGGTCCAAGTGAACGCTAATTGCTGGCAGCTTTTGGCTTTTGATAGCCAACAGCAAAGCGCCTATTTCTCACTCGAATCCTGGAACCCTGGAATCCTAGAATCCCTATAACTGGGTATTGTTAAACTGAAGTCTTCGCCTAAAGGCGAGGGATTTTCTCCCATTCCCCGTATGGGACATTAAAATGCCAATATTTAATGTTTGTTTTTGTGACTCAAACTTTAGAAAATATAGGAAGAGATAATTATGAGGGAACATACTGCTTCCACATTTCAATTTGGAAACGATGAAGAATCACCGGAGACTATCTTACAGGAAGAACTGCAGGAATTAAAGATAGAAAAACTCAGCAACAGGGTTACGCTTCTGACTGTTCTTATCCCCTTCATGATTGGAATCATCCTATTTATTGCCTATCTTGATATCAAAAACCGGGTTACGCGAACCCATCATACAGAAGCCACCAGTATCGAGAAACTTTCAAAGGATCTCGATACTAAATTCTCTTTCCTCTCTCTTGAACAGGCGAAAATTAAGGATATCCAATCCAAAAAGATACCTTTATTTGAAAATATGATCGCTTTTTTGAAATCAGGTCGGGAAGAAATGTCACAGGCCATCGAATCTCTCAATGGAAAAAATCAAGAATTATCAGATAGCATGAGGGCCGAATCTGATGCATGAAAGTCGAAATTGAAACACTCAAAGACATCGGAAACCTGATGGCCAAAGACGTTGAAGACGTTTCCAATAATCTGTATGCACTTACAGCGACTCTGACCGAGATGAAAGAGGGTCTCCATGGGCTAAACGCAGACATATCAAATTTGTCCGAAGAAAAGATCGGAAAAAAACAACTGGATCTGGCTTTGAAACTAAAAGAAATTTCAAACCGGCAGGAACTGCTGAAAATTAAAACGACACTGGATAATAGAATCGACACCTTAAAGAGACAACCAAACACGTTTCAATCAAGCCAAGGCCAAATCGTTGCCGTTCAAACCATCAAGGGGAGCAAACAGTCAAAAGAAAAGCCTGCCCAGTCCGAAATTAGCCCTACCGCTATACCAAGCACCGACAAATCGGAAGAGCAATCCACAACGCCATCCACAATCGACGGTATCGAAGAACAGAATATAGAGTAATCGAAAGGATAAAAAATGATAGATCCATTAGGCCAAAGAGTTCTGAAGAAGGGGTTGATATCAAGGGAAGAATTGGCACAGGCAATTAAAAGACAGCGATTGTCTGGTGGCAGACTCGGTTTTAACCTGATTGCTTTAAATCTGATATCGGAGTCTGATTTATTCGGCTTTTTTACCTTTACGCCCCATACCCCCAACAATTTAGAAGAAACAAACCTTGAGACCGGCTTTATTACGGATCTAATATTAAAACACTGTATCTTCCTTAAAAAATTCAACATAACCGATTTAAGCAACAAAATAAAATTGCCGTCATCATTGATCCTGGAAATTGTCACTGAGCTTAGGGGCGACAGGTTTATTGAGGTTGCCAGGGGTGATATTTCACTTGCCGCCTCAGACTACGCATTGACAGATGCCGGTATTAATCGTGCTATTCAATGTCTGGAAGAAAACCGATACACGGGTCCCGCTCCTGTTTCATTGGAGGAATATAGATACGCCATTGGAATCCAAACCATTAAAAGCATCGAGATTACCGAGGAACATTTGAAACGTGCTTTTTCAAAAATCGTTCTAAGTGATGATAAACTAAAAACGATTGGGATCTGCCATGAATTCGACCAAACCTATGTTCCTATATGGTCCTCCAGGAAATGGTAAGACGACCATCGCGGAATTGATCGGTGACGCGCTTCCCGATGAAGTCTATATCCCGTACGCTGTATTGGCAGGCGATCAGGTAATCATTGTATATGACCAGGTCAATCATAGAGCCATTAATAAAAAGGATGATGATAATCATTTGGACCAAAGATGGATTAAAATTAAAAGGCCCGTTGTAATTGCTGGTGGGGAGCTCACACTCAAAACCCTCGATTTGAATTTTAATCATGATTCAAAATATTATGAAGCCCCGCTGCAAATGAAAGCCAACAATGGTCTGTTCCTTGTGGACGATTTTGGCCGGCAAATCGTAGATCCTCAAACCCTTTTGAATCGATGGATTATTCCTTTAGACCGCCAGACAGACTTTTTAACGTTGCATACGGGAATGAAATTTGAAATCCCATTTGATCAATTGGTCGTTTTTGCAACCAATCTTCCTCCTAAGAAAATTGCCGACGATGCATTTTTAAGAAGATTGAGGTACAAAATCAGAGTTGATAGCCCTACAAAACATGAATATCTAAACATATTTAAAAAAATATGTGATTCAAATTTAATACAATTTGATGGAGAAGCCTTTAATTATTTGATACATAAATATGAGCGTTCAAAAAGGAATTTATCTTGCTGCGATCCGAGAGATTTGATTGATCAAATAATTGACTTTGCGAGTTTTGATAAAAAGCCACCCGTATTGACGAAAGCATTTTTAGATAAGGCATGGGAAAACTATTTCGTATTTTGATTTATGTGCAAAGTCAATTATATTAGTGGTAATACAAATCCCCAATTAATTTCCTATTTCTGGCTCCCAATAATGCCGGGATCGCAATTAATAAATTAGAGGTGTTCTGTGCATTGGAATATGCTGCATTATCTGCGCATCAAACCAGGATTAATGAGCTATTCGATGCTTTTGAATAAGCACAAAAATCGAATTAAAACATATGAATTTATATAAATATTAATAAGTTGTATTGACTAAGTGCGCGTTTGAAAGTCCGGATGTTGTAAAGCCCATTCCCACATTAATTCGATCAAGCATCGATATTTATCTTGATAATTTTCCTATAATCATGTATTTTCTTGATCAGGAAAACAGATAGGAATAGGAAAATGCCAACAGAAAAAGAAATGCTTGATCAACTCCGGCAAGGAAAGGTCCAGTTACCGCCCCTGACTTTTAGCTTTTTAGACGAGCAGCTGGATGTTGGGGAAGGCAAACGTATTGATGCATATATCGAGGCAAAATGGAAGCGGAAACCAGCGAGATTCGCTGTAGAATGTAAAGCCCTTTCAACGCCTAAATTCTTTCAGAATAGCATCAATTATCTGAAATCACTGCCCCTTCCAAAAAATATTTTCCCCATGCTGTTTATGCCGTTTTTAAGTGATCGGCAGCTTAAAGAGCTGGAAGGGGAAGGGATAAGCGGCATTGATCTGTGTGGCAACTGTGTGGTGGTTTCTCCAGGCACATTCAGTGTATTTCGAAGTGGCGGTAAAAACCGTTTCCCCTCGTCAGCTGCCATTAAAAATATTTACCGCAAAAACAGTTCAATGGCGGGACGAGGATTTTTTGTTTATCCCGAATTCCAAACTGTTCAAGATATCCGTGCAACAATTAACCAGCGAAATCTCCTAGTGAACCGTTGGAATAAAAAACCGATGAGCCTTTCAACCGTATCTAAGGTTCTGAAAACGATGGTAGAAGACCTGATTATCACACGCACTAAAGCCATCCGTCTCCTACAGCCCGATAAGCTATTGGAAAAATTGCGTGAAAATTATAATCCACCTGTCGTAAAGGAACGGATTCGTCTTAAAATTCCGGAAAACAATAAGTCGATTTTAAAATTGCTGTCTGAACAATCACAGCAATTGAAGTTGCCCCTAATCGCTTCAGGAACCTCTTCTGTCACACGTTACACTGTGATGCAACGCGGAGACCTATTGACTGTATATTGTCCTAAGGTGGAGATGTTGCTTAAAAGGTTACCCGGAAGCCAGTCGGATCGATTCCCAAATTTTGAGCTTTTGGAAACAGAGGATGAAACGGTCTATTTTGATGCCCGGCAAGAGGATGGTTTCTGGTGGGCTTCGCCGCTGCAGGTTTATATGGAACTGATGATTGGCGACAAGAGAGACCAAGAGACCGCCGAGCAGTTAAAGGCCCTAATTTTGAGTGATGCTGGAGTGGTACAACAATGAACAGAATTATACCACGCATTTGATTTATATACTATTCTGGCAACGACAACAGAGAAAGAGTGGGAGTACGCTCTCCACTTGCGCGATCAATATAAAGGTGATCCTCCTGCCAAAGAAGCTGGAAACTTGGTTTTGGAATATTTTTCGTCGCAGGAACGTTTAGGAATGCTCCGATTGATGGAAAGCCCCTATTACCGACCGGAATTTCAGAATGAAAATTTTATGTCTGCCCTGCAAGAGTTGTTTCCGCTATAATTCCCTGTATATTCGGTAAACATTCAGTAAACAGCTGCAAACCCTTGTGGCTGTATGGACTTCCGTAGGTTCGACTTCCGCCGCCTCCACCAGCAAATATCCAATAAAAACAAATAGCTAAGAGATCGATGGTTCTCGGCCCATATGATTTCAATGGCTTACATATTGTACAGATACGCCTGGAAATCCTTCCATTTTGCCATATCTGTATTTTGGTCGCGGGTTGGATATGATGCGCGATGTAATGGGTGGCAATACCTTTGATTCTGCGAGTACAAAAAACAAATAACCGAAATACGCCTAAAGCTACAGATATCCGTTTATAATCCCAAAATTGACAAACCAACAGGTATGATCCAATAATCTCAATCTGAGCGATATCTCTATCGCTTTAAATTACCAACCATAACCTCCGAGTAAAAGTGCTGCATTTTGCATCTGCAGAAAAATGCCTCACCTGTAGCATTTTGCATCACTTTCATAACAATCTAATATTTATTCATTTTTCAGTTTTTAACATTTATCCTGCTGTATTTTGCCACAGGTGATTATAGCAAACCCCTCTACTCACGATTGCCTTGATATAAAATATTTAGCAGTTATTGCTGATGGTTATGTATTTTTTTGCGTCGAATCGAGAGATTGGCCCGGATTATGCTGTATAATCAAACAGCAAAGCATTTGATGGGCAAAATGAGGCAAACCGAAAATACCAAGTGAACCGGCAACCACAAAGGAGGAAGTCATGGGCAAGAAAATCAGACTTGAAACAAGGCGTACCAACCTTGTGGGCATGGCAGAATACGGGGGAAAATGTCGGTATATGGTGAACGGGCTGGTGGATTACAAAATGTGCGCCCATAATTACAACTGCCTGAGATGCTCTTTCGAACAGATGGTCGCCGATGAGATCGTGACACGATTCGCTGCGCAGCCCACTTTGCCTGAAGCGGTAGGCTTTTAGCGACCTTGCAAAAGCACTTCGATCGATGCGCTTTTTTTTATCCTATTTTAACAATTTTTCATGCCTTCTTTTTTAATGACAAGAGGTGCATATTCATTCTCGGATCACGGCCGCAGACAAGTCGGCTAACCATAGTTTATCACCTGGCTTCATCCTGCACTTCTCCACTTCCATGGTGGAATCGGATTTGGTGTTTGCCACAATCCGACCTTCTTTGATCTGGCCCATCTCTCTAAGCGGTTCAATTTATCTTGTCTTTCTTTCGGCAAATGGTCATAAAATCTACGCATTACCCATGAGTGACCTATGGTAACCATTCTTTCATTTACATTCATCCATTCAGATCCGTATCCGTGTTGAACATATATTGTGGCTAGTGTTCTTTCGTGACAGTCTTGACCGTGCTCCTCAAGAAAAAGTAGTATTAGTGGTTCCAATTATGCACCTTAGTCTTGCATGTGTTTTCGATGTTAAGTTTCTTGGACTTCTTTCAGATGCTCATGTCTTGGAGGAATCGCCAGTATGATTATGTAATCATTGCAGTAAGTTACTCTGCTCATGCTGTTTGAAAAATTTAGTTGCTACATGATTTCTAAATTCACGCCTATCGTGGTAAGTCCTTCGTTCAACTGCAACCCTTCTTTCAGGCGAAAATACGGCGAAAGAAAACTGGCGTCGATCGGCGCCGGAACGCCTTCCTCCGTTGTCAAAAAGAGATTTTCTGTCTACTAATTTTTTTTTCATAATCTAATTACGCTTTATTGTTAAAGAGCAGATCAGGCCGATATAAAAAAATACAAGAACTCGACTGGTAATACCGCCTTAAATTAAGTATTCACCCCATTTGATTTCGTTGTTGAACCGTTTGCGTTTGGTGTAACAACTGAAAAACATTATAAGCAAAAAGTTTGCCAATTAAGTATTAAATGAATAAGTGTTTTAATATATAGCAAAAAATAGTATTCAGGCTTACATGATAGATTACTAATGTACTCTTATTGTGAAAGGTTTTCGTTATAAATTATAATGCGTATTTCATAATCAGTTCCTCGGAACGGGGGGTGCGCCCCGAAAAGTAACAGCCCTGTTTCTCTGCTTTTTTGATTATGATAGGTGAGAATGAGAAGAAATTTGGCTTGATGTGCTTGATAGTAAGATCTTTGAGGAGATTATCATAATACTGATAGAGGTGCGCTATTGATACCCCAAAGCCAGAACTCGCCAGGCTTTGGCCGTGAGTTTTTTATAATCTGAATCACTTTTGCTGCAGCAAACCGCATGAAATACGTATATCTGATTCGAAGTATTCCTTTTCCCGTGACCCCTTTTCTTCTAAGGTGATAATGACCTGTCCTCTACTCTACCCTTTTCTTTCTGCGGGGAATTAGAGAATGCAATATTATAACGATTCAAGCATTGCATTTATCAATGGTCTGTAGATTGGAGGGCAACCATATCAGGCAACAGCGAAAGGGCATAAAGAGGGAGATTGAGAATTTTACCATCCTTTTTTAAATTCAGTAGGGTTGCTCTTACAAGCACTGACGGTGAAAACTGCATGTCATACGAGCGCAGGCTTTTACTCCGAGGATTGATGCCGGCTTTCACTTCTAGTGGATAAATCCGGCCTGAAAATTCGCACAGAAAATCAAGTTCCGCTTTGCCCCCTTTGCTGCGCCAGTAATGAACTGGCTGCCCGAAATGGGCTATCAATTGTTGCGCAGCAAAGTTTTCAACAAATGCCCCAGCATATTCATTAAAAATCCGACCTCCAAGAGACATCAGCTCAACAGGTGACCTTGACAGGGCTCCCAACAGCCCTACATCCAGAGCATAAATTTTAAAACACCCTTTGTCTGCATAATGCGATAGGGGTCTTTTTGCTGATCCGGTGGCTGTGGCACGATAAATAAGGCCTGCATCTTCTAACCATTTCAGCGCATTCTCGTATTCCCGGGCACGAGCACTCTTTTTTACGGCACTGAATATGAATTTCTTGTTTTCCTTGGCCAAGTGCTTGGGGATTGAATCCCAAAGCATGGTCAGTTTGGGGATATCGGAAGCAGGTGCATGCTTTGCGAAATCCATGATGTACGATTTGACGATCTCTTCCTGAATTCGACGAACCTCTCGCGCGTTGCCGGTGTCGACAAAATGGCTTACAGCTTCCGGCATGCCGCCAACAAAATAGTATTGGCGGAGCAGGTCAATAAGATGGACATGAAAGCCCTCTGATAATGGAACAGGCTCGGATATATTCTCAAGCAGTCGACGATACCGGGATTCCCCCATACCATCGAGGAATTCCATGAAGTTCATGGGATAGAGGTGAAGAAAGTTTACCTTTCCAACAGGGAATGACCCGGGAGTGGAAAGTTTTACGCCAAGGAGTGAACCTGCAGCTGCGACATGGATGTCTTTTCTCTTTTCGTCAAAATATTTCAGTGCGTTTAAGGCTCGGTTTGATACCTGGATTTCATCGAATACCATAAGGTCAGTACCCGGTCTGATCTCGACATCATAATAGATGGAAAGTTCCTTTATAATCCGATCCGGATCGAGATCACGTCTAAAAAATTCATTGAGCGCAGAATCCTCTTCAAAGTTGCAATACATGATGTTTTCATATTCGTTGCGACCAAATTCTTTCAGTATAAACGTCTTTCCGGTTTGACGCGCACCTTGCAACAGAAGCGGCTTCCGTCTGGGATTTGATTTCCAATCCAGCAGTTTTTGGTAAATATCTCTTTTCATCGTTGATTAGGATGCCAGAACATGCCGGACATGTCAAGGAATATCAGGCTATTTATGTGAAATTTATCACGTAATAGGGATGTATAAAGTGATAATATACACACAATGGATCCTATGATGTGTAATACAGATGGTGTTGGCAGGGCCGTGTCTTGTCGCATGGTATCTATATTATGAGTTGAATCCTGACTTACAGGCGGATCTTGCCGAGTATACCAGGGAACTGTTGGAAAAATGATCGAATGTTGAACCGCAACAGCGAGCGCATGCCCCGTAGCTTGCTGCGAGGTTCTTCCACAGTAGAGCAATAGTTATTCAGTAAACATTCGGTAACTACTCGGGAATCCCTTTATTTGCTGGATAAGATGTAGGTTCGATTCCCGCCGCCTCCACTATAAGACTCAAACATTTAAATGTCTTTGTGGGTTAGCAGTATGTCATTCGATACCCAGAAAATTCGAAAATGGAAGCTCTGATTATTCTGGATGCGAGACCACTTGAATATGCCTATAATGAGGAGTCTTCTGTCGAGGAGGGCGTTGGACCATTAAAGATTTGATCATACCGCAAGGTTTTTCCAGTTTACTGATATAAAGTCTTCAGATCTCGGCAATACCCATTTTTGACGAAATCTCAATTGCCACTGTCCGCTGTATATTTGATATTACCGAGTGTAAGCTTTGAAAAATGCGCGGAGGAAATTTGAACATAAGTCATTATTGAACGTTCTATTATTTTGAAATGATCATAAGATGATATGAGATCCTGGAGAATAGCATTCATAGTCCTTAATAATGGAAAAATCGGCTATGGTATTCTTAAGTTTTTTTAGCAAAGAAATTGGCGCTTCTTGACCCATACCTTCAAATTATATATGTATCCTTTATCACGTTGAAATCTATCTGATCTGATCCTGAATTTATATATCTGAACCTGATTTGATCAGGTTCTCGCTCTGTTTTTACCGTTCAAAGCTGTATCATCTTCTATAAACCTCAACATGATGAAAGCGGAACACATAAGAAGGAGTAACCAAGGATGGGATTAATATTTCGATACATTACTACCGTTATATGCATTATCGTCTTGTTTTCCGGTTCGACCTGGGGTGCCGGAGTCTGGGTCTACGAAATGGCAAATCCCGACATGGGCACAGCTTCCGCCGGTCGCGGTGCGACCGCCGCCGATGCATCCGTGGCAATGTTTAATCCAGCAGGAATGACAAAGCTTGATCGTTCCCAATTGTTCACAGGCATTCAAGGCAGCTGGCTCGATGTCAAGTTTGATGCAGATGAATCCACCTTCGGTGGAGGAGACGGTGGTAATGCTGGTGATTTCATCCCGACAGGCAGTATGGCGTATGTATATAGCGTGAATCCCAAACTCAAGCTGAGTGTATCCGCTGCGTCTTTTTTCGGACTGGGAATAGAATACGATGAAGACTGGGCCGGACGATACTTTGTTCAGGAAGCCTCGTTTCTAACCTTTGTTATTAATCCGGGAATCGGCTACCGGATCAACAAATGGCTGTCCCTTGGTGGCGGTGCCACCGTGTTGTATTCTAAGCTGGACCAGAAAACTGCCATCAACAACCAGGTGACAGATCCGGGAGTTTCAGACGGTAAGATAAAAATAGACGATGACGATCTGGGTTATGGCTTCAATCTGGGGATCCTGATTGAGCCCCGGGAGGACTTGCGCTTCAGCCTCACCTATCGCTCGAAGGTGGAGGTGGAATTCAAAGACGTGGTCGACATCAAAGGGATCGGACCCAACCTTCAAGCGCTATTGGATTTAATCGGTGTCACGTCTGAAAAGGCAGATCTTGAGATGGAACTTCCCCAGGAAGTGCTGATTAGCGGCTATTACGACCTCACCGACAAGGTCGCACTGGTGGCCAGCGCCGGTTGGCAGGACTGGAGCAATTTCGGCAAAAGCACGTTAACCTTGCGATCTACTAACACAACCAGCTTCGAGGCAGACCGCAATTTCAAAGATACCTGGCATGCCGCCATCGGTGCGCGTTACCGGTTTGCGGAGCCCTGGCTTTGGTCAGTTGGTTTTGCCTACGACAGCTCGCCGGTCGATGATGAGGACCGCACTCCTGATATGCCATTGGATCGCCAAATCAGGTTGGCGACCGGCCTACAATATGACTGGAATGAGAACGTAACCATCGGTGGCGCTTACACCTATATCGACCTCGGTGATGCCGAGATCGATCAGCAAGGCAGCCCACTGCAGGGTAATCTCAAAGGAGATTACAAAACCAACCATGTTAATACGCTTGCATTGAATTTGATCTGGCGATTTTAAGCTATCCCAAGCGGAGATTTCATCACGCTCGGCGATCCCACCTTATCGAAGATTCTGTAACAGGAGCGGCCAGTCAATGCTGGTCCGATGGAAAGGAGGTGGCGATACCTCTTGAAATTCGGTAAATCGTCCAGCGGGTGAGAGCCCCGCACGGCTAAAGCTTAGCCCGGCAGGCCGTAAGTGAGTCTTGCAGCATTTCGGGTAACCGACATGTTGATGCGTAGACACACAGGCATGCGAGCTGCGACGATCAGCGTCGAAAAAGTCTTTTTCCAGGTGCCGAGGGCTTTGTTACGTCTGAAGGCAGCAACGCCGTCACCGGCAGGTAGGGGTGAGGGGGCGGCGTACCTGGCGGCGTGCGTGACCGGGGCGCGTATGGAAGGGACGATCCGGTAAACTGGGAGATCCTGATCATTCCCCATCAATTCCGGCTTTATGGAGGGCCGGTGACCAATCTCCAACGGGAACGCGCCGGCTGGCCTGCGCGTTGTCCGGCCAAGAACAAAGCGCCAGCAATGGGGTAGGCCAACAGCGAGGGGAACCGGAGCTTAAGCCGAGGATGATCAGGAAGTCGGAGCACCGCATATGAGCGATGACGCCGGGGAACAGCAGGCACCTGGACCCGGCCGAGCAAAGGCGGAGCGAATGTAATTTTCGAGGCTGACGTCAAGTCCTTCTTTGACACGGTTCATCGCCGAACCATGTTAGAGATGCTCGGAAAGCGGATAGCGGACAGGTCGTTTATGCGGCTTGTCGGAAAGTGTTTGCAAGTAGGCGTGCTGGAGGGACAGGTGTTCACCAGGCCGGATGAGGGCACAGTCCAGGGTTCGATCATTTCGCCAATGTTAGGCAACATTTACCTGCACAACGTGTTGGACAAGTGGTTCGAAGAACAGGTAAAGCCACGGTTATGGGGTGAAGCTACGCTGATCCGCTACTGTGACGACTTTATCATTTGCTTCGAGCGCGTGGATGATGCCAAGCGGGTAGAGAATGTCCTGCATAAGCGGTTTGAGAAATACCATCTGAGCCTTCATCCCGAAAAGACCCGTCTGATTGACTTCAGGCGGCCGCCACTCGATAAGACTGGCGGCAAGGGTCCGGGAAATTTCGATTTCCTCGGTTTTAGCATGTACTGGCGTCGAAATCGAAAGGGACCAGGCTGGCACCTGGCATGCAAGACCCGTAGTGCACGCCTTTCGCAGACGGTCCAAACCATCTACGACTTCTGCCGTCGCCAACGGCATGAGCCGGTAGCCGTGCAACACAAAGCGCTAGTCAGTCGAATACGCGGGCACTTTGGGTATTTCGGAGTCAACGAGAACCACAAGAGCCTTAAATCGCTCGTGTACTGGTCGAAAAGAGCTTGGCACAAGTGGCTTAACCGCCGAAGCCAACGATCAAGGCTGAACTGGAGACGGTTCCTTGATCTGTACAAGGATTACCCGTTTCCCAATCCAAAGGTGTATGTAAACATCTGGGGATCTCCATGAGACGTATCAGCGGAGGAGCCGTATGGTCAAATCGTCCACGTACGGATCTGGCGAGGGCCCCGGTTGAGCAATCGGCCGGGGCTACTCTACGAGCTTAAACATCTATCCGACAATAATTGGTTGACATAATCCGGAAAATCTTAACTTCGATGTAAAAATTTCGAGTTGCACACTCCTTTATCAAGTTTCCCCATCTCGAATAACCTCTTATCTAATCATCCGAACAAACCAACTGTTCAGTATTCCCCCCAATTCCAACGTTTTGGTCTCTTAACATATCCCTTTCAATTTATCTAACGATTCTAATAATAGCGACGGCTTTTCGAACTTAAGTGCAAATAATAGAGGATATAATGGGAAAACCACGTATTGATTATATTTTATTAGACAGAATGCTTCGAGAGGACACGTCAGCTAAAGAGTGTGCCGCACATTTTTCAGTTACAGAGAGCGCGATCTGCCAGGCACGAAAGAAGTTGAAGGCGGCAGTTGTCAAGGATGTTGACGGCGGACACCCGAAGTCTCTACTTTTAGTTGGCACTAACTTGGGGATGGCTACAACACCTTTTTTCGAAAGCCGTTGAGCTGTACGATGTGCCGCTGTTCTTCACGAATAATGCGATCCAGCTTATCCTGTCCGTATTCAGGCGGGACGAAGTCTTTCAAACCCAGATAAAACAGGATGGATTCCTTTTCTAATCCAATGGCGATATCGATAATTTCCTGGATGGGTTCATTTCCAGTCAGGGAATCTGCAGCCGTTGGACTGCCCTCTCCACCGTGAGTGTCGGCCATGACGGCCAGGTATTGAGCGGTTTCTTGATTGGGATCGAAAACCGTAGCCTGTTTTTCGTTTGGTTTGAGATTTGATCTCATTTTTTTAAAGGTTGACTGATGATGATCCTCCATATTTGCCAGCTGCTCCAAGAAAGAACGGTTGATGTCTTCAGATTGGGTCGCTGCTGCTTTGCGGTAGAAGCTTGCACCGTTGGCTTCAATCCGGACGGCGACTTCAAAGATCTCGTCTGCAGTAAAATTATAGTCCATTTTTTCTCCTCTTCAATTGCACGTTTTTGTGTATCAACAATCGATTCACAGTTTTGGTTTGTTTCTATCTAAGAATAAAATAATGCCTCGATTGTGTTTGGCCACTTTTTCAAGATGTAAGCCTATTGTATCTTCAGTCGTGTGCAAACTTTCTGAACGAAAAGAGCTGAAACTGAAAATAAATCTGTTTAAACCTTTGTGGCCCAGGATGGTGAGGCCGACTTCTTTTGTCTTATGTCAATCTCTTGTATCAATTTGAGAACAGCCAGCTCTTTGGCTTTTGCCTCAACATCCAGAGTAATATCCAGTTTCAGCCAGGATTCCGGGAAATCATCGGGATTGACATAATCATGATGACTTCTCGGGTTCCCAGACCCCCAAGGGTTCAGGGGGCTTGATATATGAAAAAGCGGCTCGCGATTCCAGGTTTTAATCGCCCGTTGCGTGGTCTCTTCGACACTTAGACCATCGGGCAGACAGCGATGATGGTGCACGTCGTATACCATTGGTATTGCCAAGGTTTCGCAAACCGGCAGCAATTCACGAGGGGTATAAAGCCGATCATCGTTTTCCAATGTCAGCATTTGGCGAACGTCCTGCGGTAATTTCATGATTCGATTAGCCAGGCGTTGCAGGGTGTTATCTTTGTTGCCGTAGGCCCCGCCAGCATGAATATTGATGACATCGGCCTTGACCCACTTCGCCACTTCCGCCTGATATTGCAGATCGGCAATGGAACGGCGGGTGACATCCGGATTGGGCGAAGATAGCAAAATAAACTGATCGGGGTGAAAGCTTAAACGTAGATGGTACCGGCGGCCGTAGGCACCGCATTTTTTAAATGTTTTTACAATTTTCGTTGATTCGGGCAGCCTTTCGATGGAATAGCCGAACTGTGGATGCGTTTTGAGCGGCAAAATCTGGCTGTTGATACGAAAGGCCTTGATCCCGTTTTGCCGGCAAAAGTGAAGTGCTTCGAGAAGAGAGTTCGCATTATGCAGGCAAATACCGGAAAGATGACGCTTTTGCTCATCCGACGATAGCTTGCTTACGTATTTAGCTGTCGTACGGCGGAACCTTATCGGCGCTTCACGAAATATGCAACACAAACCCCAACGAATCACGACGGACCTTTCGAACAAATTTTGTTGTTACGTTTTGGCGTTTCTCTGCAACTTCTATTGTTTTATTGGAAAGCGATTAACACGATACGATAAGATCTGCACGTGTTATCTTGCTTTTATTTCGGCAAATCATAATATTGCTGCCAGACGACAACCCTGGTCGATAGCCCGCCGGGCATCCAGTTCCCGGGCTACGTCCGCCCCGCCGATCACATGCACTTTCAAACCGGCTGATTCCAACGGATCGATCAGATCGCGCCGGGATTCCTGCCCGGCACATACAATCACGTTGTCAACCTTCAGTACCTGCTTGCACCCATCCACGGTAATGGTCAGCCTGCCGGGTTTAATCTCCTGGTACCTAACTCCGCCAAGTATGTGGACCCCCCGTTTTTTCAGGGTGGCCCTATGAATCCAGCCCGTGGTTTTGCCAAGGCTCTGGCCGACTTTGGTGGTCTTGCGTTGCAGCATCCAGACCTCCCGGGCGGCCTTCTCCCGGCCAAGCACACCGTGTGTCAGGGCCCCGCGCCTCTGGTAGGAACGATCTACGCCCCAGGTGCGGAGAAAACTGTCCAGCGACTGTTCCCCTTCCGGCTCCACGTGCGTCAGGTACTCGGCCACGTCGAAGCCAATTCCACCGGCCCCAATAATCGCCACCCGTTCACCCACCGGCTGCTTACCGGCCAGAACATCCATGTAGGTCAGCACCATCTTAAGATCCATACCGGGCAGTTCAATTCGCCGAGGGGCCACACCGGAGGCCAGGATTACGCGGTCAAAATCACCGTTGGTCAACAGATCGTCTGTAGCCTCCGAGTGGAGGCGTAATTCAACCCTGGACAATTCAATCTGACGCTTGAAATAACGCAGGGTTTCATCAAATTCCTGCTTGCCGGGTATTTCCCGGGCCACGTTGAGCAAGCCCCCGATCTTGTTTTCTTTTTCGAACAGGGTTACCCGGTGACCCCGCGATGCCGCGGTCACGGCACAGGAAAGTCCCGCCGGCCCTGCACCCACCACGGCAAGGTGCTGTTTTCTTCTAACGGGGATAATCTTAATTTCAGTCTCATGGCATGCACGCGGGTTCACCAGGCAGGAAGCCGTCTGCAGCGAAAAAATCTGATCCAGGCAGGCCTGGTTACAGCCGATGCAGGTGTTGATCTCATCCACGCGGTTTTCGGCCGCCTTGTTGACGAACGCCGCATCCGCAAGAAACGGCCTGGCCATGGAGACCATATCGGCATCCCCACGGGCCAGGACTTCCTCGGCCACCGCCGGCATGTTAATACGGTTGCTGGTCACCAGCGGCAGGGTCACGTGATTTTTCAGTCGCCGGGTCACCCAGGTATAGGCAGCCCGGGGCACCATGGCGGCGATGGTGGGAACCCGGGCCTCGTGCCAGCCGATGCCGGTATTGATGATATTCACCCCGGACTGCTCGACCGCCATGGCCAAATCCACGACCTCCTGCCAGGTACTGCCCCCCTCCACCAGGTCCAGCATCGACAAACGATAGATGACAATGAAATCGTCCCCCACTGCCTGGCGCACACGGCGGATGACCTCCAGCGGCAACCGGATGCGGTTTTCAAACGCGCCTCCCCAGGTATCCCTACGCTGGTTGGTCCGCGGGGCAATGAACTGGTTGATGAAATACCCTTCGGAGCCCATGATTTCCACCCCATCGTAACCGGCGTCCCGGGCCAGGCGGGCGCAGGTGGCAAAATCGGCGATCTGCTGTTCGATTTCTTCCCCGGTCAATGCATGCGGGGTAAAAAAATTAATCGGAGCCCGGATGGCGGACGGGGCCACCAGTTGCTCATGATAGGCATACCGTCCGGTGTGCAGAATCTGCATGGCGATCTTCCCGCCGACCCCGTGTACAGCCTCCGTTATCTGCCGGTGCGCGGCCGCCTCTGCCGCGCCGGTAAGCATGGCTTGAGATTCATAACCGCGACCCACGGCATTGGGAGCAATCCCGCCGGTGACAATGAGCCCGACTCCGCCGGCCGCACGTTCGGCATAGAATGTCGCCAACTTGGCAAACCCGTCCGGTATCTCTTCCAGCCCGGTGTGCATGGATCCCATTAAAACCCGATTTTTCAGGACAGTGAACCCCAAATCCAGCGGGGCAAAAAGGTTTGGATAACAATCGGGAGTCATCGAAATTTTCTCCAGTTAATCGGGTGATGTTGAGTCAATGCCCATATTGTGCCAGAAATCCAACAATACGAAACTTCTTCGTGCAATGGTCTGATCCATGCTTTCCGATTCGATAGATCCTTATGGTTCCATATTACTGCAAAGCTGTCTTAAAAGGCTCCAGACCGATCCGGTCGATGGTTTTTCCCAGACGCTCGCCTTTTTGGGCAGATTCCTGATAGCATAGAACCATTTTATCTACCGCCTGCAGGATGCCGGCATCGTCGATACCGGAAGCGACCTCCTGGGCAATGCGCGGCTCCGCGCCCACATTCCCGCCGATGACCACCTGCCAGCCTTCTTTCAGGCCGATCAGGCCGATATCCCTCACCCAGGATTCAGCACAACTCAGATGGCATCCGGATACCGCCATTTTGAATTTGCCGGGAAGACTCTTGGCGTGATAGCGCTTGTCGAGTTCCATGCCGATGCCCAGGGCATCTTGTTTGCCCAGACGGCAGTAAGTGGACCCAGGGCACGATCGAATACTACGCACGCAGAGTCCTACGGCCGCGCCTTTATCAAGCTGGATCTCCTGCCAGACCTGATCTAGGTCTTCCTCTTGGATGCCGATGATGGCGATACGGGTAGCCCCGGTGATCTTGATGGTTTGGGCATTGTATTTTTCGCTTACATCGGCGATCCGGCGCAGCAGCTCCGGTGTGACCACCCCGCAGGGAATATGGGGGGCAATAGCATACGTTTTTTTGTCACGTTGCAATATGGCGCCTTTTTCACCCAGTTTCAGCATGAGGTTTCTCCTTTTTGGTGGTATAAACGATGTTGTAATACACAGCACACTGGGCAAACAATGGCCACCGCTTTGAACTTGTCAAGATGTTGCCTGTCGACCCTGTTGGCATCCTATGATGACAAGCGCGGCAAGACCTGTTTCCAGGACTGTTTAAAACTGAGCATGGACAGATAAACACAGCTTTCAGGGTAATGATCGTAAAGGGACTTCAGATTGGCCACAGGATCATAGTCGTCTTCCTGTTGGCTGCTTTTTCGGCCGACGCTTTGGTTGAACAGGTCGATATTCGTCGACATCCAGGCTTCCACCACCACGGGTATGTCCAGGGACAGCAGTTCGTCGACGCCGGCGTCCCTGCCGATAATGGGTTGTGTGACGGCATAAGCGGCCCCGGCTGCTATCTTTTGTTTCATCCGCTCCAATTCGATGCGTGTTCGATTATATACGGGAAGGTATGCACGAAACGATTCCTCCTTTTGAACTTATACGATATTCCGGGTACCTACAGCTGTAGTATTTGTCGTTCGGCAATTGTTTGTTGCCTGAATCTTGCATGAAATATGACCACGTTTTTACAAGCTTAATGTGCTTAAGGCTTCAGAATAAATAATCACTTATGTCCGGCTTGGTTGCTTCTCGGGGTCAAATCGAATCGGTGAAAACAATTTAATATCGAATGCCGGCGGCAGGTCAAGCATGAGATCTGCGAGTATCTCCCCAAGAACAGGAGCAAATTTGAAACCGTGCCCGGCAAGTGCTACCCCAAAAACGTGATTTGATCCGGGTCTTTTTCCGAGATAAAAATGTCCGTCAGGTGTCATTGTGTACAGGCACACTTCGGAGGTAATGGGGAAATGGTCAAGGCCGGGCAAGAATTCTGAAATGACGGCTTTTATTTTCTCAACCTCATCCGGTAAAACCTCTCTGGGCAAGGTGTCTGGATCACAATTAACAAGTTCATTATGGAATGCGGCTTTTATCAAAGACGCCGGACCAATCACCGGTAAGGAGTAAAATTCCCTATAAATTTGAGGGGATCCAGGACTCTTTTCTGTTGGAACCTGCCAGAAGTTAACTGGAAAAACGCCAAGGTGAAAACGTCTATCTTCCTGCGTTTCAATCCAATGCACTGGAACACGTTTTGGCATCAGCAGCCTATCAGGGAGGCCGAGCAGCCTATTCGTCCAAGCACCGGCTGATATGAGCAGCCGGCCGGCTTCAAACGTATTTCGTGATGTATAAACCTGAACATTGCCTCGGCCCTCTGTCCACCGATCAACCTGCTCATCCATCAATAGATCGGCACCCGCCTTTTCAGCCTCAGCCAGAAAGGTGGAGATGCACAATTCAGGGAACACGATACCCGCCTCTTTTTCCAATCCGGCGACAAAACTATTGGGTGGCGCTAACTCCGGCCATCGTTTTCGAACCTCGGCTGCGCTTAGGCACTCGTGAGGAAGTTCGTATGACTGCGCGCTTGCTAAAAATCCTGAAACAGCGGGACTTTCAGGCGGTCCAATGGTTAGATTGCCTGTCTTGACAAGCAGTTTTTGCCCGGAATCCCTTTCCAGCTTCCGCCAGAGTTCCCAGGACCTCTGTGCCATCGGCACATATGAGGTTCCTTCCAGATAGGCACGGCGTACACTCCGCGAGACACCATGGTGACTGCCCAAGTTGTGAGGGGGGTGGTATTTATCTATGCCCAGCACCTTATACCCCCGACGGGTCAGTGTCATGCAAGTTGCCGCACCGGCCGTGCCTAAGCCGACAATGATAAAATCGTATGTGCGCATTTGATAATCAATTATTTCAACTTAAAGAAATTGTTAATCGTATCCCTATCACCGATAGTGTTCGTGGTGTGTTTTTACCATCCAGCGTTCGAAACCAGCTTTACAGAAAAATACCCCCGGACACCTCCAATCTCTGACCATTTAACCAGCGTGCTTCCTCGGAGCACAGGAATGCGACAACGCCACCGATATCGTCCGGGACACCGACCCGTCCCAATGCTGTTTGCGTGGCAATCATTTCCCTTATCTGGGGATTGGCATCAAAGGCGGGCTTGGTGAAGTCCGTCTCAATGGCTCCCGGTGCCACCAGGTTGGCCCTGATTCCTCTGGGCGCCATTTCCTTTGCAATGTACTTTGTGAAAACTTCAATCGCGCCTTTCATGGATGCATAGGCACTCTGGCCCGGCATTGAAAACCGTGTCAGCCCGGAAGAAATATTAACGACACATCCATTGTCATTTATTATCGGGATCGCTTTTTGTGTCAAGAAATATACGCCTTTGAAATGTACATTGAACAGGTTGTCAAAGGCTTCCTCGGTCGTTTGATCGATAGCTGCACGCGTTCCTATGCCCGCATTGTTGATCAGAAAGTCAAATCTTTGGGTGTGCCAATTGTTTTTCAAGACATCTGATACCCGATCCATAAAAGTATCAAAGGAACCGACGTGTCCGACGTCGAGCTGCAGGGCTGTCGCATTTCTTTGGTACTGTTTTTCAATTTCCTTGACCACGATATCGGCTGCGTCCTTTTGTTGGTGGTAGGTAATGATCACATCAGTTCCATTTTCAGCAAGACGCATAGCCGAATTTCTACCCAGACCTCTGCTGCCCCCAGTTATCAGGGCAATTTTATTATTGAGTTTCATGATTTAATCTCCTGATTTATAATTTCATTAGAATCCTTTAATAAAATCTGGCAAGGGCTCCACAAGCCCGCCGACCCAGCGTTCTGGAAATTTCTCGGTACCGTGGGCGGCACCGAGCAGCGCCCCTAAAACCGCTCCGCGACCGGCATTGTCACCGCCCAGGTTGGTATTTACGATCAGCGCTTTTTCCGGATCCTGGTGATATTTTAAAGCCAGATAGATGACGGCTGGAACGGCGTCCTCGACATAGCAGGCGGTACTGAAATACTTCCCAATGACCGTTTCATCCGGTTCCTTCAACAGCTTCGTAAATGGGTGACCCAGCAAAGGATTGTTTTGAACCTGCAGTTGCCCCAAAATCACCTCCTGCAGTGGATTGCCGTCAAATACCTGTAGCAAAATATGGATGATCAAAGATGCCGAAACTTCCATTTTCTTGCCGGGATGTGTCAACGCCAGGTGTTCCAGGGCATGCGCTTGTGCCTGCTGCGGTTGATTGGCATAAAAAGCGATAACGGGAACAATACCCACCAGCCCACCGATATGCTTTTCTTCAACACCGCATTTATGTGGCGCAATCCCGGACGCGTAGTTAGCAAAGAAATTGCGGTGATACTCTTCGATGTAGGTGTCGCGATGGCTGTTTGGGGTCGTCATAAAGGCGATGTATTTGTTTAGAAAATCGTTGGCGTCATAAGCCCGATTTTGATTCAAAGAATCGACGAGCAGTCGACAAATTTTTACATTTAAGGTGTTTTCTCCCGCTTTCAGAAATTGGTGATAGTGTAGGCCTCTTTTACCCCAGTATCGCGCCTGGTCGTGAAGAATTTCGCCCCTGGCATTAGATGCTTTGTACTGGGAACGCCAGAGGATGCTGTCCGGATGGGGGTTGCGCGGTCTTAGATAATCCACGACCTGTCCATAATCATTTTCAAGCGCCCAGCGATTGTAATACCAGTGGACCGGCATGGAAAGTGCGTCGCCTATGCCAAGCCCTAAAAGAGCGCCGCGTATTTTAGACTGGCTAACAGATTTCATCTTCATTCCTATTGAAAAAGTGCCCACGTGTATTAGAATATACTATAAACAATCAAACTAACCAAAACGAAAATCAAGATCATGAAAAAAAATGCCATACATATGCGTTTGCCATTACGATTTCGAATGGTTATCCTGGCAATATTTTGTCTTTTTTGCAGTGTTTCAGCGTTTTCTTCAGATGACGACACACAGCTGTGGAAGATGCTGAAATCGGGCGAACACCTTGCGCTCTTACGTCATGCCATCGCCCCGGGAACGGGTGATCCTCCTCAGTTTGAGCTCGGTCAATGCGCGACCCAAAGAAATTTGTCCGAAGAGGGCCGCGATCAGGCTGAAAAAATTGGCGATCGTTTTCATGAGCAAGGAATTAATAGTGCACAGGTCTATTCGAGCCAATGGTGCCGTTGCATGGAAACGGCAAAATTACTCGGGCTTGGGCCGGTCGAGGAACTTGCAGCATTAAACTCCTTTTTTCAGCGATACGAGCGTCGAGAATCACAAACCAGAATGTTACTCGAATGGATAGCAAGGCATAACCTTGACCGTCCAATCGTTCTCGTTACCCATCAGGTCAACATCACGGCCCTGACCGGCATCTATCCTGCATCAGGAGAACTGGTCATCGTTCATCGATCCAGTACCGGCGACATAACGACCATCGGCTCGATTAAAACGCGTTAGTTAAGCTCTGATTTAAGTGATCAACACGATAATGGAGAAAATTGTATCCCATGAACACATGCACGCTTATTGACTTTATTCAGGTACTCAAACCATGGCTCAATGATAGCTACGTTCATCAAGCCTGGCTGGACGAACATAGGAATTTGACGCTCAGGTTTGTGGACGGCGGCCAGAAAGTTTACCATATCGATGATTGTTCGACAGCACAATTAGATGATATCATTGCTCTAATGAAAAAAAATGGTGTCAAGGTAATATGATACCGTTTCAAGAGATGTCATGTCTATCAGAACCCGGTTGCCGAAAAAGCAAGGTGATGGTCAAATTGCGCTCAATTCGGTTTTCTTGGGCCACCATGGATTCAGATTGAAGCATATCGACAATTTCGATGTCCGGATTTTCTTCAAACCACCGATTGATCTGCAATTCTCCTGGCGGATTTATATTGGTCGTGCAATAGCTGAAAATCTTGGCCCTAATTGCGCTCATATGCTAGTCTCCGTTCTGCCCTTTTGGGCGATCGATCCAAACATTCATTCGCTAGTATCCGTCCAGGAATAGGGGCTTTCGTGTTTTGCCGAAGCGGAAGGCAGATTCAACCCCAGGAACAGGGTGATTTTTGAGGCCTTGAATCATGCCTTTTAACGCCGGCAGGGTGCGAAAAGATCCTTTGTGGATGGGTAGCAGCTAACTGACCTTACCCGATACACCAAAAAATTGTTCAGTCTCTTTTTCACGGCCTTCGATTATGACGTATTCCAATTCAACGGCCAGTACTGAGCCCAAGTCTACGAGCTTTTGATGGTCTTCTATGGCAAGTTGCCGGTTGCCCATCTGCATGTGCAACACCCCCCGATACATACGATTTCATGACGAATTTTCCTTTTAGCTTCATGCTAATCCATACATACTCACTATATGCCCGGCAGATCGAATTACAAGTGCACCTGTCCCCTCTGGATAACAAACCCTTCCACCCAGTTAAGCCAATTATCTCTATGATTACGGGAATATCCGATGCCGCCGGAGGACATGACTCCTGAGCCACAACAACCCGCTGCCACATAAAGCCCCGGTCTTTCCTCGATCTCCCCGAGAATGAAGTGGCCATCCGGCGTATAGGCTGACAGACCGGTCACATAGCTTTCAAAGCGCGCGTTGTTCAGACTGGGGAAAAAGCTTGATATGCGGGGCTCCGCATCAATAAGCGCATCCCATTCATGACCATTTTCTGTGATAGTAAAAGTGTTTATATCATCCGGTAAAATGCGGTAATCGAATGTCGGTAAAATGGCTTCCTGCACGCCTAAAACCATGCCTTTCATCTCAGGCCTTGTGTAAGACCCGGCGTCGGTATGAACTGTCATCGGCTGATTTTTGTTAAACAGGGGACCTGGTGCTGCAATCCAGTAGTGACTGCGGACCGGGGTCATCGGTAAATGAAGACCCAAAGGCATTGTCAGGTTGTTGGACCAAGCGCCTGCAGCAACGACCACTTTTTCACATTGGAACATTCCTTGGGTGGTTTGAACAAAGAATATTTTATTTCAAATGCTCTTCCGTATATAAGGTTAGTTCAATCATCCGCTCGAGAAGTTCATCCACTTGCATTCCCGGAAAATTGTGACGAACTAACTCTTTGCAAAAGAGGCTGCTAATATAACGGAGCTTTCGTCGTTTCTGCTTTCCAGCATAGACAAAGTCCCGATGCCCATTATTTATAATAATAACGTTTTTGTCCACATCGAATCGTGAGCGCCACATTTCACCCGGTGCGCGGCGATAGGTATACCCTGGCAGTCCTTTATTTTTCTTTCCGGATTTTGATGATTGGTCCAAAAGTGAATCGGTGATGGTTATCAGGGCTTCATCGGTGCACGTGGTATCAGACTGATGAACTGTGACTTTTAATGTGGTCAGGCAGGGTTCCGCGGGGGCAACAAAGATGACCGATTCATTGCTGTTCTCGATAAGTTGGCCTTCTCCTTCCACTACTTCCCATAGATATTTCAGATTTTCCAAAACGATCCGTCGAGACCGGTCTCTGCAAACGACCCTATATTTCTTGCGTTTGTCAACCGAAACAACACTTGATTTTGGAGAAATCAGAGCACTGAACAGAGGACCGGCATATTCAAAAAATTGTTTTTTAGTGCTGTCATTGTCATCCGGTTCCAGTACATCTTCAGAATTTTTGCTTCCACGGTTGTTATCTTCTCGGGGGCCTCCAGACAGTGGTCCACTGGTAAAAAGATTTCCAGGTATTTTTTGAGGCTTTCCCACATGAATGTCAAACCAGTCGTATTCCTCTTGTGGCAACCGTAAAAACGCTTCTTTGAGAGCACGCTGTACCCTGTGTAAAATTCGGCGACTTGATCTCTCCTCTTCAGCTTTACGCTGGTCTTCGATAATCTGCTGCAGATGGCTTTCGACGGATTCCATCGCACGGTAAAAAGCGTCAAAACGGTCATCGCGTAGTACTCCCTGACGTGTTCCTGGTGTGAGATTTAAAAACGGCGCATCCACAATGCCTTGCAGGTACCCAGCCGTCCAAGGATCTTTTTGAATGTGTTCGAGTTCAGTAATTGACGGTAGTACCCGCGTACCACGACGATACAACCCAATACGGTTTGAGGTTCCCGGGTCGCTGAGGTAAAGCTCCAGATAGATATCACCGTACACCGTCTCGGCCGGCTTCAAATTATGGAGCAGTCGTCCGCTAAATTGACGCGGGACAACGATAAGTTCTTTTCTACCTGTACGATCAACAATCTTTACTGTTACTTCAGTTGATTTTATGCGATCACGAAGTTCGGATGCGAGATACCGCTGAATTTTTTCGCCGGTCAAAGACCGCAATCCAGGAAGTAGCGGATAGATCGTCAGGTCTGTTCCCTTTGAGGGGAGCAATACCCGTTTTTTTGTGACGGTAAAATTAGGTGAGTCTTTAGCCATCGTCATTTCGTAAGTTTTTCCATCAGCACCACAACTGGTCATTCTTAGGTTATGGCCGACCGTCCAAAAACTAAGAAGACCTATGCCGAATTCTCCCTGAATCTCTTCCGCTCTTTCCGACTTGAACTGCCTCTTGATAGAATCACAAATATGGGTTGCCACACGACGAAAATCGGGAAGCCCTTGCGCATTTCTTGGGATTCCCTCACCATCGTCACTGATCTTGATATAAAATTCACCCTTTTTTTTCCCTCTTACAATGACGATCTGTTTTGCGCCTGCATCAATGCTGTTTTCCACAAATTCGGCCACAGCTTTCAGAGGGTTGGCTTGAGATTTGGCGATGATGCTGATGGCATTCCAATGATCGGCGATGCGCAACTTTCCAGTACGGATACCTTTTTTTGTTTTTTTACGTATGGATTTTGACATTATTGACTCCATTGTAGCCAATGGTTCGGCTTAAGTTGAAGAAGAAAATCATCAACTGGACAACAAAGAATTCCATCAACCATCAGTTTCTCTGTTCCTCGATATAACAATATCGCATCTGCTTCTGGGTAATCGAGCTGAAACGTTTTAAGTGATCTAAGGCTTTTAGGGTGAATTTGTTTTGCATTCTTAACTTCCAAAGCGTGGAAATGATTCTCTCCATACAATATGAAATCAACCTCTGCCCCTCCTCGAGACCGCCAAAAATAACAATTTACTTGATCATTCGAATAATCGCACCAAGCTTTAAGGTGTTGTAAAACCAAGCCTTCCAAAGCCATTCCCCCAATTTCATCGGTGTTGTCAACCGGCCCCTTAGGGCGTAAATGGTAGTAAACACCGGCATCAAATAAATAAAATTTAGGCTGTGCTGTCATTGCGCGTCTCGCGCGTTTTGTAAAGACGGGAAGTTTATATCCTAGTAAGAGATCTTCGATAATTGATAGATGGTTTTCTACAATCTTTCGTGAAACGTGGCACTCTCTGGCTATATTACTGAGGTTTAAAATACTGCCGTGGGAAAAGCTGATGGCTTCAAGAAAACGGGCAAAAGCGCCAATGTCTCTTACCAACCCCTCTTCTTTGACTTCCTCCTTCAGGTATAGGGCAATGTAGGTTGCCAGAGTCTTGTCGGGTGTGTTTGCCGAGACGATTAAAGGAATCAGGCCATTTCTGAGTGCTGTATCAAGCGAAAAGTCGGTGCCCAATTCTGCAGCCATAAATGGATGGAAATGGGTTAAGAGGGAACGGCCTGCCAGCAGGTTCACGCCGCCACGGCGCAGTTTTCGAACACTAGAACCGGTCAGTATAAATTGATGGGTTTTATATTCCTCGATCAAACCGTGGATGTTGTCCAGCAGCGCCGGCGCCTTTTGGATTTCATCAATAATGTAGCATCTTGTGCGTGGGTTCGCCTTGACTATTTGTTTGATCCGTTCCGGGTGGGTAATATAAGCCCTGAATGTACTGTCATCCAACAAGTCTACCAGATAGGCATCCGGGAAAGTCCTTTTAAGCCAGGTAGATTTGCCTGTACCTCTTGGACCGAATATAAAGAAGCTGTCAGTAGGCGCAGCGAAAAATCTTTCAGTATATTTTCCCATTAGCACTCCATTTGAGCACAGAAAATCGACTTGTAAGATGAAATTTGCGTCTCAATATTAACCTTTTGGATGAAAATTGCAAGTTATTTTTTTGTGATGGTTTGCGAGGTTTCAAACAAAATATCAATATAAAGTTAGAAGTTACTTATAATATTTTCAGTAGGTTAGAGAATAAAAAATGGTTCAAACGGGTAGTGGGGTACCTATCGGGTACCTGAAGCATAAAATGGTCATTTTTTTTGAGTGATACCATAAAATTTATTTCACTCAAAATGGTCCCCTTATAGCCCATAAAAAACTTTAAGGATCTATATACGGACCAAAATCGTCTTGACAGGCTGATGAGTATATAATATCTTTGGGTCACAGAAAGATCATTAACGTTATTTATGGTCTATATACAAACCAATAGGAAAACAATGCCAAAGTCCATTGTACGCACCTACTCACGCTATAGCCGCGATGCGGCTGCCTTGCTCGGCTCGTTGATCCGCGAAGCACGACATGCGCGCAAGCTAACTGCTCAGGAATTGGCCGACCGCGCTGGTATTTCCAGAGGACTGTTGCAACGCATCGAAAAGGGCAATCTTAAATGCGAAATTGGAGCCGTTTTCGAGGTGGCGACCATAGTTGGCGTCAAGCTGTTTGATGTCGATGAAAGTACTATAACGAAATACCTACGGCAAACCAAGGAAAAGCTGATCCTCCTGCCAAAGTCTGTTCGAAAAAAATCCAAAGTGGTTCGCGATGATTTCTAAAACGGAGAAAGAAGCCTTTGTCTGGATATGGCTGCCGGACGAAACCGAGCCTATCGTGGCTGGACGGCTTGAAGCTGATAACGGCAATGTTTTGTTCAACTACGGTAGAAGCTACCTGGATCGTACTATTGATAGCAAACCTGCAATTGCGATTTATGAACCTGAATTGCCGCTTAGGTCAGGGGTGATTCCCTTACCCGTAGGCTTAGCAATGCCTGGCTGTATCAGAGACGCCGCGCCCGATGCATGGGGCCGACGTGTGATTATCAACAAAAAGTTTGGGCTTAAGGGCTCAAGCATAGATACGGCCGAGTTGGATGAGCTGACCTACTTGCTGGAGTCGGGCTCAGACCGGATCGGTGCGCTTGATTTTCATCGTTCCCCTACAGAGTACGTGCCGCGTACAGCTGCCAATGTCAATATTGAGGAATTGATTGAATCTGCAGAAAGGGTTGAAAAAGGAGTGGCCCTCACGCAGGAATTGGATCAGGCGTTGTTCCATGGCAGCTCTATCGGCGGTGCTCGTCCTAAAGCCTTAATTCAAGAGCAGGACATAAAATATGTGGCCAAATTCTCATCCACCACAGATCTGTACAGTGTCGTTAAAGCTGAATTCATCGCAATGCGGTTGGCTGAATTGGCCGGGATGAATGCTGCTCCGGTAAAGCTGGTTAAAGCGGCAAATAAAGATGTACTCTTGATTAAGCGCTTTGACCGCGTACCAAAAGGTAAAAAGTGGGCACGAAAAGCCATGGTCTCTGCGCTAACTCTGCTTCAGTTAGATGACATGATGGCACGGTACGCCAGCTATGAAGATTTATCAGAAATTATCCGCCACCGATTTACCGATCCGAAGCATACGCTGAAAGAGCTTTTCTCTCGGCTCGTTTTCAATGTTCTGTGCGGCAATACCGATGATCATGCGCGAAATCATGCAGCGTTCTGGGACGGTAAAGCACTGACCCTGACGCCTGCTTATGACATTTGCCCGCAAGGTCGTACAGGCAATGAAGCCTCACAGGCCATGCTCATATCTGGCGACAATAATCTGAGCCAACTCAAAACGTGCCTTGAGACCGCGCACAACTTCCTTCTTTCTGAAGAAGAGGCCCGTGAAATATTCGGTAACCTGATTGCCACTATCGAACAACATTGGGAAACCGTCTGTGAAGAAGCTGCGTTGAATGAAGTGGATAAAAAACTTCTTTGGAGACGGCAGTTTCTAAACCCCTATTCGCTTGCGCAATAGGAATTGTCTTTGAAGATATTGGGATGAGTTTTCAGAATAGAAACGAATGAAAAAAACAAAACTCCATAAATGGACCTTTACAGCACGATTCCGAAGGAACGCCTTCCCAAAACGCTGAACCGGGCGGCCAGGGATTACCTGGACAAAGATCACAGGTTTGCTCTGGGTGTTGCAATGGCATCCTTGCACTGGCTTTCGGAGGGTTGCCAAGGCGTAGTTCGAAACAATTAGTCCTTATTAGAATAGATAGTCCGGCTCCGCATGAATGCTTCGCCGTGACAGTCTTCGTTCTTCACTTTGTTTCGAACGAAGACTGGTCGGGGCGGTAGGATTTGAACCTACGACTTCCTGCTCCCAAAGCAGGCGCGCTGCCAGGCTGCGCCACGCCCCGACATGGTTGAAGAAACCGCTTTCGGTGGGATGGGTAAAAATAGGGTTTGCTAATTACCACGCTTTTGCATGGTACGCAAGGCTATAAAGGGTGTTCGCTTGAAAAAAAGTCATCGATGGCGTCGCAGATGACGTGGGCCAGTGTTGCCAAGCGTGTTTCATCGCTTAGCGCTTTCGCATCCAGGGGATTGGTGATATAGCCGATCTCGATCAGGACAGCAGGCATATCAATGCCGGACATCACGATCAGTGGTGCCCCTGTGCTGGTCAGTTTGAGATCTTTGTCTTCCTGGGCCAGGTGTTTCCGAATCAATCCGGTAAGATACCGACTTTTTCCCACCAGCTCCGGTCGGTTTTGTCCCCAAGCCTTAATGACGCTTGACGGTTCCGCAAAACCGGCAGTCTGTTTATCCAATGCTGCAGCATTATTGGACGGGCTGTCATGATAATACAGTGATATTCCCCTGGGATGGCTGCGGAAACTGCCGCCGGTATGGATGCTGACAAAAAGATCCGCCTTGAGATGATTGGCTATAGCTGATCTTTCGAAGGCATCGATCTGGTAGTCGTCTTTTCGTGTGAGAAACACCTTGTATGTCTTTTTAAGACGCTGGGTCATCAGCCCGACAAATGTCATGGCCACCTGCTTTTCGGTCATGTTTTCAGTGCTGCGGGCGCCCACATCATATCCGCCATGGCCTGGATCCAGAACGATGATGCTGGAATGACGGCTTTCAGTGTCTGTTTTTTCGGCCTGAACAGGTGTTAAGCCTAGTAGGATACCTAAAAACACCATCGATAACATCCAGGCCAGAGATTTGCGCATTGTTGTTGATTTTAATGAATGGTCGCCTTGCTGAAGTGTTATGCAAGGAATATGACTTGCGGCAGGTAAGAGGCGATCAGCCCAGATCACTGGCAATCGTTTGATGATGTATTTGAAATCTACTGACATAACAGGCATTTTCGCCAATTTTTCTTGACACTCCCATGGATTGATATTATTTTGACCGGATGTGTGTTTGCATCCAATAAAATCGTGGAATGATTTTATTTTGGCTGGTTTAGAAGGTAATGTCAAGATGTGCGTACACACACTGAACCGATTGGTAATGAGATCTATTTTTACCTTACTGATGCGAGAGTGGCGGAATTGGTAGACGCACTGGACTTAGGATCCAGCTCTGGCGACAGAGTGGGAGTTCAAGTCTCCCCTCTCGCACCAACAAGCATTTATTTTTAAGTGCCTGGCGATTTATTGACGTCAGGCACTTAGTATATTGAGCTTCCTGACCTAATCGCTCAAGTTAGGACTAAATTTTCGCGAAAGGAATACCATGAAAGTAAACGTAGAAGATGTCAGCAGTGTCAAGAAGGTGTTACACATCGAAATTCCACAGAAAACAGTTGTTTCAGAGCTCGACAGCGCCTATCGGGATGTGAAAAAAAACGCCAAAATCAAAGGGTTTCGTCCAGGTAAGGCACCCCGGTCCGTGCTGGAAAGACTCTATAAAAAGGATGTTCAAGCAGATGTTTCTTCCAAACTGATTCAGACCTCTTTTACGGAAGCACTCAAGGAAACGGATCTGAAAATTATCAGCAGCCCGAAAATCGATCCTCCTGAGCTTGATGCCGGCAGTTCGTACGCGTATGATGCTGCCGTGGATGTCAAGCCTGAGTTGGAAGATATTGATATCAAGGGTTTGGCGTTGAAACGGACCAACTACAAGGTTGGCAATGAAGAATTTGATGCCCAGCTTGGCATGCTGCAGAAAAACATGGCCAAAAAGGTCAAGATCGAGGAAGACCGGCCGGTTCAGGCAGACGATTTTGTGCTCATCGATTACGAGGGATTTAAAAATGGCAAGCCCTATGACGAGACCAGCAAGACGGAAAACTTTACCATGAAAATCGGCGACGCCCAGATCGCCAAGGAATTCGATGACAGTCTAATCGGAAAAAAAGCCGGTGACGCCATGGCGTTTGATGTCACATTTCCGGAAGACTACCACAATGAGAAGCTCAAAAACCTGACCATTCAGTTTCATGTGGCGCTAACGGAGATCCGGAAAGAAGCGTTGCCGGAGTTGGATGATGATTTTGCAAAAAGTCTGGGTCAATTTGAAACTTTAGAAGATTTGAAAAATGTGATAAAAGACAATCTGACCCAGGGCTATGAAAAGCGTATAGAACAGGAACTCAACGAGCAGATATTCAAGAATATTCTCGAAAAGGTTGATTTTGAGCTTCCTGAATCCATGATTGAGTACGAGCTTGAAAATATCATTGCCGATACGGAAAGAAGACTTGCCTATCAGAATACCTCCATGGAAAAAGTGGGGTTAAGCAAGGAGAAGCTTCAAGAGCAATATCGAGAAACTGCCGAACAGCAGGTGCGCCGACAGATCATACTGGGAAAGGTCATCGAGCAGGAAAAGCTTGAATTGACTGATGAAGAACTGGCGGCCGGTTACGCGGAAATGGCGCAGAACGTTAACCAACCCATGGACCAGATAAAGAGTTTTTACGACCAAAACAAAGACCGCCTGGATTTTTTTAAGCATGCGCTGCTTGAAAAAAAGGCGATTAAGCTTATTATTGATAATGGTGACATCGAAAACGTAGAGCCCGAAAAAATTGAGGCCACCGGGGATAAAGACACGGAACCCAAAGAAACCGCCGGGGAATGACAAGGCCGGTTTTATAAAATAAGGAGAAATATTTTGCCAGTAATTCCAATGGTTATTGATCAAAGCAGCAGGGGAGAGAGAGCTTATGATATTTACTCCCGGCTCCTAAAGGACAGAATTGTGTTTCTTGGTACGGCCATGAATGACGAGGTGGCCAATCTTTTGATTGCCCAATTTCTTTTCCTGGAATCCGAAGACCCTGACAAGGACATCAACTTCTACATTAATTCACCGGGCGGTATCGTGACTTCCGGTATGGCTGTCTATGACACCATGCAATATATCAAACCCGACGTGACAACGGTCTGCATCGGACAAGCAGCCAGTATGGGGGCACTTTTACTTACGGCCGGAGCAAATGGAAAACGGTATTCACTTCCCAACTCGCGGATCATGATTCATCAGCCCATGGGTGGGTTTCAAGGACAGGCATCGGATATCGAAATTCAGGCCAAAGAGATCATGCGCATGAAAGAGACCCTCAACGACATCCTGAAGAGCCACACCGGAAAAAGTTTGAAACAGATCCAGAAGGATACAGATCGGGATTATTTCATGAGCGGAGCCGAAGCAAAAGCGTACGGCATTGTCGATCATGTGATCAGAAACCGGGATGATCTTGATAAAATTGTAGAGGCGGAGGCCAAATAATGGCGATCAAAGAAGAAGGCAGCGACAACCTGTTCTGTTCTTTCTGCGGGAAGAACCAAAAAGAAGTCACCAAGCTGATAGCGGGTCCGGCCGTATATATTTGCGATGAATGCATTCAGCTATGCAGTGAAATTATCGAAGAAGAGACCAAAAAAGATATCAGTGATGTGCAGAATCTCCTGGTGCCAAAAGAGATAAAGGCCATGCTGGATGAATATGTTATCGAACAGGAATCTGCCAAAAAGGTGCTCGCGGTTGCCGTTTACAATCATTACAAACGCCTGGAAGCCCAGAGCAATGGCGATGTTGAGATCAACAAGAGCAATATCCTGCTTATCGGCCCCACAGGATGCGGTAAAACCTTGCTTGCACAGACCCTGGCAAGATTTTTAAAGGTGCCTTTCACGATTGCGGACGCCACCAGTCTGACAGAGGCTGGATATGTGGGCGAAGACGTGGAAAACATTATCCTGTCCCTGCTTCAAAATGCTGATTATGATGTCGAAAAAGCAAAGCGGGGTATTGTCTACATCGATGAGATCGACAAGATTGCCAGCAAGTCTGACAACCCATCCATCACACGCGATGTTTCCGGCGAGGGTGTTCAGCAGGCACTTCTAAAGATTATCGAGGGAACCACTGCGAGTGTTCCACCCAAAGGTGGGCGGAAGCATCCCCAACAGGATTTTGTCAAGGTAGATACATCAAACATTCTTTTTATCTGCGGCGGTACCTTCACCGGGCTCGAACAGATAGTTCAAAGACGTCAGGGGAGTAAATCTCTAGGTTTTGGGGCCAAAATCCTTAAAAAGGAAGATAAAAAAATAGGGGATATCCTTCGCATGGTCCAGCCCGAAGATCTCATCAAATTCGGTCTTATTCCCGAATTTCTGGGGCGCTTACCGGTGATCGCCACTCTGGATGAACTGAACGAGTCGTCATTGATTCGTATATTGACGGAACCAAAGAATGCACTGGTTAAACAATTCCAACACATGTTTGAAATAGAAGGTGTCAACTTGCGGTTTACGGACAGCGCTCTTTCTGCAGTTTCAACAGAAGCATTGAAACGGAAATCAGGTGCGAGAGGGTTGCGTGCGATCATGGAAACGAGCATGCTTGATATCATGTACACCTTGCCCTCTATCGATAATGTCAAGGAGTGTGTGATCGGGGAAGATGTTGTTCTGAACAATGAAGACCCCATTCTGCTGTACGAGCAGACAAAAAAGCAAGCATAGTACAACTTAGGAAGAGAGAATCATGGTTAATATGCCCAAAATGTTCAAAAGTGAAGATAGCATTTCAGGTGAGCATCTGCTTCCACTGCTGCCCCTGAGGGATATCGTTATTTTTCCCTATATGGTGGCACCTTTATTTGTGGGTCGTGAAAAATCCGTCAGTGCTCTTGCAACGGCAATGGGCAGCGACAAGCGGGTCTTTTTAACCACACAAAAGAAAGCGAATATCGACAGTCCGAGTGAAAAAGATATCAGCGAGGTGGGGGTCATCGGCAATGTCATGCAGTTGCTGCGCCTTCCGGATGGTACGGTCAAGGCGCTGGTGGAAGGAAAGCAACGGGCACGTATCACGCGCTTTATAAAAAATGAGGAATTCTTTCAGGTCGCGGTTGAGGAACTCAAAGAACCGGATGAGCCGGGAACCGAAATCCTGGCACTGGAAAGAGCGCTACTCGAAAATTTTGAAGAATATGCCAAACACAACAAGGGTATTTCAAAAGAACTGACGAGCAGCGTGGCCGCCATATCGGATCCCTCACAACTGGCGGATACAATTGCCGCTCACTTTTCGTTTAAGATCGAGGACAAACAAAAGTTGTTGAATACCCTGTCCCTGGTGGAAAGACTTTCGCTCATGATGACGCTGACCAAAATGGAGACAGAGGTCTTAAGAATGGATCAGCGTATCAAGGGGCGCGTCAAAACGCAGATGGAAAAGACCCAGAAAAACTATTATCTGAACGAACAGATGCGCGCCATACGAAAAGAAATGGGAGCGGAGGAAGATCCGGGAAATGAGTTGAAGGATCTTGAGAAGCGGATCAAGAGAACGCGGATGTCCAAAGAAGCCACAGGTAAGGTCTGGCAGGAATTTCGAAAACTCAAGATGATGACACCCATGTCGGCTGAAGCCACGGTCGTAAGAAATTACATCGATTGGCTCATAAGCCTGCCATGGTTTAAGCGAAGCAGGGTAAACAATGATATTGACCAGGCGGAAGTCATTCTCAACGAGGATCACTATGGTCTGAGAAAACCCAAAGAGCGCATTCTTGAATATCTGGCAGTTCAAAGCCTGATGAAAAAGATTCGGGGACCCATTCTCTGTTTTGTGGGTCCGCCGGGTGTTGGCAAGACATCTCTGGCAAAATCGGTGGCAAGGGCAACCGGTCGAAAATTTGTCCGTCTTTCCCTGGGCGGGGTTCGTGACGAAGCCGAGATTCGAGGGCATCGCCGGACCTATATTGGGGCCATGCCCGGGAAAATTATCCAGTCCCTCAAAAAGGTTGGTGCAAACAACCCGGTTTTCTGCCTGGACGAAGTCGATAAAATGAGCATGGATTTTAGAGGAGATCCTTCGTCTGCCCTGCTGGAAGTGCTGGATCCGGAGCAGAACTTTAGCTTCAATGATCACTATCTGGATGTCGATTATGATCTCACAGACATTCTTTTTATCACGACGGCCAACACACTGCCGGATATCCCTCTACCCCTCCAGGATCGGATGGAGATAATCCGTCTGCCGGGCTATACAGAGTATGAAAAATACCATATCGGCAATGATTTTCTGGTAACGAAACAGATAAAATTGAACGGTCTTGAAGGAAGGAATGTTCAGTTTGCCAAAAACGCGTTGACCACGATTATTCAGCGCTATACGCGTGAGGCCGGTGTTCGAAATCTGGAACGTGAGGTTGCCTCCATTTGCCGGAAGGTTGCCCGGGATATTCTCAAAAAGAAGACAGATAAGCCTTATCGGATTACCGGTAAGACTGTTCAGAAATTTCTCGGACCCCCGCCCTTCAAGCACAGCCAGATAGAAGAAAAAGACCAGATCGGCCTTGTCAATGGTCTGGCATGGACCCAGGTTGGGGGTGAACTCCTGGCGGTAGAGACGCTGATGATGCCGGGAAAAGGCAAGCAGATTATTACCGGCAAACTTGGGGATGTCATGAAAGAATCTGCCCAGGCGGCTATCAGCTATGTCCGTTCACGGGCAAAGCAGTTGATGATCGACGAGGAATTCTATAAAAATTATGACATTCATATCCATATTCCGGAAGGTGCCATCCCCAAGGACGGGCCTTCGGCAGGTATCACCATGTGTACTTCCATCGTGTCGACCCTGACCAAACGGCCGGTTTACAGGGATCTTGCCATGACCGGCGAGATCACGTTGCGGGGACGCGTTCTGGCGATCGGTGGTTTGAAAGAAAAGATCCTGGCGGCTCACCGGGCAGGCATCAAGAAGATCCTGATTCCCGATGAGAACGAAAAAGATTTAAAGGATATACCCAGAACCATTTCCAAGCAGCTCGAGATCGTCCCTGTGGAACACATGGATGAGGTGTTGACCCATGCGTTGATTTTAAATGAAGGGGAAACCACTTTTCAGCGTAGCGACATGATGTTTGACCTGTCAGCGGACACACCTGAAGAGAGGACATCCTTGATTTGAACTGCGTGGTTCCAATATTTAAAATATTGAAGTGACAGCATTGTGTTTGATAAAATCGTATGACGATTTTATTTGACTTTTATTGTTTTTGCTGGTAGCAGTACGATTCTTTAAAGAGCTAACCAGGGTAAAAAACTGTGGGCGGGTAGCTCAGTTGGGAGAGCATCGGCCTTACAAGCCGAGGGTCACAGGTTCAAGCCCTGTTCCGCCTACCAAGAATGGCCTTTGGTCATTCACGATTAGCTGGTGGCTCGTAGCCAGTAGCAGCTATCGGCTACGTGCTAAAAGCTAAGGGTGAAATGAAGTTTTCCCGGGGGTGTAGTTCAGTTTGGTCAGAACGCCGGCCTGTCACGCCGGAGGTCGCGAGTTCGAGTCTCGTCGCTCCCGCCATCAATAAAAACAGGGGCTTAGAAGAAATTCTAAGCCCCTGTTTCATTTTGCACGAATTGAAGAACCTCACAGCAAATACCAGAAATGTTCTGCCGTGTGGCAGTGCTACACATCGACCGTATCAAAAACTTGTGATTCATGTCCATTTTAAAGTTCTGAACCAGACCATAAACATATAAGCCCTAAAAAAAATAGGAGGATATGATGCAAGCTAGCGTTTTAATTAATCCCAAAGGTACAGAATCTATATACGAATCCATGCAGTTTTCTCAGGCGGTGAAAGTCAACAACATGATTTGGGTTTCAGGACAGGTTGGTATTGATAAGGATTTTTCAATTGGAAACGGGATTGAAGAGCAGTCGAGAATGGCTTTTCAGAACTTAAAACATGTACTTGAAGAGGCAGGTGGGTCCCTTGCTGATATCGTAGCGTTAGTTACCTATCATATTTCCATGAAAGAAATGCGACAATTTTCAAAAGTAAAATCAGAATTTATTCCATCTGATTATCCTGCTTGGACAGCAGTGGGTGTTAAGGAGCTTGTACTTAAAGGATTGTTAGTCGAAATCAGAGCGACTGCAGTCATCAACACCTAAAAGGATATTTTTTCATTCACGCGCATTTAACCAATGAAAATAAGCTATGATTGCAAATGTTTGTAATTTATGTTATAAGGAAATCCATTTGATATTTTGCTTACTCATAATAGTGAGAGGTGGCTGATGAAGCCGACATATTTAGCACTGGCCTTAATCCTAGTACTCCTCTTAATAGGCAACACAGTAATTCCAGAGAGATTAGTGCTTGAATTCAGTCCTATTAGCACAGAAATAGTCTCTTATGCTGATCACGCTGCGGATTTAGAAAGTGCTAATGCTGTTGTGATAAATTTAAAATCAATTGCTCTTCTTTTTTGTGTTGGTTTTGTTGGTATTGCTGTATTTTCTCGGAAACGAACGGGTGATAAAAACAATGAAAAGGACAACACTCCCTGATAATGGTGGCAGGCGCTCTGATTCTGATCGACGTCGATTTTCATATGCTATTCATGTGCCCGAAAGAAGATTGAGTGATCGAAGATCTGGCTTAGATAGACGCGATTCTAAACACTAACAAGTGGTCTCACGGATTTCCTAAAAAACAAAAAACAGGGTCAATTTAGAGCCTGCTTTTTACTTTTCATCTCCATGGGAAGGGAATCGGGATCGTTCCTTTCCTATTTGAAATCTCCAATCTGCATCATACGATTTTCAACGAGACGCTCGTTCATATAGTCCGCATCGCAGTTGATTTCCCTTGCCAGGTGCTTCATCTGATCAACACTGATGATGTTTTCTTCTGAAAAGAGGTAGATGAGAGCTTTTTCTGCAATGCAGCTTGCCTTCAGTGCATTCATCATGATGGGTTCCGGGTTATTAACCTGGATATATTTTCGTGTGAAATGCTTGTAGAGCGCCGATTGTTCGATATCTTTTTTCAAAAGATCGAGCTCATTTTTCAATGGGCTTAGATCGCCTCCGTACGCTTTTTCCCCGAGCGGTTTTAAAACCATAAAAGTATATTCTTTTCCGGGCAGATAGTGGTGATGGTCGCAACGGGTGGCGTAGTTCGGTGTTTTAGGGTCTTCACTTTGTTTATCTCCTCCCACGATGATGAGGGGATCGAAATAGAGGGCAGGACATTCAGCACCGTCGACCGTGTAGTAGCGGTAGGTATAATAGGAATCGGTGATACAGTCAGGGTGTTCGCAATACGCGGTGAGGGGGATAACGTCTGTTGATTCTTCCATGACGAGTCTTGCCGTTCTATTGAAGATGTCTTTGCGGAAATTGAGGATGAGCATGGGAAATATGAAATTGAGCCGATCCTGTTTGGCACGGCGGGCAATGACATAAGCGATGCGCTCGTCAAAGAACTCCACCTCGTCCACGATCCATGTGCCTACGGTGGGGCTGTTTTCAAATACTTTTTCAAGTCCAAAGGAGTCCGAGATGCTGGCAAGGTTGTTTCCCAGGTCGACATGCCCTCCCCTGTAGGCAATGGCTGTGGTGGGGCTGCCCTCGAAACGCTTGTCGTCAATTTTTGAACGCACATAAAAGACATTGCGCAGATCAACCTGACCGCTGGTGGTGAGATTTCTCACTTTTGTAGATTTCTGCATTGCAACTTGAGAGTCACGGTATATTCGGGCAGAGTACTCGGTTTTGCCAGAGCCCATGGGTCCAATGATCAGCGTGCGGCGATCGGATTTGGTAAAGTCGAAGTGGTTGATGGCATGATGAATCTGAAGATCAGGAAAACCCAAGCTTTTTAAAAAGTGGCGTGTCTGTGCAGAATTTTCAATGAGTGCCAATATATTCTCCTTTCAGATCCTTATTAACCTTCGGCGGTCATTGATGGTCATTAACCCTTCGGGCAACACTTCGCCTGCGGCTGTCATTGATGGTCATTAGCCCTGCGGGCGACATTAGCGCTGCGCGCGTAATTGATCGTAACTGACAGCTCGGAACTGAACCTAAAACTTAAAACCTAACACAGTATTGTTTCCCCTCAAACCCTGGTTAGCCTTTTAGGGGTTTAGACTATAGGCTGTCAGGTGCTGATCGCCATCTGCTGTCAGCAATCCTCCAAGCGATAAGCCGCTAATTGCTTACAGCTTATCGCTTAAAGCTCTCCCTCGAACCCAACATATCTCGTTATTGAGTTCGTTGTGTTTATTAGGTTGCCATCCGTCTTGAGCCCAAACAGCCGTTTGTTGCTGATAGCTATCAGTCACCCTCCAACCCTTGTATCACCCTTGTACCACCCTCAGACCCTTTATTTAAACCCGTTCGCTATCTTTTCGGCCAGGGCTTCATAAAACCTTCCCACGTGAATTCCATCCACCAGCGCATGATGGACCTGGACACTTACCGGTATGGTCCTGTTGGAGCCCGTACTGTCTATCTTTCCCCATGATATTCGTGGAATACAGTCATCCGGTCCGCCATGAGGGTTGGTCAAGGCTGTGAAGTTCATCCAGGGCAGACAGCTTAAAAAAATCCATTCATCTGAGTTGTCGATGTGTTCCTGCAGTGCGTTCTGCTGTTTGGCAATTTTAAGAGCCTTCATACAATGTGCATTGAATGTCTTCCACTCCGGTACGTATTTGATGCCGCAAAAAGCGAACCGGTCATCATCAATAGGTACCGTGGCGGAGGCGTGGACCACATCGTGTTGGACAACGGTGTCTTTGCGGAACCGCAGTCGCAGTTCCGGGACAGTATTGGCAGCCGTCATGATACAATAGAGAAAGGCATTGAAAAACGATAGACCCTCTTCTTCTTTCCGTTGCACCAGTTCCGCTACATGTACACTTGAGGTGATACTGAAATGGGGCGCGGGAAGTTGTCTAAAAAAATCAAACTGGCTCTTTCTGGGCCAGGTTGCCATGTCGATGACATTCATGATACTGTTTATTCCTCTGGCACGTTTTGATGATGTATGGCACCATTAAAATTTGGATCATCTCCAAAAAAGTTGATCCAAATTAAGGATTCAAGGATTCCAGGGGTCCAGGGTTTAAGTGAGATGAAGTAAGACATCAGCTAAATGTTTGAGAATTATAAAGAGTTAAAAGTCTGGAAAAAATCGGATAAACGTTGTTTGGATAACTATACCGTAACGAAGCGTTTTCCAAAAGAAGAAATATACAATTCCCTGGAAAACAAACGCTTCAATCCTTGTATGCTGGGATGCTGCTGTCCGCTTGTAGCTGTCAGCCACCCCTCGAACCCTTGTATCACCCTTGGACCTTTGAACCCTTTCTCCCAACGAATTGGGAGAAGATCCTAATTTGTCCTGGCAGTAAGAGAAAGGATATCCATGAACGAGCAGATTCGCGTCGGTATTATCGGCGGCAGCGGCCTCTACAACATGCAAGAGCTGTCCAAACGCACCACGGTATCGATTGACACACCCTTTGGACATCCATCGGACAAATACGTAATCGGCACGCTTGATGGCATCCGGGTCGCTTTTTTACCCAGGCACGGCCAGGGGCATCGGCTCACACCGTCGGAGATCAATTTTAGAGCAAACATATACGGATTCAAGCGACTGGGAGCCACCCACATCATATCCGTTACAGCCGTGGGCAGCCTGAAAGAAGATGTACACCCCCTGGATATTGTTATCCCCGATCAATTTTATGACCGCACCAGAGACCGGAAAAGCACTTTTTTTGGTGACGGACTGGTGGCCCATATTGCCTTTGCACAACCGGTATGTCCTGAGCTGGCGTCATTGCTTCATGAGACAGTCGTTGAAACAGGTGTCAAAACACACAATGGCGGGACGCTCGTATGTATTGAGGGACCGGCCTTTTCCACCCGGGCGGAGTCAAATCTGTATCGTCAATGGGGCATGGATATTATTGGTATGACAAGCCTTCAGGAAGCAAAGCTGTCACGGGAAGCTGAAATCTGTTATGCGGCCTTAGCGCTGGTTACCGACTATGACTGCTGGCACGAGAAAGAATCCCAAGTGACGGTGGAAACAGTGTTGATGAATCTGGAAAAAAACATTTCCCATGCAAAAAGGATACTTCAAACCATCGTACCGAGGATACCGGAAAAGAGAGCATGCCTGTGTGCCACAGCTTTGGAAAAGGCCATCATGACGGACCAAAATATCATCCCGGAAGAAACCATAAAAAAACTGGGTATTCTGGTAAACAAATACCTCCCGCAGCCGTAACTGGGGAGGTATTTCGATCTATTGCAATAAAGCGATACTGTCTCCCATAAAAAAACCGTGAAACGATTATATTAGGGCTGGTAATCCCAGCGCCGGAGATGATCCTTGCGCATCTGGTCTTTTTCTGCCGGGCTGGCACCCCAGTTGCCGTTGTAAACAGCACCTTCCCAGTCGCCGTACATGGGATTCGGAAAGACGATAAATTTTTTGCCCCATTCTTCCCTGAGTTTATCGACCTCGGCAGATCGTGCATCAACGGGTTTCTTGCTAAAAACGCTGAGAAAATCATTCAGGTTGTCGCCCAGGAAAAGAGAGAGCACATAGTCTTTTTCCACCATGTCCCGGCGGGGTTGTTTGTCACTGGTGTCGGTTCTAAACAGTAGATGCTTCTTGTCGATAAAGGGAAATCCCATGGCTTTGAGTTTTTTGCTGGCAGGCTCATAATATTGCATTTTTATATTGGTGATGTAAAAAACTTCCACGCCCCTTAGCATGGCATAATTCAGAAACTCAATAGCGCCGGGATAGGGGGTTGCCAGACCGGACGATTGCCAGGGGCCCCAGGTTTTTGACGAATAACCAAAGTCATTCCCAATCAAAAACGCTTCATAGACTGAGTTGTCAATCAGGGTTTCATCCACGTCAACACTGATGGCAACCTTTTTGGATCCGGAATACGAAGCCAGAAACGCATCAAGGTTCATTTTGGCCAGGTTAAAAGACTGATAGCACAAAGCCTTGAATTCAGCCGAGGTCTGGACCCAGAGTGTTGCCATGACGAGCTGCTCGTTCAGGTCTTTTGTCGTGTAATGACTGTCCGCGAAAGTGTTGCTTGTAAATGGTCCCCCGATACCGAGCACGCCGGCTGCAACGAAAATGATTAAAAGTACGCGAAGTTGTTTTTTAATTTTTTCCATGGGCTTACCTCCTTTTTGGGTAATGGTGGATATGGTGTTGAAAACGGTTTTGGAACATTACCGGATTTAACAGGTTGAAAAAGATGGGGAGCGACCCTGAGAATATAAATCGTATGACTGTTCGATATCAAGTTAATTTTCTGTTTACGCAAATATTTTTAAATAGCGACATCGTCGCGTCAAATAAAATCGTGAAACGATTTTATTGAGGATCTTCTTGACCGGTGTGGCCAATTAAAATAATAATATATGGAAATGATTAACAGAATCGTACTTATCGTTTTGGACAGCCTCGGTGTGGGTGCTCTTCCCGACGCAGCCGCATTCAACGATGCGGGGGCTGCTACTTTGCCACACATATACGCCTATCAAGGCGGGCTGAAAATTCCCCATCTATGTTCCCTCGGCTTGGGAGAAATCTTTTCCATGGGATGCGAGCCCGGTATTGTTTCAGGCTGCTACGGCAAGATGGCAGAACAATCCTCCAACAAGGACACCACCTCTGGGCACTGGGAGCTTGCCGGTCTTGTTTCAAGGGAAGCCTTCCCGACGTATCCGGATGGGTTTCCATTGGATGTCATCCAGGCTTTCGAAAAAAAGATCGGGAAAAGAACCCTGGGAAATTACCCGAGATCCGGCACACTGATCTTGGAAGAACTGGGGCAAAGACATCTTGAGACAGGTCAGCCGATTGTTTACACATCGGCCGACTCGGTGTTCCAGGTTGCTGCCCATGAATCGATTACCTCGTTGGAAACCCTCTATGAATATTGCTGGATTGCCAGAAATATTTTAACGGGTCCGCATTCTGTCGCCAGGGTAATTGCAAGACCTTTCAAGGGCAAACCAGGGTATTTTGAAAGAAAAAACAGCCAGCGAAAAGATTTTTCCATTGAACCGCCTGATGAAACACTTCTGGATATCCTGCACAAGGCAGGGTTTTACACCGTTGGCATCGGTAAAATCGGTGATATTTTCGGGCACAGGGGGCTTGCTGAAGAGATTCATACCGCAAACAATCTACATGGCATAGAGCTGACTTGTGAAGCCATGCAACGCCATAAAGATGAGAAAGGGCTGATTTTTACCAACCTCGTGGATTTTGACATGCTCTATGGACACAGGCGGGACACAAAGGGCTATGCCTTGGCACTCGAGCAGTTCGACAAAAAACTGCCTCAAATCATCAAAAACATGACGAGTAATGATATCCTGATGCTTACTGCCGACCACGGGTGCGACCCGACTTTCACGCATCATACCGATCATACCCGTGAATATGTACCCCTGTTGGTGTACGGTGAAGCAGCTAAACAGGGGGTCGATCTCGGTATACGGGATACATTTGCCGATTGTGGCCAGACCATTGCCGATCTTCTCGGAGCGGACAAGCTCCTTAACGGAAAGAGTTTCAAAGATGACATCGTATCCGGATGCGCATGTTCTTGACGCGGTTGGCTTCCTGAAGCAGCAGATATCTGTCACCCCGGCCGTCGGGATTGTCATGGGCAGCGGGCTGGGGGGGCTTGTGGAAGAAATGGAACAGACCACCCGTATCCGGTATGCCGACATACCCCATTTTCCCGTATCCTCGGTAAAGGGGCATGCCGGTGAAGTTGTTGTGGGCTGTCTTTCCGGAAAGTACCTTCTGGCCCTTTCCGGCAGGGTACATTACTATGAAGGACACCCATTGAAAACCGTGGTGTTTCCAATAACGGTCATGGCATCTTTGGGCGTCCGGACTGTTATCGTGACCAATGCCGCCGGCGGTATCAATAAAAACTTTTCACCCGGTGATATCATTGTCATTACCGACCATATGGACCTGATGCGGGAAATACCCCTGAAAATACCAGCAGGTCGGCGACATTCAAAAGAAATATACGACCCAAAATACAGAGATCTGGCCGCTTGTGCTGCCGCCGAGGTTGGTGTAAACTTCAAGACAGGTGTTTATGCAGCGCTATCAGGCCCGTCTTATGAAACACCCGCCGAAATCAGGGCCCTGCAGACCATGGGTGCAGACATGGTGGGCATGTCAACCGTTCCGGAGGCGACGGAGGCGTGTCGATTGGGAATGAAGGTGCTGGGATTTTCTTTTATAACGAACCAAGCCGCTGGTTTGAGCAAAAATCCACTTTCGCATCAAGAGGTCATTGAAACGTCGGCACATCATTTACCGACCGCCAAAAAATTTATCAAACAGGTCATTAAAAATTTGGACCCGGCGAGCACGGCGCCTGAAATTGTTTAAGTTCAGGATTGTTAACCTGTATTTAAATCCAAATTATGAAATAACAACAGGTTATTCGTATCATGAACATGTATGAACTTATTAAAAAGAAACGGGACGGCCGGTCTCTCTCCACAAAGGAGATTGGCTATCTGATCGAGGGCTATACCAGCGGCCATATCCCGGATTATCAGATGGCTGCGTTTTTAATGTCAGTCTATTTCAAAGGGATGAACGCCCGTGAATGCAGGGATTTGACCATGAAAATGGCTGCTTCCGGGGGAACGGTGGATCTGTCCCCCATCAAGGGCTTTAAGGTCGATAAACATTCCACAGGGGGTGTGGGGGACAAGACAACCCTTGTCCTGGCTCCCCTGGTGGCATCCTGCGGGGGGATTGTGGCCAAAATGTCCGGCAGGGAACTGGGTCATACGGGTGGTACTGTTGACAAGCTCGAATCGATACCCGGGATGCGCACTGATTTTACCCGAGAACAGTTTATCGATATTACCAACCGGGTTCATGTGAGCGTTATTGCCCAAACCGAGACGCTGGCACCGGCGGACAAGCTGATCTATGCATTGAGAAACGTCACCGCTACCGTGGACGCTATTCCGCTGATTGCCAGTTCGATCATGAGCAAGAAACTGGCTGCCGGTGCGGACGGTATCGTCCTGGACGTCAAGACCGGCGCCGGCGCGTTTACCCCCCTATACACGGAGGCCGTGAAACTGGCAAAAACCATGGTCAATATCGGCGAAGGCGTGGGCAAAAAAACCACCGCCTTTATTACGGGAATGGCGCAACCCTTGGGGTTTGCCATTGGAAACGCCTTGGAAGTCAAGGAATCCATCGATACACTCAATGGGTCGGGGCCGGCGGACTTGACGGAACTGGTTTTGACATTGGGGAGTGAAATGCTAATGTTGTGTGGAATCGGTCGGTCCAACGCAGACGCCAGGGCGATGCTGAAATCACACATAGCCAATAAAAAAGGGGCCCGGAAATTAAAAGCCTTTATCGAGGCCCAGGGCGGTGACCCGCAGGTGGTTGAAAACACTGATCTGTTGCCCCGGTCCAGGACAAGCATCCCCTTGGAAGCGGATAACTCAGGATTTGTTCAGGGGATAGACGCGCTTGAGATAGGCATGGCCGCCAAGATACTGGGTGCCGGCAGACAGACCAAGGAGGATGCCATCGATTTGTCCATCGGTGTTGTCTTGCTTAAAAAAGTCGGTGATCCTGTTCGGAAAGGTGAACCTTTGGCAATGCTTCATTCGGACGGAGACACGGCCAAAATCGATCCTGCCGTCAAACGTTTGTCCGGGGCCTACACCATCGGCCCGGAAGACATGTCCCCGCCGAAGCTCATCCTGGCAAGGATTTCCGGTGATAACGCCAAAGAGGCGATGTGATGGGGGCAACCCGGGCAGATCGATTCAAATCGGTTTTGAGCACGTTTCCCCATTCTGTACAGCCTTTTCTGCAGCACCTGGCACAGCAGGGGGGGGCGCTTTCCCAAAAGACCTGTGAAAAAGTCATGCGTCTGCTGGATGTGTCCATGGAGGAGCTGATGATCCGTCTCCTGCCCCTGGCAAAGGTTTTTTCAATGGCCTCTGTATCCAATTTTCATGTGGGTGCAGTTGCACTGGCAAAGACCCGTCCTGCAGATGGGCACACGAATCTGTACGTGGGGGCCAACATGGAATTCGAACACCTGGCCCTGAACATGTCGATCCATGCAGAACAGGCAGTGGTCATGAACGCCTGGTTTCACGGAGCATATCTCATAAAGTCCATTGCAACGTCCGAGCCGCCCTGTGGATATTGTCGCCAGTTCCTTCAGGAGCTTTGTGGCAGCACCGATCTGATGCTCCTGAAGCCTGTTGGGGAAGGACATGAGCATCATACGAACCGCTTATCGGAAATATTTCCCGCCGCCTTTTCTCCAATGGATCTGGGCAACCACAGAGGTTTTATGGCAAGGCCCAAAACAATCCGGAAACTGGCGCTGATACACCCCTCGGATGATCCTGTTGTTCAGGCGGCACTGGCAGCTGCCGTGGCATCCTATGCCCCTTATACCGGGAATTTTGCCGGCTGTGCGCTTCAGACGCCGGAAGGAGAAATTGTAAACGGGGGCTATGTGGAATCCGTTGCCTACAACCCGAGCATTTCACCGCTTCATTCGACGATATTGCGACTGAATCTGATGACCCTTGCGGAAAAGCAGGCCATCGATCGCATTGTCCTGGTGGAAAAGCCCACCCGTATTCGCCAGAAACATCTCGTGGAAATGCTGGTCGGATCATGGGCACAAAATGTCGAACTCGAATATTATACTGCTCAAGAGGAGGTATGAATATGAACGATTCATTGGCGAACGCCGCCATCACATCAGAAAGCATGGCAAAGGCCATTGAACACACCCTGCTGAAACCGGAGGCCAGGCAGAGCGATCTGGACATTCTTGCCCAAGAAGCCATGACACATGGTTTTGGTGCTGTTTGTGTCAATTCGTGTCATGTTAAACGGGTTTACGACATACTCAAAGAAAGCCCTGTGCGCGTATGCGCTGTTGTTGGTTTTCCCCTGGGAGCGGCACACACAAAGGCCAAGGTATGCGAAGCTGAAGCAGCTATTGAAGACGGGGCCATGGAACTGGATATGGTCTTGAACATCGGCGCTCTTAAATCCGGGGATTTTAAAACCGCACAATCAGATATCCAGGCAGTGCGCCAAGCTGCCGGCCCTGGCAGAACGCTCAAAGTGATCATCGAAACCTGTCTGTTGACGGAAAAGGAAAAAATGCTGGCCTGTAAAATAGCCATGTCTGCCAATGCGGACTTCGTCAAAACCAGCACAGGGTTTTCAAGTGGGGGTGCAAGCATTGGAGACGTCAGATTGATGAAGCAAACCGTTGGCGATACCATGCGGGTAAAGGCCAGCGGCGGCATCAAAGACTGGGATACCGCCGCGGCCATGATTCGGGCCGGTGCCAGCCGCATCGGCACCAGCTCCGGTGTGACGATTCTTCAGAATGCACCCAAAAGCAGTTGATTAGACGCTGGTCTATGGTCGATAATATGCTTGCAATAAACCTTTCGAGCAATTATTATCCTTTTCAATACCTATCAGATTATTTTCAACTCGCTTTGTCCAAAATTCAGAATAATGAGGAGGGTTTATGAGAAGATTTAGATTCATCCACCTGATGTTGGTCGTGATGGCATTGTCCATCTGTTTCAGCTCTACGGCAATGGGAGCAAAACTAAAAATCGCCATGGTTACCGATGTGGGGGGCGTCAACGACCAGTCATTCAATCAATCGGCCTGGGAAGGACTCCAGCGTGTGGAGAAAGATTTTGGTATTAAAGTGGCATACAAGGAATCCAAACAGGATGCGGATTATGCCCCAAATATGGAAACCTTGACCGACGCAGGATTCGACCTGATCTGGGGCATCGGTTTTCTAATGGGTGATGCCATCAAGGCGACAGCACAGATCAATCCAGACCAGAAGTATGCCATTATCGATTTTGCCTATGGCGATGAAACGCCCAAAAATGTAACAGGTGTGGTCTTTCAGGAAGAGCAACCCTCTTTTCTGGTGGGATATATTGCCGGCAAAATGACAAAAACCAATAAAATCGGTTTTGTGGGTGGGATCAAATTCCCCCTCATCGAAAGATTCGAATACGGGTATATGGCCGGGGCAAAAATGGCCAACCCCAAGTGTGAAGTTTTGTCCCAATATGCGGAATCCTTTACCGATGCGGCCAAGGGCAAAGCCATTGCCAACAATATGTACCAAAAGGGTGCCGACATTGTTTTCCACGCCTCCGGTGGCGTTGGTGACGGCGTCATCGAAGCGGCCAAGGAAAAGGGCAAATGGGCCATTGGTGTGGACAAGGACCAAAACTTTCTGGCACCGGACAATGTTCTCACTTCAGCCATGAAGCGGGTGGACAATGCCATTTATGATGTGGGCCGTAAGTTGAATTCGGGTCAATGGAACGGTGGTGAAACCGTGGTTTACAATCTTTCCAACGACGGTGTCGGCATCGCCCCGACTTCCAAAAAGCATGTTCCTGCCGATATCCTGGCCGAGGTGGATCAATTGGTTGCCAGGATCAAAAAGGGAGAATTCAAAGTGCCTTCCACCAAGGCTGAATTCGACGCATTCAAGTTCTAATCGAACGGGATAACGTCGCGGCACCGGCACGATGTTGTTCCCCGCTTGTGCAGTGACAATGGGGTTCTACAAAAGCACAACGTCTATTAAGATCATGGAAAACGAACAAGCCGGTCTCTGACCCGAACATCCTGTAAACCCTCCGGGAAAAGGGGCCGGCAATTTTTCCAATATCATCCCGACAATCGGATCCCGTAGACATCAGCACCTTGTGCCGGCAGGAAAGGAGCGATGCAGCCTCGTGGTCGGGGATGGCACTACCGTGATGGGTCCGAGATTTCCCGCCCCAAATCCTCAACCTGTCCGCCAGCGTTTTCATGGACCGCCGACCGGTTGAACTTAATTTAAAAACTGGACTGAACCCACACCCGCAAAGGAGACCTGCATGTGACTTCCATCGATTTTTCCCAAAAGGTAGTCGAGATGATCGATGTGGTAAAAAAATTTGGTGATTTTGTCGCCAACGACCGGATCAATTTGACGGTCCACAAGGGTGAAGTGCATTCTCTTTTAGGGGAAAACGGGGCCGGCAAAACAACCCTGGTAAATTGTCTTTACGGTCTCTACCGTCCAACCCAGGGCAGGATCCGCATCAAGGGACAGGCCGTCGAAATCAGCAACCCCAATGTGGCTATCCAGCACGGTATCGGCATGGTTCATCAGCACTTCATGCTGGTGGATACCTTTACGGTTACCCAGAATATCATTCTGGGCAGAGAGACCACCAAAATGATGGGAATTCTCGATATCGCCCGTGCAGAGAAAAAGGTGGCCGAGATTTCCGAGCGCTACGGATTGGCCATCAACCCCCGGGACAAGATCCAGGACATCTCCGTCGGTAGTCAGCAGCGGGTGGAGATTCTAAAGGCACTTTACAGGGGTGCTGAAATTCTGATCCTGGACGAGCCCACCGCCGTCCTGACGCCTCAGGAGATCCAGGAGTTGGTAGTGATCATCCGCAACCTCACCCAGGAGGGCAAATCCATCATCATCATTACCCATAAACTCCACGAGATCAAGCAGGTGGCTGACTACTGCACCATTATCAGACGAGGCAAATTTATCGATACCGTGGAGGTGGACAAGGTCACAGAGCAGGAACTGGCCTCCATGATGGTGGGAAGGGAAGTCTCCTTTGCGGTGGAGAAAAAAGCCCAGCATAAGGGTGAACAGATTCTTGCCATCCAGGATCTGGTGGTGAAGGACAATCGGGGTATTGCGGCTGTTAACGGACTCAACCTGGCCTTGTACAAAGGGGAAATTCTCGGTATTGCCGGGGTAGACGGAAACGGTCAGTCCGAACTTGTGGAGGCCCTGACCGGTCTGCGCAAAGTTGCCGGGGGAACCATCACCCTGCGTGGCAAGGAGATCACGGGATCGAAGCCCAAGGAGGTGATCAACAGATGGAACATACGCACCATCCCCGAGGACCGGCAGAAAAGAGGCCTGGTTATGGAGTTCGATGTGGCCGAAAATCTCATTCTGGAAACCTACCACGACACCCCTTTTTCCAGACACGGGATGCTGAACCGCGAGAAAATCTATGCTTATGCCGATCACTGTACCGATGCGTATGATATCCGCCCCACGAACCCTTATCTGACAGCCAAATCTCTGTCCGGAGGGAACCAGCAAAAAGTGATCATTGCAAGAGAAGTGAGCAATGATCCTGAAATCCTGATTGCTTCCCAACCGACGCGGGGGCTGGATGTGGGAGCCATCGAGTATGTTCACACGGCACTGGTGAATCAGCGGGACCGGGGCAAGGCTGTGTTGCTTATATCCTTCGAATTAGACGAGGTTATGAATGTGTCCGATCGTATTGCCGTCATCTTTGAGGGTAAAATCGTGGGGATTGTCGATGCAATCGGTGTCGATGAGAACGAAATAGGTCTCATGATGGCAGGAGGCACCCCATGAAATTGAATGGAGAGGTATTGAAAAGCAAATTCCTGAACGGTAGTCTGGGTCTGACCCTGATTTCCATTGTTTTGGGATTCCTGCTGGGTGCCATTATCCTGCTGGTGGCCGGTTTCAACCCTCTGGAAGCATATTGGGTTATTCTAAAGGGTATTTTTTCACGCTCAAAATATATATCCTATGTGATCATTTATGCCACACCCTTGATCATTACGGGACTGTCCGTGGCATTTGCCCTGCGTACCGGTTTGTTCAATATCGGTGCCGAGGGTCAATATATCATGGGTGCCATTATGGCAGCCGCTGCAGGCTATTTTTTCAAGCTGCCTTTGATCCTGCATGTGACCCTGGCCGTGGGGCTGGCAGTTATTGTTGCAGCCATCTGGGGTGGCCTGGCCGGCTACATCAAGGCCCGTTTCGGGGTTCACGAGGTGATCTCCACCATTATGCTGAATTGGATCGCCCTCTACTTTTCCAACTTTGTGGTTACCTTGAAGGTTTTTGGCAGTCAAGGGACCGGTAAATCCTATGCCATCCAGTCCACCGCCCGGATCAACCTGTTGAGCGACTGGAAAATCTCCGAGGCTGGTATCGAGTTTATCCGCAGTCATAAGATACTGGGGGATATCCTCAAGACGCCCATCAATGTGGGTATTATCTTTGCCATTCTTTTAGCCGTTCTCGTTTGGTACATACTCAATAAGACCACCTTGGGCTATGAATTACGGGCCGTTGGTTTCAATCCCCATGCAGCTGAGGCCGGTGGTATCAATGTGAAGAAAAGCATGGTGATCTCCATGCTGATCTCGGGGGGACTTGCCGGAGCGGCGGGGGCTTTTCAGGTACTGGGGGTCAGCCATCGCATCGCAAAACTGGCCGCCATGGAGGGCTATGGGTTCGACGGTATCGCTGTCTCGCTGATCGGTAACAACACCGGTCCGGGCAGCGTTTTTGCAGGCCTGTTGTTTGGTGCATTGAAGTACGGCGGATCAAAGATCCAGGATTCCATGCAGGCGCCCACCGAGGTGATCAACATCATGATCGGAACCATTATTCTATTTGTGGCTATGCCAAAATTGATACGGCTGATCCTGACTATTTTAGAGAGGCGGGCAAAAAACTGATGGAAGCAATCATAAAAGACATGGGATTTATTATCGGTACGACGTTGATGTACTCGACCCCCTTGATGTATACTTCCCTGGGGGGCGTTATTACCGAGCGCAGCGGAGTCGTCAATATCGGTCTGGAAGGCATGATGTTTTTTGGTGCCTTTGTGGGGGCTACCGTTGCTTACTACTCCCAAAGTCCCTGGCTGGGTTTTGTCTGTGCCGGTCTGGGCGGGGCGCTGCTCGGGTTGATACACGCCATTGCCTGTGTCTCTTTTGCCGCCGAACAGATTGTTTCCGGTATCGCCATCAACTTCCTGGGGTCCGGTTTTGCTCTTTTTCTGAGCCGCCTGTTTTTTGACGGGGCCACCCAGACCCTTACCATACCAAAGAAGATCCCCTTGCCATTGAGCTTTCTCTTTGGAGAGGGGAAGCTATTCAAATCCTCCGGTTTTATGGATCTGGTATTCAACCGCTTTGCTACTGTTTACCTGGCTTTTTTCCTTGTGGCCGTGGTCTGGTTTGTACTCTACAAAACCAAGATCGGCATGCGTGTTCAGGCCGTGGGGGAGCATCCCGAGGCAGCCGATACACTGGGTATCAGTGTTTACCGTATTCGCTATGGCGCCGTCATGACTTCCGGTTTTTTTGCCGGTCTGGGTGGCGCCGCCATGAGTATTGCTGTGGTCTCCCGCTTCAGCAATACCTTGATATCCGGGCATGGCTTCATTGCTCTGGCCGCTATGATTTTCGGTAAGTGGAAACCCCAGGGCGCCATGCTGGCCTGCCTGCTCTTCGGTGGTGCCAAAGGGGTAGAGATCTATCTCGGTGCCAAGGGTTTCCCGGTTCCCTCCAGTCTCCTGGCCATGCTGCCTTATATTCTGACCATTATCGTGCTGGTGGGTGTGGTGGGTAAGACCACGCCTCCGGCAGCCATTGGAAGAATTTTTGACAAAAGCGGCAAGTAAGGAGACCTATTTCCCGGCCTGAAAATAAATCTGTGACGAGGACTGTATGTAAATTATGAGATTGATCAGACCTGTTGTAAGCATATCAGAATATCTATGATTAAAGGAGAACTGAAATGACAGATTCCACAACAAACGAAGCACTGCAGACCATGCGCAGTGAGGTTATTTCCAACGGATATGCCAGTGGTACAAACTGTTATGTGGCCTCTGCCAGGGGAGCCATCATCACGGATGTGGAAGGCAGGGAGTATATCGACTTTGCAGGCGGGATTGCCGTGATGAACATTGGTCACAGCCATCCTAAGGTGGTGGCGGCCATCAAGACGCAGGCGGAAAAATTCACCCACACCTGTTTCATGGTGACCCCGTATGATTCCCCGGTCCGCCTGGCCAAGAGGCTTTGCGATATTACCCCGGGGGATTTTGCCAAAAAGGTCCTCTTCATCAACAGTGGGGCCGAGGCTGTAGAGAATGCCGTCAAGATCGCCCGCTATTATACCAAGCGGCCGGCGATCATTGTGTTTGAAAATGGTTACCATGGGCGCACCCTGCTGACCATGACCATGACCAGCAGGGTCAAACCTTACAAACTGGGTTTTGGCCCTTTTGCACCGGAGGTGTATCGCATGCCTTTCGGGGATGCCGTTGGTCCGGAGAAACTGGAAGACTTTTTTATCAAACATGTCAACCCCGAGGCGGTAGCTGCCGTGGTGGCGGAACCGGTCCAGGGAGAAGGCGGGTTTATTGCACCGCCGGAGGGATATTTTCAGAAGCTGGTGGAGATCTGCAGAAAGCACGGTATCCTGTTTGTCAGTGACGAGATCCAGTCCGGCATGGGGCGTACCGGAAAAATGTTTGCCATCGAACACTGGGGCGTGGAACCGGATCTGATTCTTGTGGCCAAGAGCCTCGCGGCAGGCATGCCCTTGAGCGCTGTCGTGGGTCGCCGGGAGATCATGGATTCCATACATCCGGGTGGACTTGGCGGTACCTATGGTGCCAACCCTTTGGCTTGTGAAGCGGCCCTGGCTGTTCTGGATATTTTTGAAGAAGAAAACATGCTTGAAAAGTCAGTGGCCCTGGGCGAAAAACTGCAGGCCCGTTTTAAGACCTGGCAACAGAAGTACGACATCATCGGCGAAATCCGAGGGCTGGGCGCCATGCTGGGACTCGAGCTGGTTAAAGGTCCAGACCGCGCACCCGCTCCAGAGGAGGCCAAGGCCCTGTCGGCCGCCTGTTTTGAAAACGGCCTGAGCATACTGGTCTGTGGAAGCTATGGAAACATTATCCGTGTTTTGGCACCTTTTGTCATTACCGATGAACAGCTGAATAAAGGTCTTGATATCATGGAAAAGGGTATCGAGACGATCTCGAGTTGATTGACAGAGCAATTGTGGAGGAGGTGCCACAGGTCTTCGTCAAGTTTTATGAAATGTTCAGGCTCCGGGCTTGGGATGAAGAAGGTGTCCCGAGCTCTGAGAAACTGCAGGATCTGGGCTTGGCGTAATCGTTTGGGATCCGTATACCCGCGAGCTCAGGGAACCACAATAAACGACACACCGAAAGTGATTTATGACATTATCGACCCGCCATCTTAAAAAGCTATTATCCGACGTTCAATGTGGACGCAGATTGAGCGCTGCCGATACTGTCCAATTATTGAGCCTGGAGGATGAAGACGCCCTTAAGGTCCTGTTTGAGACCGCTCGGAGCATGCGCAAAGCAAATTTTGGAGGTAAGATATTTACCTACGGGTTTGCCTATACGAGTACATTCTGCCGGAACGACTGCACCTTCTGCTATTTTCGTCGCTCCAACAAGCGGCCGCAACGGTATCGAAAAAAGACCCAGGATGTCCTGGACATAGCCAGGTACCTGTCAAAGGAAGGGATCAATCTCATGGACTTGACCATGGGAGAGGATCCGCGGTTTCACGATTCGAAAAACAGGGAATTGGATGCTCTGGTTCAACTGGTCAAAGACATCAAGGCCGTGACGAACTTACCCGTCATGGTATCCCCTGGTGTTGTACCTGATGAAGCGCTGGCCATGCTGACTGCTGCCGGTGTTACCTGGTACGCCTGCTATCAGGAGACCCATAATACGACCCTTTTTAAAACCTTAAGAACAGGACAAAATTTTGAAGAGCGTCTGGAGAAAAAGCGTGTGGCCAAAAAACTGGGACTGCTGATTGAAGAGGGACTTTTATGCGGTATCGGTGAATCATCGTCAGACATTGCTCATTCCATCCAGATGATGCGCACGCTTGATGTGGATCAGGTTCGGGTCATGAAGTTTGTGCCGCAGCCCGGGACACCCATGGCAGAACATGCGGAAGAGGCGTCCATGCGTGAGTGTCTTATCATCGCGGTATTGCGCCTGTCTTTTCCCGATCGGTTGATTCCGGCATCCCTGGATGTGGATGGCCTGGCGGGATTGAAAATGCGGTTGAATGCCGGTGCCAATGTCATTACATCTCTGGTGCCGCCGGATTATGGTCTTTCTGGCGTTGCCCATTCAGACCTGGACATTGAAAATGCCAATCGGACCATGGCCGGGATACTTCCGATACTGGAGGCATGCCATCTTAGCGCTGCAAATAGTGAAGACTATTTGGAATGGGTACGGGTTCGTCAAGAGACCTTTTGTAGATAATGATAGGCTTAGAGAAACCCAAATTTTGGGTTGTCTTTTGTTGGCCATATGGCATAGGATAATGTGATGCTCAAAGCTATACATGTAACAAAAAAGTTTGGGGAACTCAAAGCGGTGAACGACCTCAGCTTTGAAGTGCAGGAAGGGCAGGTCTTTGGTATTGCCGGGCCCAACGGTGCTGGCAAATCAACGGTTTACAACCTCATCACCGGTTTCTATCCTTACGAGGGCACCATCGAATTTATGGGCCGCAACATAGCCGGTCTGCCACCCTATCGTATCGCCAAAGCCGGTATTTCCCGTACGTTCCAGATTCCGCAGGTTTTTCCCAGTTTGACCGTGCAGAAAAGCATTTCCGTGGGCAGCCGTTTTGGTGCGCGCGGCGGTCTGGATGCGGCCCATGTGGATGAGGTGATCCGCTTTGTGGAACTTGAAGAGGAGCGTTTACAGAACACCGGTCTTTTAAACCTCCTGGAAAAAAAGAAACTGATGATCGGAGCAGCCCTGGCCACCAAACCCAAAATTCTCATGCTGGACGAACCCATGGGGGGCTGTAATGCCAATGAAATAAGGAAGTTGATGGATTTGATCAAGCGTATTAACCAGGAACTGGGTGTCACCATTATTATTATCGAGCATTTTATGAAGGTGTTGACTGAACTGACTGAAACGTTGCTGATCATCGAATCCGGGGCAGAGATCTGCTGTGACACACCTGAAAAAGCTGTGGGCAATCCAAGGGTGATCGAGTCTTATTTAGGGGATTCATATGCTAAAGGTTGAAGCTTTGAATGCCTATTATGGCCAGTCGCATGTCCTGAAGGATGTTTCTATTGCGGTTGAAACAGGCCAGGTTGTGGTCATTTTGGGGCCAAACGGGCATGGCAAGAGTACCCTCTTGAAATCCATCTGCGGCCTGGTGGATAAGGCCAACGGCCATGTCATGTTTAAAAACAATGACATCATGGGCGAGACAACCGAAAAGATCGTCAACAATGGTCTGATCTATATCGCTGAAAATCGTGAACTGTTTCCTTATATGACTGTTTTGGAAAACCTCAAACTGGGTGCTTATTCCAAGAATGCCCGGTCCCAAGAAAAGAAAAACCTGGAACGGGTATATGACCTCTTTCCGCGTCTGGTGGAACGTAAGAAACAATTTGCTTCGACCATGAGTGGCGGTGAGGCCCGTATGCTTGCAGTGGCGCGGGGATTGATGTCCAACGCTGATTTCTTGTGCATAGATGAACCCTCTCTGGGGCTGCAGCCGAGTCTGCGACATGAGATCTTTTCCACCATTAAAAAAATCAATCAACAAGGCAAGACCGTACTCCTGGTGGAACAAAATATTCCTCAAATCACAGAACTGGCAGACAGGATCTATGTCATGGAAGAAGGATGTATCTCCTTTGAAGGGAGCAAAGACGAAGCCTTGAACAATGAACACTTGAAGGAGATATTTTTGGGGATGTAGCAATATTTTGATTATCTCTAATGCGTTGATCAAAATAGAGGGTCCAAGGGTCCGAGGGTGATACAAGGGTTCGAGGGTAGCTAACAGCTTTCAACGGACAGCAGCATCCCAGCTTCCGGGCATCCTAGCTTCCCAGCATACAAGGGCTCAAGGGTGGTGAACGTAATAGATTTTACTCGGTGTTGTAATTGGTTCAGCCTGATATTGAAGGTGAGAGTGTATGTTCAGTGAAGACACCATTTTATTATTGTATGAAATCACCGATGTGATTATCGCCGGGTTGTCCACCGGCTCCGTCTATGCCCTGATGGCCGTGGGTATGACCCTGGTCTATGGTGTGACCAAAGCCTTTAATTTTGCCTATGGAGAGTTTTTTAACATGGGCGGCTATTTTGCCTGGATACTGATCTTCGGGATCGGTCTTCAATTCGGCGGTTACCTGACGATTCTGGTGATTGTGATGCCGCTGATGTTTGTCGTAGGGTATGGCCTGGAAAAACTCTTGGTGGCGCCCCTAAGAAAGCGCGAGGACTGGGAAAACAAGGTTATGATGTTGACCCTGGGGCTGTCCCTTTTTTTGTCCAGTCTGTATATGGTGGTCTTCGGTGTAAAGATGAAATCCTTGCCTCCCATCTTGGAGGGGACACTTGAAGTGGGTCAGTTGGTGTTCGCTCACCAGGACATCATGATTTTCATCATGTCCCTGGGTGGTATTCTGCTTTTTGGATGGATGCTAAACAACACCCGTATCGGCATGGCCGTACAAGCTGTGGCCCAGAATCCTGAAGGGGCCAAGATCGTGGGTATTCCTCAGGCGCGCATTTTTGCTGCCACCTTTGCCATCTCAACCGTCATGGTGGGTTTTGGTGGCATCCTGTTGAGTCAGAAGTGGTTTATCAACCCCAATTCCGGCGGTATCATCATGATCAAGGCCTGGGTGGTCACCGCATTCGGTGGTATGGGCTCCATCCGCGGCGGTTTGTATGCGGCTTTCATAATTGGCATGCTGGAAGCGTTTGTGGGTTGGATATTCGGCATGAGCTATGGCATTATTGCGCTATTTATTCTTTTGTTGGCGACCCTGGTGCTGCGGCCTCAAGGTCTGATGGGAAAAGGCGATTAGGATATGCGTTTAAAATATATGGCGATAATTATAGGTGTTTGCTATGGCATCATGGCAATCCTGCCTATTTTTGTGGGGGATATGCGCTTTGTCATGAATATTCTGGTTATGTGCCTCATCTGGGCCGTAGTGGCCTCTTGCTGGGATGTCATGATGGGGTTCGCTGGTATCTTTTCATTCGGCCAGGTGGCTTTTTTCGTCATGGGCGCCTATTGTTCCGGTATTCTTGCCATCGATCATCATGTGACACCGGTACTGTCCATCCTGATTGCCGGCCTGTTTACTGCCGGTATGGGCGTTCTTGTGGGGCTGCCCTGTCTTAAACTGGCAGGACCCTATGTGGCCCTGGTAACTTTTGGCGTTCATATGGCCCTCCAGCCGACGCTAAGGGGTGAGATCGGCATAGCCTTGGGCTCCGGCGGATCCGTCGGTCTTTTGACTATTCCGCCCATCAGCATATTCGGCTATACATTCAGTTCGGCCAATATCGTCCCGACTTTTTATCTGACGCTGCTGGTATCCCTTAGCTGTGCACTCATTATTATGTTTATGATTAAATCATACTGGGGCGTTGCGTTTCTGGCTCTTAAAGATTCTCAGGATTTTGCCATGAGTTTAGGGGTCAGCGCCTTTAAGTATAAGTTGATGGTCTTTGCCCTGACCTCTTTCTTAACCGGTATCATAGGTGCATTTTACGGTCATTTTTACGGGGTGCTCTCTTTCCGCATGCTGGAACTGGACCTTTTCAGCATCTTGATGGTCATGATGCTGGTGGGTGGCCTGGGGCATTTTCCCGGCGCCATCCTGGGCTCATTTTTGGTGGTAGCAGGCAGTGAGCTCATGGCGCCCCTGGGTGCATACCGGGCTGTAGCCATGGGTGCGTTGGTGGTCATTCTGGTACTGGCGCTTCCAAACGGCGTTATGGGTCTTTTCCTAAAGCGTTCGACGAATAAAATCGCATAACGATTTTATATATTGCGACCTTGTCGCTCTAATTGGATCTTACTTTAATTTCAACAAAAGGGAGGTAATACATGAAAAGAATCAGCTTATTAACATTGTTTTTGGTGACCTGTCTGTTTTTTGGCCCTGCGGCCATGGCGGCTGATACCATTCCGGTCGGTGTTCCGATTCCCATGACGGGTTGGGCTGCCGGCTCCGGAGCCGACTATTTCAAGGGTATCAAGATGGCCATTGACGAGATCAACGAATCAGGCGGTCTTCTGGGTAAACAGCTTGAGATTATCCGTTTTGATTCCAAAGGGTTTGAGCCTGAAGTTGTCATGCAGGCGGCCGATTATCTGTGTGGCCAGAAGAACGTGGCTTCAGTGCATGCAGGCTGGGCTGGATGGGGTCAGGATGTTCGTGCTTATGGAAAGTACGACGCACCCTTTTTTGCCGACGACGGTTCCCAGGCGGCTGTGGACATCTTCAAGGAAGATCCGGAAAAATATTATAATATTTATCAAACAACCGACGTGGGTGTCGAGCAGGCCAAGAGCATGTTTCGTGCGCTCATGGCGCTTCCCTACAAATACCCCAATAATAAGGTCGTGATTATCAATACCGACGATTCCTGGGGTCTTGAAGTAGGGGATACGCTCAATAAGAGCTTCACAGACAATGGCTGGAAAGTGGCCAAACGGGAAACCGTGCCTTATGGCACCAATGAGTGGGGCGTGATCCTTTCCCAGATCCGCAGGATCAAACCGGCGCTTATCCACATTGAAATTCCCAGTGGGCAGGAAAACATCACGTTTATCCAGCAGTTTCTGAAAAAACCCTCCAACGCCATTATCAGTCTTGGATGGGGCGTTACACCACGTGAAGTGGTAGACTCCCTGGGTACCTTAGCCGACGGTATTGTGGGCGAAATGCCCAGCGGGCTGCCGGGACCCAAGGCACCCAATGCAGCCGGGCAGGCTTGGGTAGACAAATTCGTAAGCCTCTATAAGCATCAGGTACCGGCCGGTGCCTGGATTGCCTATACGGCTGTCAAAGCATGGGCCAACGCAGTCGTCAAGGTAGGCGATGCCTATGATTTCAAAGCCGTGAACGCCTATATAAAACAAAACGGCTATGTTGGGGAGCTAGGCCAGATCAAATGGGACAAGGATAATGTTTTACGCGCCCAAGCGGGAGCGCCGGTTGTCCACTACCAGGTACAGGGTGGCGAATTGCAACCAATCTTCACTGATCCACCGCTGACGCCGTATCCTTCCACCACGTTCAAAAAGCCGGGCTGGATCAAATAATAAAAAATGCGTTGCATTTTTTATCAATAAATTAACCCCTAATTCTGTATGGAAAGTTTGCGATGTTTCATGCAGAATTAGGGTGATATACGAGTCGTATTTCCTCTATGATCTTGTTGTTTGGATGATTGCTGTTGGATCGACAGCCTTGAAAAATTCTGCGCTTTAGAATGTGATAAAACCCCAGCGTTGTACCAGAGGGATCAAAAGACAAGGTAGGATACCATGGGCCATGTCGTTGAAAATTCTGCCTACCAACGCTTGACCGAGCGTCTCAACCGGTTTCCCCAGGGAGCCCCCCCTTCTGAACTCCTGAAAAAAATCCTGAGGGTGCTTTTCGACAAGAAAGAGGCCGAGATGGTCTCTATGCTGCCCATCAGACCGTTTACGGTTCGGCGGGCCATGCGTGTCTGGCACCTGTCTGAAAGTGAATCACGCAAGATTCTGGAGAGTCTGGCACAAAAAGCCTTACTGGTTGATTTTGAGGTTGCAGGAGAAATGCAGTACGTCCTGCCGCCACCCATGGCAGGTTTTTTCGAGTTCTCCATGATGCGTATTCGAGATGACATCGATCAGAAGCTGCTGGGTGAACTGTTTTACGAGTACCTCAATGTTGAAGAAGAATTTGTCAGGGAGCTCTTTACCAGTGGAGAAACCCAGCTCGGCAGAACCTTTGTTCACGAACCTGTACTGTCGGCAGAGAACGCCTTGCATGTCCTCGACTATGAATCCGCCAGCAGTGTAATCGAAACCGCCACCCACCGTGGCATCAGCATGTGCTACTGCCGGCACAAGATGATGCACAAGGACCGGGCTTGTGATGCGCCCATGCACATCTGCATGACTTTCAACACCTCAGCTGAATCACTAATCCGACACGGTCACGCACGGGCAGTAGATGTTTCCGAGGGCTTGGATCTGCTGGCCAAAGCTCACGAATCCAATCTGGTTCAGTTTGGCGAAAATGTTCGCCAGGGGGTCAACTTCATCTGCAACTGCTGTGGATGCTGCTGCGAAGCCATGATTGCGGCACGACGATTTGCCGTCATGCATCCCATTCACACCACCAACTTTTTGCCGCAGGTTCAAGAGAACACCTGCAACGGTTGCGGTAAGTGCGTGGCGCTTTGCCCGGTGGAAGCCATGACCCTGGTGTCTGCCAACGATCCACGCAGACCCAAGAAAAAAATAGCCCGGGTCGACGAAGAGCGCTGTCTGGGTTGTGGCGTATGTCTGAGGGCTTGTACGAAAAGTAATTCTCTTGCACTAATATCCAGGCCCCAGCGAGTGATTACACCCTTGAACGGTACGCATCGGGCGGTGGTGATGGCTCTTGAAAGGGGCAAGCTCCAACATCTTTTATTCGATAACCACGTACTCTGGCACCACCGTGCATTGGCCGCTGTTTTGGGCGCAATTCTTCGCTTGTCCCCTGTCGATCGGGTCCTGGCCACTCAGCAGGTGAAATCGCGCTATCTGGAGGCTCTGGTGAGGCGTTTTGAACGTGGAATTGGTAACCGGTTTTATGTTTGACGACCGAATGGTGGGATTTGTTGATGTCTGCAAAGGTTACCCGGAAGTTCACATCGCCTATATCGGTTTGCTGATATTTGCAGAGAAATACCAAGGACGTGGCTTTGGGCGCGAAGCACTGGAGCATATCCATACCCTGGCAAGGTCATGGGGTTGTCGTACCATCCGGGCTGCTGTCATAGAAAATAACATGTGCGCCCTCACTTTTTGGAAAAAGGAAGGTTTTGGTCAATTGTATCGAAAAACCATCAAAGGATATATCGGTGACACAATTATAATGGAAACCCATATCTAACCCGTCCCTAATGGGTTTGGTATTAATATAAATGCCGGTGGTGGGTTATTTCAATCCGCTTTTTAGCAGTGCTTCTGCCAGGGAGCCTTGGGGGGCCGGTCTTTTTTCGGGTTTGCTGGTTTTTTCCGATTTTGGCCTGTTTGGACGATTTTTCTGTTTCCGGGCTTTTTCTTTTTGGGTGCTTTTTTCCATGGGGTCGACGGCTTTTTTCATGGAAAGGGATATACGGTTTCTATCCATATCGATGTCGAGTACGGTTACGGTGACTTTCTGTTGAACTTTCACGATGTCGGCTGGGTTTTTCACAAAGCGATCCGCCATCTGGCTGATATGGACGAGGCCGTCCTGGTGTACACCGATATCTACGAATGCGCCAAAGGCCGTTATGTTGGTCACGATACCGGGCAATTGCATACCTTTTCGCAGATCACCTATTTTTTCGATGCCATCGGTGAATGAAAAAGCCTCGAATGTTTTTCTTGGGTCACGTCCGGGTTTGGCCAGTTCGTCCAGAATGTCATTCAATGTGGGAATGCCGACCGTTGTGGTTACATAGCGGGGTAGATCGATCTGATGCTGTAAATCAGCTTTTTTCATCATGTCGGTAACAGACATGCTCAGGTCTTTTGCCATGGTATCCACGATGTCATAGCTTTCGGGATGTACAGCACTGGCATCGAGGGGGTTTTCGCCGTCCATGATACGCAGAAAACCAGCTGATTGCTCAAATGCCTTGGGTCCCAGTCGAGGCACTTTCAGGAGTTGTTTCCGGTTCCGGAAGGGACCATGGGTGTCGCGATGACGGACGATGTTTTTTGCAATTCCGGCATTCAGGCCTGACACATAAGTCAAGAGCTGGGCACTGGCCCTGTTCAGATCGACCCCCACATTGTTGACACAACTCATCACAACATCGTCCAGGGACTGTCTGAGGGATGTCTGGTCGACATCGTGCTGGTACTGGCCGACGCCAATGGATTTTGGGTCGATTTTCACGAGCTCAGCCAACGGATCCATCAGCCGCCGCCCGATGGACACGGCGCCGCGTACAGTCAGATCATGATCCGGAAACTCTTCACGGGCCACTTCTGACGCAGAATAGACCGAGGCACCACTTTCGTTGACCATGAGCACCTGTATTTTTTCTGATGACAGGGTTGTCTTGACAAAAGCCTCTGTTTCTCTTCCGGCGGTGCCATTTCCCACTGCAATGGCTTCAATTTGAAATTGTTTGCACAGGGATTTTAATTTGGCGATATCTTCGTGTACTTGTTTCTGCGACATGTGCGGAAAGATCGTATCGTGATGCAGAAGTGTCCCCTGGCGGTCCAGGCAGGCAATTTTGCATCCCGTCCTGAATCCCGGATCGATCCCCATTACGCGCTTGGCTCCCAAAGGCGGTGACAACAGCAGCTGCCGGAGGTTTTCCGCGAAAACGTTTATGGCCTCGCTGTCGGCACGTGTTTTCGTGGCCATACGGGTCTCCGTTTCCATGGAATTCGACAAGAGACGCTTGTATCCATCAATGACTGCCAATTTCAACTGAGCTGAATCTTCCCCTTCCCCTTTTACAAACAATGTTTCAATTATGGTAATGGCGTCTTCTTCTGCAGGCGAAATGTCCAGGATAAGCACGTTTTCCTTTTCTCCACGCCGCATGGCCAGCATCCGGTGAGAGGGCACTTTGGCAATCGATTCTTGCCAGTCAAAATAATCCTTGAACTTGGCACCTGTCTCCTCCATGCCGATGACCACCCGGCTTTTTATCACGGCCTTGGTAAAAAAGAGGTTTCGCAGCCGAGAGCGTGTTTCATCGTTTTCATTGACCATTTCGGCCATAATATCCCGGGCACCAGCAAGGGCGTCCTCTACCGTATCAACCTTTTTTTCTGGATCGATGTAAGGGACCGCTTCCTTGTATGGGTCGATGTTTTTCTGCTCCAGAATCAGATGTGCCAGTGGTTCGAGGCCTTTTTCCTTTGCTATGACGGCTTTTGTGCGCCGTTTGGGTTTGAAAGGCAGATAAATATCTTCAAGTACCACCATGGTCTGCGCTTCCAGGACCTTTTGATGGAGCTCATCTGTCAGGTGCCCGTGTTTTTCAAGGGATTTTAGAATGGCAGCCTGTCTTTCCCGAAGATCCTTCAGCTGGTTGAGTCTGTCCCGTATGGCTGTCACAGCAACTTCATCCAGGCTTCCGGTGACTTCTTTTCGATAGCGCGCGATAAATGGAATGGTAGATCCATCCGAAAGGAGTGCGGCTACGGCGCCCACTTGTTGGTTTTTGATGTCAAGTTCATTTGCGATGGTGATGATGGAGGAGTCTGCGAACATGGTTCCCGATCTTTCAGCCTGAGATGACAGGCCATATGTATGTTGATCCTTCTGGTCCAGATAGACTGCTTGCAGGCTCCTCTACCGGAAACCAGGGGCTTTGTAAAGAGATAAGGAAGAGATCATCACTTGAATTTGGCCGCGTTTGCGGTATGACGTTTTGAGGCGGAAAGAATGGTTTTACGCATACGTAACGAGCGGGGGGTTACTTCCAACAATTCATCTTCACGAATGAAGCTGATAGCAAATTCAAGGGTGAGGGGTTTGATGGGGGAGAGGATAACCGCTTCATCCTTACCCGAGGCACGCATGTTGGTAAGTTTTTTTTCCTTGCAGGGATTCACATTGATGTCCTGACTCCGGTTGTGCTCACCGATGATCATTCCCGCGTAGGTCGGGTCTCCCGGTTCGATGAAGAGCCTCCCCCGGGGTTCGAGATTGAACAGCGCATAAGCTACCCCGGTCCCGGTTCGATCCGCAACAAGGGACCCGGTAAAGCGGCTGGAGCTGTCTCCTCTGTATTCATCGTATCCGTCAAAAATAGAGTTCAGGATACCCGTGCCACGGGTATCGGTGAGGAACTCATCCCGATATCCGATCAGAGCCCTGGAAGGGACTGAAAACTCAAAGCGCACCCGGCCGCTGCCATTATTGACCAGGTTGATCATCTTACCTTTGCGGAGGGAGAGTTTTTCCACCACGATGCCCAGGAACGATTCTTCACAATCCACGAAAAGCTTTTCAATGGGCTCCAGCTTTTTTCCCTTCTCATGCCGGAAGATGACCTCCGGCTGTCCTACGCAGAATTCAAAGCCTTCGCGCCGCATGGTTTCAATTAAAATCGCCAGCTGAAATTCCCCCCTTCCTTTGACCAGAAAGCTGTCACGGTCATTGGTTTCAGCCATCTGAATTGCCACGTTGAGAAGGGTTTCCTTTACCAGTCGTTCACGGAGACGGCTCGACTGAACGTATTTGCCTTCCTGGCCTCCGAATGGGGAGGTGTTAACCGAAAATTTCATGGAAACGGTGGGCTCATCGACCCGGATCCTGGGGAGTGCTCTGGGGTGTTCATGATGGCAGATGGTGTCACCGATTTTGACATTTTCGATGCCGGCAATCACGACAATATCACCGGCTTGGACTTCATCCACACCGGTGAGTGTCATGCCTTCATAGACCTGGAGTTTGGAAACCTTCAACGGGACCTGCTTGCCATTTTCCCCAATACAGACCAGACTGTCCCGGGCCCGGGCACTGCCATTGAAAATTTTGCCCACCGCAAGTCTTCCCAGATAATCGGAATAGCTGAGATCGGAAACACGCAGTTGAAACGGCGCTCCGGGATCATAAGAAGGACCGGGTATTTCCTTAACAATGGTGTCAAACAGCAGGTCCAGATTTTGGCCCGTTTCATCCGGTTCTTTTATGGCGATGCCATCACGGCCAATAGCATAAACAAGGGGAAAGTCGATCTGATCGTCCGTAGCTTCCAGATCGATGAGAAGATCATAGATTTCGTCGAGAACCGCATGGGCGCGGGCATCCTGACGATCGATCTTGTTGATGACAACCACGATCTTAAGCCCCGCCGCTAGTGCCTTTTTGAGAACAAAGCGGGTCTGGGGCAAAGGCCCTTCGGATGCGTCCACCAGCAGAATGGCGCCGTCCGCCATGGAGAGGGCACGTTCGACCTCACCACCGAAATCGGCATGGCCGGGTGTGTCGATGATGTTGATCCGCACCCCCTTCCACACGACCGAACAGTTTTTTGCGGCAATGGTGATGCCGCGTTCGCGCTCGAGATCCATGGTATCCATGAGTCTGTCGTCCATGACCTGACTGTCTCTGAAAAGGCCGCTTTGGCGAAACATGGCATCCACAAGCGTTGTTTTACCATGATCGACATGGGCAATAATGGCAATATTTCTCAAGTGTCTGTTCTGATGGGGTATCACAGGCATGCGTTGGATCCTTATCCTATCTTGTAAATATATAAAAAGCATTCCCGGTCACCGGTGGTGATCCGGGAATGCTTTTTGTGTGTAAGTCATTGAGGTTAAAAACTATCTATACCCATATTTTCATGAAATATCCAGCTAAGCCGATTTCCCCCTGATCAGTTGACAAGCCTTGCTTTCGGGTGCAAAAAGAAAAACCCCGCTTATTATCATGAGGGGAAGGGCGAAGAAAAATCCCACCACCGGCAATACAAGACCGCCGATAAAGCCTAGCAACAACGCCAGTGGTAGAAATAACAAACCGAGCGTTCGGCTGGATATTTTTTCTGAATTACAATCTATTTGTTTCATGGGGTACCTCCCTGTCTATGTCATCGATTCAACTCGGATTCCATGGGAACATTATTGTGAGACGTACAACATACCACCTCTGGTGATGTTCGCCCTCAGTGATGCAACCAAGATAAGACTTTTCCATCTGATTGCAAGGGTGATCGGATCTGGTGACATGTTTTGACGGAACCGTTTGGGCAAGAAGACCTTGGAAGGGTCGAAAAAGACATCGTGTAAAAATTAGCATTATGTTGCCGGGATCCCCTTAACGGCGGTGACGATGCGCCCAAGCGCCTCCATGAGAAGGGGTCGCGGGCAGGCAATGTTGATGCGTTGGAATCCATCTCCTTCGGGTCCGAAAAGGCTTCCTTCATCCAGAAAGACACGGGCCTGGTCCAGAAAAAGGTTTCTGAGCTGATGTTTGTCAAGGCCAAGGGAGCGGCAGTCAAACCAGACAAGATAGGTCCCTTGTGGATGAATGACCTTGATTTCCGGGATATTCCTTTCAAAATAATTGATCAAAGCCAGGAGATTGTCATTCAAATAGCGCAGGAGATCTTCAAGCCATGGTTCTCCTTGGTCATATGCGGCACGGCAGGCTGTTGTGCCAAAGGGATTGAGTCCGAATAAGCCGTTGGCAAGAAGGTTTTCTTTGAATTTTTGACGAATCTTTTTGTCTGGAATGAAAATGTTGGCGGTTTGAAGGCCTGCCAGGTTGAAGGTTTTACTTGGGGCGGTGCAGATAACGCTGTTTTCTTGAAAGACCTTGTCTGCCATGGAAAAGGGATAGAACGTCACACCTGGATAGACCAGGTCCCCATGAATTTCATCTGAAATGACCTGTACATGATTGCGTTGACAGATGTGGCCAAAACGCTGGAGTTCTTCACGTGTCCAGACGCGGCCAACAGGATTATGAGGGCTGCATAAAATGGCCAGCTTGACATCCGGGTCGGTTGTCTTGGCTTCCAGGTCATCGTAATCCATGTGATAACGGCCGTCGGTCAAGACAAGGGCGTTGGATACAATCTGGCAACCGTTCTTTTCTATGGCGCTGAAGAAGGGATAGTAGACGGGTTGCTGGATCAGAACCTTGTCTCCAGGTCGGGTAAGTGTCCGCACCAACAGGTGCAGTGCCGGAACCACTCCCGGGGAGGGCACGATCCACGATTCTTCTGGCTGCCATGCATGTCGTCTTTTCATCCAGCCGGTCACGGCTTCCAGATAGGCCTGGTCTGGTTGTGTATAACCGAAAATGCCGTGTCGAGCACGTTCCTGCAGGGCTTTGACAACCGGTTCAGGGCTTGGGAAATCCATGTCTGCCACCCACATGGGCAAGATCCGGTTTGGGCCGAAACAGGCATCAATTCTCTTTTTGGTGGACGGGTTTTCCGGGTCCATTACAAATTCCCATTTGACGGAACCGGTATGCCGTCGATCAATCTCGATATCAAAGTTCGTTGGCATGATTTTCTTCCCTTTGTTTTTTGCGATGGTTATGGCATGCGGGCAGGGTGAAATCAAGCGAACTTTTAGCCATAAGCTATAAGCAATAAGCATTTAGCGGCTCAAGCCTACAGCTTACAGCTTATAGCTTAAAGCTTAAATAAGAAAATTGCAGAAATCTGTGTCCCATGATAATATACCCCGCAACGATACCTAAACGTTTCATCAGACAGCCCTGTTGTTTGGTCTTGCCTGTGCTCAAAGATTGAAAGGTTGCTAAATGAAAGTACTGTTTCACGGTCTTTGGCGAACCATGCCCTGGATGATAGGGGGGGGGATTGTCTTATCCTATACACCCTGTCTTTATGCTGCGGAATCAGGAACCAAAAGCATTTCATGGTTTTTTCTCTGTATCAGTATGTTCGGCGGATTGGCACTGTTTCTCTACGGTATGGAAAAAATGAGTACCGGTCTTAAACGAACCGCAGGCAACAGGATGCGCTCCATTCTGGCGGCGCTGACTAAAAACCGTGTTATTGCGATGTTTGTAGGCGCGTTTATCACCATGGTGATTCAGTCGAGCAGTGCCACAACCGTGATGCTGGTCAGTTTTGTTCAGGCAGGTTTGATGACATTTGTCCAGTCCATGGGAGTTATTCTGGGCGCCGACATCGGTACCACCATTACAGCACAGCTGATCGCTTTCAAGCTGACGGATTATGCCTTGCTGATGATCGCCATCGGCTTTTCCCTGCATATGTTCGGGAAAAGGAACACGACCAAAAATATTGGTGATGTGATCCTGGGATTCGGTATTCTCTTTTTCGGTATGAAACTCATGAGCGATGCCATGAAGCCCCTGAGAACATATACCGTGTTCATCGACACCATGCGGGGAATGGAGAATCCTTTCCTCGGTATTTTAATCGGAGCCCTGTTTACGGCCTTGGTTCAGAGCAGCAGTGCCACTACCGGTGTTGTCATTGTTCTGGCTCAGCAAGGGCTCCTTACCCTCGATGCGGGTATCCCCCTGGTGTTTGGCGCCAATATCGGGACCTGTATCACGGCAGGGCTGGCTTCCATCGGCACTTCGCGTGAAGCCAAAAGGGTGGCCCTGGCGCATGTCATATTTAAACTGGCGGGCGTGCTCCTTTTTGTTTTCTGGATACCGTGGTTTGCGGAATTTATCCGCATGATCGCCGAAAGATTCGATTCCGGAACTGCGCGCCAGATAGCCAATGCCCATACCATTTTCAATGTTGCCCTGGCTCTAATTTTCCTGCCTTTCACCGAACACTTTTCCAAGCTTATTTTTAAGATTCTTCCTCTCGAGGAGAAACCCAAAGACGTCATTATGACCACCAAGTACCTGGACGAGGAGAGTATTTCCACGCCGGCCATTGCTCTTGATCTGGCCCGGGCGGAAGTGGCCAGGATGGCCAAGCTGGTCTGGAGGATGCTTGCGTCTATTATCATCCCTTTTATGTCGGATGAGAAACTGATCGAAAAAGAGGTTTCAGACCCGGAGGAGAAGGATTTTCTCCTCCGGGAAATTCCCAGGGTAGATGCCTGGCGGACAGACCTGACCTTGCTCCAGGGAATTGACATGCGGGAAGAAAAAATCGATTTCATAGAAGAAAAGATCAGGGAATATCTTTTCAAAATTACAGCCCGCGGTGTTGCCCCGGAACAAGCCAACGAAGCATTCGGCATGATTTCCATCGCAAGCGACATAGAGAGTGTGGCCGATCTCATTCACCGCAATATGGTACCCCTGATTGCCAAAAAAAAAGATCTCATGATTGATTTCTCAGAAGAGGGCAAAGAGGAGATTCTGATCTATCACCAGAAAGTCTGCCGGCGGATTGAGCTCCTTATAGAGTCTTTTATGGAAATGGATCTGGATGCTGCCCGAGAAATCATGTCCAGCGAGCGCACCTATCTGGACCTGGAAGAGCAGTATCGCGCCAGACACCTCGAACGTATCCGCCAGGAACAGGTGGCATCTGCCAAAACCCACGAAATCCACATGGAACTGATGGATCTGCTGAAACAGATCGTGGTCTATTCGAGCAATATCGCCAAAACGTTTCTTGCGAAGTGTCAGACAGATAGATCTTGAAAAGAAAGGGTTCAAGGGTTGGAGGGTGATACAAGGGTTCAAGGGTTGGAGGGTGATACAAGGGTCCGAGGGTGGCTGACAGCTATTCGCGGACAGCAGCTTCACAGCTTCCTAGCATACAGGGGTTCAAGGGTTGGAGGGTGATACAAGGGTTCGAGGGTGGCTGACAGCTATTTGCGGACAGCAGCATCCCAGCTTCCAGGCATCATAGCTTCCCAGCATACAGGGGTTCAAGGGTTGGGGGGGAATAGGGTTCATTGCGTTTGTTGTGTTTCTTGGGTTCATTGGGTTGATAAAACGTAAACGTGTTGAAAGATCTATTTCGACGGCTTTAAACAACCCAATAAACCCAAAGAACCCAATGAACAAAGCACCCAAGTTTGTAGGGCGATAAGCAGCTAATCGTCTACAGTCTAAACCGTTAAAAGGTAAAACAGGAGAAAGAAATGATAACACTTATTGTGATCGGCGGTATCATTCTGGTACTGGTTGTCATCGTGGTTGGGATTTATAACGGACTGGTTACGGCGCGCAATCGGTATAAAAATGCCTATTCCCAAATCGATGTACAACTGAAGCGGCGCTACGATTTGATTCCCAACCTCATTGAAACTGTCAAGGGATATATGAAACACGAACGGGAGACCCTAGAAGCGGTCATTACGGCTCGCAACAGTGCCGTGAGTGCCAATCAGCAGGCGTCTGGAAACCCGGGTGACCCAGCAGCCATGAAAGCGCTTGCCGGTGCGGAAGCAGCCCTGACCGGAACACTGGGCCGTCTATTTGCTTTAGCGGAGAGCTACCCGGACCTCAAGGCCAATGAGAACATGATCCAGCTCCAGGAAGAGCTGACGTCCACTGAAAACCGGGTCGCTTTTTCCCGGCAGGCATTCAACGATGCCGTCACTGATTTTAATACACGCTGTGAAAAGTTTCCCGCCAATCTCATCGTCGGTTCATTCGGCTTCAAACCTGCTGAACTCCTGGAATCCACAGAATCTCCAGAAGAACGAAAACCGGTCAAGGTGTCTTTTTAGGATGGATTTTTTCGCCCAACAGGATCAATCACGGAAACAGTCTTTGTACCTGACCTTTTTGTTTGTACTGGCGGTCATTTTTGTGGCCGTGGCTGTTTATGTTGTTGTGCAACTGACTTTCTATCTATCCATGGGCAAGCCGGATACTTACAGGAACGGCTTTGCCTGGTTTGATTTTGAAATGTTTTTGCTGGTGACATGTGTAACCCTGGGCATCATTACCCTGGGAAGCCTATTCAAGATGCTGCAGCTGAGAAAAGGGGGCAGCTATGTAGCGGAAAACCTGGGCGGTAGACGGGTCATGCGTTTGTCTGCTGACAAGGATGAAAAAAGACTGCTCAATGTGGTGGAGGAAATGGCCATCGCATCCGGTGTGTCCGTACCCCAGGTGTATATTATGGCGGAGGAGACCGGCATCAATGCCTTTGCAGCCGGCTACACCCCCGGAGATGCCGCCATTGCCGTCACACGTGGCTGTCTTTCAACGCTGAATCGCGAGCAGTTGCAGGGGGTGATCGCCCATGAGTTCAGCCATATCCTGAATGGCGATATGCGATTGAACATACGCCTCATTGGATTTTTATATGGCATCATGGTGATTGCGATTGTGGGACGGGGCCTTTTGCGTGGCAGCGGAAGGTCGCGCAATAAAAAGGGGGGTGGTCAGACTATTGTGCTGGCTATTGCCTTGATGGTAATCGGCTATGTCGGTCAGATTTTTGGCCGGATTATCCAGAGCGCTGTCTCGCGGCAGAGGGAATTCCTTGCTGATGCATCAGCTGTTCAGTTTACCCGAAACCCGGGTGGCCTCGCCGGTGCCTTGAAAATAATCGGTGGATTCACCAACGGCTCCACTATCGTGTCTCCCAACGCACATGAAGCCAGCCATCTGTTTTTTTCCGCAGCGATCCGATCTTTGTTTGCAACACACCCACCCTTGGATGAAAGGATTCGCAGACTCGATCCCGGGTATTCCGGTCATGTAAAGGAAACCGGTTTGGGCTCCGGGACGGTTTCCGGAGACCGATTCGATGCATCTGTTTCCATGATGTCCGCCGATGCAAGGGAGACCAGGCAAACCATCGGCAACATAACACCCCGGCACGTAGACTACAGCGCCCGGCTCCTGTCCGCGCTTCCGGAAAGGATACGGGATGAGCTGGATGATCCGCTGGGGGCCACGGCCATTGTCTGTGGTCTCTTGCTGGATAGAGATCCAAAGGAAAGAGAGCACCAGTTCAAGGTGATGAACAAACTGGCACCGGTTGAAGTGATCCGCCAATTGCTGATACTCGAAAAGGAGATAAGAAAGCTGAAACCTGTTTTTTACCTTCCTGTTCTGGAACTGGCCATCCCTACACTGAGGTGTTTGTCACCGGCACAGGTTGCGGGGATGAAACGCTATATTCAGGCTCTGGTGGAAGCGGACGGCAAACTGACTCTGTTCGAGTTTGTATTGGAAAAAATTGTGGCACACCAGCTCGGCATGATTTACAGTCATGCCGGAAGACGGAAAATGATTCAACAAATAGACCCTTTGCTGCCGCAGATGGTCAGGCTGTTGTCCATGCTTGCAAAATCGGGCAACAAGGGTGTTGAGGGGACCAATAAAGCCTTTGCGGCAGGCTTTGAACAGCTAAGATCGGCAGGTGTAACAGAAAAGGAATCCATGTTGGAAAACGTATCTTTCATGGAGGTCGATGTTGCTCTCGATCGATTGGCCCTGGCCGCTCCAAACATCAAAGGTATCATTTTTGACGCCTGTTGCGGGTGTGTTTTATATGATAAGAAAGTCTCGATTCCGGAAGCGGAGCTTTTACGTGCTACGGCTTCGGTCATGGATATTCCGGTACCGCCGTTTCTATTTTACCCCATAAAAGCCTAGAAACAATTTTATCAAACACGACGTTGTTGCGTTATTTTAAATGGAATAAATCATGGTGAAGTTAATGGACAATTCAGGGTTACGGGTTTCGATAGATTTTGAGGACACATCCATTGCGTTTAAACATAAATCCGACAGGGATCTGTTGCTGTCGTATCTGATATTCCTTTTGACCAAGCACCCCTTTCTGGTAAAATTTCTGTCTAGAGCTGCCAAACTGTCCCTGACCATGGGATTTCCCGTCAAACCGCTCATCAAAGCCACGGTTTTCAGACAATTCTGCGGTGGTGAGACCCCTAGGGAATATCAGAAAGTGGTGGATCAACTGGGCAAAGCAGGTATCGGCGCCATCCTGGATTATTCCGTGGAAGGGGGTGGGGACGAGAGCGGTTTCGAAGAAACAAAGAACGCGATCTTGCAGACCATCCAACAAGCAGGTTTGGATGAGAATATTCCCTGTGCCTGTATGAAAATGACAGGTATCGTAGCCGAAGCCATGCTCGAAAAAATGACAGCCGGGGAAGCCTTGTCAAAAAAAGAGGAACCGGCCTGGAAACGGTTGAGGCAACGCCTGGCTGACATTTGCAATCTGGCCGGGGAAAGTGGCACACCCATTTATATCGATGCCGAAGAAAGCTGGATCCAGGGTGTTGTTGATGATCTGGCCGAAGAGATGATGTTGAACTTCAACCAGAAAAAGGCCATTGTTTTCACGACCTTGCAGATGTACCGCACAGACCGGGTCGACTACTTTAAACGATTGATTCAAAATGCCCGGCACGAGAATTATATGCTGGGTGTAAAAATTGTTCGAGGCGCCTACATGGAGCAGGAAAGGGAGCGGGCCAGGCAGCGGGGGTATCCATCGCCCATCCATCCGGACAAGCCGGCTACCGACCGGGCCTTTGATGAAATATTGCATTTATTTATGGACCATATGGATGTGGTGGAAATTTGTGTCGGGACCCACAATGAGACCAGCTGCAGATTGTTGACGGACCTCATGACCGGGAGGGGCATTCCCAGCGACCACCCGCATATCTGTTTTTCACAGTTGTACGGCATGAGCGACCACATCAGCTACAAGCTGGCTGATGCAGGTTACAACGTGACCAAGTACCTGCCCTTTGGCCCGGTGGCATCGACGCTTCCGTACCTGGCTCGGCGGGCGGAGGAAAATACGGCCATTGCCGGTCAGATGAGCAAGGAACTCGAAATTATCGTCAGGGAGCGGCGGAGGCGAAAAGCTGCCGTATAAATAGTGATGGCCACAGACCTATTCCGAATACTTCATGAAACTTGACGAGAATTCTGAATCTGCCTTGCGCCAGAAGCGATCAGCTTTGTGAAAATTCCAGGATACGAGGATTTTTTTCTCCGCCACCAGCATCATCCTTTCTCCCGCAGCATGGGCGGCTGTACATAGACCCTCCGCAATCCTTCCTTGAGTGAAATGGCGTTATCCGGTCCGATAAAAAATGATTGTCCATATCCATTATTGATTTTTTGTTGCCCATTGGCACCCAATGTTTTATTGGGGACATACCATAATACAGGTGTATTTGACAGATGCTTGTAGAAAAAGATAAATCAGTCTCACTATTTAATAGAAGCCATCTAAAAAATAGGATTTTGATTCAAAGTTAAGGCGAGCTCGAGTATCAACCCGCAAGAATACTAAGGTATTTTGAGGCGTTGAAACGAGAGATCAACACAGAATTTGGGCCAAAAGACATTTTTAAGATAGCGTCTACCAAGGAGTATTCAGATGGTCGATGCAACATTTGAAAAGGTCACGACATCGGATAAACCGCTCTATGGTCCCCGGAAACTGTTGCTATGCGGGTTTCCAGCCGCAGCCCAGCCAAAATTCGAAACTGTTCTTGATATGGTCGGTCTGCGGGAAGTTCCAAAAATCTGGGTGTCGGATGATCAGGGCGATATGATTTTATCAGCTCTTTTGCAGCTTCCAGACAATAGCGGTGCGTCTGTTTTGTCGAACCTCCCCCGGGCGATAGTTGTTGCGGGCATTTCACAAAATGAACTTATCAGCCTTATGACGGTGTGCAAGAAAGCCGGTATGATGAAGACTTTGTGGGCGACGCTGACACCTGTATCGGAGAACTGGAGCATCCAACAGCTGCTTGCAGAGCTTGCCGCAGAGCGAAATGCCATGACCAAGAAAGCATAAAATTCCGGATCATCTCCAAAAGAGTTGATCTAAATGAAGGGTTCCAGGATTCCAGGGGTCCAGGATTCGAGTGGTATGCTTTAAAATTATAAAGAGTTAAACGTTTGGCGATAAGCATGTGAGCTTTGTTTGCATATATATAAAGTTACGAAACAATTTCCCAAAGAAGAAATGTATGGTTTGACCTCACAAATCAGAAGATCTGCCGTTTCCATACCATCGAATATCGCCGAGGGGTACGGTAGAAAAACAACCTTAGAGTATGTTAGATTTCTCTATATTGCCTATGGTTCCGTCTGTGAATTGGAAACCCAAACGATGATATGTGGTGATTTGGGCTATGTGAGAAAGGAGAAACTTGATCAATTGAAAAAGGAAATCGGTGACGTTGAAAGAATGCTCAAAGCGATGGTCAAGTCCCTGGAAAACAAACACTTGAATCCTCGAATCCTGGACCCCTAGAATCCTTTCTCCCAACTAATTGGGAGAAGAATCAAAAAACAGAACATGAACGATTCGAACAGCGCGCCGTTTTGAACAAGGTCGAAGTGGTATCTCCCGATTCCAAACTTCAAAGAGTTATACAGGGTTTGTTAGAAAAATCTCCCGACACTTGAGTTAAATATCATGTCCATATTAAGAGACAGCATGGAGAAGCAATTTGAACGGTTGGGCGCATGGTTGTATGACAACCCCATCAAGGTGCTGCTGACCACTTGTTTGCTGGTAGGATTTTTTGTGTTCCAGATTCCTTCCATCTCCATCGATACCTCATCAGAGGCCCTTCTCAAGAAAGAGGACCCCAGTCTTTTGGAATACAACCGTTTCCGGGACCAGTTTGGAAGGGCGGAATTGATTGTTATCGCTATTCAATCCCCGGAAATATTCAGCACAGCCTTTTTGTCAAACCTTCAATCCTTCCACCAGGATCTTGAAGCGGAGATCCCCTATCTTCGAGAAGTCACCAGCCTCATCAACGCCCGAAGAACCCGGGGGGAGAAGGATAGTCTCATCGTAAAAGATCTCCTGGAAGACTTGCCCAGGAACGCTATTGAACTGGCACGCTTGAGAAAGGAGGTCTTGTCAAACCCATTCTATCTCAATTACCTCATATCTGAGGATGCCCAGGTAACCGCTATCATTGTTGAGACGGAAGCAGCCGTGACAGATGACGCTTTCAGCACTGAAGATATTTTGGATGCCTTTGATGAGAAGATCTCTGAAACGGTAATGCCGGGAGAAAAACCGCATTATTTTTCGGAAAAAGAGAATAGAGCAGTGGTGGCGGCCATTGAGCAGGTGGTGGGTCGCCACAACAGGAACGAATTTCCCATAACGGTCTCCGGTGGTCCGGTGGTGGTGGATGCTTTTAACCGTGCCACCATGAGTGATATCCGCAGGTGTATTTTGCTGTCCCTGGTATCCGTGGCCCTGTTTCTGGGGCTTCTTTTCCGAAGGACTTCCGGTGTGTTCCTGCCCATGATCATCATCAATGCGGCCCTTTTTTCCACCATCGGTCTCATGTCTCTCACCGGGGTTCCCATCAAGATTACCACCACCGTTATCCCGGCTTTTCTTTTGTCTGTGGGTGTTTGTGATAGTGTACATGTGCTGGCAATTTTCTACAGATTGCTTGACCGGGGACAGAGCAAAAAAGATGCTATTGCACACGCCCTGGGACACTCGGGGATCCCCATCGTCATGACAAGCCTGACAACCACAGCAGGCGTGCTCTCTTTTCTCTTTGCCGATTTAAGGGCCATCGCAGAGATCGGCATTTTTGCCGCTGCCGGCGTGGTTCTGGCATTTTTGTACACGGTCGTTCTGTTGCCTCCACTGCTGGCTCTGACGCGGATTAAAGTGAAACGAGACATGCCCAACCGCAAAGTGGCCATGGATCGATTTCTCGAAGGAATTGCCGTAATATCCACTTCCCACCAAAAAAAAATCTTGCTGGTCGGCGGCTTGGTTTTTCTTGTTTTTTTCCCGGCAGTATTTCTGCTCAAATTTTCTCACAATATTGTGGACTATTTTCCGGACGGTTCTCCTTATAAACAGAATCTAAATTTTATCGACACCCGATTGAAGGGGAGCATTACCCTGGAGATTGTGCTGGATACGCATCGTGAAAATGGCTTGCATACGGCTGACATTTTAAACCGTATCGAGGACTTCGGCAGGCAGGCGGAAACGCTTCACCAGGATGGTATCGCCGTGGGGAAGGTCTTTTCCATCACGGATATTTTAAAGGAAATCAATCAGGCTCTGAACGAGAATGATTCTGCTTATTACAGTATCCCACAGGAACGTCGCGTTGTGGCCCAGGAGTTTCTGCTGTTTGAGAACAGCGGGTCGGACGACTTGGAGCGCATTGTGGACAACCAGTTCAGCCAGACACGCATCACCATCAAAACACCCTGGGTGGATGCCGTGGTCTGCAAAAAATTTATCGATAAAATACAGCAACGACTGTCAGATCAATTCCAGGATTCCGCTTCGGTGCATGCCACAGGCCTGATGGCCCTGTTGGCAAGGGCTATCAGCGCAGCTATTTACAGCATGGCAAAAAGCTATCTGGTGGCATTTGTTGCCATTACCATTCTGATGGTCGTCTTGATCGGGAATTGGAAACTCGGTCTGGTGAGTATGATTCCAAACTTTCTCCCGATTCTCACGACCATGGGGATCATGGGTTTGTTACATATTCCCTTGGATATCAACAGCCTGATGATTGGAAGCATTGCCATCGGTATCGTGGTGGATGACACGGTTCATTTCATCTACAACTTCCAGAAATATTATGAACAGACCTCAAATCCGTATGAAGCGGTGCGGGAGACCTTGCTGGGGACCGGGCGGGCACTTTTGATTACATCACTGGTTCTATGTACCGGTTTTTTTATCCTTATGTTCGCATCCTTAAACCACCTGGTAAACTTTGGCTTTTTTACGGGGATCACCATCTTGATCGCCCTGGCGGCGGATTTTTTCCTGTTGCCTGCGATTATGGTGCTCATGAGCTCATCAGGCGCAATCCAGCAAGGATAGAATCGCCTGTTTATTACTCCGGCAGATAAATACCTGCGGGTGGTCATACCCGTTAGGGCAGGGCACGAAGTGAAGCTTTAGCATTATCCAGAAGGGTACTGAATGCCGGATATTTCATTAAGGCTTCAGCACCAGTGTCGATTGGGTGTGAGACTGGATCGCTTCATCGCTGAACCACCAGTAGACTTTCTCACCGCTGATGAAAGGTTTGACCTGGTCCTTGGTGTGTGGATGAAACAGGCGCCCGCTCACACCACCCGGCAGGACTGCCAGAACTTTCTCCGGATCACCCAGGTCAGCTACCATGCGCATGGAGTCCGATACAATGACGTCAAAGGGTTTGTTGAAGCCATAGTAGTTGCGCAACAGCGTCTCGGAAGAACCGGCCACGGGGATTCTGCCACTCCCCAGCAGCCCTTTGCCGAAGCCTTCCCGCCGGATCGGGCTGACATGTTCGATGGTGTGTATTTTCCCCCACGCCCACTTGTCCGGTGAGTCGCCCATTTCCGCTTTTAGCTGGACCGCGGCCTCACGACCTGCCCGCAGAAAAAGGTTGTCCCGGGTCTCTTTTATCTGCTCTGTTGACGTGTCATCGAACCAGGGGGAATCATTTTCTACTACCATCTTAAACAGTTTTTCCTGCCAGAAATACCAGTTGTCCAGCATTGCTCCACTAAGGTCACCACCCAGTTCGTCTTGAAAAGTCATCAGCGCAAACAAGCGGTAGGTGGCCTGGAAGATGGCCGGGGCAGCCAGGTCGGCATCGTCGTGAAAATCCCATGCTGAAAGGATATTGGCCATCTTTTTGGTTTCCTGGTGACCCGCCAGGGCCCGTGCCATGAGGGGCGCAATGGTCCGTGCCATGAGGTTCAGGGTGTCCCGCTGGTATTGCCAGTGATCTTCAGCTGTTTTCAGACCCGGCTGTTCCAGGAGCTGTTTTAACCGCCGGTAACGAAAGGAAGAAGAGGCGTGAGACGAGTAGTAATAGGGATAGTCACTCGGGGGTGTATAGTGGTTGCAGGTTCCCACCCATCCCTTTTCCGGATTGATTGCGTGGGGCATTTTCTCGAAAGGAATCCAGCCTTTCCAGTTGTCGCTGCTGTCTGAAACCACATGGGGAAGGGTGCCGTCTTTCTGCTCCCGGATGGGCAGTTTCCCGGAGGTTTGCCATCCGATGTTGCCTTCCACGTCCGCAAAGACAAAGTTGAGCATGACGATATTGATATCCGCAAGGGCGGAGCGGATTTCAGCAGCAGATCGGGCATACAAAAGTCTGTCCAGAGCGATGTCGGCCTGGGTGGTTTCGAAAGGTGTCCACCGGAGGGTGAGGACCTTGCCTGTCTTGAGTTTGGGGAAGATATCGGACACCACCGGTCCCCGGTGGGTCAGGCGAATTTGAATGGTTTCCTCACGAATGCCGCCGGGAGTCTTTTTATCCTTGATGGTGAGATTCTCTTCGAGAACGCTAAAGGGAATCGAGACGCCACCTTCCATGTAATGATCCGGGTTTTGGGGGTCCACGGTCTCCACGTACAGATCCTGGGCGTCACCGTAAGAATTGGTGACACCCACGGCAACATTTGCCTGTCGAAAGACGATCATGCCACCCAGGCCCGGGAAGCCGGTCCCCACCACCCGAAAATCAGGTGTTATGAGGGCACAGGGGTACCACGGGCCGGGTAGAATGCGGGCATCCAGGTGGGGATCGTTGGCCAGTATGGGTTTGCCGCCGGAAGAAAATCGGGAGGAAACCGCCCAGTTGTTGCTGCCGATTTTCAGGGGGCCGTCTGAGAGGTAATCCCTTACAAGCGGATCCAATGCCAGACCGAGGGGATTTTGCAAAGCGTTCACAGCATATGCGTTCCCGGGATTTTCAGACGGGTCATCGGGATTGATATTGAGGGGAAAAAGGCTCTTGGCTTTTTCCGGTCCCAGGGCATCCACCAGCATCTGGGCGATGATTTCCGTCTTGAGGTTGGCCGCGGAATTCCAGCTCAAAAGATAGGCCAGTGACAGGGAATCCTGGACAGTCCATTTTGTGGGCGCGATCCCGGCCAGCTTGAATTCGAGATGGTGGGTATCCTGGCGGGTTTCGATATAGGCGTTGACACCGTCGACGTAGCGCTGAAACAGGCGTCGGGGCCCTGGAGCCAGGATGGCGGCCTGTTGTTTGGCATTGCGAAAAAAGCCAATGGTGCGCATGCGTATATCCAGTGCCCTGGCTTTTTCTCCGGCGAGTTCACAGATCCTGCCCTGGGCAAAGCGTCGGGTGACTTCCATCTGGAACAGGCGGTCCTGGGCGGTGACAAAGCCGTGGGCCATCATGGCGTCATCTCTGTTTTGAGCATAAATGTAGGCCATGCCTTTTTCATCCCGCAAGACCTTTACAGGGGCACTCAAGCCTGCCAGCCTCAGTTCGCCGCTGTCTTGATAGTCGTTCAGAAAAGAGCAGCCCCAGAGAAATGTGCAACTGACGACGAGGAGTGCAACCGTCTGGATCATTCTTTTGTTTTTGATTCGCATGTTTGAATAACCCCCTTTACAGGATCAATAAAAATATCGTTCCGAAACCGCCACGGACAAGAACGTTATACAACCGCTCGAACGTGTAATTAACATATGTAAGGAACACCTGTACCAAAAATTTACGGAACTATAAACAAAAGAAGGTCAATCAAAACGTTATTATGGCAGTCATTGGAACCACAAAAGCGACACCGTCGCGTATGATAAAATCGTCACACGATTTTATGCTGAAATCAGAAAAAGAGCCGCCAATGCCACCACAACGCCGCACCACTGGTGACGGTTGAGTTTTTCCTTGAGAAAAAGCCAGGCCAGGGTGACGGTGGCCGCTGGAAAGAGGGAGGAGAGCATAGCGGAGATATCAAGACGACCCATGTTGGTTGCCAGGGCAAAGAACATGTTACCTAAGACATCACAGATGCCTGCCAGGGCAATAAAGGAGAGTTGTGCTTTTTGTGGGACCCGGGCACTTGAACTGCTTATAAAAAGAATCGACATCATAATGAGAGAGACACATCGTGTTCCCACCAGGGGCCAGAGAATGGAGGTGTGACTGGCTGTGTCGATGAGAATAAAAAAAAGGCCAAAGCCGATTCCAGACAGCAGGGGCAGGGTAAACTCGGTAAAACGGTGTTTCTTCTCTTCACTTTTTGTGAAAGAGAGAAGCCAGACTGAACAAAGCGCCAGACCCAGTCCCAGAATCTGGGAGGGTCTTGGCAAGCCCTCATTAAAGAATGAAAAACCGATGGGGACCAGGGCCGTAACAATGGCGGACAGGGGTGCGACAATACCCATCCGGCCCCGTGAGAGACCTTCGTACAGGGCCATAAGACCCAGCACACCAAAAACACCTGCCAGTCCTCCAAAAAGCATATCCTGCAGTGGTGGAAGCGCCGCGGAGAAAATCATTGCCAATAGAAAAAGAAATACGGCCCCGATAAGCTGTGAAAAAAGAACCACACTGACAACACCGCTTTTTCGCGATGCAAAACCTGCGCTGAAATCACCGGACCCCCATGCTATGGCGGAGCTGAGACCATAGGCGATTGCCATTGTTTCCGGGCCGATCAATGAATTCGCCCTCCATCCCCAGAGGTTCCCAGTTTATAGTTGGCAAAAGCCAGAAAAATGAACAGCCCGATGACAAATGTCCAGGGAAACCATTGAAAGGATTGCATAAAGACCAGGTTTTCAAGGAGTTCGGGTACCAGATGAGGGTGTTTTTCCGAGATGCCGGGTCTCAGCATGGCAATGAGGAATGCGTAAAGCAAGCCGATCATACCGTAAAAGAGATTCATGAAAAGCCCCTTGAAACTTAAAACCGTGGCACGCTGATGCGATTCCGTAATGTGATTCAGGTAGTGACTGACAAAAAATCCGATCATGTAACCACCGCTGGAAAGGATAACGATTGGAAGTAAGCCGTAGAACGGTTTGAAAAAAGTCATGCCGTAAAGACCGACAATGGTGGTGGTGCTAACCACGGCAAGGTTAAACCGGGGTGTGTGTTGCTCGACCATTTTCATGGATATGCGGGGTATGACAATACCCAGCAGGGCCATGCCGGAACCGATGATACCGAACAGGGCTTCGGGGATCTCGATCATCCGGTAATATTGACTGGCGAGCGTGCCTGCCATGCGGATAACGCTGTCAAAGAGAAAGCCTGCGGCGATGATAATCATGGCAAAGGGGGTCTGCAGTATCCATTTGCCGGCCCCCAGCGTCTGGGTAATGATTTCCCTGATGGAGAGTCCGCAGGTTTCCAGGGCACTGCATTCGTCGTTCAATAGAGACGATTCCAATTCCGTCATGCGCAGTGTGGAATATAAGGTCAGCATGGCCATGATAAGGGTCAGATAAATGGGGAATCGGATGGTGACATCCTGTGTCAGGGAGATCTGCCATCCGAACCAGTCCATCAGACGCTGCATAAATACCGGATCATAGACGGCGGCACCCACTGCCATGGCAAAAATGCGTCCAATGGCGCGCATACGCATTTGCATGGCCAGAACCTTGCTCCATTGTCCAGCCAATCCCACTTCCTTCAATGAATCAAAGGCAATGGCCTCATCAGCACCGCTGGCAGAGGCTTCGGCGGTACCGCTCAGAACGCGATTGACCAGAAAGATGGCAAACAACAGGGTCGGGTTGCCCAGGGGAACGACACACAGAAGCAACAATTCCACAATCATCAGCAGGCTGGAAAAGATGAGCAAGTTCCGGCGTCCCCAGATGTCTGCCAGGGCACCGGACGGCACTTCCATCAAGACGATGGCTCCGGCCCAGACGGCATTCAAGATGGCAAACTGGGAAATGGTGAGACCGAAGTCGAGAAAAAGAATCGTGAACACCGGGTAGTAGAATCGGGCATTGAAAAAGACCCTGAAGGCAATGAACATGCGGACATTGTTTAAAGCAAATGGGGATGCTGCGGCTTGTGCATGATGCATGTTTTTGTCCATCTATACTATCCGGGATCGTCTGGTGATAAAGGTCGTTAATCCGGTTTCCCAGGAAAAAAATCAGTCTCCAACATAGACATTCGTCAGAAATTTGCAATATGTATGTTGAAATGGGTCTTGTGCTGGGTTGTCGGTTGGCATATTGTTTAGGGAAGCATTAAGCTGTAACGTAACTTTCGGGATTCAGAGAACGCAAAATGAATAATCCCCTGTCGCTTTGCAAACTCGCCGTAAGGGCTCCTAACATCAGCGCTGGCCATATGATTAAACAGGCATGGCTGCCAAATGACCGTATTTTCATATTGGATTGTTCATTAACATGCGCTGATGTAAGGTTCCCTAAGCGGCTCAAACAGTGCAAATCGCCATTGGATCACCCATTTTGCTCTATTTATGGTGAAACCCGAAAGTTATGCTGTAAGACTTATCGCTGCAATTCAACAGGCGGTTCCCGCACATAGGGGGTCAACATGATGACGAAGGTGGATGTTTTTCGAATCAAGAATGCCCTGCTCTTTACCAATTGTATTGCAAATACTTTCGGTATTCTGGTGATTGTTTTAATCCTTAGGCGGACGGGTGACCTGATTGCACCCGAGGTAATGCTGCTGGCAAACCGCATCCATATATTTTTTCTGCCTTTGTCTTTAATTGTCCCTATCGTCATTACCGTGGTTTATGAAAAACCCATCCGGCGTTATCTGGATAAGCAGTATCGAAATGAACCTGTTTCGGAAGCATCCACCCTTATAGCGCGTCAAAGGCTTTTAAACGAACCGATTTTTTTAATTGTTCTGGATTTCATCATCTGGTTCATGGCCGGATGTCTCTATTCAGGGGTCTTCTGGTTAAATGGTGCCGACGAGGAGTCTATCAGGGAAGCCTTTTTTCAAAATATTTTTACCGGAATCATTACTGTAAGCATTGCATTTTTTGTGCTGGAATTCGTTTTCCAGCGGCGGGTGGTGAAATATTTCTTTCCCAAAGGCGGTCTGTCAGTTACGGTCAAAACCTTTCGGATCCGGATAAGGACACGTCTGATGGCGCTTCTTCTGGCCATCAATATTGTGCCGCTGATGGCAATCTATGGTGATGTGTCCAAAATATACACACCCGGGGTGGGGATTCATCCGAATATTTTCCAACTGGAGCAGGCTATCAAGTTGGAAATTCTGATATTTTTCTGTGTCGGTATCTGGGTGGTCTTTCTGGTGAGCAGCAACCTGACCAAGCCTTTTAAAAATATCATCCAGGTGCTGCAGAACATTAAAAAGGGAAATTTTTCAAGCCGGGTCCAGGTGACGTCCAATGATGAAATCGGGTACACCGGTGATACCATCAATGAAATGACCCATGGCCTAATGGAGCGAGACAGGATTCAACAATCCCTGTACATGGCCAAAGAGATCCAGCAGAATCTTGTTCCAAGGAAAAATGTGAAGGTCAATGGGCTGGATATGGCCGGGCGCAGTATCTACTGTGACGAAACCGGCGGTGATTACTATGACTTTATTCCCATTGCCGGCCAGGGTGATACGAAAACAGGTATTGCCATCGGTGATGTGTCAGGCCACGGCATATCGTCAGCCTTACTCATGGCCACAGTGCGTGCATCTTTGCGGCAACGCGCTTCTCTGCCGGGAGGGATCGCGGAAATGATATCGGATGTCAATTTTCAACTTGCCAGAGACGTGGCCTATTCAGGAGACTTTGTGACCCTGTTGTTCCTGGTGATAGATACCCTGCGGGGTCAACTCGAATGGGTGCGTGCGGGCCACGATCCAGCCATGATATATACCCCGGAAAACGATACCTTTCGGGAACTGGTTGGCCCCGGCATGGCTTTGGGGGTGAAGGCTGACGGGTGTTATGAAGTAGCTGAGCTGCAGGGTCTGTCCAAAGGGCAGATACTCCTGCTTGGAACGGATGGTATCTGGGAGGCACAGAATCGGAAAGGCACACGCATGGGCAAAGATCCCATTTATGAGGTTATTCGTGAGCATGCCGCCGGGAGTGCTCCTGACATTCTTCAGGCTGTTTTCGACCGCCTCGAGACGTTTCAGCAAGGTGCGAAAAGAGAAGACGACATTACGGCAGTTATCGTTAAAATTGAAACGTTGACAGCCAGCGAATCAAAATGAACCGGAACAGCGAACACGAATCCCCTATCTTGCTGCGTAAGTTCTTCAATCACCATCAGTTCTTGGCTGCCGGCAGCCATTTATTCTGTAAGGTGTACAGTTTCAGCGCCGGACAACGGCACCGGTTTACACTTGGATTATCGCCAGCTCATCCTTGGGGCGTTCCTCAGGGGCAATCGTTGATACCTGAGTTGGGGGTATCCCACCATCACGGCCCCGAAGGCCCGGTGATGGGTCGGCAGCCCCAGGGTTTTGAAAAGAGGCGGGTGCGCATTGACCGCCGAATAAAAATAGCCCCCCCAGCAGGATCCCAGGCCAATTGTGGGGGCAAACAGTTCAAAATAGCTTAAGGCCAAAGCGGAATCCTCGGCACCAAACCCGTATGTTTTATCGCCATGAACGACAACGATGTGCGGTGCCCCCCGGCAGATTCGTTCTTGTCCGTCATCCCAGGCATTCACAACTCTGGGCAATCCCCGGATCTCTGCCTGCTCTGGAAACTGTTCCATTACTGTCCGCATCCAATCAATAACCATTTTCGCATATCGCCTGACATCGGCCGGATCCTCTACAATGGTCCAATGCCAGGGCTGGTTATTTTTGGCAGAAGGTGCATAGCAAGCCATTTCAATCAATTTTTCCAGTTTATGGCGTTCAACCGGCCGGCGTTTGAAATTACGGATGGATCTGCGTGAGCGTATAAACTGCTCAGCCTGCTTTGCTGTGATAACAAGATCCTTTTTGACGGACGGCCAATCTTCATGGCCGGGCCGTTCCATTTGGAAAGCGCCTGTTGGACAAACCGCCACACAGTGCCCGCAGTTCAAACAATAATTTTCAAAATCCGGTGTCGGAACGGGATGTTTTCCCCGTGCATCCAGTTGAATTACACCACTAGGGCAGGCTTTCATACAGATCCCGTCTTTGTCGCATTTCTCCAGATCAATCGTAAAAGATGGCATATGGGTGATTCCTTTTCAGCAGCTGTTTGACCCCTCATAAAACCAAAATGGATTATAACTTTAAAGGTCCCAAATGTCACTCGTTAAAGAAATAGGGGACGGGTATAAATATATTACTTAATTCCAGCCGAAAAATGAGATTCGGCAACAAATTGGCTGCAAACCGTTTATTCTTGACCCATCTTTCTCGAAGACGTATAAACAAGTCCCCTCAATTTGAAGGGAAATTATAAAAGAAGGAGGAAAAGAAAATGAATAAAGGCGAATTAATCAATGCAGTGGCTAATGTTGTCTCTTCAAAAAAAGAAGCTCAGGCTGCGGTGGATTGTGTTTTATCAGAAATTGTTGGTGCACTAGAGAAAAAGGAAGCTGTTCAGCTGGTTGGATTTGGGACATTTAAGGTCAACAAGAGAAGCGCAAGAGAAGGCAGGAATCCGCAGACCGGAGAGACCATGCAGATTGCAGAAAAAATGGTCCCGAAGTTTGTCCCGGGAAAAGCCATGAAGGATGCTGTGAACAAATAACTGTTCAGCCAGAAAATGAAGCTTAGATATGGATCTAAACTTGAAAACCCGATTTCCGGAGACGGATTTCGGGTTTTTAATAATTGTTTCTGGCTTTTGCCTGGCCAATTGGAAGTTATTTTTTAAATGTCTCCTGTTTGATGAAACAGAAAGGGTCCCTGTCTTTGAACACATCCAAACCATAGCTGTAGGCAACGGCCAGACAGCCCCGGCAGACGGTGTTCAAACTGCAGTCCCGGCAAGAATGGGCTCCGGTTCGGTAATTTTTGGCAAGTTTAGAATGGTAGATCTCCGTCAGCCGGTTTTGCAGCATATTGCCGATGGGGGAGGGAAATTTCCGACAGGCGTGGACGTCACCATCAGGCAAAAGTGCCACGAAATTGAAGGCTGCACCACAACCGTAGCCGGTACAACCTCCAAATAGCCGCTTGTTCTTCTCCTCGAGAATGATGTTGATGAAGTTGTCTTTCAACCCCAGTATGGGATTGTCAGTGGCTGCAGCTTCATATTCTCTCAAAAAAACCTCGAAATCTTTTGGATCGGCCATGGCGAGGCGGGTAGCTTCTCCAACCGTGGATAACCGGTTGAAGGTGAAATAATCTGTTCGCCCCCGGAGAATTTCTGCCAGTGGCAGTACCTGATTCATGTTGTCGCGGGAAAGTGTCAACATCACCATGGTGTAGATTCCCTGCTCATGAAGCTGATCCAGAAATTCAAGTGATCGATTGAAATGTCCTTCCCCTCGGATGTCGTCATTGTGCTCCTGCAACCCTTCGAGGCTGATCTGGAAAAACAGGGGTTCTGCAATGTCCATCAGCTTTTCGACTTGCTGGATGGGGGATGGGTTGCCCAAAATAGCAGTTCCAAAACCACGCTCCGACGCTGCCCTGTAGACATCCGTGAAGCGTGGGTAAAGCAGGGGGTTTCCGCCGGTAAAAGAGACCTGACCCCTCACATGCATTTCACCGCAGAATTCATAAAAATCGTCCAGGAAGGCCAGGGCCGTGTCGTAGGGCACGGGTGTGCGCTTGCTGCGATCGTAGCAGTGTTTGCAGTGCAGATCGCAGGTCTGGGTGATGTGCCACTGAAGCGTGAACACATCCGCCGACAGGAACGACTCCAGTGCAGGGGGCATGTTGGTTTTCGGTAAGACATGACGTCGAATCCGCGATACCGGGGACAGCAAAATACCCTGGGAAATAGCCTGCTGGATGGCAGACCCGATGACACCGACGGTCACACCACCCTGATCGGCCGCTTTTTTGTATTCGATTTTTTCGACAATGATTTTCAATGCCAGAAGATCGGCGTCACCAGCCTCCCGCACATGAAGCTTTCCTGTTTTCAGGTGACGCCAGACAAGGATGTGCCCTCCGGAGGCTTTTTCAATACCGGAATTCGCTTTGTCTGTTGAATGTATGAGTGCCACGAGGTTTGTCCAGGAAACCGGGACCAGCGCAAGAGTGGGGTTGACTGAGATGTTCTCAATTGTCGGAATGGCGGGGACATCTTCTGATCCGGCTTTGTGCAATGCCCATTCTATACGGGCCAGATCGACGATAAACTCGGGCAAGGCCAGCGGACGTTTCAATAAAAGCAAGGTATCCGCAAAGAAGCTTGGTTGTGGATCTTCATCCAATTCCTGCAGGATCCTTCCCCAGGTTTGATTTCCAAGGATCCTGCGGCAATTGGTATAAATCTTCAGATATGTATCTTCAAATGTGGAATACACACGCTTACAGCAAAATTGTTATGGTGATGTAATTTGAAACTGAATTTGTGCACGCAAACTGCGTGCATGTCCATCAGCTTCAGCCACTTTTGGCTGGTTTCTGTTCTTCTTCTTCGGTGCCACCGGCACCGGTGCTACCGCCAGTTCAGCCACTCTGGGAGCTACCTGCTCCCCCCTTTTTTTCACCACTTCAGGCGCTTTTAGCGGCACAGCCGCTCAAAGAGAGCGTTGATCCTGTTATCAAACCGGCGATGGCAAGTCCTGCAAGGATTTTTTTCAGTTCATCTGCATCCATAATTGCCTCCTGCCTGGATAAAAGTAAGCACCAGAATCCCCCCGGGGTAGGGTTTGCACAAAGTGAAATACTGAATTGAAGAACTCCGCAGCAAGCTACCGGGAATGCGCTAGCTGTTACGGTTCAATCCCTAAATCAAAACAATACCTGATCTCACTTCGCTATCAGGAATTGTTATCATAATAAAATAATTCAGTCAAATTACAAGATGTAGTCAGTGTCTTTGCCAAGGGCAAGGAATGTGTATCGCTAATATATCGAGCAGTTCTTTTGAGGATAGAGACATGATTTATTTATGTATTATTCGTATCAATCAAATCAAAAGCATTTTTGGTTCCGATCAACAGCGTTAGCTCCCCTTTGTCAGGTTTTTCACATTCTACTAATGCAAATTTAATAGCCATTGGTGGAAAGTAACCGTAGCAGGTAGGGGAGAAATAAATCTTTGTGACTATCTGCATGATTTCATTGTCATACATAGATCTACCAGCAAAGAGAGCCATGTCGGAGGGACGTTCATTTTCGATAAAGGCAAGGTGGAAGTTGCTCATCAATTCGACAAGTCTTCCGTCAGCAATCATATTATTATTTAGAAGGGTGTAAAACCACATAAAAACCTCGTCAACGTCAATCACCTTTGGGTCTAATTCCCCGCGGGTTCTGCCATTCGGCAGTGCTCGCATGCCGCGAGTCTTCATGGTATTGCGCAATATATCATATTAAAGCTTATTTTGGATCATCAAATTTATCGATTTGGCTGAAATCTTTTAAAAAGGCGAACATCACAATAAAGCAGCCCAAAAAAAATTACAGCTCAGTTGGAGAGAGTGAACTTATAAAAAACCAATATTACAACAGATATAGTATCGGATAATATGATGATCCAACTTGCATTGGTGCCGCGAAAATACCAGTCTTTATGACTTGCTATGTCAATCTTTCATTTTTATGACCACCGATGTTATGTCATCCTCTATTTTCGCATCACCTATAAATTGATGTAAAATGTCAAAAATGGCATCAATAATTTGCGTTGCGTCTAAAGACGCGTTTTGTCGAATTGCATTTAGAATGGGTTCTTTGCCTAACATTTCTCCTTTTTCATTGCGTGCCTCCCAGATTCCGTCTGTACTGAGAAAAATAATTTGACCTTTTGAAAAATCAGTTTTCTCATTATCCTCATAGATCCAATCAGCATCCACACCAAGTGCTATCCCCGATCCACCAAGCTCACTGAATGCGTCTGAACCAGGATCGTAAGCAATACCGGGGTCATGCCCTGCCCGCACCCATTCAAGCCGTTTCATTTCAATGAAAAGAATCAAAAAAAACATTGTCATAAATTGTCCGGAATCTTCAACATCTCTAACCAGCTGCCGGTTGACATCAGAAATGATCTTGGCAGTGCTGCCTGGTAAAGATAATCGCTGCCGCAAAGAAGAGCGAACAGTTGCCATGAGTAAAGCTGAGGAAATACCGTGTCCGGAAACATCCCCGATAGCCACACCAATCTTTTGTTCGGCAGTGTCATCCATAATTATAAAATCATAATAATCACCACCGGTTTCATCACAGTAGACGCTTTTGCCTGCTATATCGAATCCATTGATTTTCAGGTTACTTTTTGGAAGAAGATTCTGTTGAACTTCTTTGGCTAAATCAAGAGACTGCTGCATTTTATCCCGTTCAATCAGGCCTTTGGTCATTTCATTGATTGCATCACCGGTATAACCTATTTCGTCATTGGAAAAAATCTCCACTCGTTTGTCAAAGTTACCGGTTTTTATCCTGCTAAGCGTTTGAATAATGCCCCGGAAAGGTATGCTTAGGTTGCGACTCACCAAGAAAGTCAAACAAATCCCGACCCCGATAAAAAACAATACATTGATGCTGATTGCCGATTGTAATTTTGCTAGCGCGATGCCAGAGCTATATGGACTTTCCATGATCCTATTTACAATCAGGCTTATACTAATGAGGGGGATCAAGTTGCATGCAAAGAGTAGTGCTAAGAGGCGGGTTCGGATTCTAATTCGCAGCGTTTTCGGAATAGTAGATAGACCGCCGCCAGAAAAGAAATACGGTGCAAGCCACTTTTGCAGAATATGCTCAAGCAGAAAAAACGCGACGGTGACTGTGATCAGTCCCGTACTCAGGTTACCATACAAGCTGTCTAGAATCAGCTGTGTTTCAGAATTATAGACCCAATGAATCGTCGCCCATGCAATTGCTGCCAGGAACCACATACTAAAATCCAGCGCGATTAAAACAAATGGCTCGTTTATCAAGCGCTGGCGAGCTTTTAATGTAAGTTCTTCAGTAATAGGTGTGAGCCTGAACTGGGCATTTAAGTAACGGCGGATAGGTATTTCGTAGCGTATTGTCATCACCATAACGAATAAAAATGCAAACGGACTAAAAAGTAGATGCGTCCATTTGGCTATAGGACTTTTTAGTATTCCCATAGCGATCGTCTCTTGGATATGTAACATCAAGATACTTATGATTGAAGTACCGATGACGTTGGCAATACAGTTAGCAACGAGCATTTGGTTTTTCAGAAAGAAAAGTTTTACTTCTTTCATGATCCGTTCTCCTCTAAGTTGAGGATTTAAATATAGCATATAAAAACCAAATGTCAGAAAAAATAATCGTACCGGTTTCCTTGGTTAATCAAGCCTGCCCACCCTGATTTTTAACACAATGCTGGAATCATCTATGGTGTAGAAATCTGCCTCGGCATTGCATAATGATGCTAATTTCTTAAAATCATCCAGGCTGAAAGTGGTGGCCTTAAAGCCGTCTTTACATACGATTACCCCATGGCCGGTGGCCTGGTCATCAATCTTGCCCAGTAGGCCGTGATCTGCCTGCGTTTGAAACCACTCTAGTCGGTGGGGCCAGAACTGGGGCGCATAGCTGGTCAGAATCACCCTGCCTCCGGGCTTTGTTACTCGCACAGCCTCAAGAAGAAGCTGCTCTGGTTCAACCTTGCAGGCGCTGATAAAGTTCTGCACCCCAAATACCAGATCAAAAGTGTCATCTCCAAACTTTAGGTGGCCAGCGTCCATTTGTCTAAGATACAAATCTGGGTATCGCTTTGCTGCCAGAGCCAGACTTTCAGCCGAGTTATCAATTCCCCAACCTTCTTTGACCCTGTTGGAAAAAGACGATAACACCCTGCCATAGCCGCAACCGAGTTCCAGAATATTAAGATCCGGTTCAAGCATCGAGGCGATGTGGTCTATTTCTGCCCTCAGGTAGCGGCGCACCCTTGCATTTGCTAGCTCATAGACCTTTTCCAGCCTAATTCCACCAAGTTTCTTGGCATAGTATGCCGTGTTGGGTTGTGTAGTCTCTGCCGATGTCATGTTAAATTCCAGGGTAGGCTGGTGAGAATGCACCGCATGCACATCACAGCCGTAGCGCATTGATTAGTATCTATGCAATAATACCAATTTTCTTACCAAAAAGCAAAAAGAGGCTATTCCCCTGAACTGAAAATGCTCTTCTTAAATATTTGATTATGATTTTATCGATGCGATCCGTTGTCCATCAAAAATAATTACAGCTACCCCAAGAATAATGATGGCTCCGCCAAGAATGGTATTTAGATTCGGGCGTTCACCCAAAAAAAGAACGGCGCCAATAATTGATGACACCGGCAACAGGAGTAGGAAAGGCATTACCTGATTAACGTCATATTTCTTTAGAATGTGATACCATATACCATAACCGACTGCGGTTACGATAATCCCATGGTAAAGAATGGTTCCCCATCCTATTATTGTCGCATTTTTTATAGATTCGAAGTGTCCGCTTTCAATCAATAGCGAAGCAATTAACATCTGTGGACCTGCAAAAAATGCAAGCCATGCAATCAACTGAAATCCTGAAATAGAAGTCATTTTTTTTATCATGACCTGACCGAGAGACCAGGTGAGTGCTCCCGAAATAACCAAGAAGACTGAAAACAATTGATTTCGTATGCTTGGTGCCCCGGCGATCAATCCAACGCCTAAAAACGCTACAAGCATTCCAAAGGCACGTATCCACCCCAATTTGTCCTTAAAAAAAAGGATGCCAGCAGGGCACCAAACGGAACTTCTAATTGTACAAGAAAGACAGCTGTCGATGCATCCAATCCCTTTAGGCCAGTGAACGTGAGGCCATACTGGATCGTAGCACTAACCAAGGCCAACAGGAAAATAACTTTTAACTGTCCTAGGGGTGGCGGGTAAAACCAGCATAGAATTATTGCCGACAGGGTGAATCGCAAACTCATTAAAAACATTGGAGGGAATTCATTCAAACCGGCTTTAACGAAAGTAAAACCCATGCCCCAGATGACAGGTACAGATAATGCTGCTCCAAAATCTTTTACAGTAAGACGCAATATGTAAAACTTTCAATCATGCTCAACGCTAAGATGTTGTTCAGGGGGTATCATATGGATCTATAACGGCACGAAATCACATACCATTATTTTAGCAAGATTCTAGCATCGACCAGACTTATCCCTTTTTTGTGAATGATTACCGGATTAAGATCCATTTCCTCTATTTCAGGATAGGCCTCAACAAGTTCGGAACACAAAATCAATAGATTTATCAATGCCTTTTTATCATATGCGTCAGCACCTCGCACACCGTTGAGAATCGAGAAGGACTTTGTCTCCTCTATCATCTTTTTGGCCCCGTTTCTTGTTATTGGCAATACGCGAAACACGACGTCCTTTAAGATTTCCACCATGATACCGCCAAGGCCATACATGATGATGGGTCCGAATTGATCGTCAATTTTTGTTCCAACAATCACTTCTATTCCCGGATCTGCCATTGGGGTAACCAACACACCTCGGATATCAGCTTTGGGGAAGCTATTTTTAGCGTTCTGAATGATCTCGTTGAATCCGCTTTGAATCTTTTTCTCAGAATTGAGCTTAACCTTTACACCTCCGATATCACTTTTATGCAATATATCTGGCGATACTATTTTCAGCGCCACATCACATGCTAGCTCTTTCCATATATTAACAGCCTCGTCTGATGTTTTTGCCAAAATATTCTCAGAGACAGGCGCGCCATGCAAACCCAATAGCTTTTTTGCTTCGGTTTCTAATAGAGATGATCGATTTTCCTTTCTTGCTTTTTCAAAGATGCGCTTACCTTCAGGCTTTGCTTTTGCTCCCCAGTTCATAACAAATTTCACTTTTGAATGATGAGATTTCAGGAAATTACCATACTTAGCCAGTACGCCAATACATTTGCAGGCTATATCAAGAGAATCGTAAACGGGGATGCCGTAATATCGAAGAAGATCCAGGGAATGGGGCTTTTCGGATGCGAATAGGCTGTGCACAATAATGGGTTTTTTCCCTTTTTTGACCATTTTACCCATTTGATGGGCGGCGTCTTCCTCCATCATGGCAAGGCTTGCAGCAAAACGGATACCATAACCGCCAAAAAGCCCCACCAGCAGAAGGCCGCCGACATTGGGGTCTTTTAAGATAATGCGGGCGCAATCGGCGAAAAGGGAAGGGTCTGCATCCGTGCCACCGGCCACATCCACAGGATTGGGGATGGATGCCGCAGAGGGCAGGATGGCCTTTAGGGAGTCTTGTGTTTTTTTCGTAAATTCGGGGATATTAACACCCAGATCGGTGAGCAGATCTGCGGCAATGGTAGCATGGCCACCGCCGTCCGCAAGAATTGCTACATTTTTTCCCTTTATGGGTGGCAGACTGGACAATGTCTCTGCCGCAGGGAACAATTCATCTGAATTCTCGATAAAAATGATACCCACTCTTTCAAAGGCGCCTTTGGCTACTTCAGACATGCCGGCAAGTGCGCCTGTGTGGGACCCTGCCGATCTCTTGCCTGTATCCGATCGCCCTCCCTTTAGCAGGACCACGGGTTTATCCAGGGTGGTTTTGTAAGCCTGCTGAAGAAATTCACGCCCGTTTCTCATTCCTTCCACATACATGAGGATGGCCCGGGTTTCTGGGTCCTGCCGGAAAAACTCAAGATACTCGTGGAATTTAATATCTGCCTCATTGCCCACACCGACATAATAGGAGAACCCTGTCCGACTTTTTAATTTAGCTTCCGTGATCAGTGTCAATGCCATGTTCCCGCTCTGGGTGAGAAGGGCAATTTCTCCTGTGGGCGCATCTTTAAGCCCCACAAGATTTAAGCCCTCTTTCAGGTTTATCATTCCCGATGTGTTGGGGCCGATGAGACGGATATTGTTTTTCTGCGCTGTTGCCACCATGTGGCTTTCAAGTTTTTTGCCTTCGCTGCCCAGTTCTCCGAAGCCGCCGGCAATGATGACGGCGCCGTTCACTTTCTTTTTCCCGCAGTCATCAAGGATGGCCGGTATGGTTTTTGCCGGGGTGGTAATCAGCGCCATGTCCACTGGACCGTCTATTTCGGAAACTTTTGAATAACATTTTAGCCCAAGGATGCTGCTTTCCTTTGGGTTGACCGGGTAAATTTTTCCGCCAAACTGTTCGTCCAGAAGAATTCGGATCGCCTGGTAACCTCTTTTGGTTTCATTTTTTGAGGCGCCGACAATAGCAACGGATTTTGCGTTAAGGATTTTTTCTAGTGACATGATCTGGCTCCGGTTTTGTACATATCGTGTTAATGTTATTTTTTACGATTCTCAAAATTTTTCAGAGAATCCTGCCGCTCCTTGGTGGATACACAATCGAGGCAGGCTTCAACCTCATACGCCATGAGTTTGTCAAAGCTTACACCGGTGTTTGCCATCAATAAGCCTTTTTTGATCATTTTTATGGAAAATGAGGCGTTTTCGGCTATTTTTTCTGCCATTTCCAATGCGCTATCCATGAGGCGCTCGAGGGGAACGCTGTGATTTACAAGACCAATCCGTTCAGCCTCTTTGCCGGTGATATATTCGGCGGTAAATAAAAGCTCTCTGGCTTTTCCCGGCCCAATCAGTTCCTGGATGAGCCGCATGGCCCCTCCGGTCACAGAAGATGTCACCTTTGCCTCGGGAGAGCCAATCAGTGCTTCATCAGCGGCAATCCGGATGTCACAGGCCAGGGCCAGTTCATAACCAGACCCCAAGGCAAATCCGTTGATGGCTGCGATGGTCGGCTTTTCAAAATGAATCAGTTTTCTCGATGCCTCTTGAAGCTCCTCAAGATAGTCCCGGTAGTCTTCAAGTGAACGGGTTTTTGATTCCTTCAAATCGGCTCCCGTAGAAAATGCTCTGCCTTTACCCGTTATTATGAGCACCTTCATATTGGCGTCCTGCTTCACATCTTCCAGAGCTGTCTGAAAATCAAGCCACAACTGCTTGTTCATGGCATTTAGAACATTGGGCCGGTTCAATTTGACAATAGCGACATGACCTTGCTTTTCATATATAATGTTCTCGAATTCCATTTTGCACACCTTCAAAAAATGATAAATGTTTAACTGATAAATCTCGAGGATACAGAATAGATGCACCATTCTATCCTCGAGATTGGGCTGGTATACCTATTCGCCTAATTTATGAAAATCCTTGTTCAAGAGCCGATGTTACTACCGGCATGGATACCATGCCTACAGTCTGCTACGCGTCGTGTCAAACAATCTCTATGCAATTGTTCCCAGAGCCTGATCCAATATATCCAACGCAAGATCCGCTTCCCGAGTCGTAAGATCCAGCGGCGGCATGAATCGAATCGAATCGAATCCACATGTAAAAACCAGTAGTCCTCTTTTAAATGCCTCTTTCATAACTTTTCCAGCCATCCCATTGCCATCTATAGACATGGCTACCATCACCCCTATACCTCTGGGATTGTGTACCCTAGGGTGCTTTTGTTGAAGGCTTTTTAAACCCTCAAGAAGATGACCTCCTACCTGGGTCACATTTTCGAGCAAGTTGTCCCTTTCGATGATTTCGAGAACCCTATACGCTACGGCTGCGGATACTGCATTTGTACCAGACCACGTTCCACCTAACCTACCGCTACCTTCTGGATACATGTGACGAGGTGCCACTGTGGCACCGACGCGCAGGGTTTTCCCAAGGCAGAGAATATCCGGCTGAATGTCATAGTGTTCGAATGCAAACCATTTTCCAGTCCGACCCAACCCGCTTTGGATCTCATCCAGAACCAGCGGAATGTCATACTTTTTTGCCACACGAGCAATCTCCTGCAAAAATCCCGGTGCCGGTAGACGATAACCACCTTCGCCCTGGACGGGTTCCAGGATGATATAGGCAACCTGCTCGGGGTCTACATTCCCAATGTCAGCATCCAGATATTGTTCGAGTCGGCTCAACGTACCTTTGTGTGGAACAGCAAATACCTTCCATCCACAGCGACAATCGCCTTCACAATGACAAAAGGGCAGTTCGAGAATTTCACCAATGTGAGGATACCATGCGCGTTGTGGGCGGCGGCTGCGTGTCAGTGATGTTGCACCCAGCGTTCTACCATGAAATGCACCTTGAAAACAGAAACCGATGCCCATGTTGCGTCGATGGTCATAGCAGAGCTTCATAGCGTTTTCGACAGCTTCTGATCCGGAATTGGACATAAACACCGTATCGAGACCATACGGCTTGGTTAAGGAGATCACTTTTTGGGCCAGGTGAGACGGCGTCGGAATATCGATCACTTCCGGATCGTCTCCCCATGCACCGACTATTTCGGCTCCATACCGGCCAGGATTTACCGAGGCTGCACGCATCGCTGTTTCGATCAGTTCAGGATGGTTGTATCCCAAAGGGAACGCTGCCCCATGACTGGACAAGTCAAGAATCATATTTCCGTCAGGATCCGTACAAAAAGGACCGCCAGCTGGTTTCGATCGATCCCAGACCAAACCGTGAAAATAGATGCCTTCCGCACAGTTGGCCATGTGGTAGTCGGTCCACCGCTGGGATATGGGACCAGGGAGTGGCGTTTTAATGATTGGGGTGGCTGTATCGCGAGTAAATTTCATGAATTCTCCTTTTTTATCCTTATATAAGATTTTAATTTATTATCCAATTCTGCTTCGATCGCGTCCCCATCGACATCAAAAAACGTTTCATGGGGAGGTAGTGGTTCGGTTTCAAAAAATTCAGGCAATCGTTCAACCATGGAGCTACCTGCCGCAAGGTTGAATCGGTGCTCGTTTGCCAGGATATTTTTTCCCAACTCAACCATGTTGTTAAAGGTTAGGTTTCCATCGTAGCGAGCATTCAGCGCTTCCGCCAGAATGTTGAGGGTTTCGATTTCCAGTCCTACAAAAAAGCAGACTCCCATGGCATCAATGATCGCCACCATAATCTGCAGATCCAATGACAATTCTGGTTGACCGTCCGGTTTTAGAGCGTCATAGGTTTTCGATAAATCAAATCCCTTACGCCCGGGCATTGCGCACCCGGCAGTGTGGTCAGCCCCCATAGGGGAGCTCATATATGTTACACCAATGCCCTTATTGCTGCGTGGATCATAAGCAGCCATTCCTTGTCCTTTGACTGTTGGAACGCGCTTTACACCGAAAATTTTACCGGCTATTTCGGTGCCGTTACCGATGATGCGGCCCATGGGAGTGTTTTTGGGGATTTCCTCAAGCAGGGCAATTGCGCCTTTAACATCGCCAAAGGACAAAAAGCCGGCTTCCATGGCCACCCCGATGGTTGCTCCCATTTCCATAGTGTCCACACCAATCTCATCGCAAAGACGGTCCATGTTAGCGATGGCGTCTAAATCATCGATTCCACAGTTGGATCCCAGAAGCGCTACAGTCTCGTATTCCAAACTGGAGGTGATGTATCGGCTTTTCGGATCTACGTACGTGTGTTTACAGGCGATCGGACACCCTGGCATGCACGCCTGCCCGTCCGGTCCGCCTCTTTCATGAATGCGTTGCCGCATGGTTTCGCCACCGATTTTTTGAGCACCTTTGAAACGACCTGTTCTGTAGTTGTGTGTGGGCAGGTAACCCAGTTCATTGCTCATTTCGATTTCGATTGGCGTGCCAAATTCATGTAGGTCTTTTTTATTTTTTTTCAATTTGCGGGTTAATGCTTTAGAAATGGAAATGAATTTTTTGCGATCGAAATATTCAGGTGTGCTTTGGGCCGCCTGATCGTCGATGACAATCGCCTTGATATGTTTTGATCCAAGAACGGCCCCCATTCCACCACGGCCAGCATAGTCGCAAGGGTTACCACGAAGGTCGGTCACGGCAATCCCGGCTGCCGAAAGCTGCAATTCACCGGCAGGACCTATCATCAAAATGCCGATTTTCTTTCCAAACCGTTGCCTCAGATCGGATGCAAGTTTGTATGTTTTATCTCCACTGTATTCATCAGCGGAAATGAGGTGCCCCCCCTTTGAATCTAATTTGAGGATATAGAGGCTGTTGTTTTCTGCTGGTTGACCTTCAACGATCACGGCCCGGATATTGAGCCTAGAAAGCTTGAACGCCAACGTACCGCCGACGTTACTTTCCTTAATTCCTCCTGTCAGTGGACTTTTTGCACCGATGGAGCACCGGTTGGCGCAGGGAAATGGTGTTCCCGCAAAAAGACCCGTGGCAATGACGCATTTGTTGTTTTTCCCCAATGGGTGGCAAGCTGGAGGCACTTCGTCATTGATGATGGCAGCGGTCAAAGCACGTCCCCCAAGATTTTGATACGCTACTGGCAAGGTTTCATCGGTGGTCTTTCCCTGGTGCAAATCCACGCGTAGGATTCTGTTTTGAGACATATAAATTCCTTAATTAGACGTTTTGAATAATACAGTGTTTATCATGACGTTGAGGCGCGGTACCGAATACCTCTGTTATCTCGTCGTCTTATAAGCAGCCATGATCTTGGGTGAACCCCTGAATGCTTAAGTCATATTTATCTTACATTTATTAATGATTTACCTGCACCTGTCTATTTCTTGAAAAGGTGGAACAATATGGTTTGCGGGCAGGGCGTGAATCTCCGAGACATCCATGTCCAGTATCAATAAATATCATCGGGTGTGATCGGTACAATATTTCTTTTTACCAATTCGGCACTGGCAGGAACCACGATGATTGTCAGTTTGTCTAGTACGCAACCAAAGCATGAGCAAGTGTTGAATTTATACCCAACCGATTTTTTTTAGGCAAAACATAAAAGTTTTTTCGGGTTGTCTACCATAATTTTCAATATTTGCTCTAATGGAATCTTTCGTGCGATCATTTGAGGTACAATGTTATTCAATATGTGAGCATAGCCAGCGCCACCGTATGAAACCAGAAAGATTTTCATACAGATGTCATGCGAAATAAGAATTTTGTCTATTAATTTATCATCAATTAATTTTTTAATCTGTTCTATTCTTTCTCGATCACAAGGCATGTTAAAAACACCAAATTGTAGGGGATAAAAACCTTCTTCCCCAAAGCAATCATATTCTAAATAGCATCCGGTTTTTGCTATCTTTTTTATGGTGTTGTATGTAAAGTCGGTTCGATCCAGGTGCCCCATAACCACCTTATTCATATCCACACCAAACAAATTCATGTATTCAAGAATTTCCATTGGTGAGTCTTCATGTCGACCCGGATGAATCGTAATGGCGGCTCCGGTTTCCTTTTGAGCATATACACTTGCCTCCAGGGACTTTTTCTCTCTTTCCAATAGTGGCCAAGAGCAGCCGATTTCTCCTATGATGCCGGCTCGAATCTTATAGATACCCAGCCCTGTTTTGATATCATCTATAATTTCTTCTGCGATATCGTCGACGGTCTTTTTATCAAATTCTTCTGTCTGAGATTCGCCGACGTAGTAACCTGAGCCCATAATTATATTCAATCCGGTGGCTCTTGAAATTCTGGCCAAGTTCTCTGGGTCTCGGCATAAGTTGGCGTTGGTTACATCGACGATCGTCCCGCCACCCTCATTCTTGAAATGGGCCGCCTCTTTTATGGCAATGTCAACCTCTATCAGCTGCATATTGTCAATATTATTATAGATATTGTACCTTACCCATCCTAGGTTATGTAGCCCCAATTTTTCATGGACATATTTCCGGTCACCAACACCCGTTGGTTCTTCGTGCCAGACTTTCATATCTATCAAAAGGTGTTCGTGAGGAAGCGTTATCCCTAATGCCTCTGCACTAACCGGGCCTGTAACAGTCTGCGCATATTTTTTGCTTGGTTTTGTCATTTTCTGTCCTATTATCTAAAAAGCTTCTTGCTGATTTAGTCTTAAATGGTTTTCAAAAATTCGCCCTCTTTAATGAATAACTATCTTTATCACTTTGAGACCAGGTCCAAAGGGAGTTTGTTTAGCATTTCATAACCGTCTTCTGTAACGAGGATATTGTTTCCTAATACGACCCCAAATCCCTCATCACGAAGTACAATGGTTGGCTCAAGGGAAAACACCATCCGGGGTTTCAGTATGTGAGGAGTACCGTCCAGAATGCTTAGATTTCCCATCCAGGCAGGCGGGTAACCGGCTTCCAGCCCATAGCCGGTCCGATGTAAGCGGCCATAGTCATATTTGCGAGTGATTCGCCTAGTAATACGATCTAATTCCCCTACGGGCACTCCCGGCTCAACCGCCTCGGTCGCTTTTGTCAGTGCTTCATATAACAATTCGTATACTTCTTTGACCTTATCTGATGGTTTTCCAATGACAACTGTTCTAAGAGGGTTGACAGTATAACGTTTGCAGACTCCGCCCAGTTCTAAGGTAACAACATCGCCATTCTCGATCACTTTGTCAGACGGCGTCCCGTGCAGGCTCGTACTTTTAGCACCGGAATTGATTAGAAAAGGAATAGGAGAATACTCACTTCCGCTCTTGAAAAGGGCGTGGTATACTTCGGCTGCTACATCATTCTCGGTCACACCTTCCCGCACTGTGTCGATAGCCTTTTGAAGCCCAATGTCCGAAAACGCAGCAGCACGCTGAACGTATTCCACCTCTAATTCAGATTTATATATTCTGAGTTCTGGTATCAAGTCGCTCACATCTGTAAATGTTGCCTTGGGAAGCTTTTTTCTAATTTGTTCATAAGTCCCTATTTTAAGCCACCAACCTGCTTTTTCGACCCAATATTTGGTGAATCGCCAGCCAACTCTTTAATTTTGTCGATGGTTTTTCCTACCGGGTCACTTCCGTGAGCCCATAGTTCGAAATTATCCATCCATGAGGTAGCGTTAACGAGGGTTTCTTCTACTGCTTGGACAAATAACATGGGTTGTCCGACCGCGAGGGGAAGGAACAGAATTTGATGTTGATAATAGCCGATAGAATCAAATCCTGATACATAATAGATATTTTCTGGGCTTGTAATCAGCATAAGATCTATGTGTCTATGTTCCATCACTTTTTTAATTTTTGCAATTCTTGTCTCGTACTCTTGGATGGGAAATGCTGTGACTTTTTTCATTTTGTTCCTATTTGTTTTTGATTGTGGACAAAATGTCCCTTTTCCTTATATTCTCAAAGCCTTACCATTTTATGAAACTATCTGTTCAACTTATAGAAAGAAATTTTAATTCTTGAAAACGAAGTGGTAATTGGCCGCCTCTCTTGGTTTATCATTGTTTATCCGAACTCAAGGAGCTCGACATTCTGATCAAATAAAAGATCATACCCATCTTCGGTGATAACCACGCAATTCCCGATTATAATGGTCCAGTCATTATAACCGGATATGGAAGGCTCCATTGTGAATGCTAAACCGGGTTCTATTACATAGGGCTCCCCCTGTAATATACTTAAATTACCCATGGGAGATGGCGGATATCCGAGTTCCACACCAAATCCTGTTCGTGCAGGGATATAGCGCTCGTATCCTTTTCTGACCTTGCATGTCGCTTTATCGATATCACCTACAGGATTTCCATGCTTGATGGCAGAGAGTCCAGCCTCATAGGCATTAGGACAATTTCATATATTTTCCTGGCCTCTGGGGAGGCCTTGCCGGCAAAAACCGTTCGGACGACACTGGCGTGATATCGTTTATGGACCCCCATGATCTCAATCATAACGGGATCCCCTGCCTCAATTACCCGCTCTCCGGGTAATGAATGGAAAAGACCTGTCCGGGGACCGGATGAAACCAGCGTCGGAAATGCCGGATACTCACTTCCGGAAGAGGCGATTTTTTCCTGGATCACTGCATTAATGTCTTTTTCCCTTACCCCTGGTTTGATCACAGCATAGGCTGCCTTAAGTGCCTCTCCAGCCCACTCTGCCGCCTGTCGCACCACCAGTAACCTCGGACTCACTTTTTTTCATGCGTGCATCATCGAGCATTTTCGTGACGTCCACCACACCGACATTACCAAGGCCACCCCGAACGGCGTAGTAATCTGCAATGGGGAAGTAGGGGGTCTGCAGGTTCATCCCCACAACCTTTTCCCCGGCGCCAGCCACATATTTTGTAGCATGATCTACCGCTACCTTCATGGGGTTACTCCCATGGTGCCAGATCAATAGACGATCGATCCATGAATTCATGGCTGCCATTTTTTCTTCGGCACGATGGGTCAAAACAGCGGCATCACCACTCTTCACGTCGATGTGAAGCTGGTTCTTGTAAAAAAGGCCCGTGGGATCAAATCCGGAAAGCCAGCAAATATGTGAAGGCTCTGTAATTAGCAAGTAGTCAATATGTCGCTCCTTGGCCATATCAAGAACTAAGTTGATTCGTCGGTGATACTCTTGCTCTGTAAAAGCCAAATCTTTCATGCAACACTCCTTTTTGCTCGTAATAGTTTCCCTGCTCTCATGCCGGTAGCGAACCCATTTTCCACTGCAACCTTTCCTGAAATAAGTACAAGATCCACTCCCCCGGGACGGGCGTAGAAATCCGTCCATGTTGTATTATCCCGGAAAGTCTTAGGATCGATCAAGACCAAGTCCGCCACCATTCCCGGTCGTATAATACCTCTATCCCATATTCCCAATTGGCTTGCCGGAAGCGATGTTAATCGCCGGACAGCTTCCTCAAAAGACATGACCTTTCTTGATGACACCACCTCATCAAACACCCGCGGGACAAATCCATAGGAACCCGGCATCATCGCCTCATCCTTCAATGGTCCTTGCCGGGCTATTGTTGAAGAATCAGACCCAAAAGAACAATGGGGATCCTTTACTGTCAAAAGGATGTCCTCCCAATCCAAGGTATGGGTAATCTCGGTAAGACCGGTGTAATGTACCCCCGCTTGGGCTAAAAGATCAAAAACCACGTCCCACGGCTTTTTGTCCCATTCCTGGGCCAATCGGGCAATGGACTTGTTTATGACATCCGGTCTTTTCGGTGCCCCCACAATGATCATCTTGTCCCATCTATCCAGTTGAACCCAGCGACAGAGGTTCAGCTTATGCTCCCGTTCGACCTTTCTTTTGAATTGCTCGTCCCTAAACCGTTGAACAACGTCATCCACGGAACCCTCAAGGGCCCATCCCGGAAGCAACTCTGTCAAGGGTCCCGGGGCCCATTCATAAGGATAGATATCAAAGCCGACATCGAGACCGTCCTCTCTCGCCTCATCACATAATTTAAGAACCGCCTCGGTCATGTTCTTAACAAATATCCTGGGGGTAATGTGGCTGATTTGGAGTCTGCTGCCGCTTTCTTTCGCTATTTGGATCGCTTCGGTAACACCTTTGTCACTATTAAATATTCGATAACGGGTATGGGTAGAATAAAGCCCGCCTCTTTCACCAACGCGTTTGACAAGTGCAACAATTTCCTCTGTCGTAGTGCTTGTTTGGTATGGAGCATATTCCAGGCCCGCGGACAGTCCGAATGCACCAGAATCTAATGCTTCATCAACCCAATAACACATTTTTTTTATCTCATCCGGGTTGGCCGGGCGGTTGGCAATCCCCATGGCACTCGTACGGATGGATCCATGCGCAACCAATGGGACGACATTTATACCCAGGTTCCTGTCAAGGCGATCCAGGTACTCACCGAAGGTGGTCCAGTCGATGTCAATGCCATGCTTTGCACTATGCCCCAGGATGTTCTGCTCTACGCGCTTTTTGTCGACGGCAGGCGCAGGTCCGAAGCCACAGTTTCCCAACACTTCGGTAGTCAAACCTTGTTCAATGGCACTTTCAGCCGATGGATCAACCAAGAGTGTCCAGTCTGAGTGCCGGTGGATGTCGAAAAACCCGGGGGTAAGCAGTTTCCCATCGGCATTGATCTCTTTCTTTCCTTTGGGAAGCCTATCGCCTTTATCAATTTCGATAATACGACCCTGATTGATACCCACACTCGCCCTGAATCTGGGTGAACCTGTTCCGTCAACAACATGGGCGTTCCTGATGACAATATCAAGGCTCAAGGATATCCACTTCCTTTATTTTATCGGTACAAAAAGCAGTTATAATTTTTTCATGAAACTACTTCGACATAGAAATTGGCTCACCTTATGAAACCAAATAGTCTAGGCACAAACAATGTGGTAAATGGTATATAGGTAACCAAAAATAGGACCGCTAATTCAATAAAGAGAAAAACGAGAATTTCCCTGCTTAATTTTTCAAGAGAGATATCAGCGATAGAACAACCAATGAACAATACTTGTCCTAATGGGGGTGTTATCAAACCGATGGCACAATTGAGACATACAATCATCCCAAAATGTAAAGGGTGAATACCGAGGCTGACTGCAATAGGAGCCAGGGTAGGAGCGAAAATTAATATAACCGGGATGGTATCCATAACAGAGCCCAGAATCAAAAATAATATATTAATGATAAGTAAAAAAGCGATAGGGCCTGCAAAACCAAGGAATTTGGCTAATACCGCGTTTACCTGATGCACCGTAATTATCCAACCAAAAACCGTCGATGTCCCAAGGATAATCATGACAATGGCAGTGACAATGACTGAGTTAACCATCAATTTCGGTATTTGCGACAATGTGACCGTTTTCATAATGAAAACGGTTACGATAAATGCATAAACAACAGCAATGGAGGATGCCTCGGTCGCTGTAAAATATCCACTAATTATACCACCTACAATAATTACCGGAAGCATGAGTGCTAAAAATACTTTTTTAAAGCCTACATATAATTCGTTTAAAGTTACCTTTTCTTCTCTTTTAGGATACTTTCTTTTCCGAGAGATAATATAGGCACCAATCATGAGAGCTGAACCGACCAGGATTCCAGGAATGACTCCCGCCAAAAATAAAGCGCCGATAGAACCCCCAACAGCAAGAGCGTAGATGACCACGATAACACTCGGGGGAATAATCGGACCGACGATCGAAGAGGCACAAGTGATGGCTGTGGAGAACCTTTTACCATATCCAGCTTTAATCATCATGGGGATTTCAACCGATCCAAGAGCACTTGTATCTGCAAGGGCAGATCCGGTCATACCCCCAAAAAACATACTGGCAAGAACATTAGCCAATGCTAATCCACCCCGGATACGTCCAATCAGTAAAATGGAGAATTTAAGCAATGCATCAGTTATTTTCCCATGGCTCATAAACTCGCCGGCCAAAATGAAAAAGGGGATGCAAAGAAGGGGGAAACTATCCATCCCGTTGTAGATTTTTTGAGGAATAATCTGCAGAGGTATGTCCCCCATGGCCAGCAAAGCTGCCAAGGATCCAATTCCCAAACAAAAAACAATGGGCACTCCGATAAGAAGGGTGATCACAAAAACTACAGCTAATATTGTGACGATCATTGTTAATTCCTTTTTAAAAACATCCTTGATGGCATGTTAAACTAGCGGATCATAAATTGGATGGCATTATCAATAAATTGGGAGACTATTTATCAATCTTTCATACTTCACCATGAGTATTTATTTTCTGCTCTGGTCGTAAAGTCTCGGATAGTAATGCGAGTGAATGAATAACCATGACAAAGCACCCAAAAGGAACCGATGCAAATGGTATGCTCATGGATATTCGCAGAGCCGGGCTCAGTTGATAGGATTGGGTAAAACACAATTTTGTACCATATATAGTTACAACTGAAAGGAATATAATCACTATTATGTGATTAAATATTACAACGGGTTTCTGGTATTTTTTTAATCTCTCGATAATAAATACAATTCTAACATGGCCCCCATTTTTGATGGCAATACACGAACCAATCATACAGATATAAATTAATAGAAATCTTGCCAATTCTTCAGTCCATGATATAAATGAGAATTGAAAAATAAAACGGTTCAAAACGCCTATAAATACGGCAATGACCATTATTGATAGGAAATAGCCCGAAATATAGCGCAAGAATTTGTCGAAAAAGTCACTGGTTTTTTCGATTATATCCATTATGGATTTCATCATTAGAATTGCTCCAATCTACCTTTAGGACTGTGATTTCTATGATGTATCTAAAACGAAAGTCGATTAGGTATTAATCCTTTAGGGGAAGCCGTAGGACTTCAGATTCTATGCTATTCACAACCGCTTTGGTCTTGGCGTCATGAATCTAAAGCCCTGCGACTTTCGCAATGTTAGGGTTTAGAATTATATGGTACTCTAAACACGTAACTTTTTATTAATTATAAAAATCTTTTTCTGCTGCCTTAACTGCATTTAGCACTTTATCCATCCAGGTATCTCCCACTTGTGACCTGACCCAAGGGATGACCGCTTTTTGGGCTGTATCCTTAATTACTTTAAGATCAGCAGCTGAGGGATATGTTATTTCAACGCCCGTGCTTCCCAGAAAATCCTCTATCAAAGTGTTTCCCATATCGATTGCTCCGCGATAAGCTGTATTGCCCAAGTAAGCGGCTTCTTTAACTATATTTCGATATTCAGGCGACAATGATTGAAATAGCCTTTCGTTTATATTGAACGAAATCAAACCTAGGACATGATTGTCGGCAAAAATATACTTCTGAACTTCCCACAATTTATATGCCTCGATAATGGATAAGGGATTGTCCTGACCATCAACCACCCCGGTTTGAAGTGCTGTATACAGCTCGCTCCATGCCATTGGCGTAGAATGAGCACCTAGACTTTCAACCAACTTAACCATATCCGGACGTTCCATCACACGTAACTTGATTCCTTTAAAGTCATCAATGTTCCTGATGGGCTTTTTATTGTTCGTGAAACATTTGTAACCATAATGGCCATAATTAAGTATGCGAATACCCATTTTTTTCAAAACAATTGCATCTAGTTCTTTTCCTACCGGGCCTTCCAATACGTCGTATGCAATAGCGGTGTTATTAAAAAGGTATGGTAGATTGAGCGCCAATACTTCTGGTACGAAGTTGCTCATGGGGGAAAAGGATGTGTAGGAAGCCTCGAGAGTCCCTTCCTGTATACTTTGTATCATTTCCGCTTCGCCGCCAAGTTGCATTGAAGGAAATAGCTTTACTTTTATTTTCCCATTGGTTCTTTTTTCAACAATTCTCTTGAAAACAACAGCACCAACATGGGTTGTCCCAAGTGCACCCTGTTCGATTTTATCCAGATAAACAGTTGCCGGAGGGTCCGGATATCCTAATTTTATGACAATATCTTTTGCAAAGCTTGTTAGTGGCACAGAAACAAATGCTATGCTCAAAAGCACAATTAATATTTTGTTAATTTTGACAGGCATGGGTCCTCTCCTTTTATTGGTTAATTGGTTGATAATCAATCATTGCACTATTTAATCCAATTAAACTTCACGTCTTGCAATCACCTCCTTCTCTTGTTTTGGGCAATCAATTCCAATTAGATTGTGTGGGTTCATGATAATTAATAATAAGAACTGGAACGTTAGCCAAAATTCAATATCAATTCTAACTGCCTGGTGGAACCTAGGTGGTGTTAGGACTTAAACCAACCATTGCGAATGGTACAATTTTAACGTTATTCCGAGGAACTAAAATATTTAGTAATACGACTCATGTAGCTACTAATTATCTCTCTCCCGTCGCTCTCCGCGGTTGCAGGGTCTCCATTTCTCAGAAAATTTAAAGTTATATCAATTTCTTTAATTTGATGTTCAACTTCTACAGAGAAACTCGTTTTATTAAAGACCAAGTACCAGAGTCTTAGTGTTTGATAATATAAACAATCAGATATTTTACCAAGCGTTGGACGTTTTGAGGCACGGTGCATGACACTTCTAAGCGCTATATCGTTCTCTATTAATAATTCAGGATTAGAACTGTGGATCATTTTCTCACATTCGGCCTTGATATTTTCGATCTCGTTCAATTGATCCTGAGTTATGTTAATGGCTGCAAGTTTCGCTTCTTCGCCCTCAATTAATATCCGGGTGAGATAAACATCTCTCATTTCCTGAAAATCAATCCTTTTTACAAAAATACCACCCCTAGGGATTATTTCTAATAGTTTTTCATACTGGAGCTTTAGAAGCACCTCTCTAACCGGAGTTCTGCTTACACCAAATTCTTTAGCGAGGACCTTCTCGTCCAAAATTTGACCAGGCTCATACTCCATGAAGACAATTCTTTTCTTAACTGCTTGATAGATTTCCGTATTCATTTTCAATGACCTCAAATGGCAAGCATGAAAGATTACGATTAGAGTCATGAAGATAAACAGCCACCGTTATCCTCCCGTTGTTGACCTGAACCTTTAAAAAATACCAGTAAAATATTAATAATATATTAAAGATATAAATGTCAATGGTTATTTAAGCATTTGATTTAAAGCATAATATCAAGTCGTTATCATCAAAAGAATGTAATCAGATATACACGAGTGGGGGAATATGTGATTGGATATATTGATCAGAAATATGGTTTAAGTGATAAAATTGAAAAACCCCGCAGCAAGATATGGGGCAAGCGAGCACTATTTCGATTTAAATTCCATCTTTAGACTTTTATATGGATTTCTATCTGCAGCGGCAATGTTTCTATGGGAAATCTTACAAATTGAAGTGGCATCCAGGCGATTGATGGCGAACATAAAGATTTGAACAAGTTTGCGGATTATGCACTGCATCGAGATATAAGGACAGTTTATCTAAACCATTTACTGTAAATTTTCTGATAAAAACCGTTTTCCCTGCTTTCCATGATTGCCAAATTGAATATTTCTTTCAAGTCTTCCGCCCCTGTGTTTGGAAAAACAACCCCATAGTTTTGAGGGTCAAACATCTTTCCCACTACTTTTATTGATCGGTCAAGTTTGGCTGCGTACATTAATGGCGGGGCATCGTACACGATCGCCGTAGAACGACCTTCTTTCAAGGCGGCAAGAAGATCATCAAAAGAGCTTGTCAATACAACCGCGACGTTATGGTAGTGCAAAAAATCTTCACTGGTGGTGCCCTCGATAACTGCAACCTTTTTTCCGTACAGATCCGGCAAATCCATAATTTCGCCGTGCTTGATGCTGTCCACCGTAAGAGCCGAAGTAAGTGTTGCGGTTAGCCCGGCAAACCAAATGATGCCAATAAACATCCAAACGGCTGCGATAATTCGTCCGCTAACTTTTTTAGGTCGCTTGTCTCCATATCCCACGGTTGACATGGTCACAACTGCCCACCAATAGGCGTCGACGATTCCTCTGGCATACGTTGTGGGAAACCCAAGCCGATCCTCATCATTTTTTTCAATCCACCACACCAAGTGTGCAACAAGCGTCAGCCCTATAATGAATAATATAATGGATAGACCGATGACCCTGAGTATGGCATTGCCAATGGATGTGATCCGGCTAATGGTTTCATTTCTTACTGCGATCATCAGGCCCGATTCAAAAAACGACTGGGAAAAATCAACCCTTCTTTCTCTCTCCAGTGTAATGGTAATGCCGGCAAAGCCCATATCACAAGTACCAGATTCCACGGCGCTCAACAGGTCTGGGACGCTTTGGAACATAACGAATTCCGGGCTGAAATTATTCTTGTCACAGAAATGATTGGCCATATCGATGCAAAACCCCTTGAGATCCTTGAAAACCAATGGTGGGAATTCTTTAACAGCGATTTTAATGGTTGTTCGGGGTCGTGTCAGCCAAAGAAGTTGTAGGGATAATCAATAAAACGAAGAGTAGTAAAACAGAAAATATTTTTTTCATGATCTCAAAGCAAGCCGAAAATATTGAATGATATAGTAGTATTTCTCAGCATTACAGTTGATAATTTTCAGTTTACCAGACCATGAAAAATTTACAATCACAACATTAAATTATGCGGAGATAGGAATGACAATATTTGTATCCAAGTTGCCAAAAAATGTCATTGTCTCCTTAAAAATGAGTTGGTCACCTAAATAACATGTTGATTTGAAACGAGATAATTATTTATGCCATTTTGCATGATCTTTGCATAGCTCTATTCCGTGTAATTTACATACAGTTGAAAATGGCCAAACCGCCGAAAGTCGGTGACGCAAAACTACGGGTCTAAAGCATTAATGCCACGATCGCCGGGTTACCAACGAGACCACAACGCCTCTTGGCTGGCTTACTGGGAGGCGTTTTTTTTATCCAAAACGATGAACTTGCCTAATCAAATGAACTAAAAGGAGGCAACAATCATGAAAAACACATTATTAATCAATTTTTTTATTATCCTTTTTTCTGCTTTGCTTTATCAACCAACATTTGCATTTGGTGATACAATTCACATAGACTCTGGAGGCAATACCATTGACAAGGCAAGGTATGAACTGATTGCATCGGAAAGAGAAAAAACGTTAGGCGTAAAATTAAGAAATGGCTATAATGTACAATCTAATGCCTGGAAAGATCCTATCAAATTAAGAAAAATTAGAATTGAACAGTGGAAAAACATGCGAGCGATGTACAACCCCGATTCGCTGCCCTCAGCAATAGAACGCAAGGCGCTAAGCCGTTAATAGATGCAGGCGGTATAAAAGATAAGATTAACGCCTTTCGTCAGGTTCATCAGTGTAAGAGGGTTATGGTGACATAGAGCGGTCAAGCCGCTTAGCTGAAAAGGAGATGGCATGTTCAAGCGAAGTAATAATGCAAAAGCCACCAAAGAAGAAAACAACAAAAACCGCTCGGAACTGAAAGCCGAGAAAATGATTGGTTCAATTGGTAAAGGCGGCAAAGCTTCCGCGATATCTTTGCAATCTCCCAATGATGAAGAGACGATTATCGGAGAAGGCGTTATTATCGAAGGCAAAATCAGTGGGTCAGGTAACTTAATCATCGAGGGATTGATGAAAGGTGATGTCGATCTTAAGGAAAACAGCTTCACGGTTGGCCTGAATGGGCGGGTAGAGGGTGAAATTATTGTTAAGGATGCGGTGATCCAAGGCCAGATGTATGGGAAAGTCCATGCTGTGCGAACGATAAATATTACTCAGCATGCAGATTTCTGCGGAGAGATTAAAGCGAAAAGCATCTCGATTGATGATGGCGCTTTCTTCAAAGGAAAAATTGAACTTGACCGTGAACCCAATCGAAATATTGAGGCTGTTGGTGGACTTATGTTTAAACCGGACGATAAGCAAAACAAGGTGTCCGCTATTCCGGTAACCGAATCTGTCAAGGTAGGCAGCGTGTAAGCGCCAAGTCTGGTGTCTACCGAAATAGCGAGGGCATTCCCCGTAGGTTCTGCCGTTCGGCAGTGCTTCGCATGCTGCGAGGTTCTTCAATTAAGATCAAGATAGACCCACCGCCGACCTACCGAGGAAAATTAGGCCACTGGATGGTCTCAGGCATGTCTATGCATCCATGCTTGCAATAAGGAATATTGAAAACAAAGATATCAGGCCCCTCAAATATTGCCGGTGTGCGAAAATTATCGCAACAGACGAAATCTTGTATTCCTACCGCCTTCCATGGTACGCTGGGTATAACCAGATGGTATCGTTAAGATCTCCTTAATTTCCAACAACAAAAATTATTTGCATCTATCGCAGATTCCGGCTCAAATTCTTTCTTATGTATTGAGGTAATATGAATAATCTGGATATTAAGATCGCCCTGGGTAATGTTCAGGAGACTTTGATGTTGCCTCTGTGGGCAAGAGCTCAAGAGGCAGAGAAGGACAATCCCATCGTATGTGACACCTATGCCAAAAATATAATCGAAAAGATCGACTATGATTTCTCTCAGATTGAGGAAAGCCATATGGCGGATCATCAGGGTGTATGGGCTATCCGTGCTTACAACTTCGACAACATCGTTAAAGCATTTCTAGCGAATAATAGCAGCGCTGTCGTTGTAAATTTTGGAGCGGGTTTGGAGACAACATTTCAGCGCGTTGACCAGGGAACTGTTCTATGGATCAATATCGACCTTCCAGATGTCGTTGCTCTGCGGCAGAAGCTAATTCCTGACTCAGAACGGGAAATGACGATTGCTAAATCCATTTTTGATTTCACCTGGACTGATGACATATCCCGGTTGACGAAAGGCCGTTCCATTCTGTTCATGGCTGCCGGAGTACTATGCTACTTCGAAGCCCGGGAGATCGAAATCCTGTTCCGTAAACTTGCCGAAACGTATCCTTCATCCCATGTTATCTTTGATTCGATGTCATGGCTTCCGGCATGGGGGTCAAACAGGGGAATCAAGAAAAGCATGAAAAATAGCGAAATGGACCCATCAACACTTATTAAGTGGCATCTGAAAAGAGCTTCCGGTCTTCAAAAGTGGGTAGATACAATCAAAATCGTTGAAGAATATCCTATTCTTTCAAGAGTGCCCGCCAGGAATGATTTTAATAAGAAGGAAATCTGGCAAATTAAAATTGTAAGTCTCTTTCGTTTTTACAACATGATTCATGTGCAACTCTGAGAGCATGTGCAATTTTACATAACGATTCATTTGTAACTTAGCTCAAATTGCCTAAATCAAACATCATCTATCTGATATTTTACCTTACATACTCCGCCCACAACACATTGATTTTCAGTATAAATGATCGTTTGTTTTTTTATGAAAAAGAACCTTTAAGGCTGACAAATGGATATTTACTTTTTCTTTCCTTGTGGATCCAATCGTCTTTTTTCCATATAGCGGCGAATAGAACGGAAAAGTACAGGTGCTAATAAACTGGCAAAGGTAATCAACCAAAGGGTTATGGAAATGGGCGATTCGTAAAAAGTAGAAAAATCTCCGTAACTATAGGTTAATGCGCGTCTAAAATTCACCTCTATCAGGCCGCCAAGCACCAGCCCCAAAACAAGCGGCGCGATGGGAAAACCTGTTTTACGCATAATAAAGCCAACAATACCAAAAAAAAGCATAATCAGAAGGTCAACCTCACTTCCATTAATGACATATACACCGACAATACTCAGTATGGCGATTAAGGGCATGAGTATCCACTTCGGGATTTGTAATATCTTTGCAAGTAGGCGAACTAGGGGAAGATTGAGTACTATCAACACCAGATTACCGATAAACATGGAAGCTGCGACTCCCCAGAATATCTCGGGGCTGTCTACCAGCATGGTTGGCCCCGGCCTTACCCCTAGTGTGATAAGGGCTCCAAGCATGATAGCGGTGGTTTCACTACCGGGCACACCCAGCACAAGCAAGGGGATAAAAGAACCCACTGCAGAAGAGTTGTTGGCCGATTCGGGCGCGGCAACGCCTCGCAGGTCACCTTTGCCAAAGTTGCCTTTCTCACCGGCCATTTTCTTTTCGGTGTTATAGGCCAGAAAACTGGCAATTGTTGCGCCTGCACCGGGCAATACCCCAACAAAAAAACCAGTGACACAACTGCGCAGAATACCTGCAATCGATTCCTTTAGTTCTTTATAGGTCAGGAGAACTCTTTCAAGAGGAATAATTTTTTGGGCGGCATGATTGGTTTTTTCAGACAGAAACAAGAATAGTTCCCCCACAGCAAAAATACCAATAACGACAACAATAAAGTCAATGCCATCGTCCAGCTCACGTATGCCAAAGGTAAAGCGTTTGGTCCCTCCAAAACTCAATTCATCAATGCCGACCGTAGCAATAGCCAACCCCAAAAGGGCAGAAAACATCGCCTTGATAAAACTGCCTTCCGAAAAGCTGGTCAGGGCTGTGAAGGCACAGATCATCAATACAAAATACTCGGCCGGGCCAAAGTCAATCGCCAATTTCGACAGAAACGGAGCAAAAATGATAAGAAAAAAAATAGAGACAGTTCCCCCGATAAATGAAGCCACGGCGCTCATGGCCAAAGCGGGTCCGGCCCTGCCTTGTTTTGCCAGGGGGTGACCATCGATACAGGTTACTGCAGCAGAAGACGTTCCCGGTACATTTAGCAATATACTGGATATCGAGTTGCCATACTGGGAGCCGTAAAAAATACCGGCAAAGAAAATCAGGGCAGATGAAGCCGGCAGATCAAACTGGAGTACAATGGGGAAAAGAATCGCAATTGCATTGATAGGGCCGATACCCGGCAGCATTCCGATGACGGTCCCTAAAAAACAAGCGACAACAACCAATAAAAGATTCGTGCCGGTTAAGGCGACGGAAAAACCCTGCAATAAAAGATCAAACATACCAATCCATTTAATTTAAAATTTCAGTATGCCTTGTGGCAAATTGAGGCCCAATATCCGGTCAAAAATAATATAAAAGCTTATGGCTACTATAACAGACACCGGGGCTATCCATTTTCCCTTTGCGCCAAACTCCCACATGCATACGGCCATCAGGAGACTGGCTGAGATCAAAAACCCGACATAGTTTAGAAATAGGCTATAAAGTAAAATAGCACCTGTCAGCAAACCAATTTTCAGCCATTGCTGCCCTTTCGGCCAGGAGGTTGTGTGCTGCGATGGTAAAAAAAACAGGAGAACAGATAAGGTGATCATTATTACAGAGAGAATAAAGGGGAAATATTTTTCTTTTGTAGGATCAAAATCCGCTTCTAATAAAACGGTGAAATAGCAATAAGCCATGCTGAAAAACAACATGGCTATTGCATATTTTCTGTCAGAAAGAAATTTCATAAACCGATTATTTAATAATACCTAGTTCTTTGGAGATTTCTGCGACATTTACAATTTGTTGAGTGACAAAGGCATCAAACTCCTTGCCAAAAGATGTGAATTCGGCAAGTCCGTTTTTATCTCGTAATTCTGCCCACTCTTTTGAGTTCGCCACAGCTTTTACGACTTCAACCCAACTGTTGTAAGTCTCATCAGAAATACCGGCAGGCACATAGAATCCGCGCCAATTACCCCCGATAACATCATATCCCAGTTCTTTTGCAGTTTGCGTGTCTCCCAAAACAGGAATGCGATTATTTGAAAGAACAGCCAAAACGCGAACTTCCCCTGCTTCAAGCTGGCCTAAGACTTCCGATGTATCTCCTGTAAAAGCCGCTGCACGGCCACTTATAACCTCCAACAATGCTTTGGCGCCATTGTCAAAAGCGATGTAGTTGATTTTTTTCAGATCGGTAATTCCCGCAGCTTTTGCAACAAGTAGCATTTTAACATGATCCCAGCCACCTGCTGAGCTACCGCCCACGATGGGTGTTTTTTGGGGATTTTCTTTTAAACTTGCCAATAGGTCATTCAGTGTTTTGAAGGGTGAATTTTTGCCCACAACAATTGCGCCATAATCAATGCCAAGGGCGCCAACCCATCTTACATCATTGGCACTGTAGTCACCATATACTTTTTGTGCCAATCGTGTGGCTGTGGCAGCACTTGCTGCAACAATCAGCTTTTCATCATCATTCCGTTTGGTAACCACATGGGCAAACGCTATTCCACCGCCGGAACCGGACATGTTAACCACTTTGATAGCACCCTCAACACCGCCAACCTTCGGCATCAACTGTGCCGCCGGAACACGACAGGTAAAATCCCACCCACCGCCGGCACCTGCCGGGGCAAGACACTCCACATCCTTAAGTTTTTTCTGCTCAGCCAGTGCCGGACAGATGCCGACAATACCGAGTACAAAGATAGCAGTTAATAGAGACAATAATAATTTTTTCATAATACCACCTCTTCATTAAATGGTTGCAGCCAAATATTCGTACACCATAGCCAAAAGCGAACCATAATTCATATAACAACTCAATATAATAGGGGGATTTATTTCATCTAACGACAAGCCCTCATTTTTGTCAAGGAATTATAATTGTTGTGACTGTCAACAATACCACAAAAACCTTGACCAAACTTATAAATAAGTTCGCTGTACCATATCTTGTGATTAAAATGGTTCTCTGATAGAGTGATAAAATACCTGGAGGGTCACCATGATAAAGAATTTTATGTATTTTCTCCTTTTGTTAAGCATTTGTTTTGTTTCACCTCTTTCTTTGAATGCTGCTGACAGTAAACTTGAGCTATCAAAAGGGCAGCGTATGTATGTACCTGCTTATTCACATATCTACAGCGGTAACAAGGAGAGGCCATTCCTATTGACGGTAACATTGAGCATTAGAAACATTGATCCTATGCATCAAATCAAAATCACCCTGGTCGATTATTACGAGACACAAGGGAAATTATTAAAAAAATACATTGATAAACCAATAGCAGTGAGCCCATTAGAATCTTTACGTTTTGTTATACCAGAAAAAGATATAAGCGGCGGGTCAGGTGCCAATTTTATTGTTGAATGGCATTCCGGTATACCAGTTAACCGGCCCATCATTGAATCGATAATGATTGGTACACAATCAAGCCAAGGGATTTCTTTCACCTCTCGTGGTCGAGAAATTTTGGCTACTGAATAATTAAGCGTATCGAGGAATAGAATTAACACTGGCAGGGAATCCTATGCGCCGCTGAACTCTGCGACTGTTTCCCAGTAGTTTTTATTGAACATGAATCAGGATATCTCAAACATATTTGATTTAGAACCCTCCTGGTCTAGGAGTATTTTACGAATTTGCAAGTAGGCAGGCCGTCATCTATCTGCCGCAAGCCAAGGAAAAAAAATGAAAGAGAAAAAATGTCAAGATTGTCGTTATTGGGAAAAAGAAGACGATAGAAGCGGAATGGAAGGAGAGTGCAGGAGGTATGCACCGAGGGGGACAGGAGGAGGTCTTGCAACATATTTATGGAACAAGACCAAAGAAACTGATTGGTGCGGAGATTTCGATACCCTCTAACCATGCTGCTGCATGTGTTTTTACCCTGCAAGGCACTGGATGTTCTTCTGAGCTTGGTGTCCATCTCCTCTCCAAGATCCTTATCTAAGTTAAATTGCTTTTTACCTCTTCATATGGAGATCTTTAATTTCTATTGCACCTTGTTATGTGCAAGCGAATGATGGTATCCATTGTTCTTATCAGAATTATAAATGTTTTAAGGAATATTATGAATAAGAAATTAATTGTTATCGGTATCGGAATTGTTGGTGTTCTATTGCTGTGGATAGGAACTTCAATTTATCCAGAATGGCTGTGGTTTGAAAATTTGGGCTTTTCGCCTATTTTCTGGACCATGTTGATGGGCAAATTCGGGTTTGGATTGATGGTCTGGTTGTTTTTGACCCTGATCATCGGTGTGAACATTTACGCTGCCAATCGTTTAAACCCTCGCGTTGGGACAGGGGGAGCTTTTAAGGCTGCCGACGAATATGTTTCGCAATTTGGCCTTTCCCCTGCAATGCTAAAAACCCTGGTGACCGCTTTTATTCTGTTTCTTCCCATTTATATAGCTTCAAAAGGCTCCGCTCAATGGGATTTGCTCCTGCGTTATTTGTATCAGCAACCCTTTGGCAGCACCGACCCTGTTTTTAACCGGGACATCGGTTTTTACTTGTTTTCGCTACCTTTTTACATCTTCATTCAAAACGGATTGCTGATTCTTTTTATCGTAGCTGTACCGGCCACGATGGCCTGGTATCTGAAAAACGGTGCCCTGAAAATAGACGGTGACTTCAGCCAGACCCCGGGTTCCCCACCCACTTTTCCTAAAATCACCCTTGCGGAAAACGTTAAAAAGCATCTCATCTTTCTGGGTGGAATCGTTGTGCTGCTTCTGGCCTGGGCCTATCGTCTAAAGATGTTCGGGCTTTTATATTCTGACCAGGGACCGGCTTTCGGCGCCAGCTATACGGATATCCATGTCAAGATTCTGGTTTACAAGGTAATCGTCCTTGTCTCGATGGGATTTGCCATCGTTCTTTTTATCAATGCTTTTAAATTTAGGGCAAAATTAATCTGGATTAGTGCGGCCATCTGGATAGGAGTCTTGTTGGGGCTGGGAACAGGGGTCCCCATCCTGGTTCAAAAATTTATAGTCAAACCCAACGAACTTGCCAGAGAAGCCCCTTACATCTCCTATAATATTGATTTTACCCGCAAGGCTTACAACCTGGATAAAATCAAAGTAGTCAATTTTGAAGTGAAGGACCAGCTTAGTGCCCAGGATCTCAAGCAGCATGACGTAACAATCCAAAATATTCGGATCTGGGATGAGCGCCCACTGCTTCAAACCTACCGGCAGATTCAAGCCATACGACTGTATTACGATTTTAACAATGTCGACGTTGATCGGTACATCGTGGACAGTCAGTATCGTCAAATCATGCTGGCCGCCCGGGAGTTGGATGTCAACAAGCTGCCTCCCCAGGCCAACACCTGGGTCAACAGACACCTCACCTATACCCATGGCTACGGTCTGGCCGCAAGTCCGGTCAATGAAGTGACCAGCGAGGGACTGCCCCGCCTTTTTATCAAAGATCTGCCACCTTCTTTTGAACCAGGTCTGGAGGTCGTGCGTCCCGAGATCTATTATGGCGAAAAAACAGATGCGTATGTGCTGGTAAATACAAAAGCCGAGGAATTTGATTATCCCAAGGGGGATAAAAATGTTTATACCACCTACCAGGGCAAGGGCGGTATCCATATCAACTCTTTTTTCAGAAGGCTTTTGTTTGCGATTGAGTTTCTTGATCCCCAGATACTGTTTACCACCTATTTAAATCCGGAAAGCCGCATCATGTTTAACCGGCGGATTCAACGGCGGACGAATGCGATTGCCCCTTTTCTCGATTATGATGGTGATCCCTATCTGGTTGCCTCCAGTGGCAAGCTCTATTGGATCCAAGACGCCTACACGACCTCTGCGATGTATCCATATTCACAAAGGTCCTACGGCAAATTTAAAAAAAGACGGCTTAACTACATCCGCAATTCCGTCAAAATTACCATCGATGCGTATAACGGAGATGTCGCTTTCTACATGATTGATGAAACAGACCCCATCATCAAAACCTATGCGCGGATCTTCCCTGATCTGTTTAAGCCTTTCAAGGAAATGCCCGTGGAACTGAAAGCGCATATCCGCTACCCCAAGGATCTCTTTAAAATCCAAATGGAGAATTACACGAAATATCACATGGAAGATGTCCAGGTCTTCTACAACCAGGAAGACCTCTGGCAAATTCCGGATGAAGTTTATGGGGATCGCCGTCAAGAAATGGAACCTTACTACATCATTGTCAAACTGCCCGAAGATCAAAAGGAAGAATTTTTCCTGATGGCTCCTTTCACCCCTTCCAGGAAAGATAATATGATCGGTTGGATGGCAGCTCGATGTGATTTGCCCAACCATGGCAACTTGCTGGTCTACAAGCTGCCCAAGGAAAAACTAGTCTATGGACCGATGCAGATTGAAGCCAGGGTGGACCAGCAAACGGAAATTTCCCGAGAATTGAGTCTGTGGGGGCAGAGAGGTTCTCGAGTCATCCGGGGCAATCTATTGGCCATTCCCGTAGGCGAGACCTTTATCTATGTGGAGCCGGTATACCTGGAAGCCATCCAGGAAGAAAGCCAAATGTCCCAAGCCAGCACCCATCAGCCCGACGCTGGATCCAAGTCTCAGCGAGCAAACGCTCTCTCTCCCCGGCTGGAAGAGTCAAAGGCTGCTTCTCTGCCGGAACTCAAAAGAGTCATTGTCGCTTTTGGTAATCGCCTGGTTATGGAGGAAAATCTGGACAAGGCCTTGAACAGTATCCTGGATGTTGAAATATCCCAGAAGCAGCCAGCTTCCCTGGCTATTTCTCAAAAAATGGGTGAAGGGTTATCCAATCTCGGCGCAACGGCGCTGGACCACTATAATAATGCCAAAACATATCTGCGTAATGGTGATTGGGCCGGCTACGGCAGGGAACTGGAAAATCTGGAAAAAATCCTTAATGAAATATCCGGGATAAAGAAAGAAAAAGAATAAAAATTAGCGTGGTGTAAACTATCTGAAAATTGTATCGGCTCTTACACGAAATTATCAATTATGGGTTTGTTCGCATAACAGGCTGTATTTGCACCCTATATTTTATATATTTATAAATAAAACAAATAATTAGCTTGCTTTCTCAACATTAAGGGTTATTATATGTTTATTCAACAAGGCGCCACCTTAAACCGGTGGTGTGATTTTTTTCTGAAGGAACAATTCATTTTACTAATGTTTCATCCTCCAGCTTAAGATTTTGAAAATATTTTGAAAGGAGGATGTTATCATGGCTAATGGAACAGTTAAATGGTTTAACGACCAAAAAGGGTTCGGATTTATCGAGCAGGAAGACGGACCGGATGTATTTGTGCATCATAGCGCAATCAACGCAACCGGATTTAAGAGTCTCAGCGAAGGCGCCCAGGTTTCTTTTGACATTGAGCAAGGGAACAAAGGTCCTGCCGCATCAAATGTTTCTGTAAACTAACAATCTACTTTTTTGTAAAAAAGGGCATTCCATCATTTAACTGACGGGTGCCCTTTCTCATTTCAATGTCCACCTGTCATGTAAACGAAACATCGAGCCTTCATTTATTGGGTAAGATCATTGGGAGGTCTGGTCCATGAAAAATTTCAAAGAATCTGCTACAATGATTTGTTATAATAGGAATGTTACCTTTTCAGTCGATGACACAACGTATGCTGGGATAATTCAAATTATGAGCAACTACGGAGCAACCATTTCTGCCACGAACCCACTCAATCTTTCTAAGGGAAAAAAAATCTGGATAAACATGTTTTCTCAAAAACAAAAAGAGGTGAAAAGCGCAGAGGTTGTTTGGTCTGACGAATCTGGTTTTGGAGCAAAATTTCTTAAATACTAAAACGATAAGTCGACAGGTATCTGCACAATAGAAGAGCCTCCAAATCGTTTTATCTCTCCTGCAAAAACATGCTTATCAAACCCCTATAATATTACCGGTGTGCGATTAATATCACCACCCGCCAAATCATGCATTAGCAAGCCTTTCTCTGATATCTTGGCGATAAGCATATGGTATCGGTAAAGTTTTTCTAAAGACCAAAATGTCAGGTGTTCTCCATTAATCACAATTTTGTAAGAAATAGCGGCTCTGGGATGTAAAGTTGAATTCAATATAATATCTAATGTTATAGGATAAAATAATATTTTTATGGATGAACTGATGCTATTTACGGATGGAAGTGTGAATACTCAGTCAAATATTGGATATGGGGCTTACCTTGCTGTATCTGAACGTGGTCTTTCACTGAATTCAGTGAGGATGAGCGTGAAAGTGAGGCGATTTGAACATACGTCTTCAACGAAACTGGAATTGCAGACATTATTATGGGCGCTAAACGATATTCAAGCATTGGGGCGTAAAGTGATTTTGTATACGGATTCTCAAAATATTTTGGGGTTACAGGGAAGGCGTGAAGGGTTTGAGCAAAATGATTATCGTTCAAAGAAAAATAAACGCCTCAACAATTATGAACTGTATCAGGCGTTTTATAGAATGATCGATCAGTTGGATTGTGAATTGGTTAAAGTCCGTGGACATCAGGTATCGAATCAAAAAGATGGTATTAGTAAGCTTTTTACACTTGTGGATAGAGCTGCAAGGAAGGCGCTGAGAGAAGATAATCTGTGACCTGTGGTTTCAAGCAAGCCGATGGGAAGAAAAGGGTCACCCATTAAAGGGCCTTTCAAGGAAATGCCTGGGAACGGACGGATTATTTCCAAATATAGTGGCTCCTAATCTCATGAAAAACTGAAGACTCCTGGCAGACATTTCGGTTGTTTTAGCCAAGGCTGAAATCAGTATTTTTGCCTTATCCACATTTGATACAGACTACATTCTGGTTAAGTCAGAAAAGCTGTATCTTGCCAAACAGGCATTACAACAAGCTGAATTTACATTTACAAATTGAAATCGAACAATTCGATCAGCGGCCCCTTGAATCCCGCTGTTATGATAGTATTCCGTTCATCTGTGATACCATCTGTATATCATCGAGATTCTGAGAATCTCGATACCTGACATACCTCCAATACATCAACAGGTTATCAATAAGAATAGCAACTTGAAGTCTTCAAATAATCGACTATAAACTGGCATTTAGAAGTTTATTTGGGATGTTGGCCATTGCGTAAGCATTCTAACTTTAGTGTCATCGTCTATGCTTCCGTCAGCACTTTAAGGGTCACTTTATCAACAAGATTCTTAACCTTTTCTTTATATGTAAGCATATGTGGTGCTGTCAGATGTGTCTGTAAATCTTCTAAGCTACCCCACTTTTCGATTATTGTGACAACATTATTATTCAATTTCTGAAGGGGTAAACCTGTAGGAATGTCAATGGTCGGTACATATTCTACGCATCCCTTCTCTTCAAGAACCTTTGGAATATTGGTCTTGAAAATCTCAATAAACTCTGACAATCGACCTTCTTTAATGTGTATTGATGCAATTACGTTTATCATTTCATAATTTCCTTATTTGCATAGCGTTCGAGTTGAAACACACGCAATTTTCTATGTGTCGTTTTTCGACATGTTAAATTTCATCATCAATTATTTTGCCATCCACTGTATCTATAATAACACTGTGACATTCCACATCGAACCATTCATCAAAAAGTTTTCTGGTTCGGTTTTTTGGCCAAAGCGATTCATCGGTGTACCAGTCTTCAATTTCACTCTCAAATAACTGTTCAAAATTGAGAGATATCCATTCTTCCAGATTTTCAGCGTCATCTTCAAGAATAAGATAAACGGTACAGTCTTTATTTTCACTTTCGAGTGCGGTGGCCATCTGATCGAAAAACAGGTTTACAATTTTCACTGCTTTAATTTTTGAAATATCAGTGGTGGTGCGGAGGGTCTTGATGAGGTCAATTTTGTTCATGGAGATCCTTTCTTTGGGAAATGTGCGCTTTTGGTCGGGCCGTAAATATTGAAAATATTTACAACAGTGTGACCGGATCTGTCAAACGTATGTGTTAATCTGCCTTCCAAAACATGATGAAACAGCGTTCTTATAATAAAAGGAGGGCATTAAAATGCGGAAACATGAATTGTACACAGAGTATCACGACCATTTTGAATATTTCGGGAACACGGAGATTGAACGGACCCGCAAACAGGGTGATAAGACCATCCGGCACGACTGGATAATCTTTGACACCGCTGATGAGGCGATGGAATTTTTCAATGATCGGTGTGGAGAGTTTGTGGGGTATTATGTTTGAACAATCTTCAAAATAAATTGAGCCATATTGACATGCTGATTAAACACCTTATTCTATGATAAGATATGATATAATGGATTTATTGTCACTCAGCTTCAACGCTTATAATCTAAACCATGTGATGGCCTAAAGCCTCCAACGGTTATTCTTAAAAAAAGAGTTGCTGGATGTGACATTTATCAAGGCTTCTCTGGTGTGCGTTATATACGGCATTTAGGGAAGCCATTCTGTTTTTTATCCCTACTGTCCCGTGATTTATTCCTTCGCAATCTTAACCGACAACGGTACTCTTCCCAGATACTGTCCATCAATCTTGGCAATATTGACATCAATGATTTCCTTACGTTCAGCATATGCCGGTGCTACAACATCCTTGCCAACAAAATACAGAAGGCAGATAGCAATGATTGTCAGGATGCTTTTGGTGTATAGGTCTGTTTTCATGAGGTACCTCACCGAATAATTGTTAGAGGGAATGTTAGCAGGTTTGTCAGGTTGGAAATATAGCAGGTCGTATATTAGATGGGCAAGGTGATATCTAAAAACACAACTTTTTAGGGCGCCGGTGGGGGTAGTGATGAGTTGG